>NZ_CP117709.1:0-1200000 GCF_028622875.1 Streptomyces sp. MMBL 11-1 | reverse complement strand
GGAGCTGGACTTCGCCGGGATGTTCCACGGCGTCGACGAGCGGGTCCCGGTCGACGGTCTGCAGTTCGGCGTGCGGGTGCTCGACCGGTTCATCGACCACTCCTGACCGCTCCGTGCCCGATTCACTATCGATTCGTCCACCTGTGCGGACATGTCCGAACGAGTGAAACGGGCCGTTCACACGTAGCCCCGCCACCTCCTCCTCGTTACAAGGTGTGCGGTCCGCGGCTGGGACCGCATTTCCAACTAGGAGGAAACATGATCAAGAAGGTCGTCGCAGTTGCGGCTGCTACGGGTGGCCTCGTTCTCGCGGGTGCGGGCATGGCTTCCGCCGACGCGGGCGCCCAGGGTGCTGCCATCGGCAGCCCCGGCGTGCTCTCCGGCAACGTCGTCCAGGTTCCGGTCCACGTGCCGATCAACGTGTGCGGCAACACGGTCAACGTGATCGGTCTGCTGAACCCCAGCTTCGGCAACACCTGCATCAACGCCTGACGTTGAACGTCAACCCGTAAGGGTTTGAGCTCGACCGGTCCCGGAGTGCACACCATGCGCTTCGGGACCGTTCGGCATTCGGCTCCCGCACGGTCATGTCCGGGGGCTTTTCGGAAGCCAGAAGGCAGGAAACGAACCTATGCGACAGGTCACTCGTAAAGGCCTGATCACCATGGCGGCTGCGGGCGGAGTGCTCGCGCTGAGCGGCGGATACGCCCACGCCGACTCCGGGGCGGCCGGTACCGCCTCCGGCTCACCGGGCGTGCTGTCCGGGAACTCGGTGCAGGTCCCGATCGACATCCCGGTCAACGTCTGCGGCAACTCCGTCAGCGTCGGCGGTCTGCTGAACCCCGCTTACGGAAACGACTGCGGAAACGGATCAGCAGCGTCCGACCGCTCCGGGCACAGCTCGGCGGCTCCCCAGGAACGCTCGGTCCCCGGCGGCTCCGGCAACGGCGCCCGGGCCGGCGACACCACTGCCTCGGACGGCCACTCCGGCGCGTCGGACCGGCACTCCGAGCCCGGCACCGGCCGTCACCGGGCCCCGGGCGGCGGCGCCACGGCCGAGGGGACCGCCCAGGGCTCGCCCGGCATCCTCTCCGGCAACACGGTCCAGGCACCGATCGACATCCCCGTGAACGTCTGCGGGAACAGCGTCACCATCGGCGGACTGCTGAACCCCGTCTTCGGCAACAGCTGCTCCAACGACGCAGAGGTTCCGCCCCCGTCGCCCGAGCAGCCGGAGAAGCCCCCGGTCACGCCGGAGAAGCCGGTCGTCCCGCCGGCCAACCAGCCCCCCGAGCCGAACGCCCCCGAGCCCCAGCACTTCCCTGAGGAGCAGCTCGCGCAGACCGGTGGGGGCGGGCTCGAACTGCTCATCCCGGCCAGTGCGGGACTGCTGCTCGCCGGCGCGGGATCGGTTCTCTACCGCCGCTCGCGCAGCGCCGCCTGATCCGGGCGCGTACCGCACGGCACAGCCCGGACGACGGAGCGGGCCCCGCGAATGCGGGGCCCGCTTCCTGTCACCAGCTGGCCCGCAGCTGACGGATGATCCGTCTGCGCAGCCGCACTCTGCGGCTGCCGTCCCTGCGGAGCGTCAGGCGGTCCAGCTCCCAGTGTCCGTACTCGGCGTGGTCGGTCAGGAGTCGGGCCGCTTCCTTGCGGGAGACCCCGCGCGGCACGTACACGTCGACGAATTCGTATTCCGGCATCGCATCTATTGTGCGGGCAGAGCCCCGGTACGGATAGCGTCTGCACTATGTCTGATGCTGCGCAGCCCACCGCTGCCGAGGTACGTGCCGCCGCCGAGGCGGTCAAAGCCGCGATCGACCGTCACCTCGACGCGGTCGAACGCCGTACCGGGGACGACGACCCCGCCGTCTACGACGCGTTCAACGCCCTTGCCGCTGCCGCCGAGGTCTACGACGAACTCCTCTACGAGCGCTACGACGAAGTCACCCCCTTCGAGATCCCCGGCGCGGACGACTCCCTGCCTCCCTACGCCGGTCCCGCGGAGCCCAGCGCGCTCAGCGTCCTGATCCGGCGCGACTACGTGGTCGCGGAGCCCCCGCGTCTGCTCGCACAGGCTCAGCGCCTCGCCGACCTCGACGCGGGTCCGGGCGGCGGGCAGGACACGGCCCCGGTGGTCGGCACCAGCGTCCACGCCGCGCTCGGTGTGCTCTTCGGCGAGTTCGAACCGGACGAGATCGCCTCCCGGCACACGGAATTCGGCCTGGAGGAGGGCGACTCCACCCTCTGGGTCTCGGCCGGGGAAGCACCGCCGGAGCCGGGGGAGTGGCTCGGCGCCCCCTTCGAGGACGCCGACCCCGAACTGGTGGTCTGCCGCTTCGACGTCAGCGCGGTCTTCGACGAGGAGGACGAGTCGGACGAGGACTTCGCCGGGCCCTCGGCGGGCCGCCTCTGACCCTCCTTCCCCGCTCCCGCACCGGACGTGACGGTGGGGCCCCGGCGCGCAGCGCACCGGGGCCCCACCGCTGTCCGGACCGGCTCAACGCTCAGGACGACGCCTCGGGCGTCGGGAGCGCCTCCAGCAGCGCGCGCAGCCGGGTCGTCCGCTCCTGGGCCGGGACCTGCGCCACCGCGTGCGGGAGCGCCTGGTCCACCCCGTGGACCACGGACAGATGCCGCTCGCCCCGGCCGAACGCGGTGTACACCCACGGCCTGCTCAGCCCCTGCGCCGCGTCGCCCGGCAGCACCACGACCGCGGCGGGCCAGCGCATCCCGGCCGCCTGATGCGCGCTGAGGGCCCAGCCGTGCCGCACCGACGTCTCCACCCGCTCCTGCGGTACGACGACGGGGACACCCCCGCAGTCCAGCCGCAGCCCCTCGGCGTCGGCCGAGCGCACCACCCCGGGCACCGCCCGGCCGGGCGCGGGCACATGGACCACGCGGTCGCCCGGATCGAAACCGCCGAACCGGCCGGGGCCCGGGTTGAGCCGTCGCTTCAGCGCCTCGTTCAGCACCCTGGTCCCGGCGGCCCCGCCGTGGCCCACGGTGATCACCTGGGTCTCCTCGGCGGGGATGGAGAACGCCCGGGGCACCGAGTCGGCGACCAGCTGCACGGTGCGGTGGACGGCCTCGCCCGCGTCGCGGACCGGGACGATCACCACCTCCTTGCCCGGGGCGTCGACCTGGTTCAGCTCGCCGATGCCGATACCGGAGACCAGCTCGCCGATCGGCCCGGGATCCGGGGTGCGGGAGACGACCTGCGGACAGGCGCGGGACGCCAGCACATCGGCGAAGACCCGCCCGGCGCCCGCGGAGCCCAGCACGCCGGGGTCACCGCTCAGCACCAGCCGGGCTCCGTCGGCCAGCGCCTCGACCAGGACCGCCGCACCCTCCACGTCCAGCTGCGGGGCGTCCAGCACGACCAGCAGGTCCAGGGCCAGCGCCCCGTCCTCGTCCCGGCCGGGGCCCTGCGCACCCGACAGCAGGCCGGCCAGCGTGACCGCCGCGTCCGGATCGCCGGTGGCCGCCGCGAGCCGCCGGCGGCCGTCCTCGCTGTGGGTGGCTCCCAGGGCCCGCAGCCCCAGGCCGCGCGCCGCCGCGATCAGGGCGGCGGGCTCGGCCCGGGCCGCCTCGCCGCCGCTGTGCGCGACCAGTCCGGCCGCGGCGGTCGTACGGATCAGCTCCGCGGCCGACGGGCTCGGGGCCGCGGCGGCCGCCTCCGCCCAGTCGGCGGCCTTCTCACAGGCGTTGACCAGCCGGGCCAGGCCGTCGGCGAGGCTCTCCTCGGCCAGCGCGTAGCGGTCCAGGCCCAGCAGCACCTGGACCGGCTCCCGCTCGGTGTCGGCGGCCTCCGCGAGGCCCGCTTCGTCCGCTTCGCCGTCCATCGTCCCGGTGTCGTCCGTCGCCGGCTCGTCGTCCTCCTGGAATACCAGGGCGACGCCCTCCTCGACGGCGTCCCGCACGGCCGCGTCCGGATCGCCCACCGCACGCTCGGCGAGCGCGGCCCGTACGGCCCGGGCGTCCAGGGCCGTGTGGCCCTGGAGGGCCGCGCGCTCCAGCAGCCAGCCGACCAGGGCCGCTGTCCTGCGGCCGTCGTCCGGGCCGCAACCGGCGCCCAGCAGGGCTCGCGCGAAACCGTCGGCCTGTTCCGGCCGCACGCCGGACACGGCCAGCAACTGCCAGGGGTCGGTGCGCAGCAGCTCGGCCGCCTGCTCACCGAGCGCGTCCACGGCCGGGCGGGCCAGCGCCTCGGGGGCCTCGCCCTCCGCGAGCACCGCGCGCACCGCGTCCAGGGCCTCCGGCGCGGCGGCCCGTGCCACGGGGGCGGCCTCGGGCACGGGGGTCCGGGGCGGCTGCGCGGCGGCCGGTGCGGGGCGCCGGGCGGCCGGGGGCGTGGCGGGCCGGTCGAAGAACGCGGTGCCCGCCTTTTCGCCGCTCTCCACGGCCCGGACGGCCGCGAGCAGATCGGCGGCCGTGCCGCTCAGACCCGTGCCGGCGGCGATGGGCGCGGCTTTCTCCGCCTTGCGCTTCTCGATCCGCTCGCGCAGCTCGCGCTGGGCGGCCAGCTCGGCCTGCGCCTCCGAGAGCTCGGCGGCGGGAGCGGCCTCGGCGGTCGCCCCGGCCTCGGCGCCGTCCTCTCCGTCCTCCGCGCCGTCCTCCCCGTCGTCCTCCGCGTCCTCCGAGGTGCCCGAGGGCTCGAAGCCTTCAGGCGCATCAGGCGCGTCGGGCGCATCAGGCGCATCAGGCGCGTCGGGCGCTTCGGCGTGCTCGGGGCCTTCGGCACCGGCATCGGGCGGGGACACGGTGTCCTGTGGTGTGTCCGTGCCGACGGTGCCGGGGGTCTCCCCGGGAAGCGCAGTCACAGCGTGCTCCAGTCCTGGTCGGGATAGCGGTGCACGGGCGCCGACACATCGTCGAGCGCCTGGCAGATCTCGTAGGGAAGACTAAGCGCCTCCACCGACAAAGCCTCCGCGAGCTGCCCGGCGTTGCGCGCACCGACGATCGGCGCGGCCACCCCGGGCCGGTCCCGGACCCAGGCGAGCGCCACCTGGAGCGGGCTCGTCGCCAGGCCGTCCGCCGCCGTCACCACCGCGTCGGTGATGCGGCCCGCCGCGTCGTCGAGATACGGCTCGACGAACGGGGCGAGCCGGGTCGACGCTCCCCGGGAGTCGGACGGGGTGCCCTGGCGGTACTTGCCGGTGAGCACGCCGCGCCCCAGCGGCGAGGACGGCAGCAGCCCGATCCCCAGGTCCAGCGCCGCGGGCAGCACCTCGCGTTCGATGCCCCGCTGGAGCAGCGAGTACTCCATCTGCGTACTGGCCAGCCGGGTGCGCACCCCCGGCGCGGCGAGCTGCCAGGTGGCGGCCTTCGCCAGCTGCCAGCCGCAGAAGTTCGACACGCCCGCGTACCGGACGCGGCCGGAGGACACGGCCAGGTCCACCGCCTGGAGGGTCTCCTCCAGCGGGGTCGCCGGGTCGAAGGCGTGGACCTGCCACAGGTCCACGTAATCCGTGCCGAGCCGCTCCAGGGACGCGTCCAGGGCGGCCAGGAGGTGCCCGCGCGAACCGTTGAAACGGCGATAGGGGTCCGGGACGTTGCCGGCCTTCGTGGCGAGGACCAGATCCTGACGGGGGACCAGGCTCCCGACGAGCCGCCCGAGCAGATACTCGGCCTCGCCGCCCCCGTACACATCGGCGGTGTCCACCAGGGTGCCGCCCGCGTCCCAGAAGGCCTTCAGCTGGTCGGCGGCGTCGTGCTCGTCCGTGTCCCGGCCCCAGGTGAGGGTGCCGAGCCCGATCCGGGACACGCGAAGGCCGGTACGGCCGAGATGCCTCTGCTCCATGGGCGCTGAGATTACTGGCCGGGGCCCCACCGGGTGGAGGCCTGTGGACAACCGGAGGTCCGCCGGGCCTGCCGGATCCCCGTCACCCGCGCTAGAGTCCGGGGCAAGGGACGTTACTGATCAGTAAGGGGAGCGGTTATGCGGCTCGGCATCAATCTCGGTTACTGGGGCGCCGGCATGGACGGCGACAACCTCGCCGTCGCGCAGGAGGCCGACCGGCTCGGCTACGACGTCTGCTGGGCGGCCGAGGCGTACGGCTCCGACGCCCCGACCGTACTGACGTGGGTCGCGGCCCAGACCGAGTCGATCGACGTCGGCTCCGCGATCATGCAGATCCCGGCCCGCCAGCCCACCATGACGGCGATGACCGCCGCCACCCTCGACTCGCTGTCCGGCGGCCGCTTCCGCCTCGGCCTCGGGGTCTCGGGCCCCCAGGTCTCCGAGGGCTGGTACGGCGTGAAGTTCGACAAGCCGCTGGCCCGCACCCGGGAGTACGTGGAGATCGTCCGCAGGGCGATGACCCGCGAGCGCCTGTCGTACGAGGGGGCGCACTGGACACTGCCGCTCCCCGGCGGCCCGGGGAAGCCGATCAAGCTCACCGTGCACCCCCAGCGCGAGCACATCCCGCTCTACATCGCCGCGATCGGCCCCAAGAACCTGGAGCAGACCGGAGAGATCGCCGACGGCGCCCTGCTGATCTTCCCCTCCGCCGAGCACTTGGAGGAGACCGCGATCCAGCCGCTGCGCGCGGGCCGGGAGAAGGCCGGCAGGACGATGGAGGGCTTCGATGTCAGCCCGACCCTGCCGCTCGCCGTCGGCGACGACGTGACCGGCCTCGCCGACATGTTCCGTCCGTACACCGCCCTGTACGTCGGCGGCATGGGCAGCCGGAAGCAGAACTTCTACAACCAGCTCGCCCAGCGCATGGGATACGAGAAGGAGGCCGCCGAGATCCAGGAGAAGTACCTCGGAGGGGACAAGGCGGGGGCCGCCGCCGCCGTGCCGCACCAGCTGATCGACCAGACCTCGCTGCTCGGCCCCGTCGAGCGGATCGCCGACCGGATGCAGGCCTACTCCGCCGCCGGGGTCACCACGCTCAACCTCGCCCCGGCCGGCTTCACCCTGGAGGAGCGGCTCACCGCCCTGCGCGCCGGCACGGACGCCCTGGAGCGCTCCGGACTCGCCTGACGGGTCCCGGACAGCACTACGGCCGTGGTGGGGGCTCGGGGGTCTTCCCCGCCACGGCCGTCATACGGAACAACGCGCCGCGCGCCCGGGAGTTACGCCGCCGCGCCGGGCGCTGCCCCGGCCCGCTCCGGTTGCTGACCGCCCCGCCGCGCATTTGACTCTCCCTGCGGACTACTGCTCCGCGGACTCCGGCTCCGCGGGCAACGGGTACGGAGGTGACCGTCATGCTCTCAGCGCGGACCCTGTTCCAGGAGATTCTGGACAACGACGAGTCCTACCGGCTTTTCTGCTCCATCGCGGCGAGCGGCGAGGCCCAGGGCGGCTGGGAGAACGCCCGTATCGCCGCCCTGGTTCCGGAGAGCAGCCGCGATCTGGCCCCCAAGATCGTCCGGCACGGCGCCGACGAGGACAAGCACGGCCGGATCTTCGGCGCGCTCCTGAAGAAGCGCGGTCTGCCGCCCGTCGAGGTCCCGCCGGAGACCGACTACACGATGCTCCTGGAACAGCAGGGCATCGGCCTCGCGCACTCCCGGCTGCGAGGCGATGAGCGGCTCACCGAGCGCGACATCATCACCTATCTGGCCCACAGCCGCGTCACCGAACAGCGTGCCTCCGAGCAGATGCGCCTGTTGCGCCGCCACTTCGCCGACCACCCCGACATCGGGCGCGCGGTGAAGATGATCTCCCGCGACGAGGACAACCACCTCGCCTACTGCCACGAGGAACTCCTCGGGCTCGCCCGCGCCGGGCACGGCCGGACCATCCAGCGGATCATGCGCGAGTGCGCCCTGGCAGAGATCCGGGTCTACCGCGACGTCAGCCTCGCCGTGATGGCCGCCATGGGCCGGGTGCTCGGCTGGTCGCGGCCCAGGGCGGCCGTTCTCGCCGCGGGCATTCACGCGGTGTACGCGTACGAGCGCCTCGTCGGCTGGCGGCGCATGGTGAGCCTGGAGATGCCGCGGCGGCGCGACGCGCTGGGCGGCCCCGCGGCACCGGATCGCGCATACGCCTGAGCGCACCCGGCTCGCGGTCGCCGGGCGCTCAGAGCCAGCCGCGCCGCTTGAACAGCCGGTAGAGACCGAACACGGCGCAGCCCATCGACGCGACCACCGCCGGGTAGGTCCACGCCCAGTGCAGCTCCGGCATGTGGTCGAAGTTCATGCCGTAGACGCCCGCCACCATGGTCGGGACGGCGGCCATGGCGGCCCAGGCGGAGATCTTGCGCATGTCGTCGTTCTGCCGCACGCCCATCTGGGCCAGATGCGCCGACAGGATGTCCGAGAGCAGCCGGTCCAGCCCGTCCACCTGTTCGTTGGCGCGCGTCAGATGGTCCGCCACGTCCCGGAAGAACGGCTGCGCGTGCTCGTGGACGAACGGCACACCCGCCCCCGCGAGCCGGGCCATCGGAGCGGTCAGCGGCCCGGCCGCCCGGCGGAACTCCAGCACCTGTCGTTTGAAGGTGTAGATGCGGGCCGCGGTGTTCTTCGAGTCGCCGCCGCTCGGGGCGAACACCTGCGCCTCCAGCTCCTCCAGGTCGACCTGGAGCTCACCGGACACGTCCATGTAGTGGTCCACCACGGCGTCGCTGACCGCGTACAGCACCGCCGTCGGGCCGTGTCTCAGCACCTCGGGCTCGGCCTCCAGCCGACGGCGCACGGCCGCCAGCGGGGCGCCCTCGCCGTGCCGGACGGTCACCACGAACGAGTCGCCTATGAAGACCATCAGCTCGTCGGCGCTGACCGTGTCGCTCTCGGGTTCGTAGACGATCGGCTTGAGGACCACGAACAGGGAGTCGTCGTACACCTCCAGCTTGGGCCGCTGGTGCGCCCGCAGCGCGTCCTCCACGGCCAGCGGGTGCAGCCCGAACTCGCCCCGTACGAGGTCGAACTCCTCCTCCGTCGGCTCGTGCAGCCCGATCCACAGGAAGGCGTCGCGTGCGTCCCGCGCCTCGTCCAGGGCGCCGGAGAAGTCGTCGGGCCGTTCGATGCGGCGCCCGTCCCGGTAGATGGCACAGTCCACGATCACGGCGGGCATTCTTCCCCGTGAGGGGCTTCCGCGCACCTTCGCGGTCCTCGCGGCACCCTCTACGCTGGCGAGCATGCCCACGCTGATCCTCGTACGCCACGGACGCTCCACCGCCAACACCGCGGGAGTGCTCGCGGGCCGCACCCCCGGTGTCCTCCTCGACGAACGTGGGGCCGAACAGGCCGCGGCCCTCCCCGCGCGGCTCTCCGCCGTGGACCCGGTCCTCGCCGTCAGCAGCCCTCTGGAGCGCTGCCGGCAGACGCTCCAGCCGCTTCTCGACGCCCGCCCCGGCCTGCCCCTGCACATCGAGGACCGCGTCAGCGAGTGCGACTACGGCCACTGGTCGGGGCGGAAGCTGGCCGAACTCGCCGACGAACCGCTGATGTCCGTCGTCCAGCAGCACCCCTCCGCGGCGGCGTTCCCGGGCGGCGAGTCGATGCGCGCGATGCAGGCCCGCGCCGTCGACGCCGTCCGCGACTGGAACGAGCGGGTCGAGGCGGAGCACGGCGAGGACGCCACGTACGTCCTGTGCTCGCACGGCGACATCATCAAGTCCCTCGTCGCCGACGCGCTGGGCATGCACCTGGACCTCTTCCAGCGCGTCCACGTCGACCCCTGCTCGGTCACCGCGATCCGCTACACACGGCTGCGCCCCTTCCTCCTGAGGCTCGGCGACACCGGCGACCTCGCCTCCCTGGCCCCCCGCGAGCACTCCGTAGGGGCGGACGCCGCCGCGTCCCCGGCGGACAGCGGCCCGGCGGACGCGGCGAACGCGACGGTCGGGGGCGGCGCGGGCGCGCCGTGATCGCTCCGGGCAGTAGGGTGGACGCGCCGTAGCGCCACCCACCCACCCAACCATCGAAGCTCAAGGGAGCAGGACGTGTCCCGTCAGGTGTTCCTCTACGACCCGCCGGACCGATTCGTGGCCGGTACGGTCGGGTTGCCTGGCCGCCGTACGTTTTTCCTGCAGGCGTCCTCCCAGGGCAGGGTCACCAGCGTCGCCCTGGAGAAGGCCCAGGTCGCCGCTCTCGCCGAGCGGATCGACGAACTGCTCGACGAGGTCGTACGCCGCACCGGGGGCAACTCCCCGGTGCCCGCCGTGGCCCCCACCGACGTCTCCGACACCGCGCCGCTCGACGTACCCGTCGAGGAGGAGTTCCGGGTCGGCACCATGGCCCTGGCCTGGGACGGCGAGGAACAGCGCATGATCGTCGAGGCGCAGGCCCTCGTCGAACTCGACACCGACTCCGAGGACGACCTCGCGGAGGCCGAGGAGAAGCTCCTCCAGGATGAGGAGAACGGCCCGCCGATGCTCCGGGTCCGGCTCAGCGGGGCCCAGGCCCGCGCCTTCGCCAAGCGGGCCCTGGACGTCATCAACGCCGGTCGCCCGCCGTGTCCGCTGTGCAGCCTGCCGCTCGACCCGGAAGGACACGTATGCCCGCGCCAGAACGGATACCGTCGCGGAGCCTGACGGACGCCGACCTGCTCACCCTGCTCACCGAGGGCACGATCACCGTCCTCGGCCGGGTCGGCGGCGCGTCCAACGCGGTGCTGCGCTGCACGGTGGCGTACGAGGGCGAGGAACGCGCCTGCGCGTACAAGCCGGTCGCGGGGGAGCAGCCGCTGTGGGACTTCCCCGACGGGACACTCGCCCAGCGGGAGGTCGCCGCGTACGAGATCTCCCGGTCGACCGGCTGGGACCTGGTGCCGCCGACCGTGCTGCGGGAGGGGCCGTACGGGCAGGGCATGTGCCAGCTCTGGGTCGACGGTCCCGAGCCCGGTGAGGACGCGCCCTCGCTGCTGGCGCTCGTCGAGGGCGAGGAGCCCGGGGACGGCTGGAAGGCCGTGGGCTTCGCGGAGGTGGGGGAGGGGAAGACCGCGCTGCTGGTGCACGCGGACGACGTCCGGCTGCGGCGGCTCGCCGTGCTGGACGCGGTGATCAACAACGGTGACCGCAAGGGCGGACACCTGCTGCCCGCCCCCGGTGGGCGGCTCTTCGGCATCGACCACGGCGTCACCTTCAACGCGGACGACAAGCTGCGGACCCTGCTCTGGGGCTGGGCCGGCGAGCCGCTGACGGAGGAGGCGCTGGCGGTGCTGGGCCGGCTCGCCGGTGAGCTGGCTCCCGGGAGCGTCCTCGCCACCCGGATGGCCGAACTCATCACACCGGCCGAACTGGAGGCCCTGCGGGAGCGGGTCACCGTGCTGGTCAAGAGCGCCGTACACCCGCGGCCGAGCGGTCAGTGGCCGCCCATCCCCTGGCCGCCGGTGTAGAAGCCCCTCGAATCCGCCGCCAGGCCCTACCGCCTGGCGGCGGATTCACGCAAGGGGGCCTCTTCGGACAGGTTTCCGGAGCCGGTTCGTATCCGGAAGCATCGTCCGGTTACGCTCATGACATGCATGCCTGGCCCGCTTCTGAGGTCCCCGCCCTGCCTGGCAAGGGCCGCGACCTTCGGATCCACGACACCGCGACCGGCGGACGGATCACCCTTGACCCCGGTCCCGTCGCCCGCATCTATGTCTGCGGCATCACGCCGTACGACGCGACCCACATGGGTCATGCGGCGACCTACAACGCGTTCGACCTCGTTCAGCGCGTGTGGCTCGACACCAAGCGGCAAGTTCACTATGTCCAGAACGTGACCGACGTGGACGATCCGCTGCTGGAGCGGGCCGTGCGCGACGGTCAGGACTGGACCGAGCTCGCGGAGCGCGAGACGGCGCTCTTCCGCGAGGACATGACCGCCCTGCGGATGCTGCCCCCGCGGCACTACATCGGAGCGGTCGAGGCGATACCCGGGATCGTGCCCCTCGTCGAGCGTCTCCGGGACGCGGGCGCCGCCTACGACCTGGACGGCGACACCTACTTCTCCGTCGACGCCGACCCGCACTTCGGCGAGGTCTCCGGCCTCGACGCGGAGGCGATGCGCCTGCTCTCCGCCGAGCGGGGCGGCGATCCGGAGCGCCCCGGCAAGAAGAACCCCCTCGACCCGATGCTCTGGACGGCCGCCCGTCCGGGCGAGCCGAGCTGGGACGGGGCCTCCCTGGGCGAGGGCCGCCCGGGCTGGCACATCGAGTGCGTGGCCATCGCGCTCGACCACCTCGGCATGGGCTTCGACATCCAGGGCGGCGGCTCCGACCTCGCCTTCCCGCACCATGAGATGGGCGCTTCCCACGCCCACGCGCTGACCGGCGAGCACCCGTTCGCCAAGGCGTACGTCCACGCCGGAATGGTCGGCCTGGACGGCGAGAAGATGTCCAAGTCGCGCGGCAACCTGGTCTTCGTCTCGACGCTGCGCCGTGACGGAGTGGACCCGGCGGCCCTCCGGCTCGCCCTGCTCTCCCGCCACTACCGCTCCGACTGGGAGTGGACCGACCAGGTGCTGGCCGAGGCCGTCGAGCGCCTCGCGCGCTGGCGGGCCGCCGTCTCACGCCCCGACGGGCCGTCCGCCGACGCGCTGGTCGAGGAGGTCCGCGAGGCCCTGGCGGACGATCTGGACAGCCCTTCGGCACTCGCCGCGGTGGACCGCTGGGCCGCGCTCCAGGGTGCGGAGGGCGGCACGGACGAAGGTGCGCCCGGCGTCGTCTCGCGGACCGTCGATGCCCTGCTGGGGGTCGCGCTGTAGGACGGAGCGCGGCTCCCGCCGCCCGATCCGGTCGTCCGGACCGGTCCTGGACTTCTCCACGAAGTTCGGGGCCGGTTCCTTTTTGTCCATGGTCACGTGCTCGAAGTTGCGCTAAAAGCTCACTATGCAAACATCAACGCGCATGAGGGCGGTAGTGGCTACCGCGCTGCTCGGACTGTTCGCGGCCCTCGCGGGACCCGGCGGGGCCCACGCCGACGCGGCCCCGACGGCCGGCCCGGAGACCACCACGGTCGGGGACGTGACCGGATTCCGGGCCGACGGGGCGGTGTACCGGCTCAGCGCCGGACAGGCCGAGGCCCGGGTCAGCTTCGTCTCGGAGGAGACCTTCCGCATCGAACTCGCCCCCGACGGAAAGTTCACCGACCCCACCGGCGACGACATCGTCCTGCCGCAGGGCGAGCCGCCCCGCACCCGCTGGAAGGACCGGGGGGACCGCTACGACCTGTCGACGGGCGACGTCACCCTGCGGGCCTACAAGAAGCCGCTGCGCTTCGCCCTGCACCGGGCGGACGGCAGCCGCGTCTGGTCCGAGGCGAAGGGGCTGAGCTGGACCGGCGAGCAGACCGTCCAGACGCTGGCCCGGGGCGCCGGGGAGCAGTTCTACGGGGCCGGGATGCAGAACGGCCGCGGCAACACCTCCCACCGGGACAAGACCGTCGAGGTCGCCGTCGACTACAACTGGGACGACGGCGGCCACCCCAACTCCGTCCCGTTCTACCTCTCATCGGCCGGCTACGGCGTCTTCCGCAACACCTACGCACCCAACACCTACGCGTTCACCGACCCGGTGACGACCGGCGCGAAGGAACGGCGCTTCGACGCCTACTACTTCGCGGGTGAGGGGGCCGACGCCGCCAAGGACGTCATCGGCCAGTACACCGACCTCACCGGCAAGCCGTTCCTGCCGCCCGTCTACGGCATGGAGATCGGCGACGCCGACTGCTACCTCCACAACGCCAACCGGGGCGAGCGCCGCACCCTGGACTCGCTGAAGGTCGCCGACGGATACGTCGAGAACGACATGCCCAACGGCTGGATGCTCGTCAACGACGGCTACGGCTGCGGCTACGAGGACCTGGAGGAGACCGCCCAGGGCCTGAAGGACCGCAAGATGGAGCTGGGCCTGTGGACCGAGGACGGCATCGAGAACCTCGCCGCCCAGGTGAAGGCCGGGCAGCGGGTCGCCAAGCTGGACGTCGCCTGGGTCGGCGAGGGCTACAAGTTCGCCCTCGACGGCTGCAAGGACGCCTACAAGGGCATCGAGGACAACAGCGACGCCCGGGGCTTCACCTGGGCCCCCGAGAGCTGGGCGGGCGCGCAGCGCTGCGGAGTCCAGTGGTCCGGCGACCAGTCCGGCAGCTGGGAGTACATCCGCTGGCAGATCCCCACCTACGCGGGCGCCACCATGTCCGGCCTCGCCTACACCACCGGTGACGTCGACGGGATCTTCGGCGGCAGCGCCAAGACGTACACCCGCGACCTCCAGTGGAAGATGTTCCTCGGCACCACGATGACCATGGACGGCTGGGCCGCCACGGACAAGCAGCCCTGGCGCCACGGGGAGCCGTACACCTCGATCAACCGCGACTACCTCAAGCTCAAGGAGTCGCTGCTGCCCTACCAGTACTCCTACGCCCACGAGGCCACCAAGACCGGCGTCGGCATGGTCCGCCCGCTGGTCCTCGAATACCCGGACGACCCGAAGGCGTCGACGGAGGCCGCGAAGTACGAGTTCCTCTCCGGCGAGCACTTCCTCGTGGCGCCCGTCTACCAGGACAGCACCGAGCGCAAGGACATCTACCTCCCCGAGGGCACCTGGATCGACTACTGGAGCGGCCGCACCCACGAGGGCCCCACCACCATCGACACCTACGCCGCCCCGCTCGACACCCTCCCGCTCTTCGTGAAGGCGGGCGCGGCCGTCCCGATGTGGCCGGGCATCCGCTCCTACCGCGACCGCACCGCCGACTCCCCGCTGGCCTGGGACGTCTACCCGCAGGGGAACACCTCCTTCACCCTGTACGAGGACGACGGCGTCACCCGGCAGCACCGGGACGGCGCGTACGCCACCCAGCGCGCCGACGTCCGGGCCCCCGAGCGCGGCGCCGGCGACGTCTCCGTCACGATCAACGCCAGCCGGGGGAGCTTCGCCGGCCGGCAGACCGAGCGGCCCTACGAGTTCACCGTCCACACCGGCTCCGAGCCCCGCAAGGTGAAACTGGGCCGGACGCTGCCCGAACTGACCTCGAAGAGCGCGTACGACCGGGCCCCGCAGGGCTGGTGGTACGACCGCGACGACCGCGGCGGCGTGGTGCACGTGAAGACCGCGCCCCAGCGCACGGACAAGAAGTTCACGGTGAGGCTCCAGGGCACCAGCGCGGTCGGCGGCACGCGGGCGTCGGCGGCCGCCGTCCTCGGCGCCCCCGCGGGCCAGGAGGCCGGCGCCGGGACGCCCGGCACGGTCCTGGTCGACGTGACCGCGGGCAGCGCCGACCTCACCGACACCACGGTCTTTCTCCAGGTCCCCGAGGGCTGGAGGGCCGCCGCGGCGAAGGTCCCCGGGCGGATCCCGGCGGGCGCCACCCGTCGGGTCGAGGTGGCGCTCACCCCGGCGAAGGACGCCGGAGTACGGGAGACCACGCTGACGGCCCTCGCCCGTTACCGGGCCGCAGGCGAGACCCGCACGAGTCAGCAGCGGCTCGCCGTCTCCGTCATGCCGCCGCCGCCCGAGGGCGACGCCTGGGCGAGCGACCTCGTCTGGCTCTCCGAGACCAACGGCTACGGCCCGGCCGAACGCGACCGGTCCAACGGGGAGTCGGGCGCGAGCGACGGAAGGACGCTGACGCTCGCGGGAACGACGTACGCGAAGGGGATCGGCGTCCACGCCGACTCCGACATCGCCGTCCATCTCGGCGGCAGGTGCACCGCGTTCACCGCCGACGTCGGGATCGACGACGAGATCAACGGCTACGGGGAGGTCGCGTTCTCCGTGGAGGGCGACGGCAAGGTGCTGTGGACCTCGCCGAAGCTGACCGGGGCGTCGGCGACCCTGCCGGTGGACGTGAGGCTCGACGGCGTACGCCAGGTGCGGCTGAAGGTCACCGACACCAACGGGTCCAGGACCGGCGACCACGGCGACTGGGCGGCGGCGAGGTTCCACTGCGCCTGAGCCGTACCCGGGCCCACGGACAGCCTGTGCCGTACCCGGGCCCACGAACAGGAGCGCCGCACGGGATCGTCTCCCGTGCGGCGCTCCGCGGTCCGCCACCGCTGTGCGGTCAGTCCGCCTCGGGCGTGTCCCCGGGCCCTTCGCCGGGGTTGCCCCCCGACGCCTCGTCAGGCCCCCTGGCGCCCTTGTCGTCGGAGGCTTTCCCCCGGCCCGTCTCCGGACGCGGCGGCTTCGGCGGGCGGGTGCGGCCACTGGAGGGATCGCGCAGATACGGCACGTCCCCGGTCTCCGTCGCATGGCCGCCCGGCCCCTGCCCGGGGCCGCCGTCCCGCCGGCGCAGATAGCGCTCGAACTCCCGGGCGATGGCCTCGCCGGACGCCTCGGGCAGCTCCGCGGTGTCCCGAGCCTCCTCCAGCGTCTGCACGTACTCGGCGACCTCGCTGTCCTCCGAGGCCAGCTGGTCCACCCCGAGCTGCCAGGCCCGTGCGTCCTCGGGCAGTTCGCCCAGCGGGATCCGCAGCCCGATCAGGTCCTCAAGACGGTTCAGCAGGGCCAGCGTCGCCTTGGGGTTCGGCGGCTGCGACACATAGTGGGGCACCGCCGCCCAGAGGCTGACCGCGGGCACCCCGGCGTGCGTGCACGCCTCCTGGAGGACCCCGACGATGCCCGTGGGGCCCTCGTACCGCGTCTCCTCCAGGTCCATCGTCCGCGCCAGATCCGCGTCCGAGGTGACCCCACTCACCGGCACCGGCCGGGTGTGCGGGGTGTCACCGAGCAACGCGCCCAGGATGACGACCATTTCGACGCCCAGCTCATGGGCGAAGCCGAGGATCTCGTTGCAGAACGACCGCCAGCGCATCGACGGTTCGATGCCGCGCACCAGGACCAGGTCCCGCGGCTTCTCCCCGCCCACCCGCACCACGGACAGCCGCGTCGTCGGCCAGGTGATCTTCCGCGTCCCGCCGTCCAGCCACACCGTGGGCCGGTTGACCTGGAAGTCGTAGTAGTCCTCGGCGTCCAGCGCCGCGAACACCTCGCCCTTCCACTCCCGGTCCAGATGACCGACCGCTGTGGAGGCGGCGTCCCCGGCGTCGTTCCAGCCTTCGAACGCGGCCACCATGACCGGGTCGACCAGCTCGGGCACCGACTCGAGCTCGATCACCCGGGCCTCCTTCCGATGTCTCCATACGTACGGAGCAACCTTACGGCTTCCGGGGGCCCCCACCGCAGCCCTCTTGCACGGCCGGGTGAACCCTGCCACCGGGAGTGGATCATCGGGCGGATCAGTGCATCATGGCCCCCCGGCACGGCGGCCGGCCCGCTTCCCGTCGGTACCGGCCCGCTTCCCGTGGGTACCGGCCCGCTTCCCGTGGGTACCGGGGCGGTTCCCGTGGGTACCGGGCGCTTCCCGTGGGAAGCCGCCCCGTCCTCGTACCCGTGGGTCAGTCCCTTTCGGCCAGCAGCTTCTCGACGTCGGCGCGGACGTCGTCCGTCGCCAGGCCCCGGATCGTCAGCGTGGTCCGGCGGCGCAGCACGTCGTCCGCCGTCTCGGCCCACTCGTGGTCCCGGGCGTAGGCGACCTGGGCCCAGATCTCCGGGGCGTCCGGGTGGACGCGCTCGGCCAGTTCCGGGCTCTCGTTCGCCAGGCGGGCGATGTCGAAGGCGAGCGAGCCGTAGTGCGTGGCCAGGTGCCGGGCGGTGTCCGGCGCCATCCGGGGGCCGGGCGTGCCACCGTCGACGAGCAGCCGGTGGGCGACCGCGTTCGGGTTGGCGATACCGGGCAGCGGCAGCTTCCTCGGCAGCCGGTTCATCGGCTCCATGTCCTCGGCCAGCGGGTGCCCCGGCAGGGCGGCCAGCTTGTTCATCACGGTGCGGCCGATGTGGCGGAACGTCGTCCACTTGCCGCCGGCGACCGACAGCATCCCGCCGCGGCCCTCCGTGACGACCGTCTCGCGCTTGGCCTTCGACGTGTTGCCCGGTCCGCCGGGCAGCACCCGCAGACCCGCGAAGGAGTACGTGATCAGATCGCGCGACAGCTGCTGGTCCTTGATCGAGAACGCCGCCTCGTCGAGGATCTGCGCGGTGTCCGCCTCGGTCACCGCGACATCGGCCGGGTCGCCCTCGTACTCCTCGTCCGTGGTGCCGAGGAGCAGCATGTCCTCCCACGGCAGGGCGAACGTGATCCGGTACTTGTCGATCGGGGTGGCCAGTGCCGCCCGCCACGGCCGGGTCCGCTTGAGGACCAGGTGCGCGCCCTTGGAGAGGCGGATGGAGGGGGCCGCGTTCGGGTCCTCCATCTTCCGCAGGTGGTCGACCCAGGGGCCGGTGGCGTTCAGTACGAGGCGGGCGGTGACGCCGAACTCCGTGCCGTCGGTGCTGTCCCTCAGGTCGGCGCCGGTGACCCGGCCCCGGGTGAAGCGCAGCCCGGTGACCGCCGCGTGGTTCAGGACGACCGCGCCCGCGTCGGCGGCGGCGCGGACCGTCATCAGCGCCATGCGGGCATCGTTCATCTGGTCGTCGCCGTAGACCGCGACGGCCTTCAGGTTGTCGGTGCGCAGCTCGGGGACGTCGCGCTGCGCCTTGGCCGGGCTGATCACATGGCCGACGCCGTCGCCGAACGCGGAGAGCGCGGAGTAGGCGAAGACGCCCGCGCCGAGCTTGGCCGCGCCGTGCGGGCCGCCCTTGTAGACCGGCAGGTAGAAGGTGAGCGGGTTGGCCAGGTGCGGGGCCACCTCGCGGGAGACCGCGCGGCGCTCGAAGTGGTTCTCCGCGACCAGCTTGACCGCGCCGGTCTGGAGGTAGCGCAGACCGCCGTGGAGGAGCTTGGAGGAGGCGGAGGAGGTGGCGCCGGCGAAGTCGCCGGCGTCCACCAGAGCCACCCGCAGCCCGGACTGCGCGGCATGCCAGGCGGTGGAGATGCCCAGGATGCCGCCGCCGATGACCAGGAGGTCGTACGTGGCCCGGGACAGCTGCTCCCGGGTCTCGGCGCGGCTCGGCAGCGAGCCGGAGGCCGGGTGCGTTCCGAGGGCGGGAACGCTCTGCAGGGTGGTCATGGTGATGCTCCTCGTCAGCTTTCTTCGTCCTCGACCCAGCCCATGGTCCGTTCGACGGCCTTGAGCCAGCTCTTGTACTCGCGGGCACGGGTGTCCGCGTCCATGCGGGGTGTCCACTCGGCGGCCCGGCGCCAGTTGGCGCGCAGCGCGTCGGTGTCCGGCCAGAAGCCGACGGCGAGACCGGCGGCGTAGGCGGCGCCGAGGCAGGTGGTCTCGGCGACCATGGGGCGCACTACGGGCGCGTCCAGGAAGTCGGCGAGCGTCTGCATCAGCAGGTTGTTGGACGTCATGCCGCCGTCGACCTTGAGCGCGGTCAGCTCGACGCCGGAGTCCTTCGTCATGGCGTCGCTGATCTCGCGGGTCTGCCAGGCGGTGGCCTCCAGGACGGCACGGGCGATGTGCGCCTTGGTGACGTAGCGGGTGAGACCGGTGATCACCCCACGGGCGTCGGGGCGCCAGTAGGGGGCGAAGAGGCCGGAGAAGGCGGGCACGAAGTACGCGCCGCCGTTGTCCTCGACCGAGGAGGCCAGCGTCTCGATCTCGGCGGCCGACTTGATCAGGCCCATCTGGTCGCGCATCCACTGCACCAGCGAGCCGGTGACCGCGATGGAGCCCTCCAGCGCGTACACCGGGGGCTTGTCGCCGATCTGGTAGCCGACGGTGGTGAGCAGCCCGTTGTACGAGTTCACCGGGGTGGAGCCGGTGTTCATCAGCATGAAGGTGCCGGTGCCGTACGTGGACTTGGCCTCGCCCTCGGCGAAACAGGTCTGGCCGAAGAGCGCCGCCTGCTGGTCGCCGAGGGCGGAGGCGACGGGGACGCCGTCGAGGATGCCGCCCTTGGCGTGGCCGTACACCTCTGCGGAGGAGCGGATCTCGGGGAGGACCGCGGCCGGGATGCCGATGGAGGAGAGGATCTTCTCGTCCCAGGCCATGGTGTGCAGGTTCATCAGAAGGGTGCGCGAGGCGTTGGTGACGTCGGTGACGTGCACACCGCCGTCGGTGCCGCCGGTCAGGTTCCAGATGACCCAGGAGTCCATGGTGCCGAAGAGGATGTCGCCGGCCTCGGCGCGCTCGCGCAGCCCCTCGACGTTGTCGAGCAGCCAGCGGACCTTGGGCCCCGCGAAGTAGGAGGCGAGCGGCAGCCCGGTCTCGCGGCGGAACCGGTCCTGGCCCACGTTGCGGCCGAGCTCCTTGCAGAGCGCGTCGGTGCGGGTGTCCTGCCAGACCAGCGCGTTGTGCACCGGCTCACCGGTGTTCTTGTCCCACATCAGCGTGGTCTCGCGCTGGTTGGTGATGCCGATCGCCTTGACGTCGGCGGAGGTGATGCCGGCCTTGACGATCGCCCCGGCGACGACCTCCTGGACGTTCTCCCAGATCTCGGTCGCGTCGTGCTCGACCCAGCCCGGCTTCGGGAAGATCTGCTCGTGCTCCTTCTGGTCGACGGAGACGATCCGGCCGTCCTTGTCGAAGACGATGCAGCGGCTGGAGGTGGTGCCCTGGTCGATGGCCGCGATGAACGGCCCGGCGCCGTGGGTGCCGGTGGTGTGTGCGTCGGTCACGGTGTGCTCCCGGAAGTCTGTGGAAGAGAAGAGGTGCGGCTCGGACTAGGCGAAGGCGAGGTTGTAGAGCCCGCCGGCGAGGGCGCCGCCGATGAGCGGACCCACGATGGGTACCCACGCGTAGCCCCAGTCCGAACCACCCTTGTTCGGCAGCGGCAGCAGGGAGTGCACGATGCGCGGACCGAGGTCGCGGACCGGGTTGATGGCGTAGCCGGTCGGGCCGCCGAGCGAGAGGCCGATGCCGACGACGACCAGGGCGGTGATCAGCGCGCCGAGGGTGCCGAGACCGTTGCCCGCGCCGTTCAGGCCCTGGGTCAGGATCGCCAGGACCAGTACGGCGGTCGCGATGATCTCGGTGATCACGTTCTGCACGCCGTTGCGGATCTCCGGGCCGGTGGAGAAGATCCCGAGCACCGGACCCGCCTTCGGGGCGGCGGCCCGGTCGACCATCCCCTCGTCGGTGGACTTCGTGCCGATGATCTCCGGGTCGGTCAGATGGGCGTGGAACTGGCCGTAGTAGACCGCCCAGACCAGCAGGGCGCCGATCATCGCGCCGACCAGCTGCGAGAAGAGGTACAGGGGGACGTCGCCCCACGCGGTGCCGCCCTCGATGGCGAGGCCGACCGTGACCGCGGGGTTGAGGTGGGCGCCCGAGACGCCGCCGGCGAGATAGGCGCCGGTCAGCACGGCGAAACCCCACCCGAAGGTGATGGCCAGCCAGCCCGCGTCGCGGGCCTTCGAGCTCTTCAGCGTGACGGCGGCACAGACACCGCCGCCGAGCAGGATGAGTACGGCGGTACCTATGGTCTCGCCGATGAAAATGTCGGAGCTGGACACCCGCGACTCCTTTGTCCTTCGTCCAGGGGAGAGCGGAGCACCGGTCCCGCCGGTGTTCCGCGCCCCAGATGGGTATCCACGAAGCGTGGGCAGCCCACCTGTAAGGGCTTGACCGGCCCTTGGCACCATCACACCCTAACGCGTATTGCCGTTAGGCGTTCGACAATGCCGACCGTTGAACGGCAGTGTTTCCCCCAGGTGAAGGAAGCGTCAAGGGTTCTGTGGCCCACGACTCGGTGCGCGACGCGATCGTTACCGGCGGGCCGGGCCCCCGGGGCGCGAGCGGGCGCCGGTCGGTACGGAGCGCGGGGAGGGGCGGCCCGCGACCCTCAGAAGCGGCCGGCGCCCAGATCCCGGGAGACCGCGCGGGCGCAGTCGCGGACGGCCGCGATCAGCTCGGGGCGCAGCGTCCCGCCCGGAGCCACACGCTCCACCGCGCCCGTCACGGCGACCGCCCCGACGGGCATCCTGCGGCGGTCGTGGATCGGGGCGGCCACGGCGGCGACGCCCTCCCAGGTCTCCTCGGCGTCGGCGGCCCAGCCCTGGGCCCGGATCAGGTCGAGCATCGACTCGAAATCGTCGGCGGCGGTGACGGTGCGCCCGGTGAAGGAGCGGCGCTCCGCCTCCATGGCCTCGCTGTGGGCCACCGGGTCGTACGCGGACAACACCTTGCCCAGCGCCGTGGAGTGCAGCGGCTGCATGGCCCCGACCTCCAGCACCTGGCGGCTGTCGTCGGGCCGGAAGACGTGGTGGACGATCAGGACGCCGTGCTGGTGCAGTACCCCGAGGTGGACGCTCTCGCCGCTGGAGCGGGCCAGGTCGTCCGTCCAGACCAGGGCGCGCGCCCGCAACTCGTGGACGTCCAGATAGCTGTTGCCCAGCCGCAGCAGCTCGGCGCCCAGCTGGTAGCGCCCCGACGCCGCGTCCTGCTCGACGAAGCCCTCCAGCTGGAGCGTGCGCAGAATGCCGTGCGCGGTGCCCTTGGCCAGCCCCAGCGAGGAGGCGATGTCGGAGAGCCCGAGCCGGCGCTCGCCGCCCGCCAGCAGGCGCAGCATCGCGGCCGCCCGCTCCAGCGACTGGATGTTCTTGGCCATCGCGCCGTACTCCTCCACCTCGGTTCGACAATGCTGAACACTATCGGTCGATGCCGACCTTCGCCGGACTCCAGGGGAAAGTCTCCGCCACCGCGCCGCGCGCGCCGCACCCGCACAGCATGCAGTCCGCCCCATGGACGTCCCCCACGGTCCCGGCGCCGTCCGGCTACGCTGGCGAGGTGCGCCTTCCCCGAGAAGGACGCAAAGCCGACAGCCGTCGCATCCCTGGGAGATCATCCATGGCCTCGTTGCCGACATCCGCCGCCGACAGCCGGACCCGCGCAGACGCACTCCGAGAAGCGCTCTCCACCCGCGTGGTGGTGGCCGACGGGGCGATGGGCACCATGCTCCAGGCGCAGGACCCCACACTGGATGACTTCGAGAACCTCGAAGGCTGCAACGAGATCCTGAACCTCACCCGGCCCGACATCGTGCGCTCGGTCCACGAGGAATACTTCGCGGCCGGCGTCGACTGCGTCGAGACCAACACCTTCGGCGCGAACCACACCGCCGCGAACGAGTACGAGATCGCCGACCGGATCTTCGAGCTCTCCGAGTCGGGCGCCCGGATCGCCCGTGAGGTCGCCGACGAGTTCGGCGCCCAGGACGGCCGGCAGCGCTGGGTCCTCGGCTCGATCGGCCCCGGCACCAAGCTGCCCTCGCTCGGCCACATCACGTACGACGTCCTGCGCGACGGCTACCAGAAGAACGCCGAGGGCCTCCTCGCGGGCGGCTCCGACGCCCTGATCGTCGAGACCACCCAGGACCTGCTGCAGACGAAGTCCAGCGTCATCGGCGCGCGCCGGGCGATGGACGCCCTCGGTGTCCACGTGCCCCTGATCTGCTCCCTCGCGTTCGAGACGACCGGCGTCATGCTGCTGGGCTCCGAGATCGGCGCCGCCCTGACCGCCCTGGAGCCGCTGGGCATCGACCTGATCGGTCTGAACTGCTCGACCGGCCCGGACGAGATGAGCGAGCACCTGCGCTACCTCGCCCGCCACTCCCGTACGCCCCTGATGTGCATGCCCAACGCCGGCCTGCCCGTCCTCACCAAGGACGGCGCGCACTTCCCGCTCGGCCCCGAAGGCCTCGCCGACTCCCAGGAGCACTTCGTCCGGGACTACGGCCTCTCCCTCGTCGGCGGCTGCTGCGGTACGACGCCGGAGCATCTGCGCCAGGTGGTGGAGCGGGTCCGCGGGATCACGCCGGCCGAGCGGGACCCGCGCCCCGAACCCGGCGCGGCCTCGCTCTACCAGACCATCCCCTTCCGGCAGGACACCGCCTATCTGGCGATCGGGGAGCGGACCAACGCGAACGGGTCCAAGAAATTCCGCGAGGCCATGCTGGAGGCCCGCTGGGACGACTGCGTGGAGATGGCCCGCGACCAGATCCGCGAGGGCGCGCACATGCTCGATCTCTGCGTCGACTACGTGGGCCGCGACGGGGTCGCGGACATGGCGGAGCTGGCCGGCCGTTTCGCGACGGCCTCGACCCTTCCGGTCGTGCTGGACTCCACGGAGCTGCCCGTGCTGCGGGCCGGTCTGGAGAAGCTCGGCGGCCGTGCCGTGCTGAACTCGGTGAACTACGAGGACGGCGACGGCCCCGAGTCACGGTTCGCGAAGGTCAGCGCCCTGGCCTCCGAGCACGGGGCCGCGCTGATCGCGCTGACGATCGACGAGGAGGGCCAGGCCCGTACGGTCGAGCACAAGGTCGCCATCGCCGAGCGGCTGATCGAGGACCTCACCACCAACTGGGGCATCCACGAGTCGGACATCCTCATCGACACCCTGACCTTCACCATCTGCACCGGTCAGGAGGAGTCCCGGGGCGACGGCATCGCCACCATCGGGGCGATCCGCGAGCTGAAGAAGCGTCACCCGGACGTCCAGACCACGCTGGGCCTCTCCAACATCTCCTTCGGCCTGAACCCGGCCGCCCGTGTCGTGCTGAACTCCGTGTTCCTCGACGAGTGCGTCAAGGCGGGCCTGGACTCCGCGATCGTGCACGCCTCGAAGATCCTGCCGATCGCCCGGCTGGAGGAGGAGCAGGTCAAGGTCGCCCTCGACCTGATCTACGACCGCCGTGCCGAGGGCTACGACCCCCTCCAGAGGCTCATGGAGCTCTTCGAGGGCGTCAACATGAAGTCGATGAAGGCGGGCAAGGCCGAGGAGCTGATGGCCCTGCCGCTGGACGAACGCCTCCAGCGCCGCATCATCGACGGCGAGAAGAACGGCCTGGAGGCCGACCTGGACGAAGCTCTCCAGGACACCCCGGCCCTCGACATCGTCAACAACACGCTGCTGGAAGGCATGAAGGTCGTCGGCGAGCTGTTCGGCTCCGGCCAGATGCAGCTGCCGTTCGTGCTCCAGTCGGCCGAGGTCATGAAGAGCGCGGTGGCCCATCTGGAGCCGCACATGGAGAAAGTCACTGACGGCGAGGGCGCGGTCGGCAAGGGCACGATCGTGCTCGCCACCGTCCGCGGCGACGTCCACGACATCGGCAAGAACCTCGTCGACATCATCCTCTCCAACAACGGCTACAACGTCGTCAACCTCGGCATCAAGCAGCCCGTCTCCGCGATCCTGGAGGCCGCCGAGGAGCACCGCGCCGATGTGATCGGCATGTCCGGCCTCCTGGTGAAGTCGACGGTGATCATGAAGGAGAACCTTCAGGAGCTCAACCAGCGCAAGATGGCCGCCGACTTCCCCGTCATCCTCGGTGGCGCCGCGCTGACCCGGGCCTACGTCGAGCAGGATCTGCACGAGATCTACGAGGGCGAGGTCCGCTACGCCCGTGACGCCTTCGAGGGCCTGCGCCTCATGGACGCGCTCATCGGCGTCAAGCGCGGCGTGCCCGGCGCGGTCCTGCCCGAGCTCAAGCAGCGCCGGGTGCCCAAGAAGGAGGTCGGCACCGCGGTCCTGGAGGTCGAGGAGCCCGAGGGTTCGGTGCGCTCGGACGTCTCCGTCACCAACCCCATCCCCACCCCGCCGTTCCGGGGCACCCGCGTCATCAAGGGGATCCCGCTCAAGGACTACGCCTCCTGGCTCGACGAGGGCGCGCTGTTCAAGGGCCAGTGGGGCCTCAAGCAGGCCCGGACCGGCGACGGACCGACGTACGAGGAGCTGGTGGAGACCGAGGGACGCCCGCACCTGCGCGGCTGGCTCGACCACCTCCAGTCCAACAACCTGCTGGAGGCGGCCGTCGTCTACGGCTACTTCCCCTGCGTCTCCAAGGGCGACGACCTGGTCCTCCTCCACGAGGACGGCTCCGAGCGCACCCGCTTCACCTTCCCGCGCCAGCGCCGCGGCCGCCGCCTCTGCCTCGCCGACTTCTTCCGCCCCGAGGAATCCGGCGAGATTGACGTCATCGGCCTCCAGATCGTCACCGTCGGCTCCCGGATCGGGGAGGCCACGGCCGAACTGTTCGCCGCCAACTCCTACCGCGACTACCTGGAGCTGCACGGCCTCTCCGTCCAGCTCGCCGAGGCGCTCGCCGAGTACTGGCACGCACGGGTCCGCAGCGAGCTCGGCTTCGCCGGGGAGGACCCGGCGGACGTCGAGGACATGTTCGCGCTGAAGTACCGCGGCGCACGGTTCTCGCTCGGCTACGGGGCGTGCCCGGACCTGGAGGACCGGGCCAAGATCGCCGACCTCCTGCAGCCGGAGCGGATCGGCGTGCACCTCTCCGAGGAGTTCCAGCTCCACCCGGAGCAGTCCACCGACGCCATCGTCATCCACCACCCCGAGGCGAAGTACTTCAACGCCCGGTAGCCGCGTGTTCCCCCCGCGGTCTCGCGCCCTTCGCGCACCGCGGCCGGACACGTCGTAGACTGGTCGGTCCAGTGCAGGCCGGTCGCCCTCCCGTTCTCGGGGAATGGCGGCCGGCCTTCTCGTCCCTTACGGAAGGTGTGCCGGATGACCAGTACGGTCCCCGCGTCCTTGACCCGCACGGCCGAAGGCGCCGCCCTGCAGGCGGTCCTTCTCGACATGGACGGAACCCTGGTCGATACCGAGGGCTTCTGGTGGGACGTCGAGAAAGAGGTCTTCGCCGGTCTCGGGCACCGGCTGGACGAGTCCTGGCGGGATGTGGTCGTCGGCGGGCCGATGACCCGCAGCGCCGGCTACCTCATCGACGCCACCGGCGCCGACATCCGGCTGGACGAGCTGACCGTGCTGCTCAACGACGGCTTCGAGAAGCGCATCGAGCGCGGGGTGCCGCTGATGCCGGGCGCCGAGCGGCTGCTCGCCGAACTGGCCGCGTACGAGGTGCCCACCGCGCTCGTCTCCGCCTCCCACCGCCGGATCATCGACCGGGTGCTGGAATCGGTGGGCCGCCACCACTTCGCGCTCACCGTCGCCGGGGACGAGGTCACCCGGACCAAGCCCCACCCCGAGCCCTACCTCACCGCGGCCGCGGGCTTCGGCGCCGACCCCTGGCGCTGTGCCGTCATCGAGGACACCGCGACCGGGGTGGCAGCCGCCGAGGCCGCCGGCTGCCGGGTCGTCGCCGTGCCGTCCGTAGCCCCCATCGCGCCCGCGGCCGGACGCGTGGTCGTCGGCTCCCTCGAAGAGGTCGACCTCGCCTTCCTGCGCAAGCTCATCACCGGAGCGGGCGGAACGGGCTGACCCGCGCCGAGCGGGCACTTGTGAACGAACCGTGGATTTCCTGGTCGCCTCCGTGTGTGTTCCGGCAACGTTCCATGGATGTGGATCAGTTGCGGGGGGTCCGTGTGAAGAGGCCTGACGGGTGACCTTTCTCACCAGCAGGCCTCCGGTGGACCGCCGGGATCGGATGAGATGTCCGCAAGGGTGATCGTATGTCGCCCCCTCCGGCCGTCGGGGGAGCGGGCGTCGCCCGCCGGACGGTCGGAGGGGCCACCCGCGGCTACTAGCTTTGATTCCTCACCTGCCGGGATGAGGGAGAACGTCCAGATGAACCGCAAGACCCTGGTGCTGCCGGCCGTCATCGGCCTGCTCGCCCCCGTGCTCGCCGCCTGCGGCAGCACGGACAGCGGCGCCGGTGGCAAGGGAGCCATCGTCGTCGGCACCACGGACCAGCTCGTGGCCTCCAAGGAGAACCCCGCGCCGCTCGACCCGGCCATCGCCTACGAGGCGGGCGTCTGGAACGTCCTGCGGCAGACCGTGCAGACCCTGACCGCGGTGCCGAGCGGCGGCGGCGAGCCGGTGCCCGAGGCCGCCCGCAGCTGTACCTTCACCGACACCGCGAACGAGAGCTACCGCTGCACCCTGCGGGCGGGCCTCACCTTCGCCGACGGGGCGCCCGTCACCGCCGAGGACGTGAAGCACTCCATTCAGCGCGTCATCGACATCGACGCGGACAGCGGGCCCGTCGGACTCCTCGCCAACATCGACATGATCGAGACCAAGGGCGACGACCAGGTGATCTTCCACCTGAACGCGCCCGACGCGACCTTCCCCTACAAGCTCGCCACCCCCGCCGCCGGCATCGTCCCGAAAGCGCAGTACCCGGCGAAGGAGGGCCGCACCGGCTTCCAGGTGAACGGCTCCGGCCCGTACACCATGAAGCCGCAGGTCGAGGACGGCCGGGTCGTCAAGATCGCCTTCGACAGAAACCCCTCGTACAAGGGCGAGCTGAAGGTCCTCAACGACAAGGTCGAGATGGAGCTCTTCCCCGACGCCGAGGCCATGGGCAAGGCGCTCGACGAGAAGAAGATCCACATGATGACCCGGGCGATGTCGCCCCAACAGGCCCGGGACATGCTCGTGGCGCCGAAGGAGGGCATCGAGCTCACCGAACTGCCCGGCCTCGCCATCAGCTACGTCGGGTTCAACACCAAGGACCCCGTGGTCAACAAGTCCGTCCGGCAGGCCATGGCGCAGCTCGTCGACCGGGGCGAGATCGCGGGCAAGGTGTACGGCACCACCGCCGAACCGCTCTACTCGCTGATCCCGTCCAGCATCGCCGGGCACACCAACGCCTTCTTCAACAAGTACGGCGAGCCCAGCACCGCCAAGGCTGCGGCGATCCTCCGCGACGGCGGGATCAAGACGCCGGTGAAGTTCACCCTGCACTACATCAGCGACCACTACGGCCCGGCCACCGCCGAGGAGTTCAAGGCGATCCGGCAGCAGCTGAACAGCTCGGGCCTCTTCGACGTCTCCATCCAGGGCAAGGAGTGGTCGGAGTACCGCCCCGAGCAGAAGCGCGGCGACTACGCGGCCTACGGCATGGGCTGGTTCCCCGACTTCCCGGACCCGGACAACTACACCGCGCCCTTCCTGGACGAGAACAACTTCCTCAACTCGCCCTACCGGTCGCGCGAGGCGCAGAAGGTCCTCATCCCGGAGTCCCGCCGCGAGACCGACCGCACCGCCGCCGCCATCACCTACGAGAAGCTCCAGGACATCGTCGCCACCGATGTGCCGGTGCTGCCGATCTGGCAGGGCAAGCAGTACGTGGCCTCCCGCGACGGGATCGCCGGGGTGGAGCGCTCCGTCAGCGCCACCTCCGAACTCCAGCTCTGGGAGCTCAACCGGCCCAACGTCTGAGACCGGACCGGAAAGCCGTCCGGCCCGCCCCCTCCTGTTCCGAGGAGGGGACGGGCCGGACGGCTTCTCCGTGTGCGTGCGCGGGGCCGCTACTGCGCGCCGGGACGCACCAGCCCGCTCTCGTACGCGTACACCGCGGCCTGCACCCGGTCACGCAGGCCCAACTTCGTGAGCACATGGCCCACATGCGTCTTGACCGTCGTCTCGCTGACGAACAGATCCGCCGCGATCTCCGCGTTGGACAGGCCCCGCGCCACCAGCTTCAGCACCTCGACCTCACGGTCCGTCAACGTGTGCAGGGCGTCCGGCACCGGGTCCTCGCCGGACGGCAGGTGGTCCGCGTACTTGTCCAGCAGACGGCGCGTGATACTCGGCGCCAGCATCGCCTCGCCCGCCGCCACCACGCGGATCGCCTGCACCAGCTCGGCCGCCGGAGCGTCCTTCAGCAGGAAGCCGCTCGCCCCGGCACGCAGCGCCTCCACCACGTACTCGTCGAGATCGAAGGTGGTCAGCACCAGCACCTTCGCCGGACCGTCCTTCCCGGGGCCGGTGATCTGACGGGTCGCCTCCACCCCGTCCATCCGCGGCATCCGGATGTCCATCAGCACCACATCGGGCTGCAGCGCCCGCACCTGATCGATGGCCTGCAGGCCGTCACCGGCCTCACCGACCACCGCCAGATCGCCTTCGGCCTCCAGAATCATCCGGAAACCGGTGCGCAGCAGAGGCTGGTCATCGACCAGAAGGACGCGGATCGCCACAGGAACTCCTTAAGGGCCCTCAAGGGCCACGGCACGGCCGGCCTCGGCCCGGACCGGTCCCATTCTGCCCTGGCCATCCTCACCCGAATCGGCAGGGCGTACCGACAGCGGATACACCGGGGGAGTCCCGCCGAATTCCGGACACACCGCCTGGTGGTCGCACCAGCCGCACAGCTTCGTCGGCCGGGGACGCCAGTCACCGGTCTCCGTCGCCAGCGAGATCGCGTCCCACAGCGCCAGCAGCTTGCGCTCCACCCGCTCCAGGTCGGCCACCACCGGGTCGTACGTCAGCACGTCCCCGCTGCCCAGGTAGACCAGCTGGAGGCGGCGCGGCACCACGCCCTTCAGCCGCCAGATCACCAGCGCGTAGAACGTCATCTGGAACAGCGGACCATCGGCGTACTCCGGACGCGGCGCCTTCCCCGTCTTGTAGTCGACGATCCGGACCTCGCCGCTCGGCGCGACGTCCACCCGGTCGATCACCCCGCGCAGCCGCAGCCCCGACTCCAGCTCCGTCTCGACGAACAGCTCACGCTCCGCCGGCTCCAGGCGCGTCGGGTCCTCCAGCGAGAACCACCGGTCCACCAACCGCTCCGCCTCACCCAGCCAGCGCGTCAGACGCTCGCCCTCGGTGTCGTCGGCGAACAGCCCGGTCAGCTCCGGCCTCGACTCCAGCAGCCGGTCCCACTGGCCGGGAATCAGCGCCCGCGCCCGCGGCGCCGTCCGGTCGGCCGCGGGAGCGTCGAAGAGCCGCTCCAGCACCGCATGGACCAGCGTGCCGCGGGTAGCCGCCTCGCTGGGCTTCTCCGGCAGCTTGTCGATGACCCGGAAGCGGTAGAGCAAGGGACACTGCATGAAATCGCTCGCCCGCGACGGCGACAGGGACGAAGGCGGCTGGGGCGGCCGCGGCACGGAAGTCATGTCTGAAGACCCTACGGCCCGCCACTGACAGCGAGCGGCATACCATCGACGGCAGACCCTCGCACACTGCATGATCGTGGCAAACGCCACTCACCGAACCGAAGGGACCCCGTGGACGACAGCGGCGACAGCGGGCGGCCGCAGCCCGGCGCAGGGGGAACGGCCCCCGGCGCCGATCCCGACAACGGCCAGCCGAAACGCCCCGCCGAGCCCGGCGGCGGCCTGCTCATGGGCCGGCCCTTCGGCGTGCCCGTCTACGTCGCCCCCAGCTGGTTCGTCGTCGCCGCGCTGATCACCTGGGTGTTCGGCGGCCAGCTCGACCGCGTGCTGCCCGAGCTGGGCGCCGCCCGCTACCTCGTCGCCCTGTTCTTCGCCATCGCCTTCTACGCCTCCGTACTCGTCCACGAACTGGCCCACACGGTCGCCGCACTGCGCTACAAACTCCCGGTCCGCCGTATCCAGCTCCAGTTCTTCGGCGGGGTCTCGGAGATCGAGAAGGAGAGCGAGACGCCCGGCCGCGAGTTCGTCCTCGCCTTCGTCGGACCGCTCCTGTCCCTGGTCCTCGGCGGTGTCTTCTACGGCGCGATGCAGCTCGTCGAGCCCGGCACGGTCCCCGGCGTCCTGGTCGCGGGCCTGATGATCTCCAACCTCATCGTGGCCGCGTTCAACCTGCTGCCCGGCCTGCCCCTGGACGGCGGCCGGATGCTCCGCGCGGTCGTCTGGAAGATCACCGGCAAGCCCATGAGCGGCACCATCGCCGCCGCCTGGGTCGGCCGCGGGCTCGCCGTCGTCGTCCTCGTCGGACTGCCGCTGCTCACCCACACCGGAGCCCTGGGCGGCACCGCCCAGGACATCGGCGGGGTCGAGACCGTCATGGACGCGCTCCTCGCCGCGATCCTCGCGGGCATCATCTGGACCGGCGCCGGGAACAGCCTGCGCATGGCCCGCCTCCGTGAGCACCTGCCCGACCTCCGGGCCCGCACCCTCACCCGCCGCGCCGTCCCCGTCGAGTCCGCCACCCCGCTCTCCGAAGCGCTGCGCCGGGCCAACGAGGCGGGCGCCCGCGCCCTGGTCGTCGTCGACGGGCAGGGCAACCCCAAGGGCGTCGTCCGCGAGGCCGCCATCGTCGGCGTCCCCGAACACCGCCGGCCCTGGGTCGCCGTCAGCGGCCTCGCCCAGGACCTCACCGACGGCATGAAGGTCCCCGCGGAACTGGCCGGCGAAGCCCTCCTGGACCGGCTCAAGGCCACGCCCGCCACCGAATACCTGGTCGTCGAGGAGACCGGCGAGATCTACGGAGTCCTCTCCACCGCCGACGTGGAGCGCGCCTTCGTCAAGGCCATGGCCCGCCCCGGCGCCTGAGCCCCGTGTCCCGAGCGTGCCGGCTCGCGGTCCCGCCACCGCGGCGGCCGGGCGGTCGGAGGGCCCCGAATCACCGGTAGGCTGGTCACATGTCTGAACCGACCGGTGCCGCCCGCCGACGTGGGCCCTTCAAGGTCGGGGACCAGGTACAGCTCACCGACCCCAAGGGCCGCCACTACACCTTCACGCTCGAAGCCGGAAAGAACTTCCACACCCACAAGGGTTCTTTCCCGCACGACGAGCTGATCGGTGCTCCCGAGGGCAGTGTTGTCCGCACCACGGGGAACGTCGCCTATCTCGCGCTGCGCCCCCTGCTCCCCGACTACGTCCTGTCCATGCCCCGCGGCGCCGCCGTGGTCTACCCCAAGGACGCCGGCCAGATCCTGGCCTTCGCCGACATCTTCCCCGGCGCCCGCGTCGTGGAGGCCGGGGTCGGATCCGGCTCGCTCAGCACCTTCCTGCTGCGCGCCATCGGCGAGCAGGGCATGCTGCACTCCTACGAGCGCCGCGAGGACTTCGCCGAGATCGCCCAGCAGAACGTCGAGCGCTACTTCGGCTCCCCGCACCCGGCCTGGCAGCTGACCGTCGGCGACCTCCAGGACAACCTCTCCGACACCGACGTCGACCGCGTCGTGCTGGACATGCTCGCCCCCTGGGAGTGCCTGGAGGCCGTCTCCAAGGCCCTGGTCCCCGGCGGCATCCTCTGCGCCTACGTCGCCACCACCACCCAGCTCTCGCGCACCGTCGAGTCCATCCGCGAGATCGGCTGCTTCGCCGAACCGCAGCCCTGGGAGTCGATGATCCGCAACTGGCACGTCGAGGGCCTCGCCGTCCGCCCCGACCACCGGATGATCGGCCACACCGGCTTCCTGGTCACCGCCCGCCGCCTCGCGGACGGCGTCGAGCCCCCGCTGCGCCGCCGCCGCCCGTCCAAGGGCGCCTACGGCGACGACTACGACGGACCCGGCAGCCAGAGCCGTGGAGGCCCCGCCGCCGACCGCGGCTGATCCGTCCAACGCACCGGCGCCGCCGCGCGGTTCCCCGACCGACCGGGGAACTGCGCGGCGGCGCCTTTTCGTTGGGACCCTCATTCGTCGAGACCCCGCCGTTCCGCCCGGGTGTGAGGTGTGGCACGATGCGGCCAACCCCTCGGGGGTGTTCCCCACCCCCTCACCGGGCTTCCAGGAACCATCAGGAGACATACCGCGTGCAGACCCCCGCGCTCCCGGATCTCGCCCACACCGCCGCCAAGCCGGTGCACTGGCTCGCCACGGCCGCGGCGATGGCCGGCGTCGTCGCGCTCGCCGGGCTGCTCCAGCCCCGTACGGCCACCGCGACCGCCACGGCACCCGAGCAGCGGACCACCACGCGGCACGGCGCCCCCGCGCCCGCCCCTGATCCGGCCGCCGTGGAGTTCCCGCTGGAGTGCGGCGGCGTCGGCACGACCGTCGCGAAGAAGGTCTCCGGGGACCTCGACGGCGACGGGCGGCCGGAAACCGTCGCCGTGGTGCACTGCGCCGCCGGATCCGGGACCCCGCCGGGCGGCATCTACGTCCTGACACAGAGCGGCGGGGCCACCCCCCGGGTCGTGGCGACCCTGGTGGACCCCGCTGACAGGAAGACGGTCGGGGACCTCGCCGTACGCGACGGCCTCGTCTCGGCGACCCTCTTCGGCTACTCCTCGCTCGACGTGCCCCGCTGCTGCCCCGACCAGGAGGAACAGGCCTCCTGGCGATGGCAGGGGAAGGCGTTCGTCCGCGCCTCCGGCGACCTCGCGCGCAGCGTCTGAGCGCGCGCCGCGGAACTCCGTCCCGGACCGGGCCGCGAGGCCCCGCACCGACTAGTCCGCGTCGGGCCCGTACACCTCCACGCTGTCCTTGACGCGCCGCACGTGGATGCAGTCCCCGGGGCACTCCTTGGCCGAGTCGACGACGTCCTGGAGGAGGGGCAGCGGCACCGGGGTGGTCGCCCCAGGGGTCTGCAGGAGTTCGTCGTCGCCGCTCTTCACGTATGCCAGGCCGTCGATGTCCAGCTCGAAGACATCGGGGGCGTACTGCACACAGATGCCGTCGCCCGTACAGAGGTCCTGGTCGATCCAGACCTCCAGGTCCTGCGTGTCACTGTCGCCCGGCGAGTCCTGCTGCACGGTCATGTGTCCTGCCGTTCCTGCGTATCTGAACCAATTGGAGCCAGCCCTGACGGGTGTTGAACAGTTCGACGATACAACCGGCGGCTTTCCGGTGCCGAAGGGTGGGTATTCCCTTGACGTGAGGGAGAGCGCAAGGGTGAAGATCGGACACGCCCCGCAGTCTTTGTGATCTAGGGGTTTCAATCACCACCCACCCAGGTAGGGTCAGGAAGCGTCCAGCTCCCCATGGAGGAGGTGAGGACCGTGGCAGCCCACGACGACGACATCAACCGCGGCATCCGGCCCGCGCGAGGGTCAGAGGACCCAGCCGGCCAGGTTGCCTATCTCGAGCAGGAAATCGCCGTCCTGCGACGTAAGCTCGCCGACTCTCCGCGTCACTCGAGGATTCTCGAAGAGCGGATCGTCGAGTTGCAGACGAACCTGGCGGGCGTGTCCGCACAGAACGAGCGGCTCGCCAACACGCTCCGTGAGGCGCGCGACCAGATCGTGGCCCTCAAGGAGGAGGTCGACCGGCTCGCGCAGCCGCCGGCCGGCTTCGGCGTCTTCCTGCAGGCCAACGAGGACGGCACCTGTGACATCTTCACCGGGGGCCGCAAGCTCCGGGTGAACGTCAGCCCCAGTGTCGAGCTCGAGGAGCTCCGGCGTGGCCAGGAGGTCATGCTCAACGAAGCGCTCAACGTGGTCGAGGCCATGCAGTTCGAGCGCGCCGGGGACATCGTCACCCTCAAGGAGATCCTCGAGGACGGCGAGCGCGCCCTGGTCGTCGGGCACACCGACGAGGAGAGGGTGGTGCGGCTCGCCGAGCCGCTGCTGGACACCACCATCCGCTCCGGCGACGCCCTGCTCCTGGACTCCAGGTCGGGTTACGTCTACGAGGTGGTCCCCAAGAGCGAGGTCGAGGAGCTCGTCCTCGAAGAGGTCCCGGACATCGACTACGACAAGATCGGCGGCCTGGGCGACCAGATCGAGCTGATCCGCGACGCGGTCGAGCTTCCGTACCTGCACCCCGACCTCTTCAAGGAGCACGAGCTCCGCCCGCCGAAGGGCATCCTGCTCTACGGTCCGCCCGGCTGCGGCAAGACGCTCATCGCCAAGGCCGTCGCCAATTCGCTCGCCAAGAAGGTCGCCGAGGTCACCGGGCAGCCCGCGGGGAAGAGCTACTTCCTCAATATCAAGGGCCCCGAGCTCCTCAACAAGTACGTCGGCGAGACCGAGCGGCACATCCGCCTGGTCTTCCAGCGTGCGAGGGAGAAGGCGAGCGAGGGCACCCCCGTCATCGTCTTCTTCGACGAGATGGAGTCCCTCTTCCGCACCCGCGGCAGCGGCGTCAGCTCGGACGTGGAGAACACCATCGTCCCGCAGCTGCTCGCCGAGATCGACGGGGTGGAGGGCCTGGAGAACGTCATCGTCATCGGCGCCTCCAACCGCGAGGACATGATCGACCCCGCCATCCTGCGCCCGGGCCGCCTCGATGTGAAGATCAAGATCGAGCGTCCGGACGCCGAGGCGGCGAAGGACATCTTCGCGAAGTACCTCACCCCGGGGCTCCCGCTGCACGCGGACGATCTGGCCGAGCACACCGGCTCCCGGCCGGCCGCTGCCCACGCCATGATCCAGTCCGTCGTGGAGCGGATGTACACGGAGTCCGAGGAGAACCGCTTCCTCGAGGTCACGTACGCCAACGGCGACAAGGAAGTCCTGTACTTCAAGGACTTCAACTCCGGCGCGATGATTCAGAACATCGTCGACCGGGCAAAGAAGATGGCCATCAAGGCATTCCTGGAACAGGGCCAGAAAGGGCTGCGGGTCGCTCACCTCCTGCAGGCCTGCGTGGACGAGTTCAAGGAGAACGAGGACCTGCCGAACACGACCAATCCGGACGACTGGGCCAGGATTTCCGGTAAGAAGGGTGAGCGGATCGTCTTCATCCGCACACTCGTCACCGGAAAGCAGGGCGCGGACACCGGACGCTCCATCGATACGGTGGCCAACACCGGCCAGTACCTGTAATACGCGGACCGGCTGCGGAAGCCCCCAGGGGCCTCCGCAGCCGGTTTCATTACCCCGTTCCGGCCGTGCCGGAGCAATGTCGTGATTGATCTCCCCGCCGGCGCAGAGGCGCTCTAGGCTCTGCGGTACCGCCGAGTCGCGCAGTGCGGTGACGGGCACCGCATACGCACCGGACACAGCAGCGGTACTTGAGCGTCGTTCCCGGAGGGGCCGACGCCGGGCAAGGAGGGCCGCATGACCGTACGGCGAGTAATGGGCATCGAGACGGAGTACGGGATCTCCGTCCCCGGCCACCCCAACGCCAATGCCATGCTCACCTCGTCCCAGATCGTCAACGCCTACGCGGCGGCGATGCACCGGGCGCGACGCGCCCGCTGGGACTTCGAGGAGGAGAACCCGCTGCGTGACGCGCGAGGCTTCGACCTCGCCCGGGAGACCGCCGACTCCAGTCAGCTCACCGACGAGGACATCGGCCTGGCCAATGTCATCCTCACCAACGGCGCCCGGCTGTACGTCGACCACGCGCACCCCGAATACAGCTCCCCGGAGATCACCAATCCGCGCGACGCGGTGCTCTGGGACAAGGCCGGCGAACGGGTCATGGCGGAGGCCGCCGAGCGGGCGGCCGCGATCCCCGGCGCGCAGCCGATCCACCTCTACAAGAACAACACCGACAACAAGGGCGCCTCCTACGGCACGCACGAGAACTACCTCATGCGGCGGGAGACGCCGTTCTCGGACATCGTGCGCCACCTGACGCCGTTCTTCGTTTCGCGCCAGGTCGTCACGGGTGCGGGCCGGGTCGGCATCGGCCAGGACGGCAACGAGCACGGCTTCCAGATCAGCCAGCGCGCCGACTACTTCGAGGTCGAGGTCGGCCTGGAGACCACGCTCAAGCGCCCCATCATCAACACCCGGGACGAGCCGCACTCCGACGCCGAGAAGTATCGCCGGCTCCATGTGATCATCGGTGACGCCAACCTCTCGGAGATCTCCACCTACCTCAAGCTCGGCACCACGTCCCTGGTGCTGGCCATGATCGAGGACGCCTTCATCAACGTCGACCTCGCGGTCGACCAGCCCGTGCGCACCCTGCACCAGGTCTCCCACGACCCGGACCTCCGGCAGCTGATCACGCTCCGCAGCGGCCGGACGCTCACCGCGGTCCAGCTCCAGATGGAGTACTTCGAGCTGGCCCGCAAGTACGTCGACGAGCGGTACGGCGCGGACGCCGACGAGCAGACCAAGGACATCCTGACCCGCTGGGAGGACACCCTCAATCGGCTGGAGACCGATCCGATGAGCCTGGCGGGCGAGCTGGACTGGATCGCCAAGCGGGAGCTCATGGAGGGCTACCGCCGCCGCGACGCGCTGGACTGGGACGCGCCCCGGCTGCATCTGGTGGATCTCCAGTACGCGGACGTACGGCCCGACAAGGGCCTCTACAACCGCCTGGCGGCCCGCGGGAAGATGAAGCGCCTGCTGAACGAGGACGAGGTCGCCAGGGCCCGTACGAAGCCCCCGGAGGACACCAGGGCCTACTTCCGCGGGCGGTGCCTGGAGCAGTACGCCGACGACGTGGCGGCGGCCTCGTGGGACTCGGTGATCTTCGACCTGCCGGACCGCGACTCCCTGCAGCGGGTGCCCACCCTGGAACCGCTGCGCGGCACGAAGGAGCACGTCAAGGGGCTGCTGGACCGCTGCCGGACGGCGGAGGAGCTGGTCCGCGTGCTGTCGGGCGGCTGAAAGGCCTCCGGGCTGGGAATCAATCATCCGAGGCGCGGGCGTTGCCTCAACCACCGGGTCAAATGTCGGACCCCGTGGGTAGGGTCTGATCAAGAGCTTCGATTGCTTCGAACCGAGCGGGGTGAGCTACATGGCGACCAAGGACACCGGCGGCGGACAGCAGAAGGCGACACGTTCCACCGAGGAGGTCGAGGAGCAGGCGCAGGACGCGCAGGCGTCCGAGGACCTCGCGGAGCGCCAGGAGAAGCTGAGCGACGACGTCGACTCGGTCCTGGACGAGATCGACGACGTCCTCGAAGAGAATGCCGAGGATTTCGTCCGATCCTTCGTTCAAAAGGGTGGACAGTAGTTCACCAGTGTGAACATTCGGAGGTGTTCCGGGTGCTCACGCGAACACCCGCGCAGATTTTGAGGGGTGAAAGGGGTGACGGCGTTCGCCGCGGCGGGCGCCGTCACCCCGCCCACCGACCCGGGGCCGGCTCCCGGTCCCGCCGGATTGGTGCGGATAACCCACTCCGAACATGTGGATCACTCCCGCCGGGCGGGTAGGGTCCGTGGCGTACGTACTTGCTTCAACTGCAATTCGGCCATCGGCAAGTTGGGGGATGATCCTGACTCTCTTGCGCAGGGCCATCGCATACGTGGAGGGAAACGCGTGGAAGCCAACACTCGTAGCACCGGGCGTCTACCAGCTGCCTTCCTGACGCCGGGTTCGTCCTCGTTCATGGACTTCCTGTCCGACCAGTCGCCCGAGATGCTCCCGGGCAACCGGAGCCTGCCGCCGCTCCAGGGGGCCATCGAGGCGCCGCACGGGACGACCATCGTCTCGGCGTCCTTCCCCGGTGGTGTGGTCCTGGCCGGCGACCGGCGCGCCACCATGGGCAACATGATCGCCTCGCGCGACATGCAGAAGGTCTTCCCCGCCGACGAGTACTCCGCGGTGGGCATCGCCGGCACCGCCGGCCTGGCCGTGGAGATGGTCAAGCTGTTCCAGCTGGAGCTGGAGCACTTCGAGAAGGTCGAGGGAGCCCAGCTCTCCCTGGAGGGCAAGGCCAACCGCCTCTCCACCATGATCCGCAGCAACCTCGCCATGGCCATGCAGGGCCTCGCCGTGGTGCCCCTCTTCGCGGGTTACGACGTCGACCGCGAGAAGGGCCGCATCTTCTCCTACGACGTCACCGGCGGCCGCACCGAGGAGAGCGGTTACGCGGCCACCGGCTCCGGGTCGATCTTCGCCCGCAACGCGATGAAGAAGCTCTACCGCGAGGACCTGACGGAGGAGCAGGCCCTCACCCTGGTCGTGCAGGCGCTGTACGACGCGGCGGACGACGACTCGGCGACCGGCGGCCCGGACGTGGCGCGCCGCATCTTCCCGATCGTCACCGTCATCACCGACGAAGGCTTCCGGAGGCTGACCGACCAGGAGTCCTCCGAGATCGCGCGCTCCATCCTGGAACGCCGACTCGAGCAGCCCGACGGCCCGCGCGCCGCGCTGCTCTGATCCGGACCTCCAGCCTCAGACGCACTCGTCACTGACAGAAAGGGACGGATAGCCGGTGTCGACGCCGTTCTATGTCTCACCCCAGCAGGCCATGGCCGACCGGGCGGAATACGCCCGCAAGGGCATCGCCCGTGGTCGCAGCCTTGTTGTGCTGCAGTATGCCGACGGCATTGTGTTCGTCGGCGAGAACCCGTCCCGCGCACTGCACAAGTTCAGCGAGATCTATGACCGGATCGGCTTCGCCGCCGCCGGCAAGTACAACGAGTACGAGAACCTCCGCATCGGCGGTGTGCGCTACGCCGATCTGCGCGGATACACCTACGACCGGGACGATGTGACGGCCCGTGGGCTGGCCAACGTCTACGCCCAGACGCTCGGCACCATCTTCTCCAGCGCTGCCGAGAAGCCGTACGAGGTGGAACTGGTGGTCGCCGAGGTCGGCAGCGCGGCCGAGGGCGACCAGATCTACCGGCTGCCGCACGACGGCTCGATCGTGGACGAGCACGGCTCGGTCGCGGTCGGCGGCAACTCCGAGCAGATCAGCAGCTTCCTCGACCAGCGCCACCGCGACGGCATGACCCTCGCCGAGGCGCTCAAGCTGGCCGTCCAGGCGCTCTCGCGCGAGCCCGGCGGCGGCGAGCGGGAGATCCCGGCGGAGCGCCTGGAGGTCGCGGTCCTGGACCGCACCCGCCCCCAGCAGCGCAAGTTCAAGCGGATCGTCGGTCGTCAGCTGGCCCGGCTGCTGGACACGGAAGCCGCCGGCAGCACGCCGACGGACGCCCCGTCCGACACCGAGGACACCGACAGCACGGACAGCACCGACACCGCCCCCGGCTCGGCGGAGGAGACGGACAAGTAGACGAGCGGCGCCCCCGGGTCCCGGCCCGGGGGCGCCGTCATGCCCGGCCTGCGGGCGGCGGCGCCGTGGAGCCGCGTACGACGAGCCGGACCGGCAGACCGTCCTGCTGGACGGGACGGCCGTCCAGCACCGTGAGCAGGGCCTCCATGCCCCTCTCCCCGACCTGCTCCGCCGGCAACCGCACCGTGGTCAGCTCCGGCTCCAGCGCGGTGGCCAGGGCGAGGTCGTCGAACCCGGTGACCGACAGCTCCTCCGGCACCCGCAGCCCGAGCCTGCGGGCCGCCTTGCACGCGCCGGCGGCCAGAATGTCGTCGTCGCAGACGATCGCGGTGGGCCGGTCCCCGGGGACGGACAGGGCCTGTTCCGCCGCCTCGCGCCCCGCCCGTACGTCCAGCGGGGCGCGCACCGTGCGCACCGTCGCGTCCCCCGCCGTTCCCAGCACGTCGCGCAGCGCCTCGGCGCGCACCGCGAACGTCCAGGTGTCCACGGCGGACGCCAGATGCAGGAAGCGGCGGTGGCCGAGCCCCAGCAGATGATCCGTCACCTGTCGCATCCCGTCCGCGATGTCCAGGTTCACATGGGCGGCGGGCCCGGGGTCCGATGGATCGCTGTCCAGCATCACCAGCGGCAGATCCGCCCCGTGCAGCGCGCCCAGAGCGTCGGCGGCCATCGAGGACGCGATGACCCCGTCGAGCGCGGCGCGGGCGGAGGCGAACGGGTCCCGGGCCGGGCCCGTGCCGTCCGGCGAGGGGTAGAGCACCACGCCGAAGTCGTGCTCGGCGGCGAGCGCCGCAGCCCCGGCGTACACCCGTGCGAAGAACTCGTTGGTGAGCGCGGGAACCACCAGCAGCGCGGTCCTGGTGCGGCCGAGCCGGAGACTGCGGGCCGCCAGATTGGGCCGGTAGCCGATCTCCGCCGCGGTGTCCCGGACCCGCTGGGCCGTGGTCTCCGACACCCTGCCCGGCCACTTCTCGCCGAGCACCAGGGAGACCGTCGCCTGGGAGACGCCCGCCGCACGGGCCACGTCGCGGCTGGTGGGCCGGGCGGGGACGGGCTGCTGCGCGCTGGTCACTCGTGCCTCCGTGCGGGATGTCCGTAACGCCGCGAGGTGGACCCGCGAACTGCGCACATGGTACGTATGAGCCTCGACGTTATACGTAACACCTCGGGGTGCCGGGGTGGAGAGGGGCGGACATGGCCGCGGGATATCTGGAGATCCTCCGGGCGCGGCACGCCGCCCGGCTGCTGACGGGCACCCTGGTGGGGCGGCTGCCCAACGGCACCGCGCACATCGCGATCGTGCTGTTCACCCGGGCGGAGGGCGGCAGCTACACGCTGGCCGGCGCGCTCGCCGCCGCCTACGGACTGGCCACCGCCGTCGGGCAGCCGCTGCTCGGCCGAGCGGTCGACCTGTACGGGCAGCCGCGTGTCCAGCTGCCGGCCGCCGCGCTCTCCGCGCTCGGAATGGCTCTGCTGGCCCTCACCGGCCTCGGCTCGCTCCCGCTGGCCTACCTCGCCGTCGTCGTCGCCGGGGTCGCCACACCGCCGCTGGAGGGCGGTCTGCGGGCCCTGTGGCCCAGCGTTCTCAAGGGGGAGGGGCAGGTGCACCGGGCCTACGCCCTGGACGCCGTGGCGCAGGAGATCATGTTCACCGTCGGCCCGCTCCTGGTGACGCTGCTCGTCTCGCTCTGGTCCCCGGCCGCCGCGCTGCTCGTCATCAACGCCATCGGCGTCCTCGGCGCCCTCTCGGTCGTCCTGTCCGAGCCCTCGCGCACCTGGCGCTCCGCTCCCCGTGAGGCCCACTGGCTGGGCGCCCTGCGCTCGCCCGGACTCCTCGCCCTGCTCGGCGCGTTCTTCTTCGTCGGGCTCGCCCTCGGCTCCATCACGGTGGCCGGGGTGGCGTACGCCGACGACCACGGCAGGGAATCGGTGTACGGGTGGCTGATGGCCGCGCTCGGGCTCGGCGCGCTGATCGGAGGACTCGGCTACGGGGCGCGGCAGTGGGCCGGCGCCCCCGAGAAGCGGCTGCGGGTCATCGTCGGGCTGCTGGCGCTGGGCTATCTGCCGTTGACCCTCACCCCCTCGGTGCCCGTCATGACCGCCCTCGCCGCTCTCGCCGGAGTGTTTCTCGCACCGGCCATCGCCTGCTCCTTCATCGTGGTCGACCGGCATGCCCCGCGCGGCACGGTGACCGAGGCGTTCTCCTGGCTCGTCACCACGTTCGGCGTAGGCGCGGCAGCCGGCACGGCCGTCGCGGGGCCGGCCGTCGAACTCGGCTCGACCGCCTGGAGCTTCGCCGTCGCGGGGGCCGGGGGAGCGGCCGCCCTGGTGGTCCTGCTGGCCACCGGGAAGGTCCTCGGGGGCGCCTCCCGTACGCCCGCCGTCGTGACGGGTTCGGAAAATGATCGAAACGGTGCCGTCGAACCCGGTTTCAGCTCAGGCCATAAGGCGTAATGTTCAGTCATGGACCGCCGCATTTTCGGGCTGGAGAACGAGTACGGCGTCACGTGCACGTTCAGGGGACAGCGCCGACTGTCACCTGACGAAGTGGCGCGCTACCTCTTCCGCCGTGTTGTGTCATGGGGCCGCAGCAGCAATGTCTTTCTGCGGAACGGCGCCCGCCTCTACCTCGACGTGGGATCGCATCCGGAATATGCAACCCCCGAATGCGACAATGTGACCGAACTGGTCACGCACGACAAGGCGGGCGAGCGCATTCTCGAAGGCCTGCTCGTCGACGCCGAACGCCGCCTGCACGAGGAGGGAATCGCGGGCGACGTCTATCTCTTCAAGAACAACACCGACTCTGCGGGAAACTCCTACGGCTGCCACGAGAACTACCTCGTCGCCCGCCACGGAGAATTCTCCCGGCTCGCGGACATCCTCATTCCGTTCCTCGTCACCAGGCAGCTGATCTGCGGTGCGGGCAAGGTGCTCCAGACTCCGCGCGGCGCGGTCTACTGCGTCAGCCAGCGCGCCGAGCACATCTGGGAGGGCGTCAGCTCCGCGACCACCCGCTCCCGGCCGATCATCAACACCCGCGACGAACCCCATGCCGACGCCGAGCGGTACCGTCGCCTCCACGTCATCGTGGGCGACTCGAACATGTCCGAGACCACCATGCTGCTCAAGGTCGGCGCCACCGACCTGGTGCTCCGCATGATCGAGGCGGGCACGGTGATGCGCGACCTGACCCTGGAGAACCCGATCCGGGCGATCCGCGAGGTCAGCCACGACATCACGGGGCAGCGCAAGGTGCGCCTGGCCAGCGGCCGGGAGGCCTCGGCCATCGAGGTCCAGCGGGAGTACTACGAGAAGGCCGTGGACTTCGTCGAGCGCCGGGGCATCCGCACCGGCACCGTCGACCAGGTCCTGGAGCTGTGGGGCCGCACCCTGGACGCGGTCGAGGCCGAGGACCTCGACCGGATCGACACCGAGATCGACTGGGTCATGAAGTACAAGCTCATCGAGCGGTACCGGGCCAAGCACAACATGACCATGTCGAATCCGCGGGTCGCCCAGATAGACCTCGCCTACCACGACATCCACCGCCGCCGAGGCCTCTTCTACCTCCTGGAGCGCAAGGGGCAGACCGCCCGCATCTGCAACGACCTGAAGATCTTCGAGGGCAAGTCGGTGCCCCCGCAGACCACCAGGGCGCGGTTGCGCGGTGACTTCATCCGCAGGGCCCAGGAACAGCGGAGGGACTTCACCGTCGACTGGGTCCACCTCAAGCTCAACGACCAGGCGCAGCGCACGGTGTTGTGCAAGGACCCGTTCCGTTCCGTGGACGAGCGGGTGGAGAAGCTGATCGCCGGCATGTGAGCCGACGTCACCGCGTCACGGCCCCGGCCCCCGGACCCACCGGTCCTGGGGTCCGGGGCCGTCCGCGTGCCAGAGGGGGCCGCACACCGGACGTATGAGGATGTTCCGACAATGCCGGAAGGTGCGGCAGTCGTCGTCGTGCGCCCGCCAGGGATGACGGAACAGCCCTTAGAGTGTTGCGGGACTGATTCACCGTGCCCCCTGAGATCTGAGGAACCAGTGCGCCGAATTGCCGGCCTTCTTCTCGCCCCCCTCCTGCTGCTGTCGGCAGTGGCGTGCGGCAGCGACGACAAGGCCTCCGACTCCGCCTCGTCCAAGAACGGCGTCCCCGCGATCACCGCGGGCGACAAGTTCGGCGAGAAGCCCACCCTGTCCAAGGGTGAGGGTGACCCGCCCAAGGAGCTGAAGACCGAAGTCATCAGCGCGGGGGACGGCGCGAAGCTCAAGAACGGCGACGCGATCCAGGTCAACTACCTCGGCCAGGCGTGGGACTCCACCAAGCCGTTCGACAACAGCTTCGACCGCAAGCAGCCCTTCGACCTGACGCTCGGCGCCGGAATGGTCATCCAGGGCTGGGACAAGGGCCTGGTCGGCCAGAAGGTCGGCAGCCGCGTCGAGCTGGTCATCCCGCCGGAGCTCGGCTACGGCGAGCAGGGCCAGGGGGACATCAAGCCCAACGCCACGCTCGTGTTCGTCGTCGACGTTCTGAAGGCCACCCAGATCCCGGCCTCCGCCAAGGGCGCCGAGGTCGCCCAGGACAACGCCGACCTGCCCAAGGTCGGCGTGAAGACCGACGGCAAGGCCCCGACGGTCACCATCCCCAAGGGCGACCCGCCGAAGAAGCTCGTCTCCAACTACGTCCTGGAGTCCGACGGCGAGGTCGTCAAGGAGTCCGACAGTGTCGTCGTGAACTACGTCGGCATGATCTGGAAGGGCGCCAAGGAGTTCGACAACACGTACACCACGGGCAAGACCCAGACCTTCCCGCTGTCCCAGGTCACCCTCAAGGGCCTCAAGAACGGCCTGGTCGACAAGAAGGTCGGCAGCCGGGTGCTGCTCGTCATCCCGCCGGACCAGGCCTTCGGCGACCAGCAGCAGCAGGCCATCCCGAAGAACTCCACCCTGGTCTTCGCCGTGGACATCCTCGCCAAGGTGTAAGACTGTCCCGGTTGTCCAGTTCATCATTTAGAGGAGCAGTTTCCGTGAGCATCGACAAGCCCGAGGTCGACTTCCCGGGTGGCGAGCCGCCGGCCGACCTGCAGATCAAGGACATCTGGGAGGGCGACGGCGCGGTGGCCCAGGCGGGCCAGACCGTCTCCGTCCACTACGTGGGCGTGTCCTTCTCCACCGGCGAGGAGTTCGACGCCTCCTGGAACCGCGGCACCCCGCTGCAGTTCCAGCTCGGTGCCGGCCAGGTCATCCCCGGCTGGGACCGGGGCGTGCAGGGCATGAAGGTCGGCGGCCGTCGCCAGCTGATCATCCCCGCGCACCTCGCCTACGGCGATCGCGGCGCCGGTGGCAAGATCGCCCCGGGCGAGACGCTGATCTTCGTCTGCGACCTCGTCGCGGTCTGATCCGTTCCGGTTGTGAGCGTGAGGGCCCCCGCCGCCCGGCGGGGGCCCTCACCGCTGCCCGGCCGGCCCGCCACCGCTCTTCGGTCAGCGGCCCGCCTTTTGGTCCCCACACCCCGGGGCGGTACGGTCGGCGGTCGTAGAGCAACAAGAGAAAGGGCGTCGATGGCGATTGCCAAGGCCGAGCGGTTGATGAACCTGGCGCTGTGCCTGCTGGGGACCCGGCGCCCCCTCAGCAAGCGCGAGCTCCGCGGATCCATCGAGGCCTACCTCGAAGCGGGCTCCGACGACTCCTTCAACCGGATGTTCGAGCGCGACAAGGACGATCTGCGCGAGCTCGGCCTCGTCATCGAGACCGTAGAGAACCTCGACGGGGACACCGGATACCTGGCCCGCCGCGACAGCAACCGGCTGCCCCCCATCACCCTGGACGCCGAGGAGGCCGCGGCCCTCGGTCTCGCCGCCAAGGTCTGGCAGCAGGCCCGCCTCGCCGGAGCCGCCAGCGGCGCCCTCCAGAAGCTGCGGGCCGCCGGGATGCCGGAGGCCGAGGACGCCTACGAGGTCCACAGCGCCCTGGAACCCCGCATCCCCGTCCACGAGGCCGCCTTCGAGCCCCTGATGCTGGCCTGCCGCGACCGCCGCCCCGTCACCTTCGACTACCGCAAGGCCAACTCCGCCCGCCCCGAGCAGCGCCAGGTCGAACCCTGGACCCTCGAATGCTGGCGCGGCCACTGGTACCTCGCCGGCTGGGACCGCGAGCGCGGCGCCGAACGCGTCTTCCGGCTCTCCCGCATCACCGGCAAGGTCCGCTCCCGCGCGGGGGTCTTCAGCGCCGAGGTGCCCGACGTGGTCACCGTCCGCGAGACCGTCGAGAGCTGGGCCGGCGAGACCGCGACCCGTACCGCCCGGATCAGGCTGCGCGCCGGAGCCGGCTACCCGCTCCGGTCGCGGGCGATAGCCGTGAGGGAACGCGGAGACGGCTGGGACGAGCTGGAGATCCCGTACGGCCACGGCCTCGACGCCTGGCTCGTCGAGTTCGGCCCGGACGTCGTCGTGGAGGAACCCGCCGATCTGCGGGCCGATGTGGTGGACCGGCTCCGCGCCGTGGCCAAGGACTAGGGACAGGGACAGGGAAACGATGGCCACGAACGCGATCGACCAGACCCGCCGGATGCTGTCCCTGGTGACGTATCTGCGCGAGCGCCCCGGCGCCCACGTCCAGGACGTGGCGCGGGCCTTCGGGATCACCGAGGACGAGCTGATCTCGGACCTCGACGTCCTGCCCATGTGCGGCACCAGCTTCCGCGGCGGCGACCTCCTCGACATCGACACCGACGGCGACCGGATCTGGTGGCACAACCCGGACGACGTCGCCGAGCCGCTCCGCCTCGCCGCGGACGAGGCCACCGCGCTGCTCGTCGCCGCCCGCGCGGTCGCCACCCTCCCCGGCCTGCGCGAGAGCGACCGGCTCGCCCTCGTCCGCGCGACCGCCAAGCTGGAGACGGCCGCGGGGGAGTCGGGGGCGGCCAGCTCCCGGCTCTCGGTGACCTTCGAGGCGGAGGGCGGCGTCTTCGCCGACGTCGACCGGGCCATCTCCGAGCGCCGCAGGCTCTGGCTGCGCTACTACTCGCCCGCCCGCGACGAACTCACCGAGCGCGAGGTCGACCCGATCCGGCTCTTCGCCGTCGGCCACACCTATATGGAGGGCTGGTGCCGGCTCTCCGAGGCCCGCCGGACCTTCCGGCTGGACCGGGTCGCCGAGATCCGCCTCCTCGACGCCCCCGCCGCCCCGCCCGAGCTGGAGCTGCGCGACCTGTCCGCGGGGCTGGTCCAGCCGGCCGCCGAGGACCCGGAAGTCGTCATCGAGGTCGGCACCGGCGGCCGCTGGGTCGCCGAGTACTACCCGCACGACTCCGCCGAGGAACTCCCCGACGGCGGCCTGCGGATCACCCTGCGCACCCCGGACCCGGCCTCCCTGCGCCGGCTCGCCCTGCGCCTCGGCGGCGACGGCCGCATCGTCACCCCGCCGCAACTCGCCGACAGCGCCCGCGAGGCCGCCCGCGAGGCACTCGCCGCCTACGAGGACGCGGTCTGAGTCCCGAGGAGGGGAGACAACGATGAACCGGACGCGCCTGTTTCCGGCCGCGGCGACCGGGTCCCGCCCGACGCCCCTGCCCGGCACGGGGCCCGTCCCCGTGCCCGTATCCGCCGCCGTACGCTTCCGGGCCGCCTGCCCCGACTGCCGCGGGCGCTTCGAGCTGGCCGCCGCGGCACTGCGCCTGGCGATCGGCGCCACCAGCCGCACCACCTTCTACACCTTCACCTGCCCCGAGTGCGGCGCCTCGGTCCGCAAGCCCGCCGGGGAGCGCATCATCGAACTGCTCACCGGCGGTGGCGTACGGACACTGCGCCTGCACACCGCCCTGTAGCACCCCGACCCCAGCGCCCGTTGGAAGCCCCGTAGGAAGAGGCACCGCCGAATGTTCTGGCCCATGCTCGCCATCGCCCTGGGATTCCTGGGCATCGCCGTGCTCGGTGTGCTCGGCGTCAAGGTCTTCGTCGAGGCCCAGCGTCTCGGCCGACAGGTGACGGTCACCACGGAGCGGATCAACCGGGCGTCGGAGGACCTCGAACGAGCGGCCACCCGCCTCGCGGCCACCGGCGAGGGCCTGCGATAGCGGCCCCGGGGCCTGATGTCCTTCGGCACCGGAGGGTACGCTGCAGGAGTCGGCCCAGGCAGGGAGGTGCGGGTCGCAAGCGGGAGTACGCACGGGCATTGCCTCGCGTTTACCCTTGCGGGTTACGATCGCTGCCAAGCGCAATGATCGGACGTATGCCCGGTCGAACGGCGAGCCCACCCTCCAGCCGCCTCAGTGAGAAGGAAGTCGCACATGATCGGCAATCTGAAGCCCCTCGAGATCGTTCTGATCATCGCTGTCATCCTGCTGCTCTTCGGCGCCAAGAAGCTTCCCGACATGGCGCGCTCGCTCGGCAAGTCGGCCCGCATCCTCAAGAGCGAGGCCAAGGCCATGAAGAAGGACGACGCGGCGACCACGGCGCCCACGACGGAGACCGTCGAGGACCCGACGCCCCCGCAGTCCACCACCGCGCGCACCATCCAGGCCGCGCCGGGAGACGTCACCAGCTCCCGTCCGGTCGGCGAGGCCAAGCCCACCACCCAGAGCTGACAGCTGACGCGCTCCGCCGACAGCCGCCGCACGAGACGAGGGAAGTGGGTTGCTCAAGTCTGCCCGCAAGCAGGAGAAGGACGACGAGGGGCGGATGCCTCTCCTCGATCACCTGCGTGAGCTGCGTAACCGGCTGCTGAAGGCCGTGCTGGCGATCGTCGTGGTGACGATCGTGGCAGCGTTCTTCCAGAAGGAGATCTACGACTTCCTTCTGCGCCCCCTTCTCGAATCCGTCGGGTGCAAGGACGGCGTGGTCGTCGCCGTCAACGGCAAACCCTGCGCGCTGCTGAAGACCAACACCCTGCTGGCGCCGTTCACCAACGCCCTCAAGGTCGCCCTGATGTCCGGCGTCCTGCTGGCCACCCCGGTCTGGCTGTACCAGCTGTGGGCCTTCGTGGCCCCCGGGCTGCACCAGGGCGAGAAGCGCTACGCCTACGCCTTCGCCGTCGTGGGCGCGCCCCTCTTCCTCTCCGGCGGCTACCTCGCGTACGCGATCCTGCCGCAGACCGCCGAGATCATGCTCGGGTTCAGCCCCGAGAACGTGCAGAACCAGATCGAGCTCGACAGCTATCTGGATCTGCTGGTCCGCATGGTGATCGTCTTCGGCATCGCCTTCGAACTGCCGCTGCTGCTCATCGCGCTGAACATGACCGGTGTCGTCACCGGCAAGCGGATGCTCGGCTGGTGGCGCGGGATGATCGTGGGCCTCACCGCCTTCGCGGCGATCGCGACCCCCGGCGGCGAACCGGTCTCCATGCTCCTTCTCGCCGGACCGCTCGCGCTGCTCTACTTCGTCGCCGTCGGCTTCTCCCTGCTGAACGACAAGCGGCGCAACCGCAACAACCCCGACGCCGAGCTCAGCGACGACGAGGCCTCGGATCTCGATCTGACGCCCGAGCCCGTCGGCAGCGTCGAGAACGTCTCCCGCTCCCGCCCCGCGCTTCCGGGGCAGGCGTCCGGCGAGGCGGACGGCCCCGGATCCCACCGGCTGAACGGTTACGACGACATCACCTGACCTTGTAAGGTCCGGAAGGGTGACCAGCGAGATCACCCTCTTCGTCAATCCCACCGCGGGACGCGGCCGGGGCGCGCACGCCGCGCAGCCGGCCGCTTCCGCGTTGCGGGACGCCGGATTCTCCGTCCGCACGGTGCTGGGCGAGGACGCCGACGACGCCCTGCGCCGGGCCCGCGAGGCCGTCACGGCCGGGACCGGGGCGCTGATAGCCGTGGGCGGGGACGGACTGATGTCCCTGGCCCTCCAGGCGGTCGCCGGGTCCGCCACCCCGCTCGGGGTCGTCGCCGTCGGCACGGGCAACGACTTCGCCCGAGCGCTGGGGCTGCCGATACGTGACCCGGCCGCCGCCGGACGGCTGGCCGCGCGGGCGCTCAAGGAGGGCGGCCACCGCGAGGTCGACCTCGGACGGGTCGGGGACCGCTGGTTCGGCTCCGTCCTCGCCTCCGGCTTCGACTCCCGGGTCAACGACCGGGTCAACCGGAGGCGCTCCGTCGGCGGCCGGTTCACGTACGACCTCGCGATCCTCGCGGAACTGGCCGCCTTCCGGCCGATCCCGTACCGGATCCGGCTCGACGGGGGAGAGGCCACCGAGATCGAGGCCACCCTCATCGCGGTCGGCAACGGAACCATGTACGGCGGGGGCATGCGGATCTGCGCCGACGCGGAGATGGACGACGGTCTTTTCGACGTCACCGTGGTGGGGCGGTGCACCCGCACCACGCTCCTCAAGGTCTTCCCGAGGGTCTACCAGGGCACGCATCTGGGCCACCCCGCCGTCACCGTGCACCGGGTCTCCTCGATCGAACTGGCGGCGGCCATGGTCACGGCGTACGCGGACGGTGAACCGCTGGGCGCGCTGCCGCTCACCGCCACCTGCGTACCGGGTGCCGTGCGGGTGCTCACCGGACGCTGAGCGGGGCCCGGACGAGGGATCGGCCAAGGGCATTTAAAGATCGCGCTGAGTGTCAGAGGTGGCGGGTAGGCTCGTAGCCAAGATGACAGAGGACCTCTCACCAGCTGAGCGATACCAGGCCTCTCGGGACCGAGCGGCCGAGATGGCGACGGCCCTCGGGCCCTTCCGCGAGATGTACGAGTTCGGTCTGGACCCGTTCCAGATCGAGGCCTGCCAGGCCCTGGAGGCGGGCAAGGGGGTGCTGGTCGCGGCCCCCACCGGGTCGGGCAAGACGATCGTCGGCGAGTTCGCCGTGCATCTGGCCCTGGAGCAGGGCCGCAAGTGCTTCTACACCACACCGATCAAGGCGCTGTCCAACCAGAAGTACGCCGATCTGGTCAAGCGGTACGGCGCCGACAAGGTCGGCCTGCTGACCGGCGACAACAGCGTCAACTCCGAGGCGCCGGTGGTCGTGATGACCACCGAGGTCCTGCGGAACATGCTGTACGCGGGCTCCCAGTCGCTGTCCGGCCTCGGCTATGTGGTGATGGACGAGGTGCACTACCTATCCGACCGCTTCCGGGGTGCGGTGTGGGAGGAAGTGATCATTCACCTCCCGGAGTCGGTGACGCTGGTCTCCCTGTCGGCGACCGTCTCCAACGCGGAGGAGTTCGGCGACTGGCTGGACACCGTGCGCGGCGACACCGAGGTGATCGTCTCCGAGCACCGCCCGGTGCCGCTCTGGCAGCACGTGATGGCCGGCCGCAAGATGTACGACCTCTTCGAGGAGGCGACCGACCACGGGGGGCGCGGCGCCGGACGGCGTGAGGTCAACCCGGACCTGGTCCGGCTCGCCCGCCAGGAGAGCCAGAACGTCTACAACCCGCGGGACCGCCGCCGGGGCAAGATGGTGCGCGAGGCCGACCGTGAGCGCGAGAGGCGTCAGCGCGGCCGGATCTGGACGCCCGGCAGGCCCGAGGTCATCGACCGGCTGGACAACGAGGGCCTGCTGCCCGCGATCACCTTCATCTTCAGCCGGGCCGGCTGCGAGGCCGCCGTCCAGCAGTGCCTGTACGCCGGCCTGCGGCTCAACGACGAGGACAACCGCCGGCTGGTCCGCGAGATCGTCGAGGAGCGGACCGCGTCCATCCCAGGCGAGGACCTGCACGTCCTGGGCTACTACGAGTGGCTCGAAGGCCTGGAGCGGGGCATCGCCGCACACCACGCGGGCATGCTGCCGACGTTCAAGGAAGTCGTCGAGGAGCTGTTCGTCCGCGGTCTGGTGAAGGCCGTCTTCGCCACCGAGACGCTGGCGCTCGGCATCAACATGCCCGCGCGTTCCGTGGTGCTGGAGAAGCTCGTCAAGTGGAACGGCGAGCAGCACGCCGACATCACCCCCGGTGAGTACACCCAGCTCACCGGCCGGGCCGGACGCCGTGGCATCGACGTCGAGGGCCACGCGGTGGTCCTGTGGCAGCGCGGCATGGACCCGACGGCGCTGGCCGGCCTCGCGGGCACCCGCACGTATCCGCTGCGCTCCAGCTTCCGCCCCTCGTACAACATGGCGGTCAACCTGGTGCAGCAGTTCGGGCGGCACCGCTCGCGCGAGCTGCTGGAGACCTCGTTCGCCCAGTTCCAGGCGGACAAGTCCGTCGTGGGGATCTCGCGTCAGGTGCAGCGGAACGAGGAGGGCCTGGAGGGCTACCAGGAGGGCATGACCTGCCACCTCGGCGACTTCGAGGAGTACGCGCGCCTGCGGCGCGACCTCAAGGACCGCGAGACGGAGCTGGCCAAGCAGGGCGCGGCGCAGCGTCGGGCGGCGGCGGCCTCCTCGCTGGAGAAGCTGAAGGCCGGGGACGTCATCCATGTGCCCACGGGGAAGTTCGCGGGGCTTGCCCTGGTGCTGGATCCCGGGCTGCCCGCCGGGCGGGCCAACGGGCACCGCGGGTTCGATCACCACGACGGGCCGCGTCCGCTGGTGCTGACCGCCGAACGGCAGGTCAAGAGGCTGGCCTCGATGGACTTCCCGGTGCCCGTGGAGGCGCTGGACCGGATGCGGGTCCCGAAGTCGTTCAACCCGCGCTCGCCGCAGTCCCGGCGCGATCTGGCCTCCGCGCTGCGGACCAAGGCCGGGCACATCGTGCCCGACCGGCACCGCAAGGGGCGGGCGCCGGCCGCCGACGACCGCGAGATCGCCCGGCTGCGGACCGAGCTGCGCGCCCACCCGTGCCACGGGTGCGACGAGCGGGAAGACCACGCGCGGTGGGCCGAGCGCTACCACCGGCTGCGGCGGGACACCCGGCAGCTGGAGAAGCGGATCGAGGGGCGGACGAACACGATCGCCCGGACCTTCGACCGGATCGTCGCACTCCTCACCGAGCTGGACTACCTCCGGGGCAACGAGGTCACCGCGAACGGGCGGCGGCTGGCCCGGCTGTACGGGGAGCTGGACCTGCTCGCCAGCGAGTGCCTGCGGGAGGGAGTCTGGGAGGGGCTCAACCCCGCCGAACTCGCCGCGTGCGTCTCGGCGCTGGTGTACGAGGCGCGGCAGGCAGATGACGCCGTCGCGCCGAAGCTGCCGTCCGGTCCCGCCAAGGTCGCCATGGGCGAGATGGTGCGGATCTGGGGGCGGCTGGACGCCCTGGAGGAGGACTTCAAGATCAACCAGACGGAAGGGGTCGGGCAGCGCGAACCCGATCTCGGCTTCGCCTGGGCGGTCTACATGTGGGCCTCCGGCCGGACACTGGACGAGGTGCTGCGCGAGGCGGAGATGCCGGCGGGGGACTTCGTACGGTGGTGCAAGCAGGTGATCGATGTGCTGGGGCAGGTGGCCGCGGCGGCCCCCCGGGACGCGGGGGCGGGCGCCTCAGGCGTGGCGAAGAACGCGCGCAAGGCCGTGGACGCGGTGTTGCGGGGGGTGGTGGCGTACAGCTCGGTCGGGTGACCGGGCGGTGTGCCGTGGCGGGGTGGGGCTCCGCCCCGGACCCCGCTCCTCGAACGCCGGAGGAGCTTGACCGGGTTCAACGAGGGGCGGGGCCGCCCGGGCGCGTCGGGTTCAGGTGCTTCGGGTTCTGGCCGCTGCTCCCGCGCAGACCATGCCCAGCAGTACGGTCAAGCCGCCGACGATGATGTTGTTGATCACGATCCCGGCGTCCGGGCTGCTGCCCACCACCCAGCTCGACACGATGATCCACGCCCCCATGGCGCAGATCGCCCAGCTCAGGCCGTACATGCGCTCCGGCATCACGGTGAAGCCGAGAGCCAGTACCGCGATGGCGATGCCCATCACCAGGTTGTGCGTGACCAGGGCCGGCTGGCTGGCCGTGAAGTGGAGCACCCACGGGGAAACGGCGCAGTAGAGGCCGACGAGGAACACCGGCGCGTCCACCAGCGCCACATCGCGACCGCCCATCACCCGGTCGTACCGCGCACGCATTTCGGAGGCATCGGGGTGGCCTGATATGTCACTCCTCGCGTGTGAGACGTTGCTCATGAGATCTCGTCTCCTTCGTCGTGCGGGCCCCGCCGCCGTGGGGATGAATGCGGCAGGCGCCCTCATCCCCATAGTGCTCTTATCCGGCGCTTATGTGTACTTTTCGGGCGATGTCTGTGCCAGGGATTCTCAGGTGATCCGAGGCCCTTCGGAGTCCAGCCGGCCGGCCAGGGTGCGAAGGTCCCCCGTGGTCAGCCGGCGGGCCCCGTAGCCGGGCAGCGGTACGTGCAGGGGCTCGGTCCAGCGGGCGGGGATCGTTCCGAGGGGGGCACGGTGTGTCGTCCGGTCAGGCCAGTAGGCAGCGTCCACGCACGACGAGGGGCGGGGAGCCGCGGCACGCCGTGGCTCCCCGCCCCTCGTCCGTGGGGGCCGGTGGGGCTACTTCGGGGGCATCAGGACCGTGTCGACGATGTAGACCGTCGCGTTGGCGGTCGGGACGTTGCCGCAGACGACCTTCGAGGCGTCGTTCACGGTGTACTCGACGCCCGAGCCCGCCGTGGTCAGCTTGCTCTTCTCCAGCGTGTCGAAGGAGCCCTTCTCCAGCTGCTGCGGCGTCAGCTTCTCGCCCACCACGTGGTAGGTGAGGACCTTGGTGAGCTCGGCCTTGTTCGCCAACAGCGCGTCCAGGTCGGCCTTCGGGATCTTGGCGAAGGCGTCGTTGGTCGGGGCGAACACCGTGATGTTCTCCGCGTTGTTGAGCGTGTCGACAAGGCCTGCCTGCTTCACGGCGGCCACCAGCGTCGACAGCGCCTCGTTGTTCGAGGCGGCCGTGGCGACCGGGTCCTGAGCCATGCCGTCGAACGAGCCCGCGCCCTCCTTCGGCACCGACGAACAGGCCGGCCCGAACGGCCCGTCCATGGTCGTCGCATCGTCGGCCGAGGGGCTCGCCGGCGCGGCCGAGCTGGGCGTCGAGCCTGCCGCCGAGTCCTTGGAGGAGTCGTCCGACGAGCAGGCGGTCAGGGCCAGCGGCAGCACGGCCGCGGCGGACACGGCGACGGCTGCGCGGCGGAAGCGGAGCGTGTTCATGGTGTTTCTCCTGGATCGAAGGTGTGGTGCGAAAAGGAAGAAGAGGGAAAGGGGGAGCGGGGCGTGCGGGACTGCCGGGGCGGAAGTGCCCCGTCCATCCGCGCGTCGTACCGGTTCGCTCTCACACAAGGGGTTCGGCGCCGCTCGGCCGGCGGATTGGTCCCGGGCCCACATTCACCCGTTCGGAGCAGATCCGATGACGGACCCATCCATGCGGTCACCAGCCACGAATGGAAGGTGAGGAGCGCTCAGGCAGCGCTCCGACCAGCGAAGGGCCGGAGGGAGCCGGAATGGCAGGGGAACGACGGCGGACGGCCGTGGTCGGATCCGGAGTGGCGGGGCTGACCGCCGCCCACGTTCTCCGGAACGCCCACGACGTGACGCTGTACGAGGCGGAGGACCGCGTCGGAGGCCACGCCCACACGCATGATCTGGCCGCGTCCGACGGCCGGGTGCACCGCGTCGACTCCGGGTTCATCGTGCACAACCGGCGGACCTACCCCCACCTGCTGCGGCTCTTCGACGAACTGGGCGTCGCCACCCAGGAGTCCGAGATGTCGATGTCCGTACGGTGCGAGGGATGCGGCCTCGAGTACGCGGGAGCGCGCGGCCCGGCCGGACTCCTCGCACAGCCGCGCTCCGTCGTGCGCGGCCCCTATCTGCGGATGCTCGCCGAAGTGCCGCGCTTCCACCGAGCGGCCCGGGCCCTGCTGGAACTGCCGGAGAGCGGGGCGGGCGGGGCGGGCGGGACGAGTGGAATGACATTGGGGGAGTTCGCCCGGCGCGGGCGCTTCTCGCCATATTTCCACGCCCACTTCCTCACACCGATGGTCTCCGCCGTCTGGTCCTGCGACCCGGTCACCGCCCTGCGCTACCCGGCCCGCCATCTCTTCCGGTTCCTCGCCCACCACGGCATGCTCGCCGTCGGCGGTTCCCCGGTCTGGCGCACCGTCACCGGGGGCTCGCGCAGTTACGTCGACCTCCTCGTCAAACAGCTCACCGCCGTGCGCACCTCGACCCCGGTGCGCACGATCACCCGGCACGCGGACGGCGTCGAGGTCACCACCGAGGACGGCACGAGGACCCCGTACGACTCCGTCGTCATCGCCACCCACCCCGACCAGGCGTTGCGGCTGCTCACCGACCCGACCGACGCCGAGCGCGGCACGCTCGGCGCGTTCCGGTACTCCAGCAACCGGACCCTGCTGCACACGGACACCGCGCTGCTGCCGCGTGCCCGTGGGGCCAGGGCCTCCTGGAACTACCTGATGCCCTCGTGCGCCGCCGACGCCGACCGTGTCACCGTCAGCTACGACATGAACCGGCTGCAGCGGCTCGACGCACCCGAGACCTTCGTCGTCACGCTGAACGGATCCGACCGCGTCGACCCCGCGTCCGTACGCGCCCGCATGGTCTACGAACACCCCGTCTACACACCCGAGTCCGTCGAGGCACAGGCCGGGCTGCCGGCCCTGTCCGGACCCGTCACCGCCTACGCGGGGGCGTACCACGGCTGGGGGTTCCACGAGGACGGCTGCCGTTCGGGGGCCGAGGCGGCGGCGGCCCTGGGGGTGCGGTCGTGGTGAACGCCCTCTACCCGTGCACCATCACGCACGTACGGAACCGGCCGACGGCGTACGCGTTCCGGCACCGTACGTACCTGTGGCTCGTCGACCCCGACCGGCCGCCCCGGCTGCCGCGCCTCCTGCGACCGCTGGCCCGGTTCGACCCCCGCGACCACTTCGGCGGCAGCGCCCCCACCATCCGGGCCGGCCTGGAGCGCTTCCTGCGGGCCCGGGACGTCGAACTCGGCGACGGCACCGTCACCATGCTCACCCAGGCCCGGGTGTTCGGGTACGTCTTCAATCCGATCACCGTCTACTGGTGCCACCGCGCCGACGGGGGCCCGCTCTGCGTCGTCGCCGAGGTGCACAACACGTACGGCGGGCGCCACTGCTACCTCCTGCGCCCCGACGGGGACGACCGGGCCGTGACGGAGAAGGAGTTCTACGTCTCGCCGTTCTTCCCCGTGGACGGTGGCTACCGGATGCGGCTGCCCGAGCCCGGGCCACGGCTCGACCTGAGCATCCACCTGGAGCGCGACGGGGCCCGCCCGTTCACCGGGACCGTCCGGGGCGAGCGGCGGCCCGCGGCCCCCCGGGAGCTGGTGCGGCTCGCCCTGCGCCACCCCCTCTCCACCGTCCTCGTCTCCGCCGCGATCCGCCTGCACGGCATCCGGCTCCATCTGCGCGGGCTCCCCGTGCGCCCCCGCCCCCCGCACCGCCCACAGGAAGGCATGCAGTGACCGCGCCCACCTCCGCGCCGCCGGCAGACCACACCGCCGGGACCGACCCGCGACGCTGGCCCGACATCGTCGAGCAGCCCCGGACCTCCCGCCTCCGGACCGCCGTCGCCGAGCGCATCGTCCGCCGCGCCCTCGGCCGGCTCCCCCTGCGCGCCCGGATCGCGGGCAGGGACGACATAGGCCTCGGCGGACCGCTCATGGACATTCGCGACCCCGACGCCTTCTTCCGGCGGATCGGCGCGAGCGGACTCATCGGCTTCGGCGAGTCCTACATGGCGGGGGAGTGGGACGCCCCCGACCTGGTCGGCGTACTGACCGTGCTGGCCGACCACGCGGCCGACCTCGTTCCCCGGTCGCTGCAAAGCCTGCGCGGCATCTGGGCGCCGCGCAGGCCCGCCGCGCAGCTGAACACCCCCGAGGGCTCCCGGGACAACATCAGCCACCACTACGACCTGTCCAACGAGCTGTTCGCCCTCTTCCTCGACGAGACGCTCTCGTACTCCTCCGCCGTCTTCCGCGGCTTCCCCGCCGAGCACGACCTGCTGCCCGCCGCCCAGCACCGCAAGATCGACCTGCTGCTGGACGCCGCCGGGGTCACCGAGGGCACCCGCCTCCTGGAGATCGGCACCGGCTGGGGCGAACTGGCGATCCGCGCTGCCGCCCGCGGCGCCCGGGTCGTCACCGTCACCCTCTCCGCAGAACAGCGTGAACTGGCCCGCGTCCGGATCCGCGAGGCCGGGTACGCGGACCGCGTCGAGGTGCGGCTGAACGATTACCGCCAGGTCACCGGCGACTACGACGCCATCGTCAGCGTCGAGATGGTCGAGGCGGTCGGAGAGGAGTTCTGGCCGGTCTACTTCACGGCTCTGGACCGGCTGCTCGCCCCCGGCGGCCGGATCGCCCTCCAGGCCATCACCATGCCCGACGACCGGCTGCGCGCCAGCCGCTCCACGTACACCTGGATCCACAAGTACATCTTTCCCGGCGGCCTCCTGCCCTCCACCGAGGCCGTGGAGCGGATCACCACCGGCCACACCCGTCTGCGCACCACGCGCCGTGTCCGCTTCGGCGCGCACTACGCGGAGACGCTCCGGCTGTGGCGGGAGACGTTCACCGAGCGGGCGGCCGAGGTCGACGCCCTCGGTTTCGACGCCGTCTTCCGCCGCATGTGGACCTTCTACCTCGCCTACTCCGAAGCGGGCTTCCGCTCCGGCTACCTCGATGTCCAGCAACTGCTCCTGACCCGCGAGGAGTCCGCGTGACCACGACCACCGCACCGCCCGGCCCGGTCCGCTGCTCGGCGACGCCGGTCACCCGGCGGCACGGGTACACGCCGGCCGCCGCCCGGGAGGAGGACCGATGAGCGGCTTCGCCTGGCCCGCCTTCGCGAGCGGGCTCGCCGGCGCGGCCGTCGCCGCGCTCGGCGTCATGCTCGTCACCTTCGCCGTCGCCCTGAACAAGGGCGTGCACCGGATCGTCGACGTCGCCTGGGGCATCGGGTTCGCCGCCGTCGCCCTGGTCTCCTTCGGCCTGTCGGCGGGCGTCGGCGACGACGGCCGCCGGCTCCTGGTGACCGCGCTGACCGTGATCTGGGGGCTGCGCCTGGCCATCCACATCGGCCGGCGCGGCCGGGGCCACGGGGAGGACCCGCGCTACGCGAAGATGCTCGCCAAGGCCCCCGGTGACCCGAACCTGTACGCCCTGCGCAAGGTGTATCTGCTCCAGGGGGCGCTGGTCTGGCTGGTCTCGCTCCCGGTGCAGGCGGCGCAGTACCTGACCGCGCCGCTCGCCTGGTGGGCCTGGGCGGGGGCGGTCCTGTGGGCGGTCGGTCTGGCCTTCGAGGCGATCGGCGACGCGCAGCTCGCCCGGTTCAGGGCCGACCCCGCCAACCAGGGGAAGATCATGGACCGGGGGCTGTGGTCCTGGACCCGCCACCCGAACTACTTCGGCGACTTCTGCGTCTGGTGGGGCCTCTTCCTCTTCGTCTGCCAGGCCCCCGCCGCCGCGGCGGCCACCGTCGTCGCCCCGCTGGTGATGAGCTTCCTGCTGACCAAGGGCAGCGGCGCGGCCCTGCTGGAGCGTCACATGGCCGGCCGGCCCGGGTTCGACGCGTACAAGGCGCGCACGAGTGGCTTCCTTCCCCGGCCGCCGCGCCGGACCTGAGCACATCGACCGGGGCCCGGCACATCGAGGAGGGCCCCGGTCCGCGGCGTGCGGAACGGGGCCCTCCTCGTCTGTCGCCCCCGCGTCGTCGCCCGGTCAGTCCAGGCCGCGGGCGCGCTCGAAGCGGGTCCGCGCCTCGGCCAGGTCCACCACCGGGTCCGGGTAGTCCAGGCCCGCGCGGTCCGCGCCCTGTAGCTTCCACGGCTCGTGGACCGCGGCCCCCTCCAGCTCCGCCAGCTCCGGCACCCAGCGCCGTACGTAGTCACCCCGCGGATCGAAGCGCTTGCCCTGGATCACCGGGTTGAGCACCCGGTTGGGCCGGGTGTCCGTGCCGGTGCCCGCCACCCACTGCCAGTTGAGCTGGTTGTTCGCCAGATCGCCGTCGACCAGCAGGTCCAGGAAGTGCCGGGCGCCCACCCGCCAGTCCACGTACAGCGTCTTGCTGAGGAAGCTCGCGGCCAGCATCCGGCCCCGGTTGTGCATCCAGCCCTCGTGCGCCAGCTGCCGCATCGCCGCGTCCACCAGCGGATAGCCCGTCCTCCCGGACTTCCAGGCGCTGATCTCGTCCTCGTCGGAGCGCCAGCGGTCCCGGCGCGTGCGGAGGTCGGACCAGGAGGCGTCGGGGCGGGCCGCGAGGACCTGGTGGTGGAAGTCGCGCCAGGCCAGTTGCCGTACGAACGCCTCGCCGCCGGGGCCGCCCTTCTCCCGGGCGCGGTGTACCAGTTCGGCGGCGGAGACCGTACCGAAGTGCAGATGGGGGGAGAGCCGGGACGTCGCGTCCCCGGCCAGGTCGTCGTGGCCGTCCCCGTAGTCGGCCATCGGCCCGTTCAGCCAGGTCGTCACCAGCTCGCGGGCCGCGTCCTCACCGCCCCGGGCGAGACCGGGGGAGAGGTTCTCGACGCTGTCCCGGTCCGGAAGCGGGTCGCTCGCCACGCCGTCCGGCACCCGCACGGTGCGGGGAGCGGTCAGGGTGCCCCGCACCCCCTCCGCCTCCCAACGGCGGAAGTACGGGGTGAACACCGCGAAGTGGTCCTTGCCGCCGGTCGGGGTCACCCGGCCCGGAGCGAGCGCGGTGACCACCGCGTCATGGACGCGCAGCTCGCACCCGGCGCCCGCGAGGGCCTCCCGGATCCGCTCCTCGCGCCGTGCCGCGTACCGGCTGACCCCGGCGGCGACGTGCACGTAGGCCGCCCCCGTCTCCTCGGCCACCCGTCTCACCGCGGCGGCGGCCTCGCCCCGGCGGACGACCAGCCGGCCTCCCCGGTGGCGGAGTCCGGCGTCCAGGCCGGCCAGACAGTCGGCGAGGAAGGCGAGCCGGTTGGGCGCGTCGAACCCGGCGCGGTGGACGGCGTCGTCCCGGACGAACAGCGGGACGATCTCGTCCGCGTCCCGCAGCGCGGCACGCAGCACCGGGTTGTCGTGCAGACGCAGATCGGAGGTGAACAGCACCACCGCGACACTCATCGGACGGACGCTCCCTTGCATGGTTCGTGGGTGAGGGGTCAGATGTGGGTCAGGCGGTCGGGAAGTCCATCAGCGCCACAGGGGACGAGGTCGGCTCGTCGGAGCCTCCGGCGGGTTCGACCGTGATGCCCATCCCGGACGCCCGGTCCACCGGCCCGTTCAGCAGGACCGCGTCGTCACCCGCCTTCGGGTCCATCAGACCGGCCGAGCGCATCGTGCCCTCGTCGTTGAACCAGAGCTGGTAGACCTTGCCGCTCGGCGGACGCTCCATTCCCGAGGCCAGGAACACCGCACGGTTCTGACTCGCCGAGACGACGACGGTGCCGTGCGCGCCGCCGGTCAGCCCGCCCGAGGCGGTCTTCGCGTCCGGGGCGGAGAGCACCCGGGCCAGCTGCTCGTTCTGCCGCTGCGCCCGGTCCGCCTCCTGCCGCGCGTCCTGCGCCACCTGGTTCTGCCAGACCGCGACCCCGCCGAACGCGGCGGCCGCGGCGACACAGGCGGCGAGCGCGTAGGCGTGCCACCGGCCCCTCCGCCCGCCCCCGCCCCCGCCGGTCCGCGCCCGTCCGTCGGGCGCCGGAGTCTCCTGGCGTACGGTCGCGATCTCCCGCAGGACCCTCTCGCGCAGCTCGCGCGGCGGGAGCTCGGCGACGGCGAGGCCGAGCCGGGCGGCGGTGGCGATCAGCTCCCGAACCTCCTGGGCGCAGGCCTCACAGTCCTCCAGGTGCCGTTCGAACGCCCGCTGTTCGGGCTCCGGCAGCGCGTGCAGGGCGTAGGCCCCGGTCAGCGTGTGCAGTTCGGCCGTGTTCATGCGCTCACCCCCAGGCAGTCGCGGAGGCGGATGAGGCCGTCGCGGAGTCGTGTCTTGATGGTGCCCAGCGGCGCGGCGAGCAGCTCGGAGACCTCACGGTAGGTCAGGCCCCGGTAGTAGGCCAGCGTGACCGACTCCCGTTGCAGCTCGGACAGGGTGCGCATGCAGCGCCGTACCTGTTCTCTCTCCAGCCGGGTCTCGACCTGTTCGGACACCTCGTCGAAGGCGGGCGTCCGGTCCAGCAGCGCCGCCTTGTGCTCCCGGGCGGCGGCGGCCTCGGCCGAGCGGACCCGGTCGACGGCCCGGCGGTGGGCCAGGGTCAGCACCCAGTTCATCGCGCTGCCGCGGGAGGCCCGGAAGCGGGGCGCGGTGCGCCACACCTCCACCAGCACCTCCTGCGCCACCTCCTCCGACTGGGCCGGATCGCGGAGCACGCTGCGCACCAGGCCGAGCACGGGCCCGCTCACCGCGTCGTACACCGCGGCGAACGCGTCCTGGTCGCCCCGGGCCACCCGCACCATGAGCTCCTGGAGATCGGGTCCGGGCGAGGGCGCCCCACTGATGTGTACGGCTTCCTTCACGCGGGCTTCCTCCAGGGACGATCGTCGCTTCCGGCAGTGATTCGGAGCCGAGGACCGCGCGGATTGGTCGGATGCCCGCGATCTTTCCAGACGGGCCCCGGGGAGGGCGCGACTCAGCCCGCGAGCGTTTCGCGCCGTCGCAGACGGGCGGCGCGGACGGCCAGGAAGATCAGCAGCCCGAAGGGCGACAGCAGGATCGTCAGGATCAGCAGCGGCCCCATCAGCAGCGGCGAGAGCCCCAGCTTCCGGCTCTGGAGGTACATCCACTGCCCGAGCAGCAGGTCCCAGGCGATCACCTGCGCCCAGATGGCCCCCGCTCCGCCGGCCAGGGCCGTCAGATCCCGGAACGTGTCGATGTCCGGACCGCTCACCGCCGTCCAGAGCTCCGGGAACACCGGGACGGCCATGACGACGTACACGGCGAGCACGGGCAGCACGGTCAGCGGCGAGGCGACGACACGGGCGGTGCCGGACCAGGTGGGGGCGAAGATCATCAGCAGCCAGAACGGGGCGGCCAGATAGAACGTGATCTCGAACAGCGCGCCGGTCATGCCACGGGCTCCTTGTCGTCGGCGGTGCGGGAGGACGGGCGGTCGTGGGCGGCCGTGCGCAGCGTGCTCCACGTTCCGTACGCCACCGCCGCGAGGAGGATTCCGGCGACGGCCAGCGTGGCCCCGTCCGGATGGATCAGCGGCTGGCCCCGGAGTGCCTGCCAGGTGATGAGCGCGACGAGGGCCGCGTAGCCGCCCACGGCGACCCGTACGAGACGCAGCCGCACTCCGGCGTCGCGCAGCGGGGCGAACCGGGGTGCGAGGAGCACCAGGACGATCAGGAGGAGCGGCAGCAGTTGGAGGGCGTGCATGCCCACGAAGTGCGGGGCACGCAGGTCCCCGCCGGTCGTCGACCAGCCGGTCAGCGGCATGGCCGGGCCGCCGTCCGGTACGCCCACGGAGTGCGCGCCGACGATGTCGGCGGTGTCGAGGTTCCCCGCCGCCCGCTGGCTCTCGCTCGGCAGCACCATCAGGAAGCCGAGGGCCGCACCCGCCAGGGCGATCAGCAGCCCGCCCCGGACGGCCAAGGCCGTCGCCCGGTCGGCGATGCGGGCGCGCAGCAGCAGGACCGCTATCACCAGGGTGCCCGCCCACAGGACGACGATGGTCACCCCCATCGCGTCCCACAGCGTCGCGTCGAAGGGGGTCGCGAAATTGAAGTGGCTGCGTCGGCCCCGGACGACCTGCACCGTGATCAGTACCATCTCGGTCAGGCTGGTCAGCGCGACGACGTGCCCCGCCCACCGGCCGGCCCGCTGCCCCCGGGTGAGATGGGCCAGCATCCAGGCCAGGGTCAGGCCGTACGCGGCGAAGGACACGGCGAACTTGAAGGGCTTCGCCCAGATCGGCGCGCCCACCAGGACGCGGTCGTCGACCACGAGGCCCGCGGCGGAAACGAGGGCCAGAACGGCCATCGCGGCGGAGAAGACGACTAATGGGCGATGCCAGGAACGCCATGACGACATGAGGGACCCCCTGTGACGATGCGAGCAGTATGGATAGCTGCGCTGTCCGCTATCCGATAGGGGGACTATCTATGATGAGTGCGGTTTCTGGCAAGGGCGAAAGGGCGAACACGCGGTGCGCATCGGTGAATTGAGTCGCAGGTCCGGAGTTCCGGTGCCGACGATCAAGTACTACCTGCGGGAGGGGCTCCTGCCCGCAGGGGAGCTGACCAGCCCGAACCAGGCGCGCTACGGCCCCGGGCACGAGCGCCGACTGCGCCTGATCCGGGCGCTGCTGGACGTCGGCGGCCTTTCGCTCGCCGGCATCGGCGAGGTCCTGGAGGCCATCGACGACCCCGAACAGCCGGTGCACAAGGTGCTCGGCATCGCGGCGGACGGCGTCACGCCGACCGGCGAGGAGGAGTCGGGGCCCGAGCTGGAGGACGCGCGGGAGGAGGTGGCCGAACTGCTGCTGCGGCGGGGCTGGCAGGTCGACGAAGAGAGCTGCGCCGCCGAATCGCTGGCGGGAGTGCTGTCCGCGCTGCGCAGGGCGGGGCACGGCGGATACATCGACCTGCTGGACGTCTACGCGGATGCCGCCGAGCCGGTCGCCCGCGCCGACCTCGACTACGTACAGCGGCGGGTGGCCCGCGAGGACCTGGTCGAGAGCGTCGTCGTGGGCACCGTCCTCGGGGAGGCGATGTTCGGCGCGCTGCGGCGGCTGGCGCACATCGACGCGTCCTTCAGGCGCTTCGAGTCCCCGGAGAGCCTCTCGGGGCAGGCCGACCCGGAGGGCTCCGAGGTGGCGGAAGAGGGCGAGCCTCGCGAAGGCGGGGCGCGGGGTGCCGGTGCCGGGGGTGCGGAGGGGGGCCCTCCGGGCGCCTGAAGCCGGGGGCGGATCCGGCGGACGGATCCGGCGGGCGGACCCGGACGGCCCGGACGGCCCCGGCGGACGGACCCGCAGGCTGCCCGGTGCGTAGCCGTGCATGGCCGTGCGTGGCCGGTGGGCGGCCGGTGGGCGGCCGGTGGGCGGCCGTACGTGGCCGGTGGGCGGCCCGGCGGGCAGGCGTTGCGGCCCCGGCCGGACGGCCCCGTCCGCCGCCTCCCCCGACGCGCGGACCCCGCCCGCCGCAGGTGCGACGGACGGGGTCCGATGGTCTGCTCGCCGGGCGACACGGCCGAGGGCGACACGGCCGCCGGGCGAAACGACTGGCCCGGGCGACACGGGCGGCCCGGGTCGGAGCCCCCGGCCCGGCCCGGCGGGGCTCCGGGCCGATCGGACCCGGCGCCGAGCCGACGGCTAGGCGGCGGTCGTGCCGCTCTCCTGCTCGCGCTCCACCTGCTCGTTCCACTCGCGCTTGACGGCGCGCCAGGCGTCGTCGTCCTTGCCGAGACGCCAGTAACCCGAGATCGACAGCCGCGGCAGCGGGATCTGCCGCTCCACGCGCAGATACCGGCGGATCTCCTTCACGAAGCCCGCCTCCCCGTGCACGAAGGCCTGGATCTCGCCCTCCGGGAAGTCCAGCCCCTTCACGGCGGCGGTCAGCAGCTCGCCGACGGGCCGGTCGCCGCGGTGCAGCCAGGTCACCGTCACCCCGTCGGGCGTCACGATCTTCTGCTCCTCCGAGGCGTCCGACACCTCGACGAAGGCGTGCACGAGCGCACCCGACGGCATCTGCTCCAGCGCCGCCGCGATCGCCGGCAGCGCGCTCTCGTCGCCGGCCAGCAGGTGCCAGTCCGCCGACGCCTCGGGAGCGTAACCGCCGCCGGGGCCGAGGAAGGTCACCTGCTCGCCCACCCGGGCCCGCTGCGCCCACGGTCCCGCGAGGCCCGCGTCACCGTGCACGACGAAGTCGACGGCCATCTCCCGGGCGACCGGGTCCCAGGAGCGCACCGTGTACGTACGGGTGGTGGGCCACAGCTCGCGCGGGTACCGCTCCCGGATCGCGGCCATGTCGAACGGGTGCGCGTAGTCCGCGCCCTCGGGCGCGAAGCACAGCTTGATGTAGTGGTCGGTGAAGCCGGAGAGGGTGAAGTCCGCGAGCCCTTCGCCGCCGAGGACCACCCGGACCATGTGCGGGGTGATCTGCTCGGTGCGCACGACCTGCGCGCCCTGAGCCGTGGGTCCCTGCCGGGCCGGCCGCTCTGCCACGAGGTACTCCCTGGTTCGAAAACGTAAGCTTAGGTATGCCTAAGTTAACACCTCAGTGCTGAAGGACGGTCAGGAGCCGCTGAAGCGCGCCGCCCAGCCCCCACTGCTCCGCCAGCGCCTCCAGGGCGGCCGGGTCGCGTGGCTCGCGCGGCAGTGACGGATCGAAGTCGGGCAGGGGGACGTCCCCTGCCACCCGGACCACCTTCGGCGCGACGGCCACATAGGCGCGCGACTCGTCCAGCCGCTTGCGCTGCGAGGGCGTCAGCTTCGCCTTCGGGTCGTCCACCGCCGCCATGATCCCGTCGAGATCGCCGTACGCGTCCAGCAGCTTCGCCGCCGTCTTCTCGCCGATGCCGGGAACACCCGGGAGCCCGTCGCTCGGGTCGCCGCGCAGCAGTGCCAGATCGACGTAGCCCGCGCCGTCCACACCGTACTTCTCGCGCAGCCACGCCTCGTCGGTCAGCTGAAGGGTGCCGACGCCCTTGAGCGGGTAGAGCACGCGCACCTGACGGGCGTCGTCGACCAGCTGATACAGATCGCGGTCGCCGGTGACGATGTCCACCGGCCCGGTCGCCCGCCCCGCGAGGGTGCCGATGACGTCGTCCGCCTCGTACGGCGTGACGCCGACCCGGGCGATCCCGAGGGCCGCCAGCACGTCCTCGATGATCGGGACCTGCGGGGACAGCGTGTCGGGGATCTCCTCCTCGTCCGTCTGCCCGGCGGGCGTCTCCTCGGCGACCCGGTGCGCCTTGTACGTCGGGATCAGGTCGACCCGCCACTGCGGACGCCAGTCGTTGTCCCAGCAGGCGACCAGATCGTCCGGCCGGTGGTCCTGCACCAGGCGGCCGATGAAGTCGAGGAGGCCGCGCACGGCGTTCACGGGCGTACCGTCCGGCGCGCGCACCGAATCGGGCACCCCGAAGTAGGCGCGGAAGTAGAGGGAGGCGGTGTCGAGGAGCATCAGGCGTCGCGTCACAGACCCGATGATGCCCCACCGCACCCACAGTCGCCCCGGGTAACCGCTTGCTGGCGCCCCGTCGCAGGTCAGTGACCTGGGTCACTGTTGTGTTTGGGTTGTGTAAGCGAGGGCAGGCGCGCCACCGGAGCGAACCACGTCGCATTTTCAACTAGTGCATGTGCCACGCGGAAAGAACCCGCACCGCTCCACGGTCTGCCGGAGGGGGTGGCAGACCGTTTTTCGGTTCAACGCGTGAGGTGTATGTGTCCAGGCTGCAAGCCGAGCACTTGTACAAAGTCTTCGGCAGACGACCCGATGAAGCCGTGCGGAAGCTCGAGAGCGGCTCCGGCCGCGACGAGTTGCGCGGCGAGGGAACGACCGCAGCGGTGATCGACGCCTCGTTCACCGTGGAGCCGGGGCAGATCTTCGTCGTCATGGGGTTGTCCGGCTCGGGCAAGTCCACCCTGCTGCGGATGCTCAACGGTCTGCTCGACCCCACCGCGGGCCGGGTGCTCTTCGACGGCCAGGACCTGACCGCCCTGAGCCCCCGCGAACTGCGGCACGTCCGCTCCACCAAGATCAGCATGGTGTTCCAGCACTTCGCGCTCTTCCCCCACCGGAGCGTCCTGGAGAACGCCGCGTACGGCCTGGAGGTCCAGGGCGTGTCCCGCGAGGAGCGTGAGGTGCGCGCCACCGAGGCGCTGCGGCTGACCGGCCTCGAAGGCTGGGAGAAGTCCTGGCCCGACGAGCTGTCCGGCGGTATGCAGCAGCGCGTGGGCCTCGCCCGCGCGCTGGCCACCGACGCCGACCTGCTGCTCATGGACGAGTCCTTCAGCGCGCTCGACCCGCTGATCCGCCGTGACATGCAGGACCAGCTCCTGGAGCTCCAGAAGCGCCTGAAGAAGACCATCGTCTTCATCACCCACGACCTGAACGAGGCCATGCGCCTGGGCGACCGGATCGCCGTGATGCGCGACGGGGAGATCGTCCAGCTCGGCACCGCCGAGGACATCCTCGTCACCCCGGCCAACGACTACGTCGCCTCCTTCACCCAGGACGTCGACCGCTCCCGGGTGCTCACCGCGGGCGCGATCATGGCCGAGGCGCACACCGTGATGGGCACCAGGGCGGCGGACGGCAAGGAACTGCGCACCCCGCAGGACGTGCTGGCCGCGGCCCCCGCCACGGTCCCGGAGTCCACGCCGATCATCGACCTGTTCACGCCCTGCTCGCAGAGCTCGAACCCGGTCGCCGTGACCGACGCCAAGGGCAAGCTCGTCGGCGTCGTCCCCAGCTCCCGGCTCCTCGCCGTCCTGGGCGAGCCGATGACCCCGGCCGAGGCCCCCCACGACACCGAACCCGCGGCAGCGGACGGCGTGAAGAAGGTGGCCAGTGTTTAGGCTCCCCCTCGGCGAATGGGTCGACTCCGCGGTCGACTGGCTGCAGACCCACCTCGCCTGGCTCTTCGACGCCATCAGCTCCCTCGTCGGCGGCATGTTCGACGGCATAGCCGCCGTCCTGTCCGCCCCCGCGCCGCTGCTCTTCGCGGGCATCGTCGCCGTCATCGCCTGGTGGCTGCGCGGCCTGCCCGCGGCGCTGCTCACCTTCGTCGGGTTCGCCCTCATCGACTCCGTCGAACTGTGGGACGAGGCGATGGACACCCTCACCCTGGTGCTCGTCGCGACGCTGGTCACCCTGGTCATCGCCGTGCCCCTGGGCATCTGGGCCTCCCGGTCCAGGACGGTCAGCGCGATCACCCGGCCGGTCCTGGACTTCATGCAGACCATGCCCGCCATGGTCTACCTGATCCCCGGCGTCATCTTCTTCGGCGTCGGCGTGGTCCCCGGCATCATCGCCACCATCATCTTCGCGCTGCCCCCGGGCGTCCGGATGACCGAGCTCGGCATCCGCCAGGTCGACGGCGAACTCGTCGAGGCGGCCGAGGCGTTCGGCACCACCTCGCGCAACACCCTGCTGCGCGTCCAGCTGCCGCTCGCCCTGCCCACGATCATGGCCGGAATCAACCAGGTCATCATGCTCGGCCTGTCCATGGTCGTCATCGCGGGCATGGTCGGCGGCGGCGGCCTCGGCGGCTCCGTCTACCGCGCCATCGGCAACGTCGACGTCGGCCTCGGCTTCGAGGCGGGCATCTCCATCGTCATCCTCGCCATGTACCTGGACCGGATGACCGGCGCGCTGGGCACCGAGGTCTCCCCGCTGGGCCGCCGCGCGGTCGCCAAGGCCCAGGCCATGGCCGAGGGCTGGAAGATCTGGACCTATCGCCCGCAGCCCCGCATCGCGGCCGTCGGCATCGTCGTCCTCGCGCTCGTCGCGGGCAGCATGAGCGTCTTCGGTGGCGGCTCCAAGGACGACACGGCCGGCAAGGCCGCCCTGATCGGTGACGGCAAGAAGGTCAGCATCGGCTACATCCCGTGGGACGAGGGCATCGCCTCCACCTTCCTCTGGAAGGAGATGCTGGAGCGGCGCGGCTTCGAGGTCGACGTCAAGCAGTACGAGGCCGGCGCGCTGTACACCGGTATGGCCAACGGGCAGATCGACTTCCAGACCGACTCGTGGCTGCCGGTCACCCACGCCAGCTACTGGGCGAAGTACAAGGACCGGCTGGAGGACCTCGGCGCGTGGTACGCCCCGACCTCGCTGGAGCTCGCCGTCCCCGCGTACATGAAGGACGTCCAGACCATGGACGACCTGAAGGGCCGGGCGTCCGAGTTCAAGGGCCGGATCGTCGGCATCGAGCCGAGCGCCGGCGAGATGGGCCTGCTCAAGGACAAGCTGCTGCCGGGCTACGGCCTGGACAAGGAGTACAAGCTCATCGACGGCTCCACGCCGTCCATGCTGGCCGAGCTGAAGCGCGCGTACGCCAAGAAGGAACCGATCGTCGTTCCGCTCTGGTCGCCGCACTGGGCCTACAACGAGTACGACCTCACCAAGCTCAAGGACCCCAAGGGCCTCTGGGGCGAGGGTGACGGCGTCCATACCCTGGCGCGCAAGGGCTTCTCCGCCGAGAACCCCGTGGTCAGCAAGTGGCTCAAGGACTTCAAGATGAGCGAGAAGCAGCTCACCAGCCTTGAGGCCCAGATCCAGAAGTCCGGCTCCGGCAAGGAGCAGGAAGCCGTCCGCGTCTGGCTGAAGGACAACCCGGGCGTCGCCGACACGTGGTCCCCGGTCCCGGAGGACGCCAAGGCCGACGGCGGCAAGGACGAGCGTGACCGTGCCGTCGAGGTCGCCTGGTTCCCCTGGGAGGAGGACATCGCCGCCACGTACCTGTGGAAGGCGGTCCTGGAGGAGCGCGGCTACAAGATCAACCTCAAGCAGTTCGAGGTCGGCCCGATGTACGCCGCGATGTCACGCGGCCAGATCGACGTGCAGTTCGACGGCTGGCTGCCGTACACCCAGAAGAATTACTGGGACAAGTACGGCGACAAGCTGACCGACCTCGGCTCCTGGTACGGGCCGACGTCCATCGAGGTCGCCGTCCCCGACTACGTCAAGGACGTCAAGACCCTCGACGACCTCAAGGGCAAGGGCTCCGACTTCAAGGGCCGGATCGTCGGCATCGAGCCCGGCACCGCCACGATGGAGAACCTCAAGAAGAACGTCCTGCCGAGTTACGGCCTGGACAAGGAGTACGAGGTCCTCGACTCCTCCACGCCCGGCATGCTGGCCGAGCTGAAGCGCGCGTACGCCAAGAAGGAGCCCATCGCGGTCCTGCTGTGGACCCCGCACTGGGCGTACAACGAGTACGGCATGACCAAGCTGAAGGACCCGAAGAAGGCGTTCGGTGAGGGCGACCGGCTGCACACCATCGCCTCCAAGGAGTTCCCGAAGCAGTACCCGCAGCTGACGAAGTGGTTCAAGGACTTCAAGCTCACCGAGGAGCAGCTCGGCGGCCTGGAGAACGAGATCCAGAAGCGCGGTGTGGGGCACGAGGAGGAAGCCGTGAAGGCCTGGATGGACGACAACCCGGGCATCGCGGACACCATGGCGCCCCAGTAAGGGCCCACGAGCACGAAAGCAGCAGGTCATCAGGGGTGGCCCCCGCCTTCGGGCGGGGCCACCCCTTCCGGCTTCCCGGGGGGCGTTTACCGGACGTCGTGCGCAACCATGTGCGTAAGGTGCTGGCAACCGGGAGGATGGCGGAGGCGGGAGGGAGCCGGGACATGGACGACAAGGACACACCGCGGGTGGGCGCCGCCGTCCGCCGACGGCGCAGAACCCTGGGCCTCACGCTGGCCGCGGTCGCCTCGCGCAGCGGCCTCTCCGTGCCCTTCCTCAGCCAGATCGAGAACGAGCGCGCCCGCCCCAGCGCCCGTTCCCTCGACCGGGTCGCCGAAGCGCTGGAGACCACCACCGGGCGCCTGCGGGCCGCCGCCGACTCCGCGCGCGCGGTCGACGTCGTCCGGGCCGAGGAGGGTGAGGGCGTACGCCGCCTGGTGCGCGGCCGGCATCAGCTCAGCGCCCTGGAGTTCACCGGCGAACCGGACCTCGGACGCGAGTTCCAGCACCGCAACGACGAGTTGATGTACGTCGTCGAGGGCGCCGTCGACGTCGAGGCCGAGGGCCAGGTCCACCGCCTGGAACACGGCGACACCCTGTTCCTCTCCGGCGGGGTCCGCCACCGCTGGCGCGCCACCCTGCCCGGCACCCGGCTGCTGGTCGTCTCGGTGGCCGAACACATCGACGCCACGTTCGACTCACGCCGCTGAGCCCGAACGCCGACCGTACGGCCCCGAGTACGTACGGTGCTGTGCCCGTACGGCACCGAGTCCGTACGAGGAGTGTCCGTACGGTGCCGTGCCCGTACGGAGAGTGTCCGTACGGTGCCGAGCCCGTACGGGGAGTGTCCGTACGCGGGAGTGCGTACGGGGAGTGTCCGTACGAGGTGCGCCCGCCCCTCCCACCCGCGAAAGGCCGTCCGTGCGCGTCGTCTCCCTGGTCCCCTCGCTCACCGAGGCCGTCGCCCGCACCGCACCCGGGCTGCTCGTCGGGGTCACTGACTGGTGCACGCACCCCGCGGATCTCACCGCCGCCCGCGTCGGCGGCACGAAGAACCCGGACGTGGCCGCGATCACCGCCCTCGCCCCCGACCTCGTGATCGCCAACGAGGAGGAGAACCGGGTCCCCGACCTCGACGCGCTCCGGGCGGCCGGGCTCGACGTCCTGGTCACCGAGGTCCGCACCCTGGACCAGGCACTCGCCGAACTGCACCGGGTCCTCGTCGACGGCTGCGGGCTGGCCAGGCCCCGCTGGCTGGACGAGGCGGAGGCCGCCTGGGCCGCGCTGCCCGCGCCCTCCGGGACCCCGCGCCCCGCCGCCGTACCGATCTGGCGCAGGCCCTGGATGGTGCTGGGCCACGACACCTTCGCCGGCGACCTCCTCGCCCGCCTCGACATCCGCAACGTGTACGCCGACCACGCCGAGCGCTACCCGCGCATCCCGCTCGACGAGCTGAACGCCTCCGGGGCCGAGCTGATCGTGCTGCCCGACGAGCCCTACCGCTTCACCGCGGACGACGGACCCGAGGCCTTCCCCGCCCTGCCCACCGCACTCGTCGACGGGCGGCTGCTCACGTGGTACGGGCCGTCGCTGGCCGAGGCGGCACGGGCGCTGCCGTCAGCGCTCCGCTGAGGACCCCGAGCGCCGTCCGCGCCCCGGCCGCCGCCCACGCCGCGACCAGGGCGACGTACAGCGCCACCGCCAGCCAGGTCAGCGCGTCGAGACCGGTGTGCCGCGCCAGACCCGCCGCGCCCGTCACACACGTACCGACGGGGAAGGTGAACGCCCACCACGTCATCGCGAACCCCATCCCGTTCCGCGCGGCCCGCACCACCATCGCGGTCGCCAGGGCCAGCCACAGCAGCGCGAAGCCCATCACCGGCACCCCGTACAGCACGGCGAACGCGCCGAACGCGGAGGCGTAGGGGGCCCCGACCGCCCCCGGGGCGGCGTCGGCCAGCTGGTTGACGGCGGTCGTCGACTGCCCGAGCGGCCCCAGCACCAGAAACAGCGTCGGGGTCAGCGCGAGCGGCAGCGGACCGTGGTGGACCAGCCGGGAGAAGACCAGCGGCAGCACCACCAGCGTGGCCAGCAGGGACAGGCCGAACATCGCGTAACAGGCCAGCAGCAGCGCCTCGCGCCCCTGCCCGGCGGAGACGTGCGGCACCAGCAGCGCGCCCTGCGAGGCCGACACCATCGGGGCCACCAGCGGCAACAGCCAGACAGGCGACGCGGTCCCGGGCGCGGGACGGTGGCGTACGACCATCAGATACGGCACCGCGACAGCGGCCACCAGACCGACCGCCGTGCCCGCCACGAACAGCACCACATCCAGCGCGAGCGCCGCCCGCGCGCCCACCACGTCCTGGCCCACCGTCAGGGTGGCCCCGCCGACGGCCATCAACGCCATCGACAGACAGCCGTAGAACGGGGCGACGGCCGGGTCCAGGAGATGGGCGCGTGCCTGGTCGCGGTGGCAGAACCAGTGCCCGGCCCGCGCGGTGAGGACGGCCAGGAGCAGCAGGGCCGACAGCGCCCACACCACGGTGCACGCGGCGCGCAGTCCGGGAACGTCCACCGGGAGCATCGCGCCGGCGCTCGCGACGATCGCGGTGCCCATGACGCTCGCGTACCAGTTCGGGCCGATGTGCCGCAGCGACGGCAGCCGCGCCGGGTCGCCGGGCGCCTCCGCCGGGAGGGTCGGCAGCCGCGTCGAGTCACCGGACGCCTCCGCCGGGAGGGTCGGAAGCGCGGCGGGCGGTGATGGGACGTCGGTCCGGGTCCGCGGAAAGATGGCCATGCCACGAGTCTTCGCGGCCGGGGGCCCGCCCACCAGGGACCCCGCGCCTATGAGGTCATAAGCTGGATTTATGACCGGCGACGACACCCACGCAACCCACGCACCCCACGCACCCCACGTCCCCCTCTCCCACCGGGTCCCCGACCTCGGCGCGCTGGAGCTGCTCCTCGCCGTCGCCCGGCACGGCAGCCTCGGCCGGGCCGCCCGGGAGGTCGGCATCACCCAACCCGCCGCCTCCAGCCGCGTCCGGTCCATGGAGCGACAGCTCGGTGTCGCCCTCCTGGACCGTTCCCCGCGCGGCTCCCGGCTCACCGACGCGGGCGCGCTGGTCACCGACTGGGCGCGCCGGGTCGTCGAGGCGGCGGAGGCCTTCGACGCCGGCGCCCAGGCGCTGCGTGACCGCCGCGACTCCCGGCTGCGGGTCGCCGCCAGCATGACGATCGCCGAGTACCTGCTGCCGGGCTGGCTCATCGCCCTGCGCGGGGAGCGCCCGGCCACCGCGGTCTCGCTCCGCGTCGGCAACTCCGCGGACGTCGCCCGCCGCCTGGTCACCGGCGAGGCCGACCTGGGCTTCGTCGAGGGACTGTCGATACCGGAGGGTCTCGACGGCACCGTCATCGCCCACGACCGCCTCGTCGTCGTGGTCGCCCCCAGCCACCCCTGGGCCCGCCGCCGCGCCCCGCTGCTGCCCGGTGAACTCGCCGCCACCCCGCTGATCCTGCGCGAGCACGGCTCCGGCACCCGCCAGGTCCTGGACGCGGCGCTCGCCGTGCACGGCGGGCTGGCGCGGCCCCTGCTGGAACTCTCCTCCACCACGGCGGTCAAGGGCGCGGCGGAGAGCGGCGCGGGACCCTGCGTCCTGAGCGAACTCGCCCTCGGCGAGGAGCTGTCGTCCCGCCGCCTCGTCAAGGTCTCCGTCGCGGGCGTACGGCTGCGCCGCCAACTGCGCGCCGTCTGGCCGGGCGGCCACCGCCCCACCGGCCCCGCCCGCGATCTGCTGTCCCTGACCGGCCGCGACGCCTGACCCCGCGAACCCCGGCCGCCGTGTCCGGGCCGGACCCTAGAGTGGTGGCATGAGCTACGTGACGCCGCCCGGCTGGTACCCGGACACGGGCGCACCCGGCCACGAGCGCTGGTGGGACGGCACGGCCTGGACCGTGCACACCCGCCCGCTCGCCGCCGCCCACGCCGCACCGGAACAGCCGCCCGCCCCCGCGGCGTTCGGCCCGCCGTCGCTTCCGCTCCCGCACCAGCGCGACCCCCGGGGCGAGGCCGCCGGCGGCAGCCGGACGAAGGTCCTGGCGATCACGCTCTCCGGGGTGCTGGTCCTGGGCGCGGCCGTCGCGGGCGCCGTGCTGCTGGGCCGCGACGAGGGCGGTACGCCGGCGGCTCCGACGACGACCACCTCGCCCCCGGCCCCCGTCACCGCCCCCACGGCCACCGCCTCCTCCGCCGAGCCCGCCCCGGAGGAGGACCCCACCGTCCTCGTCGACCAGCTCAACGGGATCACCGTGCCGGTGCCCAAGGGCTGGGAGAAGCCGAAGAGCACCTCCGACGACGCCCCCACCATCCGCACCGAGCAGTCCTACGACTGCCCCGGAGGCGCGTCGTTCTGCTACCACGGCACGGTCTCCACCCGCACCGCCCGGGGCGGCGAGACCGATGTCAGGGCCCTGGCCGAGGCCGATATCGTCACCGCCGCCGACAGGGCCTACGAGGAGGACAACCTCGGCCGGCGCACCCACGGCGGCATCACCTCCCACAAGGTCCTCAAGGCCCAGGAGCTGACCGTCGCCGGCCGCACCGGTTACCTGGTGCGCTGGCAGGTCACCACCGGCAAGGGGCCCGGCGGCTACGTGCAGTCCCTCGCCTTCCCCTCCTCGGTGGGCACCGGGACGCCGGTGCTCGTCCGGTTCGCGTTCGACGCCGAGGTCCCCGGCCTGCCGCTGTCCCTGATGGACACGATCACCCGGGGCATCCGCCCGCTCGGCGACAGCGCGACGAGCGGCGGAGTGGGCGCGTCCATCGGCCCCTGACGCGCCGGCCCCCGCGCGGTGCCCGGTGCCGGAGAAGGGCTACCCGCCCCTCGCCCGCGTTCCCCGGGCAGAGGTCAGAGGAAGGTCCGCCCCTCGCCCCGGTACGTCGGAACACTCGCCGTGACCCGGTCGCCCTCGATCAGGTGCAGCGCGTCGAAGCGCTCGCACAGTTCCCCGGCCTTGGCGTGCCGGAACCAGACCTTGTCGCCGATCAGCAGGTCGTCGGCGGGGGAGCCCAGCAGCGGGGTCTGCACCTCGCCCGCGCCCTCCTGCGCGTCGTAGCGGAGCCCCTCCGGCAGATACGGCACCGGGGAGCGGTCGGCACCGGCCGCGCCGGACGCCGGATAGCCGCCGCCGAGCACCGTCACCACGCCCACGCCGGGCCGGCGCACCACGGGCTGCGCGAACAGGGCCGCGGGCCGGCCGGTGAACGACGTGTAGTTGTCGAACAGCCGGGGCACGTACAGCCCCGAACCGGCCGCGATCTCCGTCACCGCGGACTCGGCCGCCGTGTGCTGCACGCTGCCCGTGCCGCCGCCGTTCACGAACTCCAGGTCCGGTGCGACCGCCCGGACCGCCCGCACCGCCTCGGCCCGGCGCACCGCCAGCTCCTTGCGGGCGGCCGACTGCATCAGCCGGATCGCCCGGGACCGCAGCGGCCGCCCCGCCAGCGCGTCGCCGACCCCGGCGACATGCCCCTCGTACGCCATCAGCCCCACCAGCCGGAAGCCCGGCCTGCGGGCCACCGAGCGGGCCAGCTCGGCGAGGTGCGCGGGGGAGCGCAGAGGTGAGCGAAGCGCCCCGATCCGGACCCGGCCGCCGAGCATCCGCAGCGAGGTGTCCAGCTCCAGGCAGACCCGGATCTCCTCCCGCCCGCCCGCCCGGGACGCGTCGATCAGCTCCAGCTGGGCGTGGTCGTCGACCATCACGGTCACGGCGTCGGCCAGCTTCGGATCGGCGGCCAGCTCGGCGAACGCGGACCGGTCGGCCGACGGGTAGGCCAGCAGGACGTCGTCGAAGCCGGCCCGGGCCAGCCACAGCGACTCCGCCAGCGTGTACGACATGACCCCCGCGAACCCGGGACGCGCGAGCACCCGCTCCAGCAGGGCCCGGCACCGCACGGACTTGCTCGCCACGCGGACCGGCTTCCCGGCCGCCCGCCGCACCAGATCGTCGGCGTTGGCGTCGAACGCCTCAAGATCGACGATCGCGACCGGGGCGTCGAGATGGGCGGTGGCCCGGTTGTAGCGGGTCCGGTCAGCGGAAGGGGCAGTCATGGCCGCAGCTTGCCAGAGAGCCTCTACGGCTGGGTAGGGGGACGATCGGGACAGATCGCCCGCCGGCCGGGGCGGCCAGTTCCCCGCCGCCCGCCCGCAGCCCGTAGAGTGACGTGCACGCGAGCACCAACGGGCCTGTCAGCGGCGGTGATCCGTGGTCGGTACGAGGACGTGTAAGCAGGGGGCCGGATGAGTACCGAAGCGCAGCGCACCCCTGTGCCGCCCCGCCCGACGACCCCTCCCGCGGTCCCTGCTCCCGAGCCCACGACGCCCGCCCCCGTACCCCCGGCCGCCTCACCGACCGCACCGCCTCAGCGGGTCCGGCCCCCGGACACTCCGCAGGAGGCTCCGGCCGCACCGGCCCGCCGACCGGCCCCGGCCCCGGCTCCGCAGGGAGAGTCCCCGGCCCCGGCATCGCCCCCGGCCCAGCAGCCAACTCCGCCCCACCCGGCCGCACCGGCTCCGCTGGACCCGCAGGCCCCGCCGGCCCGCTTCACTCTGGCGGGCGGCGCCGCCGCACCGGCCCGTCCGGCCGTACCGGCCCCTTCGGCCCCACCGGCCCCTTCGGCCCCGCAGGCCGCACCGGCCCCTTCCGCCCCGCAGGCCGCACCGGGCGATCCGGCCGCACAGGCCCCTTCCACCCGTCCGGCCGCACCGGCACCGCAGGCAGCACCGGCCCCTCCCGCCAGGGTGACCCCGCAGGCCGCACAGGCCGCACAGGCCGCACCAGCTTCACAAGCCCCACCAGCCCCACCAGCCCCGCAGGCCGCACCAGCCCCCCAGGCCCAGCGGCCCGTGCCCGCCGTGACGCCCGCGCCGCCCCCCGCGACGAGCCCCACGCACCCGGGCCCGCCCCCCGCGGGCTCCGCGAGCCCGACGCATCCCGGTCCGCCCGTCGGCCCGCCGACCGTCGCCCGGCGCAGGCCCGTCGGGGCCGTCGATCTGACGCCCGCTCCGGGAGCCGCGCCGCCGCCCCCCGGTGGCTACCGGACGCCGGTGCGCTACGGCTACCCGGAGACCCCCGCCGAGACCACCACCCGGCTGCGGCCGGTCCGGCCCCGGCAGCGGTGGCGTACGGCGACGGCCGCCGCCTGCGTCGTGCTCGGCCTCGGGCTGATCGGCGGGGCCGCCACCGGAGCCTGGCTGACGGGCGACTCCTCGGCCGAGACCACCGGGAACCCGTACACCGCCGCACGCGGCGCCTGGCACAGCGTCCCCGTCGACACGCTGTTCCCGCGCACTCTCCGGGGCGAGGGCGCGGGCCCCGGAGGCACCCACCGCACCTGGACCCGGATCGCGGTCGCCGCCGACAGCACGTGCAAAGCCGGGCTCGACCCGCTGCTCCTGACCACGCTCCGCTCCGTGGGCTGCGAACGGCTGGTGCGCGCCACCTACACCGACGCCACCCGCTCGGCCGTCACCACCGTCGGCCTGGTCTTCACCGAGGCCGACGCCGCGGGCATGGCGGCCCTGCGGACCCGGTTCACCGGGCAGAAGCTCGGCTCGCGCAAGGACCTCATGCCCCGTACGTACGCTCCCGAGGGCACCCTCGCGGCCTCCTTCGGCGACGGGCAGCGCGCCAGCTGGACGGTCGACCCGCTCACCGATATCCCGGTCGTCGTCCTCGCCGTCTCCGGCTTCGCGGACGGCCGCACCGTCGCCGCCCCGCAGCCCGCGCCCGACGCCATGGCCTCGGGCGCCACGACGGACATCGCCCAGGCCGGACTCGGCCACGAGGCGAAGGGCATCGCGGACCAGGTGGAGCGCGGACTGCGCGGAGCCGTCGCCGAACTCACGGAGCAGCCCGGATGACCCGACGACCCCACCGCGTCCTCGCCGCGGTCTGCGCCGCCGCCGTCCTCGCGCTCATCCCCGCCGCGCCCGCCCACGCGGACGCCATCCGCGACCAGCAGTGGGCCCTGGACGCCCTGCGCACCGACCGGGCCTGGGAGACCACCCGGGGCCGGGGCGTCACCGTCGCCGTCCTGGACACCGGGGTCGACGACGCCCACCCCGACCTGACGGGCCAGGTGCTCCCCGGCAAGGACCTCGTCGGCTTCGGCGCCGCCCGCGGCGACTCCGCCTGGGCCCTGCACGGCACCGCGATGGCCGGCATCATCGCCGGGCGCGGCAACGGCCCCGGGCGCTCCGACGGCATCCTCGGCATAGCCCCCGAGGCCCGGATCCTGCCGGTCCGGGTCATCCTGGAGTCCAAGGACCCGGCCCGCGCCAAGGCGCGCAAGTCCCGAGGTACCGCCCTCGCCGACGGCATCCGCTGGGCCGCGGACAACGGCGCCGACGTCATCAACCTCTCCCTGGGCGACGACAGCGAATCCGCCCACCCCGACCCCGGCGAGGACGCGGCCATCCAGTACGCCCTGTCCAAGGGCGTCCCCGTGGTCGCGTCGGCCGGCAACGGCGGGGAGAAGGGGGACAGGATCTCCTACCCCGCCGCCTACCCCGGGGTGATCGCGGTCGCCGCCGTCGACGAGTACGGCACGCACGCCTCGTTCTCCACCCGCCGCTGGTACGCCACCGTCAGCGCCCCCGGCGTCGACATCGTGGTCGCCAACCCGGACGGGCACTACTACATCGAGTGGGGCACCTCGGCCGCCGCCGCTTTCGTCTCCGGCGCGGTCGCCCTGGTCCGTGCCGCCCACCCGGGCCTCGACCCGGTCCAGATCAAGAAGCTCCTCGCCGACACCGCACGCGACGCCCCCGCCCAGGGCCGCGACGACGCCCGCGGCTACGGGATCGTCGACCCGGCGGAGGCCATCGAGGCGGGCGCCCGGCTCCGCCCGGCCGACCTGGACGCCAAGGCCGCCCCGGCGGGACACCGAGGGCGGTACTTCGGCGACGGCCCGGCCCCGGCCCGTACCGCCGACGCGACGGCCAACTGGGCGGCCCCGCTCGCCGCCGGCCTCGGCGCGGCGCTGCTGGCCGTCGCCGTCGTCCTGTGGCGCGGCCGGAACGCCCCCGGCCGCCGCTGAACGCACCGCGCCCGGGCCGCCCCCCACCGACTCACCGGCCCGCCCCGGACACCGCGTCCGACCAGTCGCGCGTGGGCGCCTTCCGAGCCTGATCACCGGTGTGCCCGTCGCCGCGCGGGGAGGCCCCGCGGTGCACCACGACCACCGCCACCAGCCCCAGCGCCAGGCCGAGCACGGTCCGGAGACCGAACGGCTCCCCGAACATCAGGGCTCCCCAGACCGCCGTGACCGGGGCCATCAGAAACATGAGCGTGTTGACCGCCGTGACGCCCGAGCGCCTCAGGATCAGCCAGTACAGCCCGTACCCGCCGAAGGTGGACAGCACCACCAGCCAGCCGACCGCGCCCCAGAACGCGAGCTCGGCGGGCGGCAGCGCGGTCCCCGTGCCGAGGGCGAGCGCGGTGAAGATCACGGTGCTGGCGGCGCAGTGCACGGTCAGTGAGACCGAAGGGGCCACCCGGGTGGCGGAACGGCTCTCCAGGAAGGTGGCCGCCACCAGCGACAGCATGCCGACGAACGGCAAGGCGTAGGCCCACCCGGCCGCCCCGGCGGCGGCGGAGGCGTCGGCGGTCGTGACCACGACGACCCCGGCGACCCCCAGGCACAGGCCGAGCCACTGCCGGGCGGTCACGTGACTCCGCAGCAGCGGCCCGGCCAGCGCCCCCGCCACCAGCGGCTGGACCCCGTCGATCAGGGCCGTGGTGCCCGTGGAGACCCCGAGCTGGATCGCGTAGTAGACGGTCAGCAGATAGCCGCTCTGCGACAACGTGCCGATCACGGCCTGCCGGACCACGTCCCGGGCGCCGAGGCCCCGCCAGGAGGCGCGCGCGACGGTCACCGCGACCAGGGCCAGGACGACCGTCAGCGGCAGGAACCGCCACATGAGGATCGTGAGCGCGGACGCGCTGCCGGCGCCGAGCTTGGCCCCGATGAACCCGGAGCTCCAGCACAGCACGAAGGCGACCGGGAGCAGGACGTTCATGACGCACCTCGCTAAACAGATCGGTATACCTACCCTGTCGACTATACAGATCGGTATACTCGTGCCCATGGACACTCCCGAGGAACTGCGCCGGATCACCATGACGCCGGCCGCGCGACGGGCCCTGGCGGCCGCCGGGCGGCTCTTCTACGACCGGGGCATCCACGCCGTCGGGGTGGACCTGATCGCCGCCGAGGCCGGGGTGACCAAGAAGACCCTCTACGACCGCTTCGGCTCCAAGGAGCAGATCGTCGTGGAGTACCTCGCCGACCGCGACGAGCGCTGGCGCGCCTTGCTCGCCGAGCACCTCGACGCCGTGCCGCCCGCGCCACGCGACCGGATCCTGGCCGTCTTCGACGCCTCGCGCGCCTGGATGACGGAGAACGGCTCCAAAGGGTGCAGCATGATCAACGCCCACGCGGAGATCAGCGACCCGTCCCACCCGGCGCACGCGGTCATCACCGGCCAGAAGCAGTGGATGCTCGACCTGTTCACCCGGCTCGCCCGAGGAGTCGAGGGGCTCGGCCCCGACGCCGCCGACCGGCTGGGCCGGACGCTGATGCTGCTGCACGAAGGGGCCCTGGTCGCCCACGGGCTGAAGGTCTTCCCGGACCCCGTCGCCCACGCCCGCGAGGAGGCGGCCGACCTGCTGGCCGGGGCGACGGAACGCTGAGTCCGTGTGCCGGCTCGCGGCGACGGCCGGACGCCGAGCCCCGCGCCCGCCCCACCTGCGGGCAAGCCGCGAAGAGCCAGGCACTACCCTCGTCCCGTGGAGCTCAAGAACATCCCGGACCCCGGTTTCTCCGACGACGACGGCTCGGCGTCCCCCGCCCTGACCAGGGCCCTGGACGCCTGGTCCCGCGACCGCGGCGCCGTCGGCCCGGTCCTCACGGCACTGCGCGACGCCCGGCTCCTGGTCCCCGTCGTCGCCGTCCTGGGGGAGGTCGAGGAGAACGGTCACGAGGGGCGCGAAGCACTTCAGAAGGGCGGTGGTGGGAGACGGGGGGACGGGCTGAGGCGCGAGAAGACCAGCGACATGGCCGTACCCACCCTCCAGGCCGGCGACCGCCGCGCGCTTCCCGCCTTCACCTCCACCGCCTCGCTGGCACTCTGGGACCCCGAGGCGCGCCCCGTCGCCGTACCGCTGCACCAGGCGCTCCAGGCCGCCGCCCACGAGAAGGCCGACACCGTCGTGCTGGACCTCGCCGGGCCCGTCGCCTTCGAGCTGAGCGGCCAGGCGCTGCTGGCCCTCGCCGAGAACCGCACCAGCACCGACCCGCTCCAGGACCCCGCCGTCATCGAGGCCGTACGGGAGACCGTGGCCGCCGACCCCGCCGTGGTCCGCGCCCACCTCGGGCCCGGCAGCGCGGACGGCACCCTCGCGCTCGTCCTCGCCCCGGACGCCGTGCCCGCCGAGGCGGCCCGCCGCATCGCCCGCGCGCTGTCGGCCAGCGAGGTGCTGCGGGCCCGGCTGGTGAGCGGCCTGGATCTGGCCGTTCTCCCCGCCGGTGCCGTCGCGCCGGGAGAGCCTCTCTTCGCCCGCTGACACCCTCGGGCCGGCCCGGGGCGACCCGGGGCCGGCCCGCACCGACGCGCGCCATGTGCCCGCCGCCGTGAGAATTGTCGGAAATCCGGAGAAATCCGACCAACCGATCAAGCTCGCGAGGTGGTTCCATGCAGAAGCGGATCGTGGCGTCCGAGTTCCTCGGCACCCTGCTGCTGGTGTTCTTCGCCGTGGGGTCCGCGGTGCTCGCCGTCGACTACCTCGGCACGGTGGGCATCGCCCTCACCTTCGGTTTCACTCTCCTCGCCCTGGCCTACGCGCTCGGCCCGATCTCCGGCTGCCATGTCAATCCCGCGGTGACGCTGGGCATGTATATGGCGGGCCGGATCGACATCCGGGCGGCCGTGGAGCGCTGGGTGGCCCAGTTCCTCGGCGCGATCGTCGGCGCGGCCCTGCTGTTCCTGCTGGCGAAGCAGATCCCCGGCCTGGAGACCAGCGGCGAGTTCGGCACCAACGGCTACGACGACCGGTCGGCCGTCGGCATCAACATCGGCGGCGCGTTCCTCGCCGAGGTGGTGCTGACGTTCCTGCTCGTCTACGTCGTCCTCGCGGTGACCCACAAGGTGGCGGTCATCGGATTCGACGGGCTGCCCATCGGCCTGGCGCTCGCCGCGATCCACCTGGTGGGCATCCCGCTGACCGGCACGTCGGTCAACCCCGCGCGCAGCTTCGGTCCGGCGCTCTTCGCGGGCGGTGCGGCCCTTACCCAGCTCTGGCTGTTCATCCTCGCGCCCCTGGTCGGCGGAGCGATCGCCGCCTACGCCCACCGGCTCACCCACCCCTGCCCCAACCTCCCGCCCGAGGAGGCCGAGGACGCCATCTGAGGGATCCGGGCCCGAGGCATCCGGCCGGCCCGCACCCACGCGGAAGCCAGCCGCCCCACGCGGAAGCCCGCCGCCCCACAGGGGGACGGCGGGCTTCGTGGCGTACCGGGAAGGAGGCGGCGGCTAGCCGTAGACCGGGCCGGTGTACTTCTCGCCGGGGCCGTGGCCGGGCTCGTCCGGCACCAGCGAGGCCTCGCGGAAAGCGAGCTGGAGGGACTTCAGACCGTCGCGCAGCGGCGAGGCGTGGAAGGTGCTGATCTCCGTGGCGCTCGCGTCGAGCAGTCCGGCCAGCGCCTGGACCAGTTTGCGGGCCTCGTCGAGGTCCTTGTGCTCCTCGCCCTCCTCGGTGAGGCCGAGCTTCACGGCTGCTGCGCTCATCAGGTTGACGGCGACCGTCACGATCACCTCGACCGCGGGGACCTCCGCGATGTCGCGGGCCATGGCGTCGAAGCCGGGGTTCTCACTGCTGGGGGTCGCGTCACTCATGCCCACACGATAAGGGCAGGCCACCGCCCTCCCGCGCGCGGGAGCCGCTTCGGGGCACCGGGACGCACATGGGCACGGACATGGACACGGGCACGGGCACGGACATGGAGGCGGACGCGGACGCGGAGGCGACACTGCGGGGGGCAGGCAAAGGGTGCCATCGGGGGAGACGCGGGATTAGCGCACCCGGGGCCGGGCTGCTAACCTTGTGTAACGACCGGCCGGACATCTATGTGCCCGGCCCACAAGTGGAGGCTCCGATCTCCCACCTGACCGTCCTCACCGGACGGCGGGTCACCGGTCAGACGGTCCCCATCGTTCCGTACGGACGATGGAGCCGTCCGATGCGCCCCGCGGTTGAACGCGGCGGTGCTCCGGTAGTTCCTGGAGCCTCGCCTGTGTCCCGTCCGGGGCATTTTTGCGCTTCCGGCTCGGTTGGTCTTGACGTTATAAGACGTTACGCGGCTGTCCGCCAGGCGGCCGCGTGGTGCTACCGAGGAGGATCCATCAGCGCCGAGCCCCGCATCAACGACCGGATTCGCGTTCCCGAGGTCCGACTTGTCGGTCCCAGCGGCGAGCAGGTCGGGATTGTTCCGCTTGCCAAGGCCCTGGAACTCGCACAGGAGTATGACCTCGACCTGGTCGAGGTGGCGGCGACAGCCCGTCCGCCCGTGTGCAAGCTCATGGACTACGGGAAGTTCAAGTACGAGTCGGCCATGAAGGCCCGTGAGGCGCGCAAGAACCAGGCGCACACGGTCATCAAGGAGATGAAGCTCCGGCCGAAGATCGACCCGCACGACTATGACACCAAGAAGGGTCACGTCGTCCGGTTCCTCAAGCAGGGCGACAAGGTCAAGATCACGATCATGTTCCGTGGTCGCGAGCAGTCCCGCCCCGAGCTGGGCTTCCGACTGCTCCAGCGTCTCGCTTCGGACGTGGAGGACCTGGGCTTCATCGAGTCCAACCCGAAGCAGGACGGCCGGAACATGATCATGGTTCTGGGCCCGCACAAGAAGAAGACCGAAGCCATGGCCGAGGCCCGTGAGGCCCAGGCCGCCCGCAAGGCCGAGCGTCAGGGCACGACCGACGCACCGTCCGAGGGCGACACCGCCGAGGCTCCGGCCGAAGCAGTCGAGGCTCCGGCCGAGACACCTTCCGAGTCGTGACCTCAGGGGCCGCCATCCAGGCGGCCCCCGGGTCCCCCCGGAATCCCATAGAGATCTGACGCCCCTGCAGTCCGGTGCCCCGCACCGTGAGGGGCGCCACTGACGAGGAGAGAACGGCGCGATGCCGAAGAACAAGACGCACAGCGGTGCCAGCAAGCGCTTCAAGATCACCGGCTCCGGCAAGGTGCTCCGCGAGAGGGCCGGCAAGCGCCACCTGCTCGAGCACAAGTCGTCCAAGAAGACCCGCTCGCTGACCGGCACGGTCGTCGTGGCTCCGGCCGACGCCAAGAAGATCAAGAAGCTTCTCGGCAAGTGAGGCTCGGCCTCCGGCTCGCCCCGGAGGCACGACCTCGATCACACCGGGACCAATTCGTTTCCGGGCCGTGTGACGACACCCACGGCCCCGCTACAAGGAGTTAACAAGTGGCACGCGTCAAGCGGGCAGTCAACGCCCACAAGAAGCGCCGGGCAATCCTCGAGGCGGCCAAGGGCTACCGCGGGCAGCGCTCGCGCCTGTACCGCAAGGCCAAGGAGCAGGTCACCCACTCCCTGGTCTACAACTACAACGACCGCAAGAAGCGCAAGGGCGACTTCCGTCAGCTGTGGATCCAGCGCATCAACGCCGCTGCCCGCCAGAACGGCATGACGTACAACCGCCTCATCCAGGGTCTGAAGGCCGCCAACATCGAGGTGGACCGCAAGATCCTGGCCGAGCTCGCGGTCAACGACGCCAACGCGTTCGCCGCCCTCGTCGAGGTCGCTCAGAAGGCCCTCCCGAGCGACGTCAACGCCCCGAAGGCCGCCTAGGGTCTTCCGTTCGGGACATGCCGGGGTCTGCGAGCCCGGCACGTCCCAAACGGGAGGCGCCAGTCCAGGCACCCCCTTCCAGGTACGCGAACCGGACCCGCAGGCGCACGCCGCCTGCGGGTCCGGTGCGTTGACCCGCCGTCGGGCCCCCCGCCGACGCCACCGCACACCACCACAGCCGTACGCAGAGAGGCTCGCCGCCGACCATGGGCACCCCCGAACTGATCTCCCCGCGTTCCCCCCGGGTCGCCGCCGCCCGCCGGCTGGCCCGCCGCAACTTCCGCGGCAAGGAGCGCAGGTTCATCGCCGAGGGGCCCCAGGCCGTGCGCGAGGCGGCCGCCCACCGGGGCGGCGACGGCGAGCCGACCCTCATCGAGCTGTTCGCCACCCCCGAGGCCGCCGACCGGTACGCCGACATCGTCGAGGCCGCCCACACCGCGGGCGCCCGGGTGCACCTGGCCGACGCCGACGTCCTCGCCGACGTCTCGCAGACCGTCACCCCGCAGGGCCTCATCGGCGTCTGCCGCTTCCTGGACACGCCGTTCCAGGAGATCCTCGCCGCGAAGCCCGCACTGGTGGCCGTTCTGGCCAACGTACGGGACCCCGGGAACGCCGGAACGGTACTGCGCTGCGCCGACGCGGCGGGCGCGGACGCGGTGATCCTGACCGACGCGTCGGTCGACCTCTACAACCCCAAGTCCGTACGGGCCTCGGCGGGTTCGCTCTACCACCTGCCCGTCGCCGTCGGCGTCCCCGTCGAACAGGCCGTGCGGGGACTCCGGGACACCGGGGTGCGCATCCTCGCCGCCGACGGGGCCGGTGCCGACGACCTGGACGACGAACTGGACGCGGGCACCATGGGCGGCCCCACCGCGTGGGTCTTCGGCAACGAGGCCTGGGGGCTCCCCGAGGAGACCCGCGCGCTCGCCGACGCCGTCGTCCGCGTCCCCATCCACGGCAGGGCGGAGAGCCTCAACCTCGCGACCGCCGCCGCCGTCTGCCTGTACGCCTCCGCCCGCGCGCAGCGCCCCCGGCGAGCCCCCGGGGCCCGCTGACGGAGCACCGCTCCGACGGTCCGTCACCACACGATCCCGGCCATTCGCGAGCCCCTCCCACCGGCGCACTCCTCTCCGCGCCCCCACAGGGTGTCGCCGGTTCGCCACCGCCTAGTAGGGTGACGAACTCGGGGGCCCACTGCACCGGTTCGAGAGGTGGGGATACGGGAAGATGGCTGTCGGCATGAGCTCGCCGGGACCGGCGCACACCACCGCACCGCGCGCGGAAGAGAAGCCGGACGGTCCGGACGGCCTCGGCACAGGTATCGACCCGGACGATCTTCCCGACGGTCTCGTCGTCGCCGACGAGCGTGGGCACGTCGTCTGCTTCAACGCGGCCGCCGCCCGCATCACCGCCACCCCCCGTGCCGACGCGATCGGCCGCCCCCTGGAGGCCGCCCTCCCGCTGGAGGACCTCAAGGGAAAGCGCTGGTGGGCCCTGACCGACCCGTACGGCGGTCTCGCCACCCGCAACGGCCAGCCCGAGCGCAACCTGCTGCTGCCCGGCGGCCGTGAGGTGCTGGTCGCCGCCCGTTACGTACGCGAGCGGCCGACCGGGCCGGTGTGCCGGGTCGTCGTCTCGCTGCGCGGGACCGAGGCCCGCCGGCGTACCGAACGCAGCCACGCCGAGCTGATCGCCACCGTCGCCCACGAGCTGCGCTCCCCGCTGACCTCGGTCAAGGGGTTCACCGCCACCCTGCTCGCCAAGTGGGAGAGGTTCACCGACGATCAGAAGCGGCTGATGCTGGAGACCGTCGACGCGGACGCCGGCCGGGTCACCCGGCTCATCGCCGAGCTCCTCGACATCTCCCGCATCGACTCCGGCCGCCTGGAGCTGCGCCGCCAGCCCGTCGACATCACCGCCGCCGTCGCCCGCCACATCCAGGCCCTCATCGCGGGCGGCCAGACTCCCGACCGCTTCCGGGTCCGGGCCCGGGGGCCCCTGCCCGACCTGTGGGCCGACCCCGACAAGGTCGACCAGGTCCTCGGCAACCTCCTGGAAAACGCGGTGCGCCACGGCGAGGGAACCGTCACCATCGATATCGCACCGGCACCCGCGCCGGGAGCGTGCGACGAGATGGGAACGGCTGTCACCGTGAGCGACGAAGGCCCCGGCATCCCCGAGGAGTCGATGAGCCGCGTCTTCACCCGCTTCTGGCGGGGCAGCAAGCGCGGCGGCACGGGCCTGGGCCTCTACATCGTCAAGGGCATCGTCGAGGCCCACGGCGGCACCATCACCGTCGACCGGGGGCCCGGCGGGGGAGCCGAGTTCCGATTTATTCTGCCCGTGAGCATGCCCGCCTACCTGGTGTGAGCGGCCCACGGGCGCCCCGACCGTCCTGCGGCCCGTAGACTCGACCTTTGGCACCTTTGCGTCCAGCGGTCTCCAGCCGGGTCGCGCCACCAGCCAATCGGAAGCACGGGAAGAGATGTCGGCACCGAACAAGTCGTACGACCCAGTCGAGGTCGAGGCACTGAAACCGGAAGAGATCGAGCGCCTGCGGGACGAGGCGTTCGCCGCCTTCGCCGCCGCCGGTGACCTCGACGCGCTCGCCCAGGCGAAGACCGCGCACACCGGAGGTACCTCGCCGCTGTCCCTCGCCAACCGCGAGATCGGCGCCCTGCCCCCGCAGGCCAAGGCCGAGGCGGGCAAGCGCGTGGGCCAGGCCCGCGGAGCCGTCTCCAAGGCGCTCGCGGCCCGCCAGGCCGAGCTGGAGGCCGAGCGCGACGCCCGGGTGCTCGTCGAGGAGGCCGTGGACGTCACGCTGCCCTACGACCGCACCCCGGCCGGCGCCCGCCACCCCCTGACGACCCTCATGGAGCGCGTCGCGGACGTCTTCGTGGCCATGGGCTACGAGATCGCCGAGGGCCCCGAGGCCGAGGCGGAGTGGTTCAACTTCGACGCCCTGAACTTCGTGCCCGACCACCCCGCCCGCCAGATGCAGGACACCTTCTTCGTCCAGGGCACCACGCCCGACGGCAAGGTCACCGAGGGCGACGAGTCCGGCGTCGTGCTGCGTACGCACACCTCCCCGGTCCAGGCCCGCTCGCTCCTGGAGCGCAAGCCCCCCGTCTACGTGGTCTGCCCCGGCCGGGTCTACCGCACCGACGAGCTGGACGCCACGCACACCCCGGTCTTCCACCAGATCGAGCTGCTCGCCGTCGACGAGGGCCTCACCATGGCCGACCTCAAGGGCACCCTCGACCACATGGTCCAGGCGCTCTTCGGACCGGACATGAAGACCCGGCTGCGGCCGAACTTCTTCCCGTTCACCGAGCCGTCCGCCGAGATGGACATGGTCTGCTACGTCTGCCGCGGTGAGTCCGTCGGCAACCCGGACCGCCCCTGCCGCACCTGCGGCAGCGAGGGCTGGATCGAGCTCGGCGGCTGCGGCATGGTCAACCCCAAGGTGCTCACCGCCTGCGGCGTCGACCCCCAGAAGTACAGCGGATTCGCCTTCGGGTTCGGCATCGAACGGATGCTGATGTTCCGCCACAACGTCGAAGACATGCGAGACATGGTCGAGGGTGACGTCCGGTTCACCCGGCCGTTCGGGATGGAGATCTGATGCGCGTCCCGCTTTCCTGGCTGCGGGAGTACGTCGACCTGCCGGCGACGGAGACCGGCCGTGACGTACAGGCCAAGCTCGTCTCCGTCGGGCTGGAGGTCGAGACCGTCGAGCAGATCGGCGCGGGCCTGAAGGGCCCCCTGGTCGTCGGACAGGTCCTGACCATCGAGGAGCTGGAGGGCTTCAAGAAGCCCATCCGCTTCTGCACGGTCGACGTCGGCACGGCCAACGGCACCGGCGAACCGCAGGAGATCGTCTGCGGCGCCCGTAACTTCTCGGTCGGCGACAAGGTCGTCGTGGTCCTCCCGGGCGCGGTCCTGCCCGGCGACTTCGCGATCGCCGCCCGCAAGACGTACGGCAAGACCTCGCACGGGATGATCTGCTCCACCGACGAGCTCGGCATGGGCGACGACGGAACGCACGGCATCATCGTGCTGCCGCCGGAGCACGAGGTCGGCACCGACGCGATCGAGCTGCTCCAGCTCATCGACGAGGTCCTCGACATCGCCGTCACCCCGGACCGCGGCTACTGCCTCTCGATGCGTGGCGTCGCCCGTGAGACCGCCATCGCGTACGGGCTGCCGCTGCGCGACCCGGCGCTCCTGGACGTGCCCGCGCCGAACGCGTACGGCTACCCGGTCAAGATCTCCGACCCGTCGCGCTGCGACCGTTTCACCGCGCGTACCGTCACCGGTCTCCAGCCGGAGGCCCGCTCCCCGATCTGGATGCGGCGTCGCCTCCAGAAGGCCGGGATGCGGCCCATCTCGCTGGCCGTCGACATCACCAACTACGTGATGCTGGAGCTGGGCCAGCCCCTGCACGCCTACGACCGCACCCGGGTCGAGGGCCCGATCGGTGTGCGCCGCGCCGCGCAGGGCGAGAAGCTCACCACGCTGGACGGCACCGTGCGCGTGCTGGACGCCGAGGACCTCGTCATCACCGACGACCGCGGGCCCATCGGTCTCGCGGGCGTCATGGGCGGCGCCAACACGGAGATCGCCGACGCGGACGGCGAGCACGCGCTGACCACCGAGGTCGTCATCGAGGCCGCGCACTTCGACGCGATCTCGATCGCCCGCACCGCGCGCCGCCACAAGCTGTCCTCCGAGGCGTCCAAGCGCTTCGAGCGCGGCGTCGACCCGCAGGCCGCCGCCGCTGCCGCGCAGCGCACGGTGGACCTGCTGGTCCTGCTCGCGGGCGGCACCGCCGAGGCCGGGGTCACCGAGATCACCGCCCCGTCGGCGCCGCGCACCATCGCGATGCCGGCGAACCACCCGGACAAGGTCGCCGGTGTGGAGTACGGCCGCGAGACCGTCGTCCGCCGCCTCCAGGAGGTCGGCTGCGACGTCTACGGGCAGGACGAGCTGATCGTCACCGTCCCGTCCTGGCGGCCCGACCTGAACGAGCCGAACGACCTCGCCGAAGAGGTCATCCGGCTGGAGGGCTACGAGAACCTGCCCTCCACCCTGCCGACGCCCCCCTCCGGCCGCGGTCTCACCGACCGCCAGCGGCTGCACCGCCGCATCGGCCGGGTGCTGGCCGGAGCCGGGTACGTCGAGGCGCTGAGCTACCCGTTCATCGGCGACGCGGTCCTGGACCAGCTCGGCCTGGAGGCGGACGACGCCCGCCGCCGCACGGTCAAGCTCGTCAACCCGATCTCCGACGAGGAGCCGGCGCTGCGCACCACGCTGCTGCCGGGCCTCCTCGGCGCCCTGCGGCGCAACGACGGCCGCGGCAGCCACGACCTGGCGCTCTTCGAGACCGGCCTGGTCTTCAGGCCGACGGGCCAGGAGACGCGGGCGGTCCGGCTGCCGGTCGACCGCCGCCCGACCGACGAGGAGATCGCCTCTCTCGACGCGGCCCTGCCGCGTCAGCCGCGCCGCGCCGCCGTCGTCCTCGAGGGCGCCCGCGAGCAGTCCGGCTGGTGGGGCAAGGGCACCCCGGCGACCTGGGCGGACGCCGTCGAGGCCGCCCGCTCCATCGCCGCTGAGGCAGGCGTCGAGGTCATCGTCCGCGCCGACCAGCACGCCCCGTGGCACCCGGGCCGCTGCGCCGCGCTGTACGTCACCGTGGACGGCGAGGAGACCCTCTTCGGACACGCGGGCGAACTGCACCCGCGCGTGATCAAGGCGCTCCACCTGCCCGAGCGGACCTGTGCCGCCGAGGTCGAGCTGGACGTCCTGGAGCGGGCCGTCGACGGAGCGCTCCAGGCGCCCCGGATCTCCACCTTCCCGGTGGCGACCCAGGACGTCGCGCTCGTCGTCGCCGGGGACGTCCCGGCCGCCGACGTGGAGCGGGCACTGCGCGAGGGCGCGGGTGAACTCCTCGAATCCCTGCGGCTGTTCGACGTCTTCACCGGCGAGCAGATCGGCGGGGGCAACAAGTCCCTGGCGTACGCTCTGCGCTTCCGCGCCGCCGACCGCACCCTGACCGTCGAGGAGGCCACGGCCGCACGCGACAGCGCGGTGGCCCTGGCCGCCGAGCGCACGGGCGCGGTGCTGCGAGGCGCGTAACGCCTGCGACAGCGAGGAGAAGGGGCGTATCCGGCCACCGGATACGCCCCTTCTCCATCCCGCCGGGGGGCGGAGGGACCACACGCCGGACCGGGGGCCGGAACCGGGAGGAACGCGGCTCCGGCCTTCGTTCCGCAGCCACCCTCCTTCGTCGTCGGTCAGTGGGCCGTGTGGTCCGGGCGCCGTCCGCGCTGCCTCGGAATGTCGGGCAGGTCAGCAGCGCGGACGGCGCGGGTGCGGGTCGTGGGCCGTTACGAGGGGGAGCCGACGACCCGGGCCGCCTCTTGCGAGGGAGTTCATTCAACCGAGCCCGGGACCGGCGCGGCAGAGCGCACAGCGGGAGGGTTCGGGCATTCCGTTCACACCCCGTGTGAATCCTGCTCCACTAGGCTCGTCGCGACACCCACCTGGGGGGACGATGGAGCCCAATGTCCTGCTCGAAGCCCTGATCGAGGAGGCCGGTGTGTCCCGTGCGGGCCTCGCCGGCCACGTCAACCGGGCGGGTCTGACCCGTGGACTGAGCCTGCGGTACGAACACACGGCGGTCGCCCGCTGGCTCAAGGGCCAGCGCCCGCGGGGGCAGGTGCCCGACCTGATCTGCGAGGTGCTGGCCGGCCGGCTGGGGCGGCCCGTCGGGCTCGACGACGTCGGTATGGGTGCCTCCGCCGCGTCGGGGACGGAGGCCTGCGCCGAGGGCGCCTCCCTCTCCGGGTTCGTCGAGCGGGCCACCGCGCTGTGGCGCTCCGACGAACAGCGGCGCCCGCACCTGGCCACCGTGCCCGCCGTCACCGGCACCCCGGCGGTGATGCCGGTCTGGGAGTGGGAGAACCCCCCGGAGGACGCCGACGTCTCGCGACCGGGGCCGTGCCGGGTCAGCGCGGCCGACATAGCGATGCTCAAGTCGGCCCGCGACCACTACGAGCAGATGTACCGCAAGACGGGCGGCGTCGCGACCAGGCCCCGGATCGTCCGCTTCCTCAACGCGGAGGCCGCGCCGCTGCTGCGCGGCGGCTACAGCGACGCCCTGGGCCGGGGCCTGCACCGGGCGACGGCGGGACTGGTGGCGGTGGCGGGCATCTGCGCCTACGACTCCGACGCCCACGGGCTCGCCCAGCGCTACTTCCACCAGGCGCTGCGGCTCGCCAAGTCCAGCGGCGACCGGGGTCTCGGCGGCTATGTGATCGCCCTCCTGGTCACCCAGTCGCTGTTCCTCGGCGACCACCGCCGCTCCATCGCCTTCGCCGAGGCCGCGCTGCGGGCCGCCGGCGGGCACATCACCCCCGCCCTCGCCGCCGATCTGCACGCCATGCAGGCCAAGGCGTACGCACAGCTCGGCGACGCGGCGAGCGCCCGGGCCTGCATCGGGCGGGCCGAGGCCCAGGCGGGCCGGATCCATACCGGCCGGGAGCCGGACGAGACGGGGTACGTGCAGCCGGGCCTGGTCGACGTCCAGGTGGCGGAGGCGCTGCTCGGCCTCGGGGACCTGCCCGCCGCCCGGGAGCACGCCGCCTCAGCCGTGCGCGCCCCGGCGCACGACCGGGGGCGCGTGCACCGGCTTGCGATGTTGAGTCATATCGAGCTGCTCCAGGGCGAGCCCGACCGCGCGGCCGGCACAGCTGCCGAAATGGCGCTGAGGGCCCGGGGAATGGAGTCCCAGCGGCTGCGCGACCGGCTGCGGCAGGCCCGGCGTGAGCTGGCCGCGAGCGGCTGCGCCGACGCGGTGGAGACCACCGCCCTCATCGACGAGGCGCTCCGCGTGCCTCTGTGAGCTGTGCCGACGCCCCGTCGAGCGGTCCCCCTGGCAGCCGAGCCTGCTGACATGTTGACCCCAACATGTCGAAAGGCGGCAGAACCGTGCAGTGGACGAACTTAAGCGAACAGAATGTGTATCAGAACCCGTGGTTCCGGGTGAATCTGGCAGACGTCCAGCTCCCCGACGGCAGTCATCTCGACCACTTCGTCATCCGGCTGCGGCCCGTCGCGGCCGCCACCGTCGTCAACGAGGCGAACGAGGTGCTGCTGCTCTGGCGGCACCGGTTCATCACCGACAGCTGGGGGTGGGAACTGGCCGCGGGCGTCGTCGAGGACGGCGAGGACATCGCGGTGGCGGCGGCCCGTGAGATGGAGGAGGAGACCGGCTGGCGCCCCGGCGAGCTGCGCCCGCTGCTCACCGTGGAACCGTCGAACGGCCTCACCGACGCCCGCCACCACCTGTACTGGTCCGACGAGGCGCACTGGACCGGGCCCCCGCGGGACGCCTTCGAGTCCTCGCGCCGCGAGTGGATACCGCTCAAGGTGGTCCCGGACATGATCGCCCGGGGCGAGGTGCCCGCCGCGAACATGGCGGCGGCCCTGCTGATGCTGCACCACCTGAGACTGGGCTGACCCGGCCGCGTACGAACGTCCTGTACGCGGCCCGAGGAGCCGGCCCCGGGGTGACCGGGACCGGCTCCTGTCGGCGGACGCACGGACGGCTCGGGCGTACGATCGGGACGCCGGGCCCTCGAAGGACGTCGACCAGGTCGAGCGAGAGGTCAGGAGGACCTTCGGACGGCTGCCGCGTGGCCGGCCAGCAGCGCGCCCGACTCCGCCCCCTGCTTCACGTTGATCACGGCGTTGCCGCTCGCCGCGTCGGCCCAGCGGACGAAGGTGCCGGCGTACTTGTCCGCGAACACCAGCGGGCCGAGACAGACGTAGTGATCGCGGTACTCGGTGCCGTTGAAGCCCTGGCCGGTCCACAGCTCTTCCAGTCGCTGCTGGCAGATGAAGCCCGAACCGGCCGCCGCGGCGTCGATAGCCGTGGACCACTCCTCGCCGGACACCCGGTCCCCGAAGACGATGCCCCGGCCGCCGTAGTCGGAGCCCGGCTTGAGCACCATACGGCTCTGGTCGGCAAGGGCCTCGGGAGCCGTTTCCTCGGTCACCCGGAACGTCCTGGGGACGTACCGCCGGATGAAGTCCCGCTCGGCCCCGGTGAAGCACTCCGCGAAGGAGTCCGAGGTCAGGAGCTCCAGATTGGCCTTGTGGTCGAACAGCGCGCTGGTCGGCGGTGCGATGAAGTCGACCAGCCCCGCGGCGTCCGCCTCCATCAGTCCGATGGTGATCTCGGCCGGGACGAACTTCCGGGTCTCGAGCCAGGTGTACATGGTGAACACGACGTCGACGCGCCGGCCCTCGTAGTACACGCCGTCGGCCCGGACGTCGAGATCCTGCACCAGGCCGTTGGCGTAGGCGAACCCGAAGGAGCCGACCAGCTTCTCGAAGGCCTGGCGGCCCGAGTTGATGTCGTTGCTGTCCGCGATCGCCTCGAACACCACGGGCCGGCCGTCGGACTGCCGCGGTCGCACCAGCGACTGGAAGGCCTCGCCCCAGATGCTCCGCATCTCGGGGGCGGAGACGTCGTAGCCCGCCTCCTGGAGATGCCGGAAGTAGCCGGAGCTGCGGAACTGCTTCACGTACGGATCAACGGTGTTCATCCCGCCCAGCGGCGCCGAGACATTGACCTCGACCACCTTGGGACCGCCGGTCGTGAGCACGAAGTCCGGGCGGGCGAACCGGCTGGCCATCTGGAGGTTGCGCTTGTTGAGCGACCGGGTCAGCAGCTCCGACTCCTCGCGAGTGAGCCCCTGGAACTCCATCCAGGCCGCGAAGTCACCGCCGAACACCCGCTCCGGGACGGCCCGCAGCAGACCGACCACGGTCCGGGCGGCGTGGGAGAGTTCGTCGACGAACTCGGACGAGAAGAGCGGCGGTGGGAAGATGTGCGGCCACCCCTTGCGGTAGATGCCCGCGGCGAAGGCGTCCGAGTCCTCCCGCGCCGCCTCGGGGCCCACGGTTTCCTGGTACTCGCTCCAGCTGTCCACCAGGTCCGGGGCGAGCAGCGTGGACAGCTCGCCGGTGCGTGTCATGCCGACAGAGCCTTCAGACGGCCGTCGCGCACCAGAGCCGCCAGGAGGTGCTCCACGACCTCCGGGGTCTTGTCGACGCCGGTCGCGAGGAACGTCCACTTGGTCGCACCCGGGTTCTCCAGGTTCAGCTCCAGGACGTAGGGGAAGGCCAGGTCGATGCCGGCGAAGTAGATGCCCTGGCGCATCAGGGACTCACCCAGCTCGCGGCAGAACGCGTCCTCCTCCGGCGTGAGCTCCATGTCGGCGAACCCGTTGCCCAGCGTGGCGTTGGCCCGGTGGTCGTCGTCGCCGTGGAACCGGCGGAATCCGCAGACCGGCACGCCACCGGAGAGCAGGACGCGCTGCTCGTTCTCCACGACGTTGGGGACGTACTCCTGCATCGTGATGTACTTGCGGGACAGGCCGATGTTCTGGCGGCCGTAGTTCTCGTACCGCGACACCTCGTTGCCGGTCGCCGACTGGAGCAGGGCGCGGAAGTTCTTCTCGCGGGCGTTGACGTAATAGATGTCGGCGCCGCAGCCCTCGTTGCCCGGCTTCATGATCCACGCGGTCTCGGGATCGTCGGTCACCACCTTGTCCAGCTCCGTGAAGCTGTTCGAGACGTAGGTGGTCGGCAGGTGATCGCGGGGCACGCCGCCGGGCAGGCAGGTCTTGCTGTTCAGGAACAGCACCGCGGCCGCGTCGTTGACGAAGGTGACCCGCTGGTTGAGTACCCAGAGCAGCTGGTAGGTCTCCAGGAAGAGGTTCGGGTGCGGGCTGGTGAGCAGCCAGACCAGATCGAAGTCCTCGCAGCTGGCCTGCTCAAGCCGCTCCTGGGGGAACGGCATGCCGTCGAAGTACTCCTGGTCGGCCTGGAACATGTCGCACACCACGGTGCCCTCTTTGATGCCCAGTGTCTCGATATCGGCCACGTGGACCTCGTGACCGCCCCGGAACAGTCCGTTCGGGATGATCGACTGGTTGTCGAGACGCCACTGCTGCATGTGCGATATCAACACCAGAACTTTGTAGCCCACGGCTCAACTCTCCTTTGGAATGTACGGGTTCAGCTGCGCAGGTCCTGCGCGAGCAGGTCGAGATCGGCGTCGAGCGCGGCCGGGTCGGGCCCCACCAACAGCACGTATCCGATGCGGTCGTAATTGGTCTGCGCTGTCCGGTCGGACGACAGCGCACCGGGCTGCACCCTGCCGCGCCGGAAGGTCGGCAGCCGGGTGAAGGACTCGTAGACGTCCTCATGCGTCTTGCCGGCCGCGACCTCGTCCGGCAGGACGAACCTGCTGGAGGCCGCGGCGTACTCCGGCGCCGAAGGCGGCTGCGGCTCCGTTGTGCGCAGGTGGAAGTCGAGGTAGTGGGCGACCATGTCGATCCCCGTGCACCAGGCGACCAGTTGCGTGATGTGGCCGCCGGGCAGCCGGGGATTGATCTCGATCAGGTGCGGCCCGCTGTCGTTGATCCGCAGCTCCACATGGGCCGCGCCGCACCGCAGTCCGGTGGCCTCGACCCAGCCGACCACCTGTTCGCCGACCTCCTTCGCCTGCTGCTCGGGAAGCGGCGCGGGAAAGATGTGGCCGCGCTCGACGAAGTTCGGCGGGGCTCCCAAGAACTTCTTGGTGAGGCCGGCGACATGCCATCCGTGGCCGGCCTTCCAGTACAGCTCGCAGCTGTACTCGTCGCCGTCGATGTACTCCTCGAACAGCACGGCCCGGACCGGCCGGTACTCCCGGACGTTCACCACATGGCTGCGGTAGCGCTCGGTGACCGAGGTGACGTCGGCGGGCGTCCGGCACAGTTGCACCGAGACGCTGCCGCTCTCGTCCACGGGCTTGACGATGACCGGATAAGGGAGCGAGTCGAGATCGACGGTGTCGAGCTCCTCCTCGGGGACCGTCAGGGTCCAGATCCCGCCGGGCAGATCCTTCGTCAACTCGCGTGCGACGTCCTTGTACCGAGCCGCCACCAGCCCGGACACATCGGCGTGCGGAAGACCGAGTGCCATCGCGCAGAGCGCCGCTGTCACCAGGTGGTAGTCGTCGAACGAGATGACCGCCTCCACGTCCTCGTCGCGGAGGACGCGCAGGATCTCGGCCACGTTGTAGGTGTCACAGGTGAGAACCGTGTCGCACAGGTCCAGCGGGTTGTCCGGGAGCGTCTCGTAGAACCCGCGCTGCATGGTGACGAAGACGGTGCGGTAACCGCGCCCGGTCGCCAGCTTGATCGCGTCGGACGTGGTCCCTGTCGAGTTCGCCTCAAGAAAAACGATTGCCATGTACTTGCCCGAAACCCTTTGGTTGTCTAGTCGTTGGCGAGCGTGACGTTCCTGAGCCCGAGCTCGGTCGGCACCTGCTCGTTGGCCGGGTGGGAGGCGGCCGCGATGAGCCCCTCCGGGTTGGTGATCCCGGCGGTCTCGATCTGTTCGGCGAGGCCCTTGGCCCGCAGCCAGTCAGAATCGAATGACTCACCGAGGTAGTTGACGCCGCCGTCGGCAGCCATGACGACGATGCGACTTCCGGGGTATCGGTAGGCGTGGTGCACGGCGGCGAACACGGCTGCGCCCGCGGACTCACCGACCAGGAGGCCCTCGCTCCTGGCCAGGACGCGCATGGTGGCGATGCCCTCGTAGTCCGCGACCAGGTGGACCCGGTCCACCATGGAGCGGTCGAGGTTGCCGGGCTTCCAGGCCAGCCCGAGACCGCGCATCGAATACTTGGAGAACGGGTAGCCGAACGCGGCCGACCCTGCGGCGTCCACGCCGACGGTGACCACGTCGGGTAACTCCTTCTTCACCGCCGCCGACAGCCCGCTGATGTGGCCGCCGGTGCTGACCGCGGATATCAGAGCGTCGAACACCGGTACGTCGTCCAGGAGTTCACGGCTGGTGAGCTCGAAGTGGGCCCTGACGTTGTCAGGGTTGTTGTACTGATCCGGCCAGAACGCGCCGGGGGTCTCGGCCAGCAGTCGCTGGACCCGCTCGATACGCGGCCACTGGTAGCCGCCCGACTCGTCGGGCGTGTCCACCAACTCGATCTGGGCACCGAGGGCTGTGGCGAAGTCGACCATGCTCCTGGGCGCCTTGGGGTCGATCACCAGGATGACCCGGTAGCCGCGCGTCGCACCGATCAGCGCAAGTGACTTGCCCAGGTTCCCGGACGTCGACTCGATGATGGTGCCGTGGGGCTTCAGCCGGCCGTCGAGCTCCGCCCCGTTGATCATCGAGATCGCCGCGCGGTCCTTGATGCTTCCGCCGGGATTGAAGGATTCGAGCTTGACGATGATTTCCGAGCCGAATGCGCTCAGACGGCGCAGTCTGACCACGGGCGTGCGGCCCACGGTCTCCAGGATTGAATCGTAAATCAATTGTCATCCCCCAATGACTCAGAAGTGTGGCTGTTGTGGATAACCGGTGAGCTGTGGCGCTGTGGTGTGAAGTGGCCTCGCGGGGCAGGGAAGCTGACCTTCCGTCCTTCTTCCGGCCGCCGTGCGACCCTCGCATGAGGAACTGGCCGCGCTGGTGGTGGAGCTGAGGCGCCTGGCCTGAAGCCGGCCGGGCCGAGGGCGATCCGGGGATCAAGGGGCAACAGAAGGTCTCTGGATCCTGACGGTCCCCGACCGGCGAGCAACGCTTCGCGCGGATCCGGTCCCGCATTCCACCGTGCGCAAACACGGCACCCACCCCCTCATCTTCCTGCGCGGCCTCTTCTCCGGACGGTCATGGGTGCTGCCCACAACCAGCCGAAGACCCAGAAAATTCATGAAGAATCGTCAGCAACCGTAACGACCGGGATGGCGTCCCGGCTGGCCGAGAACTCCGGCCGCCCAGGAATTCCGGGTGCGCTACCCGCCGAATTGTTGATCAGAACAGGCCTATGTGGGCCGGGTGACACTTGGTCGGACGGCGAGTGAACGATGCTCGACGCTCGGATGGAATACGAAGACGGCCCATGCCGGGACGCGCTGCGAGTTCCTTCCGTGCTTCCCCGTCAATACCTCGGCCGTTTTCCGTCGGCATGGCGTCAGGGCGGCGGACGTGCCTGCGTCATCGCCGCCCGGCTTGGCGGATGGCGATGTCGACGACGTCGGGCTTCTCCGCACCGTCTTCCGCGGCCCGGCAGGCGGAGCCCTGGGCTCACGCTCATGCGCGTTGGTCCGGCCGGGGACGGCGTGGTGATCAGTCGGGCGCGGACCTCATCGAGACGGAGGTGCCCATGAATAGCGTGGACCGTCGTGGCGTCGGCAGAAGCTTCTCGGAGCCACGCCTGCCGAGCGGAATGTGAGGCCCGTACCAGCTATTTTCAGCATAGTCGATCCTGACAGTCCGAGGTATTTCGCTCGGTGCAGTCATATAGCAAAACCCCCGAATGGCCAAACGTTTACTATGACATTTGCGACCGCTCGGCGAGACACTATCACTCGGGTCCGCTCGATCGCAGCACCTTTCGGCCTGAGACGGGCTTGAACGGCTTGATTCAGGCGTACAGATGAGCGACCTCATGGAAAATTAGGTCAAATCTTCCGATTCGTTGGCGGATATACGTCTGTACCGTGAGGCGGCGAGCCGAGTTGATCTCTCACCTGTGCGGTGCGAGAGGGAAGTCGTGGACTTCTCGGCATTCGTTTTCGCAGCGTCTGATGTGCGCACCGCGTGCACGCCGCGGCGAGGGGCGGGTCGTCGGCCGAAGGCCTGGAACGGCTACGGTGGGCGCGCCGTCGGCGCGGCAGGCGGGTCCTTGACGGCACGTCACAAGTGGGCGTGTCCAGGGCGGTTGTCCCATCCCGGGGTATCCGTCCTACCCCGCACCGCCATGGGGATCACGACTACGGCCGTTATGTCCGATGGCTTATTTCACGTGTTCGCCGTCTCGGGGGCCGACGGGGTCAGTAATATACGGTGACGGTTTTCACTGCTTACATGTCTCGGTGACTGTGCAGCACTTTCGAGGGGGTCCTGTGTTAGCCCTGCCCAACCCGACATCCGTGTCACGAGCCGTGAAGGGTGCGATTTCCGGTCTGCCGAGCCAGTTCTGGTGGCTGTGGACGAGCACGCTGATCAACCGGCTCGGTGGCTTCGTCACCACCTTCATGGCGCTCTACCTGACTGCGGACCGCGGTCTCTCGGCGAGCTTCGCGGGTCTGGTCGCCGCTTTGTACGGGGCCGGCGGAGCGGTTGCCGCGGTGCTGGGAGGTGTGATGGCGGACCGGATCGGCCGCCGCCCCACACTGCTGATCTCCCAGCTCGCCACCGCGGTGGTGATGGCGATACTCGGCTTCGTGCGCGAGCCCGCCGTCATCGCCGTGCTGGTCTGCGTGCTCGGGGTCGCCGCCAACGCGGCGAGGCCCTGCATCCAGGCCATCATCGCCGACCTGGTGCCGGAGGAGGACCGGGTCCGCGCGTTCTCGCTCAACTACTGGGCGGTCAACATCGGCTTCGGCGTGGCATCGGCCGCGGCCGGACTGATCGCCGAGCACGGATATCTGCTGCTGTTCCTCGGCAATGCGGTATCGGTGCTGGTGTGCGCAGTCGTGATCTTCTTCAAGGTCCCCGAGACCAGGCCGAAGAGTGTGGCCGACGCGACCGGGGGCAAGCGCGACGCCGCGACGGCCGACTCGGCCACAGACCCCGCCATCGGCCTCGGCACCGTGCTCCGCGACACCAAGTTCATGGCGGTCGTGGGCCTGTCCTTCCTCTTCGCCATGGTCCTCATGCAGTACACCACCTCCCTCCCCGTCACGATGGGAATGGAGGGCTTCTCCAGCGCGGACTACGGCGTGGTCATCGGTGTGAACGGACTGGTGGTCGTCCTCTGCCAGATCCCCGTGAACTGGGGGCTGCGGCGGGTCAAACCCATCACCGTACTGATCGTGGCGTCGCTGCTCACCGGCTTCGGCTTCGGACTCACCGGCCTCGCCAACGCGGTCCCCGTCTACATCGTGACCGTGTGTATCTGGACCCTCGGCGAGATCATGCACAACCCCACCAGCATGGCGTTCGCCGCCGCGCTCGCGCCGCCCACCGCTCGCGGTCGTTACCAGGGCGTCTACTCGCTGTCGTGGTCCGGCGCGACCTTCGCGGGACCGCTGCTCGGCGGCTTCCTCATCGACGGCTTCGGCGCTGATGCCCTCTGGGCCGGGTGCGCGGTGGTCGGCGCGGTGGCCGCCATCGGCTATTGGCTGCTGAGGAATCAGCTGGCTGACGTGATCGCGCCGCCCACCCCGGTCGAGGCCGAGCCGGAGCGGGAGCGGGAGGCCGGCAGCAAGGCGTAGCCGCCCCGGGGCCCGGCCGCGACGAAAGACCCCGGGGCCCCTCTTTCCTGCTCGCACCGGGCTGCCGGTCGGGCATCCGGTGACGGGATGGCGGTGAGGTGAGGTGATCCGGGTCATGGCCCCGACCCGGGAGGTCGCGTCGCCTGCCAGGGGTGCGGGGTGCTGACCGGGAAGGTGCACGGAAACCGGAGCCGGACCGTGACGGATGTGCTGGTCGAGTCGTGCGGCCGGGTGGCCGCCCTGCTCACTCGGTCACCGGCCGCACCCGTCTCGTCCGCCACCGTCCTGCTGCTACTGCGGCTCACCAAGAGGATCATGCGCCGGACACCCGGCCGGGCAGGATTCGACCTCCTCCGGCCACGCGTCTTCCGCCGCGACAGCACAACGCCACCACCGACTGCCGTACGGAGCAGTCCGTTTGACGGGACCACTTGACGGGACCACCGGTAGGACGGTCAGTACGAGTAGAAACCCGACCCCGTCTTGCGGCCGAGCCGGCCCGCGTCGACCATGCGCTGGAGCAGCGGGGGAGCGGCGTACAGCGGCTCCTTGTACTCGGCGTACATCGAGTCCGCGACCGAGGCGACGGTGTCCAGGCCGATCAGATCGGCCAGCTTGAGCGGGCCCATCGGGTGGGCGCAGCCCATCTCCATGCCGTTGTCGATGTCCTCGCGGCTGGCGATGCCCGACTCGAACATCCGGATCGCGGAGAGCAGGTACGGGATCAGCAGCGCGTTCACGACGAACCCGGACCGGTCCTGGGCGCGGATCGGGTGCTTGCCGAGCACGTCCTGCACGACGGCCTCGGCGCGTGCGATCGTCTCGTCCGAGGTGGTCAGCGCCGGGATCAGCTCGACGAGCTTCTGCACCGGGGCCGGGTTGAAGAAGTGGATGCCGATGACCCGGTCCGGGCGCGAGGTGGCGACGGCCAGCTTCACCAGCGGGATCGAGGAGGTGTTGGAGGCCAGGATCGCGTCCTGCCGGGTCACCACCTGGTCGAGCACCTGGAAGATCTCGGTCTTGACCTGCTCGTTCTCCACGACGGCCTCGATGACGAGATCGCGGTCGGCGAACTCCCCGAGGTCGGTCGTGAAGCTCAGACGGCCGAGGGTCTCGTCCCGCTCCTCCGCGCTGATCTTGCCGCGCTCGGCGGCCTTCGACAGGGAGTTGTGGAGTCGGGTGCGGCCGATCTCCAGCGCTTCGCCGGTGGTCTCGGCGACCTTCACTTCGAGACCGCTGCGCGCGCACACCTCCGCGATACCTGCGCCCATCTGGCCACAGCCCACCACTCCGACGCGTGCAATGTCGGCCATAGAGTCCGTCACCTCGTGCCTTTCGCTGTTCTCCGTATCGCAGGGTCCCGTGTGGTTCCGGTGCCCGCCTCGACCCCACGACGTTACTCCGGATGCCGACGCGGGCCTTCCGCGGGTCACGGAGGCTACGGATGGGCATGATGCGGTTACGTAGAGCTATCGAGGTCGGATGCGGGATGTGGCGGAGAGAGGTGGGCCGGGATGCGGCGAACGGGAGTGGCGAGAAGGGCGTTCATGCTGGGCGCGGCCGGACTGGTGGCGGCGATGACGTCGGCCGGTGACGCGGTCGCCGCCCCGACGGGGAGGCCGGGGGGAGGCGGGCGGCCCGGGGCGGCGCCCGGTCAGGTGCGCGGCATGTGGATCGCCACGGTCGCCAACATCGACTGGCCGTCCAAGCCGGGGCTCACGGCGGCGCGACAGGAGGCCGAGCTGTCCGCGTATCTGGACCGGGCGGTCGAGCTGCGGCTCAACGCCGTGGTGTTCCAGGTCAGACCGACCGCCGACGCTCTGTGGCCCTCGCCGCACGAGCCGTGGGCCGCCTGCCTGACCGGGACGCAGGGAAAGGACCCGGGCTGGGACCCGCTCGGCACGGCGGTGCGCGCGGCACACGACCGGGGTCTGGAGCTGCACGCCTGGTTCAACCCCTACCGGGTGGCGAACCATGCCGACCCCACCCGTCTCATCGCCTCCCACCCGGCCCGGCGGCACCCGGGATGGGTCGTGCCGTACGGCGGGAAGCTGTACTACAACCCAGGGCTGCCGGAGGTCCGGCGCTTCGTCCAGGACGCGATGCTGGACGCCGTGCGGCGCTACGACGTCGACGCCGTGCACTGGGACGACTACTTCTACCCGTATCCGGTGGCCGGTCAGGTCTTCGACGACGACGCGGAGTTCGAGCGGTACGGCGGCGGCTTCGCCGACCGGGCGGCCTGGCGGCGCGACAACATCGACCGGCTCGTGCGCGAGACGGGGGAGCGGATCCGGCAGATCAAGCCCCACGTCCGCTTCGGCGTCAGCCCCTTCGCGGTCTGGCGCAACGCGGCGACCGACCCCCTGGGTTCGGACACCCGGGCGGGCGTGCAGACGTACGACGACCTGTACGCCGACACCCGTAAGTGGGTCAAGGAAGGATGGATCGACTACATCTGTCCGCAGATCTACTGGTACGTAGGCCAGGCCGCCGCCGACTACGCGAAGGTCCTCGCCTGGTGGAGCCGGACCGTCCGGGGCACGGGCGTCGACCTGTACGTGGGCGAGGCGCTGTACAAGGCGGGTGACCCGGCCCAGGCGGATCCCTGGCAGGACCCGGCGGAGCTCTCCCGCCACCTCACTCTCGCCCGGGACCACGCTGAGGTGAGTGGCCATGTCTTCTTCTCCGGGAAGAGCGTGATGGCGGACCGGATCGGCGCGATGCGACGCGTGGTGGCCGACCACTACACGGACCGGATCCGGCTCCATCCGGACCGGGGCCGCGCCTATCCCCACCGAGGCCGCCCCTCGGTGGGGTGACAGGGGCCCAGGTCCGGCTCTCGGCGGGGTAGCACCCGGGTCCGGCGTTCGGCGGGGAAGGCAGGGAGCGGGCGGGCAGCGGAGAGCAGGGGGCGGCCGGGGCGGAGCCGGCCCGGGCGGGCGGGGGGTGCCCGGCAGCCGGGGCCCAGGTGTGCGAGCCCCGCCCCGTGCTCCTACCGCCGCTGCCCGTCCTCCTGCGCCTCCCTGTGCTGGACGACGCTGTCGGGGCCCGGTGACATCAGGTGTTCACGGCCGTCCTCGAAGCGGAGCCGGTACGGGGGAGCGCCCCCGTCGCCGAGCACTTCGATGATCTCGGCGACCCGGTCGTGCTGTCCCACGGTCCTGCCGTGCATCAGCAGCCGGTCGCCCGTGTGTGCCTCCATCGGGAGCGACCTCCTCACAGGGGGAGACGGTATCCGTGTCGACAAGTCTATGACCGTATGCGCCCGGAGGCCCCCGCTGCGCCGCGGCCGGCCCGCTGGGTGGCGGCGATACAGACGAGCACGGCCACCGCCGCGACCGGAGCCGCGGCGGACATCTCCTCGCCGAGCAGGAGAAAGGACCACACGAGCGTCAGCAGCGGCTGGGCGAGCTGGAGCTGACTGGCCCGGGCGACACCGATCGCCGCCATGCCCCGGTACCAGACGTACAGCCCGAGGAAGGTCGATCCGGCGGCGACCCACACCAGGCCGAGGAGGCCCTGGGCGTTCAGGTGCACGGGTTCGAGGGGCAGGGCCACCAGGCTGCCCGCCACCGCGAGCGGCAGGCACAGGACCAGGGCCCAGCCGATCACGTGCCATCCCGGCATCAGCCGGGCCAGCCGGCCTCCCTCGGTGTACCCGGCCGCGCACACGAGCAGCGCGCCGAACAGATACAGATCGCCGGATGCGAGGGCCCCGCCGCTCTGCTGCACGGTGAAGGCGATCACCACGGCGGCCCCGGCGAGCGCCGCGATCCAGAACGTCCGCGAGGGCCGCTCACCGGTACGCAGGGCCCCCAGCACCGCCGTGGTCAGCGGCAGCAGGCCCACGACCACGGCCGCGTGCGAGGTGGTGGACGTCTGCAGGGCCAGCGTCGTCAGCAGCGGGAAGCCCACGACCACCCCGCCCCCGACGACCGCGAGCCCGGCCCAGTGCCGCCGTTCGGGCAGCGGGACGCGTGCGGCCAGCAGCACACTGCCCGCGATCAGGGCGGCGAGCACGCTGCGGAGGGCGACCAGGGACCAGGGGCCGAAACTCTCCAGGCCCCAGGCCGTGGCCGGAAAGGTGAGCGAGAACGCCACCACGCCGAGCCCGGCGAGCACGGTGCCGCTCCGGCCGGCGGAGGGACCCGGCGCGGGCCTGCTTCCCGGCCCGTTCGCAGCCGCAGCCGCAGCCGCAGCCGCAGTCGGTGCCGGATTCGGTGCCTCGGCCGCCGTCGGCGTGCTCGCCGGGGCCTGCGAGGTGGAGGCCGACGGGGCAACCGCTATCGATGACGGCTGGGTAGCGCTATTCTCTGCTCTCATGCAAGAGCGTAGCAGCGTCGCCGAACTGGTCACTTCCCTGCGGGGCGAGCTCAACCGCTACTCAGCCGGTGGAAAGCTGCCGTCCAGTCGTGCACTCGTCGAACGGTTCCGGGTCAGCCCCGTCACCGTCTCCCGCGCCATCGCCCAGCTCGCCGCCGAGGGGCTCGTCGTCACCCGCCCCGGCTCCGGCGCCTTCCGGGCGCACCCCCGTGGCGCACTTCCCGCGCCGGGCGACACGTCCTGGCAGGAGGTGTCGCTGAGCGGCGACGGCGGGCCCGAGGTGGTGCCGCGTACCGTGGACGCCTCCGGGGTGCTGGTCACCCTCGCCGCACCCGCGCCCGGCGTCATCGAGTTCAACGGCGGCTACCTCCACGCCTCCCTCCAGCCCGAGCGGGCGCTCTCCGCGGCCTTGGCCCGCGCGGGCCGCAGGCCGGGTGCCTGGGGCCGCCCCCCGACGGACGGGCTGCCCGAACTGCGGTCCTGGTTCGCCCGCGAGATCGGCCCCGCCGTCTCCGGCACCGACGTCCTGATCACCGCGGGCGGACAGAGCGCGCTGGCCACCGCGCTGCGCGCGCTCGCCCCGCCCGGCGCCCCGGTCCTCGTGGAGTCGCCCACCTACCCCGGGATGCTTGCCGCCGCCCGCGCCACCGGGCTGCGCCCCGTCCCCGTGCCGATGGACGCCGACGGGGTGCGCCCCGAGCTGCTCGCCGACGCGTTCCGGGCCACCGGCGCCCGGGTCTTCGTCACCCAGCCGCTCTTCCAGAACCCCACCGGGGCCACCCTCGCACCCGCCCGTCGCCCCGAGATCCTGGGCATCGCCCGCGCGGCGGGGGCATTCGTGGTCGAGGACGACTTCGCCCGGAGGCTCGTCCACGACGACGCCGGACCGCTTCCGGCGCCGCTGGCCGCCGACGATCCCGACGGCGTCGTCGTGCACGTCTGCTCGCTGACCAAGGTCACCTCGCCCAGCCTGCGGGTCGGGGCCCTGGCCGCCCGCGGGCCGGTGCTGGAGCGCCTGCGGGCCATCCAGGTCGTCGACAGCTTCTTCGTACCCCGGCCACTTCAGGAAGCCGCGCTGGAACTCGTCGGCTCCCCGTCGTGGGCCCGCCACCTCAACGCCGTCGCGACCGAGCTGAGACACCGCCGTACGGCCATGGCGGCCGCCCTCGGCGGCGAGCTGCCGGAACTCACGCTGCCGCATCTCCCGGCGGGCGGCGGCAGCCTCTGGCTCCGCCTCCCGGGCAGCGGCGCGGGAACGGCCACCGATGAGCCGGCCGTCGTCTCGGCCGCCCTGCGCGCCTCCGTCGCCATCGCCCCCGGACGCCCCTACTTCTGCGCCGAACCCCCGGCCGGCCACGTCCGCCTGAGCTTCGCCGCGGTCTCCGGAGCGGCCGAGATCGCGGAGGGCGTACGCCGCCTCCGTACCGCCTTCGACGGGCTTCAGGGCCGATAGGCTCCCACGCCCCGGCCCCGGCCCCGGCCCGCGTGCGGTGGGCAATGGTGGCGCGCGGGCGGCTCCCGCGGCCCGGCCGACACGGATGCCGGAACGGCCCTCGGGTACGTCATGAACCGGATGGGCCCCCGGCTCGCCCACGTCCCGCGCGGGTCGGCCCTGGTGAACCCCGCCCGAGCGGCCCGCGGGGGCCGCCGGGAGGCGGGCGGAACAGGGCGCCCGACGTGTGTCGACCCAACCCGGGTTTCACCTGTGGTTCCCAGGAATGTGAGGATGTCACCATGACAACCAAGGTCTACTTCGACATCACCATCGACGACGCGCCCGCAGGGCGGATCACGTTCAACCTGTTCGACGACATCGTCCCCAAGACGGCGGAGAACTTCCGCGCGCTCGCCACCGGCGAGAAGGGCTTCGGCTATGCCGGCTCGTCCTTCCACCGCGTCATCACCGACTTCATGCTCCAGGGCGGCGACTTCACCCGCGGTGACGGCACCGGCGGCAAGAGCATCTACGGCGAGAAGTTCGCCGACGAGAACTTCAAGCTCAAGCACGACCGTGTGGGCCTGCTCTCGATGGCCAACGCCGGACCGAACACCAACGGTTCGCAGTTCTTCGTCACCACGGTGCTCACCCCGTGGCTGGACGGCAAGCACGTGGTCTTCGGCGAGGTCGCCGACGACGACAGCATGGCCCTGGTCCGCAAGATCGAGGCGCTCGGCTCCCCCAGCGGCAAGACCAGCGCCAAGGTCACCATCGCCGAGTCCGGCACTCTCTGACCGATCCGGTCAACCAGACGGGCCCGTAGCGGGGCCGTTCCACCGACGTACGCGTCGGCGGAACGGACCGGCCGCGGGCCCGTGGCATGTCGTGTGCGGCCGTTCTACCGCCGATCGTCGGACTGCGCGGCCCGCTCGGCGTTGCGCTCCTTGATCCGAGCGGCCTCCTTGCGCACCTCGGCCTGTGTGGCGCGCTCCTTCTGGAGCCACTCGGGCATCTCGTCCTTCAGCGCGTCGATCTGCTCGGTGGTGAGCGCCTCGGTGACCCCGCCGCGGGCGAGCCCCGCGATGGAGACGCCGAGCTTCGCGGCGACGACCGGGCGGGGGTGCGGGCCGCTGCGGCGCAGCTCCACCAGCCAGGCGGGCGGGTCGGTCTGGAGGGCGTTGAGCTCGGTGCGGGAGACGGCACCCTCCTGGAACTCGGCGGGGGTGGCCTGGAGGTACACACCCAGCTTCTTCGCCGCCGTGGCGGGCTTCATGGTCTGGGCGGTCTTGTGCGACGTCATGGGTCCAGGGTATCGACCATGGGACATACCTCCGACCACCTGCCGGTAGCCTGGTTCCGTGACAGGCTCGGACATCCCCTCATCCTTCAGGCTCGCGTACGTCCCCGGCGTGACGCCCACCAAGTGGGTGAGGGTCTGGCACGAGCGGCTGCCCGCCACCTCCCTGGAACTCGTCCAGGCCACCGCCGCCGAGGCGCCGGATCTGCTCGCGGGCGGCGGCGCCGACGCCGGTCTCGTACGGCTCCCGGTCGACCGGAGCGTCCTGAGCGCGATCCCCCTCTACACCGAGACGACCGTCGTCGTGATCCCCAAGGACCACGTCGCGACCGCCGCGGAGGAGGTGTCGCTCGCCGAGCTGTCCGACGAGATCGTGCTGCACCCGCTGGACGACCTCCTCGACTGGGAGACCCTGCCCGGCCGCCCCGCCGCCGAGCGCCCGGCGACCACGGCGGACGCGATCGAACTGGTGGCGGCGGGCGTGGGCGTCCTCCTCGTCCCGCAGTCCCTGGCCCGCCTCCATCACCGCAAGGACCTCACCTACCGTCCGGTCCCGGAAGCCCCCGTGTCACGCGTGGCCCTGTCCTGGCCCGAGGCGGAGATCACCCCCGACCTGGTGGAGGAGTTCATCGGGATCGTCCGGGGGCGCACCGTCAACAGCACCCGTGGCCGCGCGGCCACCCCGCCGCGCCCGGCGAAGGACAAGGCCAAGGACAAGGCCAAAGCGAAGGACAAGGGCAAGCGGGCCGGTGCGGGCGGCGGGTCGGGTGGCGCCCGGAACAGGCCCGCGGCGGGCAGGAAGCCCTCGTCGGGCGGACGGACCGGAGGCCAGGGCGGCAAGCGCGGAAAGCCGCGGGGCCGGTAGCGCACCGGGGCTCGCTGCTCCCGTGACCGGCCGTCCTGTCCGCTTCGTTCCGGGCCGGGCGTGCGGAGACAATGAACGTATGGGTACACAGGGAGAGTTGGGCGACTTCTTACGCTCACGGCGGGCCCGGATACGTCCCGAGGACGTCGGCTTCGCCTCGGGTTCCGGCAGACGCCGCGTGCCGGGCCTGCGGCGGGAGGAGCTGGCGCATCTGGCGGGTGTGAGTGTCGACTACTACGTCCGGCTGGAACAGGGCCGCAACCACGGGGCGTCCGACGCCGTCCTCGGAGCCGTCGCCGTCGCTCTCCGACTGGACCGGGACGAGCACGACCACCTCGTACGGCTCGCGCGCCGGCAGCGGAACGGGGCCGCCCGCGCCGCGTCCGGCGCGGACCGTACGGCCCGGTCGTCTCCGGCCCACGCCCCGGACGGTGGTGAGGCCACACGACCCGAAGTGCGGCACCTGCTGGACTGGATCGCCGCACCCGCCCTCGCCATGGGGCGCCGAATGGACGTCCTCGCCTGGAACCGTCCTGCCTGTGCCCTCATCACCGACTTCGCCCGGCTCCCGCCCCGGGACCGGAACATGTGCCGCCTCCATCTCCTCGACGAGAGGATCGGCAGCCGCTACCCGGAGCGCGACACGATCGCCCGGGAGGCCGTCGGCACGCTCCGGATCGCCGCGGGCCGCTTTCCCGAGGACCGCCTGCTCGCGGAGCTGATCGACGAGCTGAACGCGGCGAGCCCGGAGTTCCGGCGTCACTGGGCGGCGCACACGGTCCGGACGAAGGCGTACGGCGTCAAACGCATCGATCACCCGGAGCTGGGCCGGCTCGCGCTCGGCTACGAGATCACCTCCTTCCCCCAGGACCCGGAGCTGAGCCTGCTCGTCTACACGGCGCCGCCGGACACTCCGGAGGCGAAGGTGCTGCACGCACTGGCCGAGCGGTGACGACGGAGGAGCCGGCCCCGGCGCCGCGGCGCGTCGGACGATGGTGGGTGCGGCGTACCCAGGGACGGCGCGACCCGGGGACAGCGGGACCCGGGGGGCGGCACGGCAGCGGGAGGACGGCCCGCCCCGGCCGACGATGGCACAGCAGCACGGGAACACCGGAGCCCCGACGGCCGTCGGGGCTCCGACGCCATCGAGAGGGATTCCACACCTCATGCGCCTGCTCGTAGCCGTCACCGTCGCGGCGCTCACCGCCGCATCGCTCGCCCTCGCCCCCGGGGACACCGCACCTGCCCCCGGAGAGGCCGCACCCGCCCCGGGGAGGGCCGCTCCGCCCGACCGGTACGTGGTGCCGGGTGACCGGGCCTTCCCCACCGGACTCGCCATGGACCCCACGTCCGGCCACTTCTACGTCGGCAGCGCGGAGGACGGCACGCTCTACCGGGGGCACCTCTCCGAGCCGGCCGTCGAGGTCTGGTCGCCCGCGGGCCAGGACGGACGCACCTTCACCTCGGGAATGAACATCGACCCCGCGGGGCGTCTCTTCGCCGGGGGAGGCGCGACGGGCACTCTGCGGATCTACGACACCGGGAGCAAGGCTCTGCTCGCCCGGCTGAAGGGCAGAACGGGCGGATTCGTCAACGACATCGCCCTGGCCGGTGACGGCACGGCCTACGTCACCGACTCGTTCAAGCCCCAGATCTACCGCGTGACGCGAGCACCGGGCGGACGCTGGGCGATGCGTCCCTGGCTCGACGTCGAGGCGGCCGGCGTCGAGTGGATCCACGGGCAGCACAACCTCAACGGCATCGTCGCCGTGGGAAGCCGGCTGCTCGCGGTGCAGAGCAACACCGGGCGGCTGTGGCGGATCGACCCGGCGACCCGAGAGGTCGTCGAGGTGGATCTCGATGGTGAGAACCTCCCGGGCGGCGACGGCCTGGCCTGGCGCGACGGCCGCCTGTACGTCTCGCAGGGTGACCTCTTCGAGGGGCCCGGGGCACAGTCCCGTGTCGCGGTCGTCGAGATGAGCGAGGACCTGTCACGCGGGCGCGTGGTGGACGGACTCGCGCCGCCGGAAGGGCTGCTGCACCCGAGCGCGGTCGCCCTCACGAGCAGGGCGGTCGACGGGGCGGCCGACGGGGCGGGCGCGGCCGGCCGGGTGCTGGTGGTGAACAGTCAGTTCAACCGCTGGTCCGCGGGGTTGCCGCCGCAGTCGCTCCCCTTCACCGTCTCCTCGCTGCCCCTCCCCGCGCGGCCCTCCGACCGGGCCGCCCGCTCCACTCGCTGAGCCTTCTCGACGGCGTTCATGACCTGGGCGTTGCGGGGCGGTTCGGAAGCCGCCCCAAGGCCCTGGGCGTTGCGGGGCGGATCCGGAGCCGCCCCGCAACGCCACCCCACGCCGGTTGTCTCGTTGATGGAGCAACCGCCGTATGCAGGGGAGTGTCCGTCCGATGCCGAACATCCGCAGGCCGATGACGCACATCCGCAGGTCGACGCCGCATATCCGCAGGCCGATGACGCACATCCGCAGTCCGTTGCAGAACATCCGCAGGCTGGTGCCGAGCTCTCGCAGAACCCAGCACCTCGGTCTCGTCGGGATGCTCCTCATCGCCGTGGCCTTCGCCGGACTCCAGCTGACAGCGGTCACCGGACGGGCATCACCCGATACGAAGAACTACCTCTCCTACGCCCTGAGCCTCAGCGGCGAGGACCGCCGGGAGGCGGGCCGGCTGGCCATCGGCTACTCCTGTGCCAGCGGGCAGCACGCCCCCCTGAACACCATCCCCTGGACCAGCAGGAAGGCCGCGGGAGAGTCGGAGGAACAGTGCGTGCGCCGCCTGAACGACTCGGTCGCGTACTGGTCCGGCCACGGCAACACGTCGGGCATGACCGCGCCGTTCGCCAACCAGCGCTTCATGGCCATCTTCGAGGCCAGGCCCGGCTATCCGCTGCTCCTGGTCCCCTTCGTGACCGCCTTCGGCCTCACCTGGGGTCTCTGGCTCGCCGGGCTCGTCGTGGCGCTGGCCGGAAGCGTCTGCGTCCTGCTCGCCCTCCGGGCCGCGGGGGCTTCCCGGCGCGCCGGTCTGGCCGGACAGGCCCTGTACCTCGCCCTGCCCACCGGCACCGTCGCCATGAACCCCCTGAGCGACGGGCTCTCCCTGGCGCTCGGCACGGCGGTCGTCCTCGGCTGCGTCCTGCTGCTGCGGGACCGGCCCCGTACGGGCGCGGCGCTCGTGGCGGGCGGACTCGCCCTGATGTTCCTCGTCCGCTACTCGCAGGCCCTGCTGCTGGCGGTCGCCCTCGCGGGCGTCTTCCTGGCCTGGTCCGGGTGGCTCCGCCTGAAGCGGCGGAGGCCCGCGCCCGTACTGCGGGCGGCTGGGCTGTGCGGTGCGCTGGCGGCGATCGTCTACGCCGGGGCGCACCTCCTGTCCTGGCCCATGGGCCAGGACAGCGCCCAGGACCTGCTGACCCACCACTACCAGCGCCCCGATCTGCCCGACCCCTGGCCCGAGTTCTTCGTCCAGGAGCGGATCTTCTGGTCGGCGTGGCTCCGCCGCCAGGCCACCTACCCGGTCCTCCCCGTCCTGCTCGCACTCTCGGCCTGGGCGCTGCTGAAACGGCGCTCCGTGGTGCTGCCCGTCGCCCTGGCGGCAGGGGCGGCAGGCCTCCTCAACCAGGCGGGCCACCCGAACCTCGACCAACTGCTCGGCTACCGCCTCATCGTGTTCGTCTGGCTGCTGCCCGCACTGGCCATTCCGCTGCTCCTGGACCGGCCGCGGAGGGGCCCCGCGTCACGGGACGCGGCGCGGGGCCCTGCGCGGACGGAGGAACCGGAGGAACCGGAGGAACCGGAGGAACCGGAGGAACCGGAGGAACCGGAGGAGCTGGAGGCCACGACGGCCCACGCCGCGGTGGCCCCCGTGGGCGGCACCCCGGGCGAGGTCCGTCACCCCAGGTCGCGCGGCTGAAGCAGGTACGCCGCGGTCAGCGCGATGGCGCGGTCCTCGTCGTCGGCGTCGGTCAGAAGCGCCCGGGTGAGCGCCGCCCACGCCCGCCGGTCGCCGATCTTGGACAGCGTGTGCAGCGCCTGGCTCCGCGCCCGCGTCCCGTCGGAGCGGACTTCGCTGAGCCGGGGAAGCGTGACGGACTCCGGCTCACGGTCCGCGCCAGATGTTGGCGAAGGCCGTGTTCTCGATGGTCCGCCTCTGGCGTACGGCCTCCAGCTCCATCACCGCTTCGTGGACGGTGGCGACCACGGTCGTCACCGTCTCGTCGTCGAGGCGGGGCTCGTCGTCGCCGGATCGTCCGCCGTCGATGCCCACGGCCGACGCGAGGGCGGCCAGGACGGGTTCCCCCTCCTCCCGGCGGCCGACGGCCCGGTGGCGGCCGGGTGTATCGACCAGCTCCACGCGTCTGGGGCCGAAGGGCAGCCGACCGCTTCGCTTCTGCGTGAGTTCGCCGTCCTCCTTCAGCGCGTCCTGGTAGGTGGCCGCGAGGTCCCGGCCCCGCCGCCACAGCCAGTCCTCGATCCGCTCGTAGGGCGGCTGCCGGACGATCTGCGCGGCGGCCGAGCCGAGGAGCGGGTCGTCCGGCGCCGACGACCCGCCCGGCACGATGAGGTCGCCGTCCACGGCGACGGCCCCCGCACCGATGAGATCGAGCAGTTCGGCTCCCGCGAGCGCGAGCGACAGGTCACCCTGCCCCACGGTGTGCTCCGGTACCGGATCCATGGCGATGATGAACAGGTCTTTCGCCGTGGTCATGAACGGCTCCCCTCAGAGGCATCGGCAAGGCGTGCCCCACCGGCCGCCCCGGCCAGGAGCCGGTTCGGCGGCGGGGCGACCGCTACGACCAGTATCGCCTCCGCCCGTGCCGTCCGGCCCTGGTCGAGCCCCGCGGAAGTCGATGGCCGTCTCCCGGCGCGATCCCTAAGCTCACCCCGTGAGCCATGGGAAAACCTCGTACGTCTGCCTCCCCTGCCGGGCCTCCTTCAAGCAGCCCCACGACCGGGCGAGGCAGCGGAACTGTCCGCGCTGCGCGGGGCCGATGATCCACGCGGGATCGGCCTTCGCCGCGCCGCGAAGGCGGGATGTCGCGGCATGGCGGGCCCTCGCGGTGCTGCTGAACGCGGGAGTGGGGTTCCACAAGAGCTGCTGCGGCGGGCCGGGATTCCGTCCACGGACGCCGCGTGAGGTGCGTGAGCGGCTGGCGTACGCGCGACGCACTGGGACGCCGGTCGCCAGGGCGCTCGTCCGATGGGATGTGCCGTAGCGCCGGTGCGCCGCACCGGGTGACGGCCCGGCCCGGACGTGCCCGGCGGTCGGCGGCGGTGCCTCGCGGCGTCGGTCCCGCCGTCGGATTCCCCATCCGGTGTCGCCCGTCGCCCCGTCCCGGGGCGGCCCCGGATCATGGTCCGTCACTTTATGTGTCACCATGTATGCGTAGCGTCACGCCACTGCCGCTTCGGGGCCCCGTCCGTCAGTGCGCTCGCGGATACACATTCCCGCGCGTGGCCCCACCCGGAACCGGACCGGCCTGTTGTCGGGGGAGGGGTGCGGCAGTCACGGCAACACCCCACCGTCCAGAAGGATTACACCCATGCGCTTTCGCTCCGCCCTTCCCGCCGTTCTCGGCGCCGCTCTGCTGCTCGCCGCCGTTCCCACTTCCGCTTCGGCCGCCGAGGGACAGTTCCGCTACGACTACGTGACCGTCGAGGGGTACGAGGCGACCGGCTTCCTGAACAGCCCGCCCAGCGGCGAGTGTGTCAACCTCCCGGGCGTCGGCCTGGAGAACCCCGAGCCCGGACACTCCCCGAAGAACCGCACGGACGCCTGGGCGGAGGTCTTCACGGATGTCGACTGCCAGGGCGCTTCCTTCCCGCTTCGCCCGCACACCGGTGGGGCCTCGGAGCGGCTGAAGGTGCGTTCGGTCATCTTCCACTGACACACCGCTGCACGCGCACACGCGCCGCCACACGCACTGCCGCTTGCACCGCCGCCGGTGGCCCCCGCACGGGGGGCCACCGGCGGCGGCGTTTCGCCCAGGAGCCGACGCGAAGACCACCGCGCATGCCGGGCACGCCCCCGCGTCGGGCGCCTCCGTCGGCCGGGCGGGACTCCACGGTCGTCCTCGGGTCGGCCCACGTGGCGAACATTCCGGCCGTGGCGGGGGTGTTCGCCGCCGCTTCCCGGTCACGTGCGCCCTCGCCCCCGCGACTCTTTGCATAAAAGTGCGCCGATGCGTATAGTCATGCCATCGATCAGGAGGGTTACCGATGGTGGTACGAGCAGCAGTGGCAGGGGCGAGCGGCTACGCCGGCGGGGAGCTTCTCCGCCTCCTGCTGGCGCACCCGGGCGTCGAGATCGGTGCTCTCACCGGGCACTCCAACGCCGGGCAGGCGCTCGGGTCGCTCCAGCCGCACCTGTGGCCGCTGGCCGACCGGGTGCTGGAGCCCACCACCGCCGAGGTGCTCGCCGGTCACGACGTCGTCTTCCTGGCGCTTCCGCACGGCCAGTCCGCCGCCGTCGCGGAGCAGTTGGGGGAGGAGGTCCTCGTCATCGACATGGGGGCCGACTTCCGGCTGAAGGACGCCGGTGACTGGGAGGCGTTCTACGGGTCCCCGCACGCCGGGACCTGGCCCTACGGGCTGCCCGAGCTGCCGGGCGGGCGGGTGGCGCTCGCCGGTTCCCGGCGCATCGCCGTGCCCGGGTGCTACCCGACCGCCGTGTCCCTCGCGCTCTTCCCCGCGTACGGGGCCGGCCTCGCCGAGCCGGAGGCCGTGGTCGTCGCCGCGTCGGGCACCTCGGGTGCGGGCAAGGCGGCCAAGCCGCATCTGCTCGGCTCCGAGGTGATGGGCAACATGACCCCGTACGGCGTCGGCGGCGGGCACCGCCACACGCCGGAGATGATCCAGAACCTCAGCGCCGCCGCCGGTGAGCCGGTCACCGTCTCCTTCACGCCCACCCTCGCGCCCATGCCGCGCGGCATCCTCGCCACGTGCAGCGCGAAGGCCAGGCCCGGGGTGAGCGCCCAGGGCCTGCGGGCCGTGTACGAGAAGGCTTTCGCGGACGAGCCGTTCGTGGACCTGCTGCCCGAGGGGCAGTGGCCCGCCACCGCCGCGGTGTACGGCTCCAACGCCGTACAGGTCCAGGTCGCGTACGACGCGGCGGCCGGGCGGATCATCGTGATCAGCGCCATCGACAACCTCGCCAAGGGCACCGCGGGCGGTGCCCTCCAGAGCATGAACATCGCCCTCGGACTCCCCGAGGACACAGGTCTTTCGACGATCGGAGTGGCACCGTGAGCGTCACGGCAGCACAGGGGTTCGTCGCGGCGGGCATCGCCGCGGGAATCAAGGAGAGCGGCAACCCGGACCTGGCCCTCGTGGTCAACAACGGGCCGCGCCGCGCCGCCGCGGGCGTCTTCACCTCCAACCGCGTCAAGGCCGCCCCGGTGCTCTGGTCGGAGCAGGTCCTCAAGGGCGGCGAGGTCACCGCCGTCGTCCTCAACTCCGGTGGCGCCAACGCCTGTACGGGGCCCCAGGGCTTCCAGGACACCCACGCCACCGCCGAGAAGGCCGCAGAGGTGCTGGAGGGTCACAGCGCCGGCGAGATCGCCGTCGCCTCCACCGGGCTCATCGGTCTCCTGCTCCCCATGGACAAGCTGCTCCCCGGCATCGAGCAGGCCGCCGCGGCCCTCAGCGAGCACGGCGGTGAGAAGGCCGCCATCGCCATCAAGACCACCGACACCGTGCACAAGACGGCCGTCGCGGGCGGCGAGGGCTGGACCGTCGGCGGCATGGCCAAGGGGGCGGGCATGCTCGCCCCGGGCCTGGCCACCATGCTCGTCGTCCTCACCACCGACGCCGACGTCCCCGCACCCGCGCTGGACGCCGCCCTGCGCGAGGCCACCCGCACCACCTTCGACCGGGTCGACTCCGACGGCTGCATGTCCACCAACGACACCGTGCTGCTGCTCGCCTCCGGCGCCAGCCGAATCGCCCCGGAACAGGCCGAGTTCGCCGAAGCCGTACGCGCCGTCTGCGCGGACCTCGCCCGGCAGCTCATCGGCGACGCCGAGGGCGCGTCCAAGGACATCCGGATCGAGGTGGTCAACGCGGCCACCGAGGACGACGCCGTCGAGGTCGGCCGGTCCATCGCCCGCAACAACCTCCTCAAGTGCGCGATCCACGGCGAGGACCCCAACTGGGGCCGCGTCCTCTCCGCGATCGGCACCACGAAGGCCGCCTTCGAGCCGGACCAGCTCAACGTCGCCATCAATGACGTCTGGGTCTGCAAGAACGGAGGCGTGGGTGAGGACCGCGACCTCGTCGACATGCGCTACCGGGAGGTCAGGATCACCGCCGACCTCGCCGCCGGCACGGAGTCGGCCGTCATCTGGGCCAACGACCTCACCGCGGAATACGTCCACGAGAACAGCGCGTACAGCTCATGAGCACCGCGCGGAAGCACACCGCACTCCCGAAGGCGCAGATCCTCATCGAGGCGCTGCCCTGGCTGACCCGGCACCACGGCAGGACCGTCGTCATCAAGTTCGGCGGCAACGCCATGATCGACGAGGAGCTGAAGGCCGCCTTCGCCCAGGACGTCGTCTTCCTTCGGCACGCCGGCCTCAAGCCCGTCGTCGTGCACGGCGGCGGCCCCCAGATCAGCGCCCAGCTCGACAAACAGGGCCTGGTCAGCGAGTTCAAGGCCGGGCTGCGGGTCACCACCCCCGAGGCGATGGACGTCGTCCGGATGGTGCTCGCCGGACAGGTCCAGCGCGAGCTCGTCGGGCTCCTCAACCAGCACGGCCCCCTCGCCGTCGGCATGACCGGCGAGGACGCCCACACCATCACCGCCACCCAGCACCGGCCCACCATCGACGGCGAGCTCGTCGACATCGGCCGGGTCGGCGAGATCACCGCCATCGACACCGGGGCCATCCAGGCGCTGCTGGACGACGGCCGCATCCCGGTCATCTCCTCCATCGCCCGCTCCGCCGACGACCACCACGTCTACAACGTCAACGCCGACACCGCGGCCGCCGCGCTCGCCGCCGCCCTGAACGCCGAGACCCTGATGGTCCTCACCGACGTCGAGGGGCTCTACGAGGACTGGCCCAACAGCGACGACGTCATCAGCCGGCTCACCGCGAGCCAGCTGGAGAAACTGCTGCCCGAGCTGTCCAGCGGCATGGTCCCCAAGATGCGGGGCTGCCTGCACGCGGTGCGCAACGGCGTCGAGACCGCCCGCGTCATCGACGGCCGCGTCCAGCACTCGATCCTGCTGGAGATCTTCACCGACGAGGGCATCGGCACGATGGTCGTGCCCGACGCCCCCATCGACGTACACACAGGGCCTGAACAGGGGGAATCATGACCGGCACCGAGGGGCCAGGACTCACTCAGCGGTGGCAGGGCGCGCTGATGGACAACTACGGCACGCCCCGACTGCCGCTCGTCCGCGGCGAGGGCGCCCACGTCTGGGACGAGGAAGGCACCCGTTACCTCGACTTCGTCGGGGGCATCGCGGTCAACGCCCTCGGCCACGCCCACCCCGCCGTCGTCGAGGCCGTCTCCACCCAGATCGCCTCCCTCGGCCACGTTTCGAACCTGTTCATCGCCGAGCCGCCCGTCGCGCTCGCCGAGCGGCTGCTCCAGCTGTTCGGCCGTCAGGGGCGGGTCTTCTTCGCCAACTCCGGCGCGGAGGCCAACGAGGCCGCCTTCAAGATGGGCCGGCTCACCGGGCGCACCCACATGGTCGCCACCGACGGCGGCTTCCACGGCCGGACCATGGGCGCGCTCGCCCTCACCGGCCAGCCCGGGAAGCAGGAGCCCTTCCGCCCGCTGCCCGGCGACGTCACCCACGTGCCGTACGGGGACACCGACGCGCTGAAGGCCGCGGTGACCACCGACACCGCGCTGGTCGTCATCGAGCCGGTGCAGGGCGAGAACGGCGTCGTCGTCCCGCCCGCGGGCTACCTGGAGGCCGCCCGGGAGATCACCCGGGCGACCGGCACCCTGCTCGTCCTGGACGAGGTCCAGACCGGCGTCGGCCGCTGCGGCCAGTGGTTCGAGCACCAGGCCCACCAGGGCGTCGAGCCGGACATCGTCACCCTCGCCAAGGGCCTCGGCGGCGGCCTGCCGATCGGCGCGACGGTCGCCTTCGGCCCGGCGGCCGACCTGCTGAAGCCCGGGCACCACGGCACCACGTTCGGCGGCAACCCGGTCGCCTGCGCCGCCGGACTCGCCGTCATCGACACCCTCGCGGCCGACGGCGTGCTCGCCGACGTCAAGCGGCTCGGGGAGAGGATCCGCGACGGCGTCGAGGCTCTGGGACACCCGCTGGTCTCCCACGTCCGCGGCGCGGGCCTGCTGCTGGGTATCGTGCTCACCGGACCCCTCGCACCGCAGGTGCAGCAGGCGGCCCAGGGAGCCGGCCTCCTGGTGAACGCGCCCGCCCCCGATGTCGTACGGCTCATGCCGCCGCTGATCATCGGTGACGCGGAGGTGGACGCGTTCCTGGAGATCCTGCCGAGCGCTCTCGACGCGGCATACGGGGACGGACGATCCGGAGCATGACCCTCCGGAGAATGAGGCGACGACGATGACCGAGGCGCAGGAATCCGAGCACGGCGGGCCGTCCGTGCCGCAGACCCGCACCGCCCGCCACCGCCGGATCGTGGACATCCTGAACCGGCAGCCGGTCCGCTCGCAGAGCCAGCTGGCCAAGCTCCTCGCCGACGACGGGCTGAGCGTCACCCAGGCGACGCTCTCCCGGGACCTGGACGAGCTGGGCGCGGTGAAGATCCGCAACACCGGCGGCGAGCTGATCTACGCGGTGCCCAGCGAGGGCGGCTTCCGCACCCCGCAGGCCCCGCTGGGCGGCTCGGCCAAGGAGGAGCGGATGCGGCGGCTCTCGGCCGAACTGCTCATCTCGGCGGAGGCCTCGGCCAACCTCGTGGTGCTGCGCACCCCGCCGGGCGCCGCCCAGTTCCTCGCCTCGGCCATCGACCAGGCCGAACTGCACGACATCCTCGGCACCATCGCGGGCGACGACACGCTGATGCTCATCAGCCGCGACCCGAACGGCGGCCAGGCGCTCGCCGACCACCTGCTGAGGCTCGCTCAGAACGACCGCTGAACAGCCCCGCTCAGTAGCGCGTGATCGCGGTCGGGCCCGAAGCGGTGCCGACCGCGATGCGCGGTGCGCGCTCCGGGTCCGCCCAGGCGAGGATCTCCGCCACGGCGTCCGCCGGGACCGAGACGCACCCGGCCGTCGCCCCGCGCCCGTTCACGTGGAGGAAGATTCCCGCGCCCCTGCCCCGTACCGGACGGTCGTAGTTGAAGCCGATCACCAGTGCACGGGCGTACTGCGTGCCGTAGGAGACCAGGTGCTCGGCCTCCGCCGCCCGGCAGTGGCCGGGGCGCGGCTCCACCCAGCGGTTGTAGGCGCGCGACTCGTTGTCCTGGCACCACCAGGAGTCGTCGGAGACCTCGCGGTACGGATACGTCGTCCCCGCCGGGGCGTCCTCGGTGCCGAAGGCGTACGGCAGGTCGTACAGCCCGGTGGGGGTGGTGCTGGTGCCCTGCTCCCGGCGGTCGCCCTCGACCAGCCCGTTCGCCCCGAACCGCGCGGGCGCCGACCCGGCCTCCGCCCACCTGCCCCCGCGCCGCTCCCACCAGGTCACGGTCCCCGTCGTGGAGCCGGCGTCGGGGGCCTCGGCGGTGATCAGCTGGGAGCCGCCGCCCGTGTCCGCCATCCGGTCCGGCAGGCGAGGGGCGTCGGCGGGCCCGGCCCCGAGGGAGCCGGCCAGGGCGAGGAGTACGGCGGCGGTCACCAGTGATCTGCGCATGCTCCGGACCGTACGGCGGCCGGCGGGCACGCCCCACCGGACCTGCTCCGTACGGCCCAGTTGTCCACCGGCTCGCCGAGGCCGTGCGCCCGCACGTGGTGCGCCGGCCCCGGATGGCGCACCACATCGGGTGAAACGGCCGGGTGCACCCTTCTGACCTGCCACTTTGACAAACAATACGGTGGACTGCATAGTTATACCCATCAGTGATTGCACCGTAAGGAGAAACCCGTGACCGAGCGCGTCGTACTCGCCTACTCGGGCGGCCTGGACACCTCCGTCGCCATCGGCTGGATCGCCGAGGAGACGGGCGCCGAGGTCATCGCCGTTGCCGTGGACGTCGGCCAGGGCGGCGAGGACCTGGACGTCATCCGCAAGCGCGCGCTCGCCTGCGGTGCCGTCGAAGCCGAGGTCGCGGACGCCAAGGACGAGTTCGCCGAGGAGTACTGCCTCCCGGCGATCAAGGCCAACGCCCTCTACATGGACCGCTACCCGCTGGTCTCGGCCCTCTCCCGGCCGACCATCGTCAAGCACCTCGTCGCCGCCGCCCACAAGCACAACGCCGGGATCGTCGCCCACGGCTGCACCGGCAAGGGCAACGACCAGGTCCGCTTCGAGGCCGGCATCTCCGCGCTCGGCCCCGACCTGAAGTGCATCGCCCCGGTCCGCGACTACGCGATGACCCGGGACAAGGCGATCGCCTTCTGCGAGGAGAAGAGCCTCCCGATCGCGACCACCAAGAAGTCCCCGTACTCCATCGACCAGAACGTCTTCGGGCGCGCCGTCGAGACGGGCTTCCTGGAGGACATCTGGAACGCGCCGATCGAGGACATCTACGAGTACACCGAGAACCCCGCCGTCCAGCGCGAGGCCGACGAGGTCGTCATCTCCTTCAAGGAGGGCGTGCCCGTAGCCATCGACGGCCGTCCCGTCACCGTCCTCCAGGCGATCCAGCAGCTCAACGAGCGGGCCGGCGCGCAGGGCATCGGCCGGATCGACATGGTCGAGGACCGGCTCGTGGGCATCAAGTCCCGCGAGGTGTACGAGGCGCCCGGCGCCATCGCGCTGATCACCGCCCACCAGGAGCTGGAGAACGTCACCGTCGAGCGCGAGCTGGCCCGCTACAAGCGGCAGGTCGAGCAGCGCTGGGGCGAGATGGTCTACGACGGCCTGTGGTTCTCCCCGCTGAAGCGGGCCCTGGACGGCTTCATCAACGAGGCCAACCAGCACGTCACCGGCGACATCCGGATGACCCTGCACGGCGGCCGCGCCGTCGTCACCGGCCGGAAGTCCGAGGAGTCGCTGTACGACTTCAACCTCGCCACCTACGACTCGGGCGACACCTTCGACCAGTCCAAGGCGCAGGGCTTCATCGAGATCTTCGGCCTCTCCTCCAAGATCGCGGCCAAGCGCGACCTCGCCTGACCCTCCCTCGTTGTACAGCCGCCTCCCCGTCGTCACGCGGCAGGGAGGCGGCCGCATATCCGCACCGTGGCCTACGCCCGGGCCTTTGCCTTCGCCTTTTCTGAGGAGCACGCAGTGAGCAGCAACAACGGTGACGTCCGGCTCTGGGGCGCGCGTTTCGCCGACGGACCGGCCGAGGCGCTGGCCAAGCTGTCCGCGTCCGTCCACTTCGACTGGCGGCTCGCGCCGTACGACATCGCCGGCTCCCGAGCCCACGCACGCGTCCTCAACAGGGCGGGCCTGCTCAGCGAGGACGAGCTGACCCGGATGCTCGCCGGGCTCGACCAGCTCGAAGCCGACGTCGCGGACGGCTCCTTCACCGGGACCATCGCCGACGAGGACGTCCACACCGCGCTGGAGCGCGGACTCCTGGAGCTCCTCGGCGCCGACCTCGGCGGCAAGCTGCGGGCCGGGCGGTCGCGGAACGACCAGATCGCCACGCTCTTCCGGATGTACCTGCGCGACCACGCCCGGATCATCGGCGGCCTGATCGCCGGCCTCCAGAGCGCGCTGGTCGGTCTCGCCGAGGCCCACGCCGACGTGGCGATGCCGGGCCGGACCCACCTCCAGCACGCCCAGCCCGTCCTCTTCGCCCACCACGTGCTCGCCCACGTCCAGTCCCTGTCCCGGGACGCCGAGCGGCTGCGCCAGTGGGACGAGCGCACCGCCGTCTCCCCGTACGGCTCCGGGGCGCTCGCCGGATCCTCGCTCGGCCTCGACCCGGAGGCGGTCGCCGCCGACCTCGGGTTCGAGCACGGCTCGGTCGCCAACTCCATCGACGGCACCGCCTCGCGGGACTTCGTCGCGGAGTTCGCCTTCGTCACCGCGATGATCGGCGTCAACCTCTCCCGGATCGCGGAGGAGGTCATCATCTGGAACACGAAGGAGTTCTCCTTCGTCACCCTGCACGACGCCTTCTCCACCGGCTCCTCGATCATGCCGCAGAAGAAGAACCCGGACATCGCGGAGCTGGCCCGGGGCAAGTCGGGCCGCCTCATCGGCAACCTGACCGGCCTGCTCGCCACGCTCAAGGCGCTCCCCCTCGCGTACAACCGGGACCTCCAGGAGGACAAGGAGCCCGTCTTCGACTCCTGCGACCAGCTGGAGGTCCTGCTCCCCGCCTTCACCGGGATGATGGCCACCCTCACCGTCCACCGCGAGCGCATGGAGGAGCTGGCCCCGGCGGGCTTCTCGCTCGCCACCGACATCGCGGAATGGCTGGTCAAGCAGGGCGTTCCGTTCCGGGTGGCGCACGAGGTGGCCGGCGCCTGCGTCAAGGAGTGCGAGCGGCAGGGCATCGAGCTCGACCAGCTCACCGACGAGCAGTTCGCCAAGATCTCCGAGCACCTCACCCCCGAGGTCCGCACGGTGCTCCACGTGCGGGGCGCCCTCGCCTCCCGCGACGGCCGGGGCGGAACGGCCCCCTCCGCCGTCGCCGTACAGCTCGCCGAGGTGAAGGAAGACCTCGCCGCCCAGCACGCCTGGGCGACCGCCGGTCGCAGGTAACGCCGGTCAGGTGCGCGCGGGAGCCGCGTCGCACCAGATGGACGAAGGGTGTCGCGGGCCGCGCTCACCGGGGTAGGAGTAACCGAAACCCGACCCCGAGGAGCCCGCGATGCCCTTCGCCGCCCTGGCCGCCGCGACGACCCCGACCGCCCACATCGGGCTGGGCCTTGCCGCCGTCGGGAGGCCCGGCTACATCAATCTCCACCGAGACCGGGACCTGCCCGCCGACCGCGATCCCGACGCCCTGCGCGCCCGTACGCACGAACTGCTGGACGCCGCGTACGCCCAGGGCGTCCGGTACGTCGACACCGCCCGCTCCTACGGCCGGGCCGAGGAGTTCCTCGCGGAGTGGCTGGATGCCCGGCCCTCGTTCACCGACCTCGTCGTCGGCAGCAAATGGGGGTACACCTACACCGCCGACTGGGCCGTCGAGGCCGAGCAGCACGAGGTCAAGGACCACAGCCTCGCCACCTTCGAGCGCCAGTACGCCGAGACCCGGGCCCTTCTCGGCGACCGGCTCAGCCTCTACCAGGTCCATTCGGTCACCCCGGACAGCCCGGTGCTCACCGACAAGGAACTGCTCGGCCGCCTCGGGGCCCTGGCCGCCGACGGCGTCACCGTCGGCCTCACCACCAGCGGGCCCGCCCAGGCCGACGCCATCCGGGCCGCCCTCGCCGTCACGGTCGACGGCGAACCCCTCTTCCGTACGGTCCAGGCCACCTACAACGCCCTGGAGACCTCGGCCGCGTCCGCGCTGGCCGAGGCCCACGACGCCGGGCTCACCGTGATCGTCAAGGAGGGCATGGCCAACGGCCGCCTCGCCGGGGAGGAGGCCCCCGCCGTGTTCCAGGAGATCGCCGCCGACGCGGGCGTCGGCGGTGACGCGGTCGCCCTCGCGCTGGTCCTGCACCAGCCCTGGGCGGGCGTCGTGCTCTCCGGCGCCGCCACGGCGGGCCAGCTCTCCGGCAATCTGCACGCCGCCGTCGTCGACCTGGACGACGAGCAGCGGGCCCGCCTCGACGCGCTGGTCGAGGAGCCGGAGGCCTACTGGCGGCACCGGGCCGCACTGCCCTGGCACTGAAGCCCGCCCGAGGTCGTGGCCCCGACGGACTCAGGAGCTCGTCAGGACGACGAGCTCCCGGGTCGCCCGGGTCATCGCGACATAGCGGTCCACCGCCCCCTCGACACCCGAGCCGAACCTCTCCGGGTCGACCAGCACGACCAGGTCGAACTCCAGGCCCTTCGACAGCTCCGGGGTCAGCGACCGCACGCGCGGCGTCGCCCGGAACGAGGGAGCGCCGATGACACAGGCGACCCCGTCCTCGTGCGCGGCGAGCCAGTCGGCCAGCACCGTGTCCAGGTCCCCGACGGGGCCGTACGTGACGGGGATGCCGCTGGCGCGGACGGAGACCGGCACGTTGGCGTCGGGGAGCACGGCCCGGACCACCGGCTCCGCCGCCGCCATGATCTCCTGGGGCGTCCGGTAGTTGATGGTCAGGGAGGCCAGGGTGATCCGGTCGAGCCCGACCCGCTCCAGCCGCTCCCGCCAGGACTCGGTGAACCCGTGCCGGGCCTGCGCGCGGTCCCCGACGACGGTGAAACTCCGGGACGGGCAGCGCTGGATCAGCATCTGCCACTGGGCGTCGGTCAGTTCCTGCGCCTCGTCCACGACGATGTGCGCGAACGGCCCGGCCAGCACGTCGGGCTCGGTGCCGCCCGGCCGGTCGGCGGTGGCCAGGGACTCCCGGAGATCCGCCCCGCGCAGCATCACCAGGGCGCCCTCGCCGTCCGCGTCCGCGTCGGCCAGGGTCTCGTCGGCGAGCAGGCTCTCGACGACCCGGTCCATCTGCTCGCGTTCCGCTGCTGCCGCCGCCTCGTGACGACGTCTGCGCCGGGACGCCTCCGGGTCGCCGAGCCGCTGCCGTGCCGCGTCCAGGAGAGGCAGGTCGGACACCGTCCAGGTCTGGGCGTCCGGGCGCTGCAACCGCCCGACCTCATGGGAGGTCAGCCAGGGGGCGCACTTACGCAGATAGGCGGGTACGGACCAGAGGTCGCCGACCAGATCGGCCGCCTCGACCAGCGGCCAGGCGCGGTCGAAGAGGGCGAACAGCTCCCGGTTGCGCCGCAGCGAGGCGCGCAGCTGTTCCTCCGGGGCGTCGCCGTCGTGCTTGTCCACGAGGATCGTGAGCAGCTCCTCCCAGATCTGCTCGCGCGCCTCGTTGTGCGGAGTACCCGGGTCCGCCGCCCCGAACGCCGAGGCCCAGTCGGCGGCGCTCAGCCAGATGTCGGACCAGTGCGTCTGAACCCGTACGCCCTCGGTCGGCGGCTCCTCGTAGAACCGGACGGCCGGCTCCACCGCCTTCACCAGGTCAGCCGACGCCTTCAGACGCGCCACCTCCGGATCGGTCTCGGCGACCGCCGTCGCTCCCTCGGCGACCAGGTCCCGCAGGGTGCACGTCTGTACGCCCTCCTCCCCGAGGCTGGGCAGCACATCGGAGACGTATCCGAGGTAGGGCTCGTGCGGGCCGACGAACAGCACGCCACCGCGGCGGTGGCCGAGGCGCGGGTCGGAGTGGAGGAGATAGGCCGAGCGGTGCAGGGCGACGACGGTCTTCCCGGTGCCGGGCCCGCCGTCGACGACGAGCGCGCCCCGGGAGCCGGCCCGGATGATGGCGTCCTGGTCGGCCTGGATGGTGCCCAGCACATCGCGCATCCGGGCCGACCGGTGGCCGCCCAGACTGGCGATGAACGCGGACTGGTCATCCAGCGCGGCATGCCCGGCGAAGCCCTCCCGGGTGAACACCTCGTCCCAGTAGTCGCTGATCCGGCCGCCGGTCCAGCGGTAGCGGCGGCGGCTCGCCAGGCCCATCGGATCGGCGTGGGTGGCCCCGAAGAACGGCTCGGCGGCGGGGGAGCGCCAGTCGAGCAGCAGTCGGCGGCCCGTGCTGTCGGTCAGCCCGAGCCGTCCCACGTACAGCGGCCCCGAGCCGTCCGCGGCGACCATGTGCCCGAGGCACAGGTCCAGGCCGAACCGGCGCAGCGCGCGCAGCCGGGCGGTCAGCCGGTGGATCTCCACATCCCGGTCCATCGCCTGCCGGCTCGCCCCGCCGGGCGCCCTGCGTTCGGCCGCCAGCCGGTCGGTCAGCTCGGCGATCGACTGTTCCAGGCAGTGCGCGATGGCCGCGAAGTGCTCCTCGTCATCGGCGATCAGCGTCGGGTCGGCCTTGGGTGAGAGGCGGTCGGGGAGGTCGAAGGCGCTGGTGGTCAGGGGTTTCACGGCATCGGTCCGATCTGCGGTACGTACGGGCGGCGGCGCCCCGGCCGGGCTACGGCGGACGATTCTGCGGCATATGGGGGGCCTTGCCGCAAGGCCCCCCATGCGCTATAACTTGAGAGTGGCAAGGAGTGCTTTCACCTCCGGCCACTTTTTTTGTTCCCCCTCCTGCCTGCCCCGGCCGCCCTCTCTCCCCGGCCGTCCCCTTCCCTTCCTCCGCGCTTCCCCGGGGAGGCCGCGCACACCCTACGGTGAGACGAGTCCGTCTCAGATGGGTTATGGTTGTCTCATGACTCTCGACCGTGAGCAGGTGCTGCGCAGCGCCGCCGCCCTGCTGACCCGCAAATCGACCGCCACCATGGACGAGGTCGCCAGGGCGGCGGGCATCGGCCGGGCCACCCTCCACCGCCACTTCGCCGGGCGCGACGCCCTGGTGAGGGCGCTGGAGAATCTCGGCATCCAGGAGTTCGAGGCGGCCCTCGACGCCGCCCGGCTCGACGAGGACACCTCCGAGGAGGGGCTGCGCCGCCTCATCGCGGCCGTCGAGCCCAGCGCCGGGCTGCTGTCCTTCCTCGTCAACGAGAACCAGCTCTTCGAGGGCGACGCGGTCAACGAGGGCTGGAACCGGGCCGACGCCCGCGTCTCCGCCTTCTTCCGCCGGGGCCAGGAGCGCGGCGAGTTCCGTATCGACCTCACCCCCGCCTGGCTGACGGAGGCCCTCTACGGGCTCATCGGCACCGGCGCCTGGGCCGTCCAGGCGGGGCGGGTCGCCGCACAGGATTTCCAGCACATGATCGTCGAGCTGCTGCTCGGCGGAGCACGCCGGAGCGTGGAGCGATGACCAGCACCGACCGGAACCCGGACACCCCGGACGCCGTACGCCGCCCGGGGCGGTGGATCGCGCTCGCCGTCCTCGTCCTCGCCGTGCTGCTCGTGGCCGTCGACGCGACCGTCCTCGGTCTCGCCACCCCGTTCCTCAGCGAGGACCTCGAACCGACCGGCACCCAGCTGCTCTGGATCGGTGACGTCTACTCCTTCGTCATCGCCGGTCTGCTCGTCTCGATGGGCAGCCTCGGCGACCGCATCGGCCGCAAGAAGCTGCTGCTGGTCGGCGCCGTCGCGTTCGGCGCGGTCTCCGTGCTCAACGCGTACGCGACCACGCCCGAGATGATGATCGTGGCCCGGGCGCTGCTCGGCGTCGCGGGCGCCACCCTGATGCCGTCCACGCTGGCCCTGATCCGCAACCTCTTCCACGACCCGCGCGAGCGCAGCCTCGCCATCGGGATCTGGGGCGCGATGGCCTCGGCGGGCGCGGCCGTCGGCCCGGTCGTCGGCGGGTTCCTGCTCGAACACTTCTGGTGGGGTTCGGTCTTCCTCATCAACCTGCCCGTGATGGCCGTCCTCGTCGTCGTCGGCGTCAAGCTGATCCCGGAGTCCAGGAACCCGGCCCCCGGCCCGTGGGACATGCTCAGCGTCGGGCTCTCCCTGGTCGGCATGATCGGTGTCGTGTACGCCATCAAGGAGGCGGCCGCGCACGGGGTGAGCTGGGGGGCCGGGGCGGCGGCCGTCGGCGGCGTCACCGCACTCACCTGGTTCGTCCGCAGGCAGCTGCGGCTGCCCGCGCCCCTGCTGGACATGCGGCTCTTCCAGCACCGGGGCTTCTCCGGCGCCGTCCTCGCCGATCTGCTGACCATCCTCGGTCTGTCGGGTCTGGTCTTCTTCCTCTCCCAGTTCCTGCAACTGGTGCAGGGCCGTGGGCCGCTGGAGGCCGGGCTCGCCGAACTGCCCGCCGCGATCGGCGCGGTGACCGCCGGTCTGCTGGCCGGGTTCGCCGCCCGCCGCTACTCGGTCCGCTCCGTCGTCTCGGGCGGTCTGGCGGCGGTCGGTCTCGCCCTGGGCAGTGTGACGCTGCTCGACCAGCACACCGGGTACCCACTGCTCGGCTCCATGCTGCTGGTCGTCGGTGTCGGCGCGGGCCTCGCCTTCACCGTCACCGCCGACGTGATCCTCTCCAGCGTCCCGAAGGAGCAGGCGGGCTCCGCGTCCGCCGTCTCCGAGACGGCCTACGAACTGGGCGCGGCCCTCGGCATCGCCCTGCTCGGCTCCATCGTCACCGGCGTCTACCGGGGCTTCCCGACCCCGTCGGGCATCCCCGCCGACGTCGAATCGGCCGCCCACGAGTCGCTCGGCGGGGCGGTCGAAGCCGCCGGGGCACTGCCCGCCGCCCAGGCGGGGCCGCTGGTCTCGGCCGCCCAGGAGGCGTTCGTCGACGGACTGCGGTCGGCCGCGGGCGTCGGTGCGGCGGTGCTGCTGGCGGCGGCGGTCGCGGCCTGGTTCCTGCTGCGGGGCCAGAAGCTGGAGGACGGCGTCGAGCACCCGTAGACCGTACGAGGAAGGGCCCGCGCCCCGGAGGGAGCGCGGGCCCTTCGCCGTAACCGCCGTACCGGTCAGGCGGCCTTCGCCTTCGTCGCGTACATGTCCACGTACTCCTGGCCGGACAGCCGCATCACCTCGGCCATCACCGAGTCGGTCACCGCCCGCAGCACATAGCGGTCGCGGTCCATGCCCTCGTAGCGCGAGAACTCCATCGGCTCACCGAACCGCACCGTGACCTTGCCCGGCCGGGGCAGGCCCGCGCCGCCCGGCTGCAGCTTGTCGGTCCCGATCATCGCGAACGGGATCACCGGAGCGCCCGTCATGAGCGTCAGCCGCGCGATACCCGTCCGGCCCCGGTAGAGCCGGCCGTCGGGGGAGCGGGTGCCCTCGGGGTAGATCGCGAAGGCCTGTCCCTGCTCCAGCACCCGGCGCCCCGTCATCAGCGCCGCGACCCCGCCCCGGCCGCCGTCCCGGTCCACCGGGATCATGCCGCAGCCGGTGAAGAACCAGGCCATCAGCCGGCCCTTGAGGCCCTTGCCCGTGACGTACTCGTCCTTGCCGATGTAGAACACCGGCCGGTCGCAGCAGATCGGCATGATCATCGAGTCGATGAACGTGAGGTGGTTGCCCGCCAGGATCACCGGCCCGGTCCCGGGAATGTTCTCGACGCCTTCCACCTGTGGACGGAACATCAGACGCAGAATCGGTCCGAGCACTGCCTTGATGACCGTGAGACGGGACAACGGTTCCTCCGGTGTCGTGGCCTGGCCGGCCGCGATGGAATGGGTCGTACGGGCGGTGGCCGGTGCCGACGGGTGATGGTCGGTGCAGGTGAGGACGATACTCGCGGGTATGCCCTGATCGCACATCGGGTTCACGAAGCGGATCGGCGGTGTTGACGTGTGTTTGCGCCATGTTGGCCGACGGTCCGCCTTCCCGTACACCTCCCAGCCTACGATCGGGCCTCGCTCGACCGGTCCCGGACAACACCAAGCGAGGAGCATTCATGACGGAGCGTGCGCGGAAGAGCCCTGGCCGACGGAGCCTCCTGGGCGCCGCGGTCCTCGGTACCGCGGCCCTGGGCCTGCCCGCCACCGCCGAGGCGGCCGAGCGGGGCCGCGGCCACGGCGGCGGCCACGGATCGCTGCGCGATCTGCCCGTGCCGACGGTGATCGGCCACCGAGGAGCCAGCGGCTACCGCCCCGAGCACACCCTCGGCTCCTACCAGCTGGCCCTCGACATGGGTGCGCACATCGTCGAGCAGGACCTCGTGCCGACCAAGGACGGCCACCTCGTCTGCCGTCACGAGAACGACATCACCGCCACCACCGACGTCGCCGACCACCCCGAGTTCGCCGGCCGCAGAACCACCAAGAGCGTGGACGGGGTCTCCCTGACCGGCTGGTTCACCGAGGACTTCACCCTCGCCGAGCTGAAGACCCTGCGGGCCCAGGAGCGCATCCCGGGCACCCGGCCGGACAACACCCTCTACGACGGCCGCTGGACGATCCCCACCTTCGAGGAGGTGCTGCGCTGGGCGGAGAAGGAGGGCCGCAAGCGCTCGAAGCCGGTCTGGCTGTACGTGGAGACCAAGCACCCCACCTACTTCCGCGAGCTGGGCCTCGGACTGGAGGAGCCGCTCGCCCGGCTGCTGCGCCGCTACGGCCGCGACCGCCGGAACTCCGCGCTCATCCTCCAGTCCTTCGAGCCCGGCTCGGTCCAGCGCCTCGCGCGCCTCGTCGACACCCCGCGCATCGTCCTGCTCTCCGGGCCGAAGGAGCGCCCCTGGGACTTCGTCGAGTCGGGCGACCCGCGCACGGTCGCCGACCTGGTGACCCCCGCCGGGCTGAAGTGGATGGCCTCCTTCGCCCAGGGCATCGGCCCCACCCTCGATCTCGTCATCCCCAAGGACGCCTCGGGGCGGCTCACCACCCCGACCACGCTCGTACGGGACGCGCACGCCAAGGGCCTGCGGCTGCACCCGTACACGCTGCGCAACGAGAACAGGTTCCTGCCCGCCGACTTCCGGCGCGGCACCGACCCCAACGCGTACGGCGACGTGTTCGGCGCCTGCGCCGCCTACCTCGCCACCGGCATCGACGGCATCTTCGCCGACCATCCGGACACGGCCCTGCTCGCCGCGGCGGACTTCGCGGAGCGCTGACCCGGTACGGGGCGGGCGCGGCGCACCTCTCGCACCTACGGCGCATCTCTCGCGCCCGCGGCGCACTTCTCGTACCGGGGGCGTGCCTCTCGTACCGGGGGCGTGCCTCTCGTACCGGGGGAGCGCCGTCAGCCGCCCGCCCCCGTATGCCCCGGTCGGGTGGTGCCGCGCCGCCGGGGCAACCTGCGGCCGTCACCAGCACGTCCGCCGGTACATGACGCCTCTCGACCACGACCTCGGCCCGGCCGCTTCCACCGCCCTCGTCGTCCGTGCCTTACAACCCCTGGTGCGTGCGGAGGCGAGGGCCGAGGCCCCGGCCGCCGGGCTCGACCCAGCCGACCTCGAACAGAGCGTCTGGGTGCGGCTGCTGGAGCGCCCGGCCGCCGCCGGACCACCCGCGGACGCGGCCCGCTGGGTGCGCGACACCGTACGGGGCGAGGCCCGCCGCGGACGCCGCGCGGCCCGGCGGGAACGCCCGTACGCGGGAACGGAACCCGCCGCCGGACCGGCCGACTGCCCGGAACGCGCCGCGCTCGGGGCCGCCGAACGCCGGGCGTTGCGCTCCGCGATGGCCCGGCTGCCCGGCCGCTGCCCCCGGCTGCTGGAGGCGATGTTCGCCCCCAGCGACCCGACCTACCGGGAAATCGCAGGGGAGTTGGGTATGTCACAGGGGAGCTTGGGCCCGATCCGTTCCCGTTGCCTTGGATGTCTGCGCAGAATGCTGGCTGCGGAGGTTGTCGCTCCTTCCGTGCGGGAAAGGAGCGGTAGGCAACCGGCGAACAGGTGAGCGGGAGGCGTGCACACATGGGCATGAGCGTGACCATCTCGGCGGCGACGGCACAGGACGTCGAGCAGATCTTCAGACTTCAGTACCTCTGCTTCCAGCGCGAGGCGGAGCTGTACGACAACTACCGGATCGACCCGCTCGTCCAGACCCTCGAATCGCTGCGTGCCGAGGTCGCCGACGACCTGGTGTTCGTGGCCCGGCTCGGGGACGAGGTCGTCGGCTCGGTCAGAGGGGTCACCGACCCGGACGGCACCGGCATCATCGGCAAGCTCTGCGTCCACCCCCGGCTCCAGGGCCACGGCCTCGGAGCCCGGCTGCTGCTCGCCGCCGAGTCGGCACTCTCCGCCGAGCGGGCGGCCACCCGGTTCCGGCTGCACAGCGGACACCGCAGCGAGGGCAATCTGCGCCTCTACCGACGGGCCGGATACGCCCGGGTCGGGGCCGTCACCGGAGCCGACGGCGTCCGGATGGTCCTGCTGGAGAAGGACGCGGCCGACCGCGACTACGTGGCCAGCGCCTGACCGTGCGCCGCGCGCGGCGGGGCCGTAACCCCAAGAACGGCGTCGGCGGTATGAGGTCAGGCCCTCAGACCGCCACCGTCCTCGCGCGGCGCAGCCAGATCATCCCCGTGACCGGCAGGATCACCGGGATGAAGAGGTAGCCCATCCCGAAGTCCGACCAGACCGTCGAGTCCGGGAAGGCGGCCGGCTCGACCAGCGTCCACGCACCCACGACCAGCACGCCGAGCAGCTCCGCCGCGCAGCACACCAGGGCCGCCCGGCGGGCCTTCTCCCCGCCGCGCACCAGCGAGTACGTGATGAAGCCGTACACCAGGGCCGCGACGGCCGACAGCGTGTACGCCAGCGGCGCCCGGTCGAAGCCCCGGGCCATCTCGACGATCGTGCGCGAGGCCGCCGCGACCGTGAACACCCCGTAGAACCAGACCAGGACCCGGCCGGGACCGGTGCCCAGCTCGAAGGCCGGCTTCGGGGCCGTGGCCACCTCGGGGCGGTCGGTGTCGCTCACGTCAGTTTCCCCAGATGTCATAGAGCCGGACCTCCAGAACCGCCAGCACGACCGCGCCCGCCGCCACCGTGACCGAACCCCAGCGGGTCCGCTCGGTCAGCGACAGGAATCCGGCCGCGGGCACGGCGGCGAACGAACCGATCAGATAGGCGAGGAACACCGCCATCCCCTGCTCCGGCCGCTCCCCGCGCGCCAGCTGTACGACGCCCACGACCAGCTGGGCCAGCGCCAGCACGGAGACGACCGCCATCCCGATGAAATGCCAGTCCTTCGTCGGCTGGTCCCGGTAGGCGGCGTGTCCGCACCAGGCGGCGAGGGCGAGCGCGGCCACGGCGACCGCGACCGTCAGGGCGTCAAGCATGAGTCGAGGGTATTACGGACGGAACGCCCCGCCGCGTGCGGCCCCGGCCACCGGGGCGGCGGCCACCGGCCCGGGGCGCGCATCGTGGCCTTGGCCACAACCGGCGGAGAGGATTCCGCTTGCCGGGCGCCCGCCCGGCCCCGGGGTCACACCCGCGAACAGCCCGTCACCGCAGGTCACAGCCGTGTGCCGGGGTACGGCCGACGCAATCGGAAGATAGGCGTCCGACCATCCAGCACTGTCCGCTATGCGGACAGTCGGGATCGCGGAGACCTCACGTCTGTTTTACTTGGCCCATGACCACGACGAGCAGCCGCACCCTTGCGACCGAGGCGATCAGCACGCCCGGTGCTCGTTGTATGTGTCGAATGCGCGCCTTCTGAGGGCCCCCGCCTGAGCCTCGCGCCCCGAAGCGAGACCGAGCCTGCGCCGTCCGCACCCCGCGGAACGTAGCGCGCCCGTGCATGCGCTGCCCCCCGGCCGACCGCCGCGTACAGCCATGCCGAGACCCCGGCCCACCGGCCCGGACAGTCTCTTCAGACGAATGCCCCGTGCCCGGCGGACACCGCGCCGCGCACTCGACAGTGACGGAAACCCCTGTGATCACCACGACGGGCCTCACGAAGGTCTACCAGTCGCGCGACCGTGAGGTCACCGCACTCGACGGCGTCGACCTGCACGTCCGCGAAGGCGAGGTGTACGGCGTCATCGGACAGAGCGGCGCCGGAAAATCCTCCCTGATCCGCTGCGTCAACCTCCTGGAACGCCCCACCTCCGGCACCGTGACGGTGGCGGGCCAGGACCTCACCGCCCTCGCCGGCCGAGGCCGGCGGGCGAGCGCCGAGCTGCGCCGAGCGCGCACCCGCATCGGCATGGTCTTCCAGCACTTCAACCTGCTGGACTCCCGCACCGTCCTGGACAACGTGGAGCTGCCGCTGGAGATCCTCGGCGTCTCGGGCCAGGAACGCACCCGCAAGGCCAAGGACCTCCTCGACCTGGTGGGCCTCGCCGAGAAGGCGAAGTCCTACCCGGGCCAGCTCTCCGGCGGTCAGAAACAGCGTGTGGGCATAGCCCGCGCCCTGGCGGGCGACCCCCAGGTGCTGCTCTCGGACGAGGCGACCTCCGCGCTCGACCCCGAGACCACCCGTTCCATCCTCCAGCTGCTGCGCGACCTCAACCAGCAGCTCGGCCTGACCGTCCTGCTCATCACCCACGAGATGGACGTCGTCAAGACCATCTGCGACTCCGCGGCGCTCATGCGGCGCGGCCGGATCGTCGAGTCCGGGACGGTCGGCGAACTCCTCGCCACCCCCGGCTCCGAACTGGCCCACGAGCTGTTCCCGGTCGGCGGAACCGCGTCCGGCCCGGACCGCACGGTCGTCGACGTCACCTTCCAGGGGGAGTCGGCCTCCCAGCCGGTCATCTCCCAGCTCTCCCGCACGTACAACATCGACATCTCGATCCTCGGCGCCGCGATGGACACCGTCGGCGGCAAGCAGATCGGCCGGATGCGCATCGAGCTGCCCGGCCGCTTCGAGGAGAACGTCGTGCCCATCGGCTTCCTGCGCGAGCAGGGCCTCAAGGCCGAAGTCGTCGAGGACGCGACCGGCTCGAAGCCCTCCGCCGTGGTCGACGGGACCGCCGACACCGCCGTACCGGGGCTCACGTCCGCCGCGCTCACCAAGGAGGTCGTCAAGTGACCTGGTCCGAAATGCAGCCCCTGCTGGCCCAGGGCACCGTCGACACCCTCTACATGGTGCTGTGGTCCGCACTCGTCACCGTCGCCGGCGGCCTGCCGCTCGGCGTGCTGCTGGTCCTCACCGACAAGGGCGGACTGCTGCGGAACACCGTGGTGAACAAGGTCATCGGCGTGATCGTGAACATCGGCCGCTCCCTGCCGTTCATCATCCTGCTGATCGCCCTCATCCCCTTCACCACCTGGGTCGTCGGCACCTTCATCGGTCCCACCGCGATGATCGTGCCGCTCGCCGTCGGAGCCATCCCGTTCTTCGCCCGGCTCGTCGAGACGGCGATCCGGGAGGTCGACCACGGGCTCGTCGAAGCGGTGCAGTCGATGGGCGGATCCATCCCCACGATCGTCCGCAAGGTGCTCCTCCCGCAGGCCCTTCCCTCGCTCGTCTCGGGTGTCACCACCACCCTCATCGTGCTCATCGGCTACTCCGCGATGGCCGGCGCCGTCGGCGGCGAAGGGCTCGGCTCCAAGGCCGTCACCTACGGATTCCAGCGCTTCGACAACCAGTTCATGCTGATCACCGTCGCGCTGCTGATCGTCATCGTCACCGTGATCCAGCTGATCGGCGACCTCACCGTCCGGCTGCTGGCCCGCCGCGGCCGCACCGCCTCCTGAGCCCGGCCGCCCCCAGAACCTTCTGTCCCACCGAGCCCGAACTCCTTGTCCGGGCGCACCACCACAAGAAAGAGGCACTCTTCGTGCGCAAGAACATCAAGATCACCGCTGCCGTCGCGTCCGCCGCCGCCCTCGCCCTGGGCCTGAGCGCCTGCGGTACGGACTCCGACCCGGCCGCCAAGAGCGAGACCGGCGCGAACGCCGACACCTCCAAGGCCCTGGTCGTCGCCGCGTCCCCGACGCCGCACGCCGACATCCTGAACTTCGTCAAGAAGAACCTGGCGAAGAAGGCGGGCCTCAACCTGGAGGTCAAGGAGTTCACGGACTACGTCCTGCCGAACACCGCCACCCAGAACGGCCAGGTCGACGCCAACTTCTTCCAGCACAAGCCCTACCTGGACGACTTCAACGCGAAGCAGAAGACCACCATCGTGCCCGTGGTCGACGTCCACCTGGAGCCGCTGGGCCTCTACTCCAAGACGGTCAAGGACCTCAAGGACATCAAGGGCGGCCAGACCATCGCCGTCCCCAACGACACCACCAACGGCGGCCGAGCCCTCCAGCTGCTCGCCGAGAACGGCCTGATCACCCTCAAGGACGGCGTGGGCACCAGCGCCAAGCTGAGTGACATCACCGACAAGAAGGGCCTGGAGTTCAAGGAGCTGGAGGCCGCCACCGTGCCCCGCGCCCTGGACGACGTGGACGCCGCCGTCATCAACGGCAACTACGCCATCGAGGCCGATCTCAAGCCCGGCAAGGACTCCCTCGCCCTGGAGAAGGCCGAGGGCAACCCGTACGCCAACTTCCTGGCGGTCAAGGACGGCAACGAGAAGGACCCGCGCGTCGAGAAGCTCGCGGAACTCCTCAACTCCGACGAGGTCAAGAAGTTCATCGAGGACACCTACCAGGGCTCGATCGTCCCGGCCTTCGGCACCCCCGCCAAGTCCTGACACCCGCCCGGCACTTGCCGACGGAGCCCCGCACCTTCCGCCCGGAAGGCGCGGGGCTCCGTCGTGCGGCCCCGCCCATGCACACCACGCACCCGATGCTGCATGCTGTGCTTTTACCCGGTCTTCGGCATGGAGCTGCGCATGACTACCACCTTTCCGTCCATCTCCATCAGCACGGACAGGTTGGTGATGCGCCCCTTCGAGATGGCCGACATCCCCGCGCACATCGAGATGATGAACGACGAGGCGGTCACCGCGTGGATGGACGGGCCCACCCCGTACACCCAGGTCGACGCCGAACGCTGGGTCCGCAGAATCGCTCCCGCGGAGCGCACCGCGGGCCACGGCATCGCCCTCGCCGTCACCGAGTTCCTCACCCAGCGGCTCGTCGGCAGCGTCCGCCTCCTCAACACCGACTGGCGTACCCGCTCCACCGAGGTCCGCTACATCACCGCCCCCTGGGCCCGCGGCGAGGGGTACGCCACCGAATCCGTGCTCGCCATAGCCGAATGGCTCTTCCGCGACCAGGGCTTCGAACGCATCGAGCTGCGCACCCCCGCCGACAACACCGCCTCCCAGCAGGTCGCCCAGAAGCTCGGCTGCATCAGCGAGGGCGTCCTGCGCAACGCCCGCATCGCCCGCACCCGGACCGAGAACGGCACCGACGGCGGCTGGACCGACATCCGCACCGACCTGATCGTCTGGGGCCTCCTCCCCGAGGATCTCGAAGGGGTCGCGGAACAGCTCGCCGACGCCGGCGACTACGGCACGTACAACAACTGGAAGTAGAGCCCGAGGCCACCCGGAAGACCGAGGTCCGGACCAGGTACTCTCACCCCTGCCCGGCACCGCACGGGCAATGCCCCGCTCCTCCCGACACCCCAGGAGACAGACGACGATGGCCGACCGGGTCACGGTGATCGGCTGGGACGGCTCGCCACTGACCAGAGCGGCCACGGCCGCGCTCTCGGCCGCCACGCTCGTCGCCGGCGCCGCCCACCACCTCGCCCTGCCGGAAGTGCCCCCGCACGCCGAACGCATCCGCCTCGGCAGCGTCGACCTCGCCGCCCGCAGGATCGCCGGCCACCGCGGCAGCGCCGTGGTCCTCGCCGACGGCGACCCCGGCTTCTTCGGCGTCGTCCGCACCCTGCGCGCCCGCGAACACGGCCTGGAGGTCGAGGTCGTCCCCGCCGTCTCCGCCGTGGCCACCGCCTTCGCCCGGGCCGGCATGCCCTGGGACGACGCCCAGGTCGTCGTCGCCCACCCCCGCACCCTGCGCCGCGCGGTCAACGTCTGCCGGGCCCATCACAAGGTCGCCGTCCTCACCTCACCGGGAGCCGGACCCGCCGAACTGGCCCTGCTCCTCGACGGTGTCCACCGCACCTTCGTGATCTGCGAGGAAGTCGGCACCACCCGCGAGCGCGTCACCGTCCTCACCTCCGACAAGGCGGCCGACCACGCCTGGCGCGACCCCAACGTCGTCATCGTCATCGGCGGCGGCCCCGAGACCACCGCAGCCGGCGCCTGGATCGCCGGCCGCCAGCCCGCCTACCCCCAGGGGATACGGGGCTGGGCCCTGCCCGCCGAGGCCTATCGGGCCGCCGGGGCCGAGCGGATGCAGGAGTCCGGCGAGGGCGAGTTCCCCGGCCTGCGCGCCGCCCAGCTCGCCCGCCTCGGCCCCCGCACCGGCGACCTGCTGTGGGACATCGGCTCCGGCAGCGGCGCCCTGGCCGTCGAGGCGGCCCGCTTCGGCGCGGCCGTCCTGGCCGTGGACGACGATCCGGCCGCCTGCGCCCGCACCGAGGCCGCCGCCCGCGCCTTCGGCGTCCCCGTCCAGGTCGTCCGCGGCCGGGCCCCGCACGTCCTGGAACGGCTGCCCGAACCGGACGTCGTGCGGATCGGCGGCGGGGGAGCCCCGGTGGCCACCGCGGTCGCCGACCGCCGCCCCGAACGCATCGTGACCCACGCCTCGACCCGGGACGAGGCCGAGGCCCTCGGCGGGGCGCTCTCCGGCAACGGTTACACGGTCGAGTGCGCACTGCTCCAGTCCGTGGACCTGGACACCACCGCCTGGACCGAGCGCGAAAGATCGGTCGTGTTCCTGCTGTCCGGCCGCCGTTCGGACCTCGCCCCCTGACCTGCCCGGCCCGGTGCGGAAGGTAGGCTGGCGGATTGTTGTACCGCGCCCGGCCGTTCGTCGCTTCGTTCGTCAATGTCCGGAAAAGTGGACTGTTTTGGTCCGCACTGTGGTACGGCACCACCCGGGGGACGCGCAACGTGGCGCAGTCCACAGTGAGCCGTGGCAGAACAGCCTGTCGCGGAGGCGAACGGCCGCGAGAATAGGAAGCCCCGCGGGCGTTTCGTGCCGCGCGGCGAGCCCGCTCGTTCTTGATGACGAGCACCGGCGTGCCGTGGTTCGGCGTCCCGGGCGAAGGGTCGAAGGAGCACTGACGATGGGCGAGGGGTACGCATGACTGACACCGGCCAGATCCCGGGCGAGGGACTGCCGGAGAACGCAGGCATGGTGGAGCAGCCGGGCGTCCCCGCCCCGGAGGCGTACACCTTCCTCGACCCCTCCGAGCACACTCCCGAGGACGACGACCTTCTGCTGATGCCGACCTCTCAGGGCGCCTGGAGCGACCCGCAGGCCACCCCGGCCCCCGCGCAGGGCGCGCCCGCCGCGCAGACCGCGGTGGCGCAGCCCGCCGCTCCGGAGCACGGCGTCCAGCAGCCCCAGCAGCCCCAACAGGCCCCCGCGCCGCAGGGGCAGGCGGCCCCCGCCGCCGCGACGCACAGCACCCATGAGTCCGGTGGCCGCGATTCCGGCTCCGTGGACCTCAACGGCGTACGCATGGCCGCGCCCGCACCGGCAGGCGCGCACGCGGCCCCCGCCCGCCGCCCGCTGCACCGGGGCCCCGCCTCCGCCGAGGCCCCGACGTACGGCGGTACGCAGGGTGGCGTCGTGCGCTCGCTGGCCGACCGGGGCCCCGCCGGGGCCACCCGGACCGCTGCCCCCGCACGCCACGCCGGCCCGCCGACGGCCGGCCCCGAGAACGTCGAAGTCCCGGCCGAGGACCCCTCGGCCCTGCCCGGCCCGCAGCTGGGCGAGATCCCGCCGCAGGCCGGCGCGCCATGGGGCGCGCAGCCGCCGCAACCGGAGCCGGAGCAGGCCGTTGCGGAGCAGGCGCCCGCCGAGCCTGAGCCCGCCGAGCCTGTGCCCGCCGAGACTGCTCAGCAGCCGGAGCAGGTTCAGCCGGTCGAGGCCGAACAGCCGGTGGTTGAACAGGCCGTGGCCGAGGCCGTGGTGGCTGAGCAGTCCGAGGGTGAGGCTGTGGTCGAGGCGGGAGAGCCGGTCCAGCCGGCCGAGCCGGTGGCCGTGCCGGCTCCGACAGCGGTTTCCGTCACCCCGGCCGCGGAGCCGGTGCAGCCCGCTGCCGGTGCGCAGCCCGAGCCGGTTCCGCAGGCCGTCCCGGCAGAAACGGTCGTCCCCGAGCCGGCCGCTGTGGAGATGCCTCCCGCCGGCCCTGTCGTCATCCCGGAGCCCGAGGCGGCCCAGCCGGAGGCACAGGCGGAAGCGCAGGCGGAAGCACCCGCCCAGGCACCGGCCGATGAGGTGGCCGCGCCCGTGACGCCGGAGCCGGTGGAGGCGCAGCACGGTGCCGCCGTGGCCCAGGAGCCCGAGGCCCCGGCCGTCCCGGTGGAGGCCGCGACCCCCGGACCCGAGGCCGTGACCCCCGAACCCCAGGCCCCGGCACAGGACACGCCGGTCGTCGAGCCGGTGGTACAGCCCGAGCCGGTGGTAGAGCCCGAACCGGTGGTCGGGCCCGAGCAGGAGCGGCCCGTCGAACCGGCCCCCGAGCCGGTCCCGGCGACACCGGTGACCGAGAGCCCGGCAGCCGTCGCGGCGCCGGAAGCTGTCGTGCCCGCTCCGGAGGCCGTGGCTCCCCAGGCCGTCGCCGCGGAACCGGTGGCCGAGCCGCTCGTACCCGAGCCCGTACAGCCCGAGCCCGTCGCCGCGGAGCCGGTGGAGTCGGCGGAGCCCGTGGCGCCTGTCGAGCCCGTGGCGCCTGTGGAGTCCGCCGAGCCCGAGACGGAGGGAGCGGAGGCGCAGGAGCCGACGGCTCAGCAGCTCCCCGTGACGGGGCAGGACGCCACCCCGGCTCCCGCCGCCGAGCCCGCTGTCGAGCCCGCCGGGGCAACGGCGACAGAAGCGGCCGACCTGGCCGCGCCCGACGCCGAGGACGGCACCGGTCCCGAGGTCATCGAGACGCCCGAACTCCCGGAGCCCGACCAGCAGGCACCGGCCGCCGACCAGCAGGAACCGACCGGGGCGCCGCAGCCCACCGAGGCCTCGCACCCGGCCGAGGCTCCCCGGCGGGACGAGGCGGCCCAGCGGCCTGAGAGCCCCGCCGACCCCGCGGAACCCGCGGAAACCGCCGAACAGGCCGAGCCGCTCACCCCGCCCGCCCCCGGTTACGACGACGCCGAACGGGAAGCGGTGCTCCGGGTCATGCGCGAGCGTCGCGACATCCGCAACGGCTTCCGCGGTGACCCGATTCCGCACGAGGTCCTGCTCCGGGTGCTGGAGGCGGCGCACACCGCGCCGAGCGTCGGCCACTCGCAGCCGTGGGACTTCGTCGTCATCCGCTCGGCGGAGACCCGTCGCTCCATGCACGAGCTGGCCCAGAGCCAGCGCGACGCCTACGCCAAGTCGCTGCCCAAGGGCCGGGCGAAGCAGTTCAAGGAACTGAAGATCGAGGCGATCCTCGACACCCCGGTCAACATCGTCGTGACCGCCGACCCCACCCGCGGCGGCCGCCACACCCTGGGCCGGCACACCCAGCCGCAGATGGCCCCGTACTCCTCGGCGCTGGCCGTGGAGAACCTGTGGCTGGCGGCCCGCGCCGAGGGCCTCGGCGTCGGCTGGGTCAGCTTCTTCGACGAGCGTGAGATGGTCCGTGCGCTCGGCCTCCCCGAGCACCTGGAGGTCGTGGCCTACCTCTGCGTCGGTTACGTCGACGAGTTCCCCGAGGAGCCCGAGCTGATGCAGGCGGGCTGGTCCAAGCGCCGCCCGCTGTCCTGGGTCGTCCACGAGGAGACGTACGGCCGACGCGCGCTGCCCGGCGCCGAGCCGCACGACCTGCTCCAGGAGACGATCTCCGCGATCCGCCCGCTGGACGCGAAGGCGCTCGGCGAGGCGTGGGAGCGCCAGAAGCGGATGACGAAGCCCGCCGGCGCGCTCGGCATGCTGGAGATCATCTCCGCGCAGCTGTCCGGGCTCTCCCGGATGTGCCCGCCGCCGATCCCGGAGCCCGCGGCCGTCGCGATCTTCGCCGGTGACCACGGCGTGCACGCCCAGGGCGTCACCGCCTGGCCGCAGGAGGTCACCGCCCAGATGGTGGCGAACTTCCTGGGCGGCGGAGCCGTCTGCAACGCCTTCGCGGCCCAGGTCGGCGCGGAGGTCTGTGTCGTGGACGTGGGTGTGGCCTCGGACCTGCCGGCGACCCCGGGCCTGCTGCCCCGCAAGGTACGCGCGGGAACAGCGGACTTCACGACGGGCCCCGCACTCTCCCGGGAAGAGGTCCTCGCCGCGATCGAGGTGGGCATCGAAACCGCCCGGGACCTGGTGGCGGCGGGCAACAAGGCCCTGCTCACCGGCGAGATGGGCATCGCCAACACCACCGCGTCGGCTGCCCTGATCTGCGTGTACACGGGGATCGACGCCTCCGAGGTGACCGGCCGGGGGACCGGCATCAACGACGAGATGCACGCCCGCAAGGTCGACGTCGTCCGCCGCGCCCTCGACCTGCACCAGCCGGACCCGGCCGACCCGATCGGCGTGCTCGCGGCCGTCGGCGGCCTGGAGCACGCGGCGATGGCCGGCTTCCTCCTGGGCGGAGCCTCCCTGCGTACGCCGGTGATCCTGGACGGCGTGAGCGCGGGCGCGGCGGCCCTGGTCGCCCGCGCCATCGCCCCCGAGGCGCTGGCCGCCTGCATCGCCGGCCACCGCAGCGCGGAGCCCGGCCACGTGGCCGCGCTCAACAAGCTGGGCCTGCGCCCGCTGGTCGACCTCGACCTGCGGCTGGGCGAGGGAACCGGCGCGCTGCTGGCGCTGCCGATCGTGCAGAGCGCGGCACGCGCGATGCACGAGGTGGCCACGTTCGACTCGGCGGGCGTGACGGAGAAGTAGCAGGAGGCGAGGCGAGGGCCCCACGCCCTCGCCTCGCCCGCCCCTCCGCCCCCGTCTCACCTGCCCCGCCGCACTGTGCCTTCCCAGCCCTCCGGCGTTCGACGAGCGGGGTCCGGGGCGGAGCCCCCGTCAGGAAAGGGCGGGGGCAGGGGACAGGCCCGCCGCAGGCGCCCCCCACCCCGTATCGTGTTCCCGACCCAGACCTGAGCTTTCCGCACGTCACAGCCGCTCCACCGCCGCAGCGGCCCCTACGCAGCACCCGCCCGAGGAGCCCGTACCGTCATGGCCGAGCACGCAGACCACGCCGAGCACGCAGGTCACGCCGACCGCGTCGACCACCCCGCGTACCCCGTCGGCCTGCGCCTGCACGGCCGCCGCGTCGTCGTCGTCGGCGGCGGACAGGTCGCCCAGCGCAGGCTGCCGCAGCTCATCGCCACCGGGGCCGTCATCACGCTCGTCTCCCCGTCCGCGACGCCCTCCGTCGAGGCGATGGCGGACGCCGGGGAGATCCGCTGGGAGCGCCGCCGCTACCAGGACGGCGACCTCGCCGACACCTGGTACGCCCTGATTGCCTCCTCCGACACCACGGCCAACGACGCCGCCTCCGCGGAGGCCGAGCGCACCCGCACCTGGTGCGTGCGGGCCGACGACGCCGAGGCCGCCACCGCCTGGACCCCGGCCACCGGCCGCAGCGAGAACGTGACCGTCGCCGTCCTCACCACCACCTCCCAGGGCCGCGACCCCCGGCACTCCGCCGCCATCCGCGACGCCATTGTCGAGGGCCTGCGCGACGGCACCCTCGCCGCCCCGCACCACCGCACCCGCGCCCCCGGCGTCGCGCTCGTCGGCGGCGGTCCCGGCGACCCGGACCTGATCACGGTGCGCGGCCGCCGCCTCCTCGCCGAGGCCGACGTGGTCATCGCCGACCGCCTCGGCCCGCGCGACCTGCTCGACGAACTGCCGCCGCACGTCGAGGTGATCGACGCCGCGAAGATCCCGTACGGGCGGTTCATGGCCCAGGAGGCGATCAACCAGGCGATCATCGAGCACGCCAAGGCGGGCAAGTCCGTGGTCCGCCTCAAGGGCGGCGACCCGTTCGTCTTCGGCCGCGGCATGGAAGAGGCCCAGGCGCTGGCCGCCGAGGGCATCCCCTGCACGGTCGTCCCCGGGATCTCCAGCACCATCTCCGTCCCCGGAGCGGCCGGTATCCCGGTCACCCACCGGGGCGTGGCCCACGAGTTCACCGTGGTCAGCGGCCATGTCGCCCCCGAGGACCCGCGTTCGCTGGTCGACTGGGAGGCCATCGCCCGGCTGCGCGGCACCCTCGTCCTGCTGATGGCCGTCGACAAGATCGGCGCCATCGCCGCCGCCCTGATCGCCCACGGCAAGGACCCTGCCACCCCGGTCGCCCTCGTCCAGGAGGGCACCACGGCCGCCCAGCGCCGGGTCGACGCGACCCTCGCGGACGTCGGCGAGCGGGCGGTCGCCGAGGACGTGCGCCCGCCCGCCGTGATCGTCATCGGCGAGGTCGTCGCCGTCGGCCCGCACTCCGCGCCGGGGACCGGCCAGGACCGGCAGGACGACCAGGCGTGAAGTAGCCCGCGGTCACCCCTCTCCATCCCAGGCGTTGGCACCACACACCGGACAAGGCAGCATCTGTGGCAGATCTCATCACCGTCGACGACCCCGACGACCCGCGGCTGAGCGACTACATCGGCCTGACCGACGTCGAGCTGCGACGACGGCGCGAACCCGCCGAAGGCCTCTTCATCGCCGAGGGCGAGAAGGTGATCCGCCGTGCCCGGCAGGCCGGGTACGAGATGCGGTCGATGCTGCTCTCGGCCAAGTGGGTCCATGCCATGCGCGACGTCATCGAGGAGGTCCCGGCGCCGGTGTACGCCGTCGCCCCCGACCTGGCCGAACGCGTCACCGGCTACCACGTCCACCGCGGTGCGCTCGCCTCCATGCAGCGCAAGCCGCTGCCCGCCCCCGCCGAACTGCTCGCCACCGCGCGCCGCGTGGTGGTCATGGAGTCGGTGAACGACCACACCAACATCGGCGCCATCTTCCGCAGCGCGGCGGCTCTGGGCATGGACGCGGTCCTGCTCTCCCCGGACTGCGCCGACCCGCTCTACCGGCGCTCCGTCAAGGTCTCCATGGGCGCGGTGTTCTCCGTCCCCTACGCCCGGCTCGAAGCCTGGCCCAAGACGCTGGAAGGGGTACGCGAGGCCGGCTTCCGGCTCCTCGCCCTCACCCCGGACGCCAAGGCCACCAGTATCGACGAGGCGGCCCCGCACCGGCTGGACCGGGTGGCGCTGATGCTCGGCGCGGAAGGCGACGGGCTGTCGACACAGGCCCTGACGGCCGCCGACGCATGGGTCCGCATCCCGATGGCGCACGGCGTCGACTCGCTGAACGTGGGCGCGGCGGCGGCCGTCGCCTTCTACGCGGTGGCCACGGGACGCCCGGAGAACTGAGCGCGGGCAGCCCCGGTCGGTCCCGGCGTCGTCAGGACGACTGCCACGACTCCCGCACGGCGTGCGTCTGCGTCTGCGGCGCCCGGTACTGCTGCTCGATCCCGGCTCCGGCTCCCGCTCCGGTCCCGGTGCCGCCCAGCCCGCGTGCCGGCCCCTGGCAGCCCTGCGCCGCCGCGATGCCCAGCGCCACCAGCAGCGTCACCACGACGAACACCACCAGCCGCTGGCGCAGCAGTCGCGGATTGGCCGGACGCCGCCCCGCCGAGGTCGTGCGGCCCCCGGGACGGGTACCCGGCCGGCCGTTCGTCCCGGCCGGGGGGCCCTGCCGCTTCCCGGAACGCGTCGTGTCGCGCGATCCCTGCCGAGGCCGCGAGCCACCGGTGCGCGGGGGCCCCGAACGCGCGGGCGCGCCCCGCCTGCCCGGCTGGGGGCGGGAGCCGGACGGGCCCTCCGAACGGCGCGTTTGCTGATCGGCGTACGGATCGGCCATCCGGCCGGTCGGCCGGTCGGCGTCCTGGGCGGAGCGCTGGAGGGGCGGCCGGCTCTCGTGCAGCCCCTGCGCCTCGCGCGCCGCGATCTCCTTGAGCCGCATGGACAGTTGCAGCGTGCTGGGCCGCTCCTCCGGGTCCTTCGCCAGACAGGCGCGCACCAGGGGGGCCAGCGCGTCGTGCACATCGTCGAGCTGCGGCTCCTCGTGCACGACGCGGTACAGCATCACCTCGGAACTGCCGTGCCCGAAGGGGGAGTCGGCCATCGCCGCGTACGCCAGGGTCGCGCCGAGCGAGAAGACGTCCGTCGCAGGCGTCACGGCCGCGCCCCGGACCTGCTCGGGTGCGAGGAACCCGGGCGACCCCACCGCCGTACCGACGTGGGTGAGGGTGCTCGCCCCGGTCGCCCAGGCGATGCCGAAGTCGATGATGCGGGGGCCCTTGGGGGAGAGGAGGATGTTCGACGGCTTCAGGTCGCGGTGGACCACCCCCGCCTCGTGCACCGCCACCAGTCCCTCGGAGAGCGCGGCCCCGATCGAGGCGACCTCGGCGGCGGCCAGCGGGCCCTCCTCGGCGACCTTGTCGTGCAGCGAGGGGCCGGGCACGTACTGCGTCGCGAACCACGGGCGGTCCGCCTCCAGGTCGGCGGCGACCAGCCGGGCCGTGCAGCCGCCGCGGATCCGCCGGGCCGCAGACACCTCGCGAGCGAACCGCGAGCGGAACTCCTGATCCTCCGCCAGGTCGGGCCGGATCACCTTGAGCGCGACCCGCTGGCCGCGCCGGTCGGAGCCGAGGTAGACGACGCCCATACCGCCCGCGCCGAGCCGTCGGTGCAGCCGGAACGAGCCGACGAGACGCGGGTCCTCGCGCCGGAGCCGCATCATCGCCATCGTCTGCCCATCCCCGCTGCCTGGTCCGCCTGACGAGGCACAGCTTACGTACCCCGCGCCCGGCGCGCTCAGAGGCCGCGCCCTCGCCGGGGATTCGATTGTCCGTGCCGGGCGGGAGAGGTGAAGAGGCGGCGGGGCACGGCGGATCCGGGCCCCGCGGCCGGTCGGCCCACTCAAAGTGCCCCCGGGCAAGGGGGTTTGGATCACCGGGGAAACCCCGGGCCGCGGCCGCCGCGGAGGCCGCGACCGCCGCCCGGGCCCACCGGGTGGCGGTGCCCCGAGGGGCCCCGGCACGGGGGCGGCCGCCCGCCGGGAGCGGTGGGCGTGAGTGAAGTCACCCGGCGCACGCGTCCGGGATGTCGGCGCACGCGTCCGGTAGGAGGTCGCCGCACGCGTCCGGGAGGCCGGCGGGCGCGTACCGGAAGCGAGCCGGACAGCCCCCGGCGTCCCCTCCGGGAAGTCCCCCACCCCCGATGGTCCGTCTCCACCCAGGGGAGTACGCCGGTCGACGACGGCTCATCCTCCGGGAGGCCCGGGATTCGGTACGCGGGCATGACGCCCTGTGTGGGCCGGTTACCTAATGTTGAGGTCAAGCGGCGGGCGCAGCACTCGTCCCCCGAGGTCACACGCCCGTCGCTCCCCATCAGGTCAGGAGAGGAACCATGTCGGACACGGCAACGCGGACGGTGGTCCGTACGCAGGGGCGCAGGGCGTACGCGGCGTACGGCGCCCGTTCGTCCGGCACCCGTCACCCCTTGGTGGCGACGGCGATGGTCCTTCCCCTGGCGACCCTGCTCGCGGTCGGCTTCGGCGGCTGGGAAGCGGTGGTCACACAGGCGTCGTCCGTGGCGGTGATGCTGGGGCGCTGAGCGGCGCCCGGGGTCCGGAAGAGCGGTCCGGACCCACACATCCGGCCAACAGCCCCGTGGGGACGGGGGTGCGGCGGACGGCAGCGTTTGTCCGGTCAGCTGGGGAGCTGACCGGGCATCGCGCTGTCCGGGCCCCCGCTCTTGCCGTTGCCCCGCAGGGCCGGCACACAAGCACCGGCGCCAACGGTTTCAGGGCCGATGCTCCGGCCGGCCCGGAGTTCCGGGGTGGGGTGTTCCGGCCAGGCGGTTCTCCTCGGCCGTTCGGACCGGCGTTCGGCTTGGCGTTCGGACCGATGCACCGGTGCGATGTTCCGGCCCGGCCCGGCCCGGCACCTGCTTCCGGACCGGTCGGTTCCCGGGCCGGCTCCTCGCGTTACGCTCACGGCGGGACCGGTGCCACGGCCGGGCCGACCGCCGGGGGAGCTGTTGACCACCACCCAGACCTCAGTCGTCCATGACCTGGGCACCCTCGCGCATGGCCTCTCCCACCCCGCCAGGGCGCGTTGCGTGTGCGGGCCGCCACAGGTCCTCGCGGACCGGCCCGACGGCACGGTGGTCCGCAGTGGCGCGATCGTCGCGAAGGCCCACGCCGCCGACACCGACCGCGAGGCGCTCGCCGCCCGGATCGCCCTGGCCGCCGCCCCGCAGCTCACCGGGATCCTGCTCCCGCCGCTCACCGCCCCCGGGCACTCCCGCGCCGTCCCGGGGCGACCGGGGCACTCCGGACACCCCCGGCGGCCGGTGACCTCCGACGACCGGCGCCCGGAATTCCTGGAGCGCGCCACGCCCGCCCCGCGTCCGGTCACGCTCTGGCCGCTCGGCGCGCCCGTCGACCCCACCGACCCCGGGGCGGCCCCCTGGGCCGAGGCCGCGGCGCTGCTCGCCCGCCTCCACCGGACGGAGCCCCCGTTCCGGCTCCCGCCGATGGGCGGGCCGGCCAAGGCCGCGCGGGCCGTCGCCCGGATGCGCGCCGCCCTTCCCGGCGACCCGGCCGTCCTGCCCGTGCTGGCCGGCTGGCGGACCCTGCCCGCCTGGGCCCGGGGCGAGGCCCCGGCACCCGCCGGAAGGGGCGGCTTCCTGTGCCACGGGGACCTGCACCTCGGCCAACTCGTCCGCCATCCCGCTCCGGACGGGCCCTGGCTGCTCATCGACGTGGACGACGCGGGGGCGGGCGATCCGGCCTGGGACCTCGGCCGGCCCGCCGCCTGGTACGCGGCCGGACTCCTGGCTCCGGAGGACTGGTTGGCCTTCCTGGACGCCTACCGGTCCGCCGGGGGGCCCGCGGTGCCCGCCGACGGGGACCCCTGGCCCGAACTGGACGTCCCGGCCCGCGCGCTGACGGTGCAGACGGCGGCCCTCGCCCTCGCCAAGTGCGCCACGGAGCAGCGGGATCCCGACGAGCTCGAACAGCTGATGATCGAATCCTGTGCCCGAATCGCTACGTTGCCGCCCGAGTTGACCGCCGACCACGCGTCGTAGGGTGAACGGACCGCCGCCGGGCAGACATTCCGGCGACGGCACAACGAGGGCGAGGAGCCGAGCCGATGATGCAGTGCCCGAAGTGTCACGCGCAGATGAACACGTACAACCGCAACGGCGTTCAGATCGAGCAGTGCAGCGGTTGCCGGGGGATATTCCTCGACTACGGCGAGCTGGAGTCGCTGACCCGTCTGGAGTCCCAGTGGTCCCAGCAGGCGCCGCCCGCACCTCCCGCCCCGCAGGCCTACCCTGCTGCGCCCCCCGCCCCGCAGGCCTACCCTGCAGCGCCCGCCGCCCATGCTCCCGCCTGGGGCGCGCCGCAGCACGGCGGGCACGGTGCGCACTACGGCCACCACCGTCAGAAGGGCTTCGGCCGCATGCTGTTCTCGTCCTGAGCGCTCCTCCGGGACCCGGGGGAACGGGCGGCCGCCGCGCCACCGGGTCCCGGAGGGCGGCGGCCCATACGACGGAAGAACCCCCGGCCTGGAGACGGCCGGGGGTTCTCAACGTGGTGCGCGATACTGGGATTGAACCAGTGACCTCTTCCGTGTCAGGGAAGCGCTCTCCCGCTGAGCTAATCGCGCGGGGCGGATCTGCGTGTACTGCGTGCGCGATACTGGGATTGAACCAGTGACCTCTTCCGTGTCAGGGAAGCGCTCTCCCGCTGAGCTAATCGCGCGGGGATCCTTGCGGACCGATGATCCTTGCGGACCAGTGGACGATACTGGGATTGAACCAGTGACCTCTTCCGTGTCAGGGAAGCGCTCTCCCGCTGAGCTAATCGTCCTTGGAGGTGGAGACGGGATTTGAACCCGTGTAGACGGCTTTGCAGGCCGTTGCCTCGCCTCTCGGCCACTCCACCAGGGATGGGGGCTCGGGAAGAATCCCCCACCTTCTGCGAGCGGACGACCAGGTTCGAACTGGCGACCTCAACCTTGGCAAGGTTGCGCTCTACCAACTGAGCTACGTCCGCTTGTCCTAACGGCCCGCTTGCGCGTCCCGGCGACGTGTTGAACTCTAGCGGATTCCTGGGCCAGCACAAAAACGCGTTTGTGCAGCGTGCTGCGGTGACTCGCCCCGGCGCAGGTCACTGCGGACCGTCCTAGACTCATTCGCGTGTCCGACCTCGCCCCCTTGGCCCGTTTCGACGGCCTCATCGCCTCCGGTCTGCAGGATGTGACCCACGATCCCGCGGCCCTTGACTCATCCGGTTTCTGGGCGGTATGCGCCGATTTCGAAGGGCGTACCGTCTGCGCCCGCTTCTCCGACGTGCGCAAGGAAGCGGTGCCCCCTCCCGCGCCCGGAGCGTGGCGAGGGCCCGCCGTCGGGGACTGGACCTCCTCGCTGGACCGTGACGCCTACACGGCGGGCGTACGGCGGATCCGTGAACACATCGCGGCGGGCGACGTCTACCAGGCCAACCTCTGCCGCGTGCTGTCCGCACCGCTCCCCGGCGGCGGGGCCGGGGCCGACGTCGATGCCCTCACCTCCCTGCTCGCCCGCGGCAACCCCGCCCCGTACGCGGGAACGATCCGGCTGCCCGGCCACGGCGTCGAGGTCGCCACCGCGTCGCCGGAGCTCTTCCTCCGGCGCGACGGGCGGATCGTGGAGTCCGGGCCGATCAAGGGCACCGGCCGGACCGAGGACGACCTGCTGGCGAAGGACCACGCGGAGAACGTGATGATCGTGGACCTGGTCCGCAACGACCTGGGCCGGGTCTGCGCCACCGGAAGCGTGAGCGTGCCCGATCTCTGCGTGGTGGAGAAGCACCCGGGTCTCGTCCACCTCGTCTCCACCGTCCAGGGGCGGCTGGCCGGGGGAGCGGGCTGGCCCGAGCTGTTCTCGGCGGCCTTCCCGCCGGGCTCGGTCACGGGCGCTCCGAAGTCCAGCGCGCTGCGGATCATCGCCGAGCTGGAACGGGCCCCGCGCGGGCCGTACTGCGGTGCGGTCGGCTGGGTCGACGCCGACCGGGGGACCGCCTCCCTCGCGGTGGGCATAAGGACGTTCTGGATCGACCGGACCGGGTCGGCGGCGCTGCTGCGGTTCGGGACCGGGGCCGGGATCACCTGGGGGTCCGACCCGGAGCGCGAATGGGACGAGACCGAGCTCAAGGCCTCCCGGCTGCTCGCTGTAGCGTCGGGCGCGTATCCGGAGACAGGAAGGACCGCGCTATGAGGATCTGGGTCAACGGCGGACTGCGGGACGCCCACGACGCCCGGCTGTCGGTGCTCGACCACGGGCTGACCGTGGGCGACGGCATCTTCGAGACGGTGCGTACGAGCGAGGGGCGCCCCTTCGCGCTGACCCGGCACCTCGACCGGCTCACCCGGTCCGCCCGGGGGCTGGGCCTGCCCGACCCGGACCACGACGAGGTCCGGCGCGCCGCCGCCGCGGTCATCGACGCCAACCCCGTCGCCCTGGGGCGCCTGCGGATCACCTACACCGGCGGGCTGTCCCCGCTCGGCTCCGACCGGGGAACTGACGGGCCGAGCCTCGTCGTCGCCCTCGACGGGGTGAGCCGCCGCCCGGACAGCACGGCGGTGATCACGGTCCCCTGGACGCGCAACGAACGCGGCGCGCTCGTCGGCCTGAAGACCACCTCGTACGCGGAGAACGTCGTCGCCCTGGCACGGGCGCGGGAACGGGGCGCGTCCGAGGCGCTGTTCCCCAATACCGCCGACCGCCTCTGCGAAGGCACCGGCTCCAACGTGTTCGTCGTCCTGGACGGCCGCATCCACACCCCGCCGGTGGCCTCCGGCTGCCTCGCCGGGATCACCCGCGCCCTGGCCGTGGAGTGGACCGGGGCGGAGGAGACCGACCTGCCGATGGACGTCCTCGCCGAGGCCGACGAGGTGTTCCTGACCTCGACGCTCCGCGACGTCCAGGCGGTGCACCGGCTGGACGACCGCGAGCTGACCCCGGAGATCGGGCCGGTGACGGCGAAGGCCATGCGGATCTTCGCCGAGCGGGCCGGGGACGACCTCGACCCGTGAGGGGCCCCGTCGGCCCGGAAAAGAGAGTGACGGGGCGTCGCGCAGGGGATAGACACCCTTGATGACCACGACACTCCGGCCGTCCGGGCCGCTTCAGCAGGGCGCCGACGGTGCGCGGGCCCGCACCTACGACGTGTGTGACAACGGGCGGCGCGTCGGCTCCGTCGCGATCAGCACCGACGACGCCTTCGGCGCGACCGCCGGGGTGCTGCGCTCGCTCGACGTCGAGGAGTCCCGGCGCAGACGCGGCCGGGGCACCATCGCCGCGCTCGCCGCCGAGGAGGTGCTGCGCGGGTGGGGCTGCACCCGGGTGCGGGTGGAGGTCCCCGCCGACAACGACCCGGCCCGCTGCCTCGCGGCCGCCCTCGGCTACACCGAACGCAGCCGCAACATGGTCAAGGACCTCGGCCCGGGAACCTCCCCGCTCCCCGGGGGCCTCACCTCACGCGCGATGAGCGAGGAGGAGTTCGCCGTCTGGCGACGGGACGCGGTACGGACGTACGCGCAGGACTGGATCGACCGTGGAGTGCCGCCCGAGCAGGCCCGGCTCAAGTCCGAGGCCGACCACGCGGCCCTCCTGCCGGACGGACCGGCCACCGGGGGCGTGAGCTTCCGGGTGCTGGTGCACGGGGGCGAGGTCGTCGGCCATGTGTGGGTGGCCCAGCGGGAGCTGCCGCCGGGCGGCCCGGCCGGATTCGTCTTCGACGTCGGGGTGCGCGAGGAGCACCGGGGCCGGGGCCACGGCCGGGCCCTGATGCTGCTCGCCGAGGACATCACCCGGGCCTGGGGCGCGGACCGGCTCGGCCTGCACGTCTTCACCTCCAACACCCCGGCCCTGCGGCTGTACGAGTCCCTGGGCTACACGACGACGCGGTACAACCTGGCCAAGGCGCTGTAGCGGCCTTCCCGGGGCCCGGCCGATCCACGGGGCGGGGCGCCGCCGGTCCTACCGGCCGCCACCGGTACACCTGCCGCCGCCTCTCCGCGGATATAGGTCTACCGGTCCCGTGCGGCCAGGACGCCGTCGACGATCTCCTCGATCCGCTCGCGCAGTCCGTCCTGGCTCTTCCCGCCGTCCAGCCGCTCGTCGCCGATCACATAGGTGGGCGTGCCGGTGACGCCGATCGCCTTGCCCTCCGCCTGGTCGGCGTCGACGATCAGCAGATGCCGGCCGTCGATCAGCGCGGTGTCGAACTCCTCGGCGTCCAGGTCCAGTTCCCGTGCCACGTCGAGGAGCACGGGCTCGCCCGTGCGGCCGAGATCGGCGGTGCGGGACAGCAGGGCCTCGATGTACGGCCAGCCCTTGCCCTGGTCCGTCGCCTCCTCGGCGGCCTGGGCCGCGGCGTAGGCGTGCTTGTGCTTGTCCAGCGGGAAGTGCCGCAGCCGGATCTCGACGCGGTCCCCGTACCGGGCGCGCAGCGCGCGCACATCGTCGAGGGCGCGGTGGCAGTCGGGGCATTCGAGATCGCACCAGAGGTCGAGGACGACCGGTGCCGCGGGGGAGGAATCGCTCATGGGCCCAGTCTCTCAGGCCGGGCGGACGGGCCCCCATCGGGACCGGGCCACCCCCTGGGGAGGAGTCCGGCCCTGAAATGTCCCTGAGGTGGGCGACCGCCATGGCCCCGACGGCGGTCGCCGGTGCAGGATGGAAGGGACGTATCCCCTGCACCTGGAGGCCCCGATGCTTGCCGAGACCATCTGTTCCGCGGTGTCGGCGGCCGGCCTGGGCATCGCCGCGGTGACCGCGTACCGCAAACGGTTCCTCACGGCCACGAGGATCGCCGCCTACTCCCTCGTCCCGGTCGGGCTCGTGCTGACCGGGGTCGTCGAGTGGGCCGCGGGGATCGCCTTCAAGCCGAGCGTCTGGCTCGGCTTCGGGGTGCTCGGCCTCTCCTGGCTGCTGTTCATGACCACCCGCGCCATCGAGCGTCGAGGCACCACCACCCGGGCGGAGCGCAAGGCCGCGAGGGCGGCCCGGCGGAATGACGCGGTGGCCCCGGCCGCGTCCGCCCCCTCGCTCGGTGCGGGCGGTACGGCGGGCCCCGCGGCTTCGGCCGCGAAGCCACAGGCGCAGCCGAAGCAGAAGAAGAAGCAGGAGGCCGCCGCGCCCGGCGACGACTTCAGCGACATCGAGGCGATCCTCAAGAAGCACGGCATCTGAGACGCCCGGCCGACGGGCGGAGGCGCTCGGGCCACCGGCTCGAATGCCTGACACCGGCCCGTACGCCGGAGCGATTTTTGATGGCCACGGGACGGTGAACTCCCGGGGGAATGACACGGGTTGATCGCCAATCGGCCCGCGGGTGCGTCATGATCACCCCGAGATGGTGGACACTTCCCGGGGCGACGCCCCCGCACCCCCCGCCGAAGAGCCTCGCGGCTGTCTCTTCGCGCTCTCCCAGCCGCCCCTGATGATCTTCCTGACGGTGATCGGGGGCCTGCTGCTGATGGCCGCCCTGCACGATCTCTTCCTGCTGTGACACATCGCGCCGCGGTGCGGGGCGGCGGCCCGGACGTCAGCCGGCGGCTTCCTTGCGCCGGGCCCGGTACGCCGCGACGTGGAGCCGGTTTCCGCACGTACGGCTGGAGCAGTAGCGGCGGGAGCGGTTGCGCGACAGGTCGACGAACGCGTGCCCGCAGTCCGGCGCCTCGCAGCGCCGCAGCCGCTCCTGCTCGCCCGCCACGATGATGAAGGCCAGCGCCATGCCGCAGTCGGCCGCCAGATGGTCGGCGATCGAGGCGTCCGGGGCGAAGTAGTGCACATGCCAGTCGTAGCCGTCGTGGTCGGTCAGTTGCGGGGTGGTCCCGGCGGCCGCGACGAGCCGGTTGACCAGGTCGGCGGCGGCACGGGGGTCGGGCGTCGCGAAGATCTCGGCGAAACGGGCCCGGACGTCGCGCACGGCGGTCAGGTCCTTCTCGCCGAGCGTGCCGACTCCGCTGATGAGATGCCGCTCCGCGAAGGCGTACAGCGCGGCGACATCGGCGAGACCGTCCTCGGATCCGCCCGCGAGTCCGTCCCGCGGCGGCTCGCTCTCCGGTGCGGTGTTCACCAGATCGACCACCGTGTCGAGGGCGATCCGGGTGTCGTGAGGGATCAGCACGCTTCGCTCCCTGGCCTTCCGGCGGGCGGGCGCCTGCCGATGGCGGCTGACTCTACTGGCTCGGCCCGCCGGCGCCAGGCCCGGTGCGGGCCCCGCGGGGAGTGGAACGGGCCCCTCCGCCCCTGGGAGGAGGAGCCGCGTGGGCCGGGCGCGCCGACGCCGTCGTCGCGGTGGATTCCGCGACGACGGCGCCGGTGTCTGCCCTATGCGGTTGTCGGCACGACGCCGTCGCCCCGAGTCGGACGGCGTCGAGCGGCTCTCTGCCTGGCTCAGCTCTCGGCCAGGATGTGGGAGAGCTCCGTGTCGAGATCGAAGTGACGATGCTCGGTGCCGGGCGGAACCGCGGCGTCGGTCCTCTTCAGGAATGACTCCAGGGCTCGTGCCGGGGCTTCGAGCAGGGCTTCTCCCTCTGGGGAGCTCAGTGCGATGCATACGACGCCTTGACCGTGACTACGAGATGGCCAGACGCGGACGTCTCCGGTGCCGGTGGGCCGGTGCAGCCCCTCGGCAAGGAGGTCGCGGGCGAATACCCATTCGACCGTCTCCTCCGCTCCGGTGTGGAAGGTGGCGTGCACGGCATAGGGATCGGCCGTGTCATACCGCAGGCCCGCGGGTACAGGCAGTGAGGACTCGCTCGACACAACGAGGCGCAGGTGCAGCTCGCAGCTGACCGTGGTGTTCATAAGCGCCAGGGCCTTTCGCTCAGTGTGCGCTCGGGGATTCGCACGTCGGCGAAATCGACATGCCACCTACGGTGGCGTTGTAAACCCCTCTGACCCATTTGTGATGCTTCGGGTCCCTCGCTCAGCGGCGTGTAACTTTGAGTTATGCGCCCATTCCAGTGACGAAGACAGGTCGGGTAAGTTGAGCTTCATGAACGCGGAGAGTGACGAGCGGAGCGAGGTCGCCGAGCAGGCGGCCCCGGCATCCGCCACGGGGGAATCGGTCCGGGCGGAGCGTGAGCTGGGCTCGCGGGCGCCGGGCTTCGTCAAGGCGTCGAAAGCGCTCCATCTGAGCTGGCAGGTCGGCGTCTTCATCGTCGGCCTCGGCGTGGTGATCGCGGGCGCGCTCATGCTGGTGCTGCCGGGCCCCGGCTGGCTGGTGATCTTCGGCGGTATGGCGATCTGGGCGACCGAGTTCGTCTGGGCCCAGCTGGTGCTGCGCTGGACCAAGCGCAAGGTCACCGAGGCGGCGCAGCGGGCCCTCGATCCCAAGGTCCGGCGACGCAACATCATCCTCACCACGCTGGGGCTGGTGATCATGGCGGTGCTGGCCGGGATCTATGTCTGGAAGTTCGGGCTCGCCATGCCGTGGAAGATCGGCGAGTAGGCCGGGGACGGTCCAGGGGCACCGCTGACATGGGGTAATGTTTGCGGTGCGCCCGGGCGATTAGCTCAGTGGGAGAGCGCTTCGTTCACACCGAAGAGGTCACTGGTTCGAAACCAGTATCGCCCACCCGGAACAGAGGGCCCGGGAGACGGATTCCGTCTCCCGGGCCCTCTGCGTTGTCCGCCGATCCGGTCCGGGGGCCCGCTGGTGGCAGCGGGCCCCCGGACCGGCCCGGCTCACCGCATCCGCCCCAGCGTGTCCTTCAGCCGGCGGGCGTCGCGCAGCCGCTGCTCGTACGTCGCTCCGACCACCAGCAGCAGCAGCCCGGCCAGGGCCGGCGGCAGCCAGCGGGGCAGCGCACCCGCCACCTGCACCACGTACGGCGCCAGCTCGTGCAGCCCGTCCAGCGCCAGCACCGCCCCACCGAGCAGCAGCAGCGCCTGGAGGCGGTGACGCGCGCCGAGCAGCGTGATCACCAGCGCCGCCACCCCCAGCAGCAACGGCCGCAGCCAGTCGGTGTCGGTCCAGGCGACCGCCAGGCTCGGCAGCAGCGTCGCCGCGAGCCCCGGCCCGTACGCCGTCCACGACGAGACCTCCGGGGCCCCGCGCCGCCGCAGCACTCCGACCACCAGCGCGGGAACGGTCACCGGCAGCGTGTACGCCTCCGGGACCGACACCTCCGAGGCCACCAGCCGCACCCAGGTGGCCAGCACGAACAGCGCCGCCGCCAGGTAGCCCGCCACCGGCCGCCGCTCCGGCCGCACCGCCGCCCCCGCCGCCAGCACCCCGCACAACGCCAGCACCAGGGCCAGGAACGGCGCGTCGGGCACGGCCAGCCCCACAGCGACCAGCGCGCCCACCGCGCCCGTCAGCTCCACCGGCAACGCCACCGGGTCACGCCGCAGCCGTGCCCCGAGCAGCACGGTCAGCGCGGGCACCAGAAGCACCAGGGGCGCGGCCTCGTGCGGGGCGAGGCCCAGGGACCGGCCCGCGAACCCCGTGAGCACGGTGCCGCAGACCACCGCGGCGACCGCGAACACCGCACGCGGCACCTCGCCCCCGGCCCGGACCGCGGCCCCGGCGAACAGCACCGCCAGCGCGCCGAACACCGCGTAGGCGGCCCCCTCGGACGCCAGCGACAGCACCCCGACGCTCACCGCCCCCGACACCGCCGCCACCAGAGCGGTCACCGGCAACGCCGATGCCCACCGGCCGCTCCCGGCCCCCCGGACCGCCAGCGCGAGCAGCCCGGCCACCAGGGCCGTCTCCCCGGCCACCGCGACCGCGTAGGGAACGTCCAGCACGGCTCCGGCCAGCAGCAGCGCACCCCAGCCGAGAGCCACCGCCCCCGCACCGGCGGCCCCGCGCAGGGCCGCCCCGGAAGGCCGGCCGCGGCCGCCCGCCGTGTACCAGGGCATCCCGGCACCCGGCGGCACCGTCCAGGCCGAGCCCGGCGTACCCGCCGCCGCGTCCGGCTCCGGCGTCTCCTCCCGGGCGGTCAACGGCGCCGTGATCCGTACGACCGAGGGCCACCACCGGTGCACCGCCCCCAGCAGCCCGGCCACCAGAGCGAGCACCGGCGGGGCCGCCGCCGACCCCGACCACGGCAGCGTCGTCCCCAGCGTCGACCGGAAGTCCTCCGGCGGCCCCGCCCACACGTCCGGCAGCAGCGTCCCCGGGCCCAGCAGCACCACCGCGAGCGGCCGCAGCGCCCACACCAGGGCGCCGGCCACCACCACGCCCGACGCCACGAGCACCCCGCGCGCCGCGTCCCTCGGGAGCCCCGCCCGTACGACCCCGGTCAGGGCGAGACCGCACAGCAGATACGCGAACACCCGCCAGCCGTCCGACAGCGCCGCGGCCGGGACGCCGCCCACCGCGGCCACCGCCGCGAGGCCCGCCACCGCACCGCCCGTCCGCGCGAAACCCTTCGGCGCGCGCCACGCCCCGGCCAGGGCCGCCGAGGCCGCCGCCAGCAGCAGCGCCCCCGGAGCCGCCGCGCCGAGCGGCCCCGAGGCCGTCGTGGACAGCGCCAGGCCCACCATCAGGGCCGAGAACCCCATCGCCGATCCGCCGACGCACGCCGTGACCCGCACCCCGGCGCCCTTGCCCCACAGGGCGATCGCTCCGTCCAGCACCGCGGTCGCCAGCAGCGCCCACCCGACCACCAGCGCCGGTGCGCCCGCGGCCCACGCCCAGAACAGCAGCGGCCACTGGGCCAGCACCACCGCGACCGGCAGCGGCATGCGCAGCTTGCCGAGCGCCAGCCCGTACGCCGTCCACAGCGCCGCGAGCACCGCCGACGCGACGGCCGTGAAGCCGAGCCCGTCCGTGTCGGGCGCGGCCACCGCGTGGACCGCGTAGACGTCCAGCAGCGTCAGGACCAGCGCCAGGGCCGCCAGCGCCTCGGCGGTGGCCGCCAGCCCCCGCCGCAGCAGCACCGCCGGGGCGGCCAGCGCTCCCAGGGTCGCCGCGGCCAGCACGGCCGCCCGGCCGCCGATCCCCATGGAGCCCCAGCTCACCAGCGTGAACGCGACGGCCGCGACCGCCAGCAGCAGACCGCCCAGCGTCAGCAGGACGTGCTGCGCGCTGCGCGGGGCGGACGGCTGCTTCGGCACATAGCCCCACGGCTGCGCCGGAGCACCGGGCCGGCCGGGCGCGGGCGCGCCCCAGGCCGACGGGTTCCAGCCCGGGGCGGCCGTCGGCGCGGGCGGCCGCAGCGCGGCGAGCAGCCAGGCGCGCCGGGTCAGCAGCTGGGCCCGGCGGGCGTCCAGCTCGGCCAGTTCTCGGTCGAGGCGGGCCAGTTCCTCGGCGGGCGGGGACACATGTTCCATGTACGGGAGTGTGGCCCCGGCCACCCGGCCCGTACATGCGCTCGGATACTCACTTCCCGGCCGTGCCGCCCTGAGTAGAGCCCCACCCGGAAGCGGTTTGAACGAAGCCCGCGGAGCCCTGTATGGTTCAACCCGTTCCCGGGCGATTAGCTCAGTGGGAGAGCGCTTCGTTCACACCGAAGAGGTCACTGGTTCGAACCCAGTATCGCCCACCGGGGAGAGCCGGTCCGCCAGCATCACGCGGACCGGCTCTCGCGTGTTCTGCCCCGCGTACCCCTCATGCCGCCGTCGGCAGCTCCGGGCGCAGCGGCCACGCCGGATCCACCCTCTCCGGCGTCCCGCTCTTCGCGAACCACGCCTCCAGGCCACGCGCCTGGGCCGCGTGCCAGGTCGCCTGAAGGGTGTGCAGCTCGGACGGCGACAGCCGCTCCAGCCGGTCCGAGAAGCGCCGGCACACCGCCCGCACCAGCTCCAGCGAAGCCGTCGCGTCGGCCGCCGCGTCATGGGCGCCGTCGAGCACCACCTCGTAACTCGCGCACAGATCCGTGAGCGTACGGCGGCCCTTGCGGTAGCGGTCCAGGTGCTTGTCCAGCACGCGCGGATCCACGACGCGCATCGGCACCCCGTCCAGATAGCCGGCCAGCGACGACGCCCGGTGCCGCTTCAACTCCCGGTCCAGCAGCGTCAGATCGAAGGGGGCGTTCATCACCACCAGCGGCCGGCCGGTCGCGCAGCTCTCCGTCAGTGCCCGGGCTATCTCGTCCATCACCGGGGCGGGCCAACGCCCGTTGCGCTGAAGGTGGTCATCCGTCAGACCGTGGATCCCCGTCGCGCCCGTCGGGACCGGGATACCCGGATTGACCAGCCAGCGCGTGACGCGGACGCGACCGCCCGCGGTGTCCTGCGCGACGAGAGCGGCCGAAACGATCCGGTCCCGCTCGACGTCCACGCCCGTCGTCTCCGTGTCAAAAGCGGCCAGTGGCCCCTCGAACCAGTGCATCATCCCCGAACTCCTCGCACCCGCACGGCAGATGGAGTGATTCCTCTGCCCGATATCGGTGATACCCGGGCTGTTTGCCTGATACGCCGTTTGCGGGCGGTCCGATGCGGTGACAACACAGGTGAGACGCTGGGAAGTTGCCTCCGGCGTCCGTCGATCCGTCCAGCCCCACGACACCCGTCGGCAGACCATCTGCCATCGATCGGCACGCCCGGAAGGCACACGGAGCCATGGCGCTCGCGCAGCCCGACCCCGGGGGAACCGCCCGCGCCGAGGCCCTCGGGCCGCGGCTGCCGCAGCAGCTCGACACGCCGCTGCGCGGCTCCCTCGCCACCACCGCCTGCATGGAGACCCTTCAGGTGGGCTATCTGCACGCCGTCGCGGCGGCGGCGGGATGCTCCCTGTCCCAGCCCTTCCCCGACAACGGCATCGACTGGCACGTCAGCCACGGCGCCCCGGCCCACACCGTCGACGACGAGGTGACCATCAAGGTGCAGCTCAAGTGCACCTACCAGATACCGCCGCACCCGGCGGGCGGGGCGTTCTCCTTCACGCTCGACAACGCCCACCTCGTGAAGCTCGCCCGCAGCCCGGTGTCGGTGCACAGGATCCTCGTCGTGATGATCGTGCCCCGCAGCCAGGACGACTGGCTGCGTGCCGGGCCCGGGGGCCTCGACCTGCGCCACTGCTGCTACTGGACCAACCTGGCCGGCCACGCGGTGACGGGCCGGCACCGGACCACTGTGCGCATCCCGACCTCGCGGATCTTCGACGACCGCGCACTCTGCGACATCATGGCCCGGGTCGGGGCCGGAGGGAGACCCTGATGCACCGGTCGATGGACGAGCCCACGGGCGGAGCGGGACTGCCCGCCGCCCGCTCGCACCCCACCGCCCGCCCCGGGCCCCCGCCGCTCGCCGGGGCCGGTGAGGCACTGCCCGACCCCGCGGTCATCGGGGCCCTCCTGCGCCGGCACGGCTGGCAGCGGCGCGGGGGAGCACCGGGACGCTACGGCCGCTGGACCCCGCCCGGATCCGCCGCGGGGACGACCAGCCTCCTGGTGCCCGAGAGCGCGGCCCTTCCCGACAGCGGGGAGCTCATCGAGGAGGCGCTTCTCGCCCTCGGCCACAGCGCCGCCCCCTCCGCCCGCGACATCCTGGTCTCCCTCACCCTTCCCAGCGACGAGATCCACTGGTGGCGCGCGGTCCCCGAGTCGGCGGCCGGAGCCGCGGGCGCCGCGGGCTGGACCGAGGCGGAGGAGCTGCGCTCGGCCGCCCGGCAGGTCCTCATGGCCGGGGCCCTCGCAACACACGGCCGGGCCGGCTACCACGGGGCCCGGCACCGCCGGAAGGCACGCGCGGCCCTGGACGACGCCCTGATCGGGCCCGGGGCCGACGGCCGGAGCCTCACCGCGTACGTCCCCGTCGCCTCCGGCCGCGCCGTCGCCGTGCGGCTCTGCCACGCCCTGCACGCCACCCGCGAGGCAGTGGACTACCAGCGGGCCACCGGCGGCATGGAGGCCTTCGACAGCGCGGTCGCGGCGGGCGTCGGCCGGGAGCTGACCGAGGCGCTGATCGCGTTGGTACGCGGCTCCGAGGGGGCCGGGATCGACCTGCGGTGGGCGCCCGCCGCGGGCGCCCCGGACGGCTGCCCGGCCCGCCCCGCGCCCGTCGAGTTCTCCCCGGGCGACCTGCCGGCCCTCCGCGCCGCCGGAGCCCGCTACCTCCGCGACGAACCCGCCGTGCCGGTGCGGCTGACCGGCGCGGTGGTCCGGCTGCGCCGGTCGGGGCCGCGCGGCGCCGGCGTCGTACGGCTACGGGTACTGGCCGGGGCCGAGGTCGCGCACGTCCGCGTGGAGCTGGACGAGGAGGCGTACCGCATCGCGGGCCACGCCCACCTGGTCGGGCTGCCGCTCCGGGTGGAGGGGCGGCTGGAGAACCGGGGCGGCTTCCGGCGGCTCACCGGGGCCTCGCAGGTCGCGCCCGTCCAGGTAGACGAGGCGGAGCGGGACCGGCTCATGAAGGCCCTCCAGGAGAACGTGGACTTCTTCGAGGAGGCGTGCGCGGGGGAGGAGCCGTAGCCCGGCTCGGAAGGCGTTCGCATCGGGGGCGTACGGCTCGGTACGATCCCTATTGCACTTGCCATAGATGGCAGGTAACCCCCTCAGTCAGGAGAGACCGGTGTCAGACGTCCGTGTGATCATCCAACGCGATTCCGAGCGGGAAGAGCACGTGGTGACGACGGGCACGACGGCCGGCGAGCTCTTCCCCGGTCAGCGCACCGTCGTCGCCGCGCGCATCGGCGGCGAGCTGAAGGACCTCTCCCACGTCCTCCAGGACGGCGAGTCCGTCGAGCCCGTGGAGATCTCCTCCGAGGACGGCCTGAACATCCTGCGCCACTCCACCGCGCACGTCATGGCCCAGGCCGTGCAGGAGCTCTTCCCCGAGGCGAAGCTCGGCATCGGCCCGCCGGTCAAGGACGGTTTCTACTACGACTTCGACGTCGAGAAGCCGTTCACGCCCGAGGACCTCAAGGCCATCGAGAAGAAGATGCAGGAGATCCAGAAGCGGGGCCAGAAGTTCTCCCGCCGCGTGGTCTCCGACGAGGCCGCCCGCGAGGAGCTGAGAGACGAGCCGTACAAGCTGGAGCTCATCGGCATCAAGGGCTCCGCCTCCTCGGACGACGGCGCGGACGTCGAGGTGGGCGGCGGCGAGCTGACCATCTACGACAACCTCGACCCCAAGACCGGCGACCTGTGCTGGAAGGACCTCTGCCGCGGTCCGCACCTGCCCACCACCCGGTTCATCCCGGCGTTCAAGCTGATGCGCAACGCCGCGGCGTACTGGCGCGGCAGCGAGAAGAACCCGATGCTCCAGCGCATCTACGGCACCGCCTGGCCGACCAAGGACGAGCTGAAGGCGCACCTGGAGTTCCTGGAGGAAGCGGCCAAGCGCGACCACCGCAAGCTCGGCAACGAGCTGGACCTCTTCTCCTTCCCCGACGAGATCGGCCCCGGCCTCGCGGTCTTCCACCCCAAGGGCGGCGTCATCCGCCGGGCCATGGAGGACTACTCGCGCCGCCGCCACGAGGAGGAGGGCTACGAGTTCGTCTACAGCCCGCACGCCACCAAGGGCAAGCTCTTCGAGAAGTCCGGCCACCTGGACTGGTACGCCGACGGCATGTACCCGCCCATGCAGCTCGACGACGGGGTGGACTACTACCTCAAGCCGATGAACTGCCCGATGCACAACCTGATCTTCGACGCGCGCGGCCGCTCCTACCGTGAACTGCCGCTGCGCCTCTTCGAGTTCGGCACGGTGTACCGGTACGAGAAGTCGGGCGTCGTGCACGGCCTGACCCGCTCGCGCGGCTTCACGCAGGACGACGCGCACATCTACTGCACCAAGGAGCAGATGGCCGAGGAGCTCGACCGCACGCTCACCTTCGTGCTGAACCTGCTCCGCGACTACGGGCTCACCGACTTCTACCTGGAGCTCTCCACCAAGGACCCGGAGAAGTACGTCGGCTCCGACGAGACCTGGGAAGAGGCCACCGAGACGCTGCGTCAGGTCGCCGAGAAGCAGGGGCTGCCCCTGGTCCCGGACCCGGGCGGCGCCGCGTTCTACGGCCCGAAGATCTCCGTGCAGTGCAAGGACGCCATCGGCCGCACCTGGCAGATGTCGACCGTGCAGCTCGACTTCAACCTGCCGGAGCGCTTCGATCTGGAGTACACCGGTCCGGACGGCTCCAAGCAGCGCCCGGTCATGATCCACCGCGCCCTGTTCGGCTCCATCGAGCGCTTCTTCGCCGTGCTCCTGGAGCACTACGCGGGCGCGTTCCCGGTCTGGCTCGCCCCGGTCCAGGCCGTCGGCATCCCGATCGGCGACGCCCACATCCCCTACCTCCAGGAGTTCGCCGCCCAGGCGCGCAAGCAGGGGCTGCGGGTGGACGTGGACGCGTCCTCGGACCGGATGCAGAAGAAGATCCGCAACCAGCAGAAGGCCAAGGTGCCCTTCATGATCATCGCTGGTGATGAGGACATGGCCAACGGAGCCGTCTCCTTCCGCTACCGCGACGGTTCGCAGGAGAACGGCATCCCGGTCGACGAGGCCCTCGCCAAGATCGCGAAGGCCGTCGAGGACCGCGTACAGGTCTGATCCGTCACACGGGAACGGCCCCCGGAGCGCTACCCGCGCTCCGGGGGCCGTTTCTCGTCCTCCCGGGTGAACACCTGGATCAGCCAGGACGAGAACGACCCGGTGACCGCGCCCAGCAGCGCCAGGCCGCCGGCCATCAGCCCCGCCGCGACCGTCCGGCCCCAGAACGTGACCGGCGCGACGTCTCCGTAACCGACCGTCGTGAGCGTCGCGCACGCCCACCACACCGCGTCGCCGAACGTGCGGACGGAGGCGCCGGGGGCCGTGTGCTCCAGGTGGTAGACGGCGAGTGAGGCGGCGAAGCCGAGCAGGACGGCGGTCAGGCCCGCGTACGAGATCACGCGCGCGTAGAGGCCGAGCCGCGGGCGGTCGCGGCGTCGCTGCACCGCCGTGTACACCTTGACCATGCGCAACGGGCGCAGCAGGGGCAGCAGCACGACCAGGGTGTCGAGCCAGTGCACGCGCCAGAAGCGCGCGCCCAGCCCGCTGAGCCGCAGCCGGACCACATAGTCCGCGAGGAACAGCGACCAGGTCGACCAGACGAGGATCAGGGCGAGGTCGTTCCAGGGCCCGGCCCCGTGCGAGGTCAGCACCCGGACCGCGTACCCCGTCAGGAAGAGCAGCCCCGCGGCGAAGAGCGGAACCTCCGTGCGCTGCTCCCACCGGGCCAGCCGGGCGGGCGGTTCGGGGGCGGTTCGGTCGCTCATCGCCTCAGCATCGCGGGCGGCCGGGCGGCGCGGCCCCGGCGACACGCTCCGCCGGAGCGACGCAATATGCTGATCGGCATGACGAGTGAGCCGGAGCAGCAGATCGGCGTGGGGACGCCCGACGCATTCCAGCGCCTGTGGACTCCCCACCGGATGGCGTACATCCAGGGCGAGAACAAGCCGAGCGGCCCGGGCGCCGAGGACGGATGTCCGTTCTGTTCGATCCCCGCGAAATCCGACGAGGACGGGCTCCTCGTGGCGCGCGGCGAGCACGTCTACGCGGTGCTGAACCTGTACCCGTACAACGGTGGCCACCTCATGGTCGTCCCCTACCGTCATGTGGCCGACTACACCGAGCTGGACGGCCCGGAGACGGTGGAGCTGGCGGACTTCACCAAGCGCGCGATGACCGCGCTGCGGGCGGCCTCCGGGGCGCACGGCTTCAACATCGGCATGAACCAGGGCTCCGTGGCCGGCGCCGGGATCGCCGCGCATCTGCACCAGCACCTGGTGCCGCGCTGGGGCGGGGACGCCAACTTCATGCCGGTCATCGGCCACACCAGGGTGCTGCCCCAGCTGCTGGGCGACACCCGGGCGATGCTGGCCGACGCCTGGCCGACGGGCGGGCTGCCGGCCCGCTGAGCGCGGTGCGTGCGGAGGGAGGCCCGACCGCGCCTCCCTCCGCACGCGGGGCTACGCGTCGTAGACGTCGGCCTTGCGCGGGGCCGGGTCCTGGACGAGGCCGCTCAGGACCATCGAGCGGTTGTCGAAGCGCTCCGTGTCGACGCCGTTCTCCTCAAGGACGCGCATCGCCGCCGTGTGGACGGCCCGCAGCACCGGGGTGGCGGCGCGCATCGCGTCGTCCGCCATGAAACGGTGGTTCCACGGCTTGGCCGCCCACGCGTGCCGCAGCCCGAACGGCTCGGGCAGCACTATCTTCCCGCCCAGGTAGTCCAGCAGCGGCGGATACCAGGTGAGGGGGGCCCGCAGGGCGAGCCGGACGACCTCCTTGGCGTCCACCAGCGCCAGCTGGATGTCCCGGGTCTCCCAGAAGCGGACGGTCTTGTTGACCGTCTTCGTCTTCGCCGCGGGCTTGGAGAGGAACAGGCCGTGCACCGGCCCCAGCGCGTGGCCCGTGACCTCGATGCGCAGGGTCTCGTGGAGCACGGTGACGGTGATCATCATGGTGATCACCAGCTGGCCGTCCCACAGGGTGAACTGGACCCCCAGATAGTGCCGGTCACCGCTGCCGAACTGCTGGTGATTGCAGATCCGCTGTATCTCGTGGGGCTTCACCTGGAAGGTGGCGACGTCCTCCCCCTCGGGGCGCGTCACGGAGTCGGCGTTCTCCCCGATGGGCGAGACGACCCAGTGCTTCACCGCCGGCGTCGGGAAGCCGCCCGTGTTCAGCGGGCCGCGCTCCAGCATCTTCAGCTGGTCGTGGATGATCCGGATCAGATCCCAGCTGCGGAACTGGTGGATCTCCTTCGTCGGGTCCTTGGGGAGCAGCTCCTCGGCCAGCTGCCAGCTGCCCCAGCGCGTGCCCATCCCGAGGATGCCCTTCGGGCCGGCGTAGAAGACGGCGTTCGACTGCTGCTCGGCCGACAGCTTCTCCAGGCCCTGGCGCAGGGCCTCGCGCGCGGTCTCGTTGGGGTTCTTCGGCACCGCCTCGGGGATCTTCGCGATCACCCCGGTGCCGGAGAGCAGGCCCTCCCAGCGCGCCCGCATGTCCTTGGCGGAGGTCTCCGCGATCCGCTTGGCGATCAGCCAGCCGATCACCGGGGCGATGAGCGCGCCCCGGACGTAGAGCCCGAGCAGCCCGTCCAGGGGGAGCCTGACCATCAGGACCAGCGCGCCGATCCCGAAGGCCGCCAGGAGGACCGTGCCGACGGCGCGGAACGCCGTGTCCTTGGACTTGTTGAGCGCCTCCCGGACCAGGAAGGCGATCACCCAGGCCAGCATGCCGGGCAGGAACAGGACACCGCACACCAGGGTCACCAGGGTGAGCCGGGTGTCACGGGCCTTGCGCAGGTTGTTCGCCGACAGGCAGTGCTCCACCACGGTCTGCGGGTCCGTGCCGAAGGACTGGATGAGCGCCTTGCGGGCGCCGCCGAGCATCCGCTCCTGGACGGCACGGGCGAACGCCTCGCCGAGATTCGGCTTGAAGTAGTCGGACTTGAAGAGTTTCGAGGAGCCCGGCTTCACCGTCGACTTGTGCCACTCGCTGTTGGCGTCGAGGATCGTCTCCACCGGACTGTCCCGATACGCCGCCGAGGCCAGGGCATGGGTCGCCACCGACTGGCCGCCCGAGCCCTGGACCGGGATCTGGGCCCCGGGTGAGAAGTCGAATCCGTCGTTGGCCACCTGTCGCCCCCACTCGCCGCACGTCTGCTCCTGCGGTGTGCCCAACTACCGTACGCGGCATACCTTCTGAGCTGCGACCACAGCGTATCGTCCGGATCACGTCACCACCCGTCACCCACGACGCGTCCGACGGCGTGTGCGACAGTGCGCCGGTCACGCGCCGGGGGACCCGTCCGCCCGCTCCGCCCGGACCCGGGCTGCCACCTGCGGCGGCATCGCCTCGTGCCGGGCGTACGCGCGGTCGAAGCGGCCCGTGCCGTGCGACAGGGAGCGCAGATCCACCGCGTACCGGCCGACCTCGATCTCCGGCACCTCGGCCCGCACGAGGGTGCGCCCGCCCGGACTCTGCTCGGTGCCCACGACACGGCCCCGCCGCCCCGAGAGATCGCTCATCACCGGGCCCACGTAGTCGTCGGGGACCAGGACGCTCACCTCGCACACCGGCTCCAGGAGCTGGATACGGGCGTCGGACGCGGCCTCGCGCAGCGCGAGCGCCCCGGCGGTCTGGAAGGCTGCGTCCGAGGAGTCCACCGAGTGCGCCTTGCCGTCCAGCAACGTGACGCGCACGTCGACCAGAGGGTGCCCGGCGGCCAGTCCCCGAGCGGCCTGGGCCCGCACGCCCTTCTCCACCGAGGGAATGAACTGACGCGGCACCGCGCCGCCGACGACCTTGTCGACGAACTCGACGCCCGAGCCCGGCGGCAGCGGCTCCACCTCGATCTCACAGATCGCGAACTGGCCGTGCCCGCCCGACTGCTTGACGTGCCGTCCGCGCCCGGCGGCCGGCCCGGCGAACGTCTCCCGCAGCGGCACCCGGTGCGGTTCCGCGTCGACCTGTACGCCGTAACGGTTGCGCAGCCGCTCCAGTGCGACCTCCTGGTGGGCCTCGCCCAGGCACCACAGGACGACCTGGCCGGTCTCCGGGTTCTGTTCGAGGCGCAGCGTGGGGTCCTCCGCGACCAGCCGCGCCAGGCCCTGCGACAGCTTGTCCTCGTCCGCCTTGCCGTGCGCCCGTACGGCCAGCGGGAGCAGCGGGTCCGGCGTCGACCAGGGCTCGATCAGCACGGGGTCGTCGGCCGGGGAGAGGGTGTCGCCGGTCTCCGCCCCGCCGAGCCGGGCCACGCACGCCAGATCGCCCGCGACGCACCGGTCCAGGGCGTGCTGCCGCCGGCCGAACGGCGAGGTGAGCGCACCGACGCGGATCTCCGCCTCGTGACAGGGGTGCGGCGCGTGTCCCGTCGCGTTGAGGCCGTGGCCGCAGAGGTGTACGGAGTCGTCGGGGCGCAGGGTGCCGGAGAAGACGCGGACCAGCGAGACGCGGCCCACGTACGGGTCGGAGGCGGTCTTGACGACCTCGGCGACCAGCGGGCCCCCGGGGTCGCAGACCGGGGCCGGCCGCGGCCTGCCCGACGGGGTGGTGACGGCGGGCGGCGTGCGCTCCAGCGGGCTCGGGAAGCCGCGGGTGATCAGCTCCAGCAGTTCGACGGTGCCGATGCCCTGCCGGGCGCCGTCGGCCGCGGGCGCCGCGGTGAGGACGGGGTGGAAGGAGCCCCGGGCGACGGCCCGTTCGAGGTCCGCGATCAGCGTCTCGACGTCGAGGTCCTCGCCGGCGAGATAGCGGTCCATCAGGGACTCGTCCTCGCTCTCGGCGATGATCCCCTCGATCAGCCGGTCCCGGGCCGCCCGCAAAGGTTCCTCCTGGCCGGGCGCCGGGGGCCGCTCGGCGCGTTCCCCCGAGGAGTAGTCGAGGACGCGCCGGCTCAGCAGTCCGGTGAGCCCGGTCAGCGGGGCGTGCCCGTCGGCGCCCTCGGGGCCCAGCACGGGCAGGTACAGCGGCAGTACGGCGTCGGGGTCGTCGCCCCCGAAGGCCTCGGCGCAGATCCGGTTCATCTCCCGGTAGGAGGTGCGGGCGGTGTCCAGGTGCGTGACGACGATGGCGCGCGGCATGCCGACGCGCGCGCACTCCTCCCAGGCGGCCCGGGTGGTCGCGGCCACGGTCGCCGCGTCCTGGGCCGCGGAGACGACGAAGAGGGCCGCGTCCGCCGCGCGCAGACCGGCCCGCAGCTCCCCGACGAAGTCCGCGTAGCCGGGGGTGTCCAGTAGATTGATCTTGCAGCCGTCCCAGGCCACCGGGACCAGCGAGAGCTGTACGGAACGCCGTCGGCGCCGCTCGATCTCGTCGTAGTCGGAGACGGTCGCCCCGTCCTCGACCCGCCCGGCCCGGTTCACGGCTCCCGCCGTCAGGGCCAGGGCCTCGACCAGTGTGGTCTTGCCCGATCCGCTGGGGCCGACCAGCACCACGTTCCGTAGGGCGGAGGGGTGGCCGGCCGTCGGTACTCCTCCGGCGGCCCCGGGTTGTGCGTGTGCCTTGTCGCCCATCGTGCGTGCCTCCCGGTCGATGGCGCGGTGCGGGGGAGGGCGACCGCGCGCGGAGCAGCGGTGGTCACGGGCACTCAGAGGCCGCCGCGGCGGCTTCGGCGACGCCCGCGGTCCTTCGAGCTTGGCACCGCGCCGGGGTCTCGTCCATACGTCGCGCACGGCACGGCACGGCACGGCTCGCGCGCCGCGCACCGAGACCGTGCGTACGCGGCCCACCCGCCCGGCCACGGTGTCGCGCACGGGTGCGGTCCGGGCGGGCGGGGAGCCCGCGCGACCCCCGGCGGCGGATGCCCGTCCGGTGGAAGGCACCGGCGGTGACTACGATGGGCCAGCCGGTGGCCGAAGGGGCCGCTCGGCGAACCGAACCCTCGGGAAGGCCATGCTGAACAAGTACGCGCGTGCATTCTTCACGCGTGTCCTCACACCGTTCGCCGCTCTGCTGCTCCGCCTCGGGGTCAGCCCCGACGCGGTCACTCTCGTCGGTACGGCCGGAGTGATGGCAGGCGCGCTGGTCTTTTTCCCCATGGGGGAGTTCTTCTGGGGCACGATCGTCATCACGATCTTCGTCTTCTCCGACCTCGTCGACGGCAACATGGCGCGACAGGCCGGGATCTCCAGCCGGTGGGGGGCGTTCCTCGACTCGACGCTGGACCGGGTCGCCGACGGGGCGATCTTCGCCGGATTCGCCCTCTGGTACGCGGGCGGCGGTGACGACAACATCCTGTGCGCCGTCGCGATCTTCTGCCTGGCCAGCGGCCAGGTGGTCTCCTACACCAAGGCGCGCGGCGAGTCGATCGGCCTGCCGGTCGCGGTCAACGGTCTCGTGGAGCGCGCCGAGCGCCTGGTGATCTCGCTGGTCGCCGCCGGTCTCGCCGGACTGCACACGTTCGGCGTCCCCGGTATCGAGGTGCTGCTGCCGATCGCGCTGTGGATCGTCGCCGCGGGCAGCCTCGTGACGCTGATCCAGCGCGTGGTGACCGTACGCCGCGAATCCGCCGAGGCGGACGCCGCCGAGGCCGCCGCGGGAGAGTCCGCCGCGGACGCCTCCGCCGCCGGTTCCGCCGGGCAGGGGAGCGAGGGCGACCGGTGAGCGCCGGCGCGTCCGACCTGAAGGGGCGGCTCACCGACGGGCTGTACGGCCTGGGCTGGGGCGCCGTCAAGAAGCTGCCCGAGCCCGCCGCCGCCCGGCTCTTCCGCACCATCGCCGACCAGGCGTGGAAGCGGCGCGGCAAGAGCGTGCTGCGCCTGGAGTCGAATCTGGCCCGGGTCGTCCCCGACGCGGGTCCGGAGCGGCTGGCGGAGCTGTCCCGGGCCGGGATGCGCTCCTACATGCGCTACTGGATGGAGTCCTTCCGGCTGCCCGCCTGGAGCCCGGAGCGCATCAAGGACAGCATCGACATCTCTGACGTCCACCACCTGACCGAGGGCCTGGACGCCGGGCGGGGAGTCATCGTGGCCCTGCCGCACCTCGCCAACTGGGACCACGCCGGTGCCTGGGTCACCACCGATCTGAAGGTCCCCTTCACCACCGTCGCCGAACGCCTGGAGCCCGCGACGCTCTACGACCGGTTCGTCGCCTACCGCGAGGGCCTGGGCATGGAGGTCCTGCCGCACAGCGGCGGGTCCGCCTTCGGCACCCTGGCGCGGCGGCTGCGCGCGGGCGGCCTGATCTGTCTGGTCGCGGACCGGGACCTGTCCGCCTCCGGTGTCGAGGTGTCGTTCTTCGGCGCCACGGCCCGGATGCCCGCGGGACCGGCGCTGCTCGCCCAGCAGACGGGAGCGAGGCTGCTGCCGGTGACGCTCTGGTACGACGGGCCGGTGATGCGCGGGCGCGTCCACCCGGCGGTCGATGTGCCGGGAGAGGGCACCCGTGTCGAGAAGGCCGCCGCCATGACCCAGGCGCTGGCCGACGCCTTCGCCGGCGGCATCGCCGAGCACCCGGAGGACTGGCACATGCTCCAGCGTCTCTGGCTGGACGACCTGGACCCCCGGGGGGAACCCACGTGAAGATCGGCATCGTCTGCCCGTACTCCTGGGACGTACCGGGCGGTGTGCAGTTCCACATCCGGGACCTGGCCGAGCACCTGATCCGGCTCGGCCACGAGGTCTCCGTCCTGGCCCCCGCCGACGACGAGACACCGCTGCCGCCCTACGTCGTCTCGGCGGGCAGGGCCGTCCCCGTCCCGTACAACGGCTCCGTCGCCCGGCTGAACTTCGGCTTCCTGTCGGCGGCCCGGGTGCGGCGCTGGCTCCACGACGGCACCTTCGACGTCATCCACATCCACGAGCCGACCTCCCCGTCGCTGGGCCTGCTGGCCTGCTGGGCGGCGCAGGGGCCGATCGTGGCCACCTTCCACACCTCCAACCCCCGCTCCCGGGCGATGATCGCCGCGTACCCGATCCTCCAGCCCGCGCTGGAGAAGATCAGCGCCCGGATCGCGGTCAGCGAGTACGCCCGGCGCACCCTGGTCGAGCACCTCGGCGGGGACGCCGTCGTCATCCCCAACGGCGTCGACGTCGGCTTCTTCGCCAAGGCCGAGCCGAAGGCCGCATGGCAGGGCGGGACCCTCGGCTTCATCGGCCGCATCGACGAACCCCGCAAGGGCCTGCCCGTCCTGATGAAGGCGCTGCCCACGATCCTCGCCGCCCACCCCGAAGCCCGGCTGCTGGTCGCCGGGCGCGGCGACGAGGAGGAGGCGGTGGCCGCACTGCCGAAGGAGCTGCGCGGACGCGTCGAGTTCCTCGGCATGGTCAGCGACGAGGACAAGGCCCGGCTGCTGCGCAGCGTCGATGTGTACGTGGCCCCGAACACCGGCGGCGAGAGCTTCGGCATCATCCTGGTCGAGGCGCTGTCGGCCGGTGCGCCGGTGCTGGCGAGCGACCTGGACGCCTTCGCCCAGGTGCTGGACCAGGGGGAGGCGGGCGACCTGTTCGCGAACGAGGACGCCGACGCGCTGGCCGCCGCCGCGATCCGGCTGCTGGGCGACCCCGGGCGCCGGGCCGGACTGCGCGAGCGCGGCGAGGCCCACGTGCGGCGCTTCGACTGGGCGACGGTGGGGGCCGACATCCTCGCGGTGTACGAGACGGTGACCGACGGGGCCGCCTCGGTCGCGGCGGACGAACGCTCCGGGCTGCGGGCCCGGTTCGGGCTGGCCCGGGACTGAGAAGCTGCCGGTGGCCGAGCGCGTGCCGGAGCGTGGCCGCCGGCCCGGGGCCACCCGGGCCTCTGAGCCCCCGGGGGCCGCGGCCGACGCTGAGGCGGGCCGGGCCCCGGGGGGCGGCCCCGGTGGCCTGCCGTTCAAGCGGGGGCCCCGGCGACGGTAGCGTGTGGGCCCGTGACCGTAACCCTCATCGTCTGGATCGTCCTCGCCCTCATCGCGGTCGGCGTGTACCTCAGCTGGACCGCCGGCCGGCTCGACCGTCTGCACTCCCGGATCGACGCCGCCCGCGCCGCCCTCGACGCCCAGCTGCTGCGCCGCGCCTCGGTCACCCAGGAGCTGGCCACCTCCGGCGTCCTGGACCCGGCCGCCTCGATCGTCCTGTACGAGGCCGCGCACGCCGCCCGGCAGGCCGAGGAGGACCACCGCGAGGTCGCCGAGAGCGAACTGAGCACCGCCCTGCGCGCCGTCTTCGGCGAACCGGCCCAGGTCGACGCGGTGAAGGAGATCCCCGGAGGCGAGGAGGCGGCCGTCGAACTGGCCGCCGCCGTACGCCGCGTCCCCATGGCCCGGCGCTTCCACAACGACTCCGTACGCGCCGCCCGCGCCCTGCGCCGGCACCGTACGGTCAGGCTCTTCCGGCTGGCCGGGCACGCTCCGTTCCCGCTCGCCTTCGAGATGGACGACGCCCCGCCGGTGGCCCTCGCGGACCGCCCCGGCACCTGATCCGGGGAACGGTCCAGGGGTCCGTCCAGGGGTCCGTCCAGGGCCAAAACGATCCACGGCCTGTCCATTGGCCCTTGCTGGGGACCGGTCCCGGGGCGTTTGCTCGGCGTTGCAGCATTCAGCGTCTTTCACCGAGTGAGGTCCCGTGTCCACGCTTCCCAGCACCCCGCAGTCCGCCGAGTACCCCGCCACCGGCACCGCCCGCGTCAAGCGCGGCATGGCCGAGCAGCTCAAGGGCGGCGTGATCATGGACGTCGTCGACGCCGAACAGGCGAAGATCGCCGAGGACGCGGGCGCCGTGGCCGTCATGGCCCTGGAACGGGTCCCCGCCGACATCCGCAAGGACGGCGGCGTGGCCCGGATGTCCGACCCCAACATGATCGAGGAGATCATCGGGGCCGTCTCCATCCCCGTCATGGCCAAGTCCCGCATCGGCCACTTCGTCGAGGCCCAGGTGCTCCAGTCCCTCGGCGTCGACTACATCGACGAGTCCGAGGTGCTCACCCCGGCCGACGAGGTCAACCACAGCGACAAGTTCGCCTTCACCACCCCCTTCGTCTGTGGCGCCACCAACCTGGGCGAGGCCCTGCGCCGCATCGCCGAGGGTGCGGCCATGATCCGCTCGAAGGGCGAGGCCGGCACCGGCAACGTCGTCGAGGCCGTCCGCCACCTGCGCCAGATCAAGAACGAGATCGCCCGGCTGCGCGGCTTCGACAACAACGAGCTGTACGCCGCCGCCAAGGACCTCCGCGCCCCGTACGAGCTGGTCAAGGAGGTCGCGGAGCTCGGCAAGCTGCCCGTCGTGCTGTTCTCCGCCGGCGGCGTCGCCACCCCGGCCGACGCCGCGCTGATGCGCCAGCTCGGCGCCGAGGGCGTCTTCGTCGGCTCCGGCATCTTCAAGTCCGGCGACCCGGCCAAGCGCGCCGCCGCCATCGTGAAGGCCACCACCTTCTACGACGACCCGAAGGTCATCGCGGACGCCTCCCGCAACCTGGGCGAGGCCATGGTCGGCATCAACTGCGACACGCTGCCCGAGTCCGAGCGCTACGCCAACCGCGGCTGGTAACCACTGATGAGCGACACCCCCCTGATCGGCGTTCTGGCTCTCCAGGGCGACGTACGGGAGCATCTGATCGCCCTGGCCTCGGCGGACGCCCTGGCCAGGCCGGTCCGGCGCCCCGAGGAACTCGCCGAGGTCGACGGCCTGGTCATACCGGGCGGCGAGTCCACCACCATGTCCAAACTGGCCGTGCTCTTCGGCATGATGGAGCCGCTCCGCGAGCGGGTCCGGGCCGGGATGCCGGTCTACGGCACCTGCGCCGGAATGATCCTGCTGGCCGAGAAGATCCTCGATCCCCGCTCGGGCCAGGAGACCGTCGGCGGCATCGACATGATCGTGCGGCGCAACGCCTTCGGCCGGCAGAACGAATCGTTCGAGGCCGCCGTCGAGGTCGGCGGTGTCGAAGGCGGCCCGGTGGACGGTGTGTTCATCCGCGCGCCCTGGGTCGAGTCCGTCGGGGCCCGGGCCGAGGTCATCGCCGAACACGGCGGGCATATCGTGGCCGTCCGGCAGAAAAACGCCCTCGCCACCTCGTTCCACCCCGAACTGACCGGCGACCATCGCGTACACGCTCTGTTCGTGGACATGGTGCGCGCGGTGAACTGAGCGGACCCCGGTAGGATCTCTCGGGTTCGACTCGATTTTGGTGACGCGAAGGAGAAGGCAGATGTCCGGCCACTCTAAATGGGCTACGACGAAGCACAAGAAGGCCGTGATTGACGCCAAGCGCGGCAAGCTCTTCGCGAAGCTGATCAAGAACATCGAGGTCGCGGCGCGCTCCGGCGGCGTGGACCCCGACGGCAACCCCACGCTCGTCGACGCCATCCAGAAGGCGAAGAAGAGCTCCGTCCCCAACAAGAACATCGACTCCGCGGTCAAGCGCGGTGGCGGTCTCGAAGCGGGCGGCGCCGACTACGAGACGATCATGTACGAGGGCTACGGCCCCAACGGTGTCGCGGTGCTCATCGAGTGCCTCACCGACAACCGCAACCGTGCCGCGTCCGACGTACGTGTCGCGATGACCCGGAACGGCGGCTCCATGGCCGACCCGGGCTCCGTCTCGTACCTGTTCAACCGCAAGGGCGTCGTGATCGTGCCCAAGGGCGAGCTGACCGAGGACGACGTCCTCGGCGCGGTCCTCGACGCGGGCGCCGAGGAGGTCAACGACCTCGGCGAGACCTTCGAGGTGATCAGCGAGGCCACCGACATGGTCGCGGTGCGCACCGCGCTCCAGGAGGCGGGCATCGACTACGACTCCGCCGAGGCCAACTTCCTCCCGACCATGCAGGTCGAGCTGGAGGAAGAGGGCGCCCGCAAGATCTTCAAGCTCATCGACGCGCTGGAGGACAGCGACGACGTGCAGAACGTCTTCGCCAACTTCGATGTGTCCGACGAGGTCATGGAGAAGGTCGACGCCTGACGGCACGGCCGGCAGGTCTCACACGACGGGCCGACGGGGCACTCCCCGTCGGCCCGTCGTCCTGTGGTTGCGGCGGATTGTCAGTGCGAGCCGATAGCCTGCGGGAACAGATGATCGAGCGGGCGCGGCGCGCGCCGGCGACGGGCCGAGGACAGGGGGCTCCATGCGGGTTCTGGGCATTGACCCGGGGCTGACCCGGTGCGGCATCGGCGTGGTCGAAGGTGTCGCGGGAAGACCCCTGACGATGATCGGCGTCGGCGTCGTGCGCACCTCCTCCGACGCCGAGCTCGGCGACCGGCTCGTCGCCGTCGAGCGCGGCATCGAACAGTGGCTCGACGAACACTCCCCGGGTTTCGTCGCGGTCGAGCGCGTCTTCGCCCAGCACAACGTCCGCACCGTGATGGGCACGGCCCAGGCCAGCGCGGTGGCCATGCTCTGCGCCGCCCGCCGCGGCATCCCCGTCGCCCTGCACACCCCCAGTGAGGTCAAGGCGGCGGTCACCGGATCCGGCCGCGCCGACAAGGACCAGGTCGGTGCGATGGTGACCCGGCTGCTGAGACTGGACGCACCGCCCAGACCCGCCGACGCCGCCGACGCCCTGGCCCTGGCCATCTGTCACATCTGGCGCGCCCCCGCGCAGAACCGGCTTCAGCAGGCCGTCGCCGCCCACCGCACATCCGGCACGCCCCGTACCTCCGGGGCGACCGGCACCCTCGGCGCGTCCCGTACGCCCGGCGCCTCCCGTACGCCCAGCACGCCCCGCCCGCTGAAAGGCCGCACCGCATGATCGCCTTCGTCTCCGGCCCGGTGGCCGCCCTCGCCCCGACCACGGCCGTCATCGAGGTCGGCGGCATCGGCATGGCGGTCCAGTGCACCCCGCACACCCTCGCCGGCCTGCGCGTCGGCAAGGAGGCCAAGCTCGCCACCTCGCTGGTCGTCCGCGAGGACTCCCTCACCCTGTACGGCTTCGCGGACGACGACGAGCGGCAGGTGTTCGAGCTCCTCCAGACCGCCAGCGGCGTCGGACCGCGCCTCGCCCAGGCCATGCTCGCCACCCACAGCCCCGACGCCCTGCGCCTCGCGGTCTCCACCGGTGACGAGAAGGCGCTGACCGCCGTCTCCGGCATCGGGAAGAAGGGTGCGCAGAAGCTGCTCCTGGAGCTCAAGGACCGGCTCGGCGAACCGGTCGGCGCGCACATCGGCCAGCAGGGCATCGGCACCCCCGTCACCTCCGGCTGGCGCGACCAGCTCCAGGCCGCCCTGATCGGCCTCGGCTACGCGAGCCGCGAGGCCGACGAGGCAGTCAACGCCGTCGCCCCGCAGGCCGAGGCCGCCGCCGCCGAGGGCACGGCACCCCCCGTGCCGCAGCTGCTGCGGGCCGCCCTGCAGACTCTCAACCGCGCACGCTGACCGGCACCGAACCACCGAAGAGGCCCTTGATGAACTGGGACGAGACCGGACCCGAGACCGATGAGCCGACCGGCCCGGTCCTCGACGACCGGCTGGTCGACGCCGGCCATCTCGACGGCGAGGACACCGCGGTCGAGGCGGCCCTGCGCCCCAAGGACCTGGAGGAGTTCGTCGGCCAGGAGAAGGTCCGCGAACAGCTCGACCTGGTCCTCAAGGCCGCCCTCGCCCGCGGGGCCACCGCCGACCACGTACTGCTCTCCGGCGCCCCCGGCCTCGGCAAGACCACTCTTTCGATGATCATCGCGGCGGAGATGAACGCCCCGATCAGGATCACCTCGGGCCCCGCCATCCAGCACGCCGGCGACCTCGCGGCGATCCTCTCCTCCCTCCAGGAGGGCGAGGTCCTCTTCCTCGACGAGATCCACCGCATGTCCCGGCCCGCCGAGGAGATGCTCTACATGGCGATGGAGGACTTCCGGGTCGACGTCATCGTCGGCAAGGGCCCCGGCGCCACCGCCATCCCGCTCGAACTGCCCCCCTTCACCCTGGTAGGGGCCACCACCAGGGCCGGACTGCTCCCGCCGCCGCTGCGCGACCGCTTCGGCTTCACCGGGCACATGGAGTTCTACGCCCCCGCCGAGCTGGAGCGCGTCGTCCACCGCTCCGCCCGCCTCCTCGACGTCACCATCGACGCGGAGGGCGCCGCCGAGATCGCCGGACGCTCCCGCGGCACCCCCCGCATCGCCAACCGGCTGCTGCGCCGCGTCCGCGACTACGCCCAGGTCAAGGCGGAGGGCACGATCGACCGGGAGATCGCGATGGCGGCCCTCAAGGTGTACGAGGTTGACGGCCGCGGACTCGATCGGCTGGACCGTGCCGTCCTCGGCGCCCTGCTGAAGCTCTTCGGCGGCGGCCCGGTGGGACTGTCCACGCTGGCGGTCGCGGTGGGGGAGGAGCGGGAGACCGTCGAGGAGGTCGCCGAGCCCTTCCTCGTACGGGAAGGACTGCTGGCCAGGACCCCGCGCGGCCGTGTCGCCACCCCGGCCGCCTGGGCGCATCTGGGACTGGTCCCGCCGCAGCACGGAGCAAAGGGACAACAGGGTCTGTTCGGGGCGTGATGGGTCACAGGTTCGCGTCCACAGGAACCCCGGTGCCATGCTGGGCGTTGTTCCATCGATGCGGACTCGCTTAGACTCCGCCGATGCCGCCCTTACCGGTCGGTGTACCCACCCCCGTATATACAGGCCGCATTCCAGCGCGGTCGTGCGAAGGAATTCCCGTCCCGTGGATATCTTGACTCTCCTCCCCTTCATCGTGCTCATCGGGGCCATGTTCCTGATGACCCGCTCCGCCAAGAAGAAGCAGGCGGCGGCCGCGCAGATGCGCAACGACATGCAGCCCGGCACCGGCGTCCGGACGATCGGGGGCATGTACGCCACCGTCAAGGAAGTCCACGACGACACCGTTATCCTCGAGGTCGCTCCCGGCGTGCACGCCATCTACGCGAAGAACTCCGTCGGCGCCGTCCTGGACGACGCGGAGTACAACCGCATCGTGCACGGTGACGACCCGGAGCTGGACGCGGACGGCACCGTCGTTCCCGACGACGCCTCCTCGCTGACCGGTGAGTCCGACGACGCCGAGGTCGCCAAGATCGACCTGGCCAAGGACGACGCGGCCGACGACGCCGAACCCGAGGACGCCGCGGTGAAGGACGTCAAGGACGCCAAGGACGCCAAGGACGAGAGCAAGACCGACGGCGACGCCGACTCCAAGTAGTTCTCACGATCCCGGGGACGTCGCGCGCCCACCGGCGCGCGGCGTCCCCGGGACCGTGCGGTCGTCTGCGGGGGCAGGGTCCCCACTACACTTCGTGGCCGCTCGGGCGCGTACCCGGCGCGGGGCGGTTGGACAGGGAGAAACGAGAAGGTGGCAGCACCCAAGAAGGGCCGAGGGCCGTCCGGCGGTCAGGGCAGGCCGGGGCGTGCCCTGGCTCTGATCCTCATCGCCATGGTCGCGCTCACCGGCGGGTTGTTCCTGTCCGGGCACACCACGCCCCGGCTGGGCATCGACCTGGCCGGCGGGACGTCGATCACGCTGGAGGCGCAGAACCAGCCCGGCAAGCCGAACGCGATCAACAAGACCAACATGGACACCGCGGTCGGGATCATCGAGCGGCGCGTCAACGGTCTGGGCGTTTCCGAGGCCGAGGTCCAGACCCAGGGCTCGAAGAACATCATCGTCAACATCCCCAAGGGGACGAACTCCAAGCAGGCCCAGGAGCAGGTCGGCACCACCGCCCAGCTCTACTTCCGGCCTGTTCTGACGGTGCAGGCGAGCGGCCCCGCGGAGCCCACGCCCTCCGGTTCCGCGACTCCCTCGGCCGGCGCCACCCCGAAGCCCGGTGAGTCCGCCGAAGGCGCCGACAAGCCCAAGGGCGAGGAGGCCGGCGGTTCGGAGGCCACCCCCTCGGCGAGCGCCACCACCCAGGGCCGCGCGGTCACCGGCGCCCTGACGAAGGACGACCCGACCCCCGGCGCCTCCGACAAGCCGAAGCCGTCCGACTCCCCCGAGGCCTCGCCTCCCGCGGACCCGGCCACGGCCAAGCTCCAGGAGGAGTTCGCCAAGCTCGACTGCAGCGACCCCAAGCAGCGCACGGAGGCAGGGCAGAACGCCAAGCCCACCGACTCGATCGTCGCCTGCGGCTCCAACGTCCCGGGCAGCTACGAGAAGTACGTGCTCGGCCCGGCCGAGGTCTCCGGCAGCGACGTCGACGAAGCCAAGGGCGCCATCGAGCAGCAGACCGGCGAGTGGATCGTGTCGATGGAGTTCACCTCCTCCGGCGCCAAGAAGTTCCAGAAGATCACCGGCCGGCTCTCGCAGCAGCAGCCGCCGATGAACCAGTTCGCGATCGTCCTCGACGGTGAGGTCGTCTCCGCTCCCTCGGTGCGCACGGCGCTCAGCAAGAACGCCCAGATCTCCGGCAGCTTCGACCAGCAGTCCGCCGAAGACCTCGGCAACATCCTGTCCTACGGCGCACTGCCGCTGACCTTCGAAGAGGTCAGCGTCACCACGGTGACCGCGGCGCTCGGCAGCGAGCAGCTCAAGGGCGGTCTGATCGCCGGCGCCATCGGTCTGGCTCTGGTCGTCGTCTACCTGGTCGTCTACTACCGGGGCCTCGCGTTCATCGCGCTCCTGAGCCTCCTGGTCTCCGGCGTGCTGACCTACACGATCATGGCTCTGCTGGGCCCGGCCATCGGCTTCGCGCTGAACCTGCCGGCGGTCTGCGGCGCCATCGTCGCCATCGGCATCACAGCGGACTCGTTCATCGTCTACTTCGAACGCGTCAGAGACGAGATCCGCGAGGGACGCACGCTCCGTCCCGCCATCGAGCGCGCCTGGCCGCGCGCCCGGCGCACCATCCTGGTCTCCGACTTCGTGTCGTTCCTGGCCGCCGCGGTGCTCTTCATCGTGACCGTCGGCAAGGTGCAGGGCTTCGCCTTCACGCTCGGCCTCACCACACTCCTCGACGTCGTCGTGGTCTTCTTCTTCACGAAGCCCCTCATGACGCTCATGGGGCGGACGAAGTTCTTCTCCCGCGGCGGCGCGTGGTCCGGGCTGGACCCGAAGCGTCTCGGCGCCCAGCCGCCGCTGCGCCGTTCGCGCCGTGTCAACGCCCCCACCGAACCGAAGGAGGCGTGAGATGTCGCGACTCGGCAATCTCGGCGCCCGGCTCTACCGTGGCGAGGTCGGCTACGACTTCATCCGTAACCGCAAGATCTGGTACGGCATCTCGATCCTGATCACCATCACCGCCATCATCGGCGTGGCGGTCGGTGGTCTGCGCATGGGCATCGAGTTCGAGGGCGGCGCGGTCTTCACGACCGACACCAAGGCCAAGATCTCGACCGCCCAGGCCACGGACGTGGCGACCGAGGCCTCCGGCCACATGGCGATCGTCCAGGAGCTGGGCAACGGCGGTCTGCGTATCCAGATCACCGAGGTCGACACCGCCAAGGCCAACGAGATCAAGGAGACGCTCTCCGACGAGCTCGGTATCCCGGCCAACGACATCAACGCGGACCTGGTCGGCCCCAGCTGGGGTGAGCAGATCGCGAACAAGGCCTGGACGGGCCTCGGGGTCTTCATGATCCTGGTGGTGATCTATCTGGCCATCGCCTTCGAGTGGCGGATGGCCGTCGCCGCCCTGATCGCGCTGATCCACGACATCACCATCACGGTCGGTGTCTACGCCCTGGTCGGCTTCGAGGTCACGCCGGGCACGGTGATCGGTCTGCTGACCATTCTCGGTTACTCCCTGTACGACACGGTGGTGGTCTTCGACAGCCTCAAGGAGGGCCAGAAGGACATCACCAAGCAGACCCGCTTCACGTACAGCGAGATCGCCAACCGGTCGATCAACAGCACCCTGGTCCGCTCCGTCAACACCACGGTGGTGGCGCTCCTGCCGGTGGCCGGTCTGCTCTTCATCGGCGGCGGCGTCTTCGGCGCGGGCATGCTGAACGACATCTCGCTGTCGCTGTTCGTCGGTCTCGCCGCCGGCGCCTACTCCTCGATCTTCATCGCCACGCCGCTCGTCGCCGACCTCAAGGAGCGCGAGCCGCAGATGAAGGCGCTGAAGAAGCGGGTCCTCGCCAAGCGGGCCGCCGCGGCCGCCAAGGGCGAATCGTCCGACGACGGACCCGAGGACCTGCGCGACGACACCGAGACCGAGACGGCGGGCACGACGATCGGCCGTCCCCGGTCGCACGGCCGCACCCCCGGGAAGCGCTGAGCGATGACGAGCACCACCGAATCCATCAGGGAGCTGCTGCTCAGCCGGATCCGCGATGTCGCGGACTACCCGAAGCCGGGCGTGATGTTCAAGGACATCACGCCGCTGCTCGCGGACCCGGTGGCCTTCACGGCACTCACCGACGCCCTCGCGGAGCTGTGCGTACGGCACGGCGCCACGAAGATCGTCGGGCTGGAGGCGCGCGGCTTCATCCTGGCCGCGCCCGTCGCGGTCCGGGCGGGCATCGGCTTCATCCCGGTCCGCAAGGCCGGGAAGCTCCCCGGCGCCACGCTGAGCCAGTCCTACGAGCTGGAGTACGGCAGCGCGGAGATCGAGATCCACGCCGAGGACCTCGACGCCCAGGACCGGATCATGATCATCGACGACGTCCTCGCCACCGGCGGCACCGCCGAGGCCTCGCTGGAGCTCATCCGGCGGGCCGGTGCCCAGGTCGCGGGCGTCGCGGTCCTCATGGAACTCGGCTTCCTCGCGGGCCGGGCCCGCCTGGAGCCGGGCCTCGCCGGAGCGCCGCTGGAGGCCCTGATCACGGTCTGAGCCGTCGGCCACCGCCCGGCGGCGGACGCCGAGCGCGAGGGAGGGGCACCCGGGAATACCGGGTGCCCCTCCCTCGTTGTGGATGCTCCCGACGTCCCCGGGCGAGGTCCGGCCGGGGGATCGATACCATGGGCTCTCCGGGTACCCCGGATCCGTACGAGGAGCGCTCTTGCCAGACGAGGCCCAGTCAGCCGCCGCCCCGCAGCCCGACAAGCCCGTGGCGGCCCCCGCCACGCCGCGGAAGGCCGCGCCCTCGAACGCGTCGGAGCCCGCGCCCGCCGAGCCCGCCGCCGACGCCGCGCGCCCCCCGGCCGCCGCGAAGCCCGCTCCTCCCACGAAGCCCGCGAGCCCCGAGGCGCCGCCGAATCCGGCCGGAACGACGGGCCCGGCGCAGCCGCCGCCGAGGAAGCCGGCCGCCGCCGCGCCCAAGCCGCCGCCCCCCGGGCCCCCCGCGAAGGCCGGAGCCACCACCGGGTCCGCCTCCCGAACCGGCGGATCCTCCAACCGCGTGCGGGCCCGCCTCGCCCGACTGGGTGTCCAGCGCTCCAGCCCGTACAACCCGGTCCTGGAACCCCTCCTGCGTACGGTCCGGGGCAACGACCCCAAGATCGAGACGGCCACGCTCCGCCAGATCGAGAAGGCCTACCAGGTCGCCGAGCGCTGGCACCGGGGTCAGAAGCGCAAGAGCGGCGACCCTTACATCACCCACCCGCTGGCCGTCACCACGATCCTCGCCGAGTTGGGCATGGACCCGGCGACGCTGATGGCGGGCCTGCTGCACGACACCGTCGAGGACACCGAGTACGGCCTGGACACCCTGCGGCGCGACTTCGGCGACCAGGTCGCCCTGCTCGTCGACGGCGTCACCAAGCTCGACAAGGTCAAGTTCGGCGAGGCCGCGCAGGCCGAGACCGTACGCAAGATGGTCGTCGCGATGGCCAAGGACCCCCGGGTCCTGGTCATCAAGCTCGCCGACCGCCTGCACAACATGCGCACCATGCGCTACCTCAAGCGGGAGAAGCAGGAGAAGAAGGCCCGCGAGACGCTGGAGATCTACGCCCCGCTGGCGCACCGGCTGGGCATGAACACCATCAAGTGGGAGCTGGAGGACCTCGCCTTCGCGATCCTCTACCCCAAGATGTACGACGAGATCGTCCGGCTCGTCGCCGAACGCGCCCCCAAGCGCGACGAATACCTCGCCATAGTGACCGACGAGGTCCAGGCCGACCTGCGCGCCGCCCGCATCAAGGCCACCGTCACCGGCCGCCCCAAGCACTACTACAGCGTCTACCAGAAGATGATCGTGCGAGGCCGCGACTTCGCCGAGATCTACGACCTGGTGGGCATCCGGGTCCTCGTCGACACGGTCCGCGACTGCTACGCGGCACTCGGCACCGTCCACGCCCGGTGGAACCCGGTGCCCGGGCGGTTCAAGGACTACATCGCGATGCCCAAGTTCAACATGTACCAGTCACTGCACACCACGGTGATCGGTCCCAGCGGCAAGCCCGTCGAGCTCCAGATCCGCACCTTCGACATGCACCGCCGCGCCGAGTACGGCATCGCCGCCCACTGGAAGTACAAGCAGGAGCCCTCCGCCGGCGCCTCCAAGGTGCGTACCGACGTACCCAAGAGCACCGGGCGCGGGCAGGACACCGTCAACGACATGGCGTGGCTGCGCCAGCTCCTGGACTGGCAGAAGGAGACCGAGGACCCCAGCGAGTTCCTGGAGTCCCTGCGCTTCGACCTCTCGCGCAACGAGGTCTTCGTCTTCACGCCGAAGGGCGACGTGATAGCGCTGCCCGCCGGCGCGACCCCCGTCGACTTCGCGTACGCCGTCCACACCGAGGTCGGCCACCGGACCATAGGGGCACGCGTCAACGGGCGGCTCGTCCCGCTCGAATCGACGCTCGACAACGGCGACCTGGTCGAGGTCTTCACCTCCAAGGCGGCCGGCGCCGGACCCTCCCGGGACTGGCTCGGCTTCGTCAAGTCACCGCGCGCCCGCAACAAGATCCGCGCCTGGTTCTCCAAGGAGCGCCGCGACGAGGCCATCGAGCAGGGCAAGGACGCCATCGCGCGCGCCATGCGCAAGCAGAACCTGCCGATCCAGCGCATCCTGACCGGCGACTCCCTGGTGACCCTCGCCCACGAGATGCGCTACCCGGACATCTCCTCGCTGTACGCCGCGATCGGCGAGGGCCACGTCGCCGCCGCCGGCGTCGTACAGAAGCTGGTGCAGGCACTCGGCGGCCACGACGAGGCCAACGAGGACCTCGCCGAGTCCACCCCGCCCTCGCACGGCGGTCGCGGCAAGCGCCGCGCCAACGCGGATCCCGGCGTCGTCGTCAAGGGCGTCGAGGACGTCTGGGTCAAGCTGGCCCGCTGCTGTACGCCCGTCCCCGGTGATCCGATCATCGGCTTCGTCACCCGGGGCAGCGGCGTCTCCGTGCACCGCGCCGACTGCGTCAACGTGGACTCGCTCTCGCAGCAGCCCGAACGGATCCTGGAGGTCGAGTGGGCCCCCACGCAGTCCTCGGTCTTCCTGGTCGCCATCCAGGTCGAGGCTCTGGACCGCTCCCGGCTGCTCTCCGACGTCACCCGGATCCTCTCCGACCAGCACGTCAACATCCTCTCGGCGGCCGTCCAGACCTCCCGGGACCGGGTGGCCACCTCACGCTTCACCTTCGAGATGGGCGATCCCAAACACCTGGGACACGTCCTGAAGGCCGTACGCGGCGTGGAGGGCGTCTACGACGTCTACCGGGTCACCTCGGCCCGCAGGCCGTAGGGGCGAAAGGGGAGGGCCCCGGTACGCGACGCGTACCGGGGCCCTCCCTTGTCCGACGTCAGCCGCCGAACTCCTCCAGGCCCTTGAGCGCCTGGTCCAGCAGCGCCTGACGGCCCTCCAGCTCCTTGGCCAGCTTGTCCGCACGGGCGTTGTTGCCGGCGGCGCGCGCGGTGTCGATCTGGCCGCGCAGCTTGTCCACGGCGGCCTGGAGCTGACCGGTCAGACCCGCGGCGCGGGCCCGCGCCTCCGGGTTCGTCCGGCGCCACTCCGACTCCTCGGACTGCTGCAGCTCCCGCTCCACCGCCTGCATCCGGCCCTCGACCTTCGGGCGGGCGTCACGCGGTACGTGGCCGATGGCCTCCCAGCGCTCGTTGATGGACCGGAACGCGGCCCGGGCCGCCTTGAGGTCCTTCACCGGCACCAGCTTCTCGGCCTCCGCGGCAAGCTCCTCCTTCAGCTTGAGGTTCTCGCCCTGCTCGGCGTCCCGCTCCGCGAAGACCTCGCTGCGGGCGGCGAAGAAGACGTCCTGGGCGCCGCGGAAGCGGTTCCACAGGTCGTCCTCGGACTCGCGCTGGGCGCGGCCCGCCGCCTTCCACTCGGTCATCAGGTCGCGGTAGCGCGCGGCCGTGGTCACCCAGTCCGTGGAGCCGGACAGCGCCTCGGCCTCGGTGACCAGCTTCTCCTTGGCCTTGCGGGCGTCCTCGCGCTGGGCGTCCAGCGCGGCGAAGTGGGCCTTGCGCCGCTTGGAGAACGCCGAGCGGGCGTGCGAGAAGCGATGCCACAGCTCGTCGTCCGACTTGCGGTCGAGGCGGGGCAGACCCTTCCAGGTGTCCACCAGCGCCCGCAGCCGCTCGCCGGCCGAGCGCCACTGCTCGCTCCGCGCCAGCTCCTCCGCCTCGGCGACCAGCGCCTCCTTGGCCTGCTTGGCCTCGTCGGTCTGCTTGGCCTTGAGCGCCTTGCGCTCCTCGCGCCGCTCCTCGACCGTCGCGACGAGCGCGTCCAGCCGCTTGCGCAGTGCGTCGAGGTCGCCCACCGCATGGTGCTCGTCGACCTGCTGCCGCAGATGGCCGATGGCCGTCGTCGCGTCCTTCGCCGACAGGTCGGTGGTCTTCACCCGCCGTTCGAGGAGGCCGATCTCGACCACCATGCCGTCGTACTTGCGCTCGAAATAGGCCAGAGCCTCCTCGGGGGAACCGGCCTGCCACGATCCGACGACCTGCTCGCCCTCGGCTGTACGCACGTACACGGTGCCCGTCTCATCGACGCGGCCCCACGGGTCGCTGCTCACAGCGCCTCCTCCACCTGATGCCTGCGAGGGGGTTCGCCCCCCGGGCATCGTCCACAGTTTCCTGGGGCGGGCATCGCCCGCCCTGCACAACGCCAATCTAGGCGACCGGCCACCCGGCTGTCCGCACTCAGCACGGCCGAAATTCTTCGCTCCGGTCCGGGGCAGCGCTCCGCTCGGCCCACGGCCGCCCGGCCGGTCGCCGTCCCGCCGGTTCAGCCCTTCTCGACCGAGGCCTTCTCGATCGACACGGCCTTCTTCGGGGCGCCATCGCCCGCACCGCCCTCGACACCGGCCTCGCCGACCTTCTGGACGGCCTTCAGCGAGGCGTCGTCCATCGTGCCGAACGGGGTGTAGGTGGGCGGGAGCTTCGTCTCCTTGTAGACCAGGAAGAACTGGCTGCCCCCGGAGCCGGGCTGACCGGTATTGGCCATCGCCACCGTGCCCGGCGGGTAGACGACCGTGCCGTCGGCGCCCGCCTTGCCGAGCGCGTCCAGGTTCTCGTCCGGGATGTTGTAGCCCGGGCCGCCCGTGCCGTCGCCCTTGGGGTCGCCGCACTGGAGCACGAAGATGCCCTGCGTGGTCAGCCGGTGGCACTTGGTGTCGTCGAAGTAGTTCTTGTCGGCGAGCGCCTTGAAGGAGTTCACCGTCTCCGGAGTCTTCGCCGCGTCCATCGAGAACGCGATGTCGCCCTGGCTCGTCTTGAGCGACATCGTGTACGTCGCCTTCTTGTCGATCTTCATCGGCGGCGTGGGAGCCTTGCTCTCGCTCTCCGAGGGCTCCGGGGTGGGGCTCTGGCTCGCCGCGGCCTCGTTCTTCTTGTCCTTGTCGTCGTCCTTGCCCGCCACGACGAACGCGCTCACGCCCACGACGGCGACCACGGCCACCGAGGCCGCGACGATCGCGGTGACACGCCTCGTCCTGCGGCGGGCCTCCTCCCGGCGCTTCTGCTGGCGCTCGAACTTTTCCCGGGCGAGCTGCCGCCGCCGCTGTTCGCTGCTGGACACCGGTTGGGCTCCTTGTTACGTCGTGGGATGAGGGCCTGAGTTGCCCGTACCGTATATGGGTTACCTGTGTCATGAGGAGCGCCGGTAGGCTCTGATCCGCTGCATCCTTCGCCGTTGCCGCATCCTCCGGACGAACATTAAGGACGATCGTGCTCATTGCCGGGTTCCCCGCCGGGGCCTGGGGGACCAATTGCTATCTGGTCGCCCCCGCCGCCGGTGAGGAGTGCGTGATCATCGACCCGGGCCACCAGGCCGCCCAGGGCGTCGAGGAAACGCTGAAGAAGCATCGGCTCAAGCCCGTCGCCGTCGTCCTCACCCACGGCCATATCGACCATGTCGCCTCGGTCGTCCCCGTCTGCGGCGCCCATGACGTCCCCGCCTGGATCCACCCCGAGGACCGCTACATGATGAGCGACCCGGAGAAGGCGCTCGGCCGCTCGATCGGGATGCCGCTCATGGGCGAGCTGACCGTGGGGGAGCCGGACGACGTCAAGGAGCTGACGGACGGCTCGAAGCTGGCCCTGGCCGGTCTGGAGTTCGGCGTCTCGCACGCGCCCGGCCATACCAAGGGGTCGGTGACGTTCGGGATGCCCGAGGCCGCGGACATTCCGCCGGTCTTCTTCTCGGGCGACCTGCTCTTCGCCGGCTCCGTCGGACGCACCGACCTGCCCGGCGGCGACCACGCCGAGCTGCTCGAGTCGCTGGCCCGCGTGTGCCTGCCGCTCGACGACTCGACCGTGGTGCTGTCCGGCCATGGACCCCAGACGACCATCGGCCGCGAGCGCGCCTCCAACCCGTATCTGAACGGTCTGGACGCGGCGCCGCGCCGAGGAATGTAGACGAGAGACGTATTCGTGAGCACCTTTCAGGCCCCCAAGGGCACGTACGACCTGACCCCGCCGGACTCCGCGAAGTTCCTGGCGGTGCGCGAGGCCATCGCGGCCCCGCTGCGCGACTCGGGGTACGGCTACATCGAGACGCCCGGCTTCGAGGACGTCGAACTCTTCGCACGCGGTGTCGGTGAGTCCACCGACATCGTCACCAAGGAGATGTACACCCTCACCACCAAGGGCGGCTCCCAGCTGGCCCTGCGCCCCGAGGGCACCGCATCCGTGCTGCGGGCGGCCCTGGAAGCCAACCTCCACAAGGCGGGCAACCTCCCCGTCAAGCTCTGGTACTCCGGCTCGTACTACCGCTACGAGCGCCCGCAGAAGGGCCGCTACCGTCACTTCTCGCAGGTCGGCGCCGAGGCCATCGGCACCGAGGACCCGGTCCTGGACGCCGAGCTGATCATCCTCGCCGACCAGGCGTACCGCTCGCTGGGCCTGCGCCAGTTCCGGATCCTGCTGAACTCGCTGGGCGACAAGGAGTGCCGCCCGGTCTACCGCGAGGCGCTCCAGACCTTCCTGCGGGACCTGGACCTCGATGACGAGACCCGCCGCCGCGTCGAGATCAACCCGCTGCGCGTCCTGGACGACAAGCGGGCCGACGTGCAGAAGCAGCTCACCGACGCCCCGAAGCTCCGCGACCACCTCTGCGACGCCTGCAGGGCGTACCACGAGGAGGTCCGGGCGCTGCTCACGACGGCCGGCGTGCCGTTCGAGGACGACGAGAAGCTGGTCCGCGGCCTCGACTACTACACCCGCACGACCTTCGAGTTCGTCCACGACGGTCTCGGCTCGCAGTCCGCGGTGGGCGGCGGCGGACGCTACGACGGGCTGTCCGAGATGATCGGAGGCCCCGCGCTGCCGTCCGTCGGCTGGGCGCTCGGCGTGGACCGTACGGTCCTCGCGCTGGAGGCCGAGGGCGTCGAGCTCGACCTGCCCGTCACCACCAGCGTGTACGCGGTCCCGCTCGGCGAGGAGGCCCGCCGGGTGTTGTTCGGCGTCGTCACCGAGCTGCGCCGCGCGGGGATCGCCGCCGACTTCGCGTTCGGCGGCCGGGGCCTGAAGGGCGCGATGAAGAGCGCCAACCGCTCGGGCGCGCGCTACACCCTGGTCGCGGGCGAGCGCGACCTCGCCGAGGGCGTCGCCCAGCTCAAGGACATGGAGTCCGGCGAGCAGGGCCCGGTGCCGCTGGCCGAGGTCGCGGCGGAGCTGACGAAGCGCCTCGGCTGACCGGGGCGTGAGCGGGGCGCGGGCGGCGGGACCTCGGTCCCGCCGCCCGCGCCTTTCTCGTCCGCCGTCAACCCGGCGGGCGGGGACTCACCCTGGCCGGTGATTCCGGCTGGGTGCCGCCCGCGCGCCCGACGTCACCGGACCGGTGCCGGGCACACGTACATCTTCCGTCGTCCCGGCCTCGTCACCTCAGGAGTCCCCCCGTAGGGGCGCTCATGGGCGTACACCTTTATGTCCATCGAACGGTTGATCCGTACGGGGGTGCGGCACAATGACCTTGCCCGGCTGACCACTCGGTGACGGAACGGCGATATGACGACTGCAGCGGTAGACCACGATCTCTCCTCCGATCAGGACGAGGGCGGCCGCAAGCGCGCCTTCGGGGCCGGGCGCGGTCTCGCACTGCTCCTGGTGATCACCGGCGCGGCCGGACTACTGGCCGCCTGGGTCATCACCCTCGACAAGTTCAAGCTGCTGGAGGACCCCTCCTTCACCCCCGGGTGCAGCCTCAACCCCGTCGTCGCGTGCGGCAACATCATGAAGAGCGAGCAGGCCTCAGTGTTCGGGTTCCCCAACCCGATGCTGGGCCTCGTCACGTACGGCATGGTCATCGCCATCGGGATGGGCCTGCTCGCCGGGGCGCGCTTCCGCAGCTGGTTCTGGCTCGGGCTGAACGCCGGGACGCTGTTCGGCGTCGGCTTCTGCACCTGGCTCCAGTACCAGTCGCTGTACAACATCAACTCGCTCTGCCTGTGGTGCTGCCTGGCCTGGGTCGCCACCATCGTCATGTTCTGCTACGTGACCACGCACAACGTCAAGCACCGCATCCTCCCGGCCCCGGCCTGGCTGCGCGGCGGGCTCACCGAGTTCCCCTGGGTGCTTCCGGTGATGTGGATCGGGATCATCGGCATGCTGATCCTGACCCGCTGGTGGGACTTCTGGACCAGCTGAGCACCCACGACTTCGGCAGGTGGCCCCGGCGGCGCTGTCAGTGGTGTCGCATAGGCTTCATGACGTGGAGCCCGACCTCTTTACCGCAGCCGCCGAAGACCGCCAGGAGAAGGACCCGTCCAGCAGCCCCCTCGCTGTCCGGATGCGTCCCCGCGTCCTCGACGAGGTCGTCGGCCAGCAGCACCTGCTGAAGCCGGGCTCGCCGCTGCGCCGCCTCGTCGAGGGGAGCGGCGGTCCGGCCGGCGCGTCCTCGGTCATCCTGTGGGGCCCGCCCGGCACCGGCAAGACGACCCTGGCGTACGTGGTCAGCAAGGCGACCAACAAGCGCTTCGTCGAGCTCTCCGCGATCACCGCGGGCGTCAAGGAGGTCCGGGCCGTCATCGAGAGCGCGCGCCGCGCCACCGGCGGCTTCGGCAAGGAGACCGTCCTCTTCCTGGACGAGATCCACCGCTTCTCCAAGGCCCAGCAGGACTCCCTGCTCCCCGCCGTGGAGAACCGCTGGGTGACTCTCATCGCCGCCACCACGGAGAATCCGTACTTCTCGATCATCTCCCCGCTGCTGTCGCGGTCCCTGCTGCTCACCCTGGAATCGCTGACCGACGGCGACCTGCGTGATCTGCTGCGGCGGGCGCTGACCGACGAGCGGGGGCTCGGCGGGGCGGTCACCCTGCCCGAGGACGCCGAGGCGCATCTGCTGCGGATCGCGGGCGGCGACGCGCGCCGGTCCCTGACGGCGTTGGAGGCCGCGGCGGGCGCGGCCATCGCCACGGGCGAGGCGGAGATCACCCTGGAGACGCTGGAGGCGACCGTCGACCGTGCCGCCGTGAAGTACGACCGTGACGGCGACCAGCACTACGACGTGGCCAGCGCGCTCATCAAGTCGATCCGCGGCTCCGACGTGGACGCCGCTCTGCACTACCTGGCCCGCATGATCGAGGCGGGGGAGGACCCGCGGTTCATCGCCCGGCGGCTGATGATCTCGGCCAGCGAGGACATCGGCCTGGCCGATCCCACCGCGTTGCCGACGGCCGTGGCCGCCGCCCAGGCGGTGGCGATGATCGGATTCCCGGAGGCGGCGCTCACCCTCAGCCACGCCACCATCGCACTGGCGCTCGCCCCCAAGTCCAACGCGGCGACCCTGGCGATCTCCGCCGCGCGGGAGGACGTGCGCAAGGGGCTCGCGGGGCCCGTCCCGGCCCATCTGCGCGACGGCCACTACCAGGGCGCCGCCAAGCTCGGCCACGCCCAGGGGTACGTCTATCCGCACGACGTGCAGGGCGGCATCGCCGCCCAGCAGTACGCCCCGGACGCGGTGCGCGACCGGCGGTACTACACCCCGACCCGCTACGGCGCCGAGGCGCGGTACGCGGACGTCGTCGAGCGCGTCCGCGAGCGCCTGGGCCGTTCCGGCGAGAGCGCGGACGCTCCCTAGGTCGCGCGGCGGACCGTGATCCGAGGCGCTGAAGGGCCGCCCGGCTCCTGGAGGAACGCGGCGGTCAGACGGTCCTGAGCGGGGCGAAGGACCTCGCCGCCCACGGCGTGGCCGTCACACCGGGGCCGGCGAGGAGTGTCCACGCGGCCGGGCGGCTCGGTCCCCTGCTCACCGCACGCGGCAAGCGCGAGGACCATGCCGAGCTCCCGGCGACGGATGAACCCGGCCGGCCCCCGTGATCACGCGGGCGGAGGGCCGCGTCAGTTGCCGGCCATGGTGAGTCCGGCCTCGCGCGCCTGCTCCTTGGCGGCGGTGTGGTGCTGGTCCGCGAGGTCCCGCAGCTGCTCCATGGCCGGTGTGGTGGCAGCCAGGGTCAGCTCGCGCTTGACCAGGGTGAGGTCGGCCTGCCACACGTCGCGGACGATGCGCTCCAGGTATGAGGTGGAGTGGTCCCATCCTTCGCGCGGCGCGCCCGGGCCGTAGCCGCCGCCGATGGTGGTGATCAGGGTGGTGGGCTTGCCCTTGAGCACCGGGTCGGTGGGGCCCGCTCCGGCGATCACGAGGTCGACCCAGGCCTTGAAGTGCTGGGAGACCCCGAAGTTGTAGAACGGCACCGCGAGAAGGACCGCGTCCGCGTTGCGCAGCTCCTCCACGAGCGTCGCCGCGAGGGCCGCCGCGTCGCGCTGGGCAGGGCTCCGGTCCGCCTCGGGGGTGAAGCCGGCCGTGGTCGCCAGGGCCCAGGCATCGGAGGGGAGGGGATCCGTGGCGATATGCCGTCGCGTCACGGTGGCGCCGGGGTGTGCGGCAGTCCACTCGGCCTCGACCAGGGAGGCCAGTTCGGCGCTGGCCGAAGTGGTCGGAAAGATGCTCGCGTCCAGACGGAACAGGTTCATCGTGGAACTCCTCAAGGGCAGTCGTGGAGGGCGGTCGGCGGGAAGGCCCAGGGCAGGCAGCTCGCCACCGCCATAAACGGACCATACCCCGCTTAGCCTGGAGGGCGGTAGGTTGGACAGGTGAACGGATCCCTCATCCCGCTGGGCCGGCCCCGTCCCGAACGCGCCGACGCCGTGCGCAACCGCGAGCTGCTCCTCGCGACCGTCCGGGAGATGCTGGCCGACGAGGGCGCCTGCGGCGTCACGATGGACGCCCTCGCCGAACGCGCCGGCCTGGGCAAGGGCACCGTCTTCCGGCGCTTCGGCACCCGCGCCGGCATCTTCCGCGCCCTGCTCGACGCCGACGACCGCGCCTTCCAGGAACAGGTGCTCCACGGCCCGCCCCCCCTGGGCCCGGGCGCGCCCGCGCTCGACCGCATGGTCGCCTACGGGCAGGCCCGGATCGCCTTCCTGCTGGACCATCACAGCGTCGCCCGCGCCGCCCTCGACCGGAACCAGCCCGTCCCCGCCGGCGCGGCGTCGATCACACGTGTGCACCTGCGCGTCCTGCTGGGGCAGGCCGAGGTCGATCTCCCCGACCTGGACAGCCTGGCCGTCCAGCTGACCGGCGCCCTCGAAGGCCCGCTGCTGCTGTTCCTGGCCATGCCCGAGACCGACGAGCCCCTCTCCTCGACCGAAGGCCGACAGCTGGCCGAGAGCTGGAGCGTCCTCGTCCACCGCCTGCTGAGCGCCCCGTCCGACCACGAGAGCGGCTGACCGGAAGCTCCGCCGGATCAGGAGGCGGCCGCCTCGAAGAGTGTGCGCATGGCGCGGCGCAGCTCGGTGACGTCGCGGACCGGTTCCGGGAACTCGAAGCGGGCGTCGAAGCAGGAACCCCGGTCCTCGACGAAGCGGACCCGCAGCCCGAAGCGGTCCAGGGCGACCGGTACGGCCCGGAGCGGGTGGGAGGAGCGGGTGCGGGTGGTGCGTTCGCCCAGCAGACCGCACAGGGTGCGCATCTGTTCGTCGTGGGCGGAGTGCAGGTGCTGGAGCAGCTCCGGCTCGTGGAGGACCAGCGGGTCCGGGGCGGCGTCCCGGAAGTCCTCCGGCTCGATCTCCTCGGCGCCCCAGAGGTCGTCCACGTACGCCTCGCCGAACTCCAGGCGCAGCATCATCCGGCCGGGCCCGGCCAGGCCGGGCACGGAGGTGAGCCAGCCGGAGACCCACGCGCGGCCGCGGATCCGGTGCGGTACGGAGACCGGGGCGACGTCCGTGATCTCCAGCACGGCGGCCAGCTCGTCGCCCTGCGCGTGCGTCGCGGCCCGAACAGCCGGGGAATCCGCGGGGAACGCGAGGAACAGGTCGCCCTCGGGGCCCATGCTCCTGCTCTCCGGGATCAGGGGCTCGGCGCGGGCCGGATCGAGCCCCGGTACGACGAGCAGTGCGGAGCAGGTACTCTGTACGAGAGTTCGTGTGCGCTCGGCTGCTGACGGCATCCGAGTGTTTTCAAGCCCGCTGGGACGCGGCTGACCACGATCAGATCGGCCTTCCGTCGTAGCAGCACCTTCAGGTGTGCTGCCGCTGTCTGTGCTGTCCGTGACGTGAGTGGTGTTCCCAGGGCTAGACATGCGATCTCCTTGAGTAAGGTAAACCTAACCTAACCCACAACGGAGGTCTGGAGAACGTGCCTAACCAGTCGCGTCCCAAGGTCAAGAAGTCGCGTGCCCTCGGCATCGCTCTGACGCCCAAGGCTGTCAAGTACTTCGAAGCTCGTCCGTACCCGCCGGGCGAGCACGGCCGTGGCCGCAAGCAGAACTCGGACTACAAGGTCCGTCTGCTGGAGAAGCAGCGCCTGCGTGCGCAGTACGACATCAGCGAGCGCCAGATGGTGCGCGCCTACGACCGCGCCAAGAAGGCCGAAGGCAAGACGGGCGAGGCGCTGGTCGTCGAGCTCGAGCGCCGCCTCGACGCCCTGGTCCTGCGTTCGGGCATCGCCCGCACCATCTACCAGGCCCGTCAGATGGTCGTCCACGGCCACATCGAGGTCAACGGTGGCAAGGTCGACAAGCCGTCGTTCCGCGTCCGTCCCGACGACGTCGTGATGGTCCGCGAGCGCAGCCGCTCCAAGGTCCCCTTCCAGGTGGCCCGCGAGGGTGGTTACGACACCGACGGTGAGACCCCGCGCTACCTCCAGGTGAACCTGAAGGCCCTGGCCTTCCGCCTGGACCGGGACCCGAACCGCAAGGAGATCCCGGTGATCTGCGACGAGCAGCTCGTCGTCGAGTACTACGCCCGCTGATCCAGGCGTAGCCGCTCTCACCAGCGCTCCGGCCCGCCCCTCCCTGTCATCCGGGAGGCGGCGGGCCTTCGCGTTCCCCCGGGCCCGCCCGCCGGCGGCGCCCCGCCCGCGCCCGGCCCGTCCACCGCCGCGCCCGGTCCGCCGCCGCCCAGGGCCCGGTCGACCGCGGTGCCCGTATCCAGCCGCCGGCCCACCCGCAGCCCGTCCTCGTACGCCGCGCTCCCCATCTCCCGGCGCGCCCGCTCCTCGCACTCCGCCCGCGGCCGCCCGTAGAACGCCGAGCCGAACAACCGCAGCCCCACCGACGGCCAGATGCCCTCCGCCGCACCCTGGAGCACGGCGGCCTCCCCGGCGTCCCCCTCCACCACCGTCACCAGGGCCAGCAGCTCCAGCGACAGCACCGTGCCCAGCAGATCGTTGAACGTCCGGCTGATCGTCAGGCACTCCCCGAGCATCTGCCGCGCCCGGGCCGGCCGCCCCCGCCGCAGCGCCGCGTACGCCAGGACGTACAGCGCGTACGCCAGCGCCCACCGCTCCCCGTGGTCCTCGCAGATCTCCCGGACCTCGTCGCAGATCGCCGCGGCCGCGTCGAGATCACCGAGGAACGCCACCGCCATGGCCAGTTCCACCTGCGCCATCAGCACGTTGCTGTTCAGCTCGCCGACCTCGCGGTACCGGCCGAGTGCCTCGCGGAGCAGCTCCTCGGCGCGTGGCAGGTCGTCCGTCACGATCGCCAGGCACCCCGTGCGGTGCACCGCGTACGCCAGTGCGGTCGCGTCCCCGGAGCGTTCGGCCTCCTCCCTGCACTCCTGGAGCGCCGAGATCGCACCGACCGCGTCGCCCTGCAGCACGGCGACATAGCCCAGCACCCACAGCACCTTCAGCCGTGCGGCATCGTGCGGGGACGGCTCCTCCAGGACGTGGTCCAGCCAGTACCGGCCCTCGGACAGCCGCCCGCAGCCGGCCCAGTAGAACCACAGCGTGCCCGCCAGGTACTGCGCCAGATGCACCTCGTCGGGGCTCTCCATCGAACACTCCATCGCCCGGCGGAGATTGGGCAGTTCGCTGTCGACGCGGGCCGCCACCTCCGCCTGGCGCGGACTGAACCAGTCCAGCTCGCACCAGGTCGCGAGCCCCAGGAACCAGTCCCGGTGCCGCCGCCGCAGCCGCGGGGCGTCCCCGGCCGCCGCCAGCCACTGCGCCCCGTACTCGCTGACCGTGTCCAGCAGCCGGTAGCGCGCACCGGTCGGGCCGTCCTCGCGCTCCACCACCGACTGGGCGAGCAACTCGTCCAGCACATCGAGCACCGAGTCGGCCGGCAGATCCACCCCGCCGCAGATGTACTCGGCGGCCTCCAGGTCGAACTGCCCCGCGAACACCGAGAGCCGCGCCCACAGCAGCCGTTGCTCGGGCGTGCACAGCTCATGGCTCCAGCCGATCGCCGTACGCAGCGTCTGGTGGCGGGGCGGCGCGCCGCGGCGGCCGCCGGTCAGCAGCCGGAACCGGTCGTCCAGGCGCAGAAGCACCTGTTCCACCGAGAGAGCGCGCAGCCGCCCGGCCGCCAGTTCGAGGGCCAGCGGAATCCCGTCGAGGCGGCGGCAGAGCTCCAGCACGGACGCCCGCTCACCCGGCGTCGGATCCCAGCCCGGCCGCACCCCGCGCGCCCGCTCGGTGAAGAGCTCCACGGCGTCCCGGTCGGACAGCGGGGCGAGCGGGAAGGTCCGTTCCCCGTCCACCCGGAGGGGGCGGCGCCCGGCCGCGAGCACCTGGAGGCGCGGGGCCCGGCGCAGGAGTTCGGTGACGAGGTCGGCGCAGGCGTCGACGAGGTGCTCGAAGCCGTCGATCACCAGGAGTGTCCGGCGCTCGGAGAGATGTTCGACGAGGACGGTGCGCGGCGGCCTGCTGGTGTGATCGGTCAGGCCCACCGCGTCGATCAGGGCGTGTTCCAGCAGGTCGGGATCGCGGACGGCGGACAGCTCCGCCAGCAGGACCCCGTCGCAGTACCGTTTCTCCCGAAGTGCGGCGAGCCGGATGACACACCGGGTCTTGCCCACGCCCGCCACTCCGGCGACCGTGACGAGCCTGTACTCCTCCAGCAGCCCGCTCAGCTCGGACAGTTCGTCCTCGCGCCCCACGAAGGGGTTCAGTTCGGCCGGGAGGCTGCCGGTCGCCGCCGCGGGGCGGCCGTCCGGATCGTCGGCGTTCGGGCAGGGGTCCTGCAGGCGTCGCATAAAACACGGAGCGTACTGGCTTGAAAGCTCTCCGTACAATCTCGTCGGGGTAACTCCCGCCCCGCCCGCGGAGAATGCGGTAGGGGAGGAGATGCGCGGCGCGATAGGCTCGTGTGACGACGATCGGGCGCGCGGGCCGAGGCCCGGACGCGACCGACGGAGACAAGGCCCTGCAGGGCCGGAGCGACGAGCAGAGAGCGGTGCACAGTGTCCGGTGGAGAGGTGGCCGGGATCCTCGTGGCCGTCTTCTGGGCGATCCTGGTCTCGTTCCTCGCCGTGGTGCTGGTGAGGCTCGCCCAGACGCTCAGGGCGACCACCAAGCTCGTGGCGGACGTGACCGACCAGGCCGTCCCGTTGCTGGCCGACGCCTCGGCGACGGTGCGCTCGGCGCAGACCCAGCTGGACAAGGTCGACGCCATCGCCAGCGACGTCCAGGAGGTCACCTCCAACGCCTCCGCGCTCTCCACGACCGTCGCCTCCACCTTCGGCGGCCCCCTCGTCAAGGTCGCCGCGTTCGGCTACGGCGTACGGCAGGCCCTCGGCCGCCGCACCGCCCCCGAGCCCGAACCGGAACCGGCGCGGGGTCGCGGCTCCGCCCGCCGCACGGTGATCGTCGGCCGGACCGTACCCTCGGCGCGCGGACGCAGGCGCGAACGCCGAAACGCCCGCGGACAGAAGGACTGATCGAGCGATGTTCCGCCGTACGTTCTGGTTCACCGCCGGCGCAGCAGCCGGTGTGTGGGCCACCACCAAGGTCAACCGCAAACTCAAGCGGCTGACCCCCGAAAGCCTCGCGGCGCAGGCCGCGGACAAGGCGATCGAGACCGGTCACAGACTCAAGGACTTCGCCCTCGACGTACGTGAGGGCATGGTCCGGCGCGAAGCCGAACTGGACGGCGCCCTGGGCCTTCAGGCGCCGGTCGACCCGGACCTTCCCGTGCGGCGGCACTTCGCCGTCGAAGCGGCCGAACCGCCCGCGAACACGCACACGTACCGCAAGCTCCCCTACAACCCGAACAACCGGAATGAGGACCACTGATGGAGTCGGCTGAAATTCGCCGCCGCTGGCTGAGCTTCTTCGAGGATCGCGGACACACCGCCGTGCCTTCGGCGTCGCTCATCGCGGACGACCCGACTCTGCTGCTGGTCCCCGCGGGCATGGTCCCCTTCAAGCCGTACTTCCTCGGCGAGGTCAAGCCGCCCGCCCCGCGCGTCACCAGCGTGCAGAAGTGCGTCCGTACGCCGGACATCGAAGAGGTCGGCAAGACCACCCGCCACGGCACCTTCTTCCAGATGTGCGGCAACTTCTCCTTCGGGGACTACTTCAAGGAAGGCGCCATCCAGCTCGCCTGGGAGGCGCTGACCAACTCCGTCGAGGACGGCGGTTACGGCCTCGACCCCGAGAAGCTCTGGATCACGGTCTACCTCGACGACGACGAGGCCGAGCAGATCTGGCGCGACAAGATCGGCGTTCCCGCCGAGCGCATCCAGCGCCTGGGCAAGAAGGACAACTTCTGGTCCATGGGCGTCCCCGGCCCCTGCGGCCCGTGCTCGGAGATCAACTACGACCGGGGCCCCGAGTTCGGCGTCGAGGGCGGCCCGGCCGTCAACGACGAGCGCTACGTGGAGATCTGGAACCTGGTCTTCATGCAGTACGAGCGCGGCGCCGGCGACGGCAAGGAGGACTTCCCGATCCTCGGGGACCTGCCGTCGAAGAACATCGACACCGGTCTCGGCCTCGAACGCCTCGCCATGATCCTCCAGGGCGTACAGAACATGTACGAGACCGACACCCTGCGCGTGGTCATGGACAAGGCCACCGAGCTGACCGGCGTCCGCTACGGCGCCGAGCAGGGAACGGACGTCTCGCTCCGCGTCGTCGCCGACCACATCCGTACGTCGGTGATGCTCATCGGCGACGGTGTCACCCCCGGCAACGAGGGCCGCGGCTACGTGCTGCGCCGCATCATGCGCCGCGCCATCCGCAACATGCGTCTCATGGGCGCCACCGGCCCCGTGGTGAAGGACCTGGTCGACGTCGTGGTCGACACGATGGGCCTGCAGTACCCGGAGCTGATCACCGACCGCAAGCGCATCGAGACGGTCGCGCTCGCCGAGGAAGCCGCCTTCCTCAAGGCCCTCAAGGGCGGTACCAACATCCTGGAGACCGCCGTCACCGAGACCAAGGCCGCAGGCGGCCAGGTCCTCGCCGGCGACAAGGCGTTCCTGCTCCACGACACCTGGGGCTTCCCGATCGACCTCACCCTGGAGATGGCCGCCGAGCAGGGCCTGTCCGTGGACGAGGACGGCTTCCGCCGCCTCATGCAGGAGCAGCGGGACAAGGCCAAGGCCGACGCCCGCGCCAAGAAGACCGGTCACGCCGACCTGTCCGCCTACCGCGAGGTCGCCGACACCTCCGGCGCCACCGAGTTCACCGGCTACACCTCCACCGCCGGCGAGTCCACCATCGTCGGTCTGCTGGTCGACGGCGTGCCCTCGCCCGCCGCCACCGAGGGCGACGAGGTCGAGGTCGTCCTCGACCGCACCCCCTTCTACGCCGAGGGCGGCGGCCAGCTCGCCGACACCGGCCGCATCCGGCTCGACACCGGCGCCGTGATCGAGGTCCGCGACGTCCAGAAGCCGGTCCCCGGCGTCCACGTGCACAAGGGCGTCGTCCAGGTCGGCGAGGTGACGGTCGGGGCCGCCGTCTTCGCCTCCATCGACAACACCCGCCGCCGCGCCATCGCCCGCGCCCACAGCGCCACGCACCTCACGCACCAGGCGCTGCGCGACGCGCTCGGCCCGACGGCCGCCCAGGCCGGCTCGGAGAACTCGCCCGGCCGCTTCCGCTTCGACTTCGGTTCGCCCGCCGCCGTCCCCGGCACGGTCCTCACCGACGTCGAGCAGCGGATCAACGAGGTCCTCTCGCGGGAACTCGACGTCCAGGCCGAGGTCATGTCCATCGACGACGCCAAGAAGCAGGGCGCCATCGCCGAGTTCGGCGAGAAGTACGGCGAGCGGGTCCGCGTCGTCACCATCGGCGACTTCTCCAAGGAGCTGTGCGGCGGCACGCACGTCCACAACACCGCCCAGCTGGGTCTGGTGAAGCTGCTCGGCGAGTCCTCCATCGGCTCCGGCGTGCGCCGTATCGAGGCCCTCGTCGGCGTGGACGCGTACAACTTCCTCGCCCGGGAGCACACGGTCGTCGCCCAGCTCCAGGAGCTGGTCAAGGGCCGCCCCGAGGAGCTTCCGGAGAAGATCGCCGGCATGCTCGGCAAGCTCAAGGACGCCGAGAAGGAGATCGAGAGGTTCCGCGCGGAGAAGGTCCTCGCGGCCGCCGCCGGACTCGTCGAGTCCGCCAAGGACGTCCGCGGCACCGCCCTGGTCACCGGCCAGGTCCCCGACGGCACCTCCGCCGACGACCTGCGCAAGCTGGTCCTGGACGTGCGCGGGCGCATCCAGGGCGGCCGGCCGGCCGTCGTGGCCCTGTTCACCACCGCCAACGGCCGCCCGCTCACCGTCATCGCCACCAACGAGGCCGCCCGCGAGCGCGGTCTCAAGGCCGGTGACCTGGTGCGCACCGCCGCCAAGACCCTCGGTGGCGGTGGCGGCGGCAAGCCGGACGTCGCCCAGGGCGGCGGCACGAACCCGGCCGCCATCGGCGACGCCGTGGCCGCCGTCGAACGCCTCGTCACCGAGACGGCGTGACGAGCGGGATGACGCCGATGCGCCGGGGCCGGCGGCTCGCCGTCGACGTCGGGGACGCCCGGATCGGGGTCGCCTCGTGCGACCCCGACGGGATCCTGGCCACGCCGGTGGAGACCGTGCCGGGACGCGATGTCCCGGCCGCCCACCGGCGGCTGCGTCAACTCGTCGAGGAGTACGAGCCGATCGAGGTCGTCCTCGGCCTGCCGCGTTCGCTCGGCGGGGGCGAGGGCCCGGCGGCCGTCAAGGTCCGGGAGTTCGCCCAGGTGTTCGCCCGCTCGATCGCACCCGTTCCGGTGCGGCTGGTGGACGAGAGGATGACCACAGTGACGGCCGCTCAGGGGATGCGCGCCTCGGGCGTGAAGTCCAAGAAGGGCCGGTCTGTCATCGACCAGGCTGCCGCTGTGGTGATCCTTCAGAACGCTCTGGAGTCCGAACGGGCGTCAGGCAATCCCCCGGGTGAGGGCGTCGAAGTGGTGGTCTGATCGCGATACGGTAACGTTCCGCGCGATGCGGCGGTGTTCGAACAAACACCGCACAGCGAAGCGAAGAGACGGAACGTCGTCTCGCGGCTCTAGGGGATCGATGACTGAGTATGGCCGGGGCCCCGGCTCCGAACCGTGGCATCCCGAGGACCCCTTGTACGGGGACCAGGGATGGGGCGGCCAGCAGGCCGCCCACGGCCAGGGCCAGTACGGCGACCAGCAGCAGTCCTTTCCGCAGGACCCGTACGCCCAGCAGCAGCAGTCCTATGCGCAGGACCCGTACGCCCAGCACCACCAGCAGTACCCGCAGCAGCAGTACGACCAGCAGAACCAGCAGCCGTACGACCAGCAGAACCAGCAGCAGCAGTACGGCACGCCCCAGCAGGACCCGTACGCCCAGCAGTCGGGAGCCCAGCCGCAGTACAACGGCGGCTGGGACACCGGGCAGCAGGCCGCCATGCCGTACGGGGCCGAACCCCAGGACCCGTACGCCCAGCAGCCCGGCGGCTACGACGCGTCGCAGGACTACTACGGCACCTCCGAGGCCTACCCTCCGCCGCAGCCCCCGGGCCGCCGCGACGCCGCGGCGGACCAGCAGCAGCAACAGCAGCAACAGCAGCAGCAGTCGACGGAGTGGGACGCGGACGAGCCGCAGGAGGAGACGCACCCCTTCTTCACCGGCGCGGACGAACCGGCCGGCCGCGAGCCGCGCGACGACGACGATGATCCGGACGACGAGGGTTCGCGCGCCTCGCGCCGCGACCGCGGCGGCAGCGACCGCCGGGGTGGCAAGGGCAAGAAGAAGAGCCGCAGCGGCGTTGCCTGCCTGGTGGTCTCCGTCGTGCTGGTGGGTGGCGTCGGGGGAGTCGGTTACGTCGGCTACACCTTCTGGCAGAACAAGTTCGGCGCTCCGGCCGACTACGCGGGGTCGGGCACCGGCCAGGTCGAGGTCGAGATCCCCGAGGGGGCGCTCGGCTCGGACATCGCCGAGATCCTGCGCAAGAAGGGCGTCATCAAATCCTCCCGCGCCTTCGCCACGGCGCAGAACGAGAACCCCAAGGGCAAGTTGCTCCAGGCCGGGGTCTACCTCCTGAAGAAGGAGATGTCGGCGGCCAGCGCGGTCGAGCTGATGCTCGACCCCAAGAGCCAGAACGCTTTCGTGATCCCCGAGGGGACCCGTAACTCGAAGATCTACGAGATGATCGACAAGCGGCTCCAGCTCAAGGAAGGCACCACGGCCGACATCGCCAAGACCAAGGCGGAAAGCCTCGGCCTGCCCGACTGGGCCGAGGACAACCCGGATGTGAAGGACCCGCTGGAGGGTTTCCTCTACCCGGCGGCCTATCCGGTCTCCAAGGGATCGAAGCCCGAGGACGCGTTGAAGCGGATGGTCACGCGGGCGAACAAGGAGTACGACAAGCTCGACCTGAAGGCCAGTGCGAAGAAGCTCGGCCTCAAGAATCCTTGGGAGCTCATCACCGTCGCGAGCCTCGTGCAGGTGGAGGGCAAGTACAAGCACGACTTCGACAAGGTCGCACGCGTCGTCTACAACCGGCTCAAGCCGGGCAACACGCAAACGGTCGGCCGGCTGGAATTCGACTCGACGGTCAACTACCTCAACGGCAAGAGCACCCTCGACATCGGTTCGGTCGACAAGGTGCGGGAGATCGTCGACCCGTACAACACCTACAGGATCATCGGCCTGCCTCCCGGTCCGATCAGCAATCCGGGCGCGGAGTCACTGCATTCGGCGATGAACCCCACGCCGGGTCCCTGGTACTACTTCGTCTCGATCAACGAGGACAAGACCGTCTTCGCCGAGACCAACGACGAGCACGAGAAGAACCGGCGGAAGTACCAAGAGGAGTCGGGCCAGTGAGTGAGCCTCGCCGGGCCGCCGTCCTCGGCTCGCCCATCGCCCACTCCCTCTCCCCGGTCCTGCACCGCGCCGCGTACGCCGAGCTCGGCCTCGACGACTGGTCCTACGACCGGTTCGAGGTCGACGAGGCGGCGCTGCCCGGGTTCGTCGAGGGGCTGGACCCGTCCTGGGCGGGGCTGTCGCTGACCATGCCGCTCAAGCGGGCGATCATCCCGCTGCTCGACGAGATCAGCGCGATGGCGGCATCCGTGGAGGCCGTCAACACGGTCGTGTTCACCGAGGACGGGCGGCGGGTCGGCGACAACACCGACATCCCCGGCATGATCGCCGCCCTCCGGGAGCGCGGGATCGACAAGGTCGACTCCGCCGCCGTCCTCGGCGCCGGAGCCACCGCCTCCTCCGCGCTCGCCGCGCTCGCCGCCGTCTGCGCCGGACCGGTCACGGCGTATGTGCGGGGCCCCGAGCGCGCGGCCGAGATGCGCGCCTGGGGGGAGCGGCTCGCCGTCGACGTCGTGATCGCCGACTGGGCGGACGCGACGGCGGCACTGACCGCACCGCTCGTCATCGCCACCACCCCGGCCGGTGCCACCGACGCCCTGGCCGGAGCCGTGCCGCCGGCCCCGGGCATCCTCTTCGACGTGCTGTACGAGCCGTGGCCCACCGCGCTCGCCGCCGCCTGGTCGGCGCGGGGCGGGGCCGTCGTCGGCGGGCTCGACCTCCTCGTGCACCAGGCCCTGCTCCAGGTCGAGCAGATGACCGGCCGGATCCCGGCACCGCTGGCCGCCATGCGGCGGGCCGGGGAAGCCGCGCTCGCGGCCCGCTGACGGGCCCGCCGGCCGGCGCCGCCCGTCCGTCTGCTGGACCGGCGGCCGGACCGTGCCCCCGGTCGTGGGAGGATCAAAGGCGGCGGGCCAGGGCCGCGCACCCGGTGGCGCCGTTGGATTTCAGGCGCGAGCATGAGGAGCACCGTTGAGCAGGTTGCGCTGGCTGACCGCGGGGGAGTCGCACGGCCCCGCACTGGTGGCGACGCTGGAGGGCCTTCCCGCCGGCGTCCCGGTCACCACGGAGATGGTGGCGGAGGCGCTGGCCCGGCGACGGCTCGGTTACGGCCGCGGCGCGCGGATGAAGTTCGAGAAGGACGAGGTCACCTTCCTCGGCGGCGTACGCCACGGCCTCACCATGGGCTCCCCGGTCGCCGTCATGGTCGGCAACACCGAGTGGCCCAAGTGGGAGCAGGTCATGTCGGCCGACCCGGTCGACCCCGAGGAGCTGGCGACGCTCGCCCGCAACGCCCCGCTGACCCGCCCCCGGCCCGGCCACGCCGACCTCGCTGGGATGCAGAAGTACGGCTTCGACGAGGCCCGGCCGGTCCTGGAGCGCGCCAGCGCCCGGGAGACCGCCGCGCGCGTCGCCCTCGGGGCCGTCGCCCGCTCCTACCTCAAGGAGACCGCGGGCATCGAGATCGTCAGCCATGTCGTCGAGCTGGCCGCGGCGAAGGCGCCGTACGGGGTCGTCCCCGTCCCCGCCGACGTGGAGAAGCTGGACGCGGACCCGGTCCGCTGCCTGGACGCCGACGCGTCCAAGGCGATGGTGGCCGAGATCGACCAGGCCCACAAGGACGGCGACACCCTCGGCGGGGTCGTCGAGGTGCTGGCGTACGGCGTGCCCGTCGGGCTCGGCTCGCACGTGCACTGGGACCGGCGCCTGGACGCCCGGCTCGCCGCCGCGCTCATGGGCATCCAGGCCATCAAGGGCGTCGAGGTCGGCGACGGCTTCGAGCTGGCCCGGGTCCCCGGCTCGAAGGCGCACGACGAGATCGTCGCCACCGAGGACGGCATCAGGCGCACCTCCGGGCGGTCCGGCGGCACCGAGGGCGGGCTCACCACCGGCGAACTGCTGCGCGTGCGCGCCGCGATGAAGCCCATCGCGACCGTGCCGCGCGCCCTGGCCACCGTGGACGTCGTCACCGGCGAGGCCACCAAGGCCCACCACCAGCGCTCCGACGTCTGCGCCGTCCCGGCAGCGGGCATCGTCGCGGAGGCCATGGTCGCCCTCGTCCTGGCCGACGCGGTCGCGGAGAAGTTCGGCGGCGACAGCGTCCCCGAGACCCACCGCAACGTCCAGGCGTACCTCGACCACCTCCAGATCCGATGAGCGGCCCCCTGGTCGTCCTCGTCGGCCCGATGGGCGTCGGCAAGTCCACCGTCGGCGAACTGCTCGCCGCCCGGCTCGGCACCACCTACCGGGACACCGACGCGGACGTCGTCGCCGAGGCGGGCAAGCCGATCGCGGAGATCTTCTACGACGAGGGCGAGGAGCACTTCCGCGCCCTGGAGCGCCGGGCCGTCGAGGCGGCCGTCGCCGGGCACACGGGCGTCCTCTCCCTCGGCGGCGGGGCCGTCCTGGACGCGGCGACCAGGAAGCTGCTGGCCGGCCGGCCGGTCGTCTACCTCTCCATGGACGTGGACGAGGCCGTCCGCCGCGTCGGGCTCGGCGCCGCCCGCCCGCTGCTCGCGGTCAACCCGCGCCGGCAGTGGCGCGAGCTGATGGACGCCCGCCGTCACCTCTACGAAGAGGTCGCCCGCACCGTCGTCGCCACCGACGAGAACACCCCCGAAGAGGTCGCCCAGGCGATCATCGACGCACTGGAACTGCCGGAGGGCCCAGCCGCCCCCGGCGTGGAGAACACCGGCATGACGCAGCAGGGACCCACCCGCATCCAGGTCGCAGGCTCCGCGGGCTCCGACCCGTACGAGGTCCTCGTCGGCCACCAGCTCCTGGGCGAGCTGCCCCAGCTGATCGGTGACCGCGCCCGGCGCGTCGCCGTCCTGCACCCCGAGGCGCTCGCCGAGACCGGTGAGGCGGTCCGCCAGGACCTCGCCGACCAGGGGTACGAGGCCATCGCCGTCCAGCTGCCGAACGCGGAGGAGTCCAAGACCGTCGAGGTCGCCGCCTACTGCTGGAAGGCGCTCGGTCAGACCGGCTTCACCCGCACCGACGTCATCGTCGGCATCGGGGGCGGCGCCACCACGGACGTCGCCGGGTTCGTCGCGGCCACCTGGCTGCGCGGAGTGCGCTGGATCGCGATCCCGACCACCGTCCTCGGCATGGTGGACGCGGCTGTCGGCGGCAAGACCGGCATCAACACCGCGGAGGGCAAGAACCTCGTCGGCGCCTTCCACCCGCCCGCCGGGGTCCTCTGCGACCTCGCCGCCCTGGAGTCGCTGCCGGTCAACGACTACGTCTCCGGCATGGCCGAGATCATCAAGGCCGGGTTCATCGCCGACCCGGTCATCCTCGACCTGGTCGAGGCCGACCCCGAGGGCGCGCGCACCCCGGCCGGTCCGCACACCGCCGAGCTGATCGAGCGGTCCATCCGGGTCAAGGCCGAGGTCGTCTCCAGCGACCTCAAGGAGTCCGGACTCCGCGAGATCCTCAACTACGGTCACACCCTGGCCCACGCCATCGAGAAGAACGAGCGCTACAAGTGGCGCCACGGCGCTGCCGTCTCCATCGGCATGGTCTTCGCCGCCGAGCTGGGCCGGCTCGCCGGACGCCTCGACGACGCCACCGCCGACCGGCACCGCACCATCCTGGAGTCGGTGGGTCTGCCGCTCACCTACCGCGGCGACCAGTGGCCCAAGCTGCTGGAGAACATGAAGGTCGACAAGAAGTCCCGCGGCGACCTGCTGCGCTTCATCGTCCTGGACGGCATCGGCAAGCCCACCGTCCTGGAGGGCCCCGACCCGGCCGTGCTGCTCGCCGCCTACGGGGAGGTCTCCGCGTGACCCGCAGGGTCCTCGTCCTCAACGGCCCCAACCTCGGCCGGCTCGGCTCGCGCGAGCCCGACGTCTACGGGGCCACCTCCTACGCCGGACTCGTCGAGACCTGTACCGGGCTCGGCAAGGAGCTCGGCTTCGACGTCGAGGTGCGCGAGACCAACGACGAGGGCGAGCTGATCCGCTGGCTCCACGAGGCGGCGGACGGATCAATTCCGGTCGTTCTCAACCCGGGTGCCTTCACGCACTACTCGTACGGCATGCGGGACGCGGCCGCCCAGCGCACCGCCCCGCTGATCGAGGTGCACATCTCCAACCCGTACACCCGCGAGGAGTTCCGGCACACCTCCGTGGTCGCCGCGGTGGCCACGGGCACGGTGGCCGGGTTCGGCATCGGCTCCTACCGGCTCGCCCTGCGCGCCCTGGCCGACGAGCTGACGGACTGACGGAGCGACACCTCCGCGATTCCCGGCCGGCCTCCGCGCGGCCGACGGGCACGTCGCGCCCTCCCGGACCGTTCACCCCGAGACGGCCCGGGAGGGTACGGTGGCCGTCCCATCAGCGTCAGTTGCAGTTACGAGACGGAGTGGCACCGGATGCAGCACGCAGTGGGGGCCCCGCTGCCGCCGCCCCACGGACCCGGCATCGGGCACGTCGGCCGGCCGTACCAGGCCCAGCACGCCGGCCACCCCGGCCCGCCCCCGATATCCCCGCCGCCCGGCCAGGCCCCGCCTCCGCCGCCCCCTGCTCCCGGCCAGGCCCCGCCTCCGCAGGCCCAGGGCCGGCCCCAGCAGCCTCCCGCCCCCGGCCGGACACCGGGGCCCGGCTGGAGCGGCACCGGGCCCACGCCGCCGCCCGCCGGGCAGGTCACCGGGCACGTCCAGCTGCCCCCGGGCGGTCCCGTTCCGCTGCCCGCACCGCCCGCCGGGGCCGGCACCGGCGGCGCGACGCTCGCCGTCCTGCTCATCGGCCCGGCCGGGGCGGGCAAGACCACCGTCGCCAAGCTCTGGGCGGCCCGCCGCCGGGTGCCCACCGCTCATGTCTCCCTCGACGACGTCCGTGAATGGGTCCGCTCCGGCTTCGCCGATCCGCAGGCGGGCTGGAACGACCACTCCGAGGCCCAGTACCGCCTGGCCCGCCGCACCTGCGGCTTCGCCGCCCGCAACTTCCTCGCCAACGGCATCTCCTGCATCCTCGACGACGCCGTCTTCCCCGACCGTCCGGTCGTCGGCCTCGGCGGCTGGAAGCGTCACGTGGGCCCCGGCCTGCTGCCCGTGGTCCTGCTGCCCGGCCTGGAGATCGTCCTGGAGCGCAACGCGGAGCGCAGCGGCAACCGCAGGCTCTCCGACGAGGAGGTCGCCCGCATCCACGGCCGGATGGCCGGCTGGTACGGCTCCGGCCTCCCGATCATCGACAACTCCACGTACGACGTCGAGACCACCGCCCGCGTCCTGGACGACGTACTGGCCCGCTCCATCGCGAGCCCGCCGGCCTGGTAGCCACCGCTCCCACAGTGCCGCGGTCCCCGGTCGGGTGCGCTGGCCGGGCGGGCCGCCGCCCCCGCTCGTACGCTCGAACCATGTCAGAGGTGCACGCCGTCCGACGCGGGCTGCTCCGCGACCGGTGCGCCGCCGCGGGCTCCGCGGCCGCGCTGGTCTCCCGGCCCGCCAACGTCCGCTATCTCGCGGGCGGAGCGCCGCCGGGCGCCGTGCTGCTGCTCGGCCCCGGCGAGGACGTTCTGCTCTGCCCCCGCGTCCCGAGCGGCGAACCCGCCCACGGGCGGCCCGACGAGGCGCTCCGGATCGATCTCCTGCCCGTCCCGGACGAGGACCCGGTGGTCGCCGCCGCGGGCCTCGCCGCCTCGGCCGGCGCGGACTCGCTCGCCGTCGAGGAGCACGATCTGAGCGTGGCCCGGCACCGCGCCATGGGGAAGGCCGCCCCGCGCCTGATCCTGGCCGATCTGGGCTTCACGGTGGAGCAGCAGCGGATCGTCAAGGACGAGGAGGAGATCGGCTGCCTCCGGATCGCCGCCGAGATCACCGACCAGGCCCTCGGCGAACTCCTGGAATCGATCCTGGTCGGCCGCACCGAGCGGCACCTCGCCCTGGAGCTGGAGCGCCGCCTGGTCGACCACGGGGCCGACGGCCCCGCCTTCGCCACCTCCGTGGCCACCGGCCCCAACTCCGGTCAGGGGAGGCACCGGCCCTCGGACCGCAGGGTGGAGGAGGGGGATTTCCTCTCCGTGCGCCTCGGGGCGAGCTACCGCGGCTACCGCTGCGAGATCGGCCGGACCTTCGTCATCGGCACCGCCCCCGCCGCGTGGCAGATCGAGCTCTACGACCTCGTTTTCGCCGCTCAGCGGGCCAGCCGGGAAACCCTGGCGCCGGGGGCCGCCTATCGGGACGTGGACCGCGCGGCCCGGCATCCGCTGGAGTCGGCGGGGCACCGAGAGGGTCTTCAGCCGAGGACCGGGCACGGTGTGGGGCTCGAAATCGAGGAGGACCCGCAACTGGCACCTACAGCCATGGGTAAACTGGACGCTTGTGTGCCGGTCACCGTCGGACCGGGGGTCCACCTCCCGGGCCGGGGCGGTGTCCGGATCGATGACACGCTCGTCGTGCGCCCCGAGGCGGACGGCGGACCCGAGCTACTCACCATGACGACCAAGGAGCTGCTCGCGCTCTAGCGCGGATCCGCGGTCGTTCCACCAGCTTCAGTCCAGGAGATTCCGCAACCGTGGCTTCCACGAACGACCTCAAGAACGGCCTGGTGCTCAAGCTCGACGGAGGCCAGCTCTGGTCCGTCGTCGAGTTCCAGCACGTCAAGCCCGGCAAGGGCCCCGCCTTCGTGCGCACCAAGCTCAAGAACGTGCTCTCCGGCAAGGTCGTCGACAAGACGTTCAACGCCGGCGTGAAGGTCGAGACGGCCACCATTGACCGCCGCGACATGCAGTTCTCGTACATGGACGGCGAGTACTACGTGTTCATGGACATGAACACGTACGACCAGCTCATGGTCGACCGCAAGGCCGTCGGCGACGCCGCCAACTACCTGGTCGAGGGCTTCACCGCCTCCGTGGCCCAGTACGAGGGCGAGGTGCTCTACGTCGAGCTGCCCGCCGCGGTCGAGCTGACGATCCAGCACACCGACCCGGGCGTCCAGGGCGACCGCTCCACCGGCGGCACCAAGCCCGCCACGCTGGAGACCGGTTACGAGATCGGCGTGCCGCTCTTCATCACCACCGGCGAGAAGATCAAGGTCGACACCCGCACGGGCACCTACCTCGGCCGGGTGAACAGCTAACCGTGGCTGCCCGGAACAAGGCCCGCAAGCGCGCCTTCCAGATCCTCTTCGAGGCCGACCAGCGCGGTGAGTCCGTGCAGACCGTGCTCGCGGACTGGGTTCGGCACTCGCGGACCGACGACCGTCAGCCGCCGGTCGGCGAATTCACGATGGAGCTCGTCGAGGGGTACGCGCGGTACGCGGACCGTATCGACGACCTCATCGTCACCTACGCCGTGGACTGGGAGATCGACCGCATGCCGGTCGTCGACCGGAGCATCCTGCGGCTCGGTGCGTACGAGCTGATCTGGATGGACGAGACCCCGGACGCCGTGGTGATCGACGAGGCCGTCCAGCTCGCCAAGGAGTTCTCCACCGATGACTCCCCGTCCTTCGTGAACGGCCTGCTGGCCCGTTTCAAGGAGCTGAAGCCGAACCTCCGCCGGGAGCAGTAGCCCCGGCCGCGACGGTTCGGTCGCACACACCACGAAGGGCCCACGGTCAGCCGGCCGTGGGCCCTTCGTGGTACCCGGGAGCCCCCGCCGGGCCCGAGGGGCCCGGGGCGCGGACGGGGATACGGAAACGCCGGGCGGGCGGGGGCCCGAAGGTCCCCGCCCGCCCGGCGGCACGTTTCTGCTGTGGGGTCCCGCCCCGCTCGCTCAGCCCTCGTCGTGGGAGACGGCGCGGCGCGCGTCCGCGTCCAGCACGCCCCAGCTGATGAGCTGCTCCGTGAGCACGGACGGCGACTGGTCGTAGATCACGGCGAGCGTGCGCAGGTCGTCCTGGCGGATCGAGAGCACCTTGCCGTTGTAGTCACCGCGCTGGCTCTGGATGGTCGCCGCGTAGCGCTGCAGCGGACCGGCCTTCTCCGGCGGGACGTGGGCGAGGCGCTCCAGGTCCAGGACGAGCTTCGGCGGCGGCTCGGCGGCCCCGCCCGGCGTCGTGCCGGGCAGCAGCTCCTGCACCGGGACCCCGTAGAAATCCGCCAGCTCGGCGAGGCGCTGCACGGTCACGGCGCGGTCGCCGCGCTCGTACGAACCGACCACGACGGCCTTCCAGCGTCCCTGGGACTTCTCCTCCACGCCGTGGAGGGAAAGGCCCTGCTGGGTGCGGATGGCACGGAGTTTGGCCCCGAGCTGTTTTGCGTATTCGCTGGACATATGGCTCCCCGGACGCTGGAACAGTGTGCGGCTCCGCCGCGTGGCTGGTAACTCACTGTGAGGTTACGCAGCGTTACTTGGATGCGTCAAGCCGAATGGTCCGGACCGGCACCTCCCGGGGGCGGGTCCAGGGCCGAGCACAAGCCCTGGTAGCGTGGATGACGCAATTTCGACGTCCTTTAACGATCCGTCCCGTGAGGCGGAGAAGGAGGTCCGTTTCTTATGGACGCACAGCACGACCACACCGGCAAGGCGGCACGCCCCGTTCTCGAGGCCCCCGACATCGCCCGTGTGCTGACCCGTATCGCCCACGAGATCGTCGAACGCGCCAAGGGCGCCGACGACGTGGTGCTGCTCGGCATCCCGACCCGGGGCGTCTTCCTCGCCCGTCGGCTGGCCGAGAAACTCCAGGAGATCACCGGCCGGAAGACGCCGGTCGGATCGCTCGACATCACCATGTACCGCGACGACCTGCGGATGCGCCCGGCCCGCGCCCTGGCCCGTACCGACATCCCCGGCGAGGGGATCGAGGGCAGCCTGGTCGTCCTGGTCGACGACGTGCTCTTCTCCGGCCGCACGATCCGCGCCGCCCTCGACGCGCTCGGCGACATCGGCCGCCCGCGCGCGGTGCAGCTCGCGGTCCTCGTCGACCGCGGCCACCGGGAACTCCCGATCCGCGCGGACTACGTCGGCAAGAACCTCCCCACGTCGCTGCGGGAGACGGTCAAGGTCCAGCTCGCCGAGGAGGACGGCCGCGACGCCGTGCTGCTGGGCGTCAAGCAGGCCGCCCCCGCGGACACGCAGTAGCTCGAACCCTCCCGTACGCCCTTTCGGGGACGTACGGCCGCTCCTGCGCGCCCGCATGCCTGAAACTCCCTCCAGCAACCCGGAGAACCCCCAGATGAAGCGTCACCTCATCTCGGCCGCCGACCTCACCCGCGACGACGCCGTCCTGATCCTCGACACCGCCGAGGAGATGGCCCGGGTCGCGGACCGGCCGATCAAGAAGCTCCCCACCCTGCGCGGCCGTACCGTCGTCAACCTCTTCTTCGAGGACTCGACCCGCACCCGCATCTCCTTCGAGGCGGCCGCCAAGCGGCTGTCCGCCGACGTCATCAACTTCTCCGCCAAGGGCTCCTCCGTCTCCAAGGGCGAGTCCCTGAAGGACACCGCGCTGACCCTGGAGGCGATGGGCGCCGACGCCGTCGTCATCCGGCACGGAGCCTCCGGCGCCCCCTACCGGCTCGCCACCTCCGGCTGGATCGACGGCGCTGTGGTCAACGCCGGGGACGGCACCCACGAGCACCCCACCCAGGCACTGCTGGACGCCTTCACGATGCGCCGCCGGCTCGTCGGCGCCGACGCCGGGCTCGGCCGCGACCTGGACGGCCGCCGCATCACGATCGTCGGCGACATCCTGCACAGCCGCGTCGCCCGCTCCAACGTCCACCTGCTCACCACGCTCGGCGCGCACGTCACCCTGGTGGCCCCGCCCACCCTCGTCCCCGTGGGCGTCGAGAAGTGGCCCTGCGACGTCAGCTACAGCCTGGACAACGTGCTGGCGAAGTCCGATGCGGTGATGATGCTGCGTGTGCAGCGTGAACGGATGAACGCGGCGTACTTCCCGACCGAGCGCGAATACTCGCGCCGCTACGGCCTGGACGGCGAGCGGATGGCGAGGATGCCCGAGCACGCCGTCGTCATGCACCCCGGCCCGATGGTCCGCGGCATGGAGATCACCGCCGAGGTCGCCGACTCCGACCGCTGCACGGTCGTCGAGCAGGTCGCCAACGGCGTATCCATCCGCATGGCCGTGCTCTACCTGCTGCTCGGCGGCTCCGACACCGCGCTGTCCGCCGCCCCCGCCCGTACCGAGGAGAACAAGTAACCATGAGCAAGATCATTGTCCGCGGTGCGCGGATCCTCGGCGGCGAGCCGCAGGACGTTCTGATCGACGGCGAGACCATCGCCGAGGTCGGTACCGGCATCGACGCCGCCGGCGCCACCGTGATCGAGGCCGAGGGGCAGATCCTGCTGCCCGGCCTGGTCGACCTGCACACCCACCTGCGCGAGCCCGGCCGCGAGGACTCCGAGACCGTCCTCACCGGCACCAAGGCCGCGGCCGTCGGCGGCTTCACCGCCGTGCACGCCATGGCCAACACCTTCCCCGTCGCCGACACCGCCGGCGTCGTCGAACAGGTCTGGCGCCTCGGCAAGGAGTCCGGTTACTGCGACGTCCAGCCCGTGGGCGCCGTCACCGTGGGCCTGGAGGGCAAGCAGCTCGCCGAGCTCGGCGCGATGCACGACTCCGCCGCCGGGGTGAAGGTCTTCTCCGACGACGGCAAGTGCGTCGACGACGCGGTGATCATGCGCCGCGCCCTGGAGTACGTGAAGGCCTTCGACGGCGTCGTCGCCCAGCACGCCCAGGAGCCCCGCCTCACCGAGGGCGCCCAGATGAACGAGGGCATCGTCTCCGCCGAGCTGGGGCTCGGCGGCTGGCCCGCCGTCGCCGAGGAGTCGATCATCGCCCGCGATGTCCTCCTCGCCGCCCACGTCGGCTCCCGCGTCCACATCTGCCACCTCTCCACCGCCGGCTCCGTGGAGATCGTCCGCTGGGCCAAGTCCAAGGGCTGGAACGTCACCGCCGAGGTCACGCCCCACCACCTCCTCCTCACCGACGAGCTGGTCCGCACCTACAACCCGGTCTACAAGGTGAACCCGCCGCTGCGCACCGAGGCCGACGTGCTGGCGCTGCGCGAGGCGCTCGCCGACGGCACGATCGACTGCGTCGCCACCGACCACGCCCCGCACCCGCACGAGGACAAGGACTGCGAGTGGGCCGCCGCCGCCATGGGAATGGTGGGCCTGGAGACCGCGCTCTCGGTCGTCCAGCAGACGATGGTGGACACCGGCCTGATCGACTGGGCGGGCGTCGCCGACCGCATGTCCTTCCGCCCCGCGGCCATCGGCCGCCTCGAAGGGCACGGCCGCCCCGTCTCGGCGGGTGAACCCGCCAACCTCACCCTGGTCGATCCGGCATACCGTGGAGCCGTGGACCCCGCGGGCTTCGCGTCCCGCAGCCGCAACACCCCCTACGAGGGCCGTGAGCTGCCGGGCCGCGTCACCCACACCTTCCTGCGGGGCCGTGCCACGGTCGTCGACGGGAAGCTCGCGTGACAACTCTGACCCCCCTGTACCACCTGGCCGCCGAGCAGAAGTCGGCGGAAGTGACGGACTGGGCCGCCCGCATCGCCTGGGTGGTCGGCCTGCTCGTCTTCATCGCCCTCGTCTACTGGCTGATGCGCCAGGGCTGGAAGTGGCGCGCCAGCCTCCAGTCCGGCCTGCCCGAGCTCCCGGCCGCCCCCGAGGGCTTCGCCGACGACGAGCCGCTCCTGACGCTTCAGGGGCGCTACCACGCCTCCACCACCGCCGGGCAGTGGCTCGACCGGATCGTCGCGCACGGCCTCGGCACCCGCAGCCGCACCGAGCTGACGCTCACCTCGCGCGGACTGTACGTCGAACGCCCCGGGGCTGCCGACTTCTTCGTCCCGGCACAGGCCCTGCGCGAGGCCCGTCTCGACAAGGCGCTCGCCGGCAAGGTCCTCCCCGAGGGCGGCCTGCTGATCATCACCTGGGCGCACGGAGAGACGCTGATCGACTCCGGCTTCCGCTCCGACCGCGCCGCCGAGCACCAGGCCTGGGTCGACGCCGTCACCCACCTCACCAGCACCACTACGGAAGGCACCGCACGATGACGATCTCCACCCGGGGGGACCAGACCCCCGCCGTACTCGTCCTGGAGGACGGCCGCGCCTTCTGCGGCCGTGCCTACGGGGCCGTGGGGGAGACCTTCGGCGAAGCGGTGTTCTCCACCGGCATGACCGGCTACCAGGAGACGCTGACCGATCCGTCGTACCACCGCCAGGTCGTCGTCATGACCGCCCCGCACGTCGGCAACACCGGCGTGAACGACGAGGACCCCGAGTCCGGCCGCATCTGGGTCTCCGGCTACGTGGTCCGCGACCCCGCCCGCAAGCCCTCCAACTGGCGCTCGCAGCGCTCGCTGGACGAGGAGCTGGCGGCGCAGGGCGTCGTCGGTATCAGCGGCGTCGACACCCGCGCCCTCACCCGCCACCTGCGCGAACGCGGCGCGATGCGCGTCGGGATCTTCTCCGGCAACGCGATCCCCGACGAGGGCACCCTCCTCGCCAAGGTCCGCCAGGCCCCCGAGATGACCGGCGCCGACCTCTCCGCCGAGGTCGCCACCAAGGAGACCTACGTCGTCCCCGCGATCGGCACGAAGAAGTTCACCGTCGCCGCGATCGACCTCGGCATCAAGGGCATGACCCCGCACCGGATGGCCGAGCGCGGCATCGAGGTGCACGTGCTGCCCGCCACCGCCACCCTGGAGGAGGTGTACGCCGTCAACCCCGACGGCGTCTTCTTCTCCAACGGCCCCGGCGACCCGTCCACCGCCGACCACCCGGTCGCCCTCATGCGCGGCGTCCTGGAACGGTCCACCCCGCTCTTCGGCATCTGCTTCGGCAACCAGATCCTCGGCCGCGCGCTCGGCTTCGGCACCTACAAGCTGAAGTACGGACACCGCGGCATCAACCAGCCGGTGCAGGACCGCACCACCGGCAAGGTCGAGGTCACCGCGCACAACCACGGCTTCGCCGTCGACGCCCCGCTGGACCAGGTCTCCGACACGGAGTTCGGCCGCGCCGAGGTCTCCCACGTCTGCCTCAACGACCAGGTCGTCGAGGGGCTCCAGCTCCTGGACCGGCCCGCGTTCAGCGTCCAGTACCACCCCGAGGCGGCCGCCGGCCCGCACGACGCCGCGTACCTCTTCGACCGCTTCGTTTCCCTGATGGAGGGCCAGCGTGCCTAAGCGCTCCGATATCCAGTCCGTCCTGGTCATCGGCTCCGGTCCGATCGTCATCGGCCAGGCCGCCGAGTTCGACTACTCCGGCACCCAGGCCTGCCGCGTCCTCAAGGCCGAGGGCCTGCGCGTCATCCTGGTGAACTCCAACCCGGCGACGATCATGACCGACCCGGAGATCGCCGACGCCACCTACGTCGAGCCGATCACCCCGGAGTTCGTGGAGAAGATCATCGCCAAGGAGCGCCCCGACGCGCTCCTGCCCACCCTCGGCGGCCAGACCGCGCTGAACACCGCGATCTCCATGCACGAGAACGGCGTCCTGGAGAAGTACGGCGTCGAACTCATCGGCGCCAACGTCGAGGCGATCAACAAGGGCGAGGACCGCGACCTCTTCAAGGGCGTCGTCGAGGCGGTCAAGGAGAAGATCGGATACGGCGAGTCCGCCCGCTCCGTCATCTGCCACAGCATGGACGACGTCATCGCCGGCGTCGACACCCTCGGCGGCTACCCCGTCGTCGTCCGCCCCTCCTTCACCATGGGCGGCGCCGGCTCCGGCTTCGCCCACGACGAGGAGGAGCTGCGCCGCATCGCCGGACAGGGCCTCACGCTCTCCCCGACCACCGAGGTACTCCTGGAGGAGTCCATCCTCGGCTGGAAGGAGTACGAGCTGGAGCTCATGCGCGACCGCAACGACAACGTCGTGGTCGTCTGCTCCATCGAGAACTTCGACCCGATGGGCGTCCACACCGGCGACTCCATCACCGTCGCCCCGGCGATGACGCTCACCGACCGCGAGTACCAGCGGCTGCGCGACGTCGGCATCGCGATCATCCGCGAGGTCGGCGTCGACACCGGCGGCTGCAACATCCAGTTCGCCATCGACCCCACCGACGGCCGGGTCATCGTCATCGAGATGAACCCGCGCGTCTCCCGCTCCTCGGCGCTCGCCTCCAAGGCCACCGGCTTCCCGATCGCCAAGATCGCCGCCAAGCTGGCCGTCGGTTACACCCTGGACGAGATCCCCAACGACATCACCGAGAAGACGCCGGCCTCCTTCGAGCCGACCCTCGACTACGTCGTCGTCAAGGCCCCGCGCTTCGCCTTCGAGAAGTTCCCCTCCGCCGACTCCACCCTCACCACCACCATGAAGTCGGTGGGCGAGGCCATGGCGATCGGCCGGAACTTCACCGAGGCCCTCCAGAAGGCCCTGCGCTCGCTGGAGAAGAAGGGCTCGCAGTTCGCCTTCACCGGCCCGGTCGGCGACAAGGCAGAGCTGCTCGCGGAAGCGGTCCGCCCGACCGACGGCCGGATCAACACCGTCATGCGGGCGATCCGCGCCGGAGCCACCCAGGAGGAGGTCTTCGACGCCACGAAGATCGACCCCTGGTTCGTCGACCAGCTCTTCCTGATCAAGGAGATCGCCGACGAGCTGGCCTCCGCCGAACGCCTGGACGCCGGCCTGATCGCCGAGGCCAAGCGGCACGGCTTCTCCGACGCCCAGATCGGCGAGATCCGCGGGCTGCGCGAGGACGTCGTCCGCGAGGTGCGGCACGCGCTCGGCATCCGCCCGGTCTACAAGACGGTCGACACCTGCGCCGCCGAGTTCGCCGCGAAGACGCCGTACTTCTACTCCTCCTACGACGAGGAGAGCGAGGTCGCGAGCCGCACCAAGCCGGCCGTGATCATCCTCGGCTCGGGCCCCAACCGCATCGGCCAGGGCATCGAGTTCGACTACTCATGCGTGCACGCCTCCTTCGCCCTGAGCGACGCGGGCTACGAGACCGTCATGGTCAACTGCAACCCCGAGACCGTCTCCACCGACTACGACACCTCCGACCGGCTCTACTTCGAGCCGCTCACCCTGGAGGACGTCCTGGAGATCGTGCACGCCGAGTCGCTGGCGGGTCCGATCGCCGGTGTCATCGTGCAGCTCGGCGGCCAGACCCCGCTCGGCCTCGCGCAGGCGCTCAAGGACAACGGCGTGCCCGTCGTCGGCACCTCCCCGGAGGCCATCCACGCCGCCGAGGACCGCGGCGCCTTCGGCCGGGTCCTGGCCGAGGCCGGACTGCCCGCGCCCAAGCACGGCACCGCCACCACCTTCGGCGAGGCCAAGGCCATCGCCGACGAGATCGGCTACCCGGTCCTGGTCCGCCCGAGCTACGTGCTCGGCGGGCGCGGCATGGAGATCGTGTACGACGAGACGCGCCTCGCCGCCTACATCTCCGAGTCCACCGAGATCAGCCCCACCCGGCCGGTCCTGGTCGACCGCTTCCTCGACGACGCCATCGAGATCGACGTGGACGCCCTCTACGACGGCACCGAGCTGTACCTCGGCGGCGTCATGGAGCACATCGAGGAGGCCGGAATCCACTCCGGCGACTCGGCCTGCGCCCTGCCCCCGATCACGCTCGGCGGCTTCGACATCAAGCGGCTGCGCGCCTCCACCGAGGGCATCGCCAAGGGCGTCGGCGTCCTCGGGCTGATCAACATCCAGTTCGCGCTCTCCGGTGACATCCTCTACGTCCTCGAAGCCAACCCGCGCGCCTCCCGCACGGTCCCCTTCACCTCCAAGGCGACCGCCGTGCCGCTCGCCAAGGCCGCCGCCCGCATCTCGCTGGGCGCGACCATCGCCGAGCTGCGCGCGGAGGGGCTGCTGCCGAGGACCGGCGACGGCGGCACCCTGCCGCTGGACGCGCCGATCTCCGTCAAGGAGGCCGTGATGCCGTGGTCGCGCTTCCGCGACATCCACGGCCGGGGCGTCGACACGGTCCTCGGCCCGGAGATGCGCTCCACCGGCGAGGTCATGGGCATCGACTCGGTCTTCGGCACGGCGTACGCCAAGTCGCAGGCCGGGGCCTACGGCCCGCTGCCCACCAAGGGCCGCGCGTTCATCTCGGTCGCCAACCGGGACAAGCGCTCGATGATCTTCCCGGCCCGTGAACTGGTCGCCCACGGCTTCGAGCTGATGGCCACCTCCGGCACCGCCGAGGTTCTCCGGCGCAACGGCATCAACGCCACCGTCGTGCGCAAGCAGTCCGAGGGCGCCGGCCCGAACGGCGAGAAGACCATCGTCCAGCTCATCCACGACGGCGAGGTCGACCTCATCGTCAACACGCCGTACGGCACCGGCGGCCGGCTCGACGGTTACGAGATCCGCACCGCGGCCGTCGCCCGCTCCGTACCGTGCCTGACCACGGTCCAGGCGCTCGCCGCCGCCGTCCAGGGCATCGACGCCCTCAACCACGGTGACGTCGGGGTCCGTTCCCTCCAGGAACACGCCGAGCATCTGACAGCGGCCCGCGACTAGCGGCCCGGAGAGGGGGACACCGTCGAACGGTGTCCCCCTCTTCGCGAGCCACGTCGAGCACACCGAGCACCAAGGACATCTCTTCATGTACAAGCTCTTCTTCCGGCTGGTCTTCACGCGGATGGACCCCGAGCGGGCCCACTACGCCGCCTTCCGGTGGATCCGCCTCGCCGCCCGCGTCCCCGTCCTGCGCACCTTCGTCGCCGCCGCCCTCGCCCCGCGCTTCAAGGAGCTGCGCACCGAGGCCCTCGGCCTGCGGATGCACGGCCCCTTCGGGCTCGCCGCCGGTTTCGACAAGAACGCCGTCGCGATCGACGGCATGGCGATGCTCGGCTTCGACCACATCGAGATCGGCACCGTCACCGGCGAACCGCAGCCCGGCAACCCCAAGAAGCGCCTCTTCCGGCTCGTCGCGGACCGCGCGCTGATCAACCGCATGGGCTTCAACAACGAGGGTTCCGCCGCCGTCGCCGCCCGCCTGGCCGCACGCAACCCCGTCTTCCGCACCACGGTCGGCGTCAACATCGGCAAGACCAAGGTCGTGCCCGAGGCCGAGGCCGCCGCCGACTACGTGAAGTCCACCGAGGCCCTCGCCACCCACGCCGACTACCTGGTCGTCAACGTCTCCTCGCCCAACACCCCCGGCCTGCGCAACCTCCAGGCCACCGAGTCGCTGCGCCCGCTGCTCACCGCCGTACGCGAGGCCGCCGACCGCACCGTCACCACCCGGCGCGTCCCCCTGCTCGTCAAGATCGCCCCCGACCTCGCGGACGAGGACGTCGACGCGGTCGCCGACCTCGCCGTGGAGCTGGGCCTGGACGGCATCATCGCCACCAACACCACCATCGCCCGCGAGGGCCTGGGCCTGACGTCGGCACCCGACCTGGTGGGGGAGGCCGGCGGACTGTCCGGCGCACCCCTCAAGGAGCGCTCGCTGGAGGTCCTGAGCCGCCTGTACGCCCGGGTGGGGGACCGGATCACGCTGGTGGGCGTCGGGGGCGTCGAGACCGCCGAGGACGCCTGGCAGCGGATCCTCGCCGGGGCCACCCTCGTCCAGGGCTACAGCGCCTTCATCTACGAGGGCCCCTGCTACGCCCGCGCGATCCACAAGGGCCTCGCCGCCCGGCTCGCCGCCTCCCCGTACGCCACCCTCGCCGAGGCCGTCGGCGCCGAGACCCGGAAGAAGGCCGCCCTGTGACGCTCGAACCCTTCGGCACCCGCCTGCGGCACGCCATGGACACCCGCGGACCGCTCTGCGTCGGCATCGACCCGCACGCCTCACTGCTCACCTCCTGGGGCCTGAACGACGACATCGCGGGCCTGGAGCGCTTCACCCGGACCGTCGTGGAGGCGCTGGCCGACCGGGTCGCCGTCCTCAAGCCGCAGTCCGCGTTCTTCGAGCGGTTCGGCTCGCGCGGCGTCGCCGTCCTGGAGAAGGCGGTCGAGGAGGCACGGGCGGCCGGCGCGCTCGTCCTGATGGACGCCAAGCGCGGCGACATCGGCTCCACCATGGGCGCCTACGCGGCGACCTACCTGGACAAGGACTCGCCGCTCTTCTCGGACGCGGTGACGCTCTCCCCGTACCTGGGCTTCGGCTCACTGCGCCCGGCGCTCGACGCGGCCGCCGCCTCCGGCGCGGGCGTCTTCGTGCTCGCCCTGACCTCCAACCCGGAGGGCGCCGAGGTCCAGCGGGCCACAGCCGCCGACGGCCGCTCCCTCGCCCAGCTGATGCTCGACCACATGGCCGCCGAGAACGCCGGGGCCGCCCCGCTCGGCCCGGTCGGCGCGGTGGTCGGCGCGACGCTCGGCGACGCGGGGGTGAACCTGGCGATCAACGGGCCGCTCCTCGCGCCCGGCATCGGCGCCCAGGGGGCGACCCCGGCGGATCTTCCGGCGGTGTTCGGCGACGCGGTGGGCAACGTGGTGCCCAGCGTGAGCCGGGGCGTGCTGCGCCATGGACCGGACGCGTCCGGGCTGCGCGAAGCCGCAGAGCGGTTCGCGGACGAGGTCCGCGAGGCCGTGTCCGGCAGTTGACCCTGACACGTTTACAGCGTGTTGACGAAATACTGACGAGAAACCTGGTCGATATGTCGGAAAAATCCCGGTCGGCCACAGCTGACCAGGACTTTTCGTCTGTTCTCGCTGACTACGGCGGTCCTTGCCGCTAGTCTCCGTCGAGAGCGGACGAGCACAGTGTGTTCTCCACTCGCCAGGTGGGTGGCGTCCAGCTTCCCCGCCGGTCCGTATCCGACAGATCGACATCCGAGGTGACGTAGGCGTGGCTCTTCCGCCCCTTACCCCTGAACAGCGCGCAGCCGCGCTCGAAAAGGCCGCCGCGGCTCGCCGGGAGCGGGCCGAGGTCAAGAATCGACTCAAGCACTCCGGCGCTTCCCTCCACGACGTCATCAAGCAGGGCCAGGAGAACGACGTCATCGGGAAGATGAAGGTCTCCGCGCTGCTGGAATCCCTGCCGGGCGTCGGCAAGGTCCGCGCCAAGCAGATCATGGAGCGTCTCGGCATTTCCGAGAGCCGCCGGGTCAGGGGTCTTGGCTCCAATCAGATCGCATCCCTGGAGCGTGAGTTCGGCGGCAGCCCCGCCTGACGTTCTCAGGCACTCCTGAGAACCTGGATAATCGCCCCATGGCTGCAACATTCCGGGGGACGTCCCCCGTACCCCCGGACGTACGTCCGCGACTGACCGTGCTCTCCGGCCCCTCCGGGGTCGGCAAGAGCACGGTCGTCGCTCATATGCGCACCGTGCACCCCGAGGTCTGGCTCTCCGTGTCGGCGACGACACGCAAGCCGCGTCCCGGGGAGCGCAACGGTGTCCACTACTTCTTCGTGGACGACGAGGAGTTCGACAAGCTCGTCGCCAACGGCGAACTGCTGGAGTGGGCCGAGTTCGCGGGCAACCGCTACGGCACGCCCCGGCGAGCCGTACTGGACCGCCTGGAGGCCGGTGAGCCGGTCCTGCTGGAGATCGACCTCCAGGGCGCCCGGCTGGTCCGCCAGTCGATGTCCGACGCGCGTCTGGTCTTCCTGGCGCCGCCGAGCTGGGAGGAGCTGGTGCGCAGGCTCACCGGCCGGGGCACCGAGGCCCCCGAGGTCATCGAGCGCCGGCTCGCCGCCGCGAAGATCGAACTGGCCGCCGAGGCCGAGTTCGATACGACGCTGGTCAACACCTCCGTCGAGGACGTGGCGCGTGAGCTGCTAACGTTGATGCTTCAGGCCTAGATCTCCGTGATCGTCCAGATCTCTTTGATCTTTGATCTACATCCCCTTCGGAAGGCAGAGAGTGTCCTCTTCCATCACCACGCCCGAGGGCATCATCAACCCGCCGATTGATGAGCTCCTCGAAGCCACCGACTCGAAGTACAGCCTGGTGATCTACGCGGCCAAGCGCGCCCGCCAGATCAACGCGTACTACTCGCAGCTCGGTGAAGGCCTCCTCGAGTACGTCGGTCCGCTCGTCGACACCCACGTGCACGAGAAGCCGCTCTCGATCGCGCTCCGCGAGATCAACGCGGGCCTGCTGACCTCCGAGGCCATCGAGGGCCCCGCGCAGTAACGCAGGAGCACCACGGCACCTTCACTCCAGGCCCGGCGGCCCGTCCGCCGGGCCTGGAGTGTGTCCGGGGCCGGGTGAACGCGTTCCGTGCGGTGAGGCAGCATGGGACGCATACGTTGCCGAGTGCGGGGAGACGCAGTGGACAAGCCGAAGGTGGTCCTGGGGGTCAGCGGGGGCATCGCCGCCTACAAGGCGTGCGAGCTGCTGCGCCGGCTGACCGAGTCCGGCCACGACGTGCGGGTCGTCCCGACCGCCGCGTCACTGCACTTCGTGGGGGCCGCGACCTGGTCGGCGCTCTCCGGTCACCCGGTGTCCGACGAGGTCTGGGAGGACGTCCACGAGGTCCCGCACGTGCGGATCGGGCAGGGCGCCGACCTCGTGGTGGTCGCCCCGGCCACCGCGGACATGCTGGCCAAGGCCGCCCACGGGCTCGCCGACGACCTTCTCACCAACACGCTCCTGACCGCCCGCTGTCCGGTGGTCTTCGCCCCCGCCATGCACACCGAGATGTGGGAGCACCCGGCCACCCAGGAGAACGTCGCCACGCTGCGCCGCCGGGGAGCCGTCGTCATCGAGCCCGCCGTCGGGCGGCTCACCGGCGTCGACACCGGCAAGGGCCGGCTCCCCGACCCCGGCGAGATCTTCGAGGTCTGCCGCCGGGTGCTGGCGCGCGGGGTCACCGAGCCCGATCTCGCGGGCCGCCACGTGGTGATCAGCGCCGGCGGCACGCGCGAGCCGCTCGACCCGGTGCGCTTTCTGGGCAACCGCTCCTCCGGCAAGCAGGGGTACGCGCTGGCGCGCACCGCCGTGGCCCGGGGGGCCCGGGTCACCCTGATCGAGGCCAACACCGGGCTGCCCGACCCGGCCGGAGCCGATGTCCTCCGCGTCGGCACCGCCGTCCAGCTGCGCGAGGCCGTGCTGAAGGCCGCCCCCGACGCGGACGTGGTGGTGATGGCGGCCGCGGTGGCCGACTTCCGCCCTGCCGCGTACGCCTCCGGCAAGATCAAGAAGAAGGACGGCGAGGAGGCGCCCGCCGTCACCCTGGTCCGCAACCCCGACATCCTCGCCGAGGTCTCCGGCGAACGGGCCCGCCCGGACCAGATCGTCGTCGGATTCGCGGCCGAGACCGACGACGTGCTGGTCAACGGCAGGGCAAAGCTCCGCCGCAAGGGCTGCGACCTCCTCGTGGTCAACGAGGTGGGGGAGCGCAAGACCTTCGGCTCGGAGGAGAACGAAGCGGTCGTCCTCGCTGCCGACGGCTCGGAGACACCGGTGCCGTACGGCCCCAAGGAAGCGCTCGCCGACACGGTCTGGGATCTGGTTTCGGGCAGGTTCCAGCCGATTTCACAATCAACTCTCCGGGCGAACGAAATCGTCCCATAAGGCATGAAACGCAGGCCGGGAAGGGTGGATTGTCCTACTGGTGCCCCACGTGGCGCGCGTCACGAACCACCCAAAGGGCGAGACACCTGCCCCGGTCGCCGGATGCGACCGATAAACTGGCCGACGGTACGCGCCGAGCGCAGCTCTCGGTCGTCCCACCCATGATCAGCCAGCAGCCGCTGCAACCCCAGGGAGCGATGTGTCCCGCCGTCTCTTCACCTCGGAATCCGTCACCGAGGGTCACCCCGACAAGATCGCTGACCAGATCAGCGACACGATTCTCGACGCGCTCCTGCGCGAGGACCCCTCCTCGCGCGTCGCCGTCGAGACCTTGATCACCACCGGTCTGGTGCATGTCGCGGGCGAGGTCACCACCAAGGCCTACGCCGACATCCCCAACCTCGTGCGCAACAAGGTTCTGGAGATCGGTTACGACTCCTCCAAAAAGGGCTTCGACGGTGCTTCCTGTGGCGTCTCGGTGTCGATCGGCGCGCAGTCGCCGGACATCGCGCAGGGTGTCGACACCGCGTACGAGAAGCGGGTCGAGGGCGATGAGGACGAGCTCGACAAGCAGGGCGCGGGCGACCAGGGCCTGATGTTCGGCTACGCCTGCGACGAGACCCCGGAGCTGATGCCGCTCCCGATCCACCTCGCCCACCGGCTCTCCCGGCGGCTGTCCGAGGTGCGCAAGAACGGGACCATCCCCTACCTGCGCCCCGACGGCAAGACCCAGGTCACCATCGAGTACGACGGTGACAAGGCGGTCCGGCTGGACACGGTGGTCGTCTCCTCGCAGCACGCCTCCGACATCGACCTGGACTCGCTGCTCGCCCCCGACATCCGCGAGTTCGTCGTCGAGCACGTGCTCGCGCAGCTCGTCGAGGACGGCATCAAGCTGGACACCGAGGGCTACCGCCTCCTGGTGAACCCGACCGGCCGCTTCGAGATCGGCGGCCCGATGGGCGACGCCGGCCTGACCGGCCGCAAGATCATCATCGACACCTACGGCGGCATGGCCCGGCACGGCGGCGGCGCCTTCTCGGGCAAGGACCCGTCCAAGGTCGACCGCTCCGCCGCGTACGCGATGCGCTGGGTCGCCAAGAACGTGGTGGCCGCCGGTCTCGCCGCGCGCTGCGAGGTCCAGGTCGCGTACGCGATCGGCAAGGCCGAGCCCGTCGGACTGTTCGTGGAGACCTTCGGCACCGCCGCGGTCGACACCGAGAAGATCGAGCACGCGATCGGCGAGGTCTTCGACCTCCGCCCGGCCGCGATCATCCGGGACCTCGACCTGCTCCGCCCGATCTACGCCCAGACCGCCGCCTACGGCCACTTCGGCCGTGAGCTGCCCGACTTCACCTGGGAGCGCACCGACCGCGTGGACGCCCTGCGCGCCGCCGCCGGTCTGTAGCCGGACCGCCCGCGTACGACAACAGCGGAGCGGGTGCCATCGAGTACGACAGCGGGGCCCGGACACCGATCGAGGTGGCCGGGCCCCGCTGCCGTGCCCCCGCCGCTGTCAGTGCTCTCTGGTAGGAATTCAGCTGTGAGCAGCGAGAACGAGCAGTCCGCCGAACCCGGTGCCGGGGCGCCGGAGCAGCTTGCGCTGATCAGGGAGACCGTGCGCCGCGCGAAGGTGCCGCGCGCCAAGCCGCGGACCTGGCGGGGCGCCACGCTCGCCGAGGAGCTGCCCGTCGCCCGCGTCCTGGTCAACAAGGGCGTCCTCCACCTCGACCAGTTCTTCGACTACGCGGTCCCCGAGGAGCTGGACGCCGACGCGCAGCCGGGCGTCCGGGTCCGGGTGCGCTTCGGGGCGGGCGGGCGCAACGTCCAGGGCGGGCGGCGTGAGGGCGGCGGCCTGATCGACGGCTTCATCGTCGAGCGCCGCGCCGACTCCGACTACCAGGGGGCGCTGGCCGCCATCGCCTCCGTGGTCTCCCCGGAGCCGGTCCTCGGGCCCGACCTGCTCGCCCTCTGCCGCGCCGTCGCCGACCGGTACGCGGGCAGCCTCGCCGATGTCCTCCAGCTCGCCGTCCCGCCGCGCAACGGCCGCGCAGAGTCCAAGCCCTCCCCGGACCCACTGCCCCCGCCCCCGTCCCCGGAGCCGGGCACCTGGGAGCGGTACGGCCAGGGCCTGGCCTTCCTGCGCGCGCTGGCCGAGGGCGGCGCTCCGCGCGCGGTGTGGACCGCTCTGCCCGGCCCGCACTGGCCCGCCGAGATCGCCGGAGCCGTCGCCGCGACGCTCTCCTCCGGGCGCGGCGCCCTCGTCGTCGTCCCGGACGGACGGGCCGCCGGACGGGTCGACGCCGCCCTGACCGAGGCGCTCGGCACCGGCCGGCACGCCCTGCTGACCGCCGACTCCGGCCCCGAGAAGCGCTACCGGCAGTGGCTCGCGGTGCGCCGGGGCTCGGTGCGGGCGGTCGTGGGGACCAGGGCCGCCATGTTCGCCCCCGTCCAGGACCTCGGCCTGGTCGTCGTCTGGGACGACGGGGACTCCAGCCACAGCGACGACAACGCCCCCTTCCCGCATGTCCGCGAGGTCCTGGAGCTGCGGTCGGCACAGGGCCGCTGCGGCTTCCTCCTCGGCGGGACCAGCTGCACGGTCGAGGCCGCCCAGCTGGTGGAGAGCGGCTGGGCGCTGCCGCTCCTCGCGGACCGCGAGCGGCTGCGCCGGGCCGCGCCCCTCATCCGTACGGTCGGGGACGGCGAGCTGGCCCGGGACGGCGCCGCCCGCACCGCCCGGCTCCCCAGCCTCGCCTGGGGGGCCGTGCGCGACGGTCTGCGCAGCGGTCCGGTGCTGGTCCAGGTGCCCCGCCGGGGTTACGCCCCCCGCCTCGCCTGCGAACGCTGCCGGACGCCCGCCCGCTGCCGGCACTGCGCGGGCCCCCTCCAGGCCCCGGACCAGCGGGATCTCGACTGCGCCTGGTGCGGGCGGGCCGAGCGGTCCTGGCACTGCGCGGAGTGCGGCTCCACCCGGCTGCGGGCGCAGATCGTCGGCGCGCGCCGCACCGCGGAGGAGCTGGGCCGGGCCTTCCCCGCCGTGCCCGTCCGCACCTCGGGGCGCGACCACATCCTCGACGCGGTGCCCGGCACTCCGGCCCTGGTCGTCTCCACGCCCGGCGCGGAGCCCGTCGCCGAGGGCGGGTACGCGGCGGCCCTGCTCCTGGACGGCTGGGCCATGCTCGGCCGGCCCGATCTGCGCGCGGGGGAGGAGGCACTGCGCCGGTGGACGGCGGCGGGGGCGCTGGTGCGGAGCCAGGAAGAGGGCGGCACGGTGGTGATCGTGGCCGAGCCGACGGAGCGCGCGGTGCAGGCGCTGGTCCGCTGGGACCCGTCGGGATTCGCCCGGCGGGAGCTGGCGGAGCGGGCCGAGCTGGGCTTCCCTCCGGTCTCCCGGATGGCCTCGGCCACCGGCCCCCCCGAGGCTCTGGCCGCGTTCCTCCGGACCGCCGGGCTGCCGCCGGAGGCCGAGATCCTGGGTCCGGTGCCCGTCCCGTCGGCCGAGCCCGGCAGGCCCCGCCGGCCGGGGGGCGCCCCGCCGGGCGAGACCTGGGAGCGGGCCCTGATCCGCGTGGTCCCGGGACGCGGGGCGGCGCTCGCCCGCGCCCTGAAGACGGCGCTCGCGGCCCGCATGGCCAAAGGGGCGACCGACCCGGTGCGCATCAGGATCGACCCGCCCGACATCGGCTGAGGCCGCGGGGGAGCCGCCTGCGGCAGCCCGCCGGTCGGCCCGCACAGGCACGGGGCCCGGACAGAGGACTGCCCCGCCGTGCGACCGGCACGGTGGGGCAGAGGGGCGGCGCGCGGTCAGCCGTTGCGGGGGCCCGGGAAGGCGCCGGGGCGCAGCTCCTCGCGGACCGGCCGGTCCGCGAGAGGCTGTGGCGGCATCGAGCGGGCCGCCGGGACCGAGGGCACCGGGGAGCCCGGCCCTGCGACGGGCCCGGCCAGCCCTGGTCCGACGGAGACCGGACGCGGCGCCGCCGCGTTCTCGCCGCTCGTCTCGGAGCCGGGCTGCGGCGTGGTCCGGCGCGTCCCGTAACGGCGGTGCACGGCCTGCTTGGTGACGCCGAGGGCGGAGCCCACCGCGTCCCAGGAGAAGCCCAGCGACCGGTCGAAGTCCACCGCGGCCGTGACCAGGGTCTCGACGCTGTCCCGCAGTTCCTGCGCGAGGCGGACGGTGGGGGCCGGGGCCCTGCCGTAGACGACGAAGCCCGCGGAGGGGCCGGAGCGGCGCGGACGGTAGACGTTGCCCAGCTGGGCGGTGAGGGTGCGCAGCGCGTCCACCTGCCGCCGGACCCGCTCGATGTCCCGCACCAGAAGATGCAGACTGGCCCGCGCTTGGGCGTCGTGCGTTGCGTGGTCGGCCATGAAGAAGCCTCTCGAACCGGCGTTGAAAGGGATCGGGCCGCATCGGGGCGGCCCGCTTCGGTCAATCTCCTTTGACCAACGCCCGAGCCGGGTATGTGGTCACGCTATCGGGGCGTATGTGCGTATGCACGGGGCGTGCGCGGCGCACGTACGCCCCCTGGGCGGCGCCCGCCGGGAATTACGGGACAGCCCTTAGACTGGTGTGCTGCTCGTCACCGTACGTCTTGGCCCGAGAGGCAGTCAGCCACCCATGAAGCTCGTCTTCGCCGGCACCCCCGAAGTCGCCGTCCCCGCACTGGACGCCCTGATCGCCTCCGGCCGCCATGAGGTGGCCGCCGTCGTGACCCGTCCGGACGCCCCCGCCGGGCGGGGGCGCCGGCTCGTCGCGAGCCCGGTGGCCGAGCGGGCGGAGGAGGCCGGGATCGAGGTGCTCAAGCCCGCCAGGCCCCGGGACGAGAAGTTCCTCGCCCGGCTGCGCGAGATCGCCCCGGACTGCTGCCCGGTCGTCGCCTACGGCGCCCTGCTGCCCAAGGTCGCCCTCGACGTGCCCGCCCGGGGCTGGGTCAACCTGCACTTCTCGCTGCTGCCCGCCTGGCGGGGCGCGGCGCCGGTCCAGCACGCGGTGATGGCCGGGGACGAGGTGACCGGCGCGTCGACCTTCCTGATCGAGGAGGGGCTGGACTCCGGCCCGGTCTACGGCGTCCTCACCGAGGAGGTCCGCCCCACCGACACCAGCGGCGACCTGCTCACCCGGCTCGCCTTCGCCGGCGCGGGGCTGCTCGCCGCCACCATGGACGGCATCGAGGACGGCACGCTGCACGCCGTGCCCCAGCCCGACGACGGCGTCACCCTGGCCCCGAAAATCACCGTCGAGGACGCCCAGGTCCAGTGGTCCGCACCCGCCCTGCGGGTCGACCGGGTGGTGCGCGGCTGCACCCCGGCACCCGGCGCCTGGACCCTGTTCCGCGGCGAGCGGCTCAAGCTGGTCCAGGCCACGCCCGTCCCGGACCGCACCGACCTGGCCCCCGGCGAGCTGTCGGCCGCCAAGAACAACGTGTACGTGGGCACCGGATCGCACGCGGTCGAGCTGCTCTGGGTCCAGCCGCAGGGCAAGAAGCCGATGAAGGCCGCCGACTGGGCGCGCGGCGTCCGCATCGTCCACGGCGAGTTGCTCGGCCTGTAGAGAGGCGCCCCGAGCGGCGGGGGCGGCCGGGTCCCGGGGGTCCGGGCTGCCGTTCGGGCGCCCGGGGACGGCGACGTACGCTGGGAGGGTTCGCCCCTCTCACCATCAGCGGAGCACCTTTCACGTGAACGACCAGCCGCGTCGCCGTCCCGCCAAGCCCCACCGCCGTCCGCAGAAGGACCCGGTCCGTTTCCTCGCCTTCGAGGCGCTCCGGGCCGTCGACGAGCGCGACGCGTACGCCAACCTCGTACTGCCCCCGTTGCTGAAGAAGGCCCGCGCCAAGGGCGACTTCGACGGCCGGGACGCGGCGCTGGCGACCGAGCTGGTCTACGGGACGCTGCGCCGTCAGGGCACGTACGACGCGATCGTGGCGGCCTGCGTCGACCGGCCGCTGCGCGAGGTCGACCCGCCGGTCCTCGACGTCCTGAACATGGGCGTCCACCAGCTGCTGGGCACCCGTATCCCCACCCACGCGGCCGTCTCCGCCAGTGTGGAGCTGGCCCGGGTGGTGCTGGGGGAGGGGCGCGCGAAGTTCGTCAACGCGGTGCTGCGCAAGGTCACCGCGCACGACCTCGACGGCTGGGTGGAGAAGGTCGCCCCGCCGTACGACGAGGACGCCGAGGACCACCTGTCCGTCGTGCACTCGCATCCCCGCTGGATCGTCTCGGCCCTCTGGGACGCGCTGGGCGGCGGCCGGGCGGGCATCGAGGACCTCCTCGAAGCCGACAACGAGCGGCCCGAGGTGACGCTGGCGGCCCGCCCCGGCCGCTCCACCACGGACGAGCTGGTCGCGGCCCTGGGCGAGGACAACTCCCTGCCGGGCCGCTGGTCGCCGTACGCGGTCCGGATGGCCGAGGGCGGCGAGCCCGGAGCGCTGGAGGCCGTCCAGGAGGGCCGGGCGGGCGTCCAGGACGAGGGCAGCCAGCTCGTCGCCGCTGCGCTGGCCGCCGCACCCGTCGAGGGCCGCGACGCCCGCTGGCTCGACGGCTGCGCGGGCCCCGGCGGCAAGGCCGCCCTGCTGGCCGCCCTGGCCGCCGGGCGGGGAGCCGCCCTGCTCGCCGCCGAGAAGCAGCCGCACCGCGCCCGGCTGGTCGAGCGGGCGCTCGCCGGCAACCCCGGCCCGTACCAGGTGATCACCACGGACGGCACCCGCCCGCCGTGGCTGCCCGGCACGTTCGACCGGATCCTGATGGACGTGCCCTGCTCCGGCCTGGGCGCGTTGCGGCGTCGCCCGGAGTCCCGCTGGCGGCGTCGCGCCGAAGACCTGGAAGCCTTCGCCCCGCTCCAACGGGGTCTGCTGCGCGAGGCGTTGAAGGCCGTACGGATCGGCGGTGTGGTCGGCTACGCGACCTGCTCGCCGCATCTCGCGGAGACCCGCGTGGTGGTCGAGGACGTCCTCAAGGGCCGGGGCGGGGAGCCGGTGGAGGCGGAGTGGATCGACGCCCGCCCCCTGATGCCCGGTGTGCCGGCCCTCGGCGAGGGCCCCGACGTCCAGCTCTGGCCGCATCTGCACGGCACGGACGCGATGTACCTGGCCCTGCTGCGCCGGACCGGCTGAACGTCCGGCCGGCCGGATATCCGGCTCCCCGGGCCGGCCGGCCCGGGCCCGGCCGTCGGTCACGACCGGCCGGATCTCGCCCCGTGAACAGCAAAGAAGAGCAAAGCGCTGGCAAAATGCGCGGAATGTGCGAACTGTGATGGCCCTGTGAGGCTTCGGGGCGCATCGAGGCGGGGAACCGGCGGGAGACGTGGCAGGCTTGGGTCATGGCGCAGATCAACCCCAGCATCCTGTCCGCCGATTTCGCGCGTCTCGCCGAGGAGGCGAAGGCCGTCGAGGGCGCGGACTGGCTCCACGTCGATGTCATGGACAACCACTTCGTGCCCAACCTGACCCTCGGCGTGCCGATCGTCGAGGCACTCAGCAAGGCCACGGACACCCCGCTGGACTGCCACCTCATGATCGAGGACGTGGACCGCTGGGCCCCGGGCTACGTGGAGGCGGGGGCCGGATCCGTGACCTTCCACGCGGAGGCCGCGGCGGCTCCGGTGCGGCTGGCGCGGGAGATCCGGGCGAAGGGCGCGCGCGCCTCGATGGCGCTCAAGCCCGCGACGCCCATCGAGCCGTACGAGGACCTGCTCCCCGAGCTGGACATGCTGCTGATCATGACGGTCGAGCCGGGCTTCGGCGGCCAGGCCTTTCTGGACATCATGCTGCCGAAGATCCGTCGCACCCGGGAGCTGATCAGCAAGCACGGCCTCGAACTGTGGCTCCAGGTCGACGGCGGGGTCTCGGCCACCACCATCGAGCGCTGCGCCGAGGCCGGCGCCGACGTCTTCGTGGCGGGCTCCGCGGTCTACGGTGCGCAGGACCCGGCCGCGGCGGTGCGTCAGTTGCGGGCACAGGCGGACGCGGCCACGGCCGCCGCCCCCTGGGCATGCGGACACTGAACCAAGGGCAGATGAACGCGGCCCGACAGGGCCGATCAAGGACCGCCGGATCTGACAGGATGAACGGCGTATCGGGCGTGTGAACAGCAGTGAGGAGATCGCGGTGTCTGGCATCTCGGCGGGTCGGTCAGCCATGCGGATGGGACCCGCGGAGCTGGTGCAGGCGGCGGCCATGGCCCGCCGGTTCTACCTGGAGGGCAAGTCCAAGATCCAGATCGCCGAGGAGTTCGGCGTGAGCCGCTTCAAGGTGGCCCGGGTCCTGGAGACCGCCCTCGAACGCGATCTCGTACGCATCGAGATCCGGGTACCGGCCGAGCTGGACGCGGAACGCTCCGACGCCCTGCGGGCCCGTTACGGGCTCCGGCACGCGGTGGTCGTCGAGTCCCCGGCCGAGGAGCAGGAGGACGCCCCCGACCCGGAGAACCTGGGCGAGGTCGCGGCCGATCTCCTCGGCGAGCTGGTCGCCGAGGGCGATGTGCTCGGCCTGGCCTGGGGCCGCTCCACCATCCACATGGCGGCCGCCCTCGACCGGCTCCCGCCCTGCACCGTCGTCCAGCTGACCGGCGTGTACGACGCGGGCACCGCCGAGCGCGGCTCGGTCGAGGCGGTCCGCCGGGCGGCGCAGGTCTCCGGCGGCGAGGCACACCCCATCTACGCCCCGATGCTGCTGCCCGACCCCGCGACGGCCGCCGCGCTGCGCGAGCAGACCGGCATCGCCCGGGCCTTCGAGTACTTCGACAAGGTGACGGTCGCCGCCGTCTCCATCGGCTCCTGGGAGCCGGGCATCTCCACGGTCCACGACATGCTCTCGGACGCCGAGCGCGCGCATTACGCCTCACTCGGTGTCGCCGCCGAGATGTCCGCGCACCTCTTCGACTCCGACGGCCGCCGGGTCGGCCGTGACCTGGGGGAGCGGTGCATCACGGTGGAGACGGACCGGCTGCGCCGGATCCCCGAGGTGGTCGCGATCGCGGGCGGTAAGCGCAAAGCGGCGGCGATCGGCGCGGTGCTGCGCTCCGGCCTCGTCACCAGCCTGGTGACCGACACCGCCGCGGCCGACTATCTGCTCACCGAGTCCCCGGCGGGCGTGCGCCCGGCGCTGGAGCGGGCGGACCCGGACAGGGAGTGACACCGGCGGGAACACACCGAGGGCCGTGCACCGTATCCGGTGCACGGCCCTCGGTCCGTCCCGGCCCGCGTCAGCCGGCCGGCGGGGCCTCGGCCGCGCACGGGGCGGGGGCGGCGGCCTCGGCGCGCGCGGACGGAACGCCCAGCACGGTCTCCTCCAGATACTCCTCGGGCTCCTCGTACTGGCCCACGTCGGCGGGGTTGTAGCGCGGTGTCCGGCGCGACCAGTCCAGGTTGCCGCGCATCCAGCTCCGCATCCCGTCGAGGTAGGGCACCAGCATCCCGGACAGCTCCGGATACAGCTCCAGCAGCTCGTCCTCGGCGGTCAGGAACCGCTCGGTCTCCATCGCGAGGCGCTCCGCGACGTGGTCCAGAGCCTGCTGCTCCCCGAGGCCCCGGTGATGGCGGACCAGGTGGACGAGGTTGTGGATCTCGCCGAGCATCTGCTCCTTCTCGAAGGAGTACACGTCGTTGGCCCAGCACACGTGGTTGCACGCGGCTTCCAGGGCGGTGATGAAGCGGGGGTCGTTGTGGATCGACTCCGGGGCATCGATGCCCGCCACGATCTCTATGAGGTCCATACAGACATGGATGGCCCCGGTGTGCCGCCGCTTGGCGATGTACGTGTCCTCCGAGGGCACCACGTCCTCGGCGCGGTTTCCCGCCTCCCAGGTCGTGGCGGTCGTGAGGTAGGTGACCAGGTGCCAGGCGAACCGGGTCCGCCAGTGCGGAGCGGCGTTCGGCGTCGTACGTTTCCACAGGTCGGCCAGGGCCGTCACGGCGGCCGGGGCGTCTTCACCCGGCAGCGGCTCGGGGGCGGAGCCGTCGATCACCGCGCGCATCCGGTCGACGACGTCCCTCACCCGGTCCGGTGAGCGCCCGAGGTGGCCGTCGTCGAGCTGGTCGTCGACCAGGAAGAGCCAGACGAACCAGTCGGCCACCAGGTCGAGGTGTTCCTCGTCGGCGGTCGGGTAGACCATGCCGACGAACGCCCCGAAGTCGGCCTGTTCGAATCGGTTCCTCGCGGACTCGCGGTGGACCAGACCCGTCCGTCTGGTCCAGCTGTCCAGATGCCCACGGGTGTGTGCCACGTGCGGGTTGGTCCGCTGCGGGAACGGGCAGTAGATGTCCGGCAGTTGGCTGTCCACAGGCGGATCGGGATCCTCTCCGGTCAAACGGTGTGCCCAGGGGTGCCGACGATCCGGATCGGCGCGTCGGACACCCACGGGACCTGCGGCTTTGAAGCTACCTGACCCCTTGTCACCCGGTCCAGGGATGGCGATCGCGAATGATTCGAATCCTGTTCGGGTAGGGTCCGTGGGTAAGGCAGGTTCCACTTGCCCGGAGCCCCCCGGCCGCCTCTTCGGAGGTTCGGACGAACGCGGGGGTCTTTTGTTGTGTCTTCATGGAAGCGACCTGCACCGTTTCGTATGAAAAAATGAGTGTTATGCGTTTTCTTGAGCCGGGCACCGGTCGCTACACAGAGTCCCCCGCGGTCCCGTACGACCTCACGTACGACGATGTCTTCATGGTCCCGGGCCGCTCCGCGGTCGGCTCCCGGCAGGGGGTGGACCTCTCGTCGCCCGACGGAACCGGTACCACCATTCCGCTCGTGGTCGCCAACATGACCGCCATCGCGGGCCGCCGGATGGCCGAAACCATCGCCCGCCGGGGCGGCCTCGTCGTCATCCCCCAGGACATCCCGATCGAGGTCGTCGCCGACGTCATCTCCTGGGTCAAGACGCGCCACCTCGTCCTCGACACCCCGATCGAACTGGCCCCCGGCCAGACCGTCGCCGACGCGCTGTCCCTGCTGCCCAAGCGGGCCCACGGCGCGGGCGTCGTCGTCGACGCCGACCGCCGCCCGGTGGGCGTCGTCACCGACCACGACCTCACGGGCGTCGACCGCTTCACCCAGCTCTCCGAGGTCATGTCCAAGGACCTGGTGCTGCTCGACGCGGACATCGACCCGCGCGACGCCTTCAACAAGCTCGACGGCGCCAACCGCAAGCTCGCCCCCGCGGTCGACGCGCAGGGGCGCCTGGTCGGCATCCTCACCCGCAAGGCCGCCCTGCGCGCCACGCTCTACACCCCCGCCACCGACGCCGAGGGCAAGCTGCGCGTCGCGGCCGCCGTCGGTATCAACGGCGACGTGGCCGGCAAGGCCAAGCAGCTCCTGGACGCGGGCGCCGACGTCCTCGTCGTGGACACGGCCCACGGCCACCAGGAGTCCATGATCAGCGCGGTGAAGGCCGTCCGGGCGCTCGACCCGCGGGTGCCGATCGTCGCGGGCAACATCGTCGCCGCCGAGGGCGTGCGCGACCTGATCGAGGCGGGCGCGGACATCATCAAGGTCGGCGTCGGCCCCGGCGCCATGTGCACCACCCGGATGATGACCGGCGTCGGCCGCCCGCAGTTCTCCGCCGTTCTGGAGTGCGCCGCCGAGGCGAGGAAGCACGGCAAGCACGTCTGGGCGGACGGCGGCGTCCGGCACCCGCGCGACGTGGCGATGGCGCTCGCCGCCGGTGCGTCCAACGTGATGATCGGCTCCTGGTTCGCGGGGACGTACGAGTCGCCCGGCGACCTCCAGCAGTCCGCCGACGGCCGCTTCTACAAGGAGTCCTTCGGCATGGCCTCGGCCCGCGCCGTGAAGAACCGCACCTCGGACGAGTCCGCGTACGACCGCGCCCGCAAGGCGCTCTTCGAGGAGGGCATCTCCACCTCGCGGATGTTCCTCGACCCGACCCGTCCGGGCGTCGAGGACCTCATCGACTCGATCATCGCGGGGGTCCGTTCCTCCTGCACCTACGCCGGCGCCGGCTCCCTGGCGGAGTTCGCCGAGAAGGCGGTCGTCGGCGTCCAGAGCGCCGCCGGTTACGCCGAGGGCAAGCCGCTGCACGCCAGCTGGAGTTGATCCCGGATCCACCCGACACCCCTGCCCTCTCCGGCCGCTTCGCGCCGGAGAGGGCAGGGGTGTTTCCGGGCTTCCGGCGGCGATCGGGGGTGCGCTTCAACTCTGGTGAATGGTAAGTAATATGAAGCTCACTCAGCTGCCTGCCTCTCTGCGGTAAGGGATCTCATGTCCTTCTTCACTGACCTGGCCCACCAGTACATCGACGGCGAGTGGAGGCCGGGGAAGGGGTCCTGGGACATCATCGACTTCAACCCGTTCGACGGGGAGAAGCTCGCCTCCATCCCGGTCGCCACCGCCGACGAGGTCGACCAGGCCTACCGCGCCGCCGAGCGCGCCCAGCAGGCGTGGGCGGACACCAACCCGTACAGCAGGCGGACCGTCCTGGAGAAGGCGCTGCACCTCGTCGAGGAGCGCGAGCCGGAGATCAGTGACGCGATCGTCGCCGAACTCGGCGGCACCCGGCTGAAGGCCGCCTTCGAACTGCACCTGGCCAAGGAGTTCCTGCGCGAGGCGATCCAGCTGGCGCTGCGCCCCGCCGGACAGATCCTCCCCTCGCCGACGGAGGGCAAGGAGAACCGCGTCTACCGCGTGCCCGTCGGGGTCGTCGGAGTGATCAGCCCGTTCAACTTCCCCTTCCTGCTCTCCCTCAAGTCCGTCGCCCCCGCGCTGGCCCTCGGCAACGCCGTCGTCCTCAAGCCGCACCAGAACACCCCGATCTGCGGCGGCACCCTGCTGGCCAGGATCTTCGAGGACGCGGGCCTGCCCGCCGGGCTGCTGAACGTCGTGATCACCGACATCGCGGAGATCGGCGACACCCTGCTGGAGCACCCCGTGCCGCAGGTCATCTCCTTCACCGGCTCGGACAAGGTCGGCCGCCACGTCGCCACCGTCTGCGCCCGCAACCTCAAGCGCGCCGTGCTCGAACTCGGCGGCAACAGTGCCCTGATCGTGCTCGACGACGCGGATGTGGATTACGCCGTCGACGCGGCGGTCTTCAGCCGGTACGTCCACCAGGGCCAGGTCTGCATGGCGGCCAACCGCATCCTGGTCGACCGCGCCGTGGAGGCGGAGTTCACCGAGAAGTTCGTCGCCAAGGTCGCCTCGCTCACCGTCGGCGACCCCGCCGACCCGGCCACCCAGATCGGCCCGCTGATCAACTCCTCGCAGGCCGAGTCCATCTCCAAGCTCGTCGACCAGACCGTGGCGGCCGGGGCGACGGCCCTCCTGCACGGCCGCGCCGACGGCAACCTGGTCAGCCCCTCCGTGCTGACGGGCCTCGCCGCCGACTCGCCCGTCCTGCACCAGGAGATCTTCGGCCCCGTCGCCCTGCTGGTGCCCTTCGACGGTGAGGACGAGGCCGTCCGCATCGCCAACGACACCCCGTACGGCCTCAGCGGCGCCGTCCACACCGGCAACATCGAGCGCGGGGTGCGGATCGGCCAGCGCATCCACACCGGCATGATCCACATCAACGACGGCACCGTCCACGACGAGCCGATCGTCCCCTTCGGCGGCGAGAAGAGCTCCGGCCTCGGCCGGCTGAACGGCGACTCGATGGTCGAGGCCTTCACCACCCAGAAGTGGATCTCCATCCAGCACGGCCGCTCGCGGTTCCCCTTCTGAGCCACCCTTCCCCGCCCGGTCCCGGCCGGGCGGGGAACTGCGCCGAGCAGGCCCGCGACGGCGGCTCATGGTCTACTGCGGGAGGCGGCACGCTCCGCCTCCCGCCAGCCGACCCACCGCAGAGAAGTGAACCGCCCGACGTGCGCCTGAACGACCTCGACGAACGCATCGTCCACGCCCTCGCCGAAGACGCCCGGCGCTCCTACGCCGACATCGGCGCGATCGTCGGCCTCTCCGCCCCCGCCGTGAAACGCCGCGTCGACCGGCTGCGGTCCGAGGGAGCGATCACCGGCTTCACCGTGCGGGTCGATCCGGCGGCGCTCGGGTGGGAGACCGAGGGATTCATCGAGATCTACTGCAGCCGCAACACCTCCCCGGACGCCATCAAGCAGGGCCTCGCCCGCTACCCGGAGATCGCGTCGGCCTCGACGGTGACCGGGGAGGCCGACGCGGTGGTGCAGGTCTTCGCCGCCGACATGCGCCACTTCGAACAGGTCCTGGAGCGGATCGCGGGAGAGCCGTACGTCGAGCGGACCAAGTCCGTCCTGGTGCTCTCGCCGCTGCTGCGGCGGTATTCGGCGGAGGGCCCCCCGGCCTGACGGCCGGCCCGCGACAGTGGCGCACATCACCCCGCTGACCTGCGATGACGCCGCACGCAACGATTCGCCGCACCACGGCCTCCTCGCGCAACGAATCAACGGTTGGTGCGCAACACTCGCGCCTTGTCCGCGCTGATCCGGCCCACGTACCTTCGATACGTCTCCCCACCCCGCCCGCACCGCCCGAGGTCAACCATGCCGTCGTTGCGCACCGCCCTGCTCCAGAGCTCCGGACGCCCCCGCGCCGTCGCCGCGAACCTGAAGGTGCTGGACGAGGCCGCCGCACGGGCCGCCGCCGCGGGAGCCCGGCTGCTGGTCTCGCCCGAGCTGTTCCTCACCGGGTACGCCATCGGCGACGCCGTCCCCGAGCTGGCCGAGCCCGCCGACGGCCCCGGCGCCGAGGCCGTCGCCGAGATCGCCGTACGCCACGGTCTCGCGGTCCTCTACGGCTACCCGGAGCGCGACGGGGAGCGGATCTTCAACGCCTCCCAGCTCATCGGCCCCGACGGCGGGCGCCTCGCGAACTACCGCAAGACCCACCTGTTCGGCTGCTTCGAGCAGGAGTGGTTCACCCCCGGCGACCAGCCGGTCGTCCAGGCCGACCTCGACGGCATCCGCATCGGGCTGCTGATCTGCTACGACGTCGAGTTCCCGGAGAACGTCCGGGCGCACGCCCTGGCCGGCACCGATCTGCTGCTGGTGCCCACCGCGCAGATGCACCCCTTCCAGTTCGTCGCCGAATCCGTCGTCCCCGTACGGGCCTTCGAGAGCCAGATGTACGTGGCGTACGTCAACCGCACCGGCCCGGAGGGCGAGTTCGAGTTCGTCGGGCTCAGCTGCCTGGCCGGCCCCGACGGCACCGTGCGCACCCGTGCCGGACGCGGCGAGGAGCTCGTCGTCGGCGAGGTGGACCCGGAGCTCCTGGCCGCCTCGCGCGCCGCCAACCCCTATCTGCACGACCGCCGCCCCGGCCTGTACGGCTCCCCCGCCTGAGCCCGCCTCCTCCCCGAACTTCCGTACCGCGCAAGGAGTCCGTACCCCATGACGTCCACGGTGCCCAACGCCGTCCAGCACACCGACGCGGCCGCCCCGCCGATCACCATGTTCGGTCCGGACTTCCCGTACGCGTACGACGACTTCCTCGCCCACCCGGCGGGGCTCGGGCAGATACCGGCGACCGAGCACGGCCAGGAGGTCGCCGTCATCGGCGGCGGGCTCTCCGGGATCATCGCCGCGTACGAGCTGATGAAGATGGGCCTCAAGCCCGTCGTCTACGAGGCCGACCGGATCGGTGGCCGGCTGCGCACCGTCGGCTTCGACGGCTGCGACCCCTCACTCACCGCCGAGATGGGCGCCATGCGCTTCCCGCCCTCCTCCACGGCGCTCCAGCACTACATCGACCTGGTGGGCCTGGAGACCCGGCCCTTCCCCAACCCGCTCTCCCCGGCCACGCCCTCGACCGTCGTGGACCTCAAGGGCGAGTCGCACTACGCCGAGACCATCGACGACCTGCCGCAGGTCTACCGCGACGTGGCCGAGGCGTGGAGCGCCGCTCTGGAGGAGGGCGCCGACTTCTCCGACATGAACCGGGCGCTGCGCGAGCGCGACGTCCCGCGTATCCGGGAGATCTGGTCGCAGCTCGTCGAGCGGCTCGACAACCAGACCTTCTACGGCTTCCTCTGCGACTCCGAGGCCTTCAAGTCCTTCCGGCACCGCGAGATCTTCGGCCAGGTCGGCTTCGGCACCGGCGGCTGGGACACCGACTTCCCCAACTCCATCCTGGAGATCCTCCGCGTCGTCTACACCGAGGCCGACGACCACCACCGCGGCATCGTCGGCGGCAGCCAGCAGCTCCCGCTGCGCCTGTGGGACCGCGAGCCGCGGAAGATCGTCCACTGGCCGCTCGGCACCTCGCTCTCCTCCCTGCACGACGGCGAGCCGCGCGGCGCGGTCACCCGGCTGACCCGTACGGCGGGCAACCGCATCACGGTCACCGACGCCACCGGCGACATCCGCACCTTCCGGGCCGCGGTCTTCACCGGCCAGTCCTGGCTGCTGCTCTCCAAGATCGACTGCGACGACGCGCTCTTCCCGATCGACCACTGGACGGCGATGGAGCGCACCCACTACATGGAGTCGTCCAAGCTGTTCGTCCCGGTCGACCGGCCGTTCTGGCTGGACAAGGACGGGACCACCGGCCGCGACACCATGTCGATGACGCTCACCGACCGGATGACGCGGGGCACGTACCTCCTGGACGACGGCCCCGACAAGCCCGCCGTCATCTGCCTCTCCTACACGTGGTGCGACGACAGCCTGAAGTGGCTGCCGCTCTCCCCGAAGGAGCGCATGGACGTCATGCTCAAGTCGCTCGGCGAGATCTACCCGAACGTCGACGTCCGCAGCCACATCATCGGCAACCCGGTCACCGTCTCCTGGGAGAACGAGCCCTGGTTCATGGGCGCGTTCAAGGCGAACCTGCCCGGCCACTACCGCTACCAGCGGAGGCTGTTCACCCACTTCATGCAGGACAAGCTGCCCGCCGACAAGCGGGGCCTGTTCCTGGCGGGGGACGACATCTCCTGGACGGCCGGCTGGGCCGAGGGCGCCGTGCAGACCGCGCTGAACGCCGTGTGGGGCGTCATGCACCAGTTCGGCGGGGCGACCGACGCGACCAACCCCGGCCCCGGCGACGTCTTCGACGAGATCGCCCCGGTGGAGCTCCCGGAGGACTGATCGGAGGACCGAGGGGAGCCCCGGGGCGGTCTCCCGCCCCGGGGCTCCCCCCGGCGGTGGGCGCGCCGCGCCGACGTACGGGCCCCGAAGGGGGCGGCTTCACCCCTCACCGAGCATGATGGCGCTCCTGGACCAGCCGTAGAGGAGAGGCCATCCGTATGAGCATGCCCGTGAGCCGGCTGGAAACGGCCCGCAGTCTGTTGTTCGTGCCCGGGGACCGGCCGGACCGGTTCGACAAGGCCGTCGCCACCGGAGCGGACGTGGTCATCCTCGACCTGGAGGACGCGGTCGCGGCGCCGGACAAGCGTCGCGCGCGTGATCACGCCGCCGCCTGGCTCGGCGCGGGCAACAGCGCCCTGGTCCGGATCAACGCGCCCGGCACGCCCTGGTGCGACGACGACCTCGCGATGGCGGCCGGGCGCGGCATGCCCGTGATGGTGCCCAAGGCCGAGGACCCGCTGGTGCTCGCGGGCCTGGTCTCCCGGACGGGAGGGGTGCCGTTCCTGATCCCGCTGATCGAGACGGCGGCCGGGATCGAGCGGGCCGTGGAGGTGTGCGCCACCCCGGGCGTGGTCCGTGTCGCCCTCGGCAACGTGGACCTGGCCGGGCAGCTCGGAGTCGCTCACGACGACCACATGGCCCTCGCGTACGCCCGGTCCCGGCTGGTCTCGGCCTCGGCGGCGACGGGGCGGTGCGCTCCGGTCGACGGTGTCACGACCGGCGTGCGGGACGCCGACGCGCTCGCCGCGGACATCGCCCACGGGCGCCGGCTCGGCTTCACCGGGAAACTGTGCATCCATCCCGCCCAAGTCCCCGTCGTGGCGGAGCGGTTCGCGCCGACCGCGAGCGAACGCGAATGGGCCCGGGCCGTGGTCGCCGCGGGTGACTCCGTCACCGTGGTGGACGGACAGATGATCGACAAGCCCCTGCTCGAACGCGCCCGCCGGATCCTCGCCGCCGGGGGTGGCCGACCGGCTCAGGCTCCACGAGACCGGCCGGGCCCGCCCAGCGACAAATGACGCAAGAGCATCCGTGAGATTTCATACATGTGTATGACGTGGGGATGAGGGGCGGCTGCAAGAGTGCGGTTCACGGCAAGGAGCCCTACCGCCGGGTGAGTTGGGGGTCACCGGGCCGGCACTGCCCGGATCGTGCGGGTCTGCGCCGCAGCAGCGCCGACAACCGGGCTCACCGCATGCCCCCGCTCCGACTCAAAACATCTGCCCGGAAAGGCCGTTGCCGGGACGGGCGCGCTGCCCGGAGGATTTTCCGGTCGGTCCCCGGGACAGGCATCGACTTCTGCGATCGAGAGGAACACGCGTGACGGATTCGCATCAGGAGGCTGTCGTGGCTGGTGAGACGGATGAGAACAAGACGCGGAAGAACGGTCTGTACGTGGACGTGAGTGCCGAACTGGCCGAAAACATGAAGCAGGGTTGGGCCGACACCGAGCGCCGCGACCTCGAACCCATCGCCCAGGCGGCGTACACCGCGCGCCGTCGGGCGGCGCTCTCCGCGCTGTTCCCCGGTGAACTGCTGGTGGTCCCGGCCGGCAACCCGAAGGTCCGCGCCAACGACACGGACTACCCGTTCCGCCCGTCCTCCGACTATGCCTACCTGACGGGTGACCAGTCCCAGGACTCCGTACTGGTCCTGGAGCCCGGTGCGGACGGCGGCCACGTGGCGGTCGCCTATCTGCTCCCCCGGTCGAACCGCGAGAACGGGGAGTTCTGGCGCGACTACCACGGTGAGCTCTGGGACGGCCGTCGCAACAGCCTCACCGAGAACGAGCGGCTCCTGGGCCTGCCCTGCCGTGATGTCCGCACGCTGACCGAGCGGCTGGCCGAGGCCACCGGCCCGATCCGTCTGCTGCGCGACTACGACGCCGGGGTCGACGCCGCCCTCAACGACAAGGTGACCGCCGAGCGCGACGCCGAGTTCCGCGTCGCCCTGTCCGAGATGCGCCTCATCAAGGACGAGTTCGAGATCGCCGACCTGCGCCACGCCTGTCAGGCGACGGCGCGTGGCTTCGAGGACATCGTGCGCGTTCTCGGCACGGACACGCCGACCGCGGAGCGGGTCATCGAGGGCACGTTCTGGATGCGCGCGCGGACCGAGGGCAACGACGTGGGTTACGCGTCGGTCTGCGCCGCGGGAGCCCACGCCACGACGCTGCACTGGGTCCGCAACGACGGCGAGACCCGGCCGGGCGAACTGCTGCTGATCGACGCCGGAGTGGAGAGCCGCAACCTCTACACCGCCGATGTCACCCGGACGCTGCCGGTCGACGGCCGTTTCACACCGGTCCAGCGCAAGGTGTACGACGCGGTGTACGCGGCGCAGTCGGCCGGTATCGCCCAGGTCCGGCCCGGTGCGAAGTACCGGGACTTCCACCACGCCGCCCAGCGGGTGCTGACCGAACACCTCGCCTCCTGGGGCCTGTTCGGCGAGCGGTCGGTGGACGAGGCGTACGAACTCGGGCTGTACCGCCGCTGGACGCTGGCCGGCACGGGCCACATGATCGGCCTGGACGTCCACGACTGCGCGAAGGCCCGTACCGAGCTGTACGTGGACGGGACGCTGGAGGCGGGCATGGTGCTCACCGTCGAGCCCGGCCTGTACTTCCAGTCGGACGACCTGACCGTGCCCGAGGAGCTCCGCGGCATCGGCGTACGGATCGAGGACGATCTGCTGGTCACCGACGAGGGCAACGAGAACCTCTCGGCCGACCTTCCTCGGACGGCCGACGAAGTGGAGGAGTGGATGGCCCGGCTTCGCGGCTGACATCGGCCGCCGCGGCCCTTCGGGGCCGCGGATCGGACACGTGCGCTCTCCCTGTGGAGTGAGGGCGCAGCACCACGGAACGGAATGACGGGGAGGCGTGCGATGGAACGTCAGGACGGCCCGCGCGGAGCGCGGAGTCACGATCGTCGAGTACCGGCGGCGGTGGCGGAGGTCTTTCGGCAGGGGTGGGCGGACACGGACAGGAGGCTTCCACCCGTCTCCGGAGCCGCATACGCGGCCAAGCGGCGTGCGGCGCTGTCGACGCGGTTCCCCGGAGAGCGGATCGTCGTCCCGTCGGGCGGACTCAAGGCCCGCAGTAACGACTTCGACTACGCCTTCCGCCCGCATTCCGCGTACATCCACCTCACGGCCGAACAGGGGACGGGAGCGGTGCCGGACAGCGTGCTCGTCTTCGAGCCCACCGGCAGCGGGCACGAGATCACCCTGTTCACCCGGCCCCGGTCACCGCGCGACGCCGGACCGTCCGGTGCGGAGTTCTACAGCGACCGGCAGCACGGCGAGTTCTGGGTCGGCCGGCGCCGGACCCTCCGGGAGACCGCCGAAGCCCTCGGCGTCGAGGCGGTCTCCCGGGAGGGGCTGGAGCGGGCGCTCGCCGGTGAGGTCCCGACCCGGGTGGTGCGCGGCGAGGACGCGCTCGTCGACGCGACCGTCCCGCCGTCCGCACCGGCCGACGCCGAACTGCTCGCCTTCCTCTCCGAGTCGCGGCTGGTCAAGGACGCGTGGGAGATCGAGCAACTGCGCGCCGCCGTGGGGCACACGGTCGCCGGCTTCCACGACGTCGCCGGTGAACTGCCCCACGCCACCCGCCTCGCACGCGGGGAGCGATGGGTGGAGGGCACCTTCAACAGGCGGGCCCGGCTGGAGGGTTACGGCCTGGGGTTCGAGACCATCGCGGCGGCCGGCGCGCACGCGTGCGTGCTCCACTGGATGCACAACGACGGCCCGGTGCGGGAGGGGGAGCTGCTCCTGCTGGACGCGGGCGTCGAGGCCGACTCGTTCTACACCGGGGACGTCACCCGGACCCTGCCGGTCGGCGGGCGCTTCACGGATGTGCAGCGCCGCGTCTACGACCTGGTGTTCGCCGCCCAGTCGGCGGGCATCGCCGCCCTGCGGCCCGGAGCACCGTACAGTGCCTTCCACGACGCCGCGACGCGGGTCATCACCGAGGGGCTCGACGCCTGGGGCCTGCGGCCCGGCGGCGCCACGATCCCGCACGAGGCCGACCTCTACCGTCGCTACACCGTCTGCGGCACCGGCCACATGCTCGGCCTCGACTGCCACGACTGCGCCGCCGCCCGCAGCGAGACGTATCTGGGCGGTGTGCTGGAGGAGGGGCACGTGCTCACCGTCGAGCCGGGGCTGTACTTCCAGCCCGACGACCTGACGGTCCCCGAGGAACTGCGCGGCATCGGCGTGCGGATCGAGGACGACTTCGTCATCACCTCCGACGGCGCGCTGTGTCTGTCGGCGGACCTGCCACGCGACGCGGACGCGGTCGAGGCGTGGATGGACGCGTTGCGGTGAGGGCGCGCCGCCCGCTGGTCGACCAGGTCTCCGGTGAGCTGCGGCAGGCAGGTGCGGTGGCGGTGGTCGGACCCACCGGTTTCGGCAAGTCCGCGGTGCTGGACGCGGTGTGCGCGGGGTGGGAGTCCTCCGGGGACCCCGTGGTCAGGCTCAGCTCGGCGCCCGCCGACGCACACCTGCCGTACGTACCCCTGGTGGACCTGTTCACCGTGTGCCCGGCGGACGTGAGCGGCGACCTGCCGGACGTCCAGCGATCGACGATCGACTGGGTGCTGCGCCGGGTCACCGGGCCTCCGCCCGACCCCGCGATCCTGCGGGTCACGGTCCTGTCCTGCCTCCAGACGTGGGGGCGCCGGGCCCGGCTGCTGCTGGCCGCCGACGACATGCACTGGTGGGGCCCGGACAGCCTGGACGTCTTCGGCTTCGCGGCACGCCGCAGCCGCGGCAGTGTGTCGCTGCTGGCGGCGCTGCGGCCCGACGGCCCGCTCCCGCACGACGTCCTCGGCGGTGACGCGGTGGAGATCGCGGTCCCCGCGCTCACCCCGCACGAGTCGGCAGCCGTGGTGCGGTCCTTCGGGATCCCCCTGCGGACCGCCGCGCGCATCCACACGGCGACGGGCGGCAACCCCCGTCTGGTCTCGGACATCGCCGCCGGACTGGCCCGGGCCGGGGCGACGGCGGTCCTGGACGCACAGCCGCTGGCCCCGCACGCGCGCAAGGCCCTGAGAGCCTGGCTGGCGGGGCTCGCGGCCCCCGTGCACTGGGTGCTGCTCCTCGCGGCGCTGGCGGCCGATCCCTCGCTCGACGCCGTCCGCCGGGCCGCGGGACCGTCCGCCGACGCGGCCCTGGCCGACGCCGAGGCCGCCGGGCTGATCCGTGTGGCGGGCACCGTGTGCTTCCCGGCCCCGGTCGTACGCGAGTGCCTCCTCGCCGAGTCCAGCGGCGAGGCGGTGCGCCAGGCGCATCTCGCCCTGGCCGCCGCCGCGTCCGAGGACGACGACCGCGTCTGGCACGAGGCCTCCGCCCTGAGCGCGGCCGAGATTCCCGCCCGGCTGGTTCCCGGCCTGGCCGACGCCGCCACCGCCGCACGGGAGGGCGGTGACCACACCCGGGCGGCCGAGTTCGGGCTGCTCGCGGGCGGCCGGGCCGGCGGCGCCCGGCACGACCTGCTGATCGCCGCCGCCCAGGACGCCGAGGCCGCCGGGCGGTTCGACCTGGCCTGCACGGCGTTGGAGCAGCTGGACCGCAGGCGGGCCGTGCCCACCGCTCGCGCCCAGGCGCGGCTCGCCGTCGCCGACGCCGCCGGCCGGGGCGCCGCGGTGGCGGAGCGGATGGCGGCGCGGGCCCTGTCCGAGGCCCTGGCCGCCGACAATCCCGCACTTGCCTCGGCGGCGCACCTGCGCCTCGCCCGGAGCCTGGGCGCGAACCGCGGCTACCACGCGGAGGCGCTGACGCACGCCCGCTCCGCCACCGAACTGGCCGAGCGGGCCGGCGACGCGGCGATCCACTCCTTCGCCCTGGCCCTGACCGCCCGGATCGAGCAGGTCCGCGGTTCACCGGGCCAGGCCGAGCTGCTCCGGCGTGCCCTGGCGACGGGCACGCCGGCCGGAGCCGGCCGGACCCCCGGGGAGCCACGCCGGGTCGGCGTCGCGTTCGCCCTGCTCGACGACCGGTTGGACGAGGCGGGGCGGCTGTTGGACGAGATGCGCCCGCCGGACTGCCCCGCCGACCGGCTCTGGGTGCTCGGCACCGCCGTCCGGATCCACGCCCACCGGGGCGAGGGCCAGCTCGCCCGCGAGGAGGCGCACCGGCTCCTGGCGCTGACACGTGACCTGGCTACCTCGCCCGGCCCGCCGTGGTACGCGGCGGCGGTCGCCGAACTCGCCGGCGGGACCCTGGAGCAGGCGCTCGCCTACGCGGACCTCGGTCTGACGGCCTCGCAGGAGGACGAGGACACCGTCTTCGCCGCGCACTGTCTGCACCTGTCCGGAATGACCCGGCTGCTGCTGCGGGACGCGGGCGGAGCCCTGGCGGATCTGCTCAGGGTCCGGGACCTGGTGCAGGACCTGGGTGTCGCGGACCCCGCGGAGGTCCGCTACGACGCGGATCTGGCCGAGGCACTGGTCGCCGCGGGAGACCTGCCCGCCGCCCTGCGGACGGTCGCCGACGCCCGGTCCCGGGCCGAGGAGCTGGGACGGCGCGGGGTCCTCGCCTCGCTGGACCGGGCCGAGGCGCTGTGCCACGCGGCGGCGGGCGACCACGCGTCGGCCGAGGAACTGGTCGGCCGCGCCCTGCGCACCTTCGAACGGCTCGGATACCCGTTGCAGTGCGGCCGGGCGCTGCTGGCGTACTCGTCCGTCGAGCAGCGGCACAGGCGCCCGGCCCGGGCCAGGGAGCTGCGGGCGAGGGCCGACGCGGTGTTCCGCAGGGCGGGCGCGCCGCTGTGGGAGCCGGAGCCGAACCGGGTGCGGTCCTCGCCGGCCGGTCTGACGGAGGCGGAGCGCAGGATCGCCGATCTGGTCACCGAAGGGCGCGGCAACCGCGACATCGCGGCCGCCCTGTACGTCAGCGTCAAGACCGTGGAGGCGGCGCTCACCCGGATCTACCGCAAGCTGGGGGTGCGTTCGCGGGTCCAGCTGACGGCGCTCGTCCAGAAGAGCGCCCACCCCGAGCGGCGGTGACCGGGACGTCCGGCAGGATGTCCGGGCCGGGGCCGGCCCACCGGCCGAACCCGCCGGCGGCCCCGGCCCGGACACGGGACGGACGTCCGGGTCAGCCTGCCTGCCAGCCGACGGATCCCAGGATGCTCGATCCCTTCGCCCCCGGTGCGGAGCCGCCCGGGGCGGGTACGTCGTAGCGCACCCCGCATCCGGTCATGCGTCCGCCCATGAACAGGGGGCCGAACACCGCGCGCGTCGCGATGCCGAGGTGCTCGCCCCGGTCGCAGTCGAGGACGTCCGCGTGGATCTCGGTGCTGTGGACGGTCTCCTGCGCTATCCAGGTGCCGGCCTCGCGGGCCTTGGCGATGACCTCCTCCCAGGCGGCCGCGTCGGTCAGCGCGCCGATGTGCACGTCGAAGTTCTGGTCGCCGTCGGAGCGCTTCAGGACGAAGTCCGCCCGCCGCCCGCGCAGCAGTTCGTCCAGCTTCCAGGACGTGCCCCGGTATTCGACGGTCTCCTCCCGGACCGAGCGCGACCAGGGGATGTACCGCCGCACGAACTCCCGGTCCCGGTCGCTCATCCAGTCCTGCCCCTGGGACAGCAGGGCGAAGAGCTGCTTGTTCGCCGCCTGGTAGGAACTCTGCGGCGTCAGCACCGCGGCGCCGCACTTCCTGATCGTCAGCAGCGGCCCGAGCTCTCGGCCGGCGTCGATCCACTCCTGTGGCACGGTCCGCTCCAGGACCAGGGGGAACTCGCCGCGGCGGGAGCCGAGGGCGTCGATGAACTCGTCCGTCTCGAAGTACTCCGCCCTGATGCCCGACTTCCGCAGGGCGTCGGCCTCGATCTCGTAGTACCTCCGGTTCCCCCCGGAGTCGGAGAGGAAGACGTCCGGGAGATGGCCGACCAGCGCGACGTACGGTTCCAGACCGAGGTCGTCCAGGACGGTGCGCAGCATGTCCCCGCGTGTCTTGAGCGGATCGGCGAGCGTGAGGGTGTTCAGGGCGTCGTCGGGCAGGAGCTGCCGCCACAGCTCGTTGAGGAGGTGGACGTAGACCTGACCGCCGGTGGACGAGCAGAAGTTGAACTCGATGAACTTCCATCCGGCGTCGGTGAGGATCACGTCCGGTCGGCCCATGACCGTGGCGTAGGCGTTCTCGAACTCCTCGTCCCCGTAGAACTCCGTCAGCCGCTCGTCCAGGCCCAGGGCCCGGTGCCGGGAGACGCAGTCGTCGCCCAGGTGGTGCACCGCCCGCCGCAGCAGGTCGGCCAAGTAGGCGATCGCGTCCTCCAGTTCGGCGCCCAGCGCCGCGGGCAGGACGACGGGACCGGCCGGGGCGATCCGGTCGAACCAGAAGGTCCTGAAGCCCCGGAACTGGTGGTCGAACGCGTTGAGGAGCCCGCGGGGGTCCGTCACATGCGGCCTCCGCGAGGCCGCTGCCCGCTGGGTCGTCGAGGTGTCTTCCATGTCTTTCCACTCCTGCTAGAAGGCTGTGCGGACTGGGGGCCAGGGGCCCGAGCGGGCTAGGGGCCCCGCGCGGCAGACGGCAGTTTGACGACAGGACCTAGGGGGCCCGCGTGGACCGGAGGGCTCGTGCGGACCCGGGGGCGTCCTCCTTCCCGCGGCGCGGCCGCAGCAACGCGACGTAACCGACGGCCGCGAGCGCGCCGATCACCGCGCACCCCGCCCAGAGGGTGTCCGTGCCGTGGGCGTCGATGATCAGACCGCTCGTCAGCGGTGCCACGAAGCCGCCGACGGCCCAGGTCAGGACCATCACGCCCTCGTAGCGGCCCCGTGCGTGCTCCGGAGCCATGGCGGGCACCTGCGCCTCGCTGGTGGGTACGTAGGCGATCTCACCGAGGGTGTAGACGACGGCGGCGCAGCAGTACAGCAGCACGGTGCCGGCGTGTCCGTTGAGCACCGAACTGAGCGCGATCAGCAGCGCCCCGCAGGCGAGCACCCAACCGGCGGGCCGGTGCTGGGTGAAGCGGGTGACGGCGAGCTGGAGAGTGACGATCATGACGCCGTTGACGCCCGCCACGATCCCGTAGTCCGCGGTGGACAGGCCGGATTCGGCGATGGACAGCGGCAGGGCCAGGTGCCGCTGGGTGAAGACGGTGACCACCAGGAGGTTCAGTCCGGCCAGGCACATGAACCGGCGGTCGCGGACCACGGCGGCCAGGGACGTGCGCGGGGCCGCCTCCTGGGACGGTTCCGTGCGGAGCTTCGACGGCAGGGTCTCGGGAATCCGCCAGAAGACCAGCACCGCGCAGAGCAGGGTACTGGCGGCGTCCACCACGAACAGGGTCAGATAGCCGAAGGCGGCGAGGGTGCCCGCCGACAGGGCGGAGACGGAGAATCCGAGGTTGAGCGCCCAGTAGTTGAGCGAATAGGCCCGGGGCCGGGACTCCTCGGGGACCAGGTCCGCGAGCATCGCCCCGATCGCGGGCTGTGACACCTTCAGCGCGACGCCCAGCACGGTGACACACGCCGCGATCGTCACGGGCTGCTCGGCGAATCCCAGGGCGAGGGTGAAGACGGCGGCGCCCAGTTGCCCGGTGAGCAGCGTGGGCCGCCTGCCCCACCGGTCGCTGAGCGACCCGCCGATCAGCGATCCGGCTATGCCGCCGAGTCCGTACAGCGAGATCACCAGCCCCGCGTACGTGGCGGAGTAGCCCCGCTCCACGGCGAGGTAGAGGGACAGGAACGGCATGACGAACAGGCCGAACCGGTTCACCAGCGTCGCGGTCCACAGCCACCAGAAGCCGGCGGGGAGCGGGGGGCGAGTGCGGTCGTTCACCTCAGCCCTTCTGCCGACGGGTCGCCGCCGGGCGGGAGGGCCGTCTCATGCCGGCACCGGGCGGGTGTCCCGTCGGCCGAACTCGGCCTCCAGGGCGAGGCCGGCCCGGAACAGGCTCGCCTCGCCGTACGCGGGCCCCACGAGCTGCACACCGATGGGCAGCCCGTTGCCGGCGAAGCCGAGGGGCAGGGACATCGCCGGGTGTCCGGTGACGGCGAACGGGATGGTCTGCATGTCGTTGGCCAGCTTCGGCGGGGGCCAGTCGGCGCCGAAGGCGTCGATCCGGGCCGCGGTGGTCTGACCGCACGCCGTGATCAGCAGGTCGTGGGAGGCGAAGACCCGCCGGTCGAGGGCCGCGGCGAGGCTGTCGCGGACCTGGCGGGCCCGCTGGAGCTCGTCGGCGGTGACCCCCGCACCGGGCATCAGTTTCTGGTAGGTGTAGCGGCCGAAGGACCGCGGCGCGCGGCGCAGGTTCTCCTGGTGCACGGCGAACCCCTCCGCCATCAGGATGACCCGGCCGCAGGCGTCGAACAGCTCGTACGGCGGCAGCTCGCACTCCTCGACGACGGCGCCGAGCCGGTCGAGGTGGGCCAGGGCCCGGTCGATGCTCTCGGTGATCTCCGGAAGGGTTCCCGGATCCGACGCGTACCAGGCCTTCGAGTACGCCACGCGCAGCCCGCGGACCTCCCCGCTCAGCGAGCCGAGGAAGTCGGGCGCCGGCGCCTCGCGGGTGCGCGGGTCCCTGGGGTCGGGGCCCGCGACCACCTGGAGGGCGGCGGCGGCGTCGGCCACCGTCCAGGCGAGGGGCCCGAAGTGGTCCATGGTGGGCGCCAGCGGGGTGGCGCCGTGGCCCGAGACGCTGCCGTAGGTGGGCTTGAGGCCGACGGCCCCGCAGTGGAACGCCGGGCCGCGCAGCGAGCCGGCGGTGTCGGACCCGAAGGCGACGCGGAGGAACCCGGCCGCCACCGCGGCGCCCGCTCCCGACGAGGAGCCGCTGGGGATGTGCTCGCGGTTCCAGGGGTTGCCCGCCGGCGGGAAGGGCAGGTCCGTGCTCGGTCCGCCGAACGCGAACTCGTAGGTGGCCAGCTTGCCCAGCAGCACCGCGCCGCCGGCCCGCAGCCGGGCCTCCACGGTGCTGTCCTCGGTGGCGAGGTCGGTGAGGGTCAGCCGCGAGTGGTTGGTGGTGGGCAGGCCCTCGGCGGCGAGGATGTCCTTCAGCGCGTACGGGATGCCGTGCAGTGGTCCGCGGTCGACGCCGTCGCGCAGCTCCCGGTCCGCCCGCGCCGCGCGCCGCAGCGCGAGGTCACGGGTGACCAGGACGAACGCGTGCAGCTCGCCGTCGTACGCGTCGATCAGGCTCAACGCGTGCTCCACCAGCTCCACCGACGTGAGCGTCCCGGCGCGCAGCCGCGCACCGGCCTCCGCCACGGACAGCCCGGACAGGCCCGGGGCTTCGCGCGGTTCGGGTACGTCGGGCCGAGGGCCCGGCCGGGCGGGGGCGGTGTCAGACATCGGCGATCTCCACGTTCCGCAGCAGTCGGTTCATCGCGCACAGCGAGCGGTGTCCGGCCAGGACTCCGGGCGCCAGGTCCGGCGGCATCTCGATGCCGAGGCGGGCGAGAGCCGCGTCGAACTCCCGGTCGGCGGCCGCCCCCGCCGGTTCTCCGTCCTCGTGCGACCCCGTGGTCTCTTCCGTGCCGACGTGTGCCACGTACGGTCGTCCTTTCGTTCCGGTCAGCGCTGACCGCTCGGTCAACGGTGGGGCCGCGCCACCAGATGGGCGCAGGTGATGAGGTCCAGCGAGGCGTGCCCGGTGGAGCTGAAGACGGTCCGGCGGCGGTCGAGTCCGGCGTGCCCGCCGGTCTCCAGGGACTCCAGGTCGATCGCCGTACGGTGGATCTCCCCGGCCTCGGCCACCGCGATCGCCCTGTCCTCGACGACCAGCGTGGCGGCGGCCAGGAGCGAGCGCGGCAGCTCCCGGGACTCGGTGGTGTGCGCGCCCATGCAGTTGATGTGCACGTGCTCCGGCAGTTCGGCGGCGATCGGCAGCGGCCGTACGGAGGTCGTCGCCGTCGAGACGACATCCGCTCCCGCGGTCGCCTCCTCGGCCGACGCGCCGACCAGGGCGCGTACGCCCGGATCGGCGCGCCGGATGCGCTCGCACAGGATCCCGGCGTGCTCGGGGGTGCGGGAGTGGACCCGTACCTCGGTGATCCGGCGCACCGCCGTCACCCCGAGGTACTGCTGCCACGCCTGCACCCCCGATCCGACGATCCCGAGGACGGCGCTCTCCCGGGCCGCGCAGGCGTCGGTGACCAGCGCCGTCACGGCCGCGCACTTGAGGTTGGTGACGGCCGCGCCGTCCAGCACCCCGAGGAGCTCCCCGGTCGCGGTGGAGAACACCGGGACCACGGACGTCACGGTCGGGCCCGGACCGTCGGTGATGGTGGCGGTCTTGTTGACGCACAGCCCGTGATCGGCGCTGACGGCGGGCATGGACAGGAATCTGGTGCCGCGGCCGTCGTCGACGACCTGCCGCAGCGGTACGGCCATCCTCCGCACCGCGCCGCCGCGCAGGCTCTCGCGCATCAGCGCGGCCACGGCCGTCACGTCGGACCTGTCGTGGTCCGTGCCCGCGGGGGTCATGCGAGCTCCGCCAGTACGTCGAGGAGGTCCGCCGCGAAACGCTCGGTGAGCTCCGCCGGCATGTCGCCGCGCAGCATCATCCGCACGCCCGCCTGCCCCTGCGCCACGATCGGGAAGAACATCGCGGAGCAGTAGTAGCCGCGCCGGTAGAGCTCGGTCGACAGGCGTACCGCCCGGTCGTTGTCGCCGACGGTGACGAACTTGATGTGCGATCCGGCGCCCCGCAGGCCGTGGTCGCGCAGCCGCTCGTCGAAGAGGGCGATGTTCTGGGCGAGCCGTCGCTGTCGCAGGCCGAGCTCCGGGCTCCGGTGGACCTCCAGGGCCCCGAGGGCGGTGCCGACCGCGGCGGTCCGCAATCCCTGGGACCAGGCCAGCGGCCCGGACCGGTAGAGGAGTTCGAACATCTCGCGGTCGCCGACCATCGCGATGCCGCCGGTGCTGCCGAACGCCTTGGCGATCGAGGCGACGACGATCGTGCGGGAGCCGAGGGTGTCGAACACGGTGCGCGCGTACCCTTCACCGCGCTCGCCCACGGCTGACAGCGCGTGGGAGTCGTCGAGGTAGACGAACATCCCGTACCGGTCCTGGAGGTCCTTGATCCCCTTCAGGTCCGCCCGCCCGCCGGTGGAGTAGGCGCCTTCGGCGACGTAGGCCACCCGCGGATACCGCTTGCAGACGTCCTCCAGGTACTGCATGTCGTTGTGCGGACAGGTCAGCACCAGCGTCTCGTCGGCGAGAACGGGCTTGAGGAAGTTCAGTGAGAAGTGCGCGAACCGGTCGAAGACCACGACGAGGGGCTCGCCGTCGGTGAGATGCCCGGAGGCGAGCAACGGCAGGATCGCCGAGCTGAGCACCCCGCAGGACACCGAGGGCAGGACATGGGCGCCGAAGTGCTCGGCGAGCTCCTCCTCCAGCCGTTCCATGATGCCGAGCCGGATCCGGAACTCGCCCATGGACAGCCCGGTGATCCGCTCCTCCTCCAGCGCGGCCCGTCCGGCCTCGACCACCGTGGGGTGGCTGTTGAGGCCCAGGTACGAGCAGGACGACAGGTTGGCGAACTCGTGCCCGGTGCGGATGTCGCGCAGCCGGTTCTGCCCTTCGACGGCCTCGACCACGAGGCCGAGCATCCCGTGCTTGCGGGACAGACCCCACGCGGCCTCGCTCGCGGGCACCATCTTCCGGTTGTTGCGGTACCGATGGGGCCCGGTGATGTCCTCGGTCATCACGCCCCCGCAGCCTGGGCGCGGAGCCAGCCGCCGAGCCGGCTCACGGCCTCGCGGGCCTTGCCGAGGCGCGAGTGGTGGAGGTGCCAGACGTGCACCATCCCCGGCCAGACCTCCAGCACACCGGTGCCGCCCGCGCGCCGCAGCCCGGCCGCGAACCGCTCGGCGTCGCTGCGCAGGATCTCGCGGCTGCCCACCTGGAGGAGCACCGGGGGCAGCCCCGCGAGCTCCCCGAACAGCGGGGAGACGTACGGATGCGTGCGCGGGGTGTCCGCCAGGTACGACGCGGACACCAGGTCCACCACCGGCTTGCTGAGCATGGGATCCTCGTGCTCCAGGGCGTGGTAGCTCTCCCCGCTGCCCGTGAGGTCGGTCCAGGGCGAGACACAGGCCGCCGCGGCCGGGACCGGCAGCCCCGAGTCCCGCAGCTTCAGCAGCGTCGCGAGCACCAGGCCGCCGCCCGCCGAGTCGCCCGCGAGGACCACGTCACCGGCGGCGACCCCGTCGGCGAGCAGACTCCGGTACGCGGCCACGGCATCGTCGAGCGCCGCCGGATAGGGGTGCTCGGGGGCTCGCCGGTAGTCCACGAAGAACATCGGGCAGCGGGCCGCGCGGGCGATCTCGGAGACCATGTGACCGTGGCTGCGCAGCGATCCGTACACGTACCCGCCGCCGTGCAGGTAGAGCCCGGTCAGGGAGCCCTCCGCGTTCGGCGGGGTCAACAGGTGGCCGCCGTCGCGCTGTTCGACCACGATGTCGTCGGCGATCGGCGCGCCCCAGGCGTCGTAGAACACCCGGGCGTCGTCGATGTCCAACGGCCACTCGCCCGCCGCGAGGGCCGCGAGGAGCTTGTCCAGCTCCTCGCGGTCGCTCGCGGACATGGACGGCACGCTGTATTCCGCGGACGTCGTCACCGGTTCGTCCCGACCGGGTCGATCCCGCGGTGGAAGCGCTCGCGGGCGGCCTCGTCCGGCACCTGGAGGCTGGGCTGCGGGATCTCCAGGCGGTAGTGCCGGTACCACTTCGACAGCTCGACACCCTCGGCGAACTGGTACTCCAGGTGCCGGATCGGACGGCGGGCGGGCCGGGTGGGGTCGGTGGGGCGGGGCTCGGAGCCGGCGTGCGCGAGCCCGCGGTCCACCTCGTTCAGCAGGACGACCATGACCAGGTCGGCGGAGAGGTCGGCCTCCACGGCGGCGGCGTACCCGGCCAGGACCGGCCCGGCGTGCTCCTCCTTGACCGCGACGTTGTAGCTGTGCGGCATCAGTTCCAGCAGATCGGCGGGGGCGACCCCGGTCTCCTGGCAGTAGGCCCGGGTGTCGCAGACCATCGGGGTGCCGTGGGTGATGTTGGTGTTGGGCCCGTAGATGTTCCCGATGAACGGTGTGGCGGCGTCGAAGTGCACGCACTTGGTCGTCAGGAACTCGCGCTCGGTGGTGTGGTCGCCGTTGGGCGTGAAGTGCGTGTTCTTGTTGTACCCGTCGACGTCCATGCCGGCGATGCGGTCGTAGTCCATCGCGACGGGGCTGTACCGGGAGACGTCGACGTGCTCCCCGAAGCCGCGGAACAGCGATTCGAGGTAGTCGCGGGCGATCACGGCGTCCTGCTCCTTGTGGACGTCGAGTCCGTGGTGCGCCAGCGTCCTGGAGACGCCGAGGCAGACGGCCACGCCGTCGCCCTCGGCGACCAGCCGTACCAGTTCCCGGACGATTCCGTCCCCGACGGCCCGGAGCCGGCCGTCGGTCAGCTCGGTCGGGTGGGCGGAGACGTCGATGACGGCGTGCTGCGGAAGCTTCTTCACTGGGATCCCCCTGGGCTAGTTGGTGCGGGCGTTCCGGCCGGTTTCGGCGGGTGCGTGGAGTGCGAGCATGCGTTGGGCCCGCAGTACGAACGGCGGGGCGAGTACCCGGTCCTCCTCGACCGCGAAGCCGTAGGACGTGGAGTGGTAGTCCTCGACCACGCTGCGGTACTCGGCGATCTTGTCCGGGCCGACGGTGAACGTCTCGGCGATGGTGTCGACCTGCCGGGGATGGATGGCCGCCTTCCCCGTGAATCCGGCGTCCCGGGCGGCCCGGCACTGCGCCGCGACGGCGTCGAGGTCGTGCAGTTCGAACGAGTTGGTGTCGATCGCGGGCACGCGGTACTTGGCCGCCGCAGAGCAGAGCCGGGCTCGCGCGTGATCGAGGTAGAAGGTGTTCTCGGCGTACAGGTCGGCCGTCAGATCCGCCTGTCCGAAGCAGAGGCCGTCGCTGACCGCGGCGATCTCGACGGCGTTGTCGACGGCGTCGACGCTTTCGATGAAGCTGCAGATCTCCGGCGGCCTGGAGGTGTGCGACAGCAGTGACCGGTAGATGGCCACGTCGCCGGCGCCGGAGATCTTGGGGATGAAGACCACGTCGAGAGGTACGCCGCCGATGGTGGCGTCCATCTCGATCAGCGCCCGCAGGTCCTCCAGGCCGTCGGGCGTCGCGATCGTGTTCACCCGCATGCCGAGTGCGGGCAGCCCGGCCCCGCTGAGGTCCGCCCCCGCCAGCAGCTCGCGGGCCTCGGCCTTCCTGGCCGGATGGATGGAGTCCTCCAGGTCCAGGACCAGTATGTCGGCGCGGACCCGGCCGGGCCGGGCGACCGACGCCAGCAGCAGCGCGGGGGTGTAGAGCAGGCTCGCGTACGACTTCACCGGGCGTCTTCCCTTCCGAACAGCAGGTTCATTTTCTGGAGGGAGTAGTCCTCGTAGCGGATGGGCTCGTACTTCGCGGGGCGGTCCGACGCGAATTTGGGGAAGCACTCGATGACGGTGTCGTCGTTGGCCAGCTTGAAGAACACGATGGACTGCCGCCGCCGGTCGGCGAGCCGCACCCGGTGCGGCGTCGACACGTACTCGTCGTTCGACCAACGAGCCATCAGGTCACCGATGTTGACGATGAAGCTGTCGCGCTCCGGGACGTCGATGTCCAGCCAGCGGCCGGAGCGGTCCTGCAGCTGGAGGCCGGGGCCGTCCTGGGTGAGCAGGGTGATCAGCGTGCCGTCCGTGTGCTGCCCCATGCCCTGGTCGTTGAGGAACTCGGGGGCGACCCCGGGGTAGAGGTGCGAGCGGAGCGAGTCGTTGGAGGTGTTCGTCCGGGTGGCGAAGAAGTCGCGGGGCAGGTCCAGGGCGAGGGCCAGCAGCTCGGCGATCCGGCCCGCCACGGTCTCGCAGGCGGCGAAGTACCGCTTCAGGGCCGTGCGCAGCTGTGCCCCCAACTCGTCCTCGGGGAACGGGAGCTTCTCGTCGTCGTCCAGGATCAGCCGTCCGGTGCTGAACTTCTCGACGTAGTCCGAGGGCATTCCCGGTTTCCCGGTGTAGGCGTAGGCGTTCTCGGAGAGGAGGGCGCTGTACCCGTAGGGGCTGTAGTCGTTGTCGCCCCGTGCGGTGGAGGTGCTCATCGGAAACGCGCGCTTCCTCTCCAGCGGGAGGCTGAAGAAGCGCAGCGAGGTGTCGTAGGCGTCGTCGAAGACCTCACGGGCGATGCCGTGTCCGCGTACGACGAAGAACCCGGTCCGCCGGCAGGCGTCGGATATCTCCTCGGCGGTCCCGTGTTCGAGGCCGGGCCGTGCCGGAGCCAGGTCGATGACCGGAATCATGGGTGTGCCTCCTGCTTGGGGACGAGAATCGTCCGCTCGAATTCGATGACCGTCGTGTCGTCCTGGTTCCGGCCGGTGGTGTGGACGGTCACGATCCCCTGGTCGGGACGTGTGCCGGACTCGCGCCGGGAGACGATGCGGGTCTGTGCGTAGAGCGTGTCGCCCACGAACACCGGGGCGGTCAACCGCACGTTGTCCCAACCGAGGTTGGCGACGCACTTGGCGCTGATGGTGGAGACGGTCATCCCGTTCACGATCCCGAAGGTGACCAGACTCGAGACGACGATCCTGCCGAACCTGGTCTGCTCGGCGTAGACGGCGTCGATGTGCAGCGGATGCTGGTTGAGGCAGAGCAGGGAGCTCCACACGTTGTCGGTCATCGTGATCGTCCGGCCCGGCCGGTGTTCGACCACCTCGCCGGGGACGTAGTCCTCGTAGACCATTCCGCTGTCCTCCCGGTAGATACCGGGGCCGACCGTGTGGAACGCGTTGTTCTTCACTGGTCTCCTTCGTGCGTGCCCGCCCGTAGCAGCGCGGAACGGGCGGATCTGTGTGCGGCGTCGGCGACGGTGGCCGCCCGGCCGAGCCCCCAGACGGTGCGGCCGTCCGTCTCCACCGCGACGAGGCAGGTCATCGGTGCGCCGGCCGCCGTCGAGCCGGTGAACCGGGGCCGGGTGAACCCGACACCGTGCTCGGCGGCGAGCCGTGCGAGGATCGCGGCGCCGTCGGCACCACCACCCTCGTCGTCGGGCAGCGCGGGCGAGTCGTCGAGGCAGTAGGTCTCCAGCAGGAGCTGCCAGATCTCCGGCGGCTCCAGTTCGCGCCGCAGGGCGTCGGCCGCGGACTGGACCACGGCGGCGAAGTCCCGCCGCAGTTCGACCGGCAGGTCGACGCCCCAGCCCGCCTTGAGCACGTAGGCGATGCCGCCCTTGCCCGACTGGCCGTTGACCCGGATGATCGCCTGGTAGTCGCGGCCGACGTCCTTCGGGTCGATGGGCAGGTAGGGCACCTGCCAGGGCATGTCGCCGACGTCCTTGCCCTCCCGTTCGGCCCGTTCGGACAGCGCGGCCAGCCCCTTGGCGATGGCGTCCTGGTGGGTGCCGGAGAAGGCGGTGTAGACCAGGTCGCCGGCGTAGGGGTGGCGGGGGTGCACGGGCAGCCGGTTGCAGTCCTCCACGATCGCGCGGACGGCGTCGATGTCGGAGAACTCCAGCTGGGGATCGACCCCGCTGCTGAACAGGTTGAGCGCGAGCGTCACCAGGCAGACGTTCCCGGTGCGTTCGCCGTTGCCGAACAGGGTGCCCTCGACCCGGTCGGCCCCGGCGAGCAGGGCCAGTTCCGCCGAAGCGACGGCGGTGCCCCGGTCGTTGTGCGGATGGACGGAGAGGATGATCGCGTCACGCCGGTCGAGGTTGCGGTGCATCCACTCGACCTGGTCGGCGAAGACGTGGGGCGAGTGGGTCTCCACGGTGGTCGGGAGGTTCAGTACGAGCGGCCGGTCCGACGTGGCGTCGACGACCTCCGCGACCCGGTTCGCGATCTCCAGGGCGAGCTCCGGCTCGGTCACGTTGAAGGTCTCGGGGGAGTACTCGAACCGGATGTCGGTACCGGGCTCACGCTCCGCCAGGCGCACCAGGTGCTGTGCGCCGTCGACAGCCATGCGCAGGACCTCGCGCGGCGACATCCCGAACACGACCTCGCGCCACAGGCAGGCCGTCGCATGGCACAAATGCACCACGGCGCGGTCGGCTCCGTGAATCGCGTCGAAGGTTCGCTCGATGAGTTCTGGACGGGCCGGCGTGAAGACGGAGATCGTGACGTCGTCCGGAATTCCGTCCTTGGTGGCCAGTTCGCGGACGAAATCGAAATCATGCGTACTGGCAGCTGGATATCCGACTTCTATGTCTTTGAAGCCTGTCGCCACGAGCAGGTCGAACATCCGCTGCTTGCGGCCCATGTCCATGGGCTCGGCCAGCGCCTGGTTTCCGTCCCGGAGGTCGACCGAGGCCCAGATCGGAGCCCGGTCGAGTGTGGCGTCGGGCCACCGCCGTGACCAGCCTGAAGTGGGAGAGATCGCGTCCCGCGCATAGCGGTGGAACGGCATGGGCGACGGGCGCTGTTGAATTCCCCGGAACTCTCGGGAAAAGGACAATGGTGTTCCCCCCTGCACTTCCAGGCTGTGCCCTCTGGTGATTCTCAGCGCTCCGAGGCTATGGAGCTTCAGACCCTGCGGGGAAGTGGACCATTCTCTATGCCTGACCCTGGAATCGGACGATTCAGACATCGGGTCGGCCCGGCCGGCCGCGTGGTTGACGCTGCGCGTTTTGTCACTAGGGTTTCGAGTATTGTCGGCATCGAATTCACCGGCTCATGCGCGCTCACGCGAACCCATGCGAACTCATGCGAAATGGCAGGCCATGGCCGAATCCACCAGCTTCGACAACCGCACGTCCGACACCGGCCCCGCGGCCCCGCGGCCCGGCCGCGTCCTGGCGGTGGCCTGTCTGGCGCACGGGATGATCGTCGTCGACACCAGCATCCTCCACGTCGCGATCCCGGCGATCCGCGACAGTCTCGACGCGAGCCTTCCGACGATGCAGGCCGTCGTCACCTCCTACGTGGTCGTCATCGCGGGCCTGATGCTGGCCGGCGCCGCGGCGGTGGGGCGCTACGGCGCGGTGCGGATGTTCCGGCTCGGGGTCGTGCTGTTCGGGGTGGCCTCCGCGCTGTGCGGCCTCGCCCCCAACGGCCCCGTGCTCGTCGCCGTACGGGCGGCCCAGGGGCTGGGCGCGGTGCTCGTCATGCCCGCGACGCTGGTGATGCTCACCGACACCTACCGGGAGCCCGGCAAACGCGCCAAGGCCATCTCCATCTGGTCGATGGTCGCCGGGAGTCCGGTCGCCTTCGGTCCCACGCTCGGGGGCGCCCTGGTCGCGTCGGTGGGCTGGCGCAGCATCTTCTGGATCAACGTGCCCATCGTCCTGGTCGTCCTGTGGCTCTCGGCACGGAACATGCCCCGGGTGGAGCGGTCCACGTCCAAGGAACCGCAGGACGTGCCGGGCCAGTTGCTGTCCGTCGTCTTCCTCGGCGGTCTCGCGCTGGCGCTCGCCGAGGGCCAGGAGCTGGGGTGGACGCGGCCCCTGCCCGTGGTGGCCGCCGTGGCGGCCCTGGCCGCGTTCGCCGCGTTCGTGGTCCGCCAGCGCCGCTACGCGTACCCCATGATCCCGGCGGACCTGTTCCGGGCGCCCGGGTTCCGCGGCTACGTCGCGGTCGGCCTGCTGCTCTTCGTCGGCTACAACGGGCTGATGTTCACGCTCAGCGTGTTCCTCCAGCAGGTGCGGGGCTACGACCCGGTCACCGTCGGGCTCTTCTTCCTGTCCTCCGCCCTGCCGATCACCTTCATGCCGCTGGCCGCGGGACGCTTCGCCGCCAAGTACGGCGCCCGGGCCGTGCTGGGCGCCGGCATCCTGCTGTCCCTGCTCGGCGCGGTGGTGCTGGCCGCCGTGGGCGCCACCCCGGTCGGCACCTGTGCCGCGCTGGCGTTGATCGGGTTCGGCTTCGGCCTGGTGACGGTGCCCCAGATCACCCTGACCCTGTCCGCCGCCCCCGAGCACCGGTCGGCCATCGCCTCCGGGCTGATGTCGGCGGGCCGGTCGACCGGATCCCTGATCGGGGTCGCCCTGCTCGCCGGCCTCCAGTCGGGAGGCGGCATCGCCGCGCCGGCGTTCGCCCTCGTCGCCGTCTACACCCTGATGGGCCTGGCCGCCCTCCTCGGCGGCCGGGCCAAGCCCGCCGACGCGACGCCCGGCTGAGGGCCGTCACACCGGGCCTCCCTCCGCCCCGCACGCGCTCGCAGCTGATTCCTCGCACTCCACACACACCGGAGCCCTCATGTCCGAGCATCAGGCAGGCCACGACGTCGCATCGAGGATCGCGGCCCTGTACGCGGATGATCCCGAGTTCGCCGGGGCGGTACCGTCCCCCGACGTCGCCGACGCGATGGGCCGCCAGGACGGCCTCATGGAGGTCATCGCGACCGCCATGCACGGGTACGCCGACCGGACGGCCCTCGCCCGCAGGTCCTGCCGTGTCGTCCGCGACCCCGCCACCGGCCGGCACGCCCGTGAACTCCTGCCTTCCTTCGACACGTTGACCTACGCCGAGCTGTGGCGACAGGTCAGCCGGCTGGCGGCCGCCTGGGCCGACGGCGCCGACGGCGTGCGCGCCAAGGACTTCGTCGCGACCCTGGGGTTCACCGGTGTCGACTACGCGGTCATCGACCTGGCCTGCATGTACCTGGGCGCGGTGTCGGTGCCGCTGCCCACCGGCTCGTCCGCCGCACGGCTGGCTCCGGTGGTCGCCGAGACGGCGCCGAGGATCCTCGCGGCCGACGTCGCCTCGCTCGACGCCGCGGTCGAAGCCGTCCTCACGTCCGCCTCCATCGAGCGCCTGGTGGTCTTCGACCACGACCCCCGGGTGGACGACGACCGGGAGGCGATCGCGTCGGCCCGCGGCAGACTGAGCGGGCGGGCCGAGGTGGTTCCGCTGGTGGACGAGGTGGACCGGGGCGCCCGGCTGCCCGCCGCGGAACCGTACGAGGACGGGGATCCGGACCGGCTGGTCGGACTGATCTACACCTCCGGAAGCACGGGCACGCCCAAGGGCGCGATCTACACCGCCTCCATGATCACGAGGATGTGGCAGAACGCCCGCGGCGGGCTGAACGCCGGAGGCGGCAGCGGCACCCCGGTGTTCGTGCTGCACTACATGCCCATGAGCCACGTCAACGGCCGCGCCTGGCTGGTCAACGGCCTCGCCGCCGGCGGCACCGGCTACTTCGCGGCCCGCGGCGACATGTCGACGCTGTTCGACGACATCCGCCTGGCGCGTCCCACGGTGCTCAGCCTGGTGCCGAGGATCTGCGACATGGTGTACCAGCGGTACCAGCTGGAGGCCGACCGCATCGGCCGCACCGGCACACCCCGCCCGCAGGCCGAGGCGGCCGCGTCCGCCCGGGTCCGCGACGACATGCTCGGCGGCCGGATCGTCTTCGCCCTGTGCGGCAGCGCGCCCTTGTCGGAGGCGATGCACACCTTCACGGCCTCGCTCCTCGGCACGCCGATCATCGACTGCTACGGATCGACGGAGACGACCCGGGCCATCGTCGTCGACCAGGTGGTCCGCTGCCCGCCGGTGACCGACCACCGGCTGGCCGACGTTCCCGAACTCGGGTACTTCAGCACCGACAAGCCCTACCCCCGAGGCGAGTTGAGGGTGAAGTCGGTCGGACTGTTCCCCGGGTACTACCAGCAGCCCGAGGTCACCGCCCGCGCCTTCGACGAGGACGGCTTCTACCGCACCGGCGACGTCTTCGCCGAGACCGCGCCGGGCCGTCTGGTCTACGTCGACCGGATGAACAACGTGGTGAAGCTGTCCCAGGGCGAGTTCATCGCCGTGTCCGGCCTGGAGGCGCTCTACGCGACGAGCCCGCACATCGCGCAGATCTATGTGTACGGCAGCAGCGAGCAGGCGTTCCCGCTGGCGGTGGTGGTCCCCGACGCCGAGCGCCTGGGGCGGTTTGACGACGACGCCGTACGGACCGCGATCCTGGATTCCCTGCGGGAACTCGCCCACGGTGCGGGCCTGCACGCGTACGAGATCCCGCACGACGTCGTCGTCGAGCGGCAGCCGTTCACGGTGGCGAACGGGCTGCTGTCGGGGGCCGGCAAGCTTCTGCGGCCCGCCCTGAAGGAGCGCTACGCACCGCGCCTGGAGCGGCTGTACGCGGACATCGCGGCCGGCCGGGCGGGCCAGATCGCGGCACTGCGGGCCGCGGGCGGGAAGGTCACGCCGCTGGACGCGGTCCGCGCCGCCGCGCAGATCACCCTCGGCTGCCCCTCGTCGCTGGTCCGGGCGGAGGCCGCCTTCACGGATCTGGGCGGCGACTCCCTGTCGGCACACACCTTCTCGACCGTCCTCGAACAGATCCTCGACGAGGAGGTGCCCATCCAGGTCATCCTCCAGCCCTCCTCGACGCTGGCCCGCATAGCGGAGCGGCTCGGCCCGGCGCGGGACGCCCGGGAGGCGCGCCCCACCTTCGCCTCGGTGCACGGGGGCGACGCGCACGAGGTGAGGGCCGCCGATCTGACGCTCGACCGCTTCCTCGACGGGCGGCTCCCGGCCGCCGGGCGCGGCGCGCGGCCCGACCCGGCCTCCGTGGGGAACGTCCTGGTCACCGGGGCGACCGGGTATCTCGGACGGTTCCTGGCGGTCGACTGGCTGCGGCGCGTCCGCGAGACGGGCGGCCGGCTGACCTGCCTGGCCCGGGCCACCGACGACGGGGCCGCACGGCAGCGTGTGCTCGCATGCCTGCGCGCCGCGGTGGCCGACCCCGCCGACTGGTTCGACGCGGCCGCGGAGCGGCATCTGACGGTCCTGGCCGCCGATGTGTCGGCGCCACGGCTGGGCCTGGCGGAGACGGACTGGGAGTCGCTCGCCGAACAGACCGACCAGATCGTGCACGCGGCGGCGCTGGTCAACCATGTCCTGCCGTACCGGAGCCTGTTCGCGCCGAACGTCGCCGCGACGGCGGAGCTGATCAGGCTGGCGCTCACCGGCCGGGCGAAGCGGTTCGCCTATGTGTCGACGGTGGCGGCCGCGATGCTGCCCGACGGCTCGTTCCTCGACGAGACGGCCGACATCCGCACGGCGTCCCCGGTACGGCCGCTGGACGACTCCGACGCGAACGGATACGCCACGAGCAAGTGGGCGGGCGAGGTCCTGCTGCGCGAGGCGCACGAGAGTGCGGGGCTGCCGGTCACGGTGTTCCGGCCGGACATGATCCTGGCCCACAGCAGCCTGCCGGGCGGGCTGAACCTGACCGACCGGTTCAGCCGGCTGCTCCTGAGCGTCCTCACGACCCACATGGCGCCGCGCTCCTTCTACCGGCCCGACCGGGACGGCGGCCGTTCGCGGGCGCACTACAGCGGTCTGCCGGTCGACTTCACCGCCGCCGCGATCACCGCGCTCAGCGCCGGGAACGAGGACGGGTACGTCACCTACAACGCGGTCAACGCCCACGACGACGGGATCTCCTGGGACGAGTTCGTGGACTGGCTGATCGACGCGGGCCACCCGATCGCCCGGTTCGACGACCATCAGCAGTGGCACATGCGCGCCGAGGCGGCTCTGCGCGGTCTGCCCGACCACCAGCGCCGGCTGTCGCTGCTGCCGCTGATGCGGGCGTACGCCCGGCCGGGCGTACCGAGGGCGGGCTCCGCCGTGCCGGCCACCCGGTTCAGCACGGCGGTCGGCGCCCTCGGGGTGGGGGAGGGGCGGGTGCCGTCGCTCTCGCCTCCGTACCTCGCCAAGTGCGTGGCCGACCTGCGGCTGCACGGCCTGCTCTGAGCGGTGTCCGCGCGCCGCGGCCTCCGTACGGGCCCGGCCCCGTCCACGATCGCGGTGGACGGGGCCGGAAGGGCCGTGAGACGCGGCAGGGGCGCTCAGCCGTTGGCGGGGGCGATCTCCTCGATGACGTGGCGGGGACTCGCGAAGAACCCGGACTCGCGCGGGTAGTGGACCACGATCTCGGTGAACCCCAGCTCGGCGCACCGCCCCGAGACGTCCGCGAACGCCTGTGCGGACTCCATGGTCGGCAGCAGGGAGAACCCGGTCAGCAGCGTACGGTCCAGGGACTTCGGGTCGCGGCCCTCCCGTTCGCACGCCTCGTCCAGCTGCTCCATACGCCGCGCGAGCACCGACCAGGTCCAGGACGCGGTCCGCTCCTGCCTGGGCACGTCCCCCTGGTCGGTGACGACCCATGAGGCGCCGTACCGCGCGACGGTGCGCATCCCCAGCGGACCGTTCGCCGCCAGCACGAAGGGCGCCCTCGGCCGCTGGACGCAGCCCGGCTCCAGTCCGGCGTCGATGGCCTCGTAGTAGCGGCCGAGGAAGGTCGTCCGCCTGCGGCCGTCGGGCGTTCCGGTCAGCAGCCGGTCCAGGAGTTCCACGGACTCGCGGAACCGGCCGCCGCGTTCGTGCACCGACCAGCCCTTGCCGCGCTCGCCCTGGCCGAGGACGAAGGCGTCGGCGTCCGGCGAGCCGGCGCCGAAGCCGAGGACGAAGCGGCCCTCGCTGATGGCGTCCAGCGTGACGACGTCGTGGGCGAGGGGCACCGGGTGGCGGTAGTTCGGCGACGTCACCAGCGTGCCGATCCTGATCCGCGAGGTGACCCCGGCGGCGGCCGCCAGCGTGGGCATCGCCCCGTACCAGGCGCTGTCCGGCAGTCCGGCCCAGGTGATGTGGTCGTAGCTGTAGGCGGCGTGGAAGCCCAGCTCCTCGGCGTGCCGCCAGCTCGCGGCCGCTTCCCGGAACGGACGGTCGGGCAGGATACAGACGCTGATGCGCACGGCGGACTCCAGATTCGTTGCTGCTTCCCGGGGCTCCCGACAGTACTGATCCAGCGCCTCCGCGCGGAGTCAGGAGATCTCTAGACCGCACCCTCGAATCCGGCCAATGCGGCACGTTTGACGGAAGTCGGCCGCGGGAGTCACCTCGGGCGTCCCGGCCCGCCCGCGCGGTCCGCGCTCACGACCCGCCCGGCAGACCCCGGTCGTACCCCGGGTTGTCCGGATCGGTGAGCGGGGGTTCGGCCTTCATGTGGGCGGGAGCCAGGGCTCGAAGGGCGTGGTAGCCGACGAGGACGATCAGCGTGCCCAGCGCGATGCCGCTCAGCTCGAAGTTGTCGGTGAGCTTCAGGCTCACGTTGCCGATGCCCACGATGAGCCCCGCGGCCACGGGCACGAGGTGGAGCGGGTTGGACAGGTCGACGCGTGAGCGGACCCAGATCTGGGCGCCGAGCAGGCCGATCATGCCGTAGAGGATGACGGTGATCCCGCCGAGGACGCCGCCGGGGATGGCGGCCACGACGGCGCCGAACTTGGGGCAGAGACCGAACAGGATCGCGAAGCCGGCGGCGCACCAGTAGGCGGCGGTCGAGTAGACGCGGGTGGCGGCCATGACACCGATGTTCTCGGCGTACGTGGTCGTCGCGGGACCGCCGACCGACGTCGCCATCACGGTGGCCGCGCCGTCGGCCATGATCGCCGTGCCGAGCTTGTCGTCCAGCGGGTCGCCGGTCATCTCGCCCACGGCCTTGACGTGTCCGGCGTTCTCGGCGATGAGCGCGATGACGACGGGCAGGGCGACGAGCACCGCGGAGAGCGAGAAGCTCGGGGCGTGGAGGGTGGGAAGGCCGATCCAGTCGGCCTCGGCCACCCCCGAGAGGTCCAGGCGCCAGTGGTCGACCGGTTCGGTGCCTCCGGCGGGGGAGTGGATCTTGCCGAAGACGCGGTCGAAGACCCAGGAGACCAGGTAGCCGAAGGCGAGGCCGAGGAAGATCGCGATACGGGACCAGAAGCCTCGCAGCACGACGAGGGCGAAGCCCGTGAAGACCATGGTGAGCAGCGCGGTCCACTGGTCCTGCGGCCAGTAGGTGCCGGCGGTGACGGGAGCCAGGTTGAAGCCGATCAGCATGACCACCGCGCCGGTGACCACCGGCGGCAGGAGGGCGTGGATGACACGGGCGCCGAGGGCGCGGATGGCCGCCCCGCACAGGAAGAGGACCGCGCCGACGACCAGCAGTGCGCCGGTGAGGGTCGCCGCGTCGCCGCCCTGGGTCTGGATGACCGCGGCCACGCCGATGAACGACAGGCTGCTGCCGAGATAGCTGGGAATGCGGCCACGGGTGATGAGCAGGAAGAGGATGGTGGCCGCACCGGATGCCATGACGGCGAGGTTGGCGTCCAGCCCCATCAGGATCGGGGCGACGAAGCAGGCCCCGATCATCGAGACCACGTGCTGGGCACCGAGACCGGCGGTGCGCCCCCAGGTGAGCCGTTCGTCCGGCCTCACGATCTCGCCCGGTGCGAGGTTCTTCCCGTCGCCGTGCAGTCTCCAGCGCACGCCGAGACTCATGGTTGCTCCCTGAAGGTCTGCTCGGTGTGCCGGCCGGTCTGCGACCCGGTGTTCGGTGTTCACCTGCGGAAAAGATCAGCGCCATGGTAATGGTGCGGCGGAGGGTGCCCGCGCGGAGGTCTCCCGCCGCGCGCCGCCGTACCGCGTGCCGGGCCGCAGTGACCGCGCGCCGCCGTACCGCGTCCCGGGCCGCCGCACTCGTGCGCGCCGCCGTTTCCCGTCCGGTCAGCTCCCGGTCGCGCTCTTCGTCGCCGTACCGCTTCCGGCCGCCGGGCCGGCGACCTTGCGGTCGGCGGACCGCAGCACCCCGGCGCCCAGCACCAGGCCGAAGGCCAGCGCCGTCACCACGCCGAACGACACCATCAGCGAGGTGGCCTCGGCCAGCGAACCGATCGCGGAGGGGGCGATCAGGCTGGAGGTGTACGTGATGGTGGCGACGCCCGCGATGGCCTGGCTCGGGTTCGGCCCGCTGCGCCCCGCCGCCGCGAAGGCCAGCGGGACCACGACCGCCACGCCGAGGCCCAGCAGGGCGAAGCCGCACATCGCGGCCGCGGGGGAGGGCGAGAACACGACCAGCAGCCCGCCCGCGGTGGCCATCAGGCCGCCGGTGCGCACCGTGCGGACCGCGCCGAACCGGTCGACGATCCGGTCCCCGGCGATCCGGGCTATCGCCATCGTCAGGGTGAACGCGGTGGTGGACGCGGCGGCGAGGCCGTCCGAGCTGTCCAGGACGTCCCGCAGGTAGACGGCCGACCAGTCCAGGCTCGCGCCCTCCGCGAACACCGCGCAGAACCCGACCGCCCCGATGATCAGGGCCGACTTCGGCGGCAGCGTGAAACGCGGCGGCGGCTCCTCGTCCGGGCGGCTCTGGAGATCGAGGACGCCCCGGCAGGCGATCAGCCCCAGTGCCGTGAGCGCCAGGGCCGCGATGGCGTGGTGCAGACGGGCATCGGTCGCGGTGTGCGCGGCGACGGTGCCCGCCGCCGAGCCGATCAGCGCTCCCACGCTCCACATGCCGTGCAGGCCCGACATGATCGACTTGTCGAGACGGTTCTCCACCTCGATGCCCAGGGCGTTCATCGCCACGTCGGACATCCCGGCCGTCGCCCCGTAGACGAACAGCGCCGCGCACAGCGTGACCAGGCTCGGCGCGAGCGCGGGCAGGATCAGCGCCAGCGTCCACAGGACCAGCAGCCACCGCAGGGCGGTCCGCGCGCCGAACCGGTGGCTGATCCGGCCGGCGAGCGGCATCGCGATCGACGCGCCGATCGCCGGGAAGGCCAGCGCCAGGCCGAGCTGGCCCGCGCTCACCCCGGCGTGATCCTGGATCCATGGCACCCGGGTCGCGAAACTGCCGGTCACCGCCCCGTGGACGGTGAAGACCGCGGCGATGGCGATCCGCGCCCGCTTCACCTGTTCCGTGCTGTAGACCGTGACGGTCGGGTCGTCTCTCATGCCGTCGTGTCCCTCCCCCGGGAATTCCCGGATGCCGGCGGTCCGGCGCTCGCGTGCGACGGTGCGGGCCGTAAACTATCAGGAACCCTGCCTGATAAATAGTCGTTACTTCGCGGCCTCGGAGGAACGGCGGGGGCAGCGATCTGGAAGGATCCCGCTATGCCCGCATCACCGAGCACGGCTCGGGCCATCAACGACCGGCTCGCCCTGCGGCTGCTCCAGCAGGACGGCCCCCTGACGGCCACCCAGCTCAAGACGCTGACCGGACTCTCCCGCCCCACCGTCGCCGACCTCGTCGAACGGCTCCAGGGGGCCGGGCTGATCCAGGTCGTGGGCGAGTCCGGGGCCGTGCGCCGCGGACCCAACGCCCGGCTGTACGGGATCGTCGCCGACCGGGCCCATCTCGCGGCGCTCGACGTGCGCCTCGGAAGCGTCGGTGTGGTCGTCACCGATCTGCTGGGGGCGACGCTCGCCGAGGACTCCCTGCCCATCGGCGGCGACACCGGCACCGAGCCCGCCGTCGAGCGGGCCGTCGCCCTGCTGGAGCGCACCGCCCGGGCGGCCGGGTCCGTCCCCCTGCACAGCGTCGGGGTCGGAGCGCCGGGGCTCATCGACCCCGTCACCGGCGAACTGCGCGACAGCACCGGCCTGCCCGCCTGGCACCGGGGCCTGGTCCGGGAGCTCCAACGGCGGCTGCCCGCAACCGTCCTGGTCGAGAACGAGACCAACCTCGCCGCCGTCGCCGAGCACCGGGCGGGCGCGGCCCGCGACCGGGAGACCTTCGTCCTGCTCTGGCTCGGCCAGGGGATCGGAGCCGCCGTCATGTTGGACGGCAAGCTCCGTCAGGGTGCGTCCGGCGGTGCGGGGGAGATCGGTTTCCTCCCCGTCCCCGGAGTGGGCGGGCTGCCCTCGGCGGTCGACTGCGACGGCGGCTTCCACTCCCTGGCCGGCTCCGCCGCCCTGTGCGAACTCGCCGCCGCGCACGGCCTGGTGGACCCCGGCGCGGTGACCGACGGCCGGGAGGAGGCGGCGGCCGTGGCCGCGGTGCGGACCGCCCTGGAGGCGGGGGAGGCCGGCGAGCCCTTCCTGAAGGAGCTGGCGGACCGCCTCGCCCTCGGCGCCGCCGCCGTCGTCTCGGTGCTCGACCCCGGCTGCGTCCTGCTCGCGGGGGCCGTCGGTCACGCGGGCGGATCCGCGCTCGCCGCCCGGGTCGAGAAGCGGCTGGCCGCGATGTCACCCCTGCGGACCGAGGTCCGTGCCGGTTCGCTGGGCGACGGCGCCGTGCTGCGCGGTGCGCTGATCACCGCCCGGGACGCCGCGCAGGACGCGCTGTTCGCCCCGGAGGGCTGAACCGGCCACAGCTCCGCGTGAGCGCCGGCGGCCCGGCCCGGCTCAGGCCGGGTGGCGGTGGCGGCGGTCGAGGAACTCTGGTAGCCCAGCGGCAGCCGGTCCACGCCCACGATCGAGATGTGGAGCAGATGCGGCGTCCCGGCCCGTTCCGCCGCGTCGATGAGGAACCCCCCAGAATCGTCGTCATGGTGCCGGCCTGCCAGAACGGGGTCCGGCCCGCCGGGGGTGAGCGCCCGGCGCCGGGCGACCGGCCCGGCAACGCCCCCGGCCCCAGCGATGGACGCCGGGGCCGGGGACGACGGGGCCGGGGGCCCGGCGGTGAACGGGGGGTGGAGCCGTTCACCGCCGGACGACCGGAGAAGGGGTCAGCAGGCGCCGAGGTCCTTCCAGGCGCCCCACTGGCCGGTGGATCCGGGCGTCTCGCCCTTCGTCCACCACGAGGCCTTCCACTGGTGGCCGCCGTGGCTGACGGTGGAGCCGCCGCCGTACTCGGTGGTCGCGCTCCAGGCCGGGGCCGTGCAGCTGCCGCCCGGCTGCGTCGGGGTCGGCGTCGGCGTCGGGCCGGTCGGGTCCGGCGTCGGGGTCGGCGTGGGGTCGGTGCCGGTGCCGGGCTCGACCACGGTGGTGCCCCGGGCCAGGTCACCGGCGAGGGAGTAGGACTTCCCGCCGAAGGTCACGGTCCAGTTCGACGGTGTGGAGGTGGGCAGGTAGTAGACGAAGTCCAGCTCCACCGAGGCGCCGGGGGCGAGCGTCTGCCAGGCCGGGAGCTTCAGCGAGACGCGGTTGTAGTCGCCCTTGAGGCCGCCGATGTTGTTGGCCGCCGTGTGGTCGCTGCGGATGATCGTCGTGCCGAAGCCGGACTGGTCCTTGGCGTTGGCCGGGGCGGAGGTGGAGTAGTCGAACTGGAACTCCGTACCGCCGGGCAGCGTGGCCTTGGTCCGGTTGGTGATCTTCAGCTTGGGGCTGATCGGGTAGTTGGAGTCGCCCAGCGGGAACTGCCCGAAGGAGACGTCGATGTTCACGGCCTGGGTGGGCAGGTCGATCGTGGAGCGCTTCGCGCCGTACGGGGTCGCCGACTTGAACGCGTCGTACATCGCGGTGGTCAGCGTCGAGCCGGTCTCGTACTGGCCCTTGGCCGCGTTCCACTGGTAGTCGCCCGCCAGCTCCCAGATCATCGTGCCGCCGATGCCCTTGTCCACGACGTAGTCGGCCTTGGCCTTCACCGACTGCTCGTCCTCGGTGGAGAGGAACACCTTCTTCTGGGCGTTCCACAGCCACGGGGCGACCAGCGTGGAGTCGTACTTGCGGACGTAGGTGCCGGTCAGCTGGGTGTTCGCGGGGAAGCCGTAGTCGGTGACGTAGTCGCCGACGATGCCCTTCTCCAGGTTCTTCGCGTGCCACATCGGGTTGGAACCGGCAGGAGATTCCTTGCCGTTGGTGTCCTTGTCGTGCCAGAGGTTGTCGATCCCGACCGCGCCGTCACCGCACTTGGTCAGACCCGCGCCCGCCGGGCAGTCGGTCGTGGCCGCCCTGCCCCACAGCCCGTCGGTGCCGCCCTGGACGTTCTTGAAACCACGGGTGTAGTACGGCAGACCGATGTTGATCCGGCCGGCCGGCATCGAGCCGCGGAAGTAGTGGTAGGCCCAGTCGGTGTTGAGGTAGCCGGTGCCGCCGTACTGCGAGGTGGAGTACACGCTCGCCTGCGCCAGTTCGGCGTCCTTGCCGTCGTCGAACAGCGAGGCGTTCGGGCCGACGTACTCGTTCCAGGCGCCGTGCAGGTCGTAGGACATGATGTTCACGTAGTCCAGGTACTTCTGCATCTGGTACGTCTCCATGCCCCGCAGCAGGTAGCCGGAGGAGGGGGCGGCGACGGTCAGCAGGTAGTGCTTGCCGTCGGCGGCGCCCGCGCGGTCGAGCTTCTCGCGCAACGTCTTCATCAGGGCGTCGTAGCCCTTGACCAGCCCGGCGCGGCGGCCGTTGGACAGCGTGTGGTCCAGCGGGTTGCCCGCGTCCTTCATGGTCGTCGCGTACTCGTAGTCGATGTCGACGCCGTTGAAGCCGTACTTCTTGATGAAGTCGACGGCCGAGTCCGCGAAGGTGTTGATGCCGCTCTGGTTGACCGACCCGTCGGCGTTGGTCGCCATCGAGTAGAATCCGCCCGAGTCGACGCGCTTGCCGTCGGGGCCGAAGTAGCCGCCCGTCTCGGCCCAACCGCCCACGGAGACCAGGGTCTTCACGTTCGGGTGCTGCTTCTTGTACTTCGTCAGCAGGTTGAAGTGCCCCTTGTAGGGGAGCGCCGGATCCATCTCCGCGCCCGCGACACCCGGCCAGGTCATGCCGGTCGAGGCGTTGTCGGCGCTGTCGGGGCCGACCGAGAGCTTGTTGGAGCCGTCGACGTGCGCGAAGGCGTAGTTGAGGTGGGTGACCTTGTCCCACGGGATGTCCGGGACCAGGTAGGCGTCCTTGCCGTCCTTGCCGGTACGCCAGTTGGTGAAGTAGCCGATGACGCGGCGCTTGTGGTCGGCGCCCATCTTCTCGCGGCCGTCGGCGTCGTAGACGGTGCAGTACGGGGTGTCGACGCCGGGGGTCTTGTACAGACCGTCGGGGCGACAGGACTCGTGGTCGGTGGCGGCTGCCGACGGAGTCGCGGCGAGCGAGGTCATCAACAGGCCGGCGACAGCGGCGCCGGCGGCGAGGAGCGTGGCTCTCGCTCGGGTGGGGGACAGCATGTGGTCGTTCCTCCTGGGGAGGTCGGCAGAACACAACTGGCAAAAGGGGGTGGGTCGTGTCGGGGTCCTGGTGTGCGCACACCGCCGGACCGAACCTCGGAGGTGACGCAGAGATTAAGAGGACTAGACCAGTGCGTCAATAGGTCTGGACCTTTAAGCGTCAACTTTCCCGGCGGCCCGCCGATGACTACGTTGTCGACTTCCGGCCGATGGAAACACGCCAGGTTTCCTGTGACCCAGCCCACAGTGCTCACCCGCATGGCCGTGAGGCGTCCGTGGCAGACTGGTTCCGTACCAGTAGCAGCGCACTCCGGGGTCGGTGCAATTCCGAACCGGCGGTTATAGTCCGCGACCCGTCCGCAGCCAGCGGCCGGTTGACCAGGTGAGATTCCTGGACCGACGGTGAAAGTCCGGATGGGAGGCAGTGCGCGGCGGTTCGTCATCGGTACGCCGCCGTCGGCGGACGCATGGCCGGGAGTCTCCCGTGACGCCGTGCGTTCCTGGCGTTCCCGTTCTCGGGTTTTCGGCGTTTCCGCTGGTGAGCCGTCTCTCTGTCGTCATCGACAGGCCCCGGAGTCCGTGCCCGAAGAGGCAGGAGGACCCGGTGGACACCGCAGCCGACATCACCGCCATGCGCCGAGCGATCACGCTCGCGGCGCGCGGTCTCGGCTCCACCAGCCCCAATCCGGTCGTCGGATGTGTGATCACCGACGCCTCCGGAGCCGTGGTCGGCGAAGGCTTCCACCAGCGCGCCGGAGGGCCGCACGCCGAGGTCCACGCCCTGCGCGCGGCCGGCGGACGGGCCCGCGGCTCCACCGCCTACGTCACCCTCGAACCCTGCGACCACACCGGCCGCACCGGCCCCTGCTCCCGGGCCCTCCTGGCCGCCGGGATCAGCCGCGTGGTCTACGCGGTCGCCGACCCGAACCCGGGGGCCGCGGGCGGCGGCGACACGCTGCGCGCGGCCGGTGTCCGGGTTGAGCGGGGCCTTCTCGCGGAGGAGGCCGAGGCGGGCAACGCCGCCTGGCTGACCTCGGTGCGCCTCGGGCGGCCGTACGTCCTGTGGAAGTACGCCGCCACCCTCGACGGCCGGATCGCCGCCGCCGACGCCACCAGCCGCTGGATCACCTCGCCCGAGGCCCGCGCCGACGTCCACCGGCTGCGCGCCGAGGCCGACGCCGTGCTGGTGGGCTCCGGCACCGCCCGCACCGACGACCCCCAGCTGGCGGTACGCGGCATCGACGGCGTCACCCAGCCGCTGCGGGTCGTGCTCGACACGAACGCCACGGCCGTGAAGCCCGGCGCCCGGGTCCTGGACGACACCGCGCCCACCCTGGTCGCCGTCGCCGACGACGCCCCCGCCGGACACCTTCCCGAGGCCGCCGTCCTGCGCCTGCCCCGCGCCGGGGCCGGCCCCGGCCTGGACCTCGACGCCCTCCTCGCCGCCCTGCACGAGCGCGGCGTCCTCTCCGTACTCCTCGAAGGCGGCCCCACCCTCGCCGGTGCCTTCGTCGCGGCGGGAAAGGTCGACAAGGTCGTCGGCTATCTCGCCCCGGTGCTCCTCGGCGCGGGCCCCGCCGCCCTCGCCGACGCCGGAATCTCCACGATCTCCGAGGCGTTGCGCCTCGATGTGACCGAGACCGTGCCGATCGGCCCCGATCTGCGCATCACCGCCGTCCCCGCCCCTGCTCGGAAGGGAAACTGAGTGTTCACCGGAATTGTCGAAGAACTGGGTGAGGTCACCGCCGTCGAGCAGCTGGCGGACGCCTCCCGCTTCCGGCTGCGCGGCCCCGTCGTCACGGAAGGCGCCCGGCACGGCGACTCCATCGCGGTGAACGGCGTCTGCCTCACCGTCGTGGACACCGCCGACGGCGAGTTCACCGCCGACGTGATGGCCGAGACGCTGAAGCGCTCCAGCCTCGGCGCGCTCACCACCGGCTCCCGGGTCAACCTGGAGCGCCCGATGGCGCTCGGCGGCAGGCTCGGCGGACACCTCGTCCAGGGCCACGTGGACGGCACCGGCACCATCGTGGAGCGCACCCCCTCCGAGCACTGGGAGCTCGTCAAGGTCTCCCTGCCGCCCGAGCTGACCCGGTACGTCGTGGAGAAGGGCTCCATCACCGTCGACGGCGTGAGTCTGACCGTCGTGGACGCGGAGACCGACCACTTCACCATCAGCCTCATCCCCACCACCCTTGCCCTGACCACGCTCGGCCGCAAGCAGCCCGGCGACCCGGTCAACCTGGAGGTGGACGTCCTCGCCAAGTACGTCGAGCGGCTGCTCGGCGACCGGGCCGGACAGGACCCGCGATGAACCTCGCGAACTGGCTCAACTCCGAGGCGTTCACCGTGTTCGGCCAGCACATCAAGTGGTCGGACATGATCGGCAACCTCGTCGGCCTGATCGCCCTGGCCCTCGGCTGGCGGCGCTCGATCTGGACCTGGCCCGCCCAGCTCCTCTCCGGCGTGATCCTGCTCGTCGCCTTCGCCTCCGCGCACCTCTCCGGCAGCGCGGGCAAGCAGCTGGTCGTCATCGTCGTCGCCCTGTGGGGCTGGTGGTCCTGGAACCGCGGCAAGCGGCAGGCCCAGGACGGCTCCATCGCCGTCCGCTTCGCCACCTGGCGCGAGCGCGGCGTGCTGATCGGCGCCGCCGCCCTCGGAACCCTCGCCGTCGGCGGCCTGTTCACCGCCTTCCCGTCGCTCTCCTGGGACCCGTGGCCGGACGCGTACATCTTCGTCGGCACCGTCGTCGCGATGTACGCCCAGGCCCGCGGCATGGTCGAGTTCTGGTTCGCCTGGCTGCTCGTCGACCTGGTCGGCGTCCCGCTGAACTTCGCCAACGGGTTCGCCTTCTCCGGCTTCGTCTACATCATCTACGGCGCGCTCGTCCTGTGGGGGATGCGCGACTGGTGGCTGCGTACGCGGACACCCGCTCTGGAAGGAGCCACGGCATGACTGCCCAGCCCACCTGGTTGCACCCCGGCCACGAACCGCTCCCCGAGAACCTCTCCCTGGACCCGGTCGAGCAGGCCGTCCGCGACATCGCCGCCGGCCGGCCCGTCGTCGTCGTGGACGACGAGGACCGCGAGAACGAGGGCGACCTCGTCATCGCCGCCGAGAAGGCCACCCCGGAGATCGTCGCCTTCATGATGAGCGAGTGCCGGGGGCTCATCTGCGCGCCGATGGAGAGCGACGAGCTGGAGCGCCTCGACCTCCCGCAGATGGTCGAGCACAACACCGAGTCGATGCGGACCGCGTTCACCGTCTCCGTCGACGCCTCGGCCGCGCACGGCGTCACCACCGGCATCTCCGCCGCCGACCGCGCCACCACGCTGCGCATGCTCGCGGGCGGTGTCGCGGGCCCCGGCGATTTCGTCCGGCCCGGCCACATCTTCCCGCTGCGCGCCCGCTCCGGCGGCGTCCTCGTCCGCAACGGCCACACCGAGGCCGCCGTCGACCTCGCCCGGCTCGCCGGACTCCGCCCGGCCGGCGCCATCGTCGAGATCGCGGGCGAGGACGGCGTCATGCTCCGGCTGCCCGAGCTGATCCCCTTCGCCCGCAAGCACGGCCTGACGATCATCTCCATCGAGGACCTGATCGCCTACCGCCGCAGCAACGAGCCGACCGTCCGCCGCGAGGCCGAGACCCGGCTGCCCACCGCGTTCGGCGACTTCACCGCGTACGGCTACCGCTCCAGTGTCGACGGCGTCGAGCACGTCGCCCTGGTCCACGGCGACGTCGGCGACGGCGAGGACGTCCTCGTCCGGATCCACTCCGAGTGCCTGACCGGCGACATCTTCCAGTCCCAGCGCTGCGACTGCGGCCCGCAGCTGCACGCCTCCATGCGGCGCATCACCGAACAGGGCCGGGGCGTCGTCGTCTACCTGCGCGGCCACGAGGGACGCGGCATCGGCCTGCTCTCCAAGCTGCGCGCGTACGAACTCCAGGAGCGCGGCGTGGACACCCTCGACGCCAACCTGGAGCTGGGCCTGCCCGCCGACGCCCGCGACTACGCGGCGGGCGCCCGGATCCTCACGGACCTCGGCGTGCGCAGCCTGCGGCTGATGACCAACAACCCCGACAAGACCGCGGCCGTCGTCCGCCACGGCCTCGCCGTCACCGGCCGGGAACCCATGCCCGTCCAGGCCGGCGAGCACAACCTGCGCTACCTGCGCACCAAGCGCGACCGCATGGGCCACGACCTGCCCTGGCTGGACGGCGCCCCCGCGTCGACCTGCGCCAACCAGTAACGAACGACCGAACACCTCGTCACCAGCATCGGCATCAGGAGAGACATGAGCGGCAAGGGTGCACCCGAACTGTCCGTACGCAACTGCGGCGACCTGCGCGTGGCCGTGATCGCGGCCCAGTGGCACGAGAAGGTCATGGACGGACTCGTCGACGGCGCCCTGCGCGCCCTGCGCGAGCTGGGCATCGACGAGCCGACCCTGCTCCGCGTCCCGGGCAGCTTCGAGCTGCCCGTCGTCGCCAAGGTGCTCGCCGGACGCGGCTACGACGCGATCGTCGCCCTCGGCGTGGTCATCCGGGGCGGCACCCCCCACTTCGAGTACGTCTCCCAGGGCGTCACCCTCGGCCTCACCCAGGTCACCGTCGACACCGGTGTTCCCGTCGGCTTCGGCGTACTGACCTGCGACACCGAGGAGCAGGCGCTGGAGCGGGCCGGCCTCGAAGGGTCCAAGGAGGACAAGGGGCACGAAGCGGTCACCGCCGCCGTGGCCACCGCGGCCACGCTGCGCACCGTCAGCGAACCCTGGCGCTGAGCGGGCTCCGGCGACCCCGTATTCTGAGGACCATCATGGCTGACAAAACCTTCGAAGAGCTCTTCGCCGAGCTCCAGCTCAAGGCCGCCGAGGGCGACCCCGCGACCTCCCGCACCGCCGAACTGGTGGGCAAGGGCGTGCATGCCATCGGCAAGAAGGTCGTCGAGGAGGCCGCCGAGGTCTGGATGGCCGCCGAGTACGAGGGCAAGGAAGCCGCCGCCGAGGAGATCTCCCAGCTGCTGTACCACGTCCAGGTGATGATGGTCGCCCGCGGGATCTCGCTCGACGACGTCTACGCCCATCTCTGAGCCGACCTCCACGCCGTTTCCCCGGGCCCCCGCCCGGGCGACACCACCGCGCAACCGCCCGCACACTCCCACCGCACGAAGGAAGCCGACCTCATGCTGCGCATCGCCGTTCCCAACAAGGGTTCACTCTCCGGACCTGCGATGGCGATGCTCCATGAGGCCGGCTACCAGCAGCGCAAGGAGTCGAAGGAACTGGTCCTGGTCGACCCCGGGAACGAGGTCGAGTTCTTCTACCTCCGCCCCCGCGACATCGCGATCTACGTCAGCTCCGGCAAGCTCGACATCGGCATCACCGGCCGCGACCTGCTGCTGGACTCCGGGGCCGACTCCGAGGAGATCCTCCAGCTCGGCTTCGCCCGCTCCACCTTCCGCTACGCCACCAAGCCCGGTACCGCCGCGGGCCCGCAGGACTTCGACGGCATGACGATCGCCACCTCCTACGAGGGCATCGTCGCCGCCCACCTCGCCGAGGCGGGCGTCAAGGCCTCCGTCGTCCACCTCGACGGCGCCGTCGAGACCGCCATCGAGCTGGGCGTCGCCCAGGTCATCGCCGACGTGGTGGAGACGGGCACCAGCCTGCGCAACGCCGGACTCGAAGTGATCGGCGAGCCGATCATGACCTCCGAGGCCGTCGTCATCCGCCGCAACGGCGCCCCCGCCGACGACCCCAAGGTGCAGCAGTTCCTCCGCCGCCTCCAGGGCGTCCTGGTCGCCCGGTCCTACGTGATGATGGACTACGACTGCCGCGTCGAGCACCTGGAGCGCGCCGTCGCCCTCACCCCGGGCCTGGAGTCGCCGACCATCTCCCCGCTGCACCACGAGGGCTGGGTCGCCGTCCGCTCCATGGTCGCCGCCAAGGAGGCCCAGCGGATCATGGACGACCTGTACGAGCTCGGCGCCCGCGCCATCCTCACCACGGCCATCCACGCCTGTCGCCTCTGACGGCCCCGGCCCGCCCGCCCCCTCCGAGAGAAGACCCCGATGTCCGCGCCCAGGCCCGAACAGCCCACCCTGCCGGTCACCTTCCGGCCCACCCTCACCCGGGTGGTCCTGCTGAGCACGGGCCTGGCGATGTTCCTCGTCATCACCGTCATCGCGCTGATGCTGGAGCGGCTCAACCCGGGGGAGCGGATCACCTTCGTCTTCGTCGCGGCACTCTTCTTCGGCGTCCTGGCCCTGCTCAGCAGGCCCCGGGTCACCGCCGACGACGCCGGGGTCACGGTCGTCAACCTCACCCTGACCCGCAGGCTGGCGTGGGAGGAGATCCTCCGCGTCAACCTGCGCTCCGGTGACCCCTGGGTCTACCTCGACCTCAGCGACGGCACGAGCCTGCCCGCCCTCGGCATCCAGCCCGGCCTGGCCAAGCAGCAGGCCATCCGCGACGCCCGCGCCCTGCGCTCCCTCGCCGAGGCGCACGGATCCGGCAGCGACGACACCCCGCGCAGCGGCTGAGCCCCGCCGGCGGGGGCCTTCTCGTCCACTCCGGCGGGCGGCGGCATCCCGCCCGTCCCACCGCCACCGGACGTCCCGCGGGTGCTGGACGGAGCCCGGCGTCAGCCCGCGCCCGGCTCCTGCTTGCCCCGGCCCACCGGGCCGCGCCCCGACAGCACCTCGCCGTAGGCCTGCATCAGGTCCGCCAGCCGCAGGGTCGACAGGTCCTCGCGGGTCAGCTCGCCCGGATAGCCGGAGAGCCGCAGATCACGGTAGGCGCAGCTCTTCTCGTACAGCGTCCGCAGGAACCGGCCGTTGCCCAGCTCGTCGATCCAGCCCTGGTCCACCACATGGCCGCTGATCGAACGCAGCTCGTCCACCGCCTCCTCGTCCCACACGTCGTCGTTCTCGGCGGCCAGCACGCTCCCGATCGCGGTGAGTTCGAGCGGCCGGTAGCTGGGGAAGTCGACCCGGCTGGTGAAGCGGGAGGAGAGCCCCGGATTTGTGGCGAGCAGCCGGTCCATGCCCTCCGGGTAACCCGCGAGGATGACGACGAGATGGTCCCGGTTGTCCTCGGCCCGCTTGAGGAGGACCTGGAGCGCTTCGTCGCCGTACGCGTCGCCCTTGCTGTAACCGGAGTTGGCCAGGCTGTACGCCTCGTCGACGAACAGCACCCCGCCCAGGGCCGAGTCGATGAGCTCATTGGCCTTCACCGCCGTCTGCCCCAGGAACTCCCCCACCAGATCGGAGCGTTGGGCCTCGACCAGATGGTCGCCGCCGAGCAGCCCGAGCGCGTAGAAGACCCGGCCCAGGATGCGCGCCACGGTGGTCTTGCCGGTGCCGGAGGGGCCGGAGAAGACGAAGTGACGCTTCGGCGGCTGGACGGGGAGCCCCTGCTCGGCCCGCAGCCGGGCCATGTTCAACTGCGCCGAGAGCGCTTTGACCTGCCGCTTGACCGGTTCGAGACCGACCATGCGCTCCAGCTGCGCCAGCGCGTCGGCGAGCAGGGCGGGATCGCTCGGCCCGGCCGGGAAGGGCGGCGGCTTCCGGGTCTTGGTGCGGCGGGCGCCCTCGACGGGGGCGGGCGGACCGGGGACCGGGGCTTCGCCCGGGCCGGGGGCCGGGGCTTCGCCGAGCAGCCCCGCGTCGCTCACCGGCCAGGACTCGCGCCCGTCCACCAGATCGGTGCCGAGCAGCGCGTCGCCCTCCGGCTGCGCACCCGGCCCCGATCCGCCCGAGCCGAAACCGGTCAGTGTCACCGCGGCCAGATCCGCCGACTCGTCGTACCCGTCGCCCTCCACGAGCGCGGCGAGCCGGGCGGACGTGTCCATGAAGGCCGGGTCGACCCGGTGCACCGCCCGGTACAGCGGCAGGGCGGCCGCGCTGCGCCCGGTGCCCTCGTGGGCCCGCGCCAGCCAGTAGCGCAGCTCCTTGCGCTGCGGCTGTTCGCTGCGGCAGCGCATCAGCGCCGCCGACAGCAGGGGCTCCGCCTGCCCGAACATCTCCAGCCGCACCCGCGCCATCCCGCCGAACAGGCCCGCCTCGATGCCCAGCATCGGATCGTCGACGAGCTGCTCGGTGCAGCGCACCAACTGCTCCCAGTCCTTGACCAGATAGGACCGGCAGGCGTGCAGGAAGCGCACCTGTGGGTCCGCGTCCACCGGCGGAAGCCCCGCCAACGCCCGGTCCAGCTCCGGGACATGGCGGCCGTCCAGCCAGTGCGAGGCGTGCGCCAGCAGCAGATCGCGCTGGCTCTCCAGCACCGGCTGCACCCACCAGCCCAGCCAGTACCAGGAGTTGAGCGTACGGCGGTGGCGAGCGCGCTGCTCGCCGAAGCGGTCGCGGTGCCGGTACATGCGTAACAGGGCCGTGGTGGTGTCGATGCGCAGCGCGTGGAGGCCGAGCCAGCCGTCCGCCATGCCCGGATCGAACCGCACCGCGGCTCTGAACTCCTCCTCGGCCTGCGGGTAGGCGCCCATCGTGTAGGCGTCCACGCCACGCAGCCAGGCGAGGTCGGCAGGGGCTCCAGCGCCCTGTGTGCCGATGTCCATCAGGTCCCCCACAAACCGTGCCCCCAGGATGTCCCGCCCGCACAGCATGCCCACCGGAGCGTGCTGAATCACGGCGTGGAGGAAGGGAATTGACCACACCGAGGTGCATCGTACCCGCGCACGGGGAGGTGGCCGCTCGACGGTCGGCCTCCGCGGTGGTGACCCAGGGTGAGTGAATCGCTCTGCGTGGTCGCCGGGGCGGCGGTGGGGGCGCAGGGCGAAGCCCCCGGTCACGGGGGAACAACCGGGGGCTTCGCGTCCAGGAGGGCTTCGAAAAGCCGCACAATGAGAACGTAAGACCAGTAAGGCCCCTCGGTCAAGCAGAGTTGGGGCACTTCCGGGGCGATTTCCGACTGCTCAGTATGGCGGGGCCTCGCGGCTACCGTGTGTGACGGTTCGGTTCGGTCCCGCTGTCGCGCGGGGCCCCGCCAGCCACGCGTATCCCTCAGGCAACTGGCGTACCAGAGTGTCGGCGTAGGGCCGTGAGGGATCCTCGGCGAAATGCCGCTCCTCGGCGCGAATCCACCCGTCCCAGAAGCCGGTGAGCCCGGCGCCGTCCCGCCGCCGGCCCCGCTCCCAGGACGTGTCCCGGTCCAACTCCATCCAGCACAGCGCCGCCAGCCACTGGCGCACCTGACGGCGTCCCGCGCCGACTCCCTCCACCAGCACCACCGGAGCCGGCTCCAGGGTCCGCGCCGGACCGAAGCGGCGCTCCGTCCAGTCGTACGGGGCATAGCGGGCGCTCTCGCCGCGCGACAGGGGCAGGAGCACCTGCTCCCGCAGCCGCCCCGTCCAGCCGAACAGCTCCTCGTGCGTGGCGAGGTCGTCCAGATGGAGGACCGGCGCACCGCCCAGCGCCGCCGCGAGGCGGGCGGCGAAGGTGCTCTTGCCCGAGCCGGCGTGCCCGTCGACCGCGACGAGCCGCACCGGTCCGCAGGACGGGGGCAGGCAGGAGAGGTCATCGGCGTGGCGGGCCAGGTCGTCCATGGCTCCAGGGTACGTTCCGGCACGAAAGCGTCCGGGGTCCACCGCAGGTCACGCCAGTGGTCCAGACCCATATTGGTGGAGCGGCGGCTGCCGAACCGCTGGCCCGATCCGGCCCGGAACCGGGATAGTTGGCCCACCGCACGGCACCCGCAGACCATTCCGCATCCGACCGGGGGTCACGACCATGACCAGTCCGACTTCGCGCAGAACCGTTCTGACCGCCGCGCTCGCCGCCGCGGCGGCCGCCGGCACGGTGGGCTCCGCCCCGTCCGCGTCCGCCGCCCCGACCTCGCCCGCCGGCCGCTCCGCCGCCCCGGGGGCCCTCGTGGACAACCGTTTCTGGCACACCTACACCGACTGGCGCTGCGGCACGGGCGACGGAACCCGGGTGCTCCCGGGGCCCCGGCCCGGCGTGGTGATCGCCGCCCCGGCCGGCCGCACCGACTACACCGACCCGCACACCGGCGGGACGGCCGCCTGGGACTACGCCACCTGGACCTCCCCCGCGCACCGCTCCGCCGTCCCCGCCACCGAGGTGATCGCCTCCTGGAACGCCCGCACCCCGGCCGGCACCTGGATCCAGGTCGAGCTGAGCGGCGTCTACGCGGACGGCACCGCGACGCCCTGGTTCGTGATGGGCCGCTGGGCGGCGGGCGACGGCGACATCCGCCGTACGTCCGTCGACGGCCAGGGCGACCCGTACAGCTCCGTGTGGACGGACACCTTCTCGGTGGACGACCCGGCGAGCGGCGTCCGCCTGGTCTCCTACCGGCTGCGGCTCACGCTCTACCGCACCCCGGGCAGCCGCCTCACCCCGACCGTCTGGCGGGTCGGCGCGATGGCCTCCGACGTCCCCGACCGCTTCACCGTGCCCGCGAGCACCCCCGCGCTCGCCCGCGAACTGCCCGTGCCCCGCTACTCGCAGAACATCCACATCGGGCAGTACCCGGAGTACGACAACGGCGGCGAGGCATGGTGCAGCCCCACCTCCTCGCAGATGATCATCGAGTACTGGGGGCGGCGCCCGACGGCGGAGGACCTGGCCTGGGTCAAGCCCGGCCTGCCCGACCCCCAGGTCTGCCACGCCGCCCGCCAGACCTACGACTACCAGTACGAGGGCTGCGGCAACTGGCCGTTCAACGCCGCCTACGCCGCCACGTACCGCGACCTGAACGCCGCCGTCACCCGGCTCGGCTCGCTCGCCGACGTGGAGCGGCTGGTCCGCGTCGGCATCCCCGTCATCACCTCCCAGTCCTTCCGCGAGGAGGAACTGACCGGCGCCGGATACGGGACGGCCGGCCACCTGATGACGGTCATCGGCTTCACCCCCGGGGGAGACGTCATCGCCAACGACCCCGCGTCGCCCGACAACGACGCGGTACGCCGGGTCTACCGGCGGCGCGAGTTCGAGAACATCTGGCTGCGGACCAAGCGCTACGACGCCGGTGGCCGGGTCAGAAGCGGCACGGGCGGGGTGTGTTACGTCTACTGGCCGACCCGGACGACTCCGGGCCGGCACCGCGTGCTGAGGTCGCTCGGCCTGCTGTGAGCATGTGCGGCTTCGCGGCGGTCCCCGACGACGCCGACGTCCCCGGCCGGGCCGGCAGGCGGCCGTCGCGGTGTACGCGGGCGCCGGAGTGTCCTCGTAGCGGTGCTACTCGGGCATTCCGGCAACGCCGCGAGAGTGTGTGCCAGGCGTCGCGGGCCGGGCGGGACTCGCGGACACGACCTGGCCCCGGTCCGGTGTGGCGTCGCCCACTGCGCGCTCCCCTCCGCGCCTCCCGGCCCGGTCCGTTTCCCTGCCCCGCCGGGCGAGCGGGAAGTCCCCGGGGCCCGGGCCGCCCCGGCCGTGACCGGGATCTCGTTTTCCGTAGCCCGAGGTCCTGGCAGTCTGGTCGGGTCCCGGGGGACCCCAGCCGAAGCCGCACGAAGAGCGAGACGCCATGACCGCGACCACCGCCGCAGGAAACGCCCACCACGCCCGCCGTGCGCGCACCGGCGGCCCCGAGGACGGCTCGAAGCTGATGGAACACATCGCAGGCTGGGCCTTCGTGGTCGTGTTCGCGATGCTCGTCACCCAGCTCGGTCTGCTCTGACGGCCCGGGCCGAGCCGCGGGCGGGAGCGCCCGATGGGGCGTGGTCGCGACAGGTCTCGGTGGAACCGCGGAAGGGCTCGGCCGGCCGGGCCAATGGTTCGGACCAATTCGCCGTGGTCCACGGCCTCTCCCACCCCGTCCGGCCTGCGCGTTGACCCCCCGTGACGGGAGGCATTCGATCGGGCATACTCAACCCGCCACAGCCGATGACCGTGCCACCCGTGATCCGGAAGGGCAGGATCGGCGGGGCAGCCTGTTTTTCCCGGGTCACTTCCGGGAGATCACCCGGCGGCGCCTCTCCGACCCCGAGCGCGCGACCGCCGCAACGCCCGACAGGGAGGAGAGCGCCGTCATGTCCGACCGTGCCCCGCAGCCGGTGGAACGCCGTCTGCCCACCGAGGAGTCCCGGCAGCTCGTCGCGCTCGTCCGCGACATCGTGTCGAAGGAGATCGCTCCCCGGGCGGCCGAGGAGGAGGATGCGGGAGTCTTCCCCCGCGAGGTCTTCACCCTCCTGTCCGAGGCCGGACTTCTGGGACTGCCGTACGACTCCGCCCATGGCGGCGGTGACCAGCCCTACGAGGTCTACCTCCAGGTCCTGGAAGAGCTGGCCGCCGCCCGGCTCACCGTCGGTCTCGGCGTCAGCGTCCACTCCCTGGCCTGCCACGCCCTGGCCGGATACGGCACCGACGAGCAGCGCGCCACGCACCTGCCGGCGATGCTCTCCGGCGGCCTGCTGGGCGCCTACTGCCTCTCCGAACCCGCATCCGGCTCCGACGCCGCCTCCCTGCGCACCAAGGCCGTGCGGGACGGGGACGACTGGGTCATCACCGGCACCAAGGCCTGGATCACCCACGGCGGCGTCGCGGACTTCTGCACCGTGCTCGCCCGCACCGGCGTCGAGGGCCCCCGCGGCATCACGGCCTTCCTCGTCCCCGGTGACGCCGAGGGGCTGAACGCCGCTCTCCCCGAGAAGAAGATGGGGATGAAGGGCTCGCCGACGGCCCAGCTCCACTTCGACGGCGTACGGGTCGCCGTCGACCGGCGCATCGGCGAGGAGGGCCAGGGCTTCGCCATCGCCCTGTCCGCGCTCGACTCCGGGCGCCTCGGCATCGCCGCCTGTGCCGTCGGGGTCGCCCAGGCCGCCCTGGACGAGGCCGTCCGGTACGCCACGGACCGGCGGCAGTTCGGCCGCCCCATCGCGGACTTCCAGGGGCTGCGCTTCATGCTCGCCGACATGGCCACCCAGATCGAGGCCGGCCGTGCGCTGTATCTGGAGGCGGCGCGGCTGCGGGACGCGGGGGAGCCCTTCTCCCGGCAGGCCGCCATGGCGAAGCTGTTCTGCACGGACGCGGCCATGCGGGTGACCACCGACGCCGTCCAGGTGCTCGGCGGATACGGCTACACGCTCGACTTCCCGGTCGAACGGCTGATGCGCGAGGCGAAGGTGCTCCAGATCGTGGAGGGCACCAATCAGATCCAGCGCATGGTCATCGCCCGCCACCTCGCGGGTCCCGAGACGCGCTGAACATCGGCGGCGCCTCGGGCCAGGGGGGCAGTGCCGCGGCCTGGTGCCACTCCGGGTCGCGGCGGCCCGGCAGTGCCCGGCCGTCGCGCTCCCACTGGTCGAGGAGCGCGCTGTAGATGGGCGGGTCCACGGGGGCGCCCATGGGTGAGGTACTCGTGGAGCGGGGAAGCGGCTGTGCGGGCGTTCCCGGCTGCGGAACCGATTCTTCGGAAGCGGGGACGGCGAGACGGCGGCGACCCGAACCGACAGGTGAATGCAGCGTGGTCATACAGGGCCAACGCCGCGGGGCGGGCCGGGGTCACTGCCGCGCCGATTCGAGCGCTCGTTCGCGGGTGCCCGCACCCGGTCGCCGGCGACCGGGGGATGCGGGACCGCGGACAACACCACGGCGGCGGGGCCGTCGTGGTGCTGGGCGGGGCGTACGGCGTACGGGTCAGGCGGCCTCGTGCCGCATCCGCGGCACGCGCAGCGGACGGGAGCCGGGCCCGCCGGCGTGCGAGAAGGGCTGCATCCGCCAGTCGAGCCCCTGGGGGAGCGTCAACAGCAGCCCCGCCTCCTGCTCCTGGAGCTCCAGCGTCTCGTCCGCGGGCCGGGCGTCGCTCACGCCGCGGCCGGTCCCGGCGCAGACGGTGAGGACGAAGGGGTTCCACGGCGTGGGGCACCGGGCGTGCTCCGGCAGGACGTCCTCGTCGGCCAGCAGGGCGATGGGCTGGGCGCAGTCCGGGCAGATCACCCGGACCATCTCGAACATGTCGTACGCGTCGGCGCCGCCGTCGTCGTCCGGATCGACAGGCTCCGGATCGACGGGCTCCGGTTCGGTACGTTCGGTGAGCTTCAGGCTCTGCATGGAAATTCCCCCCTCGGGTGGGCCGACAAGGCGCCACGGCCTCGACCACAGCAAGCACTTCCCGCCGCGCGTCGCCGATAACCGCGAGGCGGCCCGTTACCGACCCGTGAGACTGTGGCATTCGTCACATGCCGCCCGCAGGTGCCGTTCCGTGACCCGCGCGACTGTGCCGAGCGGTGCCCGGGGCCATAGGTTGATCCACATGGAGGAGCTGGACCGTCAGATCGTTGAGTTGCTCGTCAAGGACGGGCGGATGAGCTACACCGACCTGGGCAAGGCCACGGGCCTGTCCACATCGGCGGTTCATCAGCGCGTCCGCCGACTGGAGCAGCGCGGGGTGATCCGCGGCTACGCCGCGGTCGTCGACCCCGAGGCCGTCGGGCTGCCCCTCACCGCGTTCATCTCGGTGAAGCCGTTCGACCCGAGCGCACCCGACGACATCGCCGAACGGCTCGCCGGGGTGCCCGAACTGGAGGCCTGCCACAGCGTCGCCGGGGACGAGAACTACATCCTGAAGGTGCGCGTGGCGACGCCGCTGGAGCTGGAACACCTGCTCACCCGGATCCGCACGCTCGCCGGCGTGTCCACCCGGACCACCGTCGTCCTGTCCACCCCGTACGAGGCCCGGCCCCCGCGTATCTGAACGGCGGACCGCCCGCTCCGGAGGGGGGCGGGGGCCGGGCGGCGGCCGACAGGCGCGAGACTGGTCCCATGAGCCAGAGCACCGCCCCCCAGAGCGCCCCCGAACACCGCACCGTGCTGTTGCGCGGCGGAGACGTCCACAGCCCCGCCGACCCGTTCGCCACCGCGATGGTCGTCGAACGCGGGCATGTCGCCTGGGTGGGGTCAGAAGGGGCCGCCGACGCCTTCGCGAGCGGCGTGGACGAGGTGGTCGACCTCGAAGGCGCCCTGGTCACCCCGGCGTTCACCGACGCCCATGTGCACACCACCGCCACCGGCCTGGCCCTGACGGGGCTCGACCTCTCCGGCGCCCGCACGCTGTCCGAGGCCCTCGGCCTCATCCGCGCGTTCGCGAACGGGCGCCCTGCCGGGGACGTTCTGCTCGGACACGGCTGGGACGCCGCCCGCTGGCCCGAGCGGCGTCACCCCTCGCGCGCCGAGCTCGACGAGGCGGCCGGCGGCCGGGCCCTGTACCTGCCGCGGATCGACGTGCACTCCGCGGTCGTCACGACGGCCCTGCTGGACCTTGTCCCCGGCGTCACCGCGATGACCGGATTCCACCCCGACGCGCCGCTGACCGGCGACGCCCACCACGCGGTACGGGCCGCCGCCCACGGCGCGCTCCCGGCCGCCCAGCGGGGAGCCGCGCAGCGCGCCGCCCTCGACCACGCCGCCTCCCTCGGCATCGGCAGTGTGCACGAGTGCGGGGGGCCCGAGATCTCCGACGAGGAGGACTTCACCTCCCTCCTCGCCCTCGCCGCCGAGCGGCCGGGACCACGCGTCCTCGGCCTCTGGGCCGAGGAGATCGCCGACGAGAAGGACGCCCGGCGCATCCGCGAGCTGGGCGCGATCGGCGCGGCCGGCGACCTGTTCGTCGACGGTTCCCTCGGCTCGCACACCGCCTGCCTGCACCGGCCCTACGCGGACGACCCGCACGCCGGCACCGCCCACCTGGACGCCGCCCGGATCGCCGCCCATGTCACCGCCTGCACCGAGGCGGGCCTCCAGGCGGGCTTCCACGCCATCGGCGACGCCGCGGTCACCGCCGTGGTGGACGGGGTCAGGGCCGCCGCCGGGACGCTCGGCCTCGACCGGATCCGGGCCGCCCGCCACCGCGTCGAACACGCCGAGATGCTCACCCCCGAGACGATCGCCGCCTTCGCGGAACTGGGTCTCACCGCCTCCGTCCAGCCCGCCTTCGACGCCGCCTGGGGCGGCCCGGAGGGGATGTACGCCGAGCGCCTCGGCGCGGAGCGGGCCGCCACCCTCAACCCGTACGCGGCGCTGCTGCGCGCCGGAGTGCCGCTGGCCTTCGGCTCCGACAGCCCGGTCACCCCGCTCGACCCCTGGGGCACCGTGCGGGCCGCCGCCCACCACCGCACCCCGGAGCACCGCATCTCGGTCCGCGCCGGGTTCACCGCGCACACCCGCGGCGGCTGGCGCGCCGTCGGCCGCGACGACGCGGGCCTCCTGGTGCCCGGCGCCCCGGCCGACTACGCCGTCTGGCGCACCGCCGAACTCCTGGTCCAGGCCCCCGACGACCGGGTCGCCCGATGGTCCACCGACCCCCGGTCCGGCACGCCAGGCCTGCCGGACCTCACCCCCGGGGCCGACCTTCCCGTCTGCCTGCGGACCGTGGTCTTCGGACAAACGGTCTACGTGCGACCGAACGAGTGACGTCGGGACATTCCGTACCGCCGATCGATGGCCCCATCGCCGGTCCGCGACCTGCGGCCCTTCGGCACTGACCAGGCAATTCCGGAGAAAGCGGCAGGTCGGGAGCCTGTTGACAGAAAGCGCCCACGGGCCGGTAGGTTCGGCCGGGTCCACCACAGGACGTCCGTCCGGTTAAACCTCCACGCAGTCGTCGAACGCCGCTGGGTCATGAGGTGGTGTGCCGCACCGGCCCGCCACCGCTGACAGCCAGGTTCAGCGCCCGCGCCTCGGGGGCGAGGGAAGGTTTCAGCCGGACGGAGGGTGGGACCCGGGTGGGGCCCGGACGTTCAGTAGACAACGGCTTTCGGTCGACCCGCAGCCAGCGGGGCCCGGGCCGGCCCGAAGGGCGCCGGGCCCCGATCCGACGTTCCGATGCCCTCTCCCGCGTCTTCTTCCTCCAGCGGGCGCCGTGACGTCGACCCGTGTTCTGTCCGCAGTTCCACGGGTCTGTCCGCGTCGCGCCACACGCCCGCGCGACCCGCGTCGGAGCCCGGTGGCGATGCGCTGGATATGGTGTCCCCCTGTGTACGGACTCTAAGGGGCAGTAGTGAACGACGGCGGTCAGAGGCAGTTCGGCCCGCTCGGCAAGGTTCTGGTGATCATTCCGACCTACAACGAGGTCGAGAACATCGGACCGATCGTCGCCCGGGTGCGCACCGCCGTCCCGGATGCCGACATCCTGGTGGCCGACGACAACAGCCCCGACGGCACCGGCAAGGCGGCCGACGAGATCGCCGCGGCCGACGGCCAGGTCCACGTCCTGCACCGCAAGGGCAAGGAAGGGCTCGGCGCCGCCTACCTCGCCGGTTTCGCCTGGGGCTCCGAGCACGGCTACGGCGTACTCGTCGAGATGGACGCCGACGGCTCCCACCAGCCCGAGGAGCTGCCCCGGCTGCTCACCGCGCTCAAGGGCGCGGACCTGGTCCTCGGATCCCGCTGGGTGCCGGGCGGCCGCGTGGTCAACTGGCCCAGGAGCCGTGAGGTGATCTCACGCGGCGGCAGCCTCTACTCCCGGCTCGCCCTCGGTCTCTCCGTCCGGGACGTCACCGGCGGCTACCGCGCCTTCCGCACCGGGACGCTGGACGGCCTGGGGCTGGGCGAGGTCGCCTCGCAGGGCTACTGCTTCCAGGTGGATCTCGCCCGCCGCGCGGTCGAGGCGGGCTATCACGTGGTCGAGGTCCCCATCACCTTCGTCGACCGGGAGATCGGTGACTCCAAGATGAGCCGGGACATCCTCGTCGAGGCGCTGTGGCGGGTCACCGGCTGGGGCATCACCTCCCGCGCGAACAAGGTCCTGGGCCGCAAGACCCTCTGACGCCCGGGAGCGGCGACGCCCGGGACCGGTGAACGGGGCGCCGCCCGACCGGCTTCATGATCACCCGCTTACGCCGTTCGCACGCCCGTACAGGCACACTGGGGACATGACGACCGGCACTCCGCCCCCGACCCGTCCCCGGCGCTCGCGCGCCCGTAGATTCCTGCCGCTGGCCCTGGCCGCCTGGCTGGTCCTGGAGATCTGGCTCCTGACCCTGGTCGCCTCGGCCGCCGGCGGCCTCGTCGTCCTGCTGATCCTGGTGGCCGGGGCCGCGCTCGGCGCCGCGGTCATCAAGAGCGCGGGCCGACGCGCCTTCAAGAACCTGACCGAGACCCTCCAGCAGATGCCGGGGCAGCCCGGCGCTCCCACCACGCCGCCGGCCGCCCCCGCGGGCGGCAAGGGCTCCCGGGGCAACGGGCTGCTGATGCTGGGCGGACTGCTGCTCCTGATCCCCGGTCCGATCTCGGACGCGGCCGGACTGGTCCTGCTGGTGCCGCCGGTGCGCACCATGCTCAGCCGGTACGCGGAGCGCTCGCTGGAGCGCCGTGTGCGGGCCGCGGCGCCGGGGGGCCTCTCGGACGCCTTCCAGCAGGCCAGGATGGGGCGGCCGGACGGAAAGGTCGTCCAGGGCGAGGTCATCCGCGAGGACGGTTCCCAGGCGCCCTCCGGGCCCGACGACGCCCAGGACCCCCGCCCGCCCCTCACACCCTGACGCCCGCCCCTCACGGCCCTGACAGGAGGCTCTCCGTCAGGGCGTGACCGGAGAGCCGTCCGGTCGGGGTCATCCACGAGGGCCATGGTCATGGGCCAGGGCCATGGAGTCGGGTCATGCCTCGGCGCACGCCGAAGAGCCGCGGGCCGTGACACACGTTCTGTGTCACGGCCCGCGGCTCTTGGTGCTGTGCGGTGTTACGCGGTCAGGCAGACTTCCTGCTGTCCCGCGGGTGCACGGCGATGTTCATGGCTCCGGAGCGCAGAACCGCCAGCCTCTCGGCCAGCACCTCCTCCAGCTCCTCGCGGGTGCGCCGCTCCATGAGCATGTCCCAGTGCGTGCGCGCCGGCTTGCCCTTCTTCTCTTCGGGGCCGTCCCCGTCCACCAGGAGTGCCTGGGCGCCGCACGCCTTGCACTCCCACTCCGGCGGAATCTCTGCCTCTACCGAGAACGGCATCTCAAATCGATGTCCGTTCTGGCATGCGTACTCCACCGCCTGGCGCGGGGCCAGATCGATGCCGCGGTCCGTCTCGTAGCTGGTAACCACAAGTCGCGTGCCGCGGAGAGCTCGCTCACTCATGAATCGTGCCTCCCGGGCTTGTCGCCCACAGGACAAAATGTCGCTGTCGTCGTCATCCGGTCAACGTCCGGTCGGCGGTAAAGATTCCCGTTGCCGGTCATGCGTCGCCCGTCGTGCCGCTGCTTTATCTGGGTTGAGTACCCGCCCATGCCCGGTTTGTCACCTCTGGTGGATGTTGTCACCCAACGGTTGAGCCGCTTCCACTGGCAGTAACGGTCCTCCGGGCAGGCCAAAGACGTATACTACCGCCCTTTGACTTCAACGTCTAAATCCGTTCCGGCACGGGGTTGCCCGCGGCCTCCACCGCACGCCTCACCGGGACCCGCGCGAGCAGCACCGCGCCGAGCGCGAAGAACGCGATCAGCGAGATGATCGCGTCCCGATAACTGCCGGTCAGCTGGTACGCCAGACCGAACACCAGGGGCCCCAGCCAGCTCAGTCCGCGGTCGCTCAACTCGTACGCCGAGAAGTACTCCGCCTCCTTGCCGCGCGGCACCAGATGCGAGAACAGCGACCGCGACAGGGCCTGGCTGCCGCCCAGCACCAGGCCGATCGCCGCGGCCAGCACGAAGAAGAACGCCGGAGCGTCGGCGGGCAGCAGATAGGCGGAGACCAGGATCAGGGTCCAGATCACCAGCGACCCCAGAATGGTGCGCTTCGCCCCGTACGTCCGGGCGAGCCGCCCCATGCCGAGCGCCCCCGCCACCGCCAGGATCTGCACCAGCAGCACGGCGACGATCAGCGTCGTCTGATCCAGGCCCAGCTCCTCGGAGCCGTACAGCGAGGCCTGCGAGATCACCGTCTGGATCCCGTCGTTGTAGACGAGATAGGCGAGCAGGAAGGAGAGCGTCAGCGGGTGGCGCCGCATGTCGCGCAAGGTCGCTCTCAGTTGCTGCCATCCGGATCCGACGGCTCCCTCGCCGCCCGGCGGGATCCGGCGGTCGCGCAGCCGGCGCAGCGGCACGAGGGTGAACGCGCCCCACCACACACCGGCCGACGCGAGGCAGATCCGCACCGCGTCGGATTCCGCGAGGCCGAAGGACTCGTGACCGGTGTACAGGATCAGGTTGAGGACCAGGACGACGGCGCCCGAGGTGTAGCCGAAGGCCCAGCCGCGCGAGGAGACCGCGTCGCGCTCCTCCGGTGCGGCGATCTGCGGCAGATAGGCGTTGTACAGCACCATCGACACGGAGATGGAGGCGTTCGCCACGATCAGCAGGAACGCGCCCAGCAGATAGCGGTGACCGTCCAGGAAGAACATCCCCGCCGTCGCCGCGGCGCCCGTGTAGGCGGCCGCCGCCAGCAGCGGCTTCTTGCGCCCCGTACGGTCCGCCGCCGCGCCCACGATCGGCATCAGCACGACGGCCACCACGACGGAGGCCGAGACGGAGTACGCGAACAGGGAGCCCGCGCGCACGGGTATGCCCAGCGGGTGCACGAACCCGTCGGGATCCGCCGCCGCCTTGGCGATCGACGTCAGATACGGACCGAGGAAGACGGTCAGCACACTGGTGGAGTAGACGGAGCACGCGAAGTCGTAGAAGTACCAGCCGTGCTGCTCCCGTCTGCGGGCGGCGGCCGTCCCGTCACCCGGCGACTGCCCGGACGGATCGGCCTTCCCTGTGGTCCCGGTGCTCAAGCCGCGTCCCCTCGGTCGTCCCCTGTGGACGTGGACGGACCGTGCGTCAGGACCATGCCCCCCGCTCGCTCAGCACCGTACGCAGCGTCTCGATGTGATCGGTCATGATGCCATCCACGCCGAGGTCCAGGAGCGCCGCCATCCGCTCCGGCTCGTTCACCGTCCAGACGTGCACCTGGAGCCCCAGCGCGTGCGCCGTGCGGACGAAGCGGGCGTCCACCACCGGGATGCCGCCCTGCCGCTCCGGGACCTGGGCGCAGACCGCGCCCGCGCGCAGCGCCGCCCGGACGCCGTACGAACGCAGGCGCAGCCCCAGGACACCGCGCACCCCGTACGACGTGGCCAGGCGAGGGCCCGCCAGGCGGTGGGCGCGGGCCACCCGGGCCTCCGAGAACGAGCCGACACAGACCCGGTCCCAGGCATCGGTGCGACGGATCAGGCCGAGCAGCGGCTCCAGCGCCGATTCGGCCTTGAGATCCACGTTCCAGCGGGCCTCCGGGAACTCCTCCAGGAGCTCCTCGAAGAGCGGGAGCGGTTCACTGCCCCCGACCCGGGCCCGGCGCACCTCGCTCCAGGGCAGGGCGGAGATCCGCCCCCGGGCGTCGGTGACCCGGTCCAGCGTCGCGTCGTGGAAGGCGACCAGACGGCCGTCCGCCGTGGTGTGCACATCGGTCTCGAAGTAGCGGTAGCCCGCGTCGGACGCCCGGCGGAAGGCGGTCGCGGTGTTCTCCACGCCGTCCGCCGCCCCGCCGCGATGGGCGAAGGCGATCGGCGCCGGGTGGTCCAGATAGGGATGGCTCGGATTCACTGCGGCAGTATGGCCTGCCCGGCCGCCGGGTCGGTGACGGGGCCGGAACCGGCGGGCGGCGCGGTGGTGGAGGACGGCTCGCCCGTAGCGACGGTGACACCCGGGCGGGCGGGCTCGGGGAGCGCGAACAGCCGCAGGAAGAGCTGGGCCAGCGGGCCGATGGCCAGCGCGTACAGCACCGTGCCCGCCCCCAGCGAGCCGCCCAGCATGAACCCGGTCACCACGACCCCCACCTCGATCGCCGTACGGACCAGCCGGATGGAGCGCCCGGTGACCCGGTTCAGCCCGGTCATCAGGCCGTCGCGCGGCCCCGGCCCGAACCGGGCCGCGATGTACAGCCCGGTCGCCACCCCGTTGAGCACGATGCCCAGGACCATCACGGGGACGCGGAGCCCGAGTCCGTCCAGGTCGCCGACCAGGGCGAGCGTCCCGTCCATCGCCAGCCCGACCACGAAGACGTTCGAGACCGTGCCGAGCCCCGGCCGCTGCCGCAGTGGGATCCACAGCAGCAGCACCACCGCGCCGATGATGATCGACACCACGCCGATCGAGATCCCGGTCAGCTCCGCGAGGCCCTGATGGAGCACGCCCCACGGCTCCAGGCCCAGTTCGGCACGGACCAGGAGCGCGGAACTCGCCCCGTACAGCGTCAGGCCGACGTACAGCTGGACCAGCCGCCGGGTGAGATGGGTGGTGCTCCGGCCGGTGATCCTGGCCACGGTGTGCCCCCTGCTGTAGTGGTGGTGGACTGCTTCATGCCACTCTGTGGCAGGGGATCGGCCGCCAACTATGGCCAATCCGGGGAAGGTGGACTGATTTCGATGGTGCAGTGGACATCGACGGTGGGAGCGGCTCAGCTCGCCCGGCAACTCCGGTCGCAACGGGCCCGGCCCACCGGGCCTGGCGGCCGCAAGCCGCCCGCCTACCGTGCGCTCGCCGACGGTGTGCGGCTGCTCGTCCTGGAGGGCAGGGTCCCGGTGGCCGCCCGCCTCCCCGCCGAACGCGAACTGGCCCTCGCCCTGGCCGTCAGCCGTACGACCGTAGCGGCCGCCTACGAGGCGCTGCGCGCCGAGGGCTTCCTGGAGTCCCGGCGCGGCGCCGGCAGCTGGACCGCTGTCCCGGCCGGCAACCCGCTGCCCGCCCGCGGCCTCGAACCGCTGCCGCCGGAGTCGCTCGGCTCGATGATCGACCTGGGCTGCGCGGCCCTGCCGGCTCCCGAGCCCTGGCTGACCCGTGCCGTCCAGGGGGCGCTGGAGGAGCTGCCGCCGTACGCCCACACGCACGGCGACTACCCGGCCGGACTGCCCGCCCTGCGGCAGATGATCGCCGACCGCTACACCGCGCTCGGCATCCCGACCATGCCCGAACAGATCATGGTCACCACCGGGGCTATGGGCGCCATCGACGCGATCTGTCACCTCTTCGCGGGCCGCGGCGAACGGATCGCGGTCGAGTCCCCCAGTTACGCCAACATCCTCCAGCTGATGCGAGAGACGGGTGCCCGTCTCGTCCCGGTCGCGATGGAGGAGGGGCTCGGCGGCTGGGACATGAACCGCTGGCGACAGGTGCTGCGGGACGCCGCGCCCCGGCTCGCCTACGTGGTGGCCGACTTCCACAACCCCACCGGCGCGCTCGCCGACGAACAGCAGCGCCGGGACCTGGTGGACGCGGCCCGGTCCGCCGGAACGGTCCTGGTCGTCGACGAGACCATGAACGAACTCCGCCTGGACGCCGATATCGACATGCCGCGCCGCGTGTGCGCCTTCGACCCGGCGGGCAGCACGGTCCTGACCGTCGGCTCGGCCAGCAAGGCCTTCTGGGCCGGCATGCGCATCGGTTGGGTGCGGGCGGCCCCCGACGTCATCCGCAGCCTGGTCGCCGCCCGTGCCTACGCCGACATGGGCACCCCCGTCCTGGAACAGCTCGCCATCAACTGGCTCATGGGCACGGGCGGCTGGGAACAGGCCGTCGAGGTCCGGCGGAGCCAGGCACGGGAGAACCGGGACGCCCTGGTCACGGCGGTGCGCCGGGAGCTGCCGGACTGGGAGTTCGCCGTGCCGCGCGGCGGTCTGACGCTGTGGGTGCGCACCGGGGGCCTCTCCGGATCGCGGCTGGCCGTGGCGGGCGAACGGGTCGGCGTCCGGGTGCCGTCGGGCCCTCGCTTCGGGGTCGACGGGGCCTTCGAGGGATACGTACGGCTGCCGTTCACGGTCAGCGGGCCGGTCGCCGACGAGGCGGCCGTACGGCTGGCCGCGGCGGTGGACCTGGTGCGCTCCGGGGCGGGCGTGGGAGCCGACGCCCCGCGCAGCTTCGTGGCCTGAGGGCGGTTCCCCGGGCCCCGCGGAGACGGCCGCGGGCGGGAGGCGTCGTCCGCATGGGACGCCTCCCGCCCGCAGCGCCACGCCGGGCTCCCCGTTCAGCTCTCCGCGCCCGCCGGCTGCGCCTCCGCCAGCGGCCCGGACGGTCTGGCCTCGGCGACCACCGCCTCCACCGCGACGGCCTCGACCGGCCGGGCCGCCGCCTCCGCCGCCACGGGTACCCGCTCCGTCAGGGGCCCCTCGTCGGCGGGCTCCCGCGCCGGTGCCGCCTCCGTCGGGGTGTCCCGGCCGGGCAGCAGGTCGAGCACCGCCCGGCGGTGGGCGTCGCCGGTGGCGTCGCCGTACGGGTCCGGCGTGGCGGGCACCTGGAGCCGCAGGACCGGACCGGTGCCCAGCCGCACGTAACCGCGCCCCGCGGGAACCTCGGTTGGCGGTGTGGTGTGCGGTTCGGCGCCGAGGACGGCCTCGATCTGCTCGCGGGAGGCCGGCCCGAGGACCGCGCGGGCGCGGGTGTGGGTCGTGACGGTCTCGGTGAGGGTGTCCAGTGCGTCGAACTGTTCGGCCAGTACGACGGTGACCTGGGCGGCCCGGCCGTGCCGCAGCGGGATCCGGAGCAGCTCCAGCGGGTCGGGCCTGCCGTCGGCCGCCGCGAGATGACCCAGCACGCCGGGGCGGTCCAGCAGGATCCACAGCGGGCGCCGGATGTCGTCGGGCACGGGGTGGCCGCTCTGCCGGGCCCGGTTGGCGGCGATCAGCCGGCGCTCCGTCTCGTGCGCCGCCCACTCCAGCGTGGCCAGCGTCCCGCCGAGGCCGGACTCCACGGCGAGGACACCACCGCGACCGGCGAGGGCGCCGTACTCACCGGCGCCGCTGCCGTCGACGACGATGACATCGCCGTCCCGGAGTGCCTGGAGGGCGATCGAGCGGACCAGGGTGGTGGTGCCGCCGCCGGGATGCCCGAGGGCCAGCAGGTGCGGTTCGGTGGAGCGGCCGCCGGTCCGCCAGACCACGGGCGAGGCGTCCACCGTCATGTCGCCGTCGCGCACGGGGACGGTGCGCGAGACGGCGTCCGGGTCGGTGAAGCCGAGCACCGTCTCGCCGGGGGCGGTGACGAACCGCTGGGCGGCGATCGTCGTGGGGAGCGGGTCCAGCACGGTCATGACGAGACGGTTGGCCTCCTCGTCCCAGTCGAAGCGGTACTCGCGGCCCCGGCCGGACTTGGTGTGGAGCAGCTGCTCGATCCGGGAGCGGGCGGCCGCCTCGCCGTCCGTGAAGTACGCGGGGTAGGAGACCCGCAGACGGGTGAGCCGCCCGTCGGCGTCGAAGGCGTACCCGTCGAAGGCCTTCTCCCAGTCGCCGCCGTGGGAGAACAGCGGATCGGGGTCCTCCGCCGTCGAGAAGTACGGCACGAGCGCCTCGTACAACGACCGCAGGCGCGCGGTCCCCGGCTCACCGGGCCCGCTCCGCACGGGGGTCCGCTCCCGCCCCTTCCACGCGGCGGCGCCCATCACCGTGACCAGGGCCAGGATCGGCCCGTAGGGGACGAGCGCCACCACCAGCACGCAGGCCGCGCCGAGGAACAGCCTGGAACCACGGCGCTCCTTGGGCGTCGCGACCCACCTCCGCCGGCCGGACACGGCCAGCAGCCGCAGCCCGCGGACCACCGTGATCAGCGGATGGAGGACGTCGGTGGCACTGTCGGCGGCCGTGCGCGCGATCTCTCTGCCGCGAGTGATCGAAACGCTGCCGCTGCTCAGAATGCGGGGGAGTGGTCGCCGGGCCACGTCGGTCTCCTGAAGGGGTGGGAGCGGTTGCGGAGCGTCAGAACTTGATCCCGCCCAGCAGGCCGGCGAGGCTCGCCCCGCCCGCCGTGATGCTCGGCGCGATGGCGGTGCCGGCCAGGTAGAAGCCGAACAGGGCACAGACGATGGCGTGGGAGGCCTTGAGTCCGTCCTTCTTGAAGAACAGGAAGACGACGATGGCGAGCAGTACCACGCCCGAGATGGAAAGGATCATGAGCGGTTCTCTCCTGGTAGAAGGGGACAGTCACCATGAGTCCTTCCAGGATCACGGGAAGTATCTATATGACAAAAGGTGCAATCGAGTGAATATCCCGTGCTTTCACTTGACCGGCCCACAGAACTGGGCCCCCAGGGAGCGGCATCACCTCGTCCGTGCCGGGCAGGATCAGCCGCGGTGATCCCTTGCCGTATCCGGGCCGGGTCATGTCGGCCCGGGAGCAGTACCCTGTCGATTCACTCGTACGGTCCCGTGCCGTACTCCCCACCAGGTCAACCGCGGCGCGACAGCCGCGGCAGCAGTCGAGGAAGGCGGCCCGTCCGATGAGCGAAACCCCTGATCCCGAGGTGGTCGAGCTGGCGACCAAGGTCTTCGACCTGGCCCGCGCCGGCGACACCGAGGCGCTCACCGCGTACGTCGAGGCCGGAGTCCCCGCCAACCTCACCAACGACCGGGGCGACACGCTGCTCATGCTCGCCGCCTACCACGGGCACGCCGGGGCGGTCGCCGCCCTCGTCGCCCGTGGGGCCGACCCGGACCGGGCCAACGACCGGGGCCAGACCCCGCTGGCCGGAGCCGTCTTCAAGGGCGAGGACGCCGTCATCGACGCGCTGCTCGCCGTCGGCGCCGACCCGGCCGCCGGAACGCCGTCCGCACAGGACACGGCCCGGATGTTCGGCAAGTCCGACCTGCTGGAACGCTTCGGTGCCCGGTGAGACGGCGGCGGGCACGCCCCTGGGCGCGTCCGCCGTGGGCTCCGCTGACCGGTCCGTCGTAAATGTGGTCGCGGTGGCGAAATGGCTGGGTCATCATGACGTCGCGGGCCCGCTCAGGGCCACCGACGAGAGGCAGAGGAAGATGCTCTTCACCAGGCGAAAGACGGCGGTCGGCCGATCATGTCACTGCGCGGCGTAACGGTGTCCCCCCGGACACCCCCGCGTGCCGAGAGGCGCGGGGCACTGCACAGTCCCGGTTGCGTCGACAGCTTGATGTGAGGCTTTCTCCCATGTTCGATCCGTTCATAGCGCCGAGCGGCACCCTGCTCGGCCTGTTGCAGAGGGGCCGCGGCGACGGAACGCTCCACGCGCTCGCCGCGCCGCGCCCCGAGGCCCTCGCGGCTCTCAACCACTGCGTCGTGAGCGACCCCCGTCACGACTGGCAGGTGGAGAACCGCTCCCTCTACTACGCCCGCCTCTACCTCGACCTCGACGGCGGTATCGAGGAGATCGAGCGACACCTCGCCGATCCCGACGACCACCTCGACACCGACGACTCCCGGACCGGTCTGGCGCTGTCCGTCCTCGGCCACCTCGCCTCCTACGGACGCGACGACGCCCTGGCCCTGCTCCGCCGCTACGCGGCGACCGGCGCCAACTGGGCCTGGGCCCTGGACGAGCTCGCCCTGCGCGACGACGACGCCGGCCTGCGCTCCCTCGCGCTGCCCGTCCTCGCCCGCTTCCCGGCCACCGACCAGGGCTCGGCCGACCTCGCCGCCGCCGTACGGGACTCCTTCGAGCCACGCCCCTGGCGGCTGTGGGCCGACGACCCGCGCGCAGCGGTCGGCGCCCGGGTCCGGGCCGCCGGCGAACAGGGCTCGTTCGACCGGTGGCAACGCCAGATGCGCCCCGGGGGCCCCCGCCCCGGCTGGAGCGTCCAGGCCGTCTTCGACTGGGCCCAGCAGGCCCTGGAACGCGGCAGCGAACTGCACGTCCCCGCGGCCCGCTGCCTCTCCGCCGTCGCCGGACCCGACGACCTGCCCCTGATCGTCGAGGCCGCCCGCAGCGGCCCCGACGGCGCCCGCTGCGCCGCCCTGCACTACCTCGCGGAGGCGGGCGACCCCACCGTCCTCGACGTCATCGAGGCCGCCGCCGTCAGCCCCGCCCGCACCGTCGCGGACACGTCCATCGCCGCCTTCGAGCGGATGACCTGCGACGACGCCGTAGAACGGGCCCGGCGCTGGGCCCATCGCCCGGACGCACTCGGGGCCTCGGCCGCCGGAGTGCTCGCCTGCCGAGGCACCGCCCAGGACGCTCCCCAAGTCCTCGGCGCGCTGCGGGAGGCCGTACGCGGCGACGGACCCGACGCCCCCCGGCTGTGGACCCTGGTCGACGGAGCGGGCCGCCTCGGCATCGCCTGCGCCGCGCCCGTGCTGCGCCACGTCTACCGTGAGACGTCCTCCTCGCACCTGCGGGGCAGGGCCGCCCGCGCCCTGGCCGCCACCGATCCGTCCTTCGCGACCGGGTTCGCGGTGGAATGCCTCTGGGACTGCGAGGAAACCACCCGCGAGGTGGCCGCCCTGCACGCCGAGACCGGAGACATCCGCGTCGCCGAACGCCTGCGCCGCCTCGCCGCCGACCCGGCCGAGGAGGCCGAGGTCCAGACGGCGGTACGGAGCCGGATCGGGCCGGACGCACCGGCTCTCTGACCGCACGGTCCCCAGGAGGAGGGTCGTTGTCAGACCCTCCTCCTACGCTTTTCCCATGGACATCAACGAGTGGTGGGGGCTCGTCGAACGGGCCCGCGACGCGGCCGGGGACCGGGCGGACGACCGGGACCCGCCCGACGACCCCCTGCCCGGAGCCCTGACCGACGTGCTCGCGGCCCTGGACCCGGAGCGGATCGCGGCCTTCGCCGTCACCGCGGTGGACGTGACCCGGTCCGCCTACCGGTGGCCCCTGTGGAACGCGGCCCACCTCATCGAGGGCGGCTGCGGCGACGACGGCTTCATGGACTTCCGCGACGGGCTGGCCCTGCTCGGCCGGGAGACCTTCACCCGGGCGGTGGCCGATCCGGACACGCTGGCCGGACTGCCGGTGGTGATCCGGATGAGCCGGGAAGAGCGGGGCTGGATCGGATACGAGTCCCTGAACGTCCCGATCGCCCAGGCCTACCGCCGTCTCCGGGGCGAGAGAGCCTCCCTCGACGCCGTGGTCGAAGCCGCGCTGCGCGACCGCATACGCCCGGCGGACCCGGCGGGCGAGAGCTGGGACGCCGAGGACGCCGCCGCGAACCGCCTCCGGCTGCCCCGCCTGGCAGCGCTCTTCCAGGACTGAACCCCCGACGGGACGCCGCGCCCCCGCGAGATCTCCCGCGGACGCTTCGGGCCTGCGAGCCCGCGGGCGCGGGCACAGAATGGCGCCATGACCGGACGCTGGGAGTTCTGGATCGACCGGGGCGGCACCTTCACCGACGTGGTGGGCCGCCGCCCCGACGGCCGCCTGATCACCCGCAAGCTCCTCTCCCACGACCCCGCCCGCTACGACGACGCGGCCGTCGCCGGAGTCCGGCTGCTCCTGGGCCTGGACCCCGGCGAACCGGTGCCCGCCGACCGGGTCGCCGCCGTCCGGATGGGTACCACCGTCGCCACCAACGCCCTGCTGGAACGGCGGGGCGAGCCGACCGTGCTCCTGATCACCGAGGGCTTCCGGGACGCACTGCGGATCGCCTACCAGAACCGGCCCCGCCTCTTCGACCGGCACATCGTCCTGCCCGAGTCCGTCCACGAACACGTGATCGAGGTCCCCGAACGCCTCGACGCCCACGGCCGCACCGTACGCCCCCTCGAACTCGACCCCGTACGCGCACAGTTGCGCGCCGCCCACGCCGACGGTCTGCGCAGTGCCGCCGTCGTCCTGATGCACGGCTACCGCCACCCCGCCCACGAACAGGCCGTCGCCGAGGCGGCCCGCGAGGCGGGCTTCACCCAGGTCAGCAGCTCCCACGAGGTCAGTCCGCTGATCAGGCTCGTCCCCCGCGGCGACACCACGGTCGTCGACGCCTACCTCTCACCCGTCCTGCGCCGGTACGTCGACGAGGTCGCCGCCCGCCTCGACGGCATCCGGCTGATGTTCCTCCAGTCCAACGGCGGCCTGCGCGAAGCCGCCCGGTTCCGCGGCAAGGACGCCGTCCTCTCCGGACCGGCCGGGGGCGTCGTCGGCATGGTCCGCACATCGCGGCAGGCCGGCTACGACCGTGTCATCGGGTTCGACATGGGCGGCACCTCCACCGACGTCTCCCACTACGCCGGCGCGTTCGAACGGGAACTGGGCACCGAGGTCGCCGGGGTCCGGATGCGTGCCCCGATGATGAGCATCCACACCGTCGCGGCCGGCGGCGGTTCCGTCCTGCACTTCGACGGCAGCCGCTACCGCGTCGGCCCCGACTCGGCCGGCGCCGACCCCGGCCCCGCCTGTTACCGCCGCGGCGGCCCCCTCACCGTCACCGACGCCAACGTGATGCTCGGCCGCGTCCAGCCCGGCCACTTCCCGGCGGTCTTCGGCGAGGGCGGCGACCTCCCGCTCGACGTCGGCCTGGTGCGGACCCGGTTCGCGGCGCTCGCCGACGAGGTGGGACGCGCCACCGGACGGCGGCCCGACGCGGCGGAAGTGGCGGCGGGCTTCCTGGAGATCGCCGTGCTCAACATGGCAGGCGCCGTCAAGAAGATCTCCGTGCAGCGCGGCCACGATGTCACCCGCTACGCCCTGACCGGCTTCGGTGGCGCGGGCGGCCAGCACGTCTGCGCGGTCGCCGACGCCCTGGGCATCGACACGGTCCTCGTCCCCCCGCTCGCCGGGGTGCTCTCCGCGTACGGCATCGGTCTGGCCGACGCCACCGCGATGCGCGAGCAGTCGGTGGAGGAGGAGCTCGACGCGGCCGCCCGGGAGCGCGTGGAGAGCCTCTGCGCGGAGCTGGCCGACCGTACCCGCGAAGCCCTGCGCGCCGACGGAACGCCGGACTCCGCGATCACCACACAGGCCCGCGTCCTGCTGCGGTACGCGGGGACGGACGCGGCGCTGCCGGTGGACCTGGACACGGAGACCGCCATGGCGGAGGCGTTCTCCGCCGCCCACCGGGCCCGGTTCGGCTTCACGATGGACAAGCCCGTCGTCGTCGAGACGGTCACGGTGGAAGCCACCGGAGCGACCGGGGCGACCGGGGCGACCGGGGCGACCGGGGCGACCGGGGCGACCGGTGATGCCGCGCCCGCCACCGGCTCCGGTCCGCGCGACGGCCACCGCGACGCCCCGCCGCGCCCGGCCGACACCGTGGACCTGTACGCCGAGGGGAGGTGGTGGCGGGCCCCGCTGTACCGCCGGACGGAACTGTGCCCCGCCGACACCGTCACCGGGCCCGCCGTCGTCGCCGAGGACGACGCCACCACCGTCGTCGACGCCGGCTGGCGCGCCGAAGCGGCCCCCACCGGACACCTCGTCCTCACCCGCAACCGCCCCCGGCCCCGACGCACCGCCGTCGGCACCCGGGTGGACCCGGTGATGCTGGAGGTCTTCAACAACCTCTTCATGTCGATCGCCGAGCAGATGGGCGTCCGCCTGGAGAACACCGCCCACTCGGTCAACATCAAGGAACGCCTCGACTTCTCCTGCGCCCTGTTCGACGCCGAGGGCAACCTGATCGCCAACGCCCCGCACATCCCGGTCCACCTCGGCTCGATGGGCGAGTCGATCAAGGAGGTGCTGCGGCGCGACGAGGGGAGACTGCGCCCCGGCGACGTGTACGCCGTCAACGACCCGTACCACGGCGGCACCCACCTGCCCGATGTCACCGTGGTCACCCCCGTGTTCGACGGGAGCGAGGCGGGAGAGCCGGACCGCCTGCGCTTCCTGGTGGCCTCGCGCGGGCACCACGCCGAGATCGGCGGCATCACCCCCGGCTCCATGCCCGCCTTCAGCCGGACGATCCACGAGGAGGGCGTGCTCTTCGACAACTGGCCGCTCGTCCGCGACGGCCGGCTGCGCGAGGACGAGACCCGCGACCTGCTCACCTCCGCCCCGTACCCCTCCCGCGACCCGGACACCAACCTCGCCGACCTGCGCGCCCAGATCGCGGCCAATGAGAAGGGCATCGCCGAACTGCGGCGCATGACCGACCAGTTCGGCGCCGACGTCGTGGACGCCTACATGGGCCACGTCCAGGACAACGCCGAGGAGTCCGTACGCCGCATCATCGCCGGACTGCACGACGGGCACTGCCGCTACGAGACCGACAGCGGGGCCCTGATCCAGGTACGGCTGACCGTGGACCACCGGGCCCGCCGCGCCCACCTCGACTTCACCGGCACCTCGCCCCAGCAGCCCGGCAACGCCAACGCGCCCCGGTCCGTCGTCATGGCCGCCGTCCTCTACGTCTTCCGCACCCTCGTCGGGGAGGACATCCCGCTCAACAGCGGCTGCCTCAAACCCCTGGAGGTGACGATTCCGCCCGGGTCCATGCTCGACCCCGCCTACCCGGCGGCGACCGTCGCGGGCAACGTGGAGACCTCCCAGGCGGTCACCGGAGCCCTGTACGGAGCGATCGGCGGCCAGGCCGAGGGCTCCGGCACCATGAACAACCTCACCTTCGGCAACGACCACGTCCAGTACTACGAGACGATCGCCAGCGGATCGGGTGCGGGGGACGGCTTCGACGGAGCCGACGCCGTACAGACCCACATGACCAACTCCCGGCTCACCGACCCCGAGATCCTGGAGTGGCGGCTGCCCGCCCTGCTGGAGAGCTTCGCCGTCCGGGACGGCAGCGGGGGAGCGGGGCGGTGGCACGGCGGTGACGGCGTCGAGCGGCGCATCCGCTTCCTGGAGCCCGTCACGGTCGCGCTGCTCTCCGGGCACCGCCGCGTCCCGCCGTACGGAGCGGGCGGCGGGGAGCCGGGAGCGCTCGGGGAGCAGTACATCGAGCGGGCCGGGGGCGACGTGGTCCCGCTGGAGGGCCGCGACACCGCCGAACTGGACGCCGGTGACGTCCTGGTGGTGCGCACGCCGGGCGGCGGAGGATACGGACCCGCACCGACCTGACCCCCGCCCGGGGCCGGTCGCATAAACGCCGTTTCGACCGTTGTCGGTGCGAGGACCTAATCTGTCCCACGTGACTTCGCCTGCCTACCCGGACACCGCCTCGCCGCAGCTCAGCGCGGGGCCGCGGCCTGCCCCGGGCCCCGCCGCCGACGAGGGGCTCTCGCGGCGGCTGCGCGCGCTCGCGTGCACGGCGCCGCTGCACGACCTCGACGTCCGCAAGGCGAATCTGGCCGGCGAGTACACGGTGTACGCCATGGCGGAGGTCGCCCTCGCCGCGATCGACCACGTCACGCTCAACATGGACTTCGACACCGGGGCCGACCACGACCAGATAGTGGCCAGACTGCTGCCCCGGGTCGGCGCCCAGGCCCCCGACCGTCCGGTCGCCGAGCACGAACGGGTCGCCCGCTGGGTCCTGGAGAACCTGATCAACGTCGGCAGTGTCGACCGCGGTTTCCGCGCGGTCTACGGCACGTTCGGCCCCGACGGGGTCTACGTCCGCCGGGACTACGACTTCAAGCTCATCGAAGAGGTCCCGGGCTACGGGGGCACGGTCTACCTCCGCGCCACCGACGAAGCGGTCAATGTCCTCGTCGGCGCGCTGGACACCGATGTCACCAGCGCCCAGATCGCCGCCGAGGTCAAGCTGGAGGTCCTCATCAGCCGGGGCCGCCTCGCCGACGCCCAACTCGCCGCCGAACAGGCCCGCTACCGCACCGTGCAGTACGCCGAGACCCTGCGCCGGACCCTGGAGGCCACCCGGCGCAACGTCCGCGCCGTCGACTGGCTCCACACCGTCCCGGACATGATCGCCGAGGCCCTGGACCACGTGGCCGACCGCTACCGCCACGAGAACGCCATCCTCACCAACATCCGCAAGGCCCGTGACGAGGCCGAGGACCCCGAGCACAGGCGCCGGGCCGCCGAGCTGGTCGACATCGTCAAGGACTGCATCCGCCGCCACACCCAGCTCCAGTCCCGGCTCCTGGAGGCGGGCCCCCTCTTCCGCGCGGAGCAGGACCGGCAGGCGTTCGCCCCGCCCGCCGGCCACGCGGGCCTCGACCTGTACGGGCAGCTCCTCGCCCCGCTCCTGCCCCTCTCCGTCGAACAGTCCACCCGGGCCACCGACGCCTTCTTCGCCCACGGCACCGGACTGCGCACCCCCACCTCCGTACGGGTCGGGGACCTGGTCGACCTGCTGCTCACCCCGCCGCTGGAGCGCGAGCACCTGGGCGCGGAGATGCCCGAGCCCGACCTCATCGCCACCCCCGACGACAGCCGGTTCAGCGAGGAGCAGCTCGCCCGCGCCATGACCCTGCTCGACCTGGAGCACGACGCCCCGCGCCGGCTCTCCGGACTGCTCGCCGAGGCCCGTCGCACCGGCGACACCGACCTGCCGTACCTGGTCGCCCTGCTCGCCGTCCACGCCGCCAGCCCGCCGGTCGGCACCGCCTACCGCCAGGGCGAACGCCGCCTGCTGTTCGCCGTGGACGACGGGGCACAGCTGGACGACCCGGAGTTCGGCGGCGCCGACCTGATCGTGGGCACCGCCCTGCTGGACGCCGTCGGCATGGCCGCCGACCGCAAGGAGGCCTCGTGACCGGGCCCATGGCCTCCGTCGTGGACAGTCCCGCCGCCCCCGTCGTGGACAGTCCCGCGCTCTCCGTCGTGACCGGCCCCGCGGCCTCCGCCGTGCACAGCCTCGTCGCCCCCGCCGTGAACAGTCCCGCACCGTCGTCCGTCGCGACCGGGCCCGCCCTCCTTCCGCACCCGCACGTCTTCCGTACCGAGGAGTCCCAGCCGTGAGCGACCACGACGCCGAGCACCCCGACGCGTGGACCGAGCCCTCCGCGTACGCCGGGCCCGCCACCCCGTACGCGGGCGACTCCGCGCACCCGGGAGGCGCCGCCGAGCCCGCCGGACCGACGCCCGTCACTCCGGCCGACGCCGCCGACGCCGCCCGCCTGGTCTCCTTCGGGCTCCAGCCCAAGCTGCTGCCCGCCCGCGACGCCGAATACGCCGACCTGCTGCGGCGCTACCGCGAGGAGAGCGCCTTCGCCCGGCTCGCCGACGCCGTCGCCACCGGCCTCGGCCTCATCGTCCTGGAGGTCTCCCCGCGCGCCGGGATGGCCGTGACCGCGGGCGAGGACTCCGTCTTCGCCGTCCGCATGGGCGACTACGCCCGCCGCGCGTCCTCCGACGCCGCCGACCGCTTCCTGCACGGCCTCGCCCACCTCGCCGTCGCCGCCCTGGCCTTCCCCCGCCCCGAGGACCTCGCCGACGACGCGTACATCGGCCGCATCACGGTCAACGGCGTCGACGCCTTCGTCCGCCAGGCCTGCCGGCGACTGGAGGAGCGCGCCGAGGAACAGGGCGACAACACCGACCCGGCCAGCGACGCCCCCGGACTGGAAGCCGGCTGGCGGGTCTACGCCCGCCGCAGCGCCACCGGCGCGACCAAGGACGCCCGCCGGCTCGCCGGCTCCACCACCGGCATCATCGGCAAGGCCGTCGCCTTCCTCACCGACTCCGGCTTCCTCCAGCGCACCGGCGACGACGCGGGCGGCGCCTACCGCACCACCGCCCGCTACCAGCTTCAGGTCCGCGACCTGGCGGGCAGCGCCGCCATGGCCGAACTGCTGGAGCTCGGCGTCGTCCCCGTCACCGACGGCTCCGCCACCCTGCTGCCGCCGCCCGACCCCGACAGCATGGAGCTGGCCGCCGACGCGGGCCTGCCCTTCCACTCCTGACTCCGCCCAGCCCGCATTCCCCGCCGCTCCGCCTCCGCTCACCGAACGACGAGAGTCCGCCGCCATGTACGAGTTGTCCCGGGTCCGCCTCTACTCCATCGGGCCTGCCGGTGCGCGCTACGCCGACACCGTCCTCGACCTGCGCGGCGTCGGCGCACCCGTTCCCAGCCCCGCCCCCGCCCAGGCGGAGTTCTTCGAGGACGAGCCGGTCGGCCCGCCCCGCCGCCCCGCCCCCGCGGGCGTCCTCTTCCTGGAGAACGGCGGCGGCAAGTCCGTCCTGCTCAAGCTGATCTTCTCGGTGATGCTCCCCGGCCACCGCAACACGCTCGGCGGCGCCAGCTCCGGCGTCCTGCGCAAGTTCCTCCTCGCCGACGACTGCGGGCACGTCGCCCTGGAATGGCAGCACACCCTCACCGGCGAGTGCGTCGTCGTCGGCAAGGTCAGCGAGTGGCGCGGCCGTCAGGTCTCCAACGACCCCCGCAAGTTCGCCGAGGCCTGGTATTCGTTCCGGCCCGGACCCGGGCTCAGCCTGGACAGCCTGCCCGTCGCCGAGTCCTCCGCCGTGGGCCGCCCCGCCGAAGGCGTCTCCGGCGCACGCGGCAGACGGCGCACGATGAAGGGGTTCCGCGACGCGCTGATGGACGCGGGCAAGTTCTACGCCCACCTCGACGTGCACTGGGAAGAGATCCACGACCGCTGGAACGAACACCTCGGCGACCTCGGCCTCGACCCCGAACTCTTCCGCTACCAGCGCGAGATGAACGCCGACGAGGGCGAGGCCGCAGGGCTCTTCGCGGTGAAGAAGGACTCCGACTTCACCGACCTCCTGCTCCGCGCCGTCACCGACACCCGCGACACCGACGGACTCGCCGACCTGGTCAGCGGCTTCGGCAACAAGCTGGGCCGCCGCGCCGAGCTGACCGCCGAACGCGACTTCACCGCGGGCTCCGTGGACCTCCTCAACCGGATCGTCGAGGCCACCGACACCCGCGACCGCGCCCGTGACATCCACGCCGGCGCCGAACGCCGCACCCGCACCCTGGCCCGCCGGCTGACCGCCCGCGCCGCCGAGGAGCGCGCCCGAACCGCCGAGCTGGCCGAACGGGTCACCGCCGCCGCCCACACCGTCACCGAGGCCGAGTCCACCCGGGGCAGCCGCTCCCTGATCGCCGCCGAACTCGCCTACCGGCACGCCTCGCTGGCCCTGACCGCCGCCGAGAGGAGCGCCGCCGCCGGCCGCAAGGAGCTGGTCGAGGCCCGCACCCTGCACGCCGCCTGGCAGGCAGCCGAAGCCGTCCTGCGCCACCGGGCCGCCGCCGACCGCTCCGCCCGGGTCGCCGTCGCCATCCGCGAGGCCGAACGCGACGCCGCCCCCGCCCTCGCCGCCCGCAGCGCCGCCGCCACCGACCTCGTCCGCGCCCTGCACCGGGCCGCCGAGGAGGGCGAGCGCCTCGCCAACGAGGAGGAGGAGCGCTCCGACACCCTCCAGGCCACCGGTGAACGCGCCCACCGCGACGCGACCGTCGCCGCCACCGAGGCCCAGCGCGCCCGCAGCGAGGCCGGACACCTGCGCCAGCGCCTCGCCGAAGTGGGCCAGGAGACCGCCGAAGCCGTCAAGGCGGGCTGGCTCGACGACACCGCGCCCGACGCCGACCCCGCCCGCGCGGCCCTCGCCGCCAGCGACGCCGAACAGTCCGCCGTCGCCGCCTGGGACACCGCCCGCGAAGCCGCGCGCGCCGCCGCCGACACCGCCCGCGAGGCGGCCGTGGCCGAGAGCCGCGCCGATCTGGCCGCCGCCCGCGCCGCCGACGGGGCCAGGGCGGCCGAGCAGAGTTACGAGGACGAGCTCCGCGCGGTCGAATCCCTCGCCGCCGACCCCCGCCTGGGCGACCTGCTGGGCCTCCCGTCCGGCACCGGCGTCCCGCACCCCCGCCGGGAAGGGGCCGACGAACCGTCCGGACCGGCCCAGGGTGCCGGAGCCCGCCCCGGCCCGGTGACCGACGACGGCCCGGCCCCCGCCGCCGAACCGGCCGCCGACCGCGCGGTGGCCCTCGCCGGCCGGCCCGGCCCCGCCCAGCAGCCGCTGACCGCCGAGGAGTTCGACCGCAGCGCCGACGAGCTGCGCGACCTCCTCGACCAGTCCGTCGCCGCCGCCGAACGCCGCCTCTTCGACCTGCGCACCGCCGCCGCCGACGACGCCCGCATCCTCGGCGCGCTCGGCGAGGGCGGGCTGCTGCCGCCCGGCCCCGACGTCCTCGCCACCGTCGAGTATCTGGGCGAGCACGGCATCCCCGCCCTGCCCGGCTGGCGCTACCTGGCGCAGGCCGTCGACCCGGCCGACCACGCCGCCGTCCTCGCCGCCCGCCCGGAGCTCGTCGACGGCGTCGTCATCACCGACCCCGACGCCCACACCCGCGCCCGCGAGGTCCTCGGCGGCGCGGCCCTGCTGCCTCGATCGGCCGTGGCCGTCGGCACCGCCGCAGCCCTCCTCGCCCCCGTCCCGGCCCCCGGCACCGGCTCCGACGCCCACAACGACGGCGTCTTCCTCGTCCCGCCGAACCCGGCCATGCACGACGAACACGCCGCCGACGAGGAGCGCCACGCGCTGCGCAGCCGTGCCGCCGCCCGCGACGAGGACATCAGGACGCTCGCCGCCCGCCTCTCCGGGGACCGCGCCCTCGCCGCCCGCATCGGCTCCTGGCGCGCCGACTGCCCGCCCGGCATGCTCACCGAACTGGCCGAGGCCGCCGCCACCGCCCGTACGGCGGCCGAGAGGGCCGAGGCCGTGCTCGCCGAGGCCCGCACCGCCCGCGCCGAGGCCGACGAGGCCGCCGCCGACACCGCCCGGGTCCGCGACGAGCGCCAGGAAGCCGCCCAGCGGGCCCGCCGCGCCGCCGACGCCTTGGCCGGGCTCGCCCACCGGCTGCGGGAACGGGCCGGCTGGCAGGCCCGGCTGCGCGAACTGGTCGACGAGGCCGCCGAGTCCGAGGCCCGCGCCGCCGTCTGCCTCGACCTCGCACGCGCCGCCGACGAGGACCGCAGGGCCGCCCAGCGCGCCGGCGACGACGCCCGCCGCACCGCCCGCGCCCTGCGGGCCGAGCGCGCCGAGATCGCCGGCGTCCCCGAAGTCCTTCCCGAGCCCGATGAGACCGCCGTCCGCACCGCCCTGCCCACCCTGCGCGAGGCCTACCGGGCCGCGTCCCAGCTCTACGAGAAGGTCGGCGTCGGCGCCGACCTGCGCGCCGAACAGGCCCGCGCCGAGAGCGACGAGAGCGCCGCCCGCGCCGAGCTGGACCGCCTCACCAACAAGGTCCGCACCCGCGCCGCCCAGCTCCTGGAGGGCACCGACGGCGCCGACGGCCCCTCCCGTCAGGCTGCCGCCGCCCGCGCCGAAGCACACGTCCAGCTCCTGGAGACCCGCGCCTCCACCGCCAGCGAGCATCTGGGACGGCTGCGCGGCGAGGCCGAGCGGCTCGCCCCCGACGACGAGCGGCAGCACCACACCGAACTGTCGGACGACCTGGTCCCGGCCGACGCGGAGGAGGCCCAGACCCTCCTGCGTACCGCCACCGCCGAGCTGGCCGCCGCCACCGGCGCCCTGGACACCGCCCGCGCCGCCCACAGCGAGCTGCTGCACGCCCACCGCACCGCCGAGGACTCCGCCGGCGGCTTCGACGAAACCGCGGCCCTGCTGCGGGACCTCCTGCGCGACCACGGGGCGGAGGACGGGGCCGAGCACCCCGGCCCCTACCCCGGCACCCTGGAGGAGGCCCGGCAGTCCGCGGCCGAGTCCCGCCGCTCCCTGCGCGGCTGCAACGCCGACCTCTCGGCCGCCGAGAGCGCCGTCCGGGATGCGAGTGACGTCCTCGTCCGGCACGCCAACTCCACCCGGTACGAACAGGTCCGCACCCCGGCCCGCCAGCAGATCCGCGAGCTGCCCGCCTCCGCACTGCCCGAGCACGCCCAGAAGTGGGCCGACGCCTTCGCCCCCCGGCTGCGCGTCCTCACCGACGAGCTGATCCAGCTGGAACGCAACCGCGACTCGATCGTCGACCGGCTGCGCGGGCTGGTCGACTCGGCGCTCACCACCCTGCGCTCCGCCCAGCGGCTCTCCCAGCTCCCCGAAGGACTGGGGGAGTGGTCGGGACAGGAATTCCTCCGCATCCGCTTCGAGGAACCCGACCAGGCCACCCTCACCGAACGCCTCGGCGAGGTCGTCGACGAGGCGACCCGCGCCGCCCTCAAGAAGAACTCCGACCTGCGCAGGGACGGCATGTCCCTGCTGCTGAGGGGGGTCGAGGCGGCGCTGCGCCCCAAGGGCATCGCGGTGGAGATCCTCAAGCCGGACGCCGTGCTGCGCGCCGAGCGCGTCCCCGTCGGGCAGATGGGCGACGTCTTCTCCGGCGGTCAGCTGCTCACCGCCGCCATCGCCCTCTACTGCACGATGGCGGCCCTGCGCAGCAACGACCGGGGCCGCGACCGCCACCGGCACGCGGGCACCCTGTTCCTCGACAACCCGATCGGCCGCGCCAACGCCACGTACCTGCTGGAGCTCCAGCGGGCGGTGTCGGACGCCCTGGGCGTGCAACTGCTCTACACGACCGGCCTGTTCGACACGACCGCGCTCGCCGAGTTCCCCCTCGTCATCCGGCTGCGCAACGACGCGGACCTGAGGGCCGGGCTCAAGTACATCAGCGTGGAGGAGCATCTGCGCCCCGGTCTGCCGCAGCAGGACCCGGACGGAGAGACGGTCCACGGCGAGATCACGGCGACCCGTATGTTCAAACGGAACGAGCAGCCGGCCGCCGGAACCCCGGCACCGCGGCCCGGCGCGTAGGGCCTGTCGTCATACTGCGGTCCGCAGGGCCGAGACGCCCGGCGGACCGCAGTAGCGGCGGTCCGCGGGTCAGGCCCGGGAGAGGTCTCCGGCCTTCCGGCGGCCGGCTATGCCACCGCCCGTACCGTCCCGCTCGGCCGCCCGCTCGGCCCGGCGGGACCGACGCCGCTCACGACGTATCTGCCGGGCCGAACTGCTCGGCATGGACACCACGCCGTTGCGCTGGTTCCACACCTGCCGGGTCACCCAGACGTCGAGCACCGACCAGGTGGCGACCACCGTGCTGGCCACACTGCTGAGCACCATCGGGAAGGCCAGCCAGGAGCCGGTCAAGGTGCTCAGAAAGGCGACCATCGCCTGGATGATCGTCAGCGACAGGATGAGCACGGCGCGCACGGCGGCCGTTCGCACCGCGTCGGGCATCCGCCGCCTCGAAGCCGGCTCCTCCACCCACAACTGCCGCGGGACCCGCGCCCCGTCCGCGGCTTCCGTATCCGCGGCCGCCGGTACTCCGCTGCTTCCGCGTTCCTGCGTGCTCAAGGACCTTCAACTCCCCACCACTGTCCGACTTCAGGGTGGCTGCCCGGCTTGCGCCGGTTCTACGCGGGCGGAACACGTCCGTCCTGCCGCGCACGACCCCACCGTGCGCCTACCCCGTACACATGGACGAACCACCCGTCCCGAAGATTCCCCTGAAAAGCGCCCGCAGGGAACAGAAGGTCACGGAGCGAAAAAATCCAGCCAACTGATACATGCCGGTACCGACGGGTCCGGCCGGTGCCCTCTGTCGCTTTCGCGAATTTCATCTCCGGGAAAACCGGGACAACTCATGATCAAGTCCAAGCTGGGCGGCTGAAAACCATCCGGACGTGTCTTCGAGTTGTCTCTGGGTCAGTAGTAGGCTCGCGCCGTTTATTGACGCAGGACGGACCTCGCCCGCGTCAGCCCGATGCGCGCCGGTGTACGCACGGTGCGCGGCGGGGCAGGGCAGGGCCGAGGACGACCGGGAGAAGACCACCCCCGCGGTGCGGGGCCGATCTGGGGGAGGCCATGCGCTTTCGCGGGAAGTCCATCCGCAGGAAGATCGTGGCGTTGCTGCTGGTGCCGCTCGTCTCCCTCACAGGCCTCTGGGTGTTCGCGACCTACATCACCGGCCGGCAGGCCGGCGAACTGATGAGCGCCGGATCCATCGTGGAGAAGGTCGGCCACCCGCTGGAGGAGGCCGTCCGCGCCGTCCAGGCCGAACGACGGCAGACGCTGGTCTTCCTCGCCGACCCCCGGGCCTCCGACGCGCTCCCCGTCCTCATGGGCCAACGCGCCGCCACCGACCGCATCGTGGGCGAGGTCAGGGAGAACGCCCGGGAGCAGGACGTCCGAGAGGCGCTGACCGCCTCCGACGCCGCGCGCCTGGACGCGATCCTCAGCGCCGTCGACGGCCTGGACGCCCTGCGCGTATCGGTCGAGAAGCGCACCATCAGCCGGGCGAAGGCGCTGGACTTCTACAACGGCCTCGTCGACCCCTCGTACCGCTTCCTCAACGGACTCCACCCCCTGGAGAACGTGTCGATGGACCAGCAGATGCGGGCCCTGGTCGGGGTCTCCCGGGCCCGGGAGATGCTCTCCCGCGAGGACGCGTTGATCGCCTCGGGCCTCATCGCGGGCCGCTTCACCACCTCCGAACTGCGCCAGATATCCGGCCTCGTGGCCCGGCGCGAGCTGCTCTACGAGGTCAGCCTGGAGCACCTGCCCGTCGCGGAGCGCCGACGTGTCGAGCAGTTCTGGGGCAGCCCCGACACCGAGCCGCTGCGCACCGCCGAGGACGCACTGATCGCCGCCGGTCCGGCGAAACGCCCCGGTGCCGTCGACGCCGACCGCTGGGAGGAGTCGGCCGTGCCCGTCCTCGACCGGCTGGCGAACGACGCCACGGAGATGGGCAACCGCTTCCAGGACCGCGCCGAACCGGCCGCGTACCGGGTCCTCGTCCAGGCCGGGATCGCCGGAGTCCTCGGCTTCCTGGCCCTGATCGTCTCGGTCTTCGTCTCCGTGCGCATCGGCCGTCAACTCGTCCGCGACCTCTCCCGGCTGCGCAAGGACGCCCACGAGGTCTCCGGCGTCCGACTGCCGAGCGTCATGCGCAGGCTGGCCGCGGGCGAGCAGGTGGACGTCGAGACCGAGGCCCCGCACCTCAGCTACGAGCCCGACGAGATCGGCCAGGTCGGACAGGCGCTCAACACCCTCCAGCGGGCCGCCGTCGAGGCCGCGGTCAAGCAGGCGGACATGCGGCGCGGTGTCTCCGAGGTCTTCGTCAACCTCGCCCGCCGCAACCAGGTCCTCCTGCACCGTCAGCTCACTCTGCTGGACGCGATGGAGCGCCGTACCGAGAACGGCGACGAACTGGCCGACCTGTTCCGCCTCGACCACCTCACCACCCGCATGCGGCGCCACGCCGAGGGCCTCGTGATCCTCTCCGGCGCCGCCCCCTCCCGCCAGTGGCGCAAGCCGATCCAGCTGATGGACGTCGTGCGGGCCGCCGTCGCCGAGGTCGAGGACTACGAACGCATCGAGGTCCGGCGCCTCGCCCGGATCGGCGTGGGCGGCCCCGCCGTCGCCGACCTCACCCATCTGATCGCCGAACTCCTGGAGAACGCCACCGTCTTCTCACCCCCGCACACCGCGGTCCAGGTGCACGGCGAACGCGTCTCCAACGGCTTCACGCTCGAAATCCACGACCGGGGCCTCGGCATGGCCCCCGAGATCCTCCTCGACGCCAACCTGCGGCTCGCCGAGACCCCCGACTTCGAGCTCTCCGACACCGACCGGCTGGGCCTGTTCGTCGTCAGCCGGCTCGCCCAGCGGCAGAACGTCCGCGTCTCCCTGCAGAAGTCGCCGTACGGAGGCACCACCGCGGTCGTGTTCATCCCCGCGGCGCTGCTCACCGACGCCCCCGACACCCACGGCACCGGGTTCCGCCTCGACCGCCGGGCCGAGCGGGCGATCGGCGGCGGCCGGAACTCCGACGCGGCGCAGGGCGCGCAGGGCACGGCCCCGGGCGGGGAGCGCCGCGTCAACGGCAGGTCCGCGGTCCTGGCCCCGGTGCCCACCGGGCTCACCGGACCGGGCGTGCTGGACGGCCCGGTCGAGCTGGAGGCCCCGGTCGGCCCCCTGGACTTCGCCGGCGACCCGCTGGACCGTTCACCGGATCCGGCCCTGGACCCGGCCCACGGCCCCGTCCTGGACGGCGTCTCCGATCTGGAGGACACCGAGAGCGAGCGCGGCGGCATCTTCCGCGCCCGGGACCTGCGCCGCGAGGGCGACCGCGAGCCCCGCCGCGACGAGCCCGGCGCGCGCCGGGCCACCGGCCCGGACCAGCACCAGCAGGCCCGCGACCACGGCGACGAGCCCACGGCGGAGGTACGCCCGATGCGCCCCGCGGGCCCCTCCCCGTTGCCGCGCCGTACCCCGCCGGCGCTGGTCACCGACCGGGGCCGCCGGGTCGAAGACCTGGGCGACGCCCCGCTCGACGACCCGGCCGAGACCGCCGCTCAGGCCACCGGCCCGGTCCCGCACACCGCCGGCCGGACGCCCGAGGCGGCCGACAGGTCCCGGACCTCCGACGCGCCCTGGACCGTACGAGCCGCCGCCCACCGCACGGCAGAGCCGTCCCGCACACCAGGGCCGTCCCGCACACCAGAGGCCTCCCGCGCCGCAGAGCCGTCCCGTGCCACGGAAGCACCGCGCGTCACAGAGCCCTCCCGCGCCGCGGAGCCACGGCACGACGGGGCCCCGCCGCCGGCCGGTGCACCGGCGCCCGACACCGTGGGCGGACTGCCCCGGCGGGTCCGGCAGGCCAGCCTCGCCCGCCAGCTCCGGGAGGACTCCGCGGACCGGACTCCGCAGCGGGCGCCCGTCGACACGTTCGACGACGCCGAACGCGACGCCGACGAAGTACGCGACCGTATGGCCTCGCTCCAGCGAGGCTGGCAGCGCGGCCGTCGGGAGAACGCCGCCGAACCCGCCGATCGCACTCAGAACACCGAAACCACCGCGAACACCGAGGACTCCGTCGGCCCCGGTGGCACAGCACCAGGAACCACTCCGGGAGGGGACGGTCGATGACCGCACCGAACGCCGCAGCACCCAACCCCGCACGCCACGGCTCGGGCGAACTGAACTGGCTGCTCGACGAACTCGTCCAGCGCGTCGCCAGCATCCGCAAGGCGCTGGTGCTCTCCAGCGACGGACTCGCCACCGGCGCGTCGGCGGACCTGACCCGAGAGGACAGCGAGCATCTCGCCGCCGTCGCCTCCGGGTTCCACAGCCTCGCCAAGGGCGTGGGCCACCACTTCGACGCGGGCAGGGTGCGCCAGACCGTCGTCGAACTGGACGAGGCGTTCCTCTTCGTCACGGCCGCCGGCGACGGAAGCTGTCTCGCGGTCCTGGCGGACGCCGACTCCGACGTGGGCCAGGTCGCGTACGAGATGACCCTGATGGTCAAGCGCGTGGGGGCCCATCTGGCCAACGCCCCACGGACGACCGGTCTGCCCGCCGGAGGGTGAGCGTGGCGGGCATGAGCGCCGACTCCCCCCGGGGCACCGGCCCCGGATCCACGGACGGGTCGACGGACCCCCAGGTCTCGCGGTGGTACGACGCGGATGCGGGACCGGTGGTCCGCCCGTACGCGATGACCCGCGGGCGCACCAGCAGCGCCTCCCGTCACCGCCTCGACCTGATCGCGCTCGTCGTGCCGGAACCGGCCGCCGACGATCCCGGCCGGGACCAGACGCTCGCCCCCGAACATGTGGCGATCGTCGAACTCTGCAGCGACAGGCCCCAGTCGATTGCCGAGCTCGCCGCCGAACTCGACCTCCCCGTAGGGGTGGTACGGGTCCTGGTCGGCGACCTCGTCGAGGACGAGCTGGTGCACGTCACCCGTCCCGTTCCGCCGGCCGAGCTGCCGGACGTGAACATTCTTCGCGAGGTTATCCATGGCCTTCGGGCGCTCTAGCCGCCGAAAGCAGCGGCACGTCGAGCCCGTCACCCTCAAGATCCTGGTGGCGGGCGGGTTCGGCGTCGGCAAGACGACCGCGGTCGGCGCGGTCAGCGAGATCCGGCCGCTGCGCACCGAGGAGCGCCTCAGCGAGGCGGGCCGTCCGGTGGACGACCTGGAAGGGGTCGAGTCCAAGACCACCACCACGGTCGCGATGGACTTCGGCCGGATCACGCTGCGGGAGGACCTGGTCCTCTACCTGTTCGGCACGCCGGGCCAGGACCGCTTCTGGTTCCTGTGGGACGAGCTGGCCCAGGGCTCCCTGGGCGCGGTCGTCCTCGCCGACACCCGGCGTCTGGAGGACTGCTTCGCCGCGGTCGACTACTTCGAGCGCAGGCGGATCCCGTTCACGGTCGCGGTCAACACCTTCGAGGACGCCGAGCGGTTCCCGACGGAGACCGTGCAGGCCGCCCTCGACCTCGACCCGGAGGTCCCGGTGCTCGTCTGCGACGCGCGGGACCGGGCCTCCGTGCGCGACGTCCTCGTCGCGGTCGTGGAGCATGCCCTGGAGCGCGCGGCACGGGCCCGCGAACCCGTCGCCACCTGAGCCGGGGACGGTCCCGGCACGCGTGCGGCCCGTACCCCCGCCGACAGGGGTACGGGCCGCACGTCGTCCGGCGGACCGGGCCCCGAGTGTTCTGCGGCGGTGACGCCCCGTCAAGTAAAGGGCAGGGAAAACCTGGTGGGGGCGGCCCGGATCCGCACCGGATCACGCGCCCCGTGACGCCGAGCGAACTCCATGCCGGACAACACCAGGGCGGCGGCGCCGTCGGACGGGGCGCAGATGTCCAGCAGCCGCGGCGGATCGGCGATCATCGCGGAGGCGGCGACCTCCTCGGCCGTCACCGGCGCCTGGTAGCGGGCGTACCCGTTCATCGCCCCCGCCGCCGCGCTCTCCACCTTGACCGGCGCGAAGTCCTCCGATGTGTCGCCGTGCAGCGCCCATGCGGCGGCGGGCGAACAGCCCAAAGTACGCAAAGCCCCTCCCGGCACTAGATCTGACGGGACGTCGGGGCCGTGCCACGGGCGTCTCTGCCCGGCGCGAAGTCAGGCGACAGGTCAGGCGGGAGGTACGGCCCGCCGGCCCAGGTCGCGCCCGGCCTCAGCCACGACCGTCCTCCGCTCCGCCGTCCTCCGCTCCGCGCGGCTCAGCCTTGCCGCGCTCACCCCCGCCGTGCTCCGCCAGCCACTTCGCCGCGGTCTCCGCCAGCTCCGCGTCCCGGCCCGCGAGCATCGTCCGGATCATCCGCGCGTCCCCGCGCAGCGACCACACCGGATGTCCGAACGTGGCCGGGTTGTTCTTCTCGATCAGGAAGTGCGCGGGCCACGCCGTCCCGTACCCGATCAGCGGCAGGGCCGCCAGACAGCGTTTCCGGCCCCGCGCGAGCCCGTATGCGGAGATCGCGAGCCCGGTCAGGGTGCCGGTCAGATGGACCCAACGGGTGGCGGCACGGGAGTGCATCGCGACGTAGTACGGCCAGAATTCCTCGTACGTATCGAACGTCTGCTGTGGCATACGGGCACCGTAGCCGCCCGATCGGCAACCGAACACGCCCCTTTCGCGTCCGAGATGAAGAACGGGCGGCCGGAGCCCACGGGGGTGGTCCCGGTCGCCCGTTCCCCGCCCCTCGGGGCGGCCCGTTCCGTCAGTGCCCGGCGACCGCCCTGCGGTGCACCGGGAAGTCGAAGTAGGTGTCCGGGAACGGCTCGGGCCTGAACGTGAAGTGCCACCACTCCTCCGGCAGATTCACGAACCCCACCTCGGTCAGCGTCCGCTTCAGGAGCTGCCGGTTGGCGCGCTGAGGCCCCTGGATCCGGGGATCGTCCGTGTGCGACAGGGTGTCGAAGCAGTCGTAACCCGTGCCCATGTCCACCGAGTTGTCGGGGAACCGCTCGCCCTGCGGCGCGAAGCAGGGGGTCAGCCGCTCGCCCGGACGGTACGGCCTGGTGGGCAGGGCGGGGAGGCGGACCAGGGTCAGGTCCACCGTACTGCCCCGGCTGTGCCCGGACTTCTCCGCGATGTAGCCGTCCTCGAACAGCCGGTCCTTGTCGACGCGCGGATAGAACTCCTCCTTCATGGACTGGTCGTCGAGGTCCTTCGCCCACCGCACGAAGTGGTCCACCGCCCGCTGCGGCCGGTAGCAGTCGTACACCTTCAGCGAGTACCCCTGGCGCAACAGCCGTTCCTGCGCCAGGTGCAGGGCGCGGGCGGCGGGCCGGGTCAGGACGCAGACCGGCTGCCGGTATCCGTCCACCCGCTCGCCCAGGAAGGTGTGCGGTGTGGTGTAACGCATCTCCTGGATGATCGTCGGGTCCACCGAGCGCAGCGCCACGAACTCCTCGGGAGCTTTCGGTTCGGGGCGCGCCTGTGCCGCGGGGGAGAGCGCGGTGACGGCGAGGAGGGTGGCGGCCGTGACGGCCAGGGCACGCAGAGCGGTACGCATTCCTGTCATGGGCACACCGTCTATCAGCTGCGCGGCCTTCGGGAAAGGACGCCAGGTCGCGTCCCCGGAAAGGAGGAAGGGCCGGAGAAGCGGGTAGGGCCGCAAAGCGGGAAGGGCCAGGGAGCGGGAGGGGGGTCCCAGACGCGGGAAAGGCCGGAGAAGCGGCGAGGACGGTTCGATACAGTCCACCCGTGTCCGAACCAGGCAACAGCCCATCCCCGTCCGCCCCGCAACCGCCCCGGTACGTACGGGACTCCCACTGCGCCACCTGCGGAGCCCCGTACCCCGCGATCCCGTCCGCCGGCACCTGGCCACGCACCTGCGCACACTGCGGAACCACCGTCTACCGCAACCCGCTCCCCGTCGCGGTGGCCCTGCTCCCCGTCACCGGCCCGCGCTCCACCGGACTCGTCGTCATCACCCGCACCATCGAGCCGCAGAAGGGCGGTACGGCCCTGCCCGGCGGGTTCATCGACCACGCCGAGGACTGGCGCGCGGCGGTCGTCCGGGAACTGCGCGAGGAGACCGGCATCGAGGCCGCCGCCGAGGATGTCCGCCTCGCCGACACCCTCAGCGACACCGCCGGCCACCTCCTGGTCTTCGGCCTCCTCCCGGCGCGCCCCCTCGCGAGCCTCCCGCCCTCGGTCCCCACCGCCGAAACGTCCGGCTACGACATCCTGTACAGCCCGCGCCCGCTGGCGTTCCCGCTGCACACGGAGGCGGCCGACGCCTGGTTCGCCTGCCGTAAAGGCTGAGGCCCCCAGAGTCGGAGCCGCCAGAGTCGGAGCCAGCACGTCCGGGGCCACCACGTCCGGGGCCACCACCGCCGGGGCCGAAGAGCTGACGCCACCGGACTCCGCGCGCCGCACACGCCCGCGCCGGGGGCCCAGCCGCGCCACCCCCTAATCCCGCCCCCGCGCCCCCCGCACCCGCACCGGGCAGTCGACCCCGCCCTCCGAGCCGTCCCGCTCCACCACCACACGGTCGCCATCCCACCGCGTCACATACCGCTCGACCTCCGCCTCCGCCCACCCGTCGCCCGGGTCCCGCACCACCAGCCCGCCGCCGGCAGCCCCCGGCGCGGGCGCCCACACCTCCAGCTCCGGTCCGCCGCCCGCACCCCGCACCGGAATCACCGCGCCCGCCCTCGCCAGCACCGGCACCCGCGACAGCGGAGCGTCGACCAGGACCTGGCCCGGTCCTTCGTACGCCCGCCCCGTCGCCGTGTCGTACCACCGCCCCCGGGGCAGCCGCACCGCCCGCCGCCGCGCCCCGGCCTCCAGCACCGGAGCCACCAGCAGCGCGTCGCCCAGCAGGAACGCGTCCTCACACTCCCGCAACGCCCGGTCGCCCGGCGCACCCCACCACATCGGCCGCACATAGGGCGCACCGGTCAGCCGAGCCAGGTGCGACAGCGTCACGAAGTACGGGCGCAGCCGCTCCCGCTCCACCAGCGCCGCCCGCGCGTGCTCCAGCACCTCGGGACCGAACTCCCACGGCTCCCGCCGCCCCGCGCGGATCGCCGCATGGGTCCGGAACAACGGCAGATACGCCCCCAACTGGAACCACCGCAGATACAGCTCCGGCGACGGGAACCCGTCGAACCCGCCCACATCCGGACCCGAATACGGCACCCCGCACAGCCCGAGCCCCACCACCAGCGACAACGATGCCCGCAGCCCCGGCCACCCCGTCGACACATCACCGGACCAGGTGCCCCCGTACCTCTGCATCCCCGCCCAGCCCGACCGTGAGAAAAGGAACGGCCGCTCCTGCGGACGGAACCGGAGCAGCCCCTCATAGCCCGCCCGTGCCATCGCCAGCGCGTACACGTTGTGCGCCTCTCGATGATCACCGCCGACGCCCTCCAGCACATGCCGGGCCGAGCGCGGCAGCGACGGATCCCCGAACGCCGCGAACGACACCGGCTCGTTCATGTCGTGCCAGACCCCCGAGAAGCCCTGCGCAAGCCGTTCCTCGTACAGAGATCCCCACCAATCCCGCACAAGTGGATCAGTGAAGTCCGGATAGACAGAGGCCCCCGGCCACACCTCCCCGACCACCACCCGCCCCCGCGCGTCCCGGACGTACGCCCCCCGCTCCCCGACCGCCGCGCCCCCGTCGAACACCGCCTCGCCCGGCTCCGCCTTCACCGCCGGATCCACGATCGACACCAGCCGCACCCCGTCCTCGCGCAACTCCTTCGCCAGCGCGGCCAGATCGGGGAACCGCTCATGGTCCACCGTGAACACCCGGTGCGCGTCATAGTGGTCGATGTCCAGATGCAGCACCGACAGCGGCAGCCCCCGCTCCCGGTACCCGTCGACGACCCGCCGCACCTCCACCTCGCTGCCGAACCCCCACCGGGCATGCTGCGGCCCCAGAGCCCAGGACGGCGGCAGCGCCGGCGCACCCGTCAACGCCGTCCAGCCCTGGAGCACCCGGGCCGGCGTCCCCGCCACCACCCAGCAGCGCAGCGGCCCGCCCTCCATCCGCACCTCGCAGGCGCCCGGCCGGTCATGCCCCGAACCGGCGCCCTCCTCGCCCTCCCGCAGCACCACCCGTCCCGCCCAGCTGTTGTCGTGGAACATCAGATGCGTCCCCGCGTCCGACACCACCACCTGCACCGGCATCGTCAGATACAGCGGATCGTCCCCCGGACCGAAACGCCCGCCCGGATCGGTGTTCCACAGCCCGTACACCCCGTCCCGCAACCGGGGCCCGCCCGCCCGGCCCCCGAGCCCGAAGAACCGCGCGTCCGCCGGTACCTCCGAGCGCTGCACCCACCGCACCGGCCCCCCGCCCACCGGCTCCCACCAGCGCGGCGGCAGCTCCCGCCGCAGCAGCAGCCCGCCCGGCGTCCGCAGCTCCACCGCCCCGGCCCGCGACACCACCACCGTCAGCCGCTCCGACACCACCTGCCAGCCGCCGTCCTTGTCCGGCTCCAGCACCGCCCGCGGATCCGGCGCGGGCGCCTCACCCGCCACCGCGTACGACGGCAGCGGCTCCGCCCCGTCCCACGCCCAGAACACCGCACCGCCCACCGACACACGGATACGCAGCTCCGAACGGGCGAACCGCACCACACCCCCGCCCGGGCCCGGCTCCGCACCCGTCAGCGCACCGGGGACCCGGGCCCGCTCCGCCCCGCGCGCCGGCAGCGCCGCCGCGTCCGCGGACCGCCGCCGCCACGCCGAACGCACCGTGCGCAGACCCCGCACCGAACCGACCAACCTCACCCGACGCACCAGGTCACGACCGTCCATGGCGCACACCCTGCCACCCGCCCGACCCGCAGAACCTCCCGTTCAACTCCCGTTCACCCATGCCGCGCCCCGCGAACAGGAACCCCGTCACACCGGGCCACCCTGGTGCCGAGGACGATCACATGGCATCGTCCGTGTCAGCCGCTCACGCGCACACCCCGGCCCGTGCGGCACCGACACGCCCACACCGCGTACCCGTACAGCCAGGGAGCAGCCCTCATGACCGCAGCCACGCCCGACGCCCCGCTCTGGCAGCCCGGCCCCGACCGCATCGAGGCCGCGGCCGTCACCCGCTTCCAGAACTGGGCCGCGGCCCGGTACGGCGCCCCGGCCGAGGGCGGATACGCGGCCCTGCACCGCTGGTCCGTCGACGAACTCGACACCTTCTGGCAGGCCGTCGCCGAGTGGTTCGACATCCGCTTCTCCACGCCGTACGAGAGCGTCCTCGGCGACCGCGCGATGCCCGGCGCCACCTGGTTCCCCGGCGCCACCCTCAACTACGCCGAACACGCCCTGCGCACCGCCGAGGACCCCTCCCGCGCCGACACCCCCGCCCTGCTGTACGTCGACGAGACCCACACCCAGGCCCCCGTCAGCTGGGCCGAACTCCGCCGCCAGGTCGGCGCGCTCGCCGCCGAACTCCGCGCCCTCGGCGTCACCCCCGGCGACCGCGTCAGCGGCTACCTCCCCAACATTCCGCAGGCCGTCGTCGCCTTCCTCGCCACCGCGGCGGTCGGCGGCATCTGGACCTCCTGCGCCCCCGACTTCGGCGCCCGCAGCGTCCTCGACCGGTTCCAGCAGATCGAACCCGTCGTCCTGTTCACCGTCGACGGCTACCGCTACGGCGGCAAGGAACACGACCGCACCGAGACCGTCGCCGAACTGCGCCGCGAACTGCCCACCCTGCGCGCCGTCGTCCACATCCCGCTCCTGGGCACCGACGCCCCCGAAGGCGCACTCGCCTGGGCCGCCCTCACCTCCGCCGACACCGAGCCGGTCTTCGAACAGGTCCCCTTCGAGCACCCGCTCTGGGTCCTCTACTCCTCCGGCACCACCGGCCTGCCCAAGGCCATCGTCCAGTCCCAGGGCGGCATTCTGCTCGAACACTTCAAGCAGATCGGCCTGCACTGCGACCTCGGACCCGAGGACCGCTTCTTCTGGTACACCTCCACCGGCTGGATGATGTGGAACTTCCTCGTCTCCGGTCTCCTCACCGGCACCACCGTCGTCCTGTACGACGGCAGCCCCGGCTATCCGGACGTCCAAGCCCAATGGCGGGTCGCCGAACAGACCGGCGCCACCCTCTTCGGCACCTCCGCCGCGTACGTCATGGCCTGCCGCAAGGCCGGCATCCACCCCGGCCGCGACTTCGACCTCTCCCGCGTCCAGTGCGTCGCCACCACCGGCTCCCCGCTCCCGCCCGACGGCTTCCGCTGGCTCCACGACGAGGTGGCCGAAGACCTCTGGATCGCCTCCGTCAGCGGCGGCACCGACGTCTGCAGCTGCTTCGCCGGAGCTGTCCCCACCCTCCCCGTCCACATCGGCGAACTCCAGGCCCCCTGCCTCGGCACCGACCTCCAGTCCTGGGACCCGGCAGGCAAGCCCCTCATCGGCGAGGTCGGCGAACTCGTCGTCACCAACCCGCTCCCGTCCATGCCGATCCGCTTCTGGAACGACCCCGACGGCAGCCGCTACCACGACAGCTACTTCGACATGTACCCCGGAGTCTGGCGGCACGGGGACTGGATCACCCTCACCGACCGCGGCTCCGTGATCATCCACGGCCGCTCCGACTCCACCCTGAACCGCCAGGGCGTCCGCATGGGCTCCGCCGACATCTACGAGGCCGTCGAACGGCTCCCCGAGATCCGCGAATCCCTCGTCATCGGCCTCGAAGAACCCGACGGCGGCTACTGGATGCCGCTCTTCGTCCACCTCGCCGACGGCGCGACCCTCGATGAGGACCTGCGCGCGGCGATCAAGCACACCATCCGCGAGAACCTCTCCCCGCGCCACGTACCGGACGAGGTCATCGAGGTCCCCGCCATCCCGCACACCCTCACCGGCAAGCGCATCGAGGTCCCGGTCAAGCGCCTCCTCCAGGGAACCGAGCTGGCCAAGGCGGTCAACCCGGGCTCCGTCGACAACCTCGACCTCCTCCACTTCTACGCCGAACTGGCCGCTCGCCGACGCCGATAAGGGCTGCCCCGCAGCCCGCTTGTCAGTCCCCCTGATTACTCTGAGTGAGCAATGATTCACCGCGCACAGGGGGACACATGGCGCAGACCGGCCACACCGAGAACAGCACCACCCACCACACCAGGCACAGCACCACCCTGCGACGCACGTTGCGCCGCGAAGCACCCAGCACCATCGGCCTCCTCGCCGACGCCCAGGACTTCGCGGCCATGCGGCGCTACCGCACCTTCGCCTTCGACGACCACTCCGTCTATCTCCAGCAGGTCGAAGGCCTGCTCAAAGCGCTCGCGGCCCAAGGCGTGCACACCACTGTCGCCCTCTTCGACCCGGAGGACTACGCGGAGTTCTGCGCCGAATCGGGCCTCGACCCCGACACCGGAGCCAGCCGCAGCCGCTTCACCGCGGAGATCGCCGCCGCCGGAGCCACGGTCGCCTACACCGGCCAACGCCTCAGCGACCTCATCCCCGTCCTCGTCTCCCGCGCGGTCCGCCAGGCCACCTGGGAGTACGCCACCCTCCTCCTGGCCGACCTCGGCGCCTGCGCCGACTGCGGACAGGACATCGGACGCGCGGCCTTCGACCGCGCCTCGCACCTCCTCACGCGCCTGCTGGAAACGGCGGGACCGGGCACCCACCACCTGGTGTGCAGCACCCCGACGAAGAACGACCAGCTCCTGGCCGTGCTCCACACCCACCGCGACACCTCGGGACCGGCCCGCCTCGACAGCGCGGAGGGCGCGGAGTTCGCCACCGTCCTCGCGGTGGCCATCGCCCTGGAATCACCCGCGGGAGTCGTCCTGCGCACCAGCGCCCCCGACAGCCCGGACCGCGTCCACGGCTGGCGCCTGGCCCACGGAGCCCTCGCCCCCCTCACCGCGGGCGAGGTCTTCAACGCCTACTGCACCGACGCGGACACCGGAGAACCCGTCTCCCCGGAATCCGGCGTGGAGTACTGCGCGGGATTCGACATCGGAGCAGACCCGGCGGAGCCCCACCGCTGACACGCCGCGGCCACACAGCAGGAGGGGCTTCCCGCCCCACGGCGGAAAGCCCCTCCTGCGGACCTGCTGAACCCCGTCTACTCGCCGGACAGCACAGCCTGAGCGGCGCTGCGCGCCTCGTCGGCCGAGTCCGCCGCACGAGCGGCGTTGGCAGCCCGCTCGCACTGCGCCAGCGTGTACTTGGCCAGCGTGGCCCGCACATAAGGAATGGACGCGGCGCCCATCGACAGGGAGGTGACACCCAGACCCGTCAGCACACACGCCAGCAGCGGATCCGCCGCCGCCTCACCGCACACACCACAGCTCTTGCCCTCGGCACGCGCCGCCTCGGCGGACAGCGCCACGAGATCCAGCAGCGCCGGCTGCCACGGGTCCTGGAGCCGCGACACCGCGCCCACCTGACGGTCGGCCGCGAAGGTGTACTGCGCCAGGTCGTTGGTGCCCAGCGACAGGAACTCCACCTCCTGGAGGATCGACCGCGCCCGCAGAGCGGCGGACGGAATCTCCACCATCGCGCCGAACTTCGCCCGCAGCCCGGCCTCGCGGCACGCGTCCGCGAACGCCTTGGCGTCGATGCGGTCGGCCACCATGGGGGCCATGACCTCCAGGTACACCGGCAGACCCTCGGCGGCCTTCGCCAGCGCGGTCAACTGCGTACGCAGCACCTCGGGGTGGTCCAGCAGACTCCGCAGCCCACGGACGCCGAGCGCCGGGTTCGGCTCATCGGCCGGAGTCAGGAAGTCCAGCGGCTTGTCGGCGCCGGCGTCCAGCACGCGCACGACGACACGCCCCTCGGGGAACGCCTCCAGCACCGCGCGGTAGGCCGCGATCTGCTTCTCCTCGGACGGAGCCTGCTTGCTGTCGTCCAGGAACAGGAACTCGGTCCGGAACAGACCGACGCCCTCAGCCCCGGCCTCGACCGCCGCGGGCACATCGCCCGGACCGCCGACATTGGCGAGCAGCGGCACCTTGTGCCCGTCCGACGTGGCACCCGGACCGGTCGACGCGGACAGCGCCGCCTTACGAGCGGCGGCGGCACTCTCCAACTCGGTGCGCTTCTCGTCGCTCGGGTCGACGAAGATCTCGCCCGTGCTGCCGTCCACCGCGACGACCGTGCCCTCGGCCAGCTCACCGGCGCCGGGCAGCGCCACCACGGCGGGAACGCCGAGCGCCCGCGCCAGAATCGCGCTGTGGCTGGTCGGCCCGCCCTCCTCGGTGACGAAGCCGAGCACCAGCGTCGGGTCGAGGAGCGCAGTGTCGGCCGGCGCGAGGTCGCGCGCGATCAGCACATACGGCTCGTCGCTGTCCGGCACGCCGGGCATCGGCACACCGAGCAGCCGCGCCACGATCCGGTTCCGTACGTCGTCGAGGTCCGCGACCCGCCCCGCCAGGTACTCCCCGGCATTGGCGAGCAACGCCCGGTACGCGGCGAACGCGTCGTACACCGCGCGCTCGGCGGTGCTGCCCACAGCGACGCGACGATCGACGTCGGACATCAGCTCGGGGTCCTGCGCCATCATGGCCTGCGCCTCGAGCACGTGCTGTGCCTCGCCGCCGGCCAGGTTGCCGCGAGCGATGAGATCGGCCGCGACCGCTTCCACCGCCTGCCTGGCGCGCCCCTGTTCGCGACCGGCCTCCTCGGCGGGAATCGATTTGGCGGGCGGCTCCAGCACCGCCGTACCCATGTGCCGAACCTCGCCGATGGCCACACCGTGGCTCACGCCGACGCCTCGCAGCGTTGTCTCCATTTCACCCGTCTCCGGTTGTGCGGTGACAGCGTCACCGCGGTGGTTGTGCAACTTGCTGGTCACCGTGGTCCGGGCGTCACTGCCAGCCGAACAGCGGGTCGCCGACCTTCACGTCCCCGTCCTCACGGACATCGGAGAGCGAGTCGGCGGTGGCCTCCAGGGCCACGATCGGACAGATGGGTGATTTGCCGGCGGCCTCGACGGCGACCGGGTCCCAGCGCACGATGCTCTGGCCCCGGGCGACGGTGTCCCCCTTGTTCACGAGGAGCTCGAAGCCCTCGCCGTTGAGCTGGACGGTGTCGATGCCGAGGTGGGTCAGGACCCCGTGCCCTTCCGCGTCGACGACGACGAAGGCGTGGGGGTGCAGGGAGACGACGATGCCGTCGACCGGGGACACGGCCTCGGAGGGCTCACGTACGGGGTCGATGGCGGTGCCGGGACCGACCATCGCGCCGGAGAAGACCGGGTCGGGAACCGCGGCCAGTCCGATGGCGCGTCCAGCAAGAGGGGACGTCACGTTGGTCATGGGGAGCCTCCCAGGGGGTGGAGATTCAGGTGTCGCCGCCGCGACTGATGGGGGACGGCGTACTGCTCAGCAGCGTAAGTCATATGAAGTCCCGGTTCCGCCCGAGACCTACCGCTTGGCGGACCTAGGGGCGCACCAGAAACGATTTGCCTCGACTCCCGGCGGCCTGTACTGTCGTACTCCTGCCTGACCCCAACGCGACTTTGAGTCGGGGGTCGGCGGCGACCTTCAAGCCCAGATCCTAACCTTGAACCTCTCTTCGGCATGCCCGTGGGACGTGGTCAGGGGGACAGGAAAGGCCTGATAGAGTCGGACTCGCCGAAAGGGAAAACGCGAAAGCGAATCACCTGGGAGGCGAAATGCGAGGCCCGCTTCGACCGGGAATCGGACACGAAAGAGTCTGATAGAGTCGGAAACGCAAGACAGCAAGACAAAGCAGTAAACGAAGGGAAGCGCCCGGAGGGCCCCGGTGATACGGGACCGAAGGAAGCGTCCGTTCCTTGAGAACTCAACAGCGTGCCAAAAGTCAACGCCAGATATGTTGATACCCCGGCCTGCTACAGCAGGTTGGTGGTTCCTTTGAAAGTCCTGTTGTTCCACCCCTTGTGGGTGGCGGCAGGCAAGAACACAGCGAGGACGCTGAGAACAACGGGTCTTATTCCGACCGGTTGTTCCGCTCTCGTGATGTGTGCACCCGATCACGGGTAAACATTCACGGAGAGTTTGATCCTGGCTCAGGACGAACGCTGGCGGCGTGCTTAACACATGCAAGTCGAACGATGAAGCCCTTCGGGGTGGATTAGTGGCGAACGGGTGAGTAACACGTGGGCAATCTGCCCTTCACTCTGGGACAAGCCCTGGAAACGGGGTCTAATACCGGATAACACTCTGTCCCGCATGGGACGGGGTTAAAAGCTCCGGCGGTGAAGGATGAGCCCGCGGCCTATCAGCTTGTTGGTGGGGTAATGGCCTACCAAGGCGACGACGGGTAGCCGGCCTGAGAGGGCGACCGGCCACACTGGGACTGAGACACGGCCCAGACTCCTACGGGAGGCAGCAGTGGGGAATATTGCACAATGGGCGAAAGCCTGATGCAGCGACGCCGCGTGAGGGATGACGGCCTTCGGGTTGTAAACCTCTTTCAGCAGGGAAGAAGCGAAAGTGACGGTACCTGCAGAAGAAGCGCCGGCTAACTACGTGCCAGCAGCCGCGGTAATACGTAGGGCGCAAGCGTTGTCCGGAATTATTGGGCGTAAAGAGCTCGTAGGCGGCTTGTCACGTCGGATGTGAAAGCCCGGGGCTTAACCCCGGGTCTGCATTCGATACGGGCTAGCTAGAGTGTGGTAGGGGAGATCGGAATTCCTGGTGTAGCGGTGAAATGCGCAGATATCAGGAGGAACACCGGTGGCGAAGGCGGATCTCTGGGCCATTACTGACGCTGAGGAGCGAAAGCGTGGGGAGCGAACAGGATTAGATACCCTGGTAGTCCACGCCGTAAACGTTGGGAACTAGGTGTTGGCGACATTCCACGTCGTCGGTGCCGCAGCTAACGCATTAAGTTCCCCGCCTGGGGAGTACGGCCGCAAGGCTAAAACTCAAAGGAATTGACGGGGGCCCGCACAAGCAGCGGAGCATGTGGCTTAATTCGACGCAACGCGAAGAACCTTACCAAGGCTTGACATATACCGGAAAGCATCAGAGATGGTGCCCCCCTTGTGGTCGGTATACAGGTGGTGCATGGCTGTCGTCAGCTCGTGTCGTGAGATGTTGGGTTAAGTCCCGCAACGAGCGCAACCCTTGTTCTGTGTTGCCAGCATGCCCTTCGGGGTGATGGGGACTCACAGGAGACTGCCGGGGTCAACTCGGAGGAAGGTGGGGACGACGTCAAGTCATCATGCCCCTTATGTCTTGGGCTGCACACGTGCTACAATGGCCGGTACAATGAGCTGCGATGCCGCGAGGCGGAGCGAATCTCAAAAAGCCGGTCTCAGTTCGGATTGGGGTCTGCAACTCGACCCCATGAAGTCGGAGTTGCTAGTAATCGCAGATCAGCATTGCTGCGGTGAATACGTTCCCGGGCCTTGTACACACCGCCCGTCACGTCACGAAAGTCGGTAACACCCGAAGCCGGTGGCCCAACCCCTTGTGGGAGGGAGCTGTCGAAGGTGGGACTGGCGATTGGGACGAAGTCGTAACAAGGTAGCCGTACCGGAAGGTGCGGCTGGATCACCTCCTTTCTAAGGAGCACTTCTTACCAAGTCCGCTTGGTCAGAGGCCAGTACACCGGCGAATGTTCGGTGCTGGTTGCTCATGGGTGGAACGTTGACTATTCGGCACGACAGGTTGATCACAGCTAGTACTGCTCTTCGGGGCGTGGAACGTGGTGAGAGATCGGTTGTGCCGGGCACGTTGTTGGGTGTCTGAGGGTATGGCCGTAAAGGCTGCCTTCGGTTGCCGGCCCCAGTGAACTCGCCCTGTTTGGGTGGGGTGATGGGTGGCTGGTCGTTGTTTGAGAACTGCACAGTGGACGCGAGCATCTGTGGCCAAGTTTTTAAGGGCGCACGGTGGATGCCTTGGCACCAGGAACCGATGAAGGACGTGGGAGGCCACGATAGTCCCCGGGGAGCTGTCAACCAAGCTTTGATCCGGGGGTTTCCGAATGGGGAAACCCGGCAGTCGTCATGGGCTGTCACCCGCTGCTGAACACATAGGCAGTGTGGAGGGAACGAGGGGAAGTGAAACATCTCAGTACCCTCAGGAAGAGAAAACAACCGTGATTCCGGGAGTAGTGGCGAGCGAAACTGGATGAGGCCAAACCGTATGCGTGTGATACCCGGCAGGGGTTGCGCATGCGGGGTTGTGGGATCTCTCTTTCATAGTCTGCCGGCTGTGAGACGAGTCAGAAACCGTTGGTGTAGGCGAAGGACATGCGAAAGGTCCGGCGTAGAGGGTAAGACCCCCGTAGCTGAAACATCAACGGCTCGTTTGAGAGACACCCAAGTAGCACGGGGCCCGAGAAATCCCGTGTGAATCTGGCGGGACCACCCGCTAAGCCTAAATATTCCCTGGTGACCGATAGCGGATAGTACCGTGAGGGAATGGTGAAAAGTACCGCGGGAGCGGAGTGAAATAGTACCTGAAACCGTGTGCCTACAAGCCGTGGGAGCGTCGCTGGCAGCACTTGTGCTGTCAGTCGTGACTGCGTGCCTTTTGAAGAATGAGCCTGCGAGTTAGCGGTGTGTAGCGAGGTTAACCCGTGTGGGGAAGCCGTAGCGAAAGCGAGTCCGAACAGGGCGTTTGAGTTGCACGCTCTAGACCCGAAGCGGAGTGATCTAGCCATGGGCAGGTTGAAGCGGAGGTAAGACTTCGTGGAGGACCGAACCCACCAGGGTTGAAAACCTGGGGGATGACCTGTGGTTAGGGGTGAAAGGCCAATCAAACTCCGTGATAGCTGGTTCTCCCCGAAATGCATTTAGGTGCAGCGTCGTGTGTTTCTTGCCGGAGGTAGAGCACTGGATAGGCGATGGGCCCTACCGGGTTACTGACCTTAGCCAAACTCCGAATGCCGGTAAGTGAGAGCACGGCAGTGAGACTGTGGGGGATAAGCTCCATGGTCGAGAGGGAAACAGCCCAGAGCATCGACTAAGGCCCCTAAGCGTACGCTAAGTGGGAAAGGATGTGGAGTCGCAGAGACAACCAGGAGGTTGGCTTAGAAGCAGCCACCCTTGAAAGAGTGCGTAATAGCTCACTGGTCAAGTGATTCCGCGCCGACAATGTAGCGGGGCTCAAGCGTACCGCCGAAGTCGTGTCATTCATACACATAGGGTCAACGCCCGTATGGATGGGTAGGGGAGCGTCGTGTGCCGGGTGAAGCAGCCGCGGAAGCGAGTTGTGGACGGTTCACGAGTGAGAATGCAGGCATGAGTAGCGATACACACGTGAGAAACGTGTGCGCCGATTGACTAAGGGTTCCTGGGTCAAGCTGATCTGCCCAGGGTAAGTCGGGACCTAAGGCGAGGCCGACAGGCGTAGTCGATGGACAACCGGTTGATATTCCGGTACCCGCTTTGAAACGCCCAGTACTGAATCAGGCGATGCTAAGTCCGTGAAGCCGGCCCGATCTCTTCGGAGTTGAGGGTAGTGGTGGAGCCGATGAACCAGACTTGTAGTAGGTAAGCGATGGGGTGACGCAGGAAGGTAGTCCAGCCCGGGCGGTGGTTGTCCCGGGGTAAGGGTGTAGCCCGTGTGGTAGGTAAATCCGTCACACGTTAAGGGTGAGACCTGATGCCGAGCCGATTGTGGTGAAGTGGATGATCCTATGCTGTCGAGAAAAGCCTCTAGCGAGTTTCATGGCGGCCCGTACCCTAAACCGACTCAGGTGGTCAGGTAGAGAATACCGAGGCGTTCGGGTGAACTATGGTTAAGGAACTCGGCAAAATGCCCCCGTAACTTCGGGAGAAGGGGGGCCATCACTGGTGATAGCACTTGCTGCTTGAGCTGGGGGTGGCCGCAGAGACCAGCGAGAAGCGACTGTTTACTAAAAACACAGGTCCGTGCGAAGCCGTAAGGCGATGTATACGGACTGACGCCTGCCCGGTGCTGGAACGTTAAGGGGACCGGTTAGCTGCTTTTCGGAGCGGCGAAGCTGAGAACTTAAGCGCCAGTAAACGGCGGTGGTAACTATAACCATCCTAAGGTAGCGAAATTCCTTGTCGGGTAAGTTCCGACCTGCACGAATGGCGTAACGACTTCTCGACTGTCTCAACCATAGGCCCGGTGAAATTGCACTACGAGTAAAGATGCTCGTTTCGCGCAGCAGGACGGAAAGACCCCGGGACCTTTACTATAGTTTGATATTGGTGTTCGGTTCGGCTTGTGTAGGATAGGTGGGAGACTGTGAAGCGGCCACGCCAGTGGTTGTGGAGTCGTCGTTGAAATACCACTCTGGTCGTGCTGGATGTCTAACCTGGGTCCGTGATCCGGATCAGGGACAGTGTCTGATGGGTAGTTTAACTGGGGCGGTTGCCTCCTAAAGAGTAACGGAGGCGCCCAAAGGTTCCCTCAGCCTGGTTGGCAATCAGGTGTTGAGTGTAAGTGCACAAGGGAGCTTGACTGTGAGACCGACGGGTCGAGCAGGGACGAAAGTCGGGACTAGTGATCCGGCAGTGGCTTGTGGAAGCGCTGTCGCTCAACGGATAAAAGGTACCCCGGGGATAACAGGCTGATCTTCCCCAAGAGTCCATATCGACGGGATGGTTTGGCACCTCGATGTCGGCTCGTCGCATCCTGGGGCTGGAGTCGGTCCCAAGGGTTGGGCTGTTCGCCCATTAAAGCGGTACGCGAGCTGGGTTTAGAACGTCGTGAGACAGTTCGGTCCCTATCCGCTGCGCGCGTAGGAATATTGAGAAGGGCTGTCCCTAGTACGAGAGGACCGGGACGGACGAACCTCTGGTGTGCCAGTTGTCCTGCCAAGGGCATGGCTGGTTGGCTACGTTCGGAAAGGATAACCGCTGAAAGCATCTAAGCGGGAAGCCTGCTTCGAGATGAGTATTCCCACCCTCTTGAAGGGTTAAGGCTCCCAGTAGACGACTGGGTTGATAGGCCAGATGTGGAAGCCCGGTAACGGGTGGAGCTGACTGGTACTAATAGGCCGAGGGCTTGTCCTCAGTTGCTCGCGTCCACTGTGTTAGTTCTGAAATAACGAACGGCCGTGTTTTTCTCCGGTGTTGGTTAATTTCATAGTGTTTCGGTGGTCATTGCGTTAGGGAAACGCCCGGTTACATTCCGAACCCGGAAGCTAAGCCTTTCAGCGCCGATGGTACTGCAGGGGGGACCCTGTGGGAGAGTAGGACGCCGCCGAACAATTTTTCCGGGAAAGCCCCGCACCATTTGGTGCGGGGCTTTCCTGCGTTCACGGCCCTTGCGTACCGTCTCCGGCCTCCACCCCCGTGCACCGAACGGACGAAGCTGAGGGTAAGGTCAGGGGGCATCATTGGCACGTTTCACAGGAGGCCCCCGGGTGGAGGTCCAGGAGACTCGGGTCCAGACGGACCGGGTCCTCACCATCCCCAACATCCTCAGCATGGCTCGCCTTGTCGGGGTACCGCTCTTCCTGTGGCTGATTCTTCGCCCCGTGTTCGGAGGGCCCAACAGCGACAACTGGGCGCTGCTGGTGCTGATGCTCAGCGGCATCAGCGACTACCTCGACGGGAAGCTCGCCCGCAAGTGGAACCAGATCAGCAGCCTCGGCCGGCTCCTGGACCCGGCGGCGGACCGCCTCTACATCCTTTCCACCCTGGTTGGCCTCACCTGGCGTGAGATCTTGCCCCTCTGGGTCACCGCAGCCCTTCTCGCCCGGGAACTGATGCTCCTGGTGATGGTGGCGATCCTGCGACGCCACGGCTATCCGCCTCCGCAGGTCAATTTCCTCGGGAAAGCTGCAACCTTCAACCTGATGTACGCGTTCCCCTTGTTGCTGCTCAGCGACGGGAGTGGTTGGCTGGCCACACTGGCTGCCGTCTTCGGATGGGCGTTCGCAGGATGGGGTACAACGCTCTATTGGTGGGCAGGAATCCTCTATGTGGTTCAGGTCCGCCGGATCGTGAAGGCGGACGCAGTAGCCGATTGAGCTCGTTGATGCGGTGCCGCGCAGAGTGGCCGGCCCGCGGCAGACGTTGTGCATGATGCCCCGACGGGCTAACTCGGCTGACCGTCGTCTCTTCTAGGAGGACGTTTCCGACATGAAGGCCGTCGTGATGGCTGGCGGCGAAGGCACACGCCTTCGCCCCATGACCTCGAGCATGCCCAAGCCGCTCCTGCCTGTGGCCAACAGGCCGATCATGGAGCACGTCCTACGGCTGCTCAAGCGGCATGGGCTCAGTGAAACAGTAGTGACCGTCCAGTTCCTCGCCTCCCTCGTCAAGAACTATTTCGGGGACGGCGAAGAGCTCGGGATGGAGCTCACCTATGCCAACGAGGAGAAGCCACTCGGCACTGCGGGCAGCGTGAAGAACGCCGAAGAGGCGTTGAAGGACGACACGTTCCTCGTCATTTCCGGTGACGCGCTCACCGACTTCGACCTCACCGACCTCATCGCGTTCCACAAGGAAAAGGGCGGGCTCGTCACGGTCTGCCTGACCAGGGTTCCCAATCCGCTGGAATTCGGGATCACCATCGTGGACGAGAACGGCCAGGTCGAACGGTTCCTGGAGAAGCCGACCTGGGGACAGGTCTTCTCGGACACCGTGAACACGGGCATCTACGTCATGGAGCCCGAGGTCTTCGACTACGTACAGGCCGACACCTCGGTCGACTGGTCCGGTGACGTCTTTCCTCAGCTGATGAAGGAGGGCAAGCCGATCTACGGCTATATCGCCGAGGGCTACTGGGAAGACGTAGGCACACACGAAAGCTATGTGAAGGCCCAGGCGGACGTCCTGGAGCGCAAGGTCGACGTGGAACTCGACGGCTTCGAGATCTCGCCCGGCGTGTGGGTCGCCGAAGGCGCCGAGGTCCACCCCGACGCCGTGCTGCGCGGACCGCTGTACATCGGCGACTACGCCAAGGTCGAGGCGGGCGTCGAGATCCGCGAACACACGGTGGTGGGGTCGAACGTCGTCGTCAAGACGGGCGCCTTCCTCCACAAGGCGGTGGTGCACGACAACGTCTACATCGGACAGCACAGCAACCTCCGGGGCTGCGTGGTCGGCAAGAACACCGACATCATGCGCGCGGCCCGGATCGAGGACGGTGCCGTCATCGGGGACGAATGCCTGGTCGGCGAGGAGTCGATCATCCAGGGCAACGTACGGGTGTACCCGTTCAAGACGATCGAGGCCGGCGCGTTCGTCAACACCTCGGTGATCTGGGAGTCCCGCGGACAGGCGCACCTCTTCGGGGCGCGCGGGGTCTCCGGGATCCTGAACGTCGAGATCACCCCCGAACTGGCCGTGCGGCTGGCCGGCGCCTACGCCACGACCCTCAAGAAGGGCTCGACGGTCACGACTGCACGTGACCACTCCCGAGGCGCCCGTGCCCTCAAGAGGGCCGTCATCTCGGCGCTCCAGGCCAGCGCCATCGACGTACGCGACCTGGAGAACGTACCCCTGCCCGTGGCACGCCAGCAGACCGCCCGGGGCAGCGCCGGCGGCATCATGATCCGTACGTCGCCCGGGGTGCCCGACTCGGTGGACATCATGTTCATCGACGAGCGGGGCGCGGACCTCTCGCAGGCGCAGCAGCGCAAGCTCGACCGCGTCTACGCGCGCCAGGAGTACCGCAGGGCCTTCCCGGGCGAGATCGGGGACCTGCACTTCCCGTCCAGCGTGTTCGACTCGTACACCGGGTCCCTCCTGCGGAACGTCGACGTCGAGGGCATCGCGGAGTCCGGGCTCAAGGTCGTTGTCGACGCCTCCAACGGCAGCGCCGGGCTGGTCCTGCCCAGCCTGCTCGGGCGGCTCGGCGTGGACGCGCTGACGATCAACCCCGGACTGGACGAGGCACGGCCGACCGAGTCCGCCGACACCCGGCGGGCCGGTCTGGTGCGGCTCGGGGAGATCGTCTCCTCCGCACGGGCGGCCTTCGGCGTGCGGTTCGACCCGGTGGGCGAGCGGCTCTCCCTCGTCGATGAACTGGGCCGGATCATCGAGGACGACAGGGCCCTGCTGGTCCTCCTGGATCTCGTCGCCGCCGAGCGGCGCAGCGGTCGTGTGGCCCTGCCCGTGACGACCACGCGCGTCGCCGAACAGGTGGCGGCCTACCACGGCACCCAGGTGGAGTGGACGACCACCTCGCCCGACGACCTGACCCGGGTGGGCCGTGAAGAGGACACCATCTTCGGAGGAGACGGGCGCGGAGGGTTCATCGTTCCCGAATTCAGCAGTGTCTTCGACGGGACCGCCGCCTTCGTCCGGCTGATCGGGCTCGTCGCGCGCACCCAGCTCACCCTGAGCCAGATCGACGCCCGGATTCCCCGGGCGCATGTCCTGCGCCGCGACCTGGCGACGCCCTGGGCCGTCAAGGGGCTCGTCATGCGCCGAGTCGTCGAAGCGGCCGGTGACCGCAGCGTGGACACCACGGACGGCGTGCGTGTGGTCGAGGCGGACGGGCGGTGGATCATGGTTCTGCCCGACCGGGCGGAGGCCGTCACCCATCTGTGGGCGGAAGGACCGGACGAGGCCTCGGCCCAGGCACTGCTCGACGAGTGGGCCGCGGTGGTGGACAGCGCCGGGGACTGACGCGAGGACCGTGCGCCGTGACGCCCGGCCAGGGGCTCACGGCGCACCGGTGGGGCCATTCGGCGGCAGCCGTGATGACGTGCGACGATGTGCGGCATGTCGCAGCAGTCCCCCGATCGGAGCACCGCCCCGCCGCCCGCACGCCCCGACGCCTCCATGTCGCTGCTGAACAACGTGATGGACCACAGCCTCGACGACGGGTACGCGGAGGCCTCCGCGCGGCGCAGGGCCGATGGGAGCGCCGGGCTGCCCCGGACGCTCAAGTCGAAGCTCGGCCTGGCCGCCGGACTGGTGGTGGCCGCCCTCGTGGTCACGCTCGGCGCCGCCGAGGCACGGATCTCCGCGCCGGTCGTCGCCAAGGAGCGCGAGGAGCTGATCGACCGCATCGACGCGGAGACACAGGCCGCGGACACGCTGGAGTCCGAGGTCGACGAGCTCCGCGCCGATGTGAGCGAACGTCAGCGCAAGGCACTTGAGCAGCACGGCGGGGACCAGGGGCATCTGGTGGCGCTACTGGTCGGTGCGACGCCGGTCGAGGGGCCCGGGGTGAAGCTGATCGTCGACGACGCGAAGGACACCGACCAGGGAGGCGGCGGGCCACGCGAGTCGACCGGCTTCGCCGACACCGGGCGGGTACGCGACCGGGACATGCAGCGTGTCGTCAACGGCCTGTGGGAATCCGGGGCCGAGGCCATCGCCATCAACGGGCAGAGGCTGACGGCGCTGTCGGCGATCCGGGCAGCCGGCGACGCCATACTGGTCGACAACAGACCGCTCGTACCGCCGTACACGGTGCTGGCGGTGGGGGACGGCAAGAAGCTCGCGACCGCCTTCCGGGACAGCGCCGACGGCCAGTACCTGCAAGCGCTCAAGGAGAGCTTCGACATCCGCACCAGCATCTCCGACCAGGCGGAGGTACGGCTTCCGGCCGCGCCGAGCCTGATCGTCCGTACAGCAGAGCCGAAGGCCGCCGGCAGTGGTGCGGCAGACACAGGGAAGGGCACATCGTGATCGCCGTACTGGGCCTCGTCGTGGGAGTCGTGGTCGGACTGTTGGTCCGGCCCGAGGTACCGGCGGTGGTCGAGCCCTACCTGCCGATCGCGGTGGTCGCCGCCCTCGACGCCGTCTTCGGTGGACTGCGGGCCATGCTCGACGGCATCTTCGTCGACAAGGTCTTCGTGGTCTCCTTCCTCTCCAACGTCGTGGTGGCCGCGCTGATCGTCTTCCTCGGCGACAAGCTGGGTGTCGGCGCTCAGCTCTCCACCGGTGTGGTGGTCGTGCTGGGCATCCGGATCTTCTCCAACGCCGCCGCGATCCGCCGGCACGTCTTCCGGGCTTGAGGCCGATGAACAACGACGAGAATCCCCGCAGCGAACAGCCCGAGGGCGGCGCGTCCGCCGCGCCGGACACTCCCGCGCCCACGCCGACGCCCGCCGCGGAGGTGTCCGGCCGGCAGAGACTGCTGGCGGGCCTCTGGCCCCCACGGCTGAGCCGGGCCCAACTGATCGTCGCCGTACTGCTGTTCGGGCTCGGTCTGGGGCTCGCCATCCAGGTGCGGTCCACCAACGACGACAGTGCGCTGCGCGGCGCCCGGCAGGAGGACCTCGTCCGTATCCTCGACGAGGTCGACGACCGGACGCAGCGTCTGGAGGACGAGAAGCAGCGGCTGGACGATCAGCGCACCGAGCTGGAGAACAGCTCCGACCAGGCCGAGGAGGCCCGGAAACAGACGCTGGAGAAGGAACGTCAGCTCGGCATCCTCGCGGGCACCGTGGCGGCGCAGGGCCCCGGTATCACGCTGACGATCACCGACCCCTCGGGGGCGGTCGCGCCCGACATGCTGCTCGACGCCATCCAGGAACTGCGGGCGGCGGGGGCCGAGGCGATCCAGGTCAACGGGGTGCGGGTGGTGGCAGGCACCTACTTCGCCGGGGACGCCGGGAACATCCGGGTGGACGGGAAGAAGATCGAGGCACCGTACGAGTTCACGGTGATCGGCAAACCGCAGGACCTGGAGCCCGCCCTCAACATTCCCGGCGGTGTGGTGCAGACGCTGGAGAAGGAGCAGGCCACGGTGCTCGTGGAGCGGTCCGACGACATCGTCGTGGACGCCTTGCGACCGGCGCAGCGGCCTGACTACGCTCGGTCGTCATCCCCGTGAGCCGGGCGAGCGTGAGGGCCGGTGGAGCGGGTCGGACGGTTGCGGGGGGTCGGCGCACCGGATTGGTGGTGCGTGGTGGAAACTGTCGGGTGGATACGGACGTTGTGAAGATGTCCGGGTCGGCAGGTGTGTTCAATCAGGGTTCGTCCTGCCCCACGGGCGGGTCTATGTCGGTCAAGGGGAATCGCCCGTGAAGTTTTTTGCGAAGTTGTTCGGGAAGAGCGCACGCGAGGACAGCAACAGTGCTGCCCGCCATCGCGCGCCACGCCACGGTCAGGGCGAGGAGCAGGACGCGGAGCGTCCGCTCTTCCGCGACGAAGTGTCCGGCGCCCCCGGTGGTGACGGCGTGTCGTCCGTTGACCCTGCCGGTGCCGGACGCATAGGTTTCGGCGAACCATCGGCCTCGGGTGCGGGTGGAGGGTTCACCCCGGAGGGCTCGTCGATGCCGGTCTGTACGAGGTGCGGTCACCGCAACGCGGAGGCCAGCAGGTTCTGTTCCAACTGCGGCGCGCCGCTGCGGGGCGGTGTCCCCGAGCGTCCCTCGGAGACGACGTCCACCATCTCCATCTCCGGCCTCGAGGCGTACGAGGCGGAGGCGACGGGCCAGACCGCTCTGCCGTCGCTCTCCCCGGAGGCCCAGGCCGCCGTCGACGCGCTGCCCGGCGGCTCGGCGCTGCTGGTCGTGCGGCGGGGCCCGAACTCCGGGAGCCGCTTCCTGCTCGACAGCGACCTGACCACGGCCGGCCGTCACCCGCAGAGCGACATCTTTCTCGATGATGTGACCGTGTCGCGGCGTCATGTGGAGTTCCGCAGGAGCCCGGACGGTAGCTTCACCGTGGGTGATGTCGGCAGCCTCAACGGCACCTACGTCAACCGTGAGCGCATCGATTCGGTCCAGCTGTCCAACGGCGACGAAGTCCAGATCGGAAAGTACCGCCTGGTCTTCTATGCGAGCCCGCGGGGCGTGTGACCAGCCCCCGGACTCCGTCCGGGGGGACCCCGAGGAAGGCCCATGCTGCGAACACCGACAGGCGGTGCCGGCCACGGCACCGCCACCGCGGAAGCGCGCCCGATGAGCATCGGTACGGTGCTCATCCAGCTGCGTGACGAGTTTCCCGAAGTCACCATCTCCAAGATCCGGTTCCTGGAGGCCGAGGGGCTCGTCGAGCCGCAGCGCACTCCTTCCGGATACCGGAAGTTCGCCCCGCGTGATGTGGAGCGCCTGGCGCAGGTGCTCCGCATGCAGCGGGACCATTACCTGCCGCTGAAGGTCATCCGGGAGCATCTGGACGCGCTGGCCCGGGGGGAGCAGCCCGTGCTGCCCTCGCCAGGCGACCGGCGGGATCTCACCGACGGGGTGTGGGAGACCGGCCCGGGGACGGCGACCGTCGCCCGCATCGGACGGGCCGAGCTGCTGGCGGCCGCCGAGGTCGACGAGGACCGGCTGGCCGAGTGGGAGTCCTACGGACTCATCGTCCCCGCCCCCGAGGGCGGCTACGACGCCGAGATGGTGACGGTCGCCAAGCTGGTGGCGGACCTGGGGCGTTTCGGCCTGGAACCGCGTCATCTTCGGGCCATGCGGGCCTCCGCCGACCGGGAGGCGGGGCTGGTGGAGCAGCTGGTCGCGCCCTTGCGCCGGCACCGTAATCCGCAGACCAGGGCCCACGCCGAGGCCACCGCGAACGAGCTCGCCGAGCTGTCCGTGCGGCTCCACGCGGCCCTCGTGCAGAGCGCTCTGCGCAGCCGTCTGCACTGACCCCGGCGGATCCCGACTACCCAAACATGGCGAGCACGTCCTAGGGTTGCTGTGTGAACGAGCTCGACGTTGTCGGTGTCCGGGTGGAAATGCCCTCCAACCAACCGATCGTTCTCCTGCGTGAAGTGGGAGGCGACCGGTACCTCCCCATTTGGATCGGTCCTGGAGAGGCGACCGCGATTGCCTTCGCCCAGCAGGGCATGGCTCCCGCCAGGCCGCTGACCCATGACCTGTTCAAGGATGTGCTCGAGGCCGTGGGCCAGGAGCTCACGGAGGTCCGCATCACGGACCTCCGCGAAGGGGTCTTCTACGCGGAACTCGTCTTCGCCAGCGGAGTGGAGGTGAGCGCCCGGCCCTCCGACGCCATAGCGCTCGCCCTGCGAACCGGCACGCCGATCTACGGCAGTGACGGCGTGCTGGACGATGCGGGCATCGCGATCCCCGACGAGCAGGAGGACGAGGTGGAGAAGTTCCGCGAATTCCTCGACCAGATCTCTCCGGAGGACTTCGGTACGAACAGTCAGTGACCGTCCCGCAGGGGTGCTGTCAGCGCATCCGACAAGCCTTTCCCGGGAAAGAGACACGGGAAACCACCCTCAGGGTGATTATCACTCGGCGTGCCGAGTGTGGCGATCGTTGACGCACCCCGAGTGACTGCCTACCTTCGAGTGGGCAGGTCAAGGACGGAGGTCGGCGTGAGAAGCAGCGGCGACGGTACGGCGGCGGGTGGGCCGTATCCGCAGCACGGCAGTGGAGCCGACCACGCCATCAGGCAGCCGGTTCAACCGGCAGCGGTGGCAGCGGGCGGCGTGGCAGCGGCGAGCGATGCCGACGACATCGGCTATCGCGGACCGACGGCGTGCGCGGCGGCGGGGATCACCTACCGCCAGTTGGACTACTGGGCCCGCACGGGACTGGTCGAGCCCAGTGTGCGCCCGGCCTACGGGTCGGGGACCCAGCGCCTCTACAGTTTCCGGGACGTGGTTCTCCTCAAGATCGTCAAGCGGTTCCTGGACACCGGGGTCGCGTTGCAGAACATCCGCACCACGGTCCAGCACCTGCGGGCCCGCGGTTTCCAGGATCTCGAGCGCATGACGTTGATGAGCGACGGGGCAACGGTCTACGAGTGCTCCTCGCCCGACGAGGTCGTCAGCCTGCTCCAGGGCGGGCAGGGAGTCTTCGGGATCGCCGTCGGCGTCGTCTGGCGGGACGTGGAGGCAGCGCTGTCGCAGCTGCACGGCGAGCGGGTCGACACGGGCGAGACACTCGTCGGTCACAACCCCGCCGACGAGCTGGCACGGCGCCGCAACCGCGCCGTCTGAGCACCCGGCCGTGCACGAGCGGCACGCACAGGCACAGGATGACAACGGGACGGTCCGGTACCCCACGGGGGCGCCGGACCGTCCCGTTGTCAGTGCCGTAGGGCAGCATCGACGGTGTGAGACCCGCGCCCACCATCCTGCACCTGGACATGGACGCCTTCTACGCGTCGGCGGAGCAGGCGGCCAAACCGAGCCTGCGCGGCAAGGCGGTCGTGGTGGGCGGCCTCGGACCCCGCGGAGTGGTCGCCACCGCCTCGTACGAGGCCCGGCGCCTGGGTGTGCACTCGGCGATGCCCACCGCGCAGGCCCGGCGGCTCGCGCCGAACGCCGCCTACCTGGTGCCCCGCTTCTCCCTGTACCGGACGGTGAGCGACCAGGTGATGGAGCTCCTGGGGCGGCTGTCGCCCCTGGTGGAGCCGCTCAGCCTGGACGAGGCCTTCGTGGACCTGGAGGCGGGCGGGACGGCGGACGACCCGGCGTCGGCCCGTGCGACGGGAGAAGGGCTGCGGACGGCCATCCGCGCGGTGACGGGCCTCAGCGGGTCCGTCGGACTGGCCGCCTCCAAGATGCTCGCCAAGATCGCCTCCGAGCAGGCCAAGCCCGACGGGCTGCTGCTCATCGAACCGGGTACCGAGCGTGAGCTGCTCGCTCCCATGTCCGTGCGCATCCTGCCGGGGGTCGGCCCGGCCACCGGCGACCACCTCAGACGCGCCGGGATGACCACCGTCCACGACCTGGCCGAGGCGGGCGAGGCGGAGCTCGTACGGCTGGTCGGAAAGGCCCACGGCCACGGGCTCTACCGGATGGCGCTCGGGCTCGACGACCGGCCGGTGGTCGCCGAGCGGGACGCCAAGTCCGTATCGGTGGAGGACACCTTCGACGTGGACCTGCACGACCGGGTGCGGGTGCGGGCCGAGGTGGAGCGGCTGGCCGTCCGGTGCGTGGAGCGGCTGCGCGCCGCCGACCGGTCGGGGCGCACGGTGGTGCTGAAGGTGCGCCGCTACGACTTCTCCACGCTGACCCGCTCCGAGACGCTCAGAGGCCCCACGGACGACCCCACGGTGGTCCGTGAGGCGGCGGGGCGGCTCCTGGAGTCCGTCGACACCACAGGGGGCGTGCGCCTGCTGGGGGTCGGTGTGACGGGGCTGGCCGACTACACCCAGGAGGACCTGTTCGCCCAGGCCGCCGACGCCCGGGAGCTCGCTCAGCGGGCCCGGGAGGAGCACCGGGCGCCGTCCCCGGAGGGCGGCGAGGGGAACGTGCCGGCGGAGCCCGAGCCGGACGGCGCGGAGCTGCTCGCCGCGCGGCGCTGGCCCGCCGGGCACGACGTGCACCACGAGGAGCACGGGCACGGCTGGGTGCAGGGGAGTGGCGTGGGCCGGGTCACCGTCCGGTTCGAGGAACCGTGGAGCGCGCCCGGCCGGGTGCTGACGTTCCGCGTCGATGATCCGCTGCTGCGGCCCGCCGACCCGCTGCCGCTCGTCCGTGACGCGGCGGACTACTCCTCCTGGCCCGCGAGCCTGCCGAAGTCCCGGTCGGGCGCCGGCCCCTCCGGGGGCGGGGAGTCCAGACCGTAATGACGGTAGAGCTGCAGTTCCTGCTCGGGAGAGAGGTGGCGGCCGACGCCGAAGTCCGGCGCGCCCTTGATCAGCGCGCGGTCGAAGGGGACCCGCAGCGCGTCCTCGACGAATTCGCTGGGCTCCAGGGGGACGAAGGCGTCCCTGCTGAACAGGCCGGTGCGGACGGCCGCCCACTCCGGCACGCCCGTCGCGTCGTCGAGATAGACCTCATCCACCGTTCCGATCTTGGCGCCCTTGCGGTCGAATGCCTTGCGGCCGATCAGGCGGCGAGGATCGATATCGGTCTGCACGGTGCCTCCCACTGGTCGCGACTGCTCGGGGTGGACGCTGTCGCTCCACCAGCACCACCCAAGTGCAGATCCGTGGCGTCGGCCACTCGAGGACTCCGGCGCAATGGCCGCTGGTAGGCTGGCAGTGGCTGCTGACCCCGTGCGGGAGAGTCCTCCGGTGAAGAATCCGGAGGCGCCGAAGGAGCAACTCCTCCCCGGAATCTCTCAGGCCCCCGTACCGCACGGACGAGGTCACTCTGGAAAGCAGGGCGATTCCGTGCGGGCGCAGCCCCGGCGGACTCGACCCTCACCGACGGTGAAAGTCGGCACGCCCCCGGGCGGACCGGTGAAGCTCTCAGGTTGAGATGACAGAGGGGGAGGCCGTCCGGGCACCCACGCCGTGGTGCCCCTCGCAGGTCGTGACAGACCAGGAGGCCTCCACCATGACCCCCCGTCGCACTCCGCTCTCCCAGCTGGAACAGGGCATTCCGTTCGAGCAGCGCCACATAGGGCCCGACGCCGGAGCCCAGGCGAAGATGCTCGCCCAGGTCGGCTACGGCTCCCTCGACGAGCTCACCGCCGCCGCGGTGCCCGACGTGATCAAGAGCGCGGAAGCCCTGAACCTTCCCTCGGCGCGCACCGAGGCGGAGGTCCTGGCCGAGCTGCGGTCGCTGGCCGACCGCAACGAGGTGCTGGCCCCGATGATCGGCCTCGGCTACTACGGCACCTTCACGCCGCCCGTCATCCTGCGCAACGTCATGGAGAACCCCGCTTGGTACACGGCCTACACGCCGTACCAGCCGGAGATCTCCCAGGGCCGGCTCGAAGCGCTCCTGAACTTCCAGACGATGGTCGCCGAGCTGACCGGGCTGCCCACCTCCGGCGCCTCGCTACTCGACGAGGGCACCGCGGCCGCCGAGGCGATGGCCCTGTCCCGGCGTGTCGGCAAGGTCAAGAAGGGTGTCTTCCTGGTCGACGCCGACACGCTGCCGCAGACCGTCGCGGTGATCGAGACCCGCGCCGAGCCCGCCGGTGTCGAGGTCGTCGTCGCCGACCTGAGCGACGGCATCCCCGCCGAGATCGCCGAGCGCGGCGTCTTCGGTGTGCTGCTCCAGTACCCGGGCGCCTCCGGTGCCGTGCGCGTCATCGAGCCCGTCATCGAGCAGGCCCACGGCCTCGGCGCGATCGTCACCGTCGCCGCCGACCTGCTGGCCCTCACCCTGCTCACCTCGCCCGGCGCCCTCGGCGCGGACATCGCGGTCGGCACCACCCAGCGCTTCGGCGTCCCGATGGGCTTCGGTGGTCCGCACGCCGGCTTCATGGCGGTCCGCGAGAAGTTCGCCCGCTCCCTGCCCGGCCGCCTCGTCGGCGTCTCCGTCGACGCGGACGGCAACAAGGCCTACCGGCTGGCCCTCCAGACCCGCGAGCAGCACATCCGCCGCGAGAAGGCCACCAGCAACATCTGCACCGCGCAGGTCCTGCTCGCCGTCATGGCCGGCATGTACGCGGTCTACCACGGCCCCGACGGGCTGCGGACGATCGCCCGGCGCACCCACCGCTTCGCCGCGATCCTGGCCGACGGCCTGCGGAACGCCGGGGCCGACGTCGTGCACGGCGCGTTCTTCGACACCCTGACCGTACGGGTCCCCGGAAAGGCCGCGGACGTCGTCGCGGACGCCAGGGAGCGCGGGGTCAACCTCCGCCTCGTCGACGCCGACCAGGTCTCCATCGCCTGCGACGAGACCACCACCCGTGCGCAGATCTCCGCCGTCTGGGCCGCCTTCGGCGCCGATGGCGACATCGAGGCGCTGGACGCGACGGTCGCCGACGCGCTGCCCGAGGGGCTCCTGCGCTCCGACGAGATCCTGACGCACCCGGTCTTCCACCAGCACCGTTCCGAGACCGCGATGCTGCGCTACCTGCGCAAGCTCGCCGACCGCGACTACGCGCTGGACCGCGGCATGATCCCGCTCGGCTCCTGCACCATGAAGCTGAACGCGACCGCCGAGATGGAGTCGATCACCTGGCCCGAGTTCGGCGCGCTGCACCCCTTCGCCCCGGCCGAGCAGGCGCAGGGCTTCCTCACCCTCATCCGTGAGCTGGAGGAGCGGCTCGCCGAGGTCACCGGCTACGACGCGGTGTCCATCCAGCCCAACGCGGGCTCCCAGGGCGAGTTCGCGGGCCTGCTGGCCGTCCGCGCGTACCACCGGGCCAACGGCGACGACCAGCGCACCGTCTGCCTCATCCCGTCCTCCGCGCACGGCACCAACGCCGCCAGCGCCGTCATGGCGGGCATGAAGGTCGTCGTGGTGAAGACCGCCGACGACGGCGAGGTCGACATCGCGGACCTGCGCGCCAAGATCGAGCAGTACCGTGACGAGCTGGCCGTGCTCATGATCACCTACCCGTCCACGCACGGGGTGTTCGAGGAGCACGTCGCCGACATCTGCGGCGAGGTGCACGACGCCGGCGGCCAGGTCTACGTCGACGGCGCCAACCTCAACGCGCTCGTCGGGCTCGCCAAGCCCGGCAAGTTCGGCGGCGACGTCTCGCACCTGAACCTGCACAAGACCTTCTGCATCCCGCACGGCGGCGGTGGCCCCGGCGTCGGCCCGGTCGGCGTCCGCGCGCACCTCGCCCCGTACCTCCCCAACCACCCCCTCCAGCCCGCCGCGGGCCCGGAGACCGGGGTGGGCCCGATCTCGGCCGCCCCGTGGGGCTCGGCGGGCATTCTGCCGATCTCGTGGGCGTACGTCCGTCTGATGGGCGGCGAGGGCCTCAAGCGGGCCACGCAGGTCGCCGTGCTGGCCGCGAACTACATCGCCAAGCGCCTGGAGCCGCACTTCCCGATCCTCTACAACGGCCCGGCCGGTCTGGTCGCGCACGAGTGCATCGTGGACCTGCGCCCGATCTCCAAGGCGACCGGCGTCTCCATCGACGATGTGGCCAAGCGGCTGATCGACTACGGCTTCCACTCGCCGACCATGTCGTTCCCGGTGGCCGGCACGCTGATGATCGAGCCGACGGAGAGCGAGGACCTCGCGGAGCTCGACCGGTTCTGCGACACCATGATCGCGATCCGGGCCGAGATCGAGAAGGTCGCGACGGGGGAGTGGAGCGAGGACGACAACCCGCTGTCCAACGCCCCGCACACCGCGGCCGCGCTCGGCGGCGACTGGGAGCACGGCTACAGCCGCGAGGAGGCCGTCTTCCCGGCCGGTGTGTCCGCCGCGGACAAGTACTGGCCGCCGGTGCGTCGCATCGACGGGGCCTTCGGCGACCGGAACCTGGTCTGCTCCTGCCCCCCGCTGGACGCGTACGACGACTGAAGCCGCCTGTCGTAGGGCGTGTGCCGTGAGCGGCGCACGCCGGACATGCGTCGGGGCCGGTACGGAGTTCTCTCCGGGCCGGCCCCTGTTCGTCGGACCGTCCTCAGGCGGCCTTCACCACGCGGCCGGCTGCCAGGGGCCGGTGCGGGGCGATGATCTGCCCGTCGGGCAGCAGCTCGCCGGTGTCCTCGAAGAGCAGGACGCCGTTGCACAGGAGACTCCACCCCTGTTCGGGGTGGTGGGCCGTCAGGCGGGCGGCCTCCCGGTCGGGTGAATCGGCGGTGGGGCAGGGTGGCTGGTGCTGGCACATGGATGCGTTCTTTCGCTGCGTCGAGTCGAGTGTCCTGCGGCTGGATGAGTCGTTCATGGCCGCCCCCGTATCAGTCGGTCCGGTCCCAGTGTTGCCCTCCGGGGAAGATTCCGCAGGTATTTCGCCACAGCACCCGTACTCCTCTCATGACGCGTCACCCGCGCGGACGGTTCACCGCAACTGCACTGTCCCTTTGGGTGGTTCGGGGTGGCCGGATGGGGCTAGTCCGAGTGGGCAGCACACCGCCCCCGCAGCGACCGCTGCCCCGCCCGGTGTCCGGGCGGGGCAGTCCGAGGCCGCCGCGGGGGCGGTGTGCCGGGGCGGCGCCGGTCACGCCGAGCTGAGGAGCGGGCCGGGGGCCACGCGCAGCGAGATGACGGGCAGCAGATCGGCGACCCGGTGGGGGCGGTGGGCGGCGATGCCCGGCGGGGCCGGAGCCAGGGGCACCAGGACGTCCGTCGGTGCGAGCACTCCGGCCGCGGGATCGGCGTCGGTGTCGCCGTGCAGCCAGAGGGTGAGCATGTACAGCTCCGGGATGGACAGCAGCCGCGCCTGACAGGCGGTGGCCGACGCCTCCGCCTGCCCGAGAGCCAGCTCGGTCGAGGCGAGGTAGGGCCCCTCGAAGAAGTGCGAGAACGTCCAGCCGTCGGGCGTGAGCACGGTGTCCGCCGCGGCGACCGCGCGGCCCTCGCTCCGGATCAGGAAACGCCAGGCCGCGAGGCGTGTCAGGGGCGCTGTCCCGGCGGGCGCGATCCGGTCCAGCACATGCACGGGAAGCGGTGGTTCGGGGCTCAGCGGTCCCTGGACGGACCGGAGAGCGGAGGTGCGGGCCTCGCGGACGGCGGTGGGAGAACCGAGGGCCGCGAGAACACTGCGCAGGGCGGGCGCGGGAGCCGGGGGAACATGCAGCGGCATAGTGGGTCGCCTCTCACTTCGGAGACACGGTGACGCTTGGGCGGGTGCAGACGGCGCTGTCGGCATGTGGGCCGGAGACGGCCGGGACGGGCGAGTCGTATCAACTCTCTGCCTCGTTGAGCGGAGTTTATATGACGCGTGTTCACACAGTGTTTCCACTAGCGGTCGGAGATATGTCGCGCAAGGCGTCATCCGGCCTTCGAATGGTGGTATTCCTGGTGATTTGCTATGCCGCCGACGACCTCGACCTGGCGTCCTTCCGGCGGAGCGGTCGGCCGAAACTCGTCGGTGTTTCCCCCACGCATACTCCAGCCGAAAACGCCGGGAACCACATGCCTCCGGAATGTGCCCCCGGTCTCCTTCCCCCAGACTATCGGGTATCGGAGGCCCGCGGGGGCGTTACGGATCACTCCCGCTGGGCATTATCGATCGTGATGCGAGCGGCCTGGGCCGCGGGCCGCCCACTGGAGGAGGGACCCCTCGATGGGGGAGAAGGTCGTGGCGGAAGCCGTTGACCTGTCCGATCGACAGGCGTACCGCACCAAGCTCAACCAGTGCCTGGAAGGGCTGGGCAGACTCCTGGCGGAGCGGAGGTTCGACCGTCCGCGGAATCTGATCGGCCTGGAGATAGAGCTGAATCTCGCGGGTTCCGACGGGATGCCCCGGATGATGAATCAGCAGGTGCTCCAGCGCATCGCGAGCCGGGATTTCCAGACCGAACTGGGGATGTTCAATCTCGAAGTGAATATCGTTCCGCACCGCCTTGGCGGCCGGGTATTCGATCAGCTATCGGAGGAGCTGCGGACCGGCCTGGCCTATGCGCACCGCAAGGCGGGGGAGGTCGACGCGGGGATCGTGATGATCGGAATCCTGCCCACCCTGGGGGAGCACGACGTGGTGTCCGCGAACCTTTCGGACGTGGACCGTTACACCCTGCTCAACGATCAAATGGCGGCCGCCCGCGGGGAGGATTTCGTCCTGGATATCGAAGGCGTCGAGCGATTGGTCTGCACCTCGCCCTCGATCGCCCCGGAAGCGGCCTGCACCTCGGTGCAGCTGCACCTCCAGGTGACGCCGGCCCGGTTCGCCGACGTGTGGAACGCCGCCCAGGCGATCACCGGCGTCCAGATCGCGCTGGGCGCCAACGCCCCCTTCCTCTTCGGCAAGGAGCTGTGGCGGGAGTCCCGCCCGCCCCTGTTCCAGCAGGCCACCGACGTACGGCCGCCGGAGCTGGCGATCCAGGGCGTGCGCCCCAGGACCTGGTTCGGGGAGCGGTGGATCGGCTCCGCCCACGAGCTCTTCGAGGAGAACCTGCGCTTCTTCCCGCCGCTGCTGCCGATCTGCGACGACGAGGACCCCCTGAAGGTGCTGGACGAGGGCGGGGTGCCCGAGCTGGCCGAGCTGGTGCTGCACAACGGCACCGTCTACCGCTGGAACCGTCCGGTGTACGGGATCGCCGACGGCGTCCCGCATCTGCGGGTGGAGAACCGGGTCCTGCCCGCCGGGCCGACGGTCACCGACGTGATCGCCAACGCCGCGTTCTACTACGGGCTGGTGCGGGCGCTCGCCGAGGAGTCCCGGCCGGTGTGGAGCAGGCTGCCGTTCGAGGCCGCCGAGGAGAACTTCACCGAGGCCTGCAAGTACGGCATCGAGGCCGAGCTGCTCTGGCCGCGGCCGGGGCGCTCCGGCGGGCCGGCCAGGATTCCCGCCGTACAGCTGGTGCTGGAGGAACTGCTGCCGCTGGCCGCCGCGGGGCTGGACGCCTGGCACATCGAGCCCGCGGACCGGGACCGCTATCTCGGGGTGATCGAGGAGCGCTGCAAGCGGCGCGTCAACGGGGCCTCCTGGCAGGTGGCCACGTACCGCCGGGCCCTGGGCGCCGGGCTGGGGCGGGACGCCGCGCTCGCGGCCACCACCCGCCGCTATGCCGAACTGATGCACGCCGGGGAGCCGGTCCACACCTGGCCGGTGGGCTTCCCGGCGCGCTGACCGAGGACCGCCGCCGCGCCCGGTGCGGCGGTGACCTTGCGAGGCCGGCGCCGGGGCTCCGGTGGGTCCCGGCGTCCTTCCACCGTGTGGCCGTCGGGCAAGCTGTGACGTCCCAAGTCGCAGAACAAGAGGCAGGTGTGCAGGTGGAGGCCGGGCGCGTGGCTGATGCTTTTCCCCAGGAGGCCGTGTCACGAAGGATCTCGCGGTCCGAGGTGGTGCTGGTCCTGGCGCTCTCGCTGGGCGCCAGCGCGGTGTCCGCCCTCATCAGTTTTGTCGGATCACTGACGAAACCGGGAGGTCTGAAGGACCAGGCGGCGACGCTCAACGGCTCGTACGCTCCGGGTCGTCCCTGGCTTGATCTGGCGTGGCAGCTGTTCGGCATCGCCACGGCTCTGGTGCCGGTCGCGCTGGTCGCGCACCTGCTGATCCGGGAAGGAACGGGGCTGCGGGCCATCGGGTTCGACCGTGCGAAACCCTGGTTCGACCTCGGCCGGGGGACCCTGGTCGCGGCCGGCATCGGCAGCGCCGGCCTCGCCTTCTACCTGGTGGCACGGGCCGGCGGATTCAACCTGACGGTCGTTCCCGAGTCCCTCCCCGAGGTCTGGTGGAAATTCCCCGTACTGATCCTCTCCGCGATCCAGAACTCCGTGGTGGAGGAGGTCATCGTCGTCGGGTATCTGCTGCGCAGACTCGGGCAGTTGGGCTGGACGCCGATGGCCGCGCTGGTGGCGAGTTCCGTGCTGCGCGGCTCGTACCACCTGTATCAGGGGATCGGCGGCTTCATCGGCAACGTGGTGATGGGCGTCGTCTTCGTGCTCCTCTACCGGCGCTGGGGCCGGGTGGGCCCGCTGGTCGTCGCGCACGCGCTCCTGGACATCGGAGCCTTCGTCGGATACGCCCTGCTCGCGGGCCGGGTCGACTGGCTGCCGACGCCCTGAGCACGGCGCTGTCCGAGCCGTGCAGGGGGTGCGCCGGAGCTTCGGCGCACCCCGGCGGCCGTCAGAGCGTGGTGAGCAGTTCGCCGTCGATCACCGTGACCGCCGTGCCGGTCAGCAGGGTGCGCTCGCCGCGCAGCGCGGTGCGGACCATGCCCGAGCGGGCGGACGCCTGGAGGCCCGTGAGGTCGTCGCGGCCGAGGCGGGCCGACCAGAAAGGGGCCAGTGCGGTGTGGGCGCTGCCGGTGACCGGGTCCTCGTCGATGCCGACACCCGGGAAGAAGCCACGCGAGACGTAGTCGTAGCCCCGGGCGGGGTCCTCCGCGACGGCGGTGGCGATGACACCGCGCCGGGAATGGGCCACCAGCGCGGCGAAGTCCGGGGCGAGCGCCCGTACGGCCGCCTCGTCGCGGAGCTCGACGAGCAGGTCGCCGATGTGCTCCCCGGTGTCGTGCACCGAGACGGGGTCCGCCCCGAGGGCGTCGGCGAGGCCGTACGGCACCGGCTCCTCGGTCAGCGGGGAGGTGGGGAAATCGAGGGTGAGAGTGCCGTCCTGCCGGGCGGTCGCGCTCAGGATTCCGCAGCGCGTGGCGAAGCGCACCGGGCCCGTGGCGAGGCCCGTGGTGTGCAGGACGTGGGCGGTGGCGAGCGTCGCGTGCCCGCACATGTCCACCTCGGTGGCCGGGGTGAACCAGCGCAGCGCCCAGTCGGCCGTGCCGCCCGGCGGCAGCGGGTGGGCGAAGGCCGTCTCGGAGAGGTTGACCTCGGCGGCGATCTCCGAGAGCCGTTCATCGGCCGGGAACGTCCCGCCGTCCAGCAGGAGCACGCCGGCGGGGTTTCCGGAGAAGGGGCGGTCGGTGAACGCGTCGACGATACGAATCCTCATGGGGCGACCGTAGACGGCCGGGGCGGAGACGGACCAAGGCCAATTCCGGGTATCTGGCCCCTGCCCGTCGCTCCGCAGCAGAGCGCCCCTTCAGCGGTACGCCCCGGCCCGGAGCCGCCGGGGCGTCCCTCACGTCTGCGGGGCCGGAAGCACCCGGCCCAGGCGCGCGAGCGGGGACGCGGCCATCAGGACCGGCGACAGCATCATGCCGGCGGCGGCCACCAGGAGGCCGGTGCGCAGGCCCCACTCCTGGGCGAGGAGGCCGCCGAGCAGTGAGCCGAGCGGGGTGAACCCCATGCCGACGAAGGTGATCGTCGCGGCCGCACGTCCCTGCATCCCGTCCGGTGTGGCCGCCTGCCGCACCGCCATCACCGTGACGTTCACCAGCTGGCTGAACGTCCCGAACACGAGGTTGGCGGCGAGGAGCGCGAGGACCGTCGCGGCCGAGGAGCCGTGCAGGGCGGGTACGGACAGCAGCGCCCCGTTGCCGAGCACCGCCGCGGACACGAGCACCACCCCGTGTCCGAACCGGCCCGGAAGCCGTGCGGCCAGCACCGAGCCCAGGAGCGCGCCCGGACCGGTCGCCGCGAGGACGAGGCCGACGGTGACGCCCGTCAGGTGCAGTTCGCGCGGGAGGAAGAGCAGATAGACGGTCATCGTGGCCGCGAGGGAGAACTGGAAGGCGGCAGAGGCGAGGCACACGGCCCGCAGGCAGGCGTTCATGGCGATGAAGCGCACGCCTTCAAGGATCCGGCGCCGTACCGGGGCGGCGCGCTCCGGGCGCTCCGTAACCGGTGCGACGCACTCGGGTGCCGCTTCGGGGCGGCGGATCCGTCGCAGGGACACGAACGACACCGCGAAGAACAGCGCGCCGGCGGCCGCGGCGACCGGCGCCGACAACAGGGACACCAACGCGCCACCGAGCGCGGGGCCGCCGATCTGGGCCGCGGACCGGCTGCCTTCCAACGCGCTGTTCCCCTGTACGAGTTGATCGCGCCGTACCATCCGTACGAGGGACGCCTGGTACGCCACGTCGAAGAGGACCGACAGGGCTCCGACGGTGAACGCGACCACGAACAGCGCGGGCAGCCCGAGCAGTCCGAAGATCCCGGCCACGGCCGCCGCGCCCAGAGCCACGGAGCGGGCGGCGTCGGTGAGCACCATGACCGTGCGGGCCCGCCACCGGTCCACCCACGCGCCCGCGAGGAGTGACAGCAGCAGGATCGGCGCCTGCCCCACGGCGAGGAGGACGCCCAACTGGCCCGCGCCCGCGTCGAGCGTCAGGACGGCGAAGAGCGGCAGTACGACGAGCGTCGTGTGTTCGCCGAGCTGGGAGGCCGTCTGACCTGCCCAGAGCCTGCGGAAGTCGGCGTCGCGCCACAGACCCGGCGGCGCGTTCCCGCCGGAATCGGGTACGCCGGAGGAAGGGGTGGGGGAGGAGAGGGGGTGCACAGGAACCTCTGGGGTCACCGGGAACAGGACCCGCGGCCCGGCGCGCGAAAACGCACCCGGGCACGCGGGCGGGAAAGGGCTCGCTGTGCCGCGACCTCAAGGGGCAGCACGCGATGACGGGCCGGTCCGGCTACGACGTCAGCGCGCGCTCGGACGACCGGGCATGTCTCTCCGCTCCTGGTGGGATCCTTCGTCGCGGGAACGTTAGCTCCTGGCGTGCGGGCTACGAAAGGCAATAAAGGAGGGTGAGGCCGCCGCCCGGAGCCGGCGTCACCCGGGTGCGACCGGGTGGCGCTCCTCGGCGTCCCTCACGCGAAGCACCCGGAATCCGGCTCACCGCCCGTACCGCTCCCGCCGGTTCGGGCGACGGGAACGGCACGGGCGGTGGGGCCGCGTCACGCGACGGCGGTACCTTCGAGCTCGACCAGCAGGCCGGGGACCGCCAGTCGCGTCACCCCGACCATGGTGCTGGCCGGCGCCACCCCGGCCGCGCCCAACCGCCCCGCCAGCGCGCCGTAGTGCCGGAGGAGCAGATCGACGTCGGTCGTGTAGACGTTGAGGCGGACGAGATGCGCGAGAGACATGCCCGCCTCGCTCAGCACGGCCTCCAGGTTGTCGACGCTCAGCGTCAGCTGCGCCGCCATGTCTCCGTCGTGCTGGGGCTTGCCGTCGTCGCTCATCGCCGTCTGGCCCGAGATGTACAGGGTCCGGGTCTGCCCGGAAACGACTTCACCCTGGTTGAACCCCAGGTCCACCGACCACGTCACGGGGTTGACGGCCGTTCGTTCCAGTGCCACTTCGGCTCCATTCGATTCAGGGGGTACGGAGGTCCGGCGGCTCGGCAGTCGCCGGATTCGACCTCGTACGGGGAGCCTCCCAACTAATGACGACACCCTTGGTCATGTATTTCGCTACCGTTCCCGCATGCGCGCCGACCGACTGGTCTCCTTGGTACTGCTGTTGCGCCGGCGCGGCCGGCTGACCGCCGACACGCTGGCCCGCGAGCTGGAGGTGTCCACCCGCACCGTCCTGCGCGACATCGAGGCGCTGTCCGCGGCCGGAGTCCCGGTCTACGCCGAACGCGGCCGGCACGGCGGGTTCGCCCTGCTGCCCGGTTTCCGGACGGAGCTCACCGGCCTGAACCACGACGAGACCCTCGCCCTGCTGGCCGCCGGATCGGGGCGCGGAGAGCAGGTGTTCGGGCTCGGACCGGCGCTCGCCTCGGCCATGCGGAAGGTGGTCGACGCGCTGCCCGAGAGCCATCAGGCCGCCGCGAGCGACGCCGCCCAGCGGTTCCTCGTCGACCCGGAGACCGATCTGCTCTCACGTCGGCCGGTCGCCGACCGGGTACCGGGCACCACCATGATCGAGGTCCGCCGCGCCGTGCTCTCCGGCCGCAAACTGCGCATCCACTACGCGGCGACGGGCCAGGCGCCGCAGTGGCGCACGGTGGACCCGATCGGCCTGGTGACCGTACGGGACCGGGGCTATCTGCTGGCCACGAGAGCCGGCGCCGACCGCACCTACCGGCTGTCACGTGTGCTGGCCGCCGAGGAACTCCCCGAACCGGCCCAGCGGCCCAACCGGGTCGACCTGGACCGGATCTGGCGGGACCGTTCCGCGCGCTTCCTCTCCGGCGGCGACCACCTCACCGTGCTGGTGCGGGTGAGCCCGGCGCGGCGGGAGGAACTGCTGGGCACCGTGCTGGCCGTCCGCGCGGAAGATCCCGACACGGACGGCTGGCCGCGGCTGGAGGTCACCTTCCAGGACGCACGGCACGCCGAATGGGCGCTGTGGCGGCTCGGCACGGATGCGGAGGCCCTGGCCCCGAAGTCCCTGCGCAGCGCCCTGCGCGACCGGGCCGCCACCCTGGCGGCCCGTTACGGAGCCCCGCCCCGGGAGCCGCTCCCGCCGGGTCGTCCCTGAAGTCCCGACAGGACGGGATCGCCTGTGATCCGCAGGGGGCGGGAGCAGGAACCCTGAGCGTCGTGACACGGCACCGCGCATGACGGCCGGGGGTCATGGCGCGAGCCGCATGCGGGAGGCGAGACCGGGGTCCCGCAGGGGTTTGAGCGCCAGGCGTACCAAGGCCAGTGCGTTGTCGTCACCGGCGATGCGGTTGGCGCTGAGCTCACCGCAGGATACGCACTGGTGGATGATCATCCACTCGCCGTCGGCCCTGACCGACATGCCCAGCGCTTCCATCCGGGCGTGGCAGTCCGCGGCCCGGTCGCCCGGCACCCGTCGGTCGACATGCAGGCTGACCAGGCAGTTCGGGCAGTGATTGCGGTGTGTGGTGCCGGGCGCGTCCAGGGACACGTCCAGCCGGCAGCCCGCGCACCGGAAAGCGTTTCCCCGGTGCCCTCCCTGGCGGTGCAGGACGTCCTTGTACCGCTGGGGCCGCCGTGCGGTCCGGGCGCGGCGGCCGGTGTTCTTCGCTCGTCTCGGCATGGCCGGTCCTCTCCCTTCCTTCCGGTTCAGAGGTCGCCGAACGCTTCGAGCGGAAAGGGGGGTTGCGCCAGTGGCCGTACGGCCAGCCGCATCAGGATGAGCTGGTTGTCATCCGCGAAGGCGGGGTTGGAGGTCAGCTTGTCGCAGCGCGCACAACGGTGAATGACCGCCCAGCCGCCCGTGGGCGGCACGGCGACGGCGATCGGCGACATCCGGCCCCGGCAGTCACCGGAGCCGCCCTCGACCGGGTCGAGAACGTGCTGGAAGCCCAGGCACGACGGGCAGTGATTGCGCCGCGTGCCGTCGTCGCCGACGGCGGACCCGGTCCGGCCGCACCACGCGCAGGAGAAGACGCTGTTCAGGGCGGTGTGTGGAGTGCTTGAGAGAGTTTCGTTGGTGCTGGACACCCGAGGTGCTCCTTGCTGGGAAGTCGGTGATGACAGCAAGAGCAGGCCGAGCGGCCTCGACGAAGACGCCCGCCCCGTACGACGCGATAAGCGTGCGGAGGCAGGGGTTGATTCAGTGCACCGGAGAGTCACGTCCGGACGCCGTCCGAGAAGGAGGCGGGAGAGAGACGGACTACTGGCTAGACGGTGCGGTGAGGCGCGCGCGGCGCGGGCCGGAACATAAAAATCTCTCTCTTCCGGGGCGCGGAGGCCCAGAACGGTCCGAGGAACGCCGTCAGCCTAACCAGGGCCCTGTCGAGGGGGCCAATGGTTTATCGGGCACCGGTCATGAGCTTCATGTTCTCGTCAGAGGTGGCCGCGAGCTCCGGTCCGGCCGGGCCGCGCCGGCCTTCAATACCGATGAGCCGTCAGGTCTGCTGGGTCTGTCTGCTCCGCCAGATCGCCGCGGCGTCGAACCTGTCGGACGCGCGGGGGTGGGGGCCCTCGTCGTGACAGTGGAAGGCCGTCCAGAAGAGATCGGCGGGCAGGGCGTCGTCGGGTGCGTACACACGGTAGACGTACTGCAGCCCGTCCTGGGCGAGCAGTGCGACCATCCAGAACACCCGTTCCTCCCCTCTCGTCCCCGCACCATGTGTATGGCGTGAGGGACGTGCGCGCGGGGCCCGCGGTTGCCCCGGGGCGCGAGATGCAAGGCGGCGCGCGCTCCGGACCGTCATGATGGTGCCGTTCGGCGCGCGATCTCATCCGCAAGGATGACGGACCGCTTCGGTCTCCCCAACTTCGGTGGGATGCTCAATGGGCCGCACCGGGGATGCTTTTCGGTCGTGGGACTGATGGGGTAGAGGTGTGCAAAACCGGACGCCGCGCCTGCCTGACCAGCTCGCACCGAACCCCACCGAACTCGATGCCCGCTTCACCGTGGAACTGGCATCGGTGCTGACGGGTGCGCGCAGGCGTGCGCTGCGCGACGGTGACCGGCAGATCGACACCGCCCACCTCCTGCATTCGCTGATCGAGACCGACCCCGACGTCCGCGAGGTCTTCGACGGCGGGCCCCACCTGGCCAAGGTGCTCGGCTACCTCGTCCAGCGCAGCATCGGCTACGGGCTCCGCTGGCAGGGCTCCGTCGAGGACTCCGGCGCCGTTCCGGTGGTGCGCGACCCGGCGGTCGACGGCTGGTCGCCCTCGGCCCTCGCCGCGATGGAGGGCGCGCTGTACCGTGCGGCGGCGCGCGGCGCCGCACGCGCCGCCGGCCTCGATCTGCTCGCCGCACTGGCCGCCGACGCCGAGTGCCGTGCGGTGGAGGTGCTCGCCCGCGGGGGCGTGGACGCGCGGTGGCTGGCGGACCGGGTGGTCGTACTCACGGCCGACGCGGCGCGACACGGGTGAGCCGCCCCCTGGCGGCGATGCGCGAGCCCCTTCCCACGGCTGCGGCCGGAGTGCCGTCTCGACAGGTGTCACGGGGGTGACGGTCCTGACGACTGCTGCCATGATGTGCCGATGCACGCGTCTTCGGGAGTTCAGGGCAGAAGTGCCGGGCTGGGCCTCGCGCTGGTCTCGGCCTTCGCGTTCGGCGGTTCGGGAGTGGCGGCCAAGCCGCTGATCGAGGCGGGGCTCGACCCGCTGCACGTGGTCTGGCTGCGCGTCGCGGGCGCCGCCGTCATCATGCTTCCGGTCGCCTGGCGCCATCGGAACCTCGTACGGGAACGCCCCGCGTTGCTGGCCGGGTTCGGCCTCTTCGCGGTGGCGGGGGTCCAGGCCTTCTACTTCGCCTCCATCTCCCGCATCCCGGTCGGGGTGGCGCTCCTGGTGGAATACCTGGCGCCCGCGCTGGTCCTCGGCTGGGTCCGCTTCGTCCAGCGCAGGCCCGTCACCCGGGCCGCCGCGGTCGGCGTGGTGCTGGCGGTGGGCGGTCTGGCGTGTGTCGTCGAGGTCTGGTCCGGGCTCAAGTTCGACCTGCTCGGCCTGGTGCTCGCCCTCGGCGCGGCCTGCTGCCAGGTCGGCTACTTCGTCCTCTCCGACCACGGCGGGCAGGACGGCCGGGACGGCGGGGACAAGCACGCCGAGCCTCCGCACCCCGTCGGCGTCATCGCCTACGGGCTGATCGTCGGCGCGGCCGTCCTCACCGTCGTCGCCCGCCCCTGGGGCATGGAATGGTCGCTGCTCGCCGGCGAGGCGGGCATGAACGGCGCGGAGGTCCCCGCCTGGCTTCTGCTCGGCTGGATCGTGCTGCTCGCCACCGTGCTCGCGTACGTCACCGGGGTCGTCTCGGTCCGGCTGCTCTCGCCCCAGGTGGCCGGGGTCGTCGCCTGCCTCGAAGCGGTCATCGCGACCGGCCTGGCCTGGGTGCTCCTGGGCGAACACCTCTCCGCACCGCAGCTCATCGGCGGACTGACCGTCCTGACCGGCGCGTTCATCGCCCAGTCCGCCGCGCCGAGGCCCCCGTCGGGTCCCGTTGCCTCCGGAGCCGGCACGGACCTGGCGGCCGGAGCCGTCGAGGGCGAGTTGTCAGGCGACCGGGCCCGGCATTAGTGTGCCGGCCATGCATCTGACTGTGCTGCCGCCGCCCGCCGCCTAGCGCGGGCGGCCACTCCTGACGAAGACCCGGGCTCGGGCAGTCCCCGAGCGGCTCGTCGCTGCCCGCGTGCGGAACCGAGCGGCCTGCCACCCCGTCCTCCTCCGGAGAAGTCACATGTCCATCCCCGCTGTTTCCGTGCTGCCCGTCGGGCGCGGCCTGCTGTATCTCATCATCGCCGGAGTCGCCTGGGGCACCGCCGGCGCGGCCGCGTCCCTGATCTTCCGGGTCAGCGATCTCGGCCCCCTCGCCCTGTCCTTCTGGCGCTGCGCGGGCGGTCTCCTCCTGCTCGCCGGGGCGCTCGCCCTGCGCCCCCGGCGGGCGCCCCGGAAGCCCGAGCCCCACAGTCGCCGGCTGCTCCGGTTCCTCGGTACCGGCATCGGTCTCACCCTGTTCCAGACCGCGTACTTCGCGGCGGTCGAGGTCACCGGCCTCGCCGTCGGCACCGTCGTCACGCTCGGCGCCGGGCCTGTCCTGATCGCCGTCGGGGCGCGCGTGCTGCTGGGCGAACGCCTCGGCCGGGGTGGTCTGGCCGCCGTGACCGGGGCGCTGACCGGGCTCGTGGTGCTGGTCCTGGGCGGCGAGGGCGGCGACGTCGTGCCGGCCGGGGTGCTGCTCGCGCTGCTGTCGGCCTCCGGGTACGCGGGCATCACGCTGCTCACCCGCCTGCTCGGGCGGGACGGCGGTGGCGGTGACGCCCTGACCACCAGTGCCTGGGCGTTCGGCATCGGAGCGGTGGGCCTGCTGCCCATGGCCGCGGCCGAGGGGCTGGTGCCGCACACCGCCGAGGCGGGGCAGGTGCTGTGGCTGCTGGTCTATGTCGCGGCGGTCCCCACCGCGCTCGCGTACGCGCTGTACTTCGCCGGTGCGGCCGCCGTCCGTTCGGCCACCGTCTCCGTGATCATGCTCCTGGAGCCGGTGAGCGCGGCCGTCATCGCGGTGACCGTTCTGCGGGAGCGACTGACGGCGGCCACGGTCCTCGGCACCCTGCTCCTGCTGACCGCCGTGGCCGGACTGGCCCTCGCGGAGGCGCGTGGCGCGGCGGCCCGCCGTAAGGAGGCCCTGGCGGTGTGACGGCCCTGCCCTGCGGGGCCGGTCGCGGCGGCCGGGGCCGCCGCGACCTCCGTCAGAGTGCGGAGAGGTAGTCCGGTACGCCGATGGCCGGATCCAGGTCGTCCGCGGGGACCGGCGCCGCGTAGCCCCGGGTGAGCGGCACGATGCCGGTCCAGTGGGGGAGGGTGCTGTCCTCGGGCTCGTCGTTGGGTCCGCCGGTGCGGACCTTCGCGGACACCTCGTTCAGGTCCAGCCGGATCACCGCCGTCGCGGCGAGCTCCTTGGCGTCGGCCGGCCGGGAGTCCTGGGAGCGGCCGGGCACGACCTGGTCCACGATCGCGTCCAGGGCGAGCCGTCGCTCCTCGGGGTCGGTCACCGTCACGGCCGTGCCGTGCACCACCACCGAGCGGTAGTTGATCGAGTGGTGAAAGGCGGACCTGGCCAGCACGAGGGCGTCGACGTGGGTGACCGTCAGGCAGACCGGCAGCCCCGGGTCGGCGTTCCGCGCCGACCGCAGCGGTCGCGATCCGGTCGAACCGTGGACGTACAGCCGCTCCCCTATCCGGCCGAAGAGGGTCGGCAGGACGACCGGGGCGCCGTCGCGTACGAAGCCCAGGTGGCAGAGGTAGGCCTCGTCGAGGATGGAGTGGACCAGCTCGCGGTCGTAGGAGGCGCGCTCCTTGGCCCGGGTGGGCACCGTGCGGTCGGTGGGCGGATAGGGGGCGGCGACGCCGGAGCCCGTGCCGTCGGGCGATGCGGTGTGCTGCATTGCTTTCTCCATTGCACTAGTGCATACTATTGTTTGTGCTAGGAGAGTATCGGATCAGTGGGCGGCGCGCATCGGAGATCGCCGCCAGTGTGGAGCGCGGTGTCGGCTCCGGAGACCTCCCGCCCGGTCAAGTTCTGCCCCCCATGCGGGAGTTGGCGGCGCGCCTGGAGGTCAATCCCAACACCGTGGCCGCCGCCTACCGGACGCTGCGCGAGCGCGGCGTGATCGAGACGGCCGGACGCCGAGGCAGTCGGGTGCGTCCGGCCCCGGCCAGCACGTCACGCGGATCGTTGCGGATCGAAGCGCCCCCCGGCGTACGGGACCTCGGCGAGGGCAACCCCGATCCGGAGCTGCTGCCCGACCTCGGGCCGGCGCTCGCCGCGGCGGCCGCCGCCGACGCGTCGAACCACGGCCTGTACGGTCAGGCCGCCGTGGTCGCGGAGTTCGCCGCGTACGCCCGCGCGATGCTGGATGCCGACGGGGTCCCCGCCGGGCCGGTCGCCGTGACGTCCGGAGCCCTGGACGCGATCGAGCGGGTCCTCGCGGCGCACCTCCGGCCGGGCGACGCGGTGGCGGTGGAGGACCCCGGCTGGGGCAGTGTGCTCGATCTCGTACCGGCGCTCGGGCTGCGCGCCGTCCCGGTCGGCGTGGACGACTCCGGCCCGCTGCCCGCGGATGTGGAGCGGGCGCTGCGGGCCGGGGCGCGGGCCCTCGTCGTCACCGACCGGGCGCAGAACCCGACCGGCGCGTGCCTGGACGCACCGCGCGCCCGGGAGCTGCGCGCGGTCCTCGGACGCCACCCGGGCGTGCTGCTGATCGAGGACGACCACGGGCACGCCATCGTCGACCTGCCGCTGCACCCGCTGGCCGGGGCGACGGCCCACTGGGCGTTCATCCGGTCGGCGGCCAAGGCGTACGGTCCTGACCTGCGGGTCGCCACACTCACCGGGGACGCCGTCACGGTCGACCGGGTGGCGGGGCGGCAGCGGCTCGGGCCCGGCTGGGTCAGCCGGCTGCTCCAGCGCGCCGTGCTCCATCTGTGGACCTCGGGCGCCGTCGACACCCGTGCGGTGTCCCGGTCCTACGGCGACCGCCGGAACGCGCTCGTCCACGCCCTCGCGGAGCGCGGCGTGGTGGCCCGGGGCCGCAGCGGAATGAACGTGTGGGTGCCCGTGAGCGACGAGACCGGGGCGGTCGCCCGGCTGCTCCACGCGGGCTGGGCCGCGGCGCCCGGGGCCCGCTTCCGGCTGGACACGCCCCAGGGGGTGCGGCTCACCGTCTCCCCGTTGACCGCGGCGGACATCGGGCCGCTGGCGGACGCGGTGGCCGCCGCCGCGGGCCCCGCGCGGCCGGTCAGCTACGGCTGAAGCCGCCCGCGTCCGCGCCGGGTGCGTCGGCCCGGCCGGCCGCGCCCGGCGCGTCGGCCGCGGGCCCCGGAGTGGCGGCAGGGCGGGCCCGACTCTGGGTGAGGGCCGCCCCGACGAGGACGATCAGAGCCCCGACCGGGGTGTTCCAGCTCAGCTGTTCGCCGAGCAGCGTGACGCCCGCCGCCGTCGCGATCACCGGGATGAAGTACGTGACCATCTGGGCCGTCGTCGGACCGACCTCCTGGACCAGGCCGTACTGGAGCAGTACCGCGAGGCCCGTGCCCAGCGCGCCCAGGGCGAGCACCGAGAGGGTCGGGAGCAGCGGGAAGGACGTGGGGGCCGAGGTGAACAGCGGTGTGACCACGGCAAGTTGCAACGTACCGAGGAAGAGCTGGCTGCCCGTCAGCGCCAGCGTCGACGACCCAGTTCCGGCCAGGGTGCGGCGGACGTAGATCCAGCCGACCGGATAGCAGAACGAGGCGAGCAGCGCCATACCCGTACCCGGCAGATCCAGGCCGGAGAAGCCCTGCCAGGCGCCCAGCACCGTGAGGACGCCGAGGAAGCCGACGCCGAGGCCGGCCACCCGGCGGCGGGTCGGGCGGTCCTCCGACAGGGCGACCCCCGAGAGCGCCATGCCCCACAGCGGTGAGGTCGCGTTGCAGATCCCGGCCAGCGTCGAGGGGATCGTCAGCTCCGCGTAGGAGAAGAGCGAGAACGGCAGCGCGTTGAGGAGGAGTGCCGCGACCGTGAGGTGCCCCCAGGTCCGGGCGGAGCGCGGCAGTCGCTCCCGACGCATCGCCATGGCGGCGACCAGCACCGCCGTACCGGCCAGCAGCCGGCCGAACGTGACCTGGAACGGGGCGTAGCCCTCGGTGCCGACCTTGATCAGCAGAAAGCTGAACCCCCAGATGAGCGAGAGCCCCGCGAACCGGATCCGCCAGTCGAGGGCCGGACGCCGCGCGGCGGGCGCGGTCGGGACGGCCGGGGCGGTCGGGGCGGGCGGCGGGGGAGGTGCTGGCGCCGGGGCCGTGGCCCCGGGCTCGCAGGGAGCGCTCATGAGGTCCACCCTGACCAAGATGACGTCGTAGGACAAGCGAATCTTTCTGTGCTTGTTCGCGTAGCATTGCTTATATGTTGAACCTGGAGCGGCTGCGCACGCTGGACGCCCTCGCCCGGCACGGCTCGGTGAGCGGAGCGGCCGACGGGCTGCACGTCACGACGTCGGCGGTCTCGCAGCAGATGGCGAAGCTGGAGCGAGAGGTGGGGCAGCGGCTGCTCGCGAAGAACGGCCGCGGCGTCCGCCTCACCGATGCCGGCCGACTGCTCGCGGACCACGCCGCCCGGATCCTGTCGCAGGTGGAGCTGGCCCAGTCGGACATCGAGGCGCAGCGCGGCGAGGTCGTCGGCGAGGTGCGGATCAGCGCCTTCCCGACCGCGGCCCGCGGGCTGTTCCCCGCGATGCTCACCTCCCTGCGCGCGGACCACCCCGACCTCGCCGTCCGCACCCGTGAGCTGGAGCCCGAGCAGGGGCTGCGCGCGGTGCTCCGCGGCGACGTCGACCTGGCCGTCGTGCTCGACTGGAGCAACAAGCGGCTGCCCGTGCCCGGCGGGCTGGCCAAGGCCGAACTCCTCGACGACGCACCGGACATCGCGATGCCGGCCGGACATCCGCTGGCGGAGCGGGACGAGGTGGAGCTGGAGGACTTCGCGGACGACCCGTGGGTGTCCTGGCCCGAAGGCGAATTCTGTTACGAGTGGCTGATGTTCACCCTGCGGTCCCGGGGCATCGAGCCGCGCATCGCCCACCTGGCCGGCGAGCACCACACGCAACTCGCACTGATCGCCGCCGGGTTCGGCGTCTGCGTGGCGCCCCGGCTGGGGCGCGGTCCGGTCCCCGAAGGGGTGCGACTGGTGCCGGTGCGGCAGACCATGCGGCGGCACGTCCACGCGGTCTGGCGCACGGACGCGGACCGCCGCCCGTCGGTCCGCGCCGCGGTGCAGGCGCTGCGGGCGGCGGGCGCGGGCGTGTCGGCGGGCGGCGGATAGCGGACAGCGCGTAGGCCCGGGGGCAGGGGCGGCTACGCCAGCCTGATGGAGTCGCCCTCGACGGTGATCTTCCGGGCAGGCAGCGGCCGGGTGGCGGGCCCGCCGGTCGGGCTGCCCGTGGCGGCGTCGAACGTGGAGTTGTGACAGGGGCACGTGATCGTGCCGTCCGAGACGTCCTTGACCGCGCAGCCCTGATGGGTGCACACGGACGAGAACGCCTTGAACTCGCCCGGCTGCGGCTGGGTCACGACGACCTTCTGCGCGGCGAAGACCACCCCGCCGCCCTCCGGGATGTCCGTGGTCGAGGCGAGCACCTCTGTGCCCTTCCCGTCGCCGCTCCCGGGCTGCTCGACCGTGTCGGACCCTTCCGAGCCGTCCGACCCCCCGCACGCGGTGAGGGCTCCGGCCGCTCCGGCCGCTCCCACCGCGGCGACGACCGTGCGGCGTCCGAGGAGGCGGCGCTCCTGCGTTGCGCTCATCGCGGCATTCCCTTCGTCGGTGTCCCTGTTCCGATGGCCTCGGTCAGAGGTACGTGCCCCGGGGCCGCGATGTTCACGCCGGGAGGCGGGCGCGCTGTCTTCGACGTGCTGCGCACCCTGGAGAGCGCGATCCCCGAGAGCTACGGCGTCGCCAAGAAGGCGAAGCTCGTCGGCGTCCGGGTTCTGAACTGCCAGGGCACCGGCTCCACTTCGCAGATCGTCGCGGGCATGGACTGGGTGGCGCGGAACGCCCGGAAGCCGGCCGTCGCCAACATGCCGCTCGGCGGCGGCAGCGACCGGGCCATGGACGACGCGGCCCAGGGCGCGATCAACGCCGGGATCCCGGTCGCGGTCGCCGCGGGCAACGACAACCGGGACGCCTGCGACACCAGCCCCGCACGGCTGCCCGCCGCCATCACCCTCGGCTCCACCGACAGCAACGACGGCCGCTCCAGCTTCTCCAACCACGGCCGCTGCCCAGACCTGTTCGCCCCCGGCGGCTCCATCGTCTCCACACGGATGGGCGGCGGCACCCAGACCATGAGCGGTACGTCGATGGCGACGTGCGGCTGACCGTCACGGACCGGGGCGGCCGCAGCGGCACGACCTCCCGCCAGGTCTCCTGCTTCGCCTTCACCGGCGGCCAGCCGCTCTGCTTCGCCGGCTGACCGCCGTACGCACGGAACACCGCCTGCCGCCGCGGGCCCGGAAGCCCCCGGGCCCGCGGCGGCTGGCCGTGGTGACACGGCCCGGGGACGTCCTCCGTCGGCGGCTGCGGAGCGCGGGGATGGGCTGACGTGGTGAACCACCACCGAAAGGACGCCGTCGTGTACGTGCGGGGGTATGGTTCTATCCAGCCAGGCGGACGCTGGACGGGAGGCTCGTTCGTGCGAGAAGGCGATCGCAGACGGAGCCCGCTGCGTGCGCGGAGCGGGGCCGCGGCAACGCTCTCCCGGCACCGCCGAAGCGCGACATCGGCCGGCCGTTCCGTGATCCGCGACCACCTGGAGTGGCTCAACGACGCGAGTACGAGCATCGGGACCACGCTCGATCTTGAGCGCACAGCACAGGAGTTGGTCGAGTTCGCCGTGCCCCGGTTGGCGGACGGCGGGGCCGTCGACCTGCTGGAGTCGGTGCTCCGCGGTGAGGAGGGGGTGCGGGCGGACGCCCAGCCGACCATTACCCGGGCCATCGCCGTGGCCGTCATCGACGCGCTGGCGAATCTGGAACCGGACGCGGTCGGGGAGATCTCCGTCTACAAGGAGAGGGCGGTGGACCGCTGCCTGACCGAGCGGGAGCCCGTGCTGATCGCCCGGCTGAGCGCCGACGACTACGGATGGGTGGCTCCGACAGCCGAAGCCGCGGTCCTGCTGCGCGACGGGGGAGTGCACAGCTACATGGCGGTGCCGCTGGTCTCCCGGGGCGTGCTGCTGGGGGTGGCCGACTTCATTCGCGCGGGCAACAGGCCTTCCTTCACCGACACCGATCTCGCGCTCGCGACACAGCTCGCCTCGCGTGCGGCTGTCTTCCTGGACAACGCACGCCTGTACGGGCAGGAGCGGGAGCGCCTCGTCGCCCTCCAGCGCAGCCTGCTCCCGCGTGCCATGCCGAGCACACCGGGCCTCGACGTCGACGCCTGCTACGCCCCGCCGACGGACACGAGCGGCGTCGGCGGGGACTGGTACGACGTGGTGGCCCTGCCGGGCGGCCGGAGTGCCCTGATCGTCGGCGACGTCATGAACCACGGGCTGTCGGCGGCGGCGACCATGGGACGGCTGCGTACGGTGGCGCGCACGCTCATGGCCCTGGACATCGCCCCCGAGCACACCCTGGCCCGCATGGACCTGGCCGCCCGTGACCTGGACGACGACCAGGTCGCCACCTGCCTCTGCGCGGTCTACGATCCTGCGACCCGGGACTACACCCTGGCGAGTGCGGGACATCCGCCACCGCTGCTGGTCGACGCCGCGGGGTACGCCACACACGTCGACGTGCCGCCGGGCGCACCGCTCGGCGCCGGCGTCATCCCGTACACCTCCGTCCGCCTGCCGGCACCCCCGGGCAGCCGGCTCGTGCTCTACACCGACGGGTTGTTCAAGACCCGAACGGATGATGTGGAAACCCAGCTGGAGAGGCTGCGCGACACCGTGTCGCGGACCGATCCCGCTCGCCTGTGCACTCTGGTCACGTCCGGGGCGGGGCTCGGCACCCGCTTTGACGAGGCCGTCATGCTGATGGCCACCAGCCGCTCCGCCCCCAGCGGGGGCGACGTCGTCGTCTGGGAGCTGCCGTCCGACGCCACCGCCGCCTCCGCCGCCCGCCGGCTGGTCAGGGAGCAGCTCGACCGGTGGAGCCTGGCCGGGCTGGCCGACACCACCGAGCTCGTCGTGAGCGAGCTGGTCGGCAACGCCCTGCGGTACGGAGGCGGCCCCGGTCAGCTGCGGCTGCTGCGACACGACCGGTTGACGGTCGAAGTCACCGACACGGGAGCGGACCTTCCGCATATTCAGCCCCCGACGCTCAGCGATGAAGGCGGGCGGGGCCTGCAGCTCATCAACATGCTGTGCCGACGCTGGGGCTCCTGCCGGACGCCCACCGGCAAACTGGTCTGGGCCGAGCAGGACGTCACCCCCTCCGCTTCCGACATCGGCTGACACTCGGCGCGGTGGCTCGGGCGCTCCTGGTCGGCAGTCACCCTCGGTGACGACCACCTTCCGCCGCCGCCGTCACGACCACGGTTCTCCTCCTGGCTCCCCGCTGACGCCGAGCGCCTACTCGACCGCGCCCGCCGCTTCACGTGTCTCCTTGCCCAGAAGCTCGTCGAGCAGGAGCGTGGAGGGCAGGGCGGAGTTGAGGTAGACGTACTCGCGGTGGTGCTCGACGACCGCGAGCAGGGTGCGCAGCGTGTCCATGGCGCCCTCCCGCTGCTCGGCGAGATGCTGAGCCTGGGCCAGCAGGCCCAGGTGGAGGGGGAGGTGGATTCTCGTCCGGGACAGCCGCATCTCGGTCAGCGCGTTCATCATCTGCGCGATGCCCTCCCGCTGTCCGGCGTACGTGAGGGCCCAGCCCAGGGGGACGTGCAGCAGGGCCGCCCAGGAGGACAGGCCGTGCTCGACGGAGAGTTCCACGCCCTGCGCCCCGAACTCCCCGGCCGCGTCCGGATCGCCCTCCCAGGCGGCCACCATCGCGTTGACGTAGAGCGCCTGGACACGGTCCCAGGGCCTGTCGCCCCACTGCGTCAGCCTCAGAAGGCGACGGCACTGCTCGGCGGCCGCCGGGCGTTCCCCCGTCAGCCAGCGGGCGAAGACGTCGTGGGTGCGGAAGTAGACGCGCGGATCGGACCGGTACATTCCGTCCGGCAGCCGGCCCTCGCGCTCCAGCCGTTCGGACAGCTCCACGCCGTGCTCGAAGAACCGCAGCGCGTCGGGCAGCCGGTCGCGGATGAACAGTGCCATCCCCTCGCCGTACACCGCGCCCAGCCGGGCCGCCGGATCGCCGGTGCGTGCGGCGATGGCCTTCAGCCGGTCGGTCAGCCGTCCCGATTCGTCGTAGCGTCCGCGGACGAGGAGCGACGCGCTCAGCATCGACAGGAGCGCCGGATCGTCGGCCCGGTGCGGGTGCGCGCCGGGGGCGTAGCCCCGGAGGATCGCCGTCTCGGCCTCGGTGTCGCCGAACCCGCGTACGTGGCTCAGCAGATGGGCCAGTTCACTGTGGAGTCGCGGCGCGAGACCGCGGGCGGCCGCATCGTCGGGCATGCGGCCGATGAGGTGGATGGCACGGCGCAGCCACATCTGACGGTCGTCCGGGGCCAGGCGCGCCCCCGCGTTCTCGGCCGAGGCCAGGAACCACGGAAGTGCCCGCTCCGGAGGCATGGCGCCTTTGGCGCGCCAGGCGTGGTGGGCGATGCGGTCGCTCCGCTCCGGAGGGATCTCCTCGGCGAACCGCGGGGACAGGGCGTGCGCGTATGCGGCGTGCAGCTTCTGGCTCTCCTCCTCGGTGAGCCCGCCCACGAGCACCTCCCGGGCACGCGGCGGGGCGAGCCGGAACCGGCCGGCGGGCGGCTTCCCGGAGACGAGCAGCCCGTGCCGGACCGCCGACTCCACGATCGCCGCGGCGCCTTCGCCGCCTGCGGCGCGGCACACGGAATCCAGTTCGATGTCGGGTGCGGCGATGGCACAGAGCCGTAGAAGTCGCAGGACCGGTCCCGGAAGTTGGGCGAACTCCTGGCGGAGGACCTTGCGCGCGCACGGGACGACCAGACCGGTCAACGCGTCAGCGGCGCCGGGGTCCTGGAGGTCTCCGGCCTCGCGGAGGAGGGAGAGCATCTGGAGCACGGAGGAGGGGCTGCCCACGGACTGCCGGTGGAGCGCTTCCACGATGCGCCGGTCGACGCCCGGCCCCGAGTGCGCCTCGGCCAGGGCGGTGACTTCGGGGAGAGTCAGGGCCCCGAGCCGCAGGATCTGCGTGTTGGGGCCCCTGAGTATCCCGGCCATCGTCGGGTACCGGGAGCTGTCGGGCCAGGTCTCCAGATCCCAGCCGGTCAGCACGATGCCGAGCGGATGCCCCTGTCGGCGGTCGGCCAGCAGGCGGAGCACGTCCAGCGACGCCGCGTCCGCCCGGTGCACGTCCTCCAGGAGCAGCACCAGGGGTCGCTGCGCCGCCAGGGCGAGCAGGATCTCGCAGAGCGCGTCGTGGGTCCGGAAGGGGTTCGGCGGGTCGCCCGGCCCGCGTCCGCCGTCCGGGCCCGGCCACCACTCGGGCAGCAGTGGTGCCAGCAGCGCGGCGAACGGCGCGGCGGCGGCCCGGTAGGCCTCGGGCCGTGCCGCCGAGAGCCGGCGCAGCACCTGGGTCCACAGCCAGTAGGGCGGAACTCCCTCGCCGGAGAAACTACTGCTCTGGATCGTTTCGATGTTCTCGTCCAGGGCCCGGAGGCGGTGGACCAGTTCCATCACGAGATGCGTTTTCCCGAGTCCGGAGAAACCGAGCACGCACGCGAGATGTCCGTGACCGGCAGCCGTTTCGGCCATGGCGGCGACCAGAAGATTCACCTCCCGTTCGCGGCCTATCAAAGGAGAGGCGATCCCGGGTTCATCCGCCACGGGCGAAGGGGCGGCGGAACGGCCGGGCGTCCCGCGTTCCTGACGGTCCGGCGCCTCCTGGTGACGTAGGGCCGGTTCGGCCGGCGGGCAGGGCGCGGCTGGGCGCGCGACCGTGCTGGACATCGTTGTCCGGACCTGCCGCGGAAACGCGGTCGCTCCGGGGTGAGCGGGACCGCCCGGCGCGCCGCGCCCACGCTGGCCTCCCAGTTCCTGTCGGAGGAGGGCGGTGTGCAGCCGCTGGAGATCGGCGCTCGTGTCCACCCCGAACTCCTCGACCAGGTAGCTCCGCGTGCACTCGTACATCTTCAGCGCCTCGGCCTGTCGGCCCGACCGGAACAGCGCGGTCATCAGGTGGCCCACCATGCGTTCCCTGGCCGGGTGCTGACGGACCTCGCGCTCCAGTTCCGCGACCACCTCGGCGGTCCGCCCCAGGAGGAGTCCGGCCTCCGCGGACGATTCGAGGGCGGAGAGCCGCATCTGCTCAAGACGGGTGCTCTCGTCGGCGAGCGACGGGTGGGTGAGGAACTCCGCGTACGGGGAGCCGTGCCAGAGCGTGAGCGCCCGCGTGAGGTGCTCCCGGGCCGCCAGGGGGTTCTGCCCCGCGAGGAGTCGGCGGCCGGTGGAGAAGAGCTGCTCGAAGCGGTACGCGTCCACCTGGTCCGACGCGAGCTCTAGCACGTACCCCGGGGCCTGGTAGCGCAGGATCGCGGACCTGCCGGGGCCGGCCGCCGGGGCCAGGGCCCTGCGCAGGTGGGAGATGTGACTCTGCAGGGTGGCGACAGCCTGCCGGGGGCGGGCATCCCGCCACAGCTCCTCGATGAGCACCGTGGTGGGGACGACGCGGCCCAGCCTGATGAGGAGGAGGGCCAGGAGCGCCCGGCGGCGTGGTGGTCCGAGCGGGATGTCGCGGCGCTGGTACCGGGCCGACATGGGCCCCAGCACCTGAAGCGCCGGCCCGGTAGGGGCCGACGGCGATGAGGGCGGCGACGCCCCGTCGGGCTGATGCACAAACATATTCTCCTGCCCTACACGTTCTCACGCCTGAGACTTCATCGGTGAATACACCTTAGAACAGTGGTCTCATCCGCAGGGATTTTCCGGGTGGTCATGGACACTGGGCGTTATAGGGTGATGCTCGCGCGGATGTCAACGGTGCAGAGTCGCCGTGTGACGCGAAACCGGCCATGCATGCGGTGAATTCCCGATAGACACGAGGCGAGTCCCGGCGGCCCGGATCCCTTGGTACGGGCCTTTGGCCGCGCCCCTTCGGGAACCCCGGCCCCGGGCACCGGCAAGCGAACGGCAGGGATTCGGGCAAGGCCTTGCGCCGGAGCGCCAGCGAACCGGCCAGCACCCAGCAAGGGGTCTGGGTCAACATGATCGAAACCGCCATTTCCGAGTGGGTCGAGCCAATCGCTCGGCGCAGATCCAGGAGGCGTCACACGGTGTTCGCGATTCTCTTTCCTGGTCAGGGCTCGCAGTTCCGGGGCATGGGTGCAGATGTTTTCGGCCACTATCCGGGCATCACCCGATTCGCCTGCGATCTCCTCGGATACGACCTCCCCGCACGCTGCCGCGACAACCAGGACGACGTGCTCGCCCGAACGGAGTGCACGCAGCCGGCCCTCTTCACCGTCAACGCGCTGCACGCCTTCGAGCGGGAGCGCCGGGAGGGCCGGCCCGCCGACTGCTATCTCGGGCACAGCCTCGGGGAGTACAACGCGCTCCTCGCCGCCGGGGTCTTCGACTTCGAGACCGGTCTCCGCATCGTCAAGAAGCGCGGCGAGCTGATGGCCGCGGCTTCGGGCGGCGGTATGACCGCGGTCATGAACACCCCGGTCGAGCGGCTCCTGGAGGTGCTGGGCGCCGACGGCGTCGAGGGGGTGGACGTGGCGGCCCACAACACCGACACCCAGGTCGTGATCGCCGGCGCCGACCACGCCCTCCGGGCCGCCCACGCCTCGCTGCGGGCAAGGAGCATCCGCTTCGCCCCGCTCCGGGTCGGTGCCGCATTCCACTCGCGCGCCATGGAATCCGCGCGCACCGCGTTCGAGGCCTTTCTCCGAGAATTCACCTTCGCGGAACCCTCGGTGACCGTGATGTCCAACGCGAGTGCACGCCCCCACGAGGGGCGCATGATTCCGGAGCTGCTGGGCCGGCAGATCGTCGAACCCGTTCGATGGACAGAAAGCGTTCGCTATCTCCTCGAACGTGACGCCGCCCTGGAGTGCGAGGAAATAGGCGGAACCTCGCTCCTCCGCATGGTGAAAAGTATTGCCAATTACAGTCCTCGGGGAACTCTGACGAAAAGCGGGGTATGAGCCATGGGTCGAACCCAGCAGCTACGGAACATGATCGAGGAACAGTTTCTCGTTGAATTCGATGAAGAACTGACCGACCGGAGCGACCTTTTCAAGGCCGGGGTGATCGATTCCTTCGGATACGTCCAGCTCCTCGGATCCATCGAGGAGGAATTCTCGATCCAGTTGAAGGACGAGGACTTCCTCAAGAACATTCTCACCTCGCTGGAATCCATCGACGCCTTCGTGGCGAAGAAGCTCGCCGAGCGCGGCGACCGCTGAAGCAAGGAGACCCCGCATGTGCGGAATCGCAGGCTTCGTCTCACCCTCGCTCGACGCCGGGGCCACGCCCGAGGTCATGGCCTCGATGCTGTCGCTCATCCGCCACCGGGGCCCGGACGAGGCGGGCTACTACCTGGATGACGGCGTGGCCATGGGCACGGTCAGGCTGTCGGTCATCGACCTCTCCACGGGCGCCCAGCCCATGGCGGACCCGTCGGACCGCTACTGGATATGCTTCAACGGCGAGTTGTACAACCACCTCGAACTCCGTCAGGAGCTGCGAGGGCTCGGCCGGCGGTTCCGCACCCGCTCGGACACCGAAGTGGTCCTCCAGGCGTGGGCCGAATGGGGAGCCGACTGTCTGCGGCGTTTCAACGGCGCGTTCGCGTTCGCGCTCCGGGACGCGGTGTCCGGAGACCTCTTCCTGGCCCGGGACAGGTACGGCAAGCGCCCCCTCTTCTACAGCGGCCACGGGAGCGGCACGGGCCGGAGCGGGGATTTCCTCTTCGCCTCGGAGATGAAGGCGTTCCAGGCCTTCCCGGGATTCCGCTTCGAGCTGGACCCCGCCGAACTCGCCTCCGCTTTCGGCGTGTGGACCCCGTTGCCCGACCGGTCCCCCTTCCGGCACATACGCCAACTGCCCATGGGGAGCTGTCTGACCGTGCGCGACGGACGCATGGATCTGACCACGTACGCCGAACTCGAAATCGATGTCGAACCGTTCAACGGCTCCTCCCGGGAAGCGGTCGCATTCGTCCGCGACACCCTCCGCGAAAGTGTCGAGATGCGGCTGCGGAGCGACGTCGAGGTCGGCGTCTACCTGAGCGGCGGTCTCGACTCGTCCATCGTCACCGCACTGGCGACCGAACTCTCCCCGCACGAAGTCCGCACCTTCTCGGTGGAGTTCGACGAGGCGGCCTTCGACGAATCGGGCAGCCAGCACGTGGTCGCCTCGCACCTCGGGACGCTCCACTCGTCCATCGCCGTGCGCGGAGCCGACATCGTCGCGAACTTCCCCTCGGCTGTGTACCACGCCGAAGTCCCGGCGTTCCGCACCGCGTTCGTGCCCATGTACCTGCTCTCCCGCCATGTGCGCGACGCCGGAATCAAGGTGATCCTCAGCGGCGAGGGCGCCGACGAGGCGTTCCTCGGCTACTCGCTCTTCCGCGAGACTCTGCTGCGCGCCGCGTGGCACGACCTCTCCGACGACGAACGCATGGCCCGGATCAGCAGCCTGCACCCGGAGCTGAGGCACTTCGGCCCCGCGAACCGGGCCCGGCTGAAGGGCCTGTTCGAGCAGTTCGCCGTCGAACGCCTCCCCGGTCTCTTCTCGCACGAACTCCGCTTCCAGAACGGCCGCTTCGCCGCACGACTGCTGAAGGACCGAAGTGATCCGTTCGCGGCCCTCCTGGCGCTGACGGCATCGACACCCGGATACGCCGCCCTGAGTCCTGTGCAGAAGGCCCAGTGGCTCGAGTACAAGACCCTGCTGCCCGGCTATCTCCTCTCCACCCAGGGGGAGCGCATGAGCCTCGCCCACGGCGTCGAGAACCGCTGCCCCTTCCTCGACCCCGCGGTGGTCCGCGCGGCGGCCTCGGTCAATCTGCGGTTCGACGACGGCTCCGACGAGAAGGTCCTCCTCAAGGAGGCCTTCCGGGGAAGGCTGCCGGAGTCGAACCTCGCCCGGCGCAAGCAGCCGTACCGCGCCCCCGGTGCGGCCGTTTTCAAGGAGCAGCGGCCCGACTACCTGGACCTGCTGCTCTCGGACACGGAGCTGAAGAAGATCGACGGCATCGACCCCGTCTTCGCGAGGAAGCTCGTGGCGAAGATCATGGCCACGCCCAGCGAGGGGATCAGCACGAAGGAGGACCAGGCGTTCGTCCTCCTGCTGTCGACCGCCGTCCTCCACCAGCAGTTCGTGGGCGGCCGGGACTGGGGGAAGGACGGCCACCTGGAAGCGGAGCTGAAGGTGGGCACGATCGCCGATCTCCGGGGCTCCCGGGGAGCCCGGCCGGCCGGGCACGCCCTCCACGGGGCAGGAGGCCCCCGATGAGCGCGACCGTACCGGCGCCCGCGGCGGACGACGTCGCGATCATCGGAGTCGCTCTGCGCTTCCCCGGCGCCGAGACTCTGGAGGAACTCGCCGAACATCTCCTGGCGGGCCGGTCGCTCATCTCGGAGGTGCCGCCGGAACGCTGGTCCAAGGAGAGATACTTCGGAGACCCCCGGCGCGGGGCGCAGAAGACCAACAGCGTCTGGGGCGGTTTCGTCGAGGACGCGGACCGCTTCGACGCCGACTTCTTCGCGATATCGCCGCGCGAGGCCGAGAGCATGGACCCGCAGCAGCGGATGGCGCTCGAACTCGCCTGGCGGGCCGTGGAGAACGCGGGATACGCGGCAGGCGATCTGGCCGGCACGGCAACAGGCGTCTTCATGGGCGTCTGTCACGCGGACTACGCCGAGCTGATGGAGCGCGAAGGGGTACGGACGGACGCCTATTTCCCCACGGGCACCGCCTACTCGATCATCGCCAACCGCATCTCGTACGTCCTCGACCTCCAGGGCCCGAGCATCACCAACGACACCGCGTGTTCGAGCTCGCTGGTGGCGGTGTACGAAGCGGTCCGCGCGCTGGGGCACGGCGAGTGCGGCCTCGCCCTGGCGGGCGGGGTCAACCTGATCTGGTCGCCGAAGCACTTCGTCGCCTTCAGCCAGGCGGGCATGCTGTCGCGGACCGGCCGTGCGAGCGCCTTCGACCAGGCCGCCGACGGCTACGTAAGGGGCGAGGGCGGAGCGGTGCTCCTGCTCAAGCCCCTTGCACGGGCCCTCGCGGACGGCGATCCGGTCCACGCGGTCATCAAGGGGGTCGCCACGAACCACGGCGGCCGGACCAGCTCCCTGACCGTCACCAGCCCCACCGCGCAGGCGAACCTGATCGAAGGGCTCTACACCCGCGCCGGAATCCGCCCGGAGACCGTCGGCTACATCGAGGCGCACGGTCCGGGGACACCCGTCGGTGACCCGATCGAGGTCATGGCCCTCAAGACCGCCTTCCGGAACCTGCACGCGGCGCAGGGCACCACAGCCCGGCCGTCGAGTTGCGGGATCGGCTCGGTCAAGACCAACATCGGGCACCTGGAAGGGGCCGCCGGGGTCGCCGGGATCGCCAAGGTGATCGCCTCCCTGGCACACCGGGCACTGCCCGCCACCGTCAACTTCCGCAAGCAGAACCGGCTCATCGACTTCGACGACAGCCCGTTCCACGTCGTCCGCGAGACCCGGCCCTGGGAGGCGCCGCCCGCGGGGCCGGACGGCGCCGTTCGCCCCCGCCGGGCAGGCGTGAGCTCCTTCGGGTTCGGCGGCACGAACGCGCACATCGTGCTGGAGGAGCACCTCGCCGACGGGACACGCCGGACGGATCCGCCGGGCCCGCATCTCGTGCCCCTCTCGGCGAGGACACCGGAACGGCTGCGCGAGGTCGCGCGCACGCTGCTCACCCATCTGCGGGAGCGGCCCGCACAGACGCTCGCCGACATCGCGCACACGCTCCGGATCGGCCGCGACCCGATGCGGAGGCGGGTCGCGTTCATCGTCGCGGACCGTGCCGAACTCGTCGGCATGCTGGCCGGCTTCGCGGACGGTGAGCGGGCCGAGGGAGAGGTCCACCTGGGCGCGGCGGTGCGTGCCGGTGACGCGGACACCGCCGGGCTGAGGAAGACAGCGACGCTGTGGGTGGGCGGCGGGACGGTGGACTGGGCGGAGCGGCTCACAGACGGCGGCCCCACGGCAGGTGCGCGCCGCGTGCGTCTCCCCGGGTATCCGTTCGCCCGCGAGCGCCACTGGTTCAGGGTTCCGCCGAAGGACGACGAGGCGGGCAGCGCGACGGCGGACGGGACGCCCGCGGCGGCCGCGTGCACGGAGACACAGCCGGGACGGACCGAGCCGGCGCGTACGGAGCCGGCACGGACGAGGGCGCGGCGTACGGAGACGGCGGCGGCGCGGCCGGGAGCCGCGTCCCGGGCCGCGGTGCCGCACGCACTCCTCCACGCCACCGTCCCCGGCTCCGGAGGGCAGCGCTTCACCTCGGCCTTCACCGGGGAGGAGCCGTTCCTCGCCGCGCACCTGGTGCGCGGCACTCCCGTGCTGCCGGCGGCGGCGCAGGTGGAGATGGTCCGTGCGGCGGTGGCCCGTGCGGCGGAGCGGGACGCCGGGGCGCCGCCGGCCGTCCGGCTCCGCACCATGGGGTGGTCGCGCCCGCTGACCGTGCGGGGCGCTCCGGCCGAGGTCCGGGTGGGGCTCACCCCGAGGGACGGCGGCGCCTTCGCCTTCGAGATCTCCACCGGAACGGCCCCCGGCACCGTGCACAGCTCGGGGCTGGCCGAGACCGTCGGGGCGCAGGAGCCGGCCCGGCTCGACCTCGCCGCGCTGCTGGCCGCGTGCCCCCGCGAGCGCGGGCACGCGGAGGTGTACGCGGAGTTCCGCGACCGGGGGCTCGACTACGGGCCGGCCATGCGCGGGCTGAGGGAACTGCGGTTGGGGGAGAGGGAGCTGGTCGCGCGCATCGTCGAACCCGACGCGGGCGGGTCCGGGGGCACCGGATGCATCCTGCCGCCGAGCGTGCTGGACGCGGCCTTCCAGGCCTCCGTCGTCCTCCTGGCGGACACGTCACCGACGACGGGCGGCGGCCGGTCCGTCCCGGTGCTGCCCATCGCCTTCGAGGAACTCACGGTCCACGGCCCCTGCGCGCCCGAGACCTGGGCATGGGTGCGGCGGCGCGAGGGCCGCGGCCCACTCGACATGTTCGACATCGACCTCTGCGACGGGAAGGGCACCATGAGCGTCAGTCTGCGCGGACTGGTCCAGCGGACGGAACCGGCCGGGGCGGCCCCCGCAACCGGCCCGGAGACGGGCGGGAACACCGTGACCGCCGCCGTCTCCTGGGTACCGGCCCCCCTCGACGCGCCCCGCGACGGGACCGGACCCGAACCCGTCGTACGGGGCGACGTGACCGGGCCCGAACCCGTCGTACGGGGGTATCTCGGCGGGCGCGCCGCCCGGCACAGCGCCGCCGTGGCGGAGTTCACCGGATGGGCCGTCGCACGGCTCCCCGCCATCGAACCCGGCCGCGTCGCCGACGGCGTAGGGGCCGTGCTGGACCTGGTCTTCCGGGACGTCACCGACGTCGTGCGGTCGAAGCCCGGAGGGCCGCAGCGGTTCGTCGTACTCGTGGACGACCGGCATCCCCGGCACTACCACGCGCCCCTCACCGGCCTCTTCCGGACCGTCCACCTGGAGAACCCGCGCGTCTCGGGCCGGGTGGTGCGCGTCGCGGACCTCGACGCCGCGACGCCGGAGCGGATCGCCGAGATCCTGCGGGCGGAGGCGGCGGACCGGTCGGCCGACTGCGACATCCGGCACGGGGCGGACGGCACCCGCCACGCGTCACGGCCCGGAGAACTGCACCTGGGCGACGGGGCGGAGATCCCGCCGCTGAAGGAGGGCGGGGTCTACTGGATCACGGGCGGCCTCGGCGGGCTCGGACGGCACGTGGCCCGCTACTTCGGCCGCCACGCCGGGGTCACCGTCGTCCTGAGCGGCCGGTCGGAGCTCGCGGCCGGGAGCGAGGCGACCCTGCGGGAGCTGCGGGACGCGGGAGTCGACGCCCACCACATCCCCGTGGACGTGGGGTCGCGCACCGACGTCGACCGGGCGGTCCGCGCCATCACCGAGGCCCACGGAACCATTGACGGCATCGTGCACGCGGCGGGCGTCCTCCGCGACGCGTACGTCTTCACCAAGGACCCCTCCGACCTGCGGACGGTGCTGGCGCCGAAGGTCGACGGGGTCCTGCACCTCGACGCCGCGTCGCGCGGCCTCACGCTCGACTTCTTCGTCGCCTTCTCCTCGGTGGCGGGGGTGTTCGGCAACGCGGGTCAGTCGGACTACGCGGCGGCCAACGCCTTCCTGGACGCCTTCGCCCACCACCGCCAAGCGCTCGTCGACATCGGCGAGCGGACCGGCAGGACCCGCGCGGTGAGCTGGCCCCTGTGGGCCGACGGCGGGATGTCCGTGGACGCGGTCACGCTGAGGACGATGCGGCGGGACCGGGGCTGGGAACCCCTCCCCACCGAGGACGGCCTGCGGCTCCTGGGCCGCGTCCTGGGCGACGCGCCCCCGCACGTCGTGGTGGCGCACGGTGCCGCCGCGACGCTCACGGCCGCCCCAGCGCACCCCAAAGCGCCGGTCACCGCCTCCGTGGACGCCGCTCCCGCCGACACCGCCTCCACCGACACCGCCTCCACCGACACCGCCTCCACCGACACCGACGAAGAACTGACGGACCGTGCGACGGCGCTGCTGCGCCGGGTCGTGGGCGAGGCGCTCCACCGTGATCCCGGGACGCTGGAGGAGACGGTCGACCTCATCGAGTACGGCATCGACTCGCTCGCCATCCTCGATACGACCGCCGCACTCGAGGAACTCTTCGGCCCGCTCCCCAAGACGATCTTCTTCGAGTACACCGACATCGCGGGCGTCGCCGGGTACTTCGTCGCAGAGCACGCCGGGGCGCTGCGGTCGCTCTCCGGCGCCGAGAGCCCGGCCCGGGCCGACGAACGAGCGTCCGACGAGCGAGCGGCCGACACCACGGCCCCGGCCGGCAGCACGGACCCGGCCCCGGTCAACACGGCGCCGGCCGACCTTCCGGCCGAGACGGTCCCGGCCGACCTTCCGGCCGTGGAGGCGGTCCCCGTGCCCGCCGGGGGTCGACGGGCGGCCCCGGGCGCGCGTGACGACTACCACGACATCGCGATCATCGGCGTCTCCGGCAGCTACCCCGGCGCCGACACCCTGGACGAGCTCTGGTCCGTACTCGAAGAGGGCCGCCACGAGTTCCGCGAGGTGCCGCGCGAACGCTGGGACCACGACGCGATCTACAACCGCGACCGCGGCGTCCTCGGCAAGAGTTCCATCCGTACCGGAACGTTCCTCCAGGACATCGACACATTCGACCCCCGCTACTTCCGCATCTCCAAGCGCGAGGCCGAGAACATGTCGCCCGAGGTCCGGCTGTTCCTGCGGGCAGGGGTCGAGGCGCTGGAGGACGCGGGCTACTCGCGCGAGACGATACGCCGGAAGTACGACGGGGACGTCGGTGTGCTCGCCGGTTCCATGAGCAACCACTACGGTCTCTACGGGTTCGAGAACAGCCTCACCCGGGGGTCCGCGGCGAGCGGCAGCTACACGGGGACGCTGCCCAACATGCTGTCGTACTTCTACGGCTTCACCGGGCCCTCGCTCTTCGTGGACACCATGTGCTCGGGATCCTCCACCTGTGTCCACCAGGCCGTGCAGATGCTCCGGGCGCGCGAGTGCTCCATGGCCGTCGCGGGCGGAGTGAACCTGCTCCTGCACCCGTACAACCTCATCAGCTCCTCGCAGGAACACTTCACGACGGCGAACTCGGACGTGATCCGGAGCTTCGGTCTCGGGGCGGACGGGACGATCCTCGGGGAGGGCGTCGGCGCCCTGGTCCTCAAGCCGCTCGTCGAGGCCGAGCGCGACGGCGACCACGTGTACGCCGTCATCAAGGGGACGGCCCTCGCCAACGCCGGGGTGCGCAACGGGTTCACCGTCCCCAGCCCCAGGATGCAGGCGCGCGCGATCGAGAAGGCGATCGACGACGCGGGGGTCGACCCGCGCACCATCAGCTACGTGGAGGCGCATGGATCGGGAACGTCCCTGGGCGACCCGATCGAGGTCAAGGCGCTGACCACCGCCTACCAGAAGTACACCCGGGAGACCGGGTTCTGCGCGATCGGCTCGGTGAAGTCCAACCTGGGCCACCTGCTGCACGCCGCCGGAATGATCGGCCTCGCCAAGGTCCTTCTCCAGTTCCAGCGGGGACAGCTGGTCCCCTCGCTGCACAGTTCGGTGATCAACCCGGACATCGACTTCTCCCGCACCCCCTTCCGGGTGCAGCAGGAGCTCGCCGCCTGGAAGCCGGCGGTGACCACCGTCGACGGGCGCGAGACCACCCATCCGCGCCGGGCCGGGATCACCTCGATCGGCGCGGGCGGGATGACCTCCCACATGATCCTGGAGGAGTACCCGGGGCAGGACGGCGGCGCGCGCGGCGGCGCACCCGGTGGGCGCGAGGAACTCCTCGTCTTCTCCGCGATGAACGACACCGCGCTGCTGGCGTACCTCACCCGGTTCCGTGCCTTCCTCGCGGGGGCGGCGGCGCCCGACCTCGCGTCGGTCGCCCACACCCTCCGCGTCGGCAAGAACGAACTCCCGCACCGGTGGGCGTTCCTCGCGCGTACCGGGGACGAGGCGCTGGCCGCCGTCGACCGTCGTCTGGCGGGCGACCGGGACCTCGGCGCCGCGCTCGCGGGCGACGGCGCCCGTACGGCGGAGCTGCGCGACCTCGCGACCGCCTGGGTGGGCGGGAAGAGCGTCGACTGGCAGCGGGCCGACGCACAGGACGCGCCCGCGCCCCGCCGCGTCTCCCTCCCGGCGTACCCCTTCGAGCGCGTACGGTGCTGGGTCGCCCGGGAGGACGGCGCGCCGTCCGTGACCGCGCCGCTCGCCCTGCGCGACAAGCTCCACCCGTTCCTCGGCAGGAACGCGTCGGACGTCACCGGGGTGCGGTACGTCCTCGACGTGCACCTGGACGATCTCCTGGACTACGGCCGCACCCGGGGGGAGCGGCAGGACAGGACCCGTGGCATCGTCCCCACCTTCGCCGTCGACCTGGCGATCGCGGCCGCGAAGGTCTCCGGCTTCTCCGACGGATCGGTCGTGCGCGGTCTTCGCCTCCTCGGCCCGGTCGACTGGACGGCCGCGGCGCGCCTGGTGACGGTCCTGGACGCCTCCGGGGGGAGGACGGCGACGGGAGCCGTGCACACGGAGGACGCCTCGGGGCGACGGACCGCCGTGGCGGCGTTCGACCTGCGGGCGGAGGACGGCGGCGGGACGCGGCCGTCCGGACACCCCCACGCCGAACCGTTCGTCGGCCTGCTCCCCGGAGCTCTGGCACCGGACCTGGCCGAACCGCTCTCCCCGGCCGCCTTCCTCGCGGAACTGGCCGAGGGCGGAGTCGGATACGCCCCCGAACTCGCGGGCGTCGAGAGCGTGTTCCGCCTGCGGGACGGACGCCTCGCGCTGCGGCTCGGCGCGCCCGAGCTCCAGTGCGACCCTGTGCGACCCCACGTCACGCTCGCCCCGCAGGTGCTCTCCGCCGTCGCGCAGGGTCTGCAGTTCGAGGCGAAGCGCACGGGCGATCCCCGGTGGGCGTGGAGCGCACCGCACCGGATCGACGAGATCCGGCTCTTCGAGGGCGGAGCGGGCGGAGCGGGCGGCCGGGTCTCCGTGGCGTACGCCGTCTTCGACGTGACCGCGCACGGAGAGGGGATCGGGGGCTCGGTCGGACTGCTGGACCGCGACGGCGAAGTGGCCGGTGTTCTCGCCGGCCTGTGGTGCGGCGACGACGAAGGACCGAGGGAGGACCCGGAGGCGGAGGCACGGACAGCGGGCGTCACCACGGCGGGCGCCGACGGCCTCGGTGGCGTGGGCGGAGAAGTGGACGACAGGACACCGGGGGAGGCCGAGGGGCTGCTCGCCTTCGCGGTCGACGAACTGCGCGGCCTGGCGTCCGGCATCCTCAAGTTCGACCCCGACGAACTCGACGCCCGCACCGGCTTCGACGCGTTCGGCTTCGACTCGATCTCGCTCGTCGCCCTGGCACGGCAGGCGAGCGAGCGGCTCGGCATCGAGCTGACCCCCGCGCTTTTCTTCGACCGCAACACCTTCGCGTCGCTGGGAGAACACCTCGTCGCCGAGCACACGGCCGCCCTGCGCACGGCGTACGAGCGGTCCGCCGGGGCGCCGGCCCGTGCCGGGGCCCCCGCCCGGACCCCCGAGGCTCCACCGGTGCCCACCCCCGACGCCGGACACCGGACCGGCCGGGAGGAGGCCGGGGCCCCCGACGCCGCCCCGCGCCCGTCGGCCGCGAGCGCCGCCCCGCGCCCGTCGGCCGCGAGCGCCGCCCCGCGCCCGCCGGCCGCGAGCGCCGCCTTTCCGGTCGCCGTCATCGGAGCCGCGGGCCGTTTCCCCGGCGCCCCCGACCTGGACACGTACTGGGCCAATGTGGCCGCCGGGACCGACCAGGTGACGGCCTTCCCCGTCGACCGGTACGACGCGGAGTACGCGCGGATCGTGGAGGCGTCCGACTTCCCGCGCCACGCGGGCGTTCTCGACGGGGTGGACGCCTTCGACGCCGCCTTCTTCCGCATCCTGCCGCGCGAGGCCGAACTGATGGACCCGCAGCACCGGCTGGCGCTGCAGACCGTCTGGAACGCGGTGGAGCACAGCGGGTACGCCCCCGCCGGTCTGCCGGCGAGCACCGGGCTGTTCTTCGGCGTCTCGGGCACCGACTACGCGACACTGCTCGCCGCCCACGGCACCCCGCCGGACGCCTTCACCTCCACGGGCAACGCCCACTCCATGCTCGCCAACCGCATCTCGTACGTCCTCGACATCCATGGTCCCAGCGAGCCGGTCGACACGGCCTGCTCCAGCTCGCTCGTCGCCGTCCACCGGGCCGTCGAAGCGCTCCGGTCCGGGGCGTGCGACGCGGCGATCGCGGGCGGGGTGAACCTCCTCCTCAGCGTGGACACGTTCGTCAGCGCCGCACGGGCGGGCATGCTGAGCCCGGACGGACGGTGCAAGCCCTTCGCGAGCGACGCGAACGGCTACGTACGGGGCGAGGGCGTCGGCGCGGTCGTGCTGAAGCCGCTCGCCGCCGCGGAGCGCGACGGGGACGCGATCCTCGCCGTCGTCGTGGGGAGCGCCGAGAACCACGGAGGGCGGGCGAACTCCCTCACCGCGCCCAACGGGGCCGCCCAGGCGGACCTCGTGGTGCGGGCGATGGACGGCATCGACCCCAGCACCATCGGCTATCTGGAGGCCCACGGCACCGGCACCTCCCTGGGCGACCCCGTCGAGGTGCAGGCGCTGCGGAGCGCCTTCCGGCGGCTGGGGAGCGACGGCGGAGGAACCTGCGTACTCGGCTCCGTGAAGGCCAACATCGGGCATCTGGAGGCCGCCGCCGGCATCGCGGGCCTGCTCAAGACCGTCCTCGCGATGGAACACGGCACCCTGCCGCCCTCCCGCAACTGCGACGAGATCAACCCCTACGTACAGCTCGACGGCAGCCCGTTCCGCATCGTCCGCGCGAGCGAGCCCTGGGAGCGGGTGACCGACCGGCACGGTGCGCCCGTTCCCCGGCGGGCGGGGATCAGCAGCTTCGGCTTCGGTGGTGCGAACTGCCACGTCGTCGTGGAGGAGTACCCGGGCCGGGGCCAGGAGGCGGCTTCGGCACGGGATCTGGACGCCGCCGGGGGCCGCCGGGTCGCCGTGCCCCTCTCGGCGCGCACGGAGCGGGAGCTGCGCGAGCGGGCCCGGGGTCTGCTCGCACACCTGGAGGACGCCCGTCACACCGATGCCCTCCGTTCCCTCGCGTGGACGCTCCAGACCGGACGGGAGGCCATGGCCGAACGGGTCGGCTGGGCCGTCTCCTCCCGTGCGGAACTCATCTCCCGGCTCCGGGCGTTCATCGACGGCTCGGGGGGCGGACCGGACCCCGCCCCCGGTCAGGACCCGGACGGTCTCACCGGGATGATCACCCGGTGGTGCGGCGGGGGCGAGGCCGAGTGGCACCAGCTGTACGGGCCCGACGGTGCCGGAACGCCGAGGCGCGCGCACCTTCCGGCCTATCCGTTCGCACGCGACCGGTACTGGATTCCCCGGAGCGCGGCGGCCCCCGCACCCACCCCGGCCCCCGCGCCCACCCGGGCGGCCCCCACCCCCGGCCGGGAGCGTCCCCCCGTCCCCGAGCCCGATCGGCGACCCGCTCTCGATGCCCCCTCCGGGACGACGCTTCTCGTGCCCCGGTGGACGCCGAGGCCCGCCACCGCCCACCCCGGCCCCGCCGCCGGGTCCCCGTACCGCCATCACGCGGTCATCCTGTGCGGAACGCCCGCGTCCCTGCGGGACGGCGTCGAGGCACTGCTGCCGGGGGTGCGCTGCTACGCCGTCACGACGGCCAGGCAGCGCCCGGAGACCCGCTTCACCGATCTGTCCCTGCAGGTCTTCGAGCTCGTCCGGACGCTCGCGGGGGAGGCGCGGGACGGAACCGCTCTGGTGCAGGTGGTGACATCGGCCACCGAGGACGAGGAGGCCGGACCGGCCCTCTCGGCGCTCCTGCGCACGACGGCTCTGGAGAACCCGGGTGCCACCGGGCAGGTCCTCCTCCTCGACGGGGCGAGCGACCGCCACCGGATCGCGGACGCGGTCCTGGAGAACGCACGGCACGCCGACGACCCTCTCGTCCTCCTCCGGGACACCGGACGCCACGTCCGGACCTGGGCGCCCCGCACGGCCGACGGCACGGGCACGCCGTGGCGTTCGGGAGGCACGTACCTGATCACCGGCGGGGCCGGCGGCATCGGGGCCGTCGTCGCCCGCCGGATCGCCCGGGACACCGAACGCCCGGAGCTCGTCCTCGTCGGCCGGTCCGCACCGGGCCCCCGGACCGACCGGCTCGTCGCCGAACTGCGGGAGGCGGGCGCGGAGGCCCGGTACGCCGTCGCGGACGTCTCCCGCTGGGAGGAGGTGCGCCATCTCGTGGCGGAGGTACGGGAGCGGAGCGGCGCCGTCCACGGAGTCATCCACGCCGCGGGCGTGATCCACGACGCGTACGTCAAGGACAAGACCCCTGAGGAATGGGCACAGGTCCACGCCCCGAAGATCGACGGCGCGGTCCACCTGGACCGGGCCACGGCGGACCTGCCGCTGGAATCCTTCGTCCTCTTCTCGTCCGGCGCGGCCGTCACGGGCAACCCCGGCCAGTCCGACTACGCCACGGCCAACGCCCACCTCGGCACGTTCGCCGCCCGCCGCAACGCACGCGTCGCGGCGGGCGGGCGATCGGGCCGCACGGTCTCGATCGCGTGGCCGCTCTGGAAGGACGGCGGGATGGCGGTCGACGACGCGACCCGCGCCTACCTCCGGCGTCACCGCGGCCTCGTCCCCATGGAGTCGGACGCCGGGCTCGACGCCCTGCTGGACGCCTGGCGCCTCGCCGAGGCCGGCGAGGACCAGATCTGGGTGCACCACGGTGAGCCGGAGAAGGCCGCACCCGCCCCGGCCTCCGCGTCCGCCCCCGTACCGGAGTCGGTACCGATGTCCGTACCGGCGTCCGCATCGGGCACGGTCGGCGCGGTGGACCCGGACCGGGAGACCCTCCGGTCGGTCCTCGGGATCTTCGCCCAGGTCACGAAGCTGCCCCTGCACGCCATCGACCCCGACCGGCCGCTCGACGACCTGGCCCTCGACTCGGTCATGGTCGTCCAGCTCAACAGGGAGCTGCACACCGTGTTCGGGGAGACCTCGACGACGCTCTTCTACGAAGCACCGACCCTGCGCGCCGTCGCCGGGCGCCTCACGGGCCCCCTGACCCGGACCGGCCAGGAGACCTCCACGGCTCCCGGAGCCCCCGAAGCTCCTCGGGCCGCGGCCGGACCGTCCGGTGCGCCCGCACGGGACGACGCCATCGCGATCATCGGGATGAGCGGGCGTTATCCGGGCGCGCGGAACACCGACGAGTTCTGGCAGCGTCTCACGGCCGGACGCGACCGCATCACCGAGATCCCCCGGGACCGGTGGCCGCTGGACGGCTTCTACGAGCCGGACCGCGCCACCGCCGTCGCCACCGGACGCAGCTACAGCAAGTGGGGTGGATTCCTGGAGGAATTCGACGCGTTCGACCCGCACTTCTTCCGGATCGCGCCGCGCGACGCGTACGCCATGGACCCGCAGGAGCGCCTGTTCCTCCAGGCGTCCTGGGAAGTGATCGAGGACGCGGGCTACACCCGCGAGGAGTTGGCCCGTCGGCACCAGCGGCGCGTCGGCGTCTTCGCCGGTGTGACCAAGTCCGGCCACGCACGGCACGGCGAGGCCCGGTTGCCGTCCGGCGAGCGGGTCGCCCCCGCGCTCTCGTTCGCCTCGCTCAGCGCCCGTACCTCCTACGTCCTCGACCTCCGGGGCCCCAGCCTGACGATCGACACCATGTGCTCGTCCTCGCTCACGGCGATCCACGAAGCCTGCGAGCATCTGCGCCGGGGCTCCTGCGAGCTGGCCGTCGCCGGGGGCGTGAACCTGTATCTGCACCCGTCCGACTACGTCGAACTCTGCCGTTCCGGCATGCTGTCCGCGCAGTCCCGGGTACGGAGTTTCGGCAGCGGCGCCGACGGGTTCGTCCCCGGTGAGGGCGTCGGCGCGGTGCTGCTGAAACCGCTGACGCGCGCACTCGCGGACGGGGACCGGGTGCTCGCCGTGGTCCGGGGCACGAGCATCAACCACGGTGGCCGGTCCAACGGCTACACGGTGCCCAGCCCGGCCGCCCAGGCGGAACTGATCGGCGACGCGCTGACCCGGGCCGGGATCTCGGCGCGCGAGGTCGGCTACGTCGAGGCGCACGGCACCGGCACGGAACTGGGCGACCCGATCGAGGTGAAGGGGCTCTCGCTCGCCTTCGAGAAGTTCACCGGGGACCGGCAGTTCTGCGCGATCGGCTCCGTGAAGTCGGTGATCGGACACCTGGAGGCAGCCGCGGGCATCGCCGGTGTCACCAAGGCCGTCCTCCAGCTCCGGCACCGCACCCTCGTCCCGAGCCTGCACGCCGAGGAACCGAACCCCGGCATCAGCTTCGAGGAGACGCCGTTCCGCCTCCAACGGACCCTCGCGCCCTGGGAGTCCGTACGGCCGCGCGTCACGGCGGTCTCCTCCTTCGGGGCCGGCGGCTCGAACGCGCACGTGATCATCGAGGAGTACGTGGCGGACACCGCCCCCGCCGAGCGCGCCGACGACGGCGAGCAGCTCGTCGTCCTGTCGGCACGGACCTCGGAGGGGCTGCGGCACTGCGCCGCGCGCCTGGTGGCCTTCCTCGAACAGGAGGAGGCGCAGGGGCGGACGGTCCGCCTGGCGGACCTCGCGTTCACCCTGCGGTCCGGACGCGAGGCGATGAAGGAGCGCCTGGCGGTGACGGTGCTCTCGTTGAGCGAACTCCGGCGGGTGCTCGGCGCGTTCGCCGAGACCGGTGACGGGACCGCACCTGGACTGCACCGGGGCAGCGCCGGGCAGGACCGGGGCGCGGGCCCCGGGATCCGGGCCGACGACGACCTCCGGGAACTCCTCGCCGAACGGTGGGGCCGCGAGGGCGGGCACGACAGGCTGGCCGCGCTCTGGGCGGGCGGGATGGACCTGGACTGGCGGGCACTCCCCGGGGCGGTGCCGCCGCCCCGCCGGATCTCCCTGCCGACGTACCCGTTCGCGAGGGACCGGTTCTGGATCGGCGACCTGGAGCCGGCCGGGGACGCGACCGGCGCCGGTGTCCGCACGGGTGCGCCCACCGGCGCCCCGGCCGACGCTCCCGCCGCGCCGCGCACCGCGACAGCACCCGAGGAGCCGGCCGCAACCGCACCCGGCGAACGGGTCGCGCGGCTGGTACGCGCGAAGATCGGGGACGTCCTGGCCATGCCGCCGGACGAGATCGAGGGCCGGCTCGCCTTCGCCGACTACGGCCTCGACTCCATCCTCGCCGTCCGGCTCGTCCATGTGCTCAACGAGGAGCTGGGAACCGACCTCTCGACCGATGTCGTCTTCGACCACAGCTCCGCCGACCGCCTCGCCGCGCATCTGCTCGCGGAGTACGGGCCCGTGGCGGACCCCGTCCCCGCCCCCGTTCCTCCGGCCCCCGTGGCCCCGGCTCCCGCCCCGGCCCCGGCTGCCGCCCCGGCCCGGGAACGGAGCGGTGTCACCGCCGCCCGCCCGGCGACCGCCGGCGGCACCGTTCCCGTCGGGCCGTCGACCGGCCCCGCACCGATCGCCGTGGTCGGGATGAGCGGGCGGTTCGCCGGTTCCGACACCCTCGACGAGCTGTGGACCCATCTGGCGAACGGCGACGACCTCATCACCGAAGCGACCCGCTGGGACCTCCCGGCCACCGGAGCCGACGGATCCGCGCGCTGCACGCGGGGAGGCTTCCTCGACGGCATCGACCGGTTCGACCCGCTCTTCTTCGGCATCTCGGGCGTCGAGGCCGCCGTCATGGACCCCCAGCAGCGACTGCTCCTGGAAGAGGCGTGGAAGGCCCTGGAGGACGCGGGCCACGCCGGGCGGCAGCTGAGCGGGTCCCGCTGCGGCGTGTACGTGGGCTGCTGGAACGGCGACTACCACGAGCTGGTCGGGGAGAACGGTCCGGCCCATGCCTTCTGGGGGAACATGGCATCGCTGATCCCGGCCCGTGTCTCCTACGTCCTCAACCTGAAGGGCCCCGCGCTCGCGGTGGACACGGCGTGCTCCAGCTCGCTCATCGCGATCGACCTCGCCTGCCGGGGGCTCCGGTCGGGCGAGACGGACATGGCGCTGGCGGGCGGCGTCTTCGTCCAGACGACCCCCCGCCTCTACGAGCTGGCCGGGCGGGCCGGGATGCTCTCGCCGACGGGCCGCTGCCACACCTTCGACCACCGCGCCGACGGCTTCGTCCCCGGTGAGGGCGTCGGCGTCCTCGTGCTCAAGCGGCTGGACGACGCGATCGCCGACGGGGACCACATCCACGGCGTCATCCGCGCCACGGGCAGCAACCACGACGGTGCGACCAACGGCATCACCGCGCCCAGCTCCGTGTCGCAGGAGGCCCTGCTCCGCGACGTCCACGCGGCCGGCGGCATCGACGCCGGGTCCATCCAGCTCCTGGAGGCGCACGGAACCGGCACCCCGCTCGGGGACCCCATCGAGTTCTCGGCGCTCAGCCGGGTCTTCCGGGCCGGCCCGGAGAGGACCGGCTACTGCGCGCTGGGCTCCGTCAAGTCGAACCTCGGGCACACCCAGTTCGCCGCCGGCGTCGCGGGGGTCTTCAAGATCCTCCTCGCGATGCGGCACCGCCGGATCCCGGCTTCGCTGCACTTCGAGAAGGCCAACAGCGCCATCGACCTCGACACCAGCCCCTTCTACCTGAGCACGCGCGACCACGCGTGGGAACCGCCGTCCGACGGCGGGCCCCGCCGGGGTGCCGTCAGCTCCTTCGGCGCGAGCGGCACCAACGCCCACCTCGTCGTCGAGGAGGCGCCCGACACCACGCGGACCGGCTCCCGTACGCCCGAGCCCATGCGGCTGGTCGTCCTCTCGGCGCACTCGCGGGAGCAACTGGCCCAGCAGGTCTCCCGGCTGGCCGAGCGCATCCGCCACGAGGACGCCCCGGACCTCGGCGACCTCGCGTACACGCTCACGGTGGGAAGGGACCGCTTCCCCCACCGGTTCGCCTGCGTGGCGAAGGACCGCGCCGAGCTGTTGCGGATCCTCGACGCGGGGCTCGACGGAACGCGGGCGTTCACCGGCCGGGCGGCCGAGGGCGAGGGCCGGCCGGGCGCGGACACGAGCCGGGGCGAGGCATCCCTGGAGCGCTGCGCGCGATTCACCGCCACCGGAACGGAAGCGGAGCAGTACGGTGCGGAGGCCGGGAACGCACTGGCGGACGCGTACGGCTCCGACGCCGAGAACCGCCGGGCGGACGTCGAGAGCTACCGTGCGGACCTCACCGTCCTCGCCGAGTGCTTCGTCCGGGGCACCGCACTCGACTACGGTGCGCTCTACCCGGCCGGATCCCACCGGCGGGTCCCCCTGCCCACCTACCCGTTCGCCCGGGAGAGCCACTGGGCCGGTCCGCCGCCCGCCGCGCCACGGCCCGTCCCCGTCACTTCCCGACCACGCCCGGCGGCGGGACACCCGCTGATCCAACGGATATCGAAGGCAGCGGACTCTCCCGGCGCACTGCGCGCCTCCGCGGTGTTCACGGACGCCGCCCCCGTCCTGCGTGACCACACGGTGCGCGGACAGCGCGTCCTTCCCGGCGTCGTCCACCTCGAACTGGCGCGGGAGACCGCGGTGCGACTCTGGGGCGCGGACGCGACGGCCCCCCTGCTGATGCGCGACATCACCTGGGTACGGCCGGCCACCGCCGGGGGCGAAGGACCCCTGGGCGTCGACGTCCTGGTGAAACCCGGCGACGACGACCAGCTCACCTTCGAGATCACCGCACGGGCGGACCGGGGCGCCGACCCCACCGTCCTCTCCACCGGGCGTGTGTCCCGCACCGGCACGACCCGTCCCGCACCCGTCGACCTCACGTCCCTCCGTACGGCCTGCACGACGACCGTGTCCGCCGAACGCGTCCGCGAGGCGCTCGCGTCGATGGGCATCGTCCACGGGCCGTCGCTCCGGGCCATCCGCGAGGCGTACGTCGACACCGGCACCGGGACCGTCCTCGCCGAGCTGGAACTCCCGGCAGGCGCGGACCCCGCCGACGGCGGAGCTGTTCTTCCCCCGGCGCTCCTGGACTCCGCCATCCAGGCGTCCATCGCGCTGCACCTCACCGACGGACCGGCCGACCCGGAGACCGCGGTGCCGTTCGCGCTCGACCGGTTCGAACTCCTCGCCCCGTGCCCGTCCTCGGCGCGGGCCGTCGTCCGCGTCGCCGACGGGGCCGGGCCGGCGACCGCGCTGAGCCGGCTCGACGTGGACATCACCGACCACGACGGCCGGGTCTGCGTACGGATGACCGGCTACACCTCGCGCCGCCTCAAGGCGCCGGTCCCCTCCCTGTTCGCACCCGTCTGGGAGCCCGTGGCCACGCACGCCCCGGGCGAGCACGCCCCGGACCCCACGGATCACGTCCTCGTGGTGGGAGGCACGGCCGAACAGCGGGCCGCACTCGTCGGCCGGCACCCGGGCGCCACCCCGTGGGACCTCGCCCCCGGCGCGACGACCGACGAGATCGCCGTACGGCTCCGGTCCACGGGGCCGGTCGGCCACCTCGTCTGGATCGCGCCCGGTGCCGGGCCGGATGACGGGGCGGCTCTCCCGCCGACCGACACCGCCGGGTTCACCGCTGCCCAGGAGGGAGGTGTCATCGCGGCCTTCCGTACGGCCAAGGCCCTCGTCCGCACCGGACACGACGCGCGCCCGCTCCGCATCACCCTGGTCACATGCCGCGCCCTCGCCACGTACGACGACGAGCCGACCGCACCCGCCCACGCCGGGCTGCACGGCTTCTTCGGGTCGCTCGCACAGGAGTACGCGAACTGGTCCGTCCGCCGGGCCGACCTCGACACCGCCGAGCTGCCCGACGACCTCCTGACGCCCCCCGGCCGTACCGGCGACGACCCCCTGGCCCACCGCGCGGGCCAGTGGCTGGCGCGTCGCTGGGCGCCGAACGAGCCCGGCGACCCCCGGCCCGCCCCGTACCGGCAGAGCGGCGTCTACGTCGTGATCGGCGGCGCCGGCGGACTCGGCGCCCAGTGGACCCGGCACGTCGTGCGGAACCACGACGCCCACGTGATCTGGATCGGCCGACGACCGCGGGACGCGTCGATCGACGCACGGCTGGCCGAGGCCGGCGGCCGGGTGAGCTACCTGTCCGCCGACGCCGCCGACCCCGCCTCGCTGAGCCTCGCCCACAAGGAGATCAAACGCCGCCACCCGCGCATCCACGGCATCGTCCAGGCGGCGCTCGACCTGCGGGACCAGAGCCTGGCACGGATGGACGAGGCGACCCTGCGGGCGAGCCTCGCCGCGAAGGTCGACGTCGGAGTGGCCATGGCCGAGGTCTTCGCGGACGAGGCGCTGGACTTCGCCCTGTTCTTCTCTTCCGTCCAGTCGTTCACCACGGCGGCGGGCCAGAGCAACTACGCGGCGGGCTGCACCTTCGGCGACGCCTACGCCCACTTCCTCGACCGGCACTGGCCCTGCCCGGTCAAGGTGATGAACTGGGGATGGTGGGGGAGCGTCGGCAGCGCCTCGACCGAGCGGCACAAGGAGCACATGGCGCGCTGGGGCCTCCTCTCGATCGAGGCGCCGGAGGCGATGGACGCGCTCGACACGCTGCTCGGCGGCCCCCAGCGCCAGTTGAGCTTCATCAAGATGAAGGACCTCGACGCCATCGAGGCGCTCGACGCGACGACGCGGATCACCGTCCACCCCAGGGCACGGAACCGCGTCGCGCCCGCCCTCGTCGCTTCGGCCGCCGCCCTGCCCGCCGAGTGGGGGGAGATGCGCGCGATCGCCGCGTGGCGCGCCCATGACCGCGATCCCCTCCTGGCGAGGATGGTCCGCGGCCACCTGCAGGCGCTCGGCGGGCTGCGCGGCCCCGGAACTCCCACGTCCCCCGGCGACATCGACCGGCTCCGCCGGCGCGCCGGGATCCTGGACCGGTACGCGACCTGGCTCGACCACGCGCTCCGCTTCGTGCCGGACACGGCCCCGTCGCCGGACGTCCTCCTCCGCGAGTGGGACGAGAGCCGCGCCCGCTGGTCCACCGACCCCGACAAGGCGGCCGAACTCGCCCTGCTCGACGCCACGCTCCGGGCGCTCCCCGGCATCCTCACCGGTGTGACCAGGCCGACCGACATCCTGTTCCCGCGCGGCTCCGTCGAACTCGTCGAAGGAACCTACCGCGACAACCGGGTCGCCGACCTGTACAACCGCGCCATGGCCGACGCCGCGGTCGCCGTCGTCGGGGAACGGCTGCGCCTGGACCCCGCGGCACGACTCCGCGTCCTGGAGATCGGCGCCGGCACGGGCGGAACCAGCGTCGGCATGTTCGCGGCGCTGCGCCCCTTCCAGGACCACATCGAGACCTACACGTACACCGATCTCTCGAAGGCGTTCCTGAACCACGCCCGTACCGCGTACGGACCCGGCGTGCCGTACCTCTCCTACGCCCGGTTCGACGCCGAGCGGCCGCTGGCCGGGCAGCAGGGGGTGGAGAGCGGGGGCTACGACCTGGTCGTCGCCGCCAACGTGCTGCACGCGACGCGCGACACCCGGAACACGATCCGCAACGCGAAGGCGGCCCTGCGCGACGGAGGGTGGCTCCTGCTCAACGAACTCGCTGCCTTCGACATCTCCAGCCACCTCACGTTCGGTCTGCTGGAGGGCTGGTGGCTCTTCGAGGACGACGCGCTGCGCATTCCGGGTTCGCCGGCGCTGTCGCCCGAGAACTGGCGGAAGGTGCTGGAGAGCGAGGGGTTCGCGGCGGTCGTGCCCGTCCTGCCGGAGGCACGGGAGCTGGGGCAGCAGATCATCGCCGCCGAGAGCGACGGGCTCGCCCGGCAGTCCGTGGGCCGGCGGGCCGAAGCCACGCCCGCGGCCCGGAAGCCCGGCCGCGGGCAACCGACGGACCGGCGGCCGACGGCTCGGAAAGCGACGGCTCGGAAAGCGACGGACCGTCAACCGACGGACCGTCAACCGACGGACCGGGAAGCGGCGGCCTGGGAAGCGGCGGCCCCGGTAGCGGCGGGCTCCCCGCCCCCGCCCGGTGCGGTCGCCGTCCCGCGGCCCTCCGCCCCCGCCTTCGTCCAGGCCCCCGCCGACCTCCTGGCCGGCGGAGCGGTCGACCTGTCCGCCGCCGGACCGGGGAGCCGGGCCGAGTCCCTGGCCGGGTACCTCCGTGATCGGGCCGCGGAGACCCTCGGTATCCCGGCGGACCGGATCGCCCTCTCCACTCCGCTCAGCGACTACGGCATGGACTCCATCCTCGTGCTCCAGTTGACGAACGCCCTGCGGGAGGACCTCGGCGAGATCTCGTCCACCCTGCTCTTCGACGCCGAGTCCGTCGAGGAGCTCGCCGATCACTTCGTCACGAGCGGCGGCCCGCACGTGGACGCCCTCGTGGCGCGCCTGAACCCGGCTGCGGGGGGCCGGCCCGCCCCTGGGCCCGCGCCGCGGCCGTCGGCGGACTCCCCCCGCTCCGTCGCCACCCTGTTCCATACGGTGCTGGAGGCCGGAACCCCGCAGCAGGCCGGTGACCTGCTGTCGATGGCCGCCCGGCTCCGGCCGGTCCTCGCGGCCGGAGCGTGCGACGAGCCGGAGCTGCTGAGGCTGTCGGACGGACGGCAGGGGCCCGACCTGGTCTGCCTGCCGTCACTGATCGCCCCCACCGGGGCCCACCAGTACGTGAACTTCGCCGGCGCGCTCCGGGGCCGCCGCCGGGTCTGGGCGGTCTCCCTGCCCGGCTACCGTCCCGGGGAGCCGCTGCCCGCGGACCTGGAGGCGGCGGCGGAACGGCTGGCCGCCACCGTGCTCCGACGGCTCGGGGACGGGGAGTTCGCGCTCGCGGGCTACTCGTCCGGCGGCTGGCTGGCCCACGAGGTGGTGCGCCGGCTGGAGGCGGCCGGCGCACCCCCCGCCGGGCTGGTGCTGCTCGACACCCCGCGGACGACCGGAGCGGCGATGGTCCCGGGCATGACCGTGATCACGCGGCGGCTGATCGAGCGGTTCCCGCGCCTGCCCCTCGACGACGAACAGGTGACGGCGATGGCCTGGTACGGGCAACTGCTCGACGGCTGGCGCCCGATGCCGGTGACCACCCCGACCCTGCTGGCGGGAGCCGAGCGGGAAGGGCCGCTGCTGGAACTGCTCGGCGAGGACGCCCGGTCCGGCTGGCCCCTGGAGCACCGGCGGGCCGACGTGGCGGGGGACCACTTCTCCCTGCTGGAGGAGCACGCCGGGTCGACCGCGCTCACGGTCGACCGCTGGCTGGACACCCTGCGGGACCGGGCCGGAGGCGCGTGATGAGCGACGGCCTGAACTTCAGCCTCGCGCAACTGCGGTACTTCGTCGTCTCCGCCGAAGTGGGCAACATATCGGAGGCGGCGGAGCAGTTGTGCGCCTCGCAGTCGACGGTCTCCTCGGCCGTGATGAGGCTGGAGCGCCAACTCGGCGTACAGCTCCTCCTGCGGCATCACGCCCGAGGGGTCTCTCTCACCCCGAGCGGGCGCCATCTGCTGCGGGAGGCCCGCGAACTGCTGGGGCGGGCCAGGAGTCTCAAGGCGCGGGGCGACGCCCTGGCGGGGGACGCCGTCGGCCGGCTCGACGTCGGCTTCCTCCCGTCACTCGCCCCGTTCCTGCTGCCCGGCGTCCACCGGCTCACCCGGCAGCGTTACGCGGACATCCGGTTGACCGTCCACGAGGAGCCGCCCGACCGGCTGGCGGCGCTCCTGCGGGAAGGACGCTGCGAACTGGCGGTCACCTACGACTTCCTGGCCGGGGACGCCCGGTTCCACGCCCTGGCCGAGCTGCCCGTCCACGCCGTGCTGGCCGACGGCGACCCCCTGGGCAGGAGCGGACCGGTGGAACTGGCCGAGCTGGCCGCCCGCCCGCTGGTCACCTTGAACGCGCCCGACGTCATCCGCCACACGGAGAAGCTGTTCGCCAACGCGGGCGTCCCCCTGCCGCGCGTGATCGGGGCGGCGAGCATCGAGACGGTACGGGGGCTCGTGGCGGCCGACTCCGGGTTCGCCCTGATGTACCAGCGCACCGAGGCGACGACGACCCTCGACGGCGGGACGGTCCGCACGGTCGAGATCGCCGGAGACCTGCCTCCCGCCGCCCTCGGCGTCGCCATGATGCCCGGTCTGGCGATGAGCGGCCGCGCCATGGCCTTCCTGGACGTGCTCGGCTCGACGGTGCCGCCGGCCCGGAGCGGACCCCGGCCGGGCGGTCCGTAAGGGCCGGCCGGAATGCCTGGGAAAATGCGGCCTTTCGATGGCCCTTCGTACGTCGCTGAATTCGCCCTCCCCGGGAAGTTCTTCCGGGGAGGGCGAAGGGCGGCGGACATTTCTCACGTACGACGCGAGTCTGTGCGGCCGGGCCGCCGAGCCGGCCCCGGCGGATATCCGGGACGCGGTCATCGGGAATGCGCCCCGGGGAAATGAGGGGCGCGGGCCACCGTGCCCGAGCCCCCTTTCCGCGGAGCCCCGGACCCGGTGGCGCGGCTCTCCGCCGGGACCTTCGGCGCCACCGTCCCTCAGACCAGGGTCCGCAGCACGGACGGGTCGTAGGGGACGGCCCGGTCCAGCTCACCCCGGAGCGCCAGCGCCGCCCAGTCCGGGTTGGCCAGCAACGACCGGCCCACGGCGACCAGGTCGAACTCGTCGCGTTCCAGGCGGGCCACCAGCTCGTCGATGCCCGTCACGCCGGACGGCCCCGTGAAGCCCTGGGCGAAGTCGCCCTCGCCGTACTGCCGGTCCATCCCGACCGAGCCGACGGCCACGGTGGGCCTGCCGGTGAGCTTGCGTATCCAGCCGGCCAGGTTGAGCGTGCTGTCGCTGTCCTCGAACTCCGGCAGCCAGTAGCGCCGGGTCGAGGCGTGAAACACGTCGACACCGGCCGAGGCCAGGGGCTCCAGCAGCAGGCGCAGCTCCTCCGGGCTGGCCGCGGTGCGGGCCCCGTACTCGCCGAGCTTCCACTGGGAGAAACGGAAGAAGACCGGGAACCGCGGACCGACGGCCGCGCGGACCGCCCGCACGACCTCGGCGCCGAACCGGGCCCGGGAGGCCGGGTCGCCGCCGTAGCGGTCGGTGCGCCGGTTGGTGCCGGTCCACAGGAAGTCGTCGATCAGATAGCCGTGCGCGCCGTGCAGCTCGACCCCGTCGAACCCCAGCCGCGCGGCGTGCGCGGCGGCCTCCGCGAACGCCTCCACCGCGGCGTCGATGTCCTTCCGCGTCATGGCCCGTCCCACCGGGGCGCCGTCCAGCCCGATCCCGGAGGGGCCCTCGGCGGGCGGGTCGGTCGCGGTGCGCGCCGCGCCCGTGTGCCACAGCTGCGGGATGATCCGGCCGCCCTCCTCGTGCACCCGGCGCAGCACATGGGCCCAGCCGGCGAGGGCCTGTTCGCCGTGGAACTCGGGCACGCCGTCGTACGCGGGGGCGGTGGGGTGGCCGATGTAGGTGCCCTCGGTGATGATCAGCCCGACGCGGTGTGCCGCCCGGCGTGCGTAGTACTCCGCCACGTCCGGACCGGGTACGCCGCCGGGAGACGCCGTCCTCGTCATCGGGGCCATCACGATCCGGTTGGGGAGCGTGAGGCCGCCCACGGTGAACGGTTCATCCAGACTGGCCATGATGTCCTCCCGGGTCGCGGGAGCCGTCGCGACGGCATCCCGCACGTTTATTGGTTTCCTCATCGGCGGGGAATTCTCAGGCGGTTCGGGAAATGGTCCGGCCGCCCGACGATTGTGCATGAGAATCCGCTTCGTTGACCACAGTGCCGCTGAATCGCGAAAGGCGATCCATTGCATCGGCGCTATGCGTTTGACCGTGCCGGTCGGGCCATGGATATTTGGGCCGGTGGAACAGCGTCACCCGGTCGGCGAAAACGCAACGTCCAGTCCATTTCGGTCGTATGACGGCCCGTAAGGGAAAATGGTGGAGCCCCATGGCGACGGAGAGCAGCCGCATCCCCACACCGTCCGGTGAGCTGGCGGGCCGACGTGCCGTGGTCACCGGCGGCAGCCGCGGGATCGGCGCGGCCATCGCGCGCAACCTGCTCGACGCCGGCGCGACCGTCGTCACCTCGGCCCGCAGCGAGACCCCGCACACACCGCGGGGCGCCGCGTTCGTCGCGGCCGACCTCAGCACCCCCGACGGAGTGCGGAACTTCGCCGACACCGCGCTGAAGCTGCTGGGCGGGGTGGACATCATCGTCAACAACGCAGGCGGCTGCCGTTCGTTCCAGAGCGTGCTGGAGCTGGAGAACGACTGGCAGTACACGATGGACATCAACTTCCTCGCCGCCGTCCGGCTCAACGCGGCCCTCGTGCCCGCCATGCGCGAGAACGGCGGCGCCATCGTCCACGTGTCGTCGATCGCGAGCGTCGCGGCCTACCCGAACCTCCTGCACTACGCCGCCGCCAAGTCCGCGCTGGAGACGTACAGCAAGGGCCTCTCCGCCGAGCTGGCGCCGGACGGCATCCGGGTCGTCTCCGTCTGCCTGGGCAACGTGGAGACACCGGCCTCGGAGATCGCCCGCACCCGGATCGTCGAACTCCACGGCGGAGATCCCGACGACCTCACCGGACAGTGGGCCGCCGAGATCCCGCTCGGGCGGCTCGGGGAGCCCGAGGACATCGCCGACGCCGTGAGCTTCCTGGTCTCTCCCCGCGCCTCATGGATCACCGGGAGCAACGTCGTCATCGACGGCGGGAAGACCGCGAGTCTGTGCTGAGACCCTCGGCCGCCGTCCGGAACGCCCCCGGCATCTGACGGCACACCACCGAACACCGGCGGCCGACCGCTCGGCGGCCCGGAAAGGACGGACACGATGACCGCCGCAGGACACGAGATACGGGCCTACCCGTTCGGTCCGGTGGACCGGCTCGACCTGGACCCCACGCTGTTCGAGGTCTGCGGCGAACACCCCGTGCTCCGGGTGCGCCTGCCCTTCGGGGGCGACGGCTGGCTCGTCACCCGGTACGCCGAGGTCAGGACCGTGCTGTCGGACCCCCGCTTCAGCCGCGCCGCCGCCGCGGGCGACCATGTGCCCCGCACGGTGGCCGTCGCCCCGCCGTCGACCTCCATCATGGGCATGGACCCGCCGGACCACAGCCGGCTGCGACGCCGGGTGATGCGCGCGTTCACGGTACGCAGCATCGACGCGCTCCGCCCCCGCATCGAGGAGATCGTGAACGGTCTGGTCGACACCCTGACGGAAGGGGACGGCCCCGCCGACCTGGCGGCGGTCCTCACGTGGCCGCTGCCGATCACGGTGATCTGCGAGATGCTCGGCGTGCCGTCCGCCGACCAGGACCGGTTCACCGAATGGGTGGACGGCCTGCTGATCCTCGACGACCCCGAACAGTCAGCACACGCCCGCCGACAGCTCGGGGACTATCTCGCGGAGCTGATCCAGCAGCGCCGCGCCGAGCCCACCGACGACCTCCTGGGCGAGCTGGCCGCCGACAACGAGAAGGACCCGCTGAGCGAGGAGGAGCTGGTCAGCCTGGGCGTCAGTCTGCTCTCCGCCGGCCAGGAGGCCACCGCCAACCAGATCGGCAACTTCGTCTACACCCTGCTGACCCGGCCCGCCCTCTGGCGGCAACTCGTCGCCGATCCCTCGCTCGTCCCCCGAGCGGTCGAGGAACTCTCCCGGTTCATCCCCATCAGCGCCACCGCCGGCTTCACCCGCGTCGCCACCGAGGACCTCGAACTGGGCGGGCAGCTCATTCGCGCCGGGGACGCGGTGGTGGCCGAACTCGGGATGGCCAACCGCGACTCCGAGGTGTTCGACCGGCCCGAGGAGATCGACTTCCACCGCGAACAGATCCCGCACGTCACCTTCGGCTACGGCATCCACCACTGCCTCGGCGCGCAACTGGCCAGGGTCGAACTGCGCGTCGTCCTCGAAACGCTCGTCACCCGCCTGCCCGGTCTGCGTCTCGCCGTCCCCGCCGACCAGCTCGCGTGGCGGACCGAACGCCTCATCCGCGGTGTGGCTGCGCTGCCGGTCCGCTGGTGACGTCCGTACCGCCCGAGGCCGGCCACCGGGCCGCCGCGCCCACGAGCGGCCCCGCCCCGCACCGTCCCCACCACGGAACCGCCACCGGAGGATCCACCATGGCCGAACCGCTGGACGCCGCCACCGCGCCGGCGCGCGACCCGGGCCAGGGGCTTGCCGAGGCCCTGGCCTCCGTAGCCCCGGGCCGGGCGCTCGCCGAGGTCATGGCGTCCGTACTGGAGAGCCACGGGGATCTGCCCGCCCTCGGCGAACGCGCCCGGGACCCGGAGACCGGGCGGCTCCTCCCGCGCTTCGACACCATCAGCTACCGCGAACTGTGGTCCCGTGTCCGCGCGCTGGCCGGCCGGTGGCACCACGACCCGGAGTACCCCCTGGGCCCCGGCGACCGGATCTGCACCCTCGGCTTCACCAGCACCGACTACGCGACGCTCGACCTGGCGTGCATCCACCTGGGGGCCGTGCCCGTGCCGCTCCAGTCCAACGCCTCGCCGTCCCGACTGGCGCCGATCGTCGCGGAGTCCGAGCCGACGGTGCTGGCCGCGAGCGTCGACCGGCTGGACACCGCCGTGGACGTGGTCCTCGCGTCGAGCACGATCCGGCGCCTCGTCGTCTTCGACCACGGCCGGGGGGCCACCGGCCCGCGCGGGGCGGCGGCCGCCCGGGAACGCCTGGCCGGGGCCGGGAGCCCGGTCGCCGTGGAGACACTGGCCGAGTTGACCGACCGGGGCAGCGCCCTGCCGCCCCCGCCCCTGTACACCGCGGCCCCGGGTGAGGACCCGCTCTCCCTGCTCATCTACACCTCCGGCAGCACCGGCGCACCCAAGGGCGCCATGTACACCCAACGGCTCCTGAGCACCGCGTGGTACGGGTTCAGCTACGGGGCGGCCGACACCCCCGCGATCAGCGTCCTCTACCTTCCGCAGAGCCATCTCGCCGGCCGCTACGCGGTGATGGGCTCACTCCTGAAGGGGGGCACCGGCTACTTCACGGCCGCCGACGACCTGTCCACCCTGTTCGAGGACATCGCCCTGGTCCGCCCCACGGAGCTGACCATGGTCCCGCGCCTGTGCGACATGCTCCTCCAGCACTACCGGAGCGAGCTGGACCGCCGGGTCGGCGAGCCGGGTGACACCGAGGCAGCGGTCAGGAGGGCGATACGGGAGGACTTCCTGGGCGGACGGGTCGCCAAGGCGTTCGTCGGCACCGCCCCGCTCTCCGCCGAGCTCGCGGCGTTCGTCGAGTCCGTCCTCGGTTTCCACCTCTACACCGGCTACGGCTCCACCGAAGCGGGCGGCGTGCTGCTGGACACGGTGGTCCAGCGCCCTCCGGTCACCGACTACAAGCTGGTGGACGTCCCCGAACTGGGCTACTACGCGACCGACCTGCCGTATCCGCGCGGCGAACTCCTTCTCAAGTCGCACACGCTCATCCCCGGCTACTACCGGCGCCCCGACCTCACCGCCACGGTCTTCGACGCGGACGGCTACTACCGCACCGGTGACGTCTTCGCCGAGACCGGGCCCGACCGGCTGGTCTACGTCGACCGTACGAAGGACACCCTGAAGCTGTCCCAGGGCGAGTTCGTGGCCGTGTCCCGCCTGGAGACCGTTCTCCTCGGCAGCCCTCTCGTCCAGCACCTCTACCTGTACGGCAACAGCGAGCGCGCCTACCTGCTCGCGGTGGTGGTGCCCACCCCGGCCGCGCTGGCCGGGTGCGGCGGGGACACCGAAGCGCTCCGGCCGCTGCTCATGGAATCCCTCCGGAGCACTGCCAGAGGGGCCGGACTCAACTCGTACGAGATCCCCCGCGGGATCCTCGTCGAGACCGAGCCCTTCAGCCCCGAAAACGGCCTCTTCACCGAGAGCCACAAACTCCTGCGCCCCCGCCTCAAGGAGCGCTACGGGCCGGCCCTGGAGCTGCTGTACGAGCAGCTGGCCGACGGCCAGGACCGCCGGCTGGGCGAACTGCGGCGCACGGGGGCGGACCGGCCGGTGGAGGAGACGGTCACCCGGGCCGCCCAGGCCCTGCTGGGATGTGCGAGCACCGCTCTCCGGCCCGGCGCGCACTTCACCGACCTCGGCGGGGACTCCCTCTCCGCCGTGTCGTTCTCCGGGCTCATGAAGGAGATCTTCCACGTCGACGTCCCGGTCGGTGTGATCATCAGCCCGGCCAATGATCTGGCGGAGGTGGCGCGGTACATCGCTTCGGCCCGCCGGCCGGACGGGACGCGGCGGCCCACCTTCGCCTCCGTGCACGGGGAGCACCGCACCGAAGTCCGCGCCGGGGACCTCACCCTGGAGAAGTTCCTCGACGCGCCCACGCTCGCCGCGGTTCCGCCGAGGCCCCGCCCCGACAGCGACGTACGGACGGTCCTGCTGACCGGAGCCACCGGCTACCTCGGCCGGTTCCTCTGCCTGGAGTGGCTGGAGCGGCTGGCGTCCTCGGGCGGGCGGCTGATCTGCCTCGTCCGCGGCAGCGACGCGACCGTCGCGGCCAGGCGGCTGGAGGCAGCCTTCGACAGCGGCGACGCCGCGCTGCTCCGGCGCTACCGCACGGCGGCCGGGAAGACCCTGGAGGTGCTCGCGGGGGACATCGGCGCACCGCGGCTGGGTCTGAGCGAGGACACCTGGCGGGAGCTGGCCGACACCGTGGACCTGATCGTCCACCCGGCCGCGCTGGTCAACCACCTGCTGCCGTACAGCGAACTGTTCGGCCCCAACGTCCTCGGCACCGCCGAAGTGATCCGGCTGGCGCTCACCGCGCGGCTGAAGCCCGTCACCTACGTCTCGACGGTCGCCGTCTGCCTCGGAACCCCTGCCGAGGACGCCGACATCCGCGCCACCAGCCCGGTACGGAGCATCGGCCAGGGGTACGCCGACGGGTACGCGACCAGCAAATGGGCCGGCGAGGTCCTGCTCCGGGAAGCGCACGAGCGCTACGGCCTGCCGGTCACCGTCTTCCGGTCCGACCTGCTCCTGGCGCACAGCACGTACGCCGGGCAGGTCAACGTGCCCGACGTCCTCACCCGCCTGCTGCTCAGCCTGGTCGCCACCGGCATCGCGCCCGGCTCGTTCTACCGGGCGGGGTCCCGTGCGCACCACGACGGCCTGCCGGTCGACTTCACCGCGGAGGCCGTCGTCGCGCTCGGCGCACGGACCACCGAGGGCCACCGGACCTTCAACGTGGTCAACCCGCACGACGACGGCGTCTCCCTGGACACCTTCGTCGACTGGCTCATCGAGGCCGGCCACCCGATCAGGCGGATCGACGACCACGGCGCCTGGCTCACCCGCTTCACCGCGGCGCTCCGCGCCCTGCCGGAGAAACACCGGAGGCACTCGCTGCTCCCGCTGCTCGGCGCCTACGCGCAACCCGGCGAGGGCGCCCCGGGGTCGCCGCTCCCCGCCGGGCGCTTCCACGCCGCCGTAAGGGCGGCGGGGGTCGGCCCCGGGGGCGACATCCCCCGGGTGTCGCCGGACCTGATCCGCAAGTACGTCACCGACCTGCGCGCACTCGGGCTCCTCTTCCGTCCCTGACCGGGCCGCGACCGGCTGCCGACAGCGCCTGCGTCACCACATCAGGAAGGGAAACCGCCATGACACACGACATCGACGACCGGGTGAACCTGTTTCTGCGGAGTCTGGAGGCGTTCGACTTCACCGCCGCTCGGACGATGTGCACCGAGGCCGCCACGGTGCGGCAGAACGACGGCCAGGGCGAACAGCCGATCGAGGAGAGCCTGGAGCGGCTCAGGTCCTTCACCGCGGGCGTCGACTCGCTGAGCTACGACGTGATCCGCCGGTTCCGCAATCCCGACGAGGTGTTCCAGCAGCACGTGCTGCACCTGACCGGGAACGACGGGTCCCGCGGCGATGTCCACGCCGCGGTCTACTTCCGCTTCCAGGACGGTCTCATCGACCGGATCGAGGAGTACGTCTACGCCGAACCGGCCCTGGGCGCCGTCGTCCCGGAACCGCCGCGCGCGGAGGCCTGAAGGTCGCGGGCCCCGTGGCCCGGCGGGAGTGGATCGACCGGGACCGGGAACGTCGAGGGCGCCGCCGCACGGGGCGCGAGCGGGCCCTCCGCGCGGTTCGGGGCCGCGAAGTCGGACGGTCCGTCGCGACCCTTGCCCGGTGGCCCGGGCCCTCCTCGCCGACGATCACCCTCGGTTACTCTGTTCTCTTCATGCCGGAAGCAGGCGGTGAGGGGCGCGGCACCATCGACGGTCTGCTGGGGGAGCGGGGACGCCGGTTCGTCCGCCGAAGCTCCCCGGATTCTCCCCAGCGCCGTCGACCGGCGATCCCCGTCTCAACGCCCCCGAGCGGCAGTCCGTGGATTGCAAGGATGAACAGATAGGTGGCCTGGGAAAGTGCTGGAAGAGGTCGTAGCGACCCGCTATGTCACGCCTTTGCGTGAGGGCGGCTCGCTCCCCGGGATCGTCGAGGCCGACGACCTGGGTACGTACGTCATGAAGTTCACCGGGGCGGGCCAGGGCCGCAAGACGCTCGTCGCGGAGATCATCTGCGGGGAACTGGGCCGTCGGCTGGGGCTGCGGGTGCCCGAGCTGGTGACCATCGAGCTCGACCCCGTCATCGGACTCGCCGAGCCCGACGAGGAGGTGCAGGAGCTGCTCCGCGCGAGCGGCGGACTGAACCTCGGGATGGACTACCTGCCGGGCTCGTTCGGGTTCGATCCGCTCGCGTACGAGGTCGGGGCGGCCGAGGCCGGGCGGGTCGTCTGGTTCGACGCGCTGATCAACAACGTCGACCGCTCCTGGCGCAACCCCAACCTGCTCGTCTGGCACGGCGACCTCTGGCTCATCGACCACGGCGCGACCATGATCTGGCACCACAACTGGCCCGGCGCCCAGACGTCCGCCGCCAAGCCGTACAACGCCTCGGACCACGTCCTGGCGCCCTTCGGGCCGGACATCGCGGCCGCGGCCGCCGAGCTCGCCCCGCTGGTCACCGAAGAACTGCTCGCCGAGGTGGCCGCCGACGTGCCCGACGTCTGGCTGGCCGACGAGCCCGGCTTCGCCTCCGCCGACGAGGTGCGCCGGGCCTACATCGCGCCGCTGCTCGCGCGGGCCGCCGACATCCACGAGCGGATCACCCTGGACGCGCCGGCCGCGACCCGGCCCTCCCAGGCTCCCGGCTGGCTCACCGAGCGTCTGCCTCCCCGGCAGAAGCCCGGCGGCGGCCGGACCGCGGCAGCCGCCGGTGCCGCCGAGGAGGACGGCCGATGACGCGGCGCGACGTCTTCGAGTACGCGCTGCTGCGCGTCGTGCCCCGGGTCGAGCGGGGGGAATGCTTCAACGCCGGGGTGCTCGTCTACTGCCGGGCCCACTCGTTCGTCGCCGCCCGTACGCACCTCGACGAGGCGAAGCTGCTCGCGCTGGACCCGGGGGCCGACGCCGCCGGGGTGCGGGCCGCCCTGCGCGCCGTCGAAGGGGTCTGCGGCGGGGGCGAGGGCGCCGGTCAGGCGGCGGGCGACGACGCCGGACGGCGGTTCCGCTGGCTGATCGCCCCGCGCTCCACGGTCGTCCAGCCCGGCGCCGTGCACAGCGGCCTGACCACCGACCCGGCCGGCGAGGTGGAACGGCTGCTCGACCTCCTCGTGCGCTGATCCACACCCCGGCGGGACCGCGACGGCACAGCGGCGTGCGCTGCCGCCCGGTGTGACGTGCGGCCCGCCGGGGCGTGCGCCGTTGACACCGGGTGCCAGGGCTTCTAGCGTCTCGTCTGCTGAAGGTACTAAGCGGTTGCTCAGTGATCGGGCGTCTTTCCGTCAGGGAAACGCCCCGACGTCCGCTGAGCCGCGATCCAAGGGCGAGGAGAAACAAGCATGTCCACCACCGAGCAGCGCGTCGCCATCGTGACGGGAGCGGCGCGGGGCATCGGCGCCGCCACCGCCGTACGTCTCGCGGCCGAGGGCCGTTCCGTCGCCGTACTCGATCTCGACGAGGCGGCCTGCAAGGACACGGTCGAGAAGATCACCGCCGCCGGGGGCACCGCGCTCGCCGTCGGCTGCGACGTGTCGGACGCCGGCCAGGTGGAAGCCGCCGTCGCGCGGGTCGCCGCCGAGCTGGGCGCGCCGACGATCCTCGTGAACAACGCGGGCGTGCTCCGCGACAACCTGCTGTTCAAGATGAGCGAGTCCGACTGGGACCTCGTGATGAACGTGCACCTCAAGGGCGCGTTCCTGATGGCGAAGGCCGTCCAGGCCCACATGGTCGAGGCCAAGTTCGGCCGGATCGTCTCGCTCTCCTCTTCCTCGGCCCTCGGCAACCGGGGCCAGGCCAACTACTCCGCGGTCAAGGCGGGGCTCCAGGGCCTCACCAAGACGCTCGCCAAGGAACTGGGCAAGTTCGGCGTCACCGCCAACGCGGTCGCGCCCGGCTTCATCGTCACGGAGATGACCGCGCAGACGGCCGCCCGCGTCGGCATGGGCTTCGAGGAGTTCCAGGCGGCCGCCGCAACCCAGATCCCGGTCCAGCGCGTCGGCCGTCCCGAGGACGTCGCCAACGCCATCGCCTTCTTCGCGGGCGACGACGCGGGCTTCGTCTCCGGCCAGGTCATGTACGTGGCCGGCGGACCCCTCAACTGATCCGAAGGGCAGCGGACAACATGACGGTGCAGGACAGCGGAAAGGTCGCCCTCGTCACGGGCGCGAGCCGGGGCATCGGCTACGGGATCGCCGAGGCGTTCGTCGCCCGCGGCGACCGGGTGGCCATCACCGGGCGGGGCGAGGACGCCCTGAAGGAAGCCGTCGAGCGGCTCGGCTCCGACCGGGTGATCGGCATCGCGGGCAAGGCGCACGACGAGGCGCACCAGGCCGCGGCGGTCGAGCGCACGATGGAGGCCTTCGGCCGGGTCGACCACCTGGTGAACAACGCCGGGACGAATCCGGTCTTCGGCCCCATGGCGGAGCTCGACCTGAACGTCGCCCGCAAGGTCTACGAGACCAACGTGATCTCGGCCCTGGGCTTCGCCCAGCAGACCTGGAAGGCCTGGCAGAAGGAGAACGGCGGGTCGATCGTGAACATCGCCTCGGTCGCCGGGGTCTCCGCCTCGCCGTTCATCGGCGCGTACGGCATGAGCAAGGCGGCGATGGTCAACCTGACGCTCCAGCTGGCGCACGAGTTCGCCCCGGTCGTCCGGGTCAACGCCATTGCCCCGGCCGTGGTCAAGACCAGGTTCGCCGAAGCCCTCTACGAAGGCCGCGAAGCGGAGGCGGCCGCCGCCTATCCGCTGGGCCGGCTCGGCGTGCCCGAGGACATCGGGGGCGCGGCGGCCTTCCTCACCTCCGCACAGGCCGACTGGATCACCGGACAGACCCTCGTGGTCGACGGGGGAATTTTCCTCAACGCCGGCGTGGGCTGAGAGCGGCCTGGACCGGTTTGGCCTTGATTGAGCCAAGTGCCCCGCCGGGCCAGCGGATTGACCCGGTGGGGCGCTGCGGTATGGTCTGCCGACCCATGGCTGATCGAGGAGCGTGCACGTGTTCTACCGGGCCAGTCTGCAGGCTGCTGCAGCCCTAGCTTCCCTTTCTCTGCTGGCCGGCTGCGGTCTCCTTTCCGACAGCGGATCGGAAACGGACCAGAAGATAGTCGTCGGGACGACCAGCTCCCCGTCCACGCTCGATCCCGCGGCAGCCTGGGACGGGTCCTGGGAACTGATGCGGAACGTTTACCAGACCTTGGTGAGCTTCCCCTCAGGCAGCACGAACCCGGAGCCGGACGCGGCGAAGTCCTGCGAGTTCACCGACGCCACGAGCATGGCGTACCGGTGCACGCTCAAGAAGAACCTCACGTTCTCCAACGGCGAGAAGCTCGACGCCGAGGCCGTGAAGTACTCCATCGACCGCATCGTGGACATCCACTTCAAGGGCGGACCGGCCGGGATGCTCGACTCCCTGGACCGGATCGAGACCAAGGGCGACGACACGGTCGTCTTCCACCTGAACAAGTCGGACGCCACGTTCCCGTTCATCCTGGCCACGCCCGCCATGTCGCTCGTCGCCCCCGGCGACTACCGCAAGGACAAGATCCGCGACGACGGCAAGGTCACCGGTTCCGGCCCCTACCTCCTGGAGTCCTACAAGGACCGGGCCACCGCCGAGCTGAAGAAGAACCCGGACTACAAGGGCTTCGCCAACCGCAAGAACGACGCGGTCACCATCCGCTACTTCGAGAAGTCCGCCGCCATGGTGAGCGCGCTCAAGGCGGACGAGATCGACGCCACCTACCGGGGGCTGACCGCCGAGGAGGTCGTCAGCCTGGAGGACAACAAGGACGACAACGCCGGCCTCCAGGTCGTCGAGAGCACCGGCTCGGACATCCGCTTCCTGGTCTTCAACCCGAACGACCCGGCCGCCGGGAACCCCGCCGTGCGCAAGGCCATCGCCCACGTGGTCGACCGCGACGCCCTGGTCGCCAAGGTCTACCGGGGAACCGCCGAGCCGCTCTACTCCATGGTCCCCAGGGGCATCGCCGGACACACCACGAGCTTCTTCGACACCTTCGGCGACCCGGACGTCAAGAAGGCGAAGAACATCCTCACCAAGGCCGGCATCACCGAGCCCGTGAAGATGACGTTCTGGTACACCACCGACCGGTACGGCTCCTCCACGGAGCCCGAGTTCGAGGAGCTCAAGCGGCAGCTGGAGGCCTCCGGACTGTTCAGGATCACGCTGCGGGGCGAGCCCTGGACGGCCTTCCAGAAGGGCTTCAACAAGGGCGAGTACCCGGTCTTCGGCCGCGGCTGGTTCCCGGACTTCCCGGACCCCGACAACTTCATCGCGCCCTTCGTGGGCAAGGAGAGCGTCACCGGCACCCCGTACATCAACAAGGAGATCACCCAGCAGCTGATCCCCGCCTCGCGGCAGGAGAGCGACCGGGGCGCGGTCAGCAAGCAGTTCGAGCGGGCCCAGGAGATCCTCGTCGAGGACGTGCGCCTGCTGCCCCTGTGGCAGGCCAAGCCGTACATCGCCTCGGGCGAGGACATCGGCGGCACCGAGCGCGCACTCGACCCGCAGACCGTGATGCAACTGTGGGAGCTGTACCGCAAGGCCAGCTGGTAGCGGCCGTACGGAAAGGTCCCCCGGGTCCGTTGTCAGTGGAGCCCGGTAGGTTCTGGGATCAAGAACCTGTTGCTCACCGGAGGTTGTGGACGTGACCGATATCGACCTGCTGCCCGAGTCCTGGCGCGCCGTCCTCGGCGAAGAACTCCAGAAGCCGTACGTCAAGGAACTGGCGGACTTCGTCGAGGAGGAGCGGGCCAAGGGCCCCGTGTATCCGCCGCGCGAGCAGGTCTTCGCAGCCCTGGACGCCACTCCGTACGAGAAGGTGAAGGTCCTCGTCCTCGGCCAGGACCCGTATCACGGCGAGGGCCAGGGGCACGGGCTCTGCTTCTCGGTGCGCCCCGGGGTCAGGACACCGCCGTCGCTGCGCAACATCTACAAGGAGATGCAGCAGGAGCTCGGCCTGCCGATCCCGGACAACGGCTATCTGATGCCGTGGGCCGAGCAGGGCGTCCTCCTGCTCAACGCCGTGCTCACCGTCCGGGGCGGCGAGGCCAACTCCCACAAGAACAAGGGCTGGGAGAAGATCACCGACGCGGTGATCCGCGCCGTCGCCGACCGGCCCGACCCGGCGGTCTTCGTGCTCTGGGGCAACTACGCGCAGAAGAAGCTGCCCCTGATCGACGAGGAGCGCCACGTGGTGGTGAAGGGAGCGCACCCCTCGCCGCTCTCCGCCAAGAAGTTCTTCGGCTCCCGCCCCTTCACGCAGATCAACGAGGCGGTGGCCGCCCAGGGGCACCAGCCGATCGACTGGCGGATCCCCGAACTCGGCTGACGAGCCCCGGCCGACGGGCCCGGCCGACGGGCCTCGACGCCCGTGTCTGACCGGTTATGCGGAATTCCGCGTTAGCGTCGGACCGACGGCAACCGGCTGGACGGGCGACGAGGAGACCGCAGTGGTGGAGCAGCAGGAGGCGTCCGACGACGCCGTCATGACCAGGATCGGCCAGGCGATCATGCTGCTCCACGGAGGTGACCGGGAGGAAGCCCGCAACCGCTTCGGCGCGCTCTGGTCGGAGCTCGGAGCGGACGGCGACGCCCTGCACCGCTGCACCCTCGCGCACTACATGGCCGACACCCAGGACGACCCCGGCGACGAGCTGGCCTGGGACCTGCGCGCCCTGACGGCCGCCGAGGGGCTGAGGACCGCAGAGGAGCGGGACGGCGGGGACGGGCCGGACGGCGGCGAGGGGCGCGGCGGGACCCGGTCGGCGGAACACCGCGACACCCCGGCCGTCCGGGCGTTCTACCCCTCGCTGCACCTCAACCTCGCGGCGGACTACCTCAAACTCCAGCGCCCCGACTCGGCCCGGATCCACCTCCGGCGGGCCCGCGAAGCGGCCGAGTCGCTCGCGGACGACGGGTACGGCGGCGGGGTCCGCGCCGCCATCGACCGCCTGGAGCTCCGCATGCGGGAGCAGTGACCCCCGGCGCCCGCGCGAGGGCGGGAGCGTCAGCGGCCGTACGTCTCCGAGCAGATACGGGACTCCGGACTGCCCGCGGGCCAGCCCCCGTACCCCCGGCCGAGCGCGCAGACGTCCGCCCCGACACCGGGGACGCGCGGCAGGGCGGGCACGGTGACGGACGGGACGCCCCGGACCCGGCGAGGCTCCCGGGACCCCGGCGGGTCCGCCTGGCCTCTCGGTCGGGAGACCCCCGCCTGCCCGGTGCGCCGGGAATCCGAAGGGGAGCCGGCCACCGGGGGCGCGGGGGAGGGCGGCGGGGCCGCCGACGGGCTCGGGTCCGGCACGGCCTCCAACGCCTCACGGGCGGGTGGCCGCACGATCTGCGGGGCCACGTCCTGGGCAGGCCCGGTGGCGCCGGGATACGGCGGGGGAACGGCCCGGGGCTCCACCGAGACGCAGCCGGAGACGGCCGTGACCGTCAGCCCGACCAGGAGTTTCGCGACGATTCTGGTTCTCTGCACCCGGTAACTCTGCGGTGCGGCCCGCCCGTCGGGGGCCCGATGGGCGAGGAATGGCCCGCACGGGTGACCCGGTCGACGGCGCGCCCGGACCGCGCTCGCCGGGGCGGCGGCCGTCAGTCGCCGGTGGCGCCGTCCACGCGCTCGCGCACCAGGTCGGCGTGGCCGTTGTGCCGTGCGTACTCCTCGATCATGTGCGTGTAGATCCAGCGCAGATTGAACGGCTCGCCCGCCGAGCCGACGCCCTTGGAGAAGTCGTCCAGGTGATACGCGGCGGCGTTCTTCCGGGCCGCCGCGACCTCCGCCCGCCAGGCGGCATCCGCCTCGGCCCAGGTGTCCGACTCCGTCACGTGCCACTCACCGTCGGGATCCTCCTCGGTGCAGAAGAGGTCCGGCAGTTCCTCGCCCGCCAGCACCTCACGGAACCAGCCGCGCTCCACCTCGGCCATGTGCCGCAGGAGCCCGAGCAACGTGAAGGCGGACGGCGGCACCGAGGCCTCGCGCACCTGGGCGTCCGTCAGCCCCGCGCACTTCATGGCCATGGTCGCGCGGTGGTAGTCGAGCCAGCCCTCCAGCATGGGGCGTTCGGCGGCGTCGAGAGCGGGTTCGGAGCGTTCCGGAGAAGTCATGGGGGCCATCGTGACTCATGATCATGGTCCTGGCCAGGGAATTCACGAGCGGACCGGCAGGAGGGCGAAAGACGGCGGCGACGTATGCTGCCGGGGCGCGAACAGCCGCGCACCACGGCGCGACACGGCGACAGGAGACCTCGTGAAGATCGGTTGCATCGGGCTCGGCGACATCGCGCGGAAGGCGTACCTGCCGGTGCTCAGCGCCGTACCGGGGGTCGAACTGCATCTGCAGACCCGCACCCCCGCCACGCTCCACGCGGTCGGCGACACCCACCGCGTTCCGGCCGGCGCACGTCACACGACCCTCGACTCCCTCCTCGCCGCCGGGCTGGACGCGGCGTTCGTGCACGCCCCGACCGCCGTGCACCCGCAGATCGTGGAACGGCTCGTCGAAGCCGGCGTCGCCACCTATGTCGACAAGCCGATCGCCTATGAGTACGCCGACTCCGAGCGGCTGGTGAACCTCGCCGAGGAACGCGGCGTCAGTCTCGCCGTCGGCTTCAACCGCCGCCTCGCCCCGGGCTACGCGCAGTGCGCGGAGCACCCGCGCGAGCTGATCCTCCTGCAGAAGAACCGGGTCGGACTGCCCGAGGACCCCCGGACGATGGTCCTCGACGACTTCATCCACGTCGTCGACACCCTGCGCTTCCTGGTCCCGGGCACCGTCGACCACACCACCGTGCGGGCCCGGATCGTGGACGGGCTGATGCACCACGTGGTGCTCCAGCTGTCCGGCGACGGATTCACCGCCATCGGCATGATGAACCGGCTGAACGGGTCGACCGAGGAGATCCTCGAAGTCTCCGGACAGGACTCCAAGCGGCAGGTCCTCAACCTCGCGGACATCGTCGACCACAAGGGGCAGCCCAGCGTGCGGCGGCGCGGCGACTGGGTCCCCGTGGCCCGGCAGCGCGGCATCGAAGCCTGCGTGCACACCTTCCTCGACGCCGTGCGCCGGGGCGAGACGCTCAGTGCCCGGGACGCCCTGGCGACCCATGAGCTGTGCGAGCGGGTGGTCCGGGAGGCCCTGGCGCAGGCCTCCTGAGCGCCCGCAGTCCCTCGACGGCGCACAGCACGGCCAGCGCCGCCAGCGCCCCGTACACCGGCCAGGCGCCGAGCCGGACGTAGAGCGTGCTCCCGCGCGCCAGCGGCAGCTCGAACACCTCCGCCGCGCTCACGTCCGTGCCGAGCGGGCGGCCCACCCGCTCCCCCCGGGGCCCGTACGCCGCACTGATCCCGGTGAGCGTCGAGTGGACCATCGGACGGCCGTTCTCGGCTGCCCGCAGCGCCCCCAGCGAGGCATGCTGGGCGGGGGCCCAGCTGTCCTGGAACGTCGAGGTGGCGGACTGGGCGACGATCACCCGCGCCCCGTCGCGCACCAGCCCGCGGCTCATGTCGGGGAACGCCGTCTCGAAGCAGACCAGGGGGCCGATCCGCAGCCCCCGCGCCCCGTCCGGCAGGGTCATCACCACCTGGCGGTCGCCGCGCAGCCGGTCCTCGCCCGCCGCCTTGCCCACGGAGGTCGCCCACCCCAGCACGGAGCGGGCCGGAACGTACTCGCCGAACGGGACCAGACGCATCTTGTCGTAGCGGTCCCCGGTCGGCCCGTCCGGGCCCACGAGCACCGCCGACTTGAAGATCCCCGACCGCCCCGAGCCGTCCGTCTGCCGGGCGTCCACATTGACCAGCAGATCGGCACCGACCAGCCGGGACAGCCCGGCCAGCCGCCGCGCGGTCTCCGGGCGCTCCCAGGCACCCGCCCCGATGCTGCTCTCGCCCCACACGACCAGGTCCACGTTCCGGCCCCGCAGCGAACGGGTCAGCTCCTCGCCCCGGTCGAAGCGGCGGGCGACGCTCCCCGGTCCCTCCACGACGCCCGGCTGCACGACGGCGATCCGGACCGTGCCCGTGGGCGTGGGCCCCGGCGCCCAGGCCCACATCGCCGCGACGGACAGGGCGCACACCACCAGCAGGACGCCGGCGGTCGTCCGGGCCGTGCGGTCGGCGATGAGCAGCGCCGTACCGGTGTTCACCGCGAGCACCAGCAGACTCACCAGCCACACCCCGCCCACCGAGGCGACCCGCAGGGCGGGGGCGACCTCCCACTGACTCGCGCCGAGGAGCCCCCAGGGCCCGCCGAGCCCTTCCCAGGACCGGACCAGCTCGATCATCAGCCACCCGGAGGGCACGACGACCACGGCGGCGACGGCACGCGGCGCGGAGGGAGACCCGCCGAGCAGCCGGGACACCAGCAGCCCCCAGGGAGCCCAGAGCAGCCCCACCAGGGCGGCCAGCAGCACGATGAAGACGTGGAGGCTCGGGATCAGCCAGTGGTGCACCGCGATGACGAAGCCGATGCCGCCGATCCAGCCGTCCAGCGCGGCCCTGCGGGGGGAGGGCGCGGTGCGGATCAGCAGCAGCCAGGGGACCAGCGCCCCGTAGGCGAACCACCAGAGTCCGGGCGCGGGGAAGGCGAGCGCGGGCAGCGCCCCGGCGAGCAGCGCCGCCGCGCCCCGGACCCAGGGCGACGAGAGCGTTCCCGCGCCCGCGGAGACCCGGCCGCCGGCCGCCGGCCCGCCACCGGAGGCGCCGCCGCCTTCACCGGACGAGCCGGCCGCGTTCCGGCCGACCGCGCGACGCCCACCCCGGATTCGCATGCCGTGCCTCCTCGGTCGTGCGCGGGCGGGCGGTCGCCGTCAGCGCGTCAACCCCTGGATACCCAGTGTGGGGGAGGTGATCCCCGCCGGACACAGGACGCGGGCCGGGCGGGGCACGGCGGACGGAACCGGTGCCCTCCGGGCGGCGACGACGGTGGAGGCCGGGGTCCTACACGCCTGGCGTCCGGCGCCACTTCTCATGAACGGTGACCGTACGGATGAGCCAGCCCGGTTCGGCGCGTCGCAGCTCGAAGGTGCAGCGGCCGCCGGCCACGAAGTCGGGCGCGGCGCTCCCCGTCCGCCCGTCGTCCGTCCGGTCCGGCCCGTCCGCTCCGGAGCCGCCCGCCGTCTTCCGTGCCAGGCACATCGGATTGAGGTAGTCGGCCCGCACCTCGGCCCGGTCGCCCGTATAGCCGCCCAGATCCTCCAGCTCGATCCGGCGGTTGACGATCAGGTGCTGGCGCACCGGGAAGAGGCGCAGGGACTCGTCGAGCCACCGGGCGGTCTCCTCGGCCGGGCCCTCCACGCCTCCCGCGCCCCGGTAGTCCGCGCGGCCGTCCGGGGTGAACAGGGCTCCGTAGTCCGACCAGGCCCCGTCGTCGACGGCCACCGCATACCCGGTGATCACCGCATCGATGGCAAGCCGGTCCATCACGGTCGCGAGTGCCACACGCTGTGTCATCGGTCAAGTCTCCGCCACACCGCCCGCCAGGCCAAGGGGGCCGCACCGACGGGACGCCCGCCGCGACGCCGACTCCACCGAGCACGGGAGAACCGCTGGACGGGCCGGGGAAGACGCTCACCGAAGACCGAAGACCGAAGACCGAAAACCGGAGACCGCGGACCGGAGACCGCGGACCGGGGAGCGGCCTCCGTCGCCGGGAAACGGAGGAGCGGCTCAGCAGGGCACGACGGCGACCGGACCCAGCGCGTGCGTGACCGCCGTCTGCGCCACCGGGGACAGCCCGAGCCCGAGCGACTCGCCGCCCTTGCGGCGGCCGATCACCGTCAGGGCCGCCGTCGCCGACGCGGTCACCAGGGTGCGTGCGGCCGAACCGTTGACCGGCTCCCGGACGATCTCCACCTGCGGGTACCTCTCGTGCCACCCCGAGGTCAGCTCGGCCAGGGTCCGGGCGGCCGAGCCCGCCGCCTCCTGCCGGTCCAGGACGGGGCCGCCCGCGAGCATGGAGGAGAACATCGTCCAGCCGTGCACGATCCGCAGCCGGGCGCCCGGCCGGGAAGCCGCGGTGGCGAAGGCGAACTCCAGGACCGCCTCGCTGCTCTCGTCCGCGGCCACCCCCGCCACGATGTCGGTGAAGGCCCCCGCGTCCCCGGCCCGGTCGTCGTCCCCCTCCGGGCGGTCCTCCTGCACGACGATGACGGGGCAGCTCGCCATCGACGCGGTGGCGAGGCTGTTGGAACCGACCATCAGCGAGCGGAAGCCGCCGAGCCCGCGCGATCCGACCACGATCATCGACGCGTCCCGGCCGAGCGAGACCAGGGCGGCCGACGGGAAGTCCAGCGGGGCCAGGGTCGAGGGCCGCAGCTCCGGAGCGATGGCCGCGCTCCGGCGCACGGACTCGGCCAGGAGGGCCTCCGCCTCACGCCGTCCGGTCTCCTCGTCCACCTGCCGGGTGAGCGGGCGGACGTGGACGATCAGCAGGGGCAGCCCCCGCCGCACGGCTTCGTGGGTGGCCCAGTCGAGCGCCTGCCGGCTGTGCGTGGAGCCGTCGACTGCGGCGATCACGGGAAGATCGTTGGTGGTCATGCCTCCGAGCGTACGTCGCCGGGCGGACGGCTCTCACCTGTGGTGGCGGGCGACGCGCACCCGCGGTGGCGGGCAGCCTCTCAGTCATGGTTGTGGGTGGAGGAGGTGTCCTCGGGGGCTGTGCTGCGCCCACCGTCGCTGCCACTGGCCACGACGGCGATCAGGGCCGCCAGAACCGCCACCACGGAGAGTCTGCCGCCGACCCGCAGGGCCCACCCGGTGCGGGCACCGGTGGTCGTTCCGGGCCGGCCGGGCAGCTTCTCGGACCGGCGGGCGGGCCGCGTCAGACGCAGGAGAAGCAGCGCGGCGATCGGGAGCTGGAGCAGCCAGACACTGGTGCGGAACCAGCCGTCGTACCAGACGTTGGTTCCGTACAGCAGGGTGTGCCAGACGCTGAGGACGTAGACGACGATCACGCAGCGGTGCAGGACCCGCCAGGTCTTGGGGCCGATGCGGTGGCGTACGTAGAAGAGCAGGCCGAGGGGGAGCGCGAGGTACAGGGCCGCCTGGCCGATGGGGATGGCGATCCGGCCGGTCCCCGAGTCGTAGCCGCCGGGGACGAAGGCCTCCACGAAGGCGGTGGCGACCGCGGAGTTCCAGGACGCGGTGTCGTGCCGGACCAGCTCGGCCCCGAACAGCAGGGCGTGGGCCACGATCAGGGCGATGGTGTTGAGGCTCGTGGTGCGGTGCAGGCGTTCCAGCCGGGAGCCCGAAAGCGGCAGGCGGCCCGGCCGGGGGCCGGACAGCATCAGCCCGAGGATGACGGTTCCCCAGGCCCAGAGCAGCGCGGACCAGCCGAAGGCCTGGCTGAGGAAGTACATCCAGAAGCCGCCCGCGTCGGCCATGAACGGCATCACGGTGACCGTGGACGAGGTCTTGTTGCGGATGCGTATGTAGAGCAGGACGAAGATCGCCGCGGTGACGAGGAGCGCCACCAGGCCGTCGGGCCACGAGGCCCGCAGGTCGGAGCGGAGCGTCGGCCGTCTCGGCTCTCCCTGCCGCCGGGGGGCGGGGACGTGGCCGTCGTCCGGCGCGGCGCTGCCGGCGGCGGTGGCCTCGGCTTCAGGTCCGGTTCCGGCGGTCGGCACGGCGCCTAGGGGCGTTTCGGTGGCCGCTGCCGGGTCGGGGGTGGGGGGTGGGTTCGTCATGCGGCCTCTTCGGGGCGGGGGCATCGGCTGGCGGGGGCGGATGCGGCGGCCCCGGGCCACGAGGCGTACGCAGGCGCGTTGTTGGAGCAGTCGGGCGTGGCGAGGGAAAAGTTCCCGACATGTCCATGTGACATGGATCACATGACGCTGTCGATGGGGCAAACGAGGCGAACTCCCGTTGTTTCGGCATCTGGTGCCCTTCTCTCCTGGGCGGGTGCGACTGGCACGATGGTTGCCATGGGGGCCGGAACCGCACTCCGACTCGGACGCACCGCGTTGTTCGCGGTGGTGTGCGTCGCCGTGTCCGGACTCGGCCACGCGCTGATGTCCGGCGCGCCCCTGCCTCTGCTCGTCCAGGCCGCCGCGCTGCTGCCGGTGTGCGGGGCGGGGTGGTGGCTCGCCGCGCGGGAGCGCGGCGCTCCGGCGACCGTGACGGCCCATGTCCTGGGCCAGTTGGGGCTGCACGCCTTCTTCGCCTTCGCCGGGTCCTGGTCGCCGGCCGGCTTCGGCGCGCACCACTCGGGCACCGGGCGCCTTGCGTCGGGCGCGATGAAGCACTCCGCGCACGAGGTCCCGATCGGCGGCTCCTCGGACCTGATGGGGGTTCTGGCCGCTTTCGACGGGGCGGTGTTCACCCTCGGCATGGCCGCCGCCCACGCGGTGGCCGGGCTGGTCTGCGGCTGGTGGCTGTGGCGCGGCGAGGTCGCCCTCGCCCGGCTGGGCCGCTGCCTGGTGCTGTTCGTCCGCGCCCCGCTGCGCACGGCCTGGCGGCTGTGGTCCGCGACGCCGCCCGCGCCCGCGCCGCCCGTCCGGCGGCGCGTCCGCCGCCGCCCCCTCCGCGGCCCCCGGGACCCCCTCGCCCTGCACGCCATCTCCCGGCGCGGGCCCCCGCTCTCCCTCCGCATCCTCTGACCTCCATCCGCCCTTCGGCCGCGACGCGCCGGGGGCGGTACGGGTGTGCGCCCCGCGCACACCCGTGACAGGCATGCCGGTGCTCCGGGTCGCCCTCACGGGGGCCCGGGACCGGTCACCGGAGCCGGGCGACCGCTGCGCGGCTCCGCAAGGACGCGAAGGACTGCCGTGACACTTCCTGCTCCCGCGCGACCCACCGCCGCGCGCCCCACAGCTGCGCCACCCACTACCGCGCCACCCACCGCCGCACGCCCCACTACCGCGCCACCCACCGCCGCACGACCGGCCGCCCCGCTACCCATCACCGCGCGCCCCACCACCGCACGACCGGCCGCCCCGCCGCCGGCCGTCCCGCCGCCCGTGCGGGCGCCCGCCTCCCGGCCCCCGGCCATCCGGGTGTCCGCCACCCGCCCGCCCCAACCCCGCGTCCCGGCCGCCCGGCAGAACGACGGGCAGATCACCGACTGGGCGCTGGCCGCGGGCGGTGGGGACAGGGAGGCCGCCGACCGCTTCGTCCGGGCGACCTACGAGGACGTCCGCAGATTCGTCGCCTATCTCAGCTCCGACGTCCCGGGGGCCGACGACCTGGCTCAGGAGACCTACCTCCGGGCGATGAGCGGCCTGGCCCGGTTCGCGGGGCGTTCCTGCGCCAGGACCTGGCTGATGTCGATCGCGCGGCGCGTCGTCATCGACCGGCACCGCGCCGCCGCCGTACGCCCCCGGACCGCCGACACCGCGGACTGGCAGACCGCCGCGGAACGAGCCCAGCCCCGTCAGCTGCCCGGGTTCGAGGAGTCCGTCGCGGTGCTGGACGCCCTGCGCCGACTGGACCCGGCGCGCCGCCAGGCCTTTGTCCTCACTCAACTGCTCGGAGTCTCCTACGAGGAGGCGGCGGACGCCGCGGGCTGCCCGATCGGCACGGTGCGCTCCCGCGTGGCCCGCGCCCGCCGCGAACTCGCCGGGCAGTGGCGCGCGGAACAGGCCGACGTCCACCGGGGCCCGCTCCCCGCATCGGCCTGATCGGCCTTCCTCCGGAGGGACCATGCCGCGAGCCTTCGGTTGATCCCGACGAGACGCCCTAACCGACGCCCGCCCGCGATCCCTCCGGGTCCCGGGCGGTGCGCCGTCGGCGGAGCAGGAACACCGGCAGCAGCAGGCACTGGAGGCAGACCGCCGCCCAGAACCCCCGAGCCGAGCCCGCCGACTCGGCCGCCCCGTACAACTGCCCGCCCACCACCCCGCTGGCGAACGCGCCGATGCCCGCCGCCAGCCGCTGACGCCCGAACACGCTCGCCGGGGCGGCCGACGAACGGGCCAGCGCCTCCAGGTCGTTCTTGAGGAAGAGCACGATCTCCCCGAGACACAGCAGCGCCCCGCCCACCACGATCCCCGCGTGCCCCCCGGCCCCGATCGCCGCCATGCCCGCGGCCATCGCACCGAAACCCCACCGCAGCGCGGCCGGGTAGCCCAGTGCGGCGACCCGTTCCGCCAGCAGCGGCTGCGCGACGACGAGAAGGGCCGCGTACCCCGTCAGCACGGCCCCGTAGAAGGCCGCCGATGTCCGGGGGACCGCGTACAGCGCCAGATAGTGCTGGAAGAACATGAACGCGTACACGCTCAGCACGGTCACCACGAACGGTGAGGGCCCGGAGCGCGGTGCGCCGGACTCCGGGGCCCGGTCGGCGGCGGGCGCGGCGGAGGACCCGTCGGCGGGCCGGTCCGCCGCGCCCGCCGGCAGCAGCGCGTGCCCGGCGCCCACGAGCGCGAACAGTACGGTGACGCCGGAGAACAGCACACCGGGGGAGCCCATGACGAGCGGCGCGGCGGCCGGAGGGCCCAGGGCCATCCCCGCGTTGAACGCCGAACCGCTCGCCGACAGCAGCCGGGGGCGCTGCGCCTGCGACGCCCCCTCCACGAGGTACGCCTTGTTCGCCGGGAGATACAGCGCCGCGCCCGCCGACACCAGCAGCAGCGCCCCGACCGCGAGGACCGGACTGGTCAGCCCGGGGACCAGAGCGGCGAAACCCGCCGTACGCAGTCCCAGCGCCAGCAGCATCGCGCGCCGCAGCCCGATCCGCCCGGCCACGGGCCCCGCCACCACGCCCCCGGCGAACTGGATCAGCGACGCGACGGCCAGCACGAAGCCGACCGTGCCGAGCCCGAGGCCGAGCCGCTGGTGCAGCAGCACCGACATGTAGGGCAGCACGGCGAAGCTGCCCAGCGTGATCAGGAACGAGCCCCCCAGCAGGAACCGCTGGGGCCCGGTGAGCGGCGGGCGCCCCGCCCGCCGAGGGGCAGTCCCGCGCCGGGCCCGCCCCCTCCGCCCGGGGGCGGGCCGCCCGCGGTCCGCGCCGGCCCCCGGAGCCCCGTCCGTCCGCCGGAGGCTCACCTCCCCGGGCTCACGGCGCCCCGGCGACGACCGGGCGGACCCGGACGGCCGCGCTCCACGCCCGGTGCTGGGCCAGCTCCGCCGTCCGCGCCTCGGCCAGCACCATGCCCGTGCAGCCCCGCTGGTCGCCGACGTGGATCACGCTCTCGCCGGGCTCGCGGACCGGGAACCACTCCACCGCCCCGGGGAACGCCCCGAGTTCGTCGAGGCCGTGCCAGCCCTTCAGCACCCCGGGCCGCTCCGCGTAGATAAGGACGAAGCCGTACGCGGGCCCCGTGGCGTCGAGCGGGGCCTCCAGCAGCGCCGGACGGCGGCCGAGCGCCTCGTCCATCATGGCCGTGTAGACGTTGGTCCGCAGCGTCCGGCACAGCACCTCGCCGACCAGCGCGCCGCCGATCCTGCGGTTGATCTCCACCAGCTCGGGCCCGTCGGCCGTCAGGACGAACTCCACATGGGCGAAGCCGCGGGTGTGCCCCGCCGCCGCGAGGACTCGGCCCACCCACGCCTCGATCCCGGCCCGGTCCTCCTCCGGCAGCGCCACCGGGAACGCCGCAGCCTCCTCCCGTACCACCGCCGCCCGGGACGTCTGGCGGCTCAGCACCCCGAGCAGCCGGGTGGTCCCGTCCCAGCCGACGGTCTCCGCGCTGTACAGCGGGCCGGCGAGGAACGCCTCGGCGAACAGGTCGCCGGCCAGGCGCTGTTCGCCCGCCTCCGCCAGCGCCCGGTGCAGGGCCTCCTCGTCGTGCACGATCCACACGGAGCGCGAGGATGTGCCCGCCGAGTCCTTCAGGACCGCGGGCAGCCCCACGGCCCGCAGCACCTCCCCGGCGCCTTCGGGACCCGGCGGGACGGAAACGGCCGTACCCCGGCTCAGCCCGTGCGCGTACAGCGTCTCCCGCACCCGGCGCTTGTCCCGCAGCAGCCGTACGGCTCCGGGATCCGCGCCCGGGAGCCCCAGTCCGGCGGCCAGTTCGGCGGCCGGCACGCTCCAGGTGTCCGTCGTGTTGATCAGTCCGGCCAGGCCGGGCACGGCGGCCAGGGCCCGACGGGTCGCCTCCGCGTCCTTCGTGTCGACGTCCACGACGTCCAGCGCGTCCGGGGGCAGCACCGCCAGCTCGTGCCGGTAGACGGAACGGTCGCCGGTCAGCAGGCACAGCCGGTGCCCCGCTCCGGCGGCGGCCTCCACCATCCGGCCCAGGCCGAAGGACAGGGACTCCAGTGCGGCGATGGTCATGGCAGCAGCTCCACGGTCGGTACGGGGGAGGGGGCGTCGCCCTCGGTGGTCCTGGCGGCCTCCGGAGCGGCGCGACCGGCCCACTCCATCACCGACCACGGCGGCCGCAGCTCGGCCGGTGACCCGATGGTCCGGGGACGCAGCCCGGCCGGGTCCAGGGCCTCGGCATGCCGGGCGAACACCCTTTCCGCGTACCGGTGCCCGGTGTCGGCGCCCAGCACCAGATGCAGCCGCCCGGGATCGCGGGCCGCCTCCCAGGACGCCGCCAGATGGGCCGCCCCGGTGGACAGCCCCGCGAACACCGCGTGCTCCCGCAGCAGTCCGACCGCACCCGCCATCGCGTGGCGGAAGTCCAGCCAGTGGACGGTGTCGTACAGCTCGTGGCGGACGTTCCCGAACGGTATCGAGCTGCCGATGCCCGCGATGATCGCCTCCGGGTCCTCGAACCGCTCGCTCCCGAACGTCACACTGCCGAACGGCTGGATGCCCACCAGCCGCACCGACCGCCCCGACTCCCGCAGCGCGCGGGCCAGCCCACCGGTCGACGCACCCGTGCCCACCGCGCCGACCACGGTCAGCGGGCCCTCGGGCAACGCCCCGGTGAGCAGCTCGGCGAACTCCCGGTAGCCCTCGTGGTGGACCTGGTCGTGATACTGCCGCATCCAGTGGAAGTCCGGCCGCTCCGCCAGCAGCCGGCGCACATGGCGCACCCGCGACTCCTGGTCCAGGCGCAGACTCTGCGAGGGCGGCATCGCGTCGACCGTCGCACCGAGGATCTCCAACTGCGCCCGCATGGTGGCGTCCACGGTGGTGGAGGCCACGATGTGGCAGCGCAGCCCGTAACGGTGGCAGGCCATGGCGAGCGCCAGCGCGTAGATCCCGCTGGAGCTGTCGACCAGGGTCTGCCCGGGGGCCACCCGGCCCCGGCGCAGCAGCGAGCGGACCGCGCCGAGCGCCGCGTACACCTTCATCGTCTCGAAGCGGGCGAGGACGACGTCGCCGGTCAGCCGGATCAGGTCGGGGGCCTTCACCGCGTCGGTGATGTGCTCGTGGACCCTCGCGACGGCCGGGAGCGGCCGGGTGTCCGTCCCGGCGGGTGCGCGGGGGACCGTGTCCGGTCCGGCGGTGCGCGGCCGGGCGTCCGCCCCGGCCCTCACGCGCGCCGCCCGCGCACGATCAGCCGGTCCGAGCGCTGGTCGTAGCCGGACGCGTCGAACCCGCCGAAGCACTCCACGTCGGTGAAGCCCGCGCTCTCGAAGAGGGCGTGCAGCTCGGCCGCCGAGTAGAGCCAGGAGGTGATGGACGCCGTTCGCGCCGTCGTGCCGCGCACCAGCGTCCAGTCCGTGCGCAGTCGACGCCAGCTGTCGAGCACGGTGTCGCGCTGGACGACGTAGGCGCCGTCGGGCAGGTCGACCGCCTTCGGCCGCCCGATCCAGCCCGCCAGCACCTCCTTGCCCATCACGTCCACCAGGAGCTGCCCGCCCGGCGCGAGGCTCTCGTGCGCGTTGCGCAGCACCCGGAGGTTGTCCTCGGCCTCGTCGAAGTAGCCGAACGAGGTGAAGACGTTCAGCACCACGTCGAAGGCGCCCGGCTCCCGGAACGTCAGCATGTCGGCACGCTCCAGCCGGACCTTGGCGCCCGCCGCGTCGCAGGCGGCCCGGGCGCTCCCCAGCATCGAGGGCGACAGATCGACCCCCGTCACCTCGTACCCGCGCCCCGCCAGCGGCACCACGAAGAGCCCCGGCCCGCAGCAGAGGTCCAGGACTCTCGCCCCCGGTGGGAAGTCCAGCAGGGGGGAGGACGCGACCAGGGCGGCGGCGGACTCGGCCCGCGCCGCGGGGAACATCGTCGGGGCGAAATCGGACCAGAGCGCGTCGTCCTCGTACCAGTGCATGCCTCGCGGCCTCCTCCCGGGCCCGGGGGCCCCGTGGGTGTCCTGCTGCCGTCGCCCGGCGGCCGTGACACGTCACCGGCCGCCGCTTCCGCCACCGGAGGGCCTCCCGCGCCCGGCGTCCTTCCAGTAGTCGGCCGCCCCGGCGGAGAAGTTCCCGCGCGGTCCCGGGCGGCGCCGCAGACCGCGGCCCCGCACCGCCCGCCACCGTGCGGGCCTCACCGGCGGCCCCGGGGCGGTGTGCAGTCGACGTAACCGCCGTTGTTCGCCATGTGTCATCCCCGGGTAACGGACCGTTCCTAGAATCAGGGCGACCGCCGCCCGCACCGCGTTCCTCCGGGAACGTCCGCCCCCGAAGGGTCCCCATGACCGTGCCGACCCAGCCGCCGGACGCTCCCGCCACCGACCGGGTGCGTACGGTCTGCTCGTACTGCGGTGTCGGCTGCGGGATCGTCCTCGACATCGCCGCCGGCCCCGACGGCCGCCGCACCGTGGTGAAGGCCTCGGGCGACAAGGAACACCCGTCGAACGCCGGCCGGCTGTGCACCAAGGGCGTGACCGGAGCGGACCTCCTCGCCGCCCCCGGACGGCTGACCACCGCCCTGGTCCGCCGCGACCGCAGCGAGCAGCCCGCCCAACTCGGCCGGGACGCCGCCATCGCGGAGACGGCGCGCCGGCTGCGGTCCGTGCTGGACACCCATGGCCCGGACGCGGTGGCCTTCTACGTCTCCGGCCAGATGACGCTGGAGGCGCAGTATCTCGCCAACAAGCTGGCCAAGGGCTTCATCGGGACCAACACCATCGAGTCCAACTCCCGGCTCTGCATGGCGAGTGCGGGAAGCGGCTACAAGCTGTCCCTCGGCGCGGACGGGCCGCCCGGCTCCTACGAGGACTTCGCCCACGCCGACGTCTTCCTCGTCACCGGCGCCAATATGGCCGACTGCCACCCGATCCTCTTCCTGCGGATGATGGAGCGCGTCAAGGCGGGCGCGAAGCTGATCGTCGTCGACCCCCGGCGCAACGCCACCGCCGCCAAGGCCGACCTGTACCTCCGGATCCGGCCCGGCACCGACCTGGCCCTCCTCAACGGTCTGCTGCACCTCCTCGTCGAGAACGGGCACACCGACCCCGCGTTCATGGCCGAGCACACCGAGGGCTGGGAGGCGATGCCCGCCTTCCTCCGCGACTACCCGCCCGCCGCCGTGGCGGAGATCACCGGCATCGACGAGGACGACATCCGGCGGGCGGCCCGCTGGATCGGCGAGGCGGGCGCCTGGATGAGCTGCTGGACGATGGGCCTCAACCAGTCCACCCACGGCACCTGGAACACCAACGCGATCGTCAACCTGCACCTGGCGACCGGAGCGATCTGCCGCCCCGGCAGCGGCCCGTTCTCGCTCACCGGCCAGCCCAACGCCATGGGCGGGCGCGAAATGGGTTACATGGGCCCCGGGCTGCCCGGCCAGCGATCGGTCCTGGTCGACGAGGAACGCGCCTTCACCGAGGAGCTGTGGGGCGTGCCGCCCGGCACCCTGCGTGCGGACGGCTCGGGCAGCGGCACCGTCGACATGTTCCGGCGCATGGCCGAGGGGGAGATCAAGGCCTGCTGGATCATCTGCACCAACCCGGTCGCCTCGGTGGCCAACCGCCGGACCGTCATCGAGGGCCTGGAGGCCGCCGAATTCGTCGTCACCCAGGACGTGTTCGCCGGCACCGAGACCAACGCGTACGCCGACATCGTCCTGCCCGCCGCGCTCTGGGCCGAGTCCGAGGGCGTGATGATCAACTCGGAGCGCACCCTCACCCTCTCCCGCCGCGTCACCGACCCGCCGGGAGAGGCCTGGCCGGACTGGCGTGTCATCGCGGCGGTGGCCTGCGCCATGGGGTACGAGGACGCCTTCGGCTACACGAGCGCCGAGGAGATCTTCGCCGAGATAACGCGGGCCTGGAACCCGCGCACCGGCTACGACCTGCGCGGAGTGACGTACGAGCGGCTGCGCGACACCCCCGTGCAGTGGCCCAGCGCCACGGTGGACGGCCCCGCCCGCAACCCCGTGCGCTACCTCAACGACGGCGTCAGCCAGGAGCTGACCGTGCGGCCCGACGGGAGTGTCCCGAGGCTCGCCTTCCCCACGCCGAGCGGCCGGGCCGTCTTCCACGCCCGCCCGCACCTGCCGCCGGCCGAGATACCCGACGAGAACTTCCCGTTCCTCCTCAACACCGGGCGGCTCCAGCACCAGTGGCACACCCTCACCAAGACCGCGAAGATCGACCGGCTCAACCGTCTGGACCCCGGCCCGTTCGTGGAGATCCACCCCGACGACGCCGCCGCCCTCGGCATCGGCGAGGACGACGGCGTCGAGGTCGCCTCGCGGCGCGGCCGCGCGGTGCTCCCGGCCCGGATCACCGACCGGGTACGGGCGGGGGAGTGCTTCGCCCCGTTCCACTGGAACGACCTGTTCGGCGAGTACCTCGGCGTGAACGCCGTGACCAACGACGCGGTCGACCCGATCTCGTTCCAGCCCGAGCTGAAGGCGTGCGCGGTCCGGCTGGCGAAGGTCGCCGCACCCGCGCCGCGCCACGAACCCGCCGAGGCGCGGCGGCCCACGTCCACCGATGGCCCCGGTCCTGCGGACGCCTCGGACCCGGTGGTCCCGTCCGCACTCGTGGGCGCGTCGGGCCCGGTGGTCCCGGCAGGACTCCTGGGCACGTCGGGACCGGTGGACATGTCGGGGCGGACGGGCGGGCCGGGGCCGGTGGACGTCTCGGAGCTGGCGGGCACGCTGGGGCTGGTGGACCTCGCCCCGCCGGTCCTCACGGCGACGGAACGCCGCTATCTGGCCGGACTCCTCGCGGGCCTCGGCTCCCGGCCGGAGGGCACCCCGGTGCTTCCGGCGGGCGCCCCGTTCGACCCGGACCACGCGCTGTGGGTCAACGGAGTGCTGGCCGGCACGTACTCGCGGATCGCGGGGACGCCCGAGCCCGCGGCGCCCACGGGCGCCCCGGGGGGACGGGGCCGGCCGGTCGTCGTGCTGTGGGCCTCGCAGACCGGCAACGCCGAGGAGGCCGCCGCGACGGCCGCCCGGACACTGGCCGCCGAGGGGTATCGCACCACGCTCCTCTGCATGGACGACGGGACGCCCGACGCCCTGCCGAGCCCGGCCGACCTCCTCGTCGTCAGCAGCACCTTCGGCGACGGAGAGGCTCCCGACAACGGCTCGGGCTTCTGGGAGTCGCTGAACGCCCCCGGGACCCCCCGCCTGGAGGACGTCCGCTACGCCGTACTCGCGCTCGGCGACTCCAGCTACGACGACTTCTGCGGCCACGGCCGCCGGCTGGACGAACGCTTCGGCGAACTGGGCGCGGAACGGCTGGTCCCGCGCGCCGACTGCGAACCGGACTACGAACTGCCCTTCGAGCAGTGGCTCAAGGAGGTCCGGGCCGCACTGGAGACGACCACACCGGAAGGGACGGCGGCGGCACGGGCACCGGCCACACCGTCGGCCTCGGTGACGGTGTCGCCGTCCGGGACGGCGCCCGGCCGCCCCTCCAGATCCGCTCCCGTCACCGCCCTCCTCACCGGGAACCGCCTCCTGAACCTGCCCGGCGCGACGAAGGAGGTCCGCGCCTTCACGATCGACACGCGGGGCGCCGGCACCCCCCTGACGTACACCGCCGGGGACGCGCTGGGCATACAGCCCCTCAACTCGCCGGACCTGGTGGCCGAATGGCTCGCCGTCACCGGACTCGACCCCGCCGACGAGGTGGACGTCCCCGGGCACGGCACCGTCGCCCTCGACGAGGCACTCCACCGCCACCTCGACATCGCCCGCGTCACCCCGGACCTGCTGCGCCTGGTCGCCGACCACACGGGGGACCGGTCCCTGAAGAAGCTGCTGCGCCCCGACAACAAGGGCGAGAGGGACCGGTGGGTCTGGGGGAGGCAGGCCGTCGACGTCCTCGCCGAACACCCGGTACGGGCCACGGCCGCCGCATGGGCCGAGGTGCTGGGCCCGCTCCGGCCCCGGCTGTACTCCATCGCCTCCAGCCCGCTCGTGGACCCCCACCGGATACGCCTGACCGTCTCCGTGATCCGCTACGAGAGCCACCGCGGCCGGACGCGCAAGGGCGTCGCCTCCACGTTCCTCGCCGACGCCGAACCGGACAGCCCCCTGTCCGTGTTCGTGCAGCGCAACGAACGCTTCCGCCCGCCCGCCGACCCGGCCACCCCGATGATCATGGTCGGGCCCGGCACGGGAGTCGCCCCGTTCCTGGGTTTCCTGGAGGAACGCCGGGCACTCGGTCACTCCGGTGCCACCTGGCTGTTCTTCGGCGAGCAGCACCGGGCCACGGACTTCTACTACCGCGACGAACTCGACGCGCTGCGCCGCTCGGGCACCCTCACCCGGCTGGACACCGCCTTCTCCCGCGACCAGCGGGCCAAGATCTATGTCCAGGACCGCATGCGCGAGCACGGAGCCCAGCTCTGGTCCTGGCTCCGCGACGGCGCCCACCTCTACGTCTGCGGCGACGCCTCCCGCATGGCCAAGGACGTCGACCGGGCTCTGCGCGACATCGCCGTCGCCCACGGGGGACTCGATCCCGACGCCGCGGCCGCCCAGGTGAAGCAGCTAGCCTCGGAGCGCAGATATATGCGTGACGTGTACTGAACGAGGGAGAGCGGCCGTGGCGTGGACAGAGGTGCCGGTGGACACCGGACCGGCGGCGGCGGGCGCCGTCCTGCTGACCGGCATCCCCGGCAGCGGCAAGAGCACGGTGGCCGCGGCTCTCGCCGCCCGATTCACCGCCTCCGCCCACATCGAGGTGGACGCCCTCCAGGAACTCATCGTCTCCGGCGGCCGGTGGCCCTCGCCCGAACGGGACGAGGAGGCGGACCGGCAGATCTTCCTCCGGGCCCGCAACGCCTGCCTGCTGGCGGGCAGTTTCGTCGCCGCGGGCTTCCTCCCGGTCATCGACGACGTCGTCGTGCGCCGCGCCCACCTCGACTTCTACCGTGCCACGCTCACCGGCGTACCGCTGCACTGCGTGGTCCTGGCCCCGGGCGCCGCGAAGGCCATGGAGCGCAACCTCGCCCGGGACAAGACGCTCACGACGGACTGGTCCCCGCTGGACGACGTCCTGCGCACCGAACTGGCCGACGAGAAGATCTGGATCGACAGCGCGGAGCTGACCGTGGACGGGACGGTCGACGCGGTTCTGTCAGCCACCGGCCTGACGCCCCGGCAGGCCTGACGCCCCGGCAGGGCTGACGTCCGGCGGCCTGAGCCCCCGGCGTTGTCAGACCCCCGCCGTACGGTGGGGACATCTGTCCGCGCTGCTGGCTGCTGCGCTGCTGGATCGTCCCGCCCGGCTGCTCCCGGGCGGGACGCGCACCACGCCTACGGGGTGACGCCCGCCGACTCACCCGCGTGCGGGCTGAGCACCCCGGCCCAGATCAGAACGAAGAGGACGACGCCGAGGAGGATGCGGTAGATGACGAACGGCATGAAGCTCTTGGTCGTGATGAACTTCATGAACCACGCGATGACGGCGTAGCCGACGAAGAAGGCCACCAGCGTCGCGAAGATCGTCGGGCCCCAGGAGACATGCCCCTCGCCCACGTCCTTGAGCTCGTAGGCGCCCGAGGCGAGCACGGCGGGGATCGCCAGCAGGAACGAGTAGCGGGCGGCCGACTCCCGGGTGTAGCCCATCAGCAGACCACCGCTGATCGTCGCGCCCGACCGGGAGACCCCGGGGACCAGAGCCATCGCCTGGCAGAACCCGAAGATCAGACCGTCCCTGACCCCCAGCTCCTTGAGCGTCTTGCGCTCCTTCACCACACGGTGCTTACCGCCCGACTCGTCGCGCGCGGCCAGCCGGTCGGCGATGCCCAGCACGATGCCCATGCCGATCAGCGTCGTCGCGATCAGCCGCAGATCGCGGAACGGCCCCTCGATCTGGTCCTTGAGCGTGAGGCCCAGCACGCCGATGGGGATCGAGCCGACGATGACCAGCCAGCCCATCTGGGCATCGTGGTCACCGCGCATCGCACGGTCCGTCAGCGAGCGGAACCAGGCCGACAGGATCCGGGCGATGTCCTTGCGGAAGTAGATGAGCACCGCCGCCTCCGTGCCGATCTGACTGATGGCGGTGAAGGCGGCCCCCGGGTCGTGCCAGCCGGCGAACGCGGCGGTCAGCCGCAGATGGGCGCTGGAGGAGATCGGCAGGAACTCGGTCAGTCCCTGAACGAGTCCCAGGACGAATGATTCGAACCAGCTCATGGGGCTTTGGCCATCCCGGAGGTGATCGTGCATCGGCCACGGACGGCTGGGCCCGTCGGCTGCGTGCGGGGTGCGGAGTGAGGTCGAGGACAACGAGGACAACGAGGACATCGGGGTCGCGGGCAGCGTATCGCCCGAAGGTGAACGTCAGGCCGACTGCACCGGTCATCCACGTGCCGTCGTGCGCTCAGCCCTTCGGCGTGTCCCGGCCGATCCGGTGGCGCTTGCGCCAGGCGACCAGCGCCCCGCCGAGAGCGGACAGCACGATGAAGCCCATGGCCGCCAGGAAGACCGGCGAGGTCGGCGACGCGGCCTCGCTGCCGGCTATCACGTACGCCGCCGTGTTCGGGATCGACCCGAGCCCGGTGGCCAGAAGGAACGGCGGAGCGCCCATCCGGGAGGTCGCCGCGCAGTAGTTGGCGGCGGCGAACGGGATCCCGGGAAAGAGCCGCAGCGCCAGGACGGACCGGAAGCCGTGCCGGCTCAGCACCCCGTCCGCGGCGGTGAGCAGCCGCCCGCGCAGCAGGGTCCGCAGCGCGTCCTGGCCCAGGACCCGGCCCAGCATGAACGACACACCCGCGCCGAGCACCGTGCCCGCCAGCGCCGCCGCCAGGCCCGTCTGCGCGCCGAACAACGCGCCCGCGGCGATGTTGAGCAGCGGGCGCGGCACGAACGCCACCGTCAGCGCCCCGTACGCCAGCCCGAAGAGCATCGCGGCCGTGCCCCCGGTCAGCTGGGGAGGCCAGCCCGACGCCAGCAGCCGCTGCGGTTCGAACAGCAGCATCGTCGACGCGGCGCCCAGCAGGACGACCACGAGCAGCGAGAACCGGGACCACGGCGACAACAGCGCCCTGGAGAGGCGCGGGGCGGGACCGGTGGCGGGCCGCGCGGCGGGGACGGGGTCGAACATTCGGGGAGAGTAACCGAAAACCCTGTGTGATCGCCGTAATGTGCCTCGCGTGAACGCCGCCGCCGACACCCCCTCCCCGCCGCACAGCACCCTCGCCGACACCGTCCTGGAGCGGCTCGTCGCCGTCTACGCCCCGGCCGCGGACCCCGTACGGGCCGAGGGAGCCGCCGCGTACATGAAGCACGTCGCCCCCTTCCTCGGCATCCCCACCCCCGAACGCCGGGCCCTGTCGCGGACCGTGCTGGCGGGCACCGGGCGGCCGGACGAGGCGGACTGCACGGCGATCGCGCTGCGCTGCTGGCGGCTGCCGGAGCGGGAGTACCAGTATTTCGCCGCCGACTACCTGCGCCGGTACGTGGGCCGCTGCACCTCGGGCTTCCTGCCCGTCCTGCACCACCTCGTGACGACCGTCCCCTGGTGGGACACGGTCGACCTGCTGGCCGCACATGTCGCGGGACCTCTGGTCGCCGCCGACCCGGCGCTCGCCCGGGAGATGGACCGGTGGATCGACGACCCCAGCCTCTGGGCGGCCAGGACCGCCCTCCTGCACCAGCTGCGCTACCGGGAAGCCACCGACACCGACCGCCTCTTCGGCTACTGCCTGCGCCGCGCGGACCACCCCGACTTCTTCATCCGCAAGGCGATCGGCTGGGCCCTGCGGGAGTACGCCAGGACCGACCCCACCGCCGTACGCGACTTCGTCCACGGACCCGGGACCCGGCTGTCGCCGCTCTCCGCGCGCGAGGCGCTCAAGAACCTCTGAGGCGGAGGCAATGCCGCGCGAAGGCCGGGAAAACCATTCGACGGCACCGCCCCGCCCGGCCATGATCGGGGGCATGTTCCGGTACGCCTTCCCCGCAGCGCCGTCCGCAGTCGCGGACGCGCCGAAGGCTGCCGTGAACGAGGCGCTCCTTGTGGCAGCAGCCGTCACCGCGCAAGCGGCAGCGCTCACCGCAGCCGCAGCGCCCACCGCAGCCGCGGCACCCATCGGCGGCGCCCGAAGCTGACCCTCCCCCGACAGTCCGGCGGACCCCGTAAGGGGAGGGTCGGCGGGGCCCTGGGGTCTTCTCTTCGCAGCTTCGCGTTCTTCAGAAGGATCGAGCCATGTCCAAGACGGCATACGTGCGCACCAAGCCGCACCTCAACATCGGCACCATGGGCCACGTCGACCACGGCAAGACCACCCTCACCGCCGCCATCACCAAAGTCCTCAGCGAGCGCGGCGGGAGCGGCACCTCCTACGTGTCCTTCGACCGGATCGACCGGGCCCCCGAGGAGGCCCAGCGCGGCATCACCATCAACATCGCGCACGTCGAGTACGAGACCGACACCCGCCACTACGCGCACGTCGACATGCCCGGTCACGCCGACTACATCAAGAACATGGTTGCCGGTGCGGCGCAGCTCGACGGGGCGATCCTCGTCGTCTCCGCGCTCGACGGGATCATGCCGCAGACCGCCGAGCACGTCCTGCTGGCCCGTCAAGTGGGCGTCGACCACATCGTCGTCGCCCTCAACAAGGCGGACGCGGGCGACCCCGAGCTGACCGACCTGGTCGAGCTGGAGGTCCGCGAGCTGCTCTCCGCGCACGGGTACGGCGGCGACACCGTGCCCGTGGTCCGGGTCTCCGGGCTCAGGGCGCTGGAGGGCGACCCCCGCTGGACGGCGGCGATCGAGGGGCTGCTGGACGCCGTCGACACGTACGTACCGATTCCGGTGCGCTACACCGACGCGCCGTTCCTGCTGTCCGTCGAGAACGTCCTGACCATCACCGGCCGGGGCACCGTCGTCACCGGCGCCGTCGAGCGCGGCACCGTCCGCGTCGGCGACCGGGTCGCGGTGCTGGGCGCGGACATCGAGACGGTCGTCACCGGTCTGGAGACCTTCGGCAAGCCGATGGAGTCCGCCGAGGCCGGGGACAACGTCGCGCTGCTGCTGCGCGGGGTGGAGCGCGACCGGGTCCGCCGCGGCCACGTCGTGGCCGCGCCCGGCAGTGTGGTGCCGAGCCGCCGGTTCACCGCCCAGGTGTACGTCCTGTCGACGAGGGAGGGCGGCCGGTCGACCCCGGTGACCACCGGCTACCGGCCGCAGTTCTACATCCGTACGGCGGACGTCGTCGGCGACGTCGACCTCGGAGAGCCGGCGGTCGCGCGCCCCGGCGACACGGTCACGATGACCGTGGAGCTGGGCCGTGACGTGCCACTGGAGTCCGGTCTCGGCTTCGCGATCCGCGAGGGCGGCCGCACGGTCGGCGCGGGCACGGTCACCGCGCTGCTCTGAGCACCTCCGCCGCCCGTCGCCCCCTTCCCGGGGTGGCGGGCAGCGGGGCGCGGGAGGCGACAATGGAGGCGTGAACGAGCCGATACCCGTCATCCGCGAGGTCGACTGCGGCACCGCCCGGCTGCTGCCCGACGTGGACCGCGACCGGGCCTGGCTGCTGACGGTCGACGACGCGCCCCAGTCCTACGTCGACCTCGACGAGCCGTCCCACCTGGAGTTCGAGTACGTACGCAGGCTCGCCCACGTCGTGGACGGCGCGGCCGGACCGGGCGCGCCCCTGGACGTCCTGCACCTCGGCGGCGGGGCGCTGACCCTGCCCCGCTACGTCGTCGCGACCCGCCCCGGCTCGCGGCAGGACGTCGTCGACACGGACCGGGGGCTGCTGCGGCTGGTCCGGGAGCATCTGCCGCTGCCCGACGGGAGCGGCGTCCGGCTGCACGCGGCCGACGCCCGGGAGTGGCTGGAGGCGACGGCCCCCGGCTCCGCCGACCTCCTGATCGCGGACGTCTTCGGCGGCTCCCGCGTTCCGGCGCACCTGACCTCCGTCGAGTACGCGCGGGCCGCCGGCCGGGCGCTGCGCGGGGACGGGATCTACGCCGCCAACCTGGCCGACAGCGCGCCGTTCGCCTTCCTCCGCTCCCAGCTGGCGAACTTCGCCGAGGTCTTCCCGGAGCTCGCGCTGATCGGGGAACCGGCCGTGCTGCGCGGGCGGCGCTTCGGCAACATCGTCCTGCTCGCCTCGTACGCGCCCCTCGACGTGGCTCCGCTCGTCCGCGCCTGCGCCGCCGACGCCTTCCCCGCACGGGTCACCCACGGCCCCGCGCTGACCCGGTTCATCGGCGGGGCCCGCCCGGTGGCGGACGGGGACGCGGTCGCCTCGCCCGAACCGCCCGACGGAGCCTTCAGCGTCGGCTGAGGCTCCGTCGGGCGGTTCGGGGGCGGGAACGTACGGGCGCGCGGGTCAGCCGGTGGGCTGACCGGAGAGGCGGACCGTGCTCAGGATCTTCTGGATGGTGGTGTCGGGAAGCTCGTCCTTGACGCCGGCGGCGGCGTAGAGGACCCAGGTCGAGAAGTCGCCCTTGGAGTTCTTGAAGGAGAAGGCGATCGACTTCCCGTCGCTGTCGCACTTCTCCTTGTTGGCGAGGCCCAGCGCGGTGGCCTGGACGACGCTGCCGGACAGACCCGACTCGGTGGTGTACGCCTTGGGCTTGCCGATCTTGACCTTGTCCTTGGGGTCCAGCTGGGCGTAGGCGGCCCACACCCAGTTGGCGGCCTCGTTGGTCGCGGCCTCGTCGGTGTTCTTGGCGCCCTGGGCGCCCTTCGTCCCGACGCCGGCCAGCCCGGTGTCCTCCTCGCTGCCGTCCCCGTCGGAGTCGTCGACGCACCACTTGCTCTTGTAGTAGGCGGGTGCGGAGAAACCGGCGACCGGCTTACCGGTGGGCTCCTTGGCGTCCTCGAAGCCGGAGAACATGCCCGAACTGGCGACCTCCCAGTCACCGGGGACGTCGAACTGCGTGCCCCACTTGGGGTTGGTGACGACCTTCCAGCCCGGCACGACCGGCTTGGGGTCGTTCTCGGAGCCCCGCGGGTTCTCCACGGGCGGTGCGGAGCCGGTGGCCGTCTCGCTGGGCTTGGCGCTCGGCGACGCGGACTTCTCGCCGCCGCCGGCGACGGACTTGCCGCCCTCGTCGTCCTTGCCGAGCACGAGGAAACCGGTGACGCCCGCCGCGATCACGACCGCGGTCGCCGCGACGATCGCCACGATCGTCGTCTTCTTCTTGTCGTCGCCGGGCTTGGGCCCGCCGGGCGGACCCGGGACGGCGTACTGCGGCACCGTCGGCTGCTGGTAGGGATTGGGCTGCTGGTACCCCGGCTGCCCGCCGGGCGGGCCCTGCGGGTATCCGTAGCCCGGCTCCGTGGGCTGCCCGGACTGGCCCTGCGGCGGATATCCCGGTTGCTGGTAGGGATTCGGCTGCTGGTACCCCGGCTGCTGGTACGGGTTCTGGTTCTGGTCCTGCGGGTTCTGCTCGCCCCCGGGCGGCTGCGTTCCTGGCCACATGGCCAGTAACCATAGATGGGGCGCCCGGCCACTTCTACGGCCGCCCTGTCCCAGAGCCGTCACAAGGGGATGGCCAAACGGTTCTACTGGTGAGTAACCTTCGGGTATGAGCGCTGAACAGATGACCGTGGGCGAGATGCTCGCCGCGACGGTCCCGATGGCCCGGACCCTCAACCTCGACTTCCTGGAGACGACGCCGGAGCGCGCCGTCGTCCGGCTGCCCGACCAGGCCGACTACCACAACCACCTGGGCGGCCCCCACGCCGGAGCGATGTTCACGCTCGCCGAGTCCGCCAGTGGCGCGATCGTCATCGCCGCCTTCGGGGACCAGATGTCACGCGCCGTGCCGCTCGCCGTGAAGGCCGAGATCGGCTACAGGAAGCTCGCCAAGGGCGAGGTCACCGCGACCGCGACCCTCGGCCGCCCCATAGCCGACGTCGTCGCCGAGCTGGACGCCGGTCAGCGGCCGGAATTCCCCGTCGCCATCGAGATCCGGCGCGCCGACGGCGCGGTCACCGGCGAGATGACCGTCGTCTGGACCCTGCGCCCCAACAGCTGAGAACCGCGGTACGCACCCGGGCCGCTGTCCCGTCCGGTTCGGGGAGGGACAGCGGCCCGGGTGCGTCGGCCGGCCGAATCCGGGCCTCAGCCTCCGTGCGCCTCGCGGTGGGCCTTCGCCAGCTCCACGTACCCGGCCGCGTTGAAGCGGATGCCCTCCAGCTCCTCGGCGGTCAGCGGCCGCTTCACCTTCGCGGGCACCCCCGCCACGAGCGAGCCCGGCGGCACCCGCATCCCCTGCGGCACGAGGGCCTGCGCCGCGACCAGTGAACCCGCCCCGATGTGCGCCCCGTTGAGCACCGTGGCGCCCATCCCCACCAGCACGTCGTCCTCGATCACACAGCCGTGCAGCACCGCGTTGTGGCCGACCGAGACCCGGGCGCCCACGGTGAGCGGGAACCCGGGGTCGGTGTGCACGCTGCAGTTGTCCTGGATGTTGCTGTCGGGGCCGAGCGTGATGGGACCGCAGTCGGCCCGCAGCACGGCCTGGTACCAGACGCTGGAGCCCGGGGCGAGCGTCACCTCGCCGATCACCACGGAGGTCGGGGCCACGAACGCGTCCACGTCGATGTCCGGCTCCTTGCCGCCCATGCCCGTGATCAACGCCTGCTCCGCCATCGCCTGCTCCTTCGCGCCGGTGTGGTGCTCCCGGGCCTTCCCGCCGCATCGATCGGATCCGCCGGACCGGGCCGCCTCACACGGTAGGGGACGACCCCCGGCGCACACCGCCCGGTGGGGCGAACATCACAGGTCATCGCACGGATCGCCCACCGCGCCGCCGACTACCGTGAGTGTGTGCCGAAGAACCGAAACACGTTCTCCTTCCTGGCCCGCTGGCCGCGCCGTGCCGCCTCCCGCGCGGTCCACCGCGGCTGGGCCTGGGCGCAGCGGGCGGGCGCGGTCACCGCCGAGCATCCCGGGCGGCTGCGGTTCGGCGCGATCGGCGCGGGGACCCGGCTCGCCTTTCCGCAGGGGACGGTGTTCGGGGAGCCCTGGATCGAGCTCGGCGCGCACTGCGTCATCGGCGAGCAGGTCACGCTCACGGCCGGGATGATGCCGGACCTGGACCTCGGTCCCGACACCGTCCTCACCCTGGGCGACGGCGTGGTGCTGGGGCGCGGCAGCCATGTGATCGCGGACACGACGGTGACGATCGGCCCGGACACGTACTGCGGCCCGTACGTCTACATCACCTCCACCAACCACAGCTACGACGACCCGCACGAGCCCGTGGGCAAACAGTGGCCCCGGATGGAACCGGTGGCGATCGGGCCCGGCTGCTGGATCGGCACCGGCGCGGTGATCCTGCCGGGGGCCCGGCTCGGCCGCAACGTGGTGGTCGCCGCGGGCGCGGTCGTCCGGGGCGAGGTCCCCGACCACGCGGTGGTCGCGGGGGCGCCCGCCCGCGTCGTCCGCCGCTGGGACCCGGAGGCGGGGTGGCAGCCGCCGCTGCGCACGCCCGCGCCCGTGCCGATCCCCGAAGGCGTCACGCCCGAGCAACTGCTGGCCCTCGGGGGGCTGGACGGGGCACGCGAAGCTCCGTGAGGCGGTGGCGGCGGTACGCCCGGGCGGAGCCGGGACCGCACCGCACGGCAGTGCAATATTCTTGACCCGGCACGCGCCGTACGCGACTCAGCACACCGTGCTCAGCCCGCCGTCTCCGCACGCGGCACTCCGCCACTCGCACTCCGCCATCCACCGCAGGGACGGTACGTGTCCGACCTCGACCAGCTCACCCAGTCGCTGGCCCGCAACCTCAAGCGCTGGCGGGGGGAGCGCGGCTTCACCCTCGACGCCCTCGCGGCCCGCGCCGGAGTCAGCCGCGGGATGATCATCCAGATCGAGCAGGCGCGCACGAACCCGAGCGTCGGCACCACGGTCAAACTGGCCGACGCGCTCGGCGTCAGCATCACCACCCTCCTCGATCACGAGCAGGGCGCCCAGGTCCGGCTGGTCCCGGAGGGCCGGGCCGTCCGCATGTGGTCCACCGACGCGGGCAGTTCCACCACGCTGCTCGTCGGCGCCGAGGCCCGAGGCCCGCTCGAACTGTGGGCCTGCCGGCTGATGCCGGGGGAGGGCACCACCTCCGACCCGCACCCCGAGGGCACGGTCGAACTCCTCCATGTGACCGAGGGCGAACTGGCCCTCGTCGTCGACGGCCGCACCCATCCCGTCCCCGCCGGGACCTCCGCCACCTTCGAGGCGCACGTGCCGCACGGCTACCGCAACGAGGGCGGCGAACCGGCCGAGTTCACCATGGCCGTCGCCATCCCGCCCGTCCGCTGAGACGCCCGCCCGCCGGGACGCCCGCCCGTCCGCTGAGACGCCCGCCCGCCGGGACGCCCGCCCGAGGTCAGCGCGCGACCGAGGTCAGCGCGCGGTCGCCCGGTGCTCCGTGAGCCAGGCCGTGGCGAAGTCGACGGCGGGGCGCAGCCGGAGGAGCCTGCAGCTGGCCGCGCCCACGTGTCCCGCACGTACGTCACCGTCGGCGGCGGCACCCTCGAACGCCGCGCCCAGGGCGGCGAAGTCCCCGTCGTCCAGGGCGACATCCTCGTACTCCCACCATCGGCGCACCCCCCGCGACGCCACCACGCAGCGGTAGTTCCGGCGCGGCGGACCGGGCATCCGGTACTCGCCGAGATGGAACGCCGTACACGTGGCGTAGCCGGTGCCGAGCAGCAGGATCCGGGCATCCGCCTCGTACAGCCGGGCCAGCGGCGAGTCCTCCCCGAGGTGGCAGCCGGCCCGGTGCCCGGCGAGCAGACGCGCCGCCCGCAGGCCGAGCGCGGCGAACGAGGTCTGCGGATGCGCGCTGCGCCCGGCCCCCGGAGCCGTCCGTACGGTCTCGGCCAGCGCGCCCATCGACGGCGCGGGGGTCAGCGACGGGTCGTACGGCTCCATCGAGGCGCGCACGGCCTCGACGGCGTCCGCGTCCAGGCCTCGTACCCGCGCGCGGTAATGCGGGGAGGTGTCGGAGTTCTCCGGGGTGAAGGCGGGGACCACCAGGGTCCCCCCTGGCCCCACGGCCCGGCGCAGCGCGCCCAGCACCCCCCGCGCACCGCCCGCCACCGGTCCGAGCGACCGCAGCGAGGCGTGCACCAGGAGCACATCGCCGGGCCGTACGCCCAGAGCGGTCAGAGCGGCCGTCGTCCGGGCCCCGTCGAGCACGTCCACATCGCGTACGTCGTCCACGGCGGGGATCCTTCCCGCCCCGGGGCGTCCCGCACACCCGGTCCGCTCAGGCGGGGCCACTCAGCCGCCCGATCTCGATCGCCGGGCACCGGTCCATCACCATGTCCAGACCCGCCGCACGCGTCCGCTCGAAGGCGTCCACGTCCACGACGCCGAGCTGGAACCACACCGCCTTCGCGCCCACCGCCGTCGCCTCGTCGGCGATCCCGCCCGCCGCCGCGCTGTTGACGAACACGTCCACCACGTCGACCGGGAAGGGGATGTCCGCGAGCGAGGCGTACCCCTGCTCCCCGTGCACCGTCTCGGCCTTCGGGTGCACGGGCACCACCCGCTTGCCGAACCGCTGGAGGACCTCCGCCACCCCGAAGGCCGCCCGGGAACGGTTGCCGGACAGGCCCACCACCGCCCAGGTGTCGCCCGTGTCCTGGAGGATCCGCCTGATCGTCGCGGGGTCCGTGTACGTGCCGTCTGCGTTCATGCCGGGACAACCCTGGACCCCGCCCCGCCCATTCCCACCGGAACCCGCCCTCCCGGCGGCGCATAGGGTGGACGGATGCAGGAGCAGTACCGGACCGTCGCCCGCGCGGGTGTGCACGAGAGCGAGATCAACCGATCCCGTTTCCTCTGCTCCCTCGCCCCCGCCGCCACCGAACAGGAAGCGCAGGACTTCGTCGCCCGCGTCCGCAAGGAGCACCCGACCGCCTCCCACAACTGCTTCGCGTATGTGATCGGCGCCGACGCCTCCGTGCAGAAGGCGAGCGACGACGGCGAACCCGGCGGGACCGCGGGCGTCCCGATGCTCCAGATGCTCATGCGGCGGGAGGTGCGGTACGCCGTGGCGGTCGTCACCCGCTACTACGGCGGGGTCAAACTCGGCGCGGGCGGGCTGATCCGGGCGTACGGGGGAGTGGTGGGTGAAGCCCTCGACGCCCTCGGCACCCTCACCCGGCAGCGCTTCCGGCTCGCCACGATCCGGGTCGACCACCAACGGGCCGGAAAGCTGGAGAACGATCTGCGGGCCACCGGGCGGGACGTCCGCGAGGTGCGGTACGCCGAGGCCGTCACCATCGACATCGGGCTGCCGGACGGCGACGTCGAGGCGTTCACCGCCTGGCTCGCCGACGCGACCGCGGGGACCGCCGTGCTGGAGCTGGGCGGCGAGGCGTACGGCGACGTGTGACGACGCCGTGGCGCGAACGCGCGTGATGAGGGCAATCCCACGGCCGTACCTTCATGATCGATGCGGGTTCGGCGGCCCGGCGGCGTTAGCGTGGTCGGTGCCGAGCGGGATCAGGGGCCGCAGGCGCGCGGCCCACGGGGTGGAGGACGACGACGATGCGGGCGGGGACCGGTGGAATGACGGTGCGGGCGGAGGGCGACGGAGCGACGGTGCGGACCGGAGCCCGCGGAGCGACGACGGCGGACGGACCCGCTGGAGTGACGGCGGCGGACGGACCCGCTGGAGTGACGGCGTGAGAATCCTGCACACCTCGGACTGGCACCTGGGCCGGTCCTTCCACCGCGTCTCCCTCCTCGACGCCCAGGCCGCCTACCTCGACCATCTCGTGGCGACCGTCCGGGAGCGCGAGGTGGACGTCGTCCTCGTCGCGGGCGACGTCTACGACCGGGCCGTCCCGCCGCTCACCGCCGTCGAGCTGTTCGACCGGGCGCTGCACCGGCTCGCCGCCGCCGGCGTCCCCACCGTCATGATCTCCGGCAACCACGATTCGGCCCGCCGGCTCGGCGTCGGAGCCGGGCTCTTCGAACGGGCCGGGATCCACCTGCGGACCGACCCGGAGAACTGCGCCACCCCCGTCGTGCTCGCCGACGACCACGGCGACGTGGCGTTCTACGGGCTGCCCTACCTGGAACCTGCCCTGGTCAAGGACGCCCTCCGGGCCGCCGGGGCCGGCCATGAGGCGGTCCTCACCGCCGCCATGGACAAGGTCCGCGCCGACCTCGCCACCCGCCCCGGGGGGACCCGCTCCGTCGTCCTCGCGCACGCCTTCGTGGCGGGCGGGGAGCCCAGCGACAGCGAACGCGACATCACCGTCGGCGGGGTCGCCGCCGTCCCGGCCGGGGTCTTCGACGGCGTCGACTACGCGGCCCTCGGCCATCTCCACGGCTCCCAGCGGGTCACGGACCGGGTCCGCTACTCCGGCTCGCCGCTCGCCTACTCCTTCTCCGAGGCCGACCACCGCAAGACCATGTGGCTCATCGACCTCGACGCCGACGGGGACATCGCCGCCGAGGAGCGGATCGACTGCCCCGTGGAGCGGCCCCTCGCCCGGCTCCGGGGCCGCCTCGACACCCTCCTGGAGGACCCCGCGCTGGACCGCCACGAGCACGCCTGGGTCGAGGCCACCCTCACCGACCCGGTACGCCCCGCCGAGCCCATGGCCCGCCTCGCCCGGCGCTTCCCGCACACCCTCAGCCTCGTCTTCGACCCCGAACGGCCCCCAGAGGATCCGCTCGCCTCCTACGCCCAGCGCCTCAAGGGCCGCGACGACCACCAGATCGCCGAGGACTTCGTCGCCCACGTCCGCGGCGGCAGCGGCCCCAGCGACCTCGAACGCACCGTGCTGCGCGGCGCGTTCGACGACGTCCGGGTGGACGGGACCGTGCGCGAGGTGTCCCGGTGAGACTGCACCGCCTGAGCATCACCGCCTTCGGTCCGTTCGGCGCCACCCAGGAAGTCGACTTCGACGCCCTCTCCTCCGCCGGCCTCTTCCTGCTCCACGGCCCCACCGGCGCGGGGAAGACCTCCGTTCTGGACGCCGTCTGCTTCGCCCTGTACGGAGCCGTCCCCGGCGCCCGGCAGAGCCCCGGCGCCTCCCTGCGCAGCGACCACGCCCCACCGGACCTGCCCACCGAGGTCCAGCTGGAGCTGACCGTCGGCGGCCGACGCCTCGAAGTCACCCGCCGCCCCGCCCAGCCCCGCCCGAAGAAGCGCGGCGACGGCTTCACCGTGGAGAAGGCCCAGAGCAGGCTGCGCGGTCACGACCCCGAGCGCGGCTGGCAGGCGCTCAGCAAGTCGCACCAGGAGATCGGCGAGGAGCTGACCCAGCTCATCGGCATGAGCCGGGACCAGTTCTGCCAGGTGGTCCTGTTGCCGCAGGGCGACTTCGCGCGCTTCCTGCGTTCGGACGCCGAAGCCCGTGGCAAGCTCCTCGGCCGGCTCTTCGACACCCGCCGCTTCGCCGCCGTCGAGGAACGCCTCGCCGAGCTGCGCCGGGGCGCGGAGGCCAGGGTCATCGCCGCCGACGAGCGGATCCTCGCCCTTGCCCAGCGCATCGCGCAGGCGGCCGGGCCCGTCGGGGCCGAGGCCACGCCGGTCGCCGCCCGGCCCGGCGAACCGGGCCTCGCCGAAGCCGTTCTGGAGTGGGCCGCGATCGCCCGGTCCACGGCCCGCGAACGGCTCGGCATCGCCCACTGCGTCGTGACGGGCGCCGAGGGCCGACAGCGCGCGGCCCGCCACGCCCTGGACACCGAGCGCGAACTCGCCCGCCTTCAGCAGCGGTACGAGGAGACCGCGCGCCGCGCCGAGGCGCTGGAGGAGCGGCGGCCCGAACACGACCGCTGCCAGGAGAGGCTGGAACGCGCCCGCAAGGCCGACCGGGTCGCCCCCGCGCTGGACCTGTGCGAGGAGGCGGAGCGCGCCCACCGCAGGGCGGGCGACGCCCTCGACCGGGCCCGGGCGCAGCTGCCGCCCGACCTCGCCGACGCCGGCCCCGACCAGCTCGCCGAGCTGGAGCGCCGCTTCCGGCAGGAGCTGGGCGGCCTGGAGTCGGCCCGCCGGGCCGAGGCGCGCAGCGCCGCGATCGACGAGGAACGGGACCGGCTGGAGCGCGAGTCCCGGGCCGACGACGCGACCGTCCGGGACGCGGACGCCTGGCTCGCCGGCTGGGACGCCGTCCACGCCGGGCTCCGCGAACGCATCGCGACGGCCCAGGAGGCCGCGACCCGCGCCGAGCGGCTCGCCGGACTCCTCGCCCCGGCCCGCCGCAGGCTGGAGGCCGCCCGCCGCCGCGACGCGCTGGCCGCCGAGGTCCTGGCAACCCGGCAGACCCTCGCCGAGGCCCGCGAACGTGCCCTCGACGCCCACGAGACCTGGCTCGGGCTGCGGGAGCGGCGGCTGCGGGACATCGCGGCGGAGCTGGCCGCCCAACTCGTCGACGGCGCGCCCTGCACCGTCTGCGGCTCCGCCGAGCACCCGGCCCCCGCCACCGAGGGCGACGGCCACGTCGACCGGGCCACCGAGGAGGCCGCCCTCACCGCCCACCGCCGCGCCGAGAACGCCCGCGCCCGCGCCGAGCAGGCCCTCGGGCTCGTCCGCGAACGCCACGCCGCCGCACAGGCGGAGGCCCGCGACGCGGATCTCCCGGCAGCCGTCGAAGCGGCGCCCGTCGAGGGCGCGGGCGAGGACGGGACACAGCCGGACCCCGGCCCGTCCGTCGACGAACTGCGCGACACCGTCGACCGGTTGGCCGCCGAGCATGCCGAGGAGCACCGCCTCGCCGCCGGGACGCACGCGGCCCGCGAGGCCCTCGACGCCGCGGAGCGCGAGCACCTCGGGCGGCTCGAACTCCGGCAGGAGGCCGAGCGGAGGGCCGCGGCCCGCACGTCCCGACGGGAGGCGCTCGACCGCGAGCAGGCCGTGCTGCGGGACGAACTCGCCGTGTTCCAAGGCGAGTCCGGGTCCGTCGCCGCCTACGCGGAACGCCTCACCCGCCGGGTGGCGCTGCTCGCGGAGGCCGTCGAGGCGGTGCGCGCCGAACAGGACGCGGCCCGGCGGCGCAAGGAGGCCGACGGCCGACTCTCCGACGCGGCGTTCCGGGCCGGCTTCGACACCCCGCAGGCCGCGGCGGCGGCCCTCCTCGACGCCGCCGCCCAACGCGACCTGCAGCACCGCGTCGACGCCTGGCAGGCCGAGGCCGCGGCGGTCGCCGACCGCCGCGCCGAACGCGACGCCCGCGAGGCCGCCGAGCAGCCCCCCGCTCGGCCGGCGGCCGCCCAGAGCGAGTTCGGGACAGCGGAATGGCTGTTGCGCGAGGCGACCTCCGCACGCGCCGCCGCCGAGGAGCGCTGCGGAGAGCTGACCCGCCTCTCCGGCCAGGCCGCCGACGAGGTGCGGCGGCTGGGCCCGGTGCGCCAGGAGTACGAGCGGATCGCCCGCCTCGCGGGTCTGGCGGCGGGCACCTCCGCCGACAACGAGCGCAAGATGCGCCTGGAGGCGTACGTCCTGGCCGCCCGCCTCGAACAGGTGGCGGCGGCCGCCACCGCCCGGCTGCGCCGGATGTCCTCCGGCCGCTACACCCTGGTCCACTCCGACGCCCGCACCGGCGGACGAAGGGCCGGGCTGGGGCTGCATGTGGTGGACGCCTGGACGGGCAGCGAACGGGACACCGCGACGCTCTCCGGCGGAGAGACGTTCTTCGCCTCGCTGGCGCTCGCGCTCGGCCTCGCCGACGTCGTGACCGAGGAGGCCGGCGGCGTGCGCCTGGACACCCTCTTCATCGACGAGGGGTTCGGCAGCCTGGACGACCAGACCCTGGACGAGGTGCTCGACGTGCTCGACTCCCTGCGCGAGCGGGACCGCAGCGTGGGCATTGTCAGCCATGTGGCCGACCTGCGCCGCCGGATCCCGGTCCGGCTCGAGGTGGTGAAGGAGCGTCAGGGCTCCTCCGTCCGCCACCGCCTGTGACCGGTCCGGCCCCGCGGACGCCCCGCCGGGTCAGCGGCCGATCGCCCGGCGGAGGAGCGGCGAGGAGTACCCGACGCCGGTGGTGACGGAGACCACCGCGCCGATCCGCCCGGTGGTCTCCGCCGGATGCTTCATCGTTCGACGCCGGCCAGCGCGGCGAACAGGGCCCCGGCCTCCGCCCCGGCGGGAAGCCCGCTGACCTGGCCGTCGCCGACCTCCACCACCCGCCACACCCCGTCCTCGCGCACCGCCAGGTCGGTGGTGACCCAGCGCAGTCCGAGGTGGCCCACCGCCTCCCGCAGGGCGGCCAGTCCGGGGACGGAGACCGGGCCGGGGGTGTCGGGGTGGGCGGTGACGAGCACCGCCTCCCCGTCCACCCACCACACCCGCGCCTCGCCGTCCGCGACGAACGGCTCGAAGGACCGCAGCACCAGGCCGCCCGCGAGGAACGGGCCCTGCAGCTCCACGAACCGGCCCACCACCGCGGCGAGTCGCTCCCGGTCCGCCAGCTCGGGCACGTAACAGGCCTCGTGCCACTCGTGCTTGCGGGACTTCACGAAGTCCTTCACGATGCCGGGCCCGGGGCCCAGGGGCGCCGCGAGCCCGGCCAGCTCGTCGGCGGTGGGCGCCGGCGCCCCCAGAGCCATGGCGCACCAGACGCTGCGTGGCGTGAGTCCTTCGAACTCCTCGTACCAGCCAGGGAGTTCATGCGCCCGCCGGTAGTCGGCGGCGCCCGTGAGCAGGGCGCAGCCCCGCGCGTCGAGCGCCGCCTCCAGCTCCGCGTACCGGGCGGAGGGGATCATCCAGCCCCGGTACCAGTACGGTCCGGAGTCCCGGGCGACCCGGGCCACCGCCCCGGCCGCGTCCCCCGCGAGCAGCGCGTCATGATCGACCAGCGCGATCCGCCCGCCGGCCGCGCGCGCCGCCGCGAGCTCGCCGGCGAACTGCGGATCGGGCCGGGAGAGCCGCAACGGGTCGGCGCAGAAAAGGAATCCGTTCCGCTCGTTCATGACAGGCTGCCTCACTTCCACCGACGGGGGCTCCGGACCGTACGCACGGCTCGGGTCAGAGCCGCGACAGCTCGTCCACCAGATCGTCCAGGCCCAGCGACCCCTGGGAGAGCGCCGCCATGTGCCAGGCCTTCAGATCGAACGCGTCGCCGTGCGCGGCGCGCGCGTTCTCCCGGCCGAGCAGCCAGGCCCGCTCCCCGAGCTTGTAGCCGATGGCCTGGCCCGGCATCGACAGATAGCGGGTCAGCTCGCTCTCCACGAAGTCGGCGGGACGGCCGCTGTGGTTGCCGAAGAACTCCTGGGCCAGACCGGGTGTCCAGCGCTCGCCCGGGTGGAAGGGGGAGTCGGCCGGGATCTCCAGCTCCAGGTGCATGCCGATGTCGACGATCACCCGGCAGGCGCGCATCATCTGGGCGTCCAGATAGCCGAGCCGCCGTTCCGGGTCGGGCAGGAAGCCCAGCTCGTCCATCAGCCGCTCCGCGTACAGCGCCCAGCCCTCGGCGTTCGCGCTGACCATCCCGACCGACGCCTGGTAGCGGGAGAGGGTGTCGGCGACGTGCGTCCACTGCGCCAGCTGCAGGTGGTGGCCGGGGACGCCCTCGTGGTACCAGGTGGAGACCAGGTCGTACACCGGGAAGCGGGTCTCGCCCATGGTCGGCAGCCAGGTGCGCCCGGGGCGGGAGAAGTCCTCGGAGGGGCTGGTGTAGTACGGCGCGGCGGCCCCGCCGGGCGGCGCGATCCGGGACTCCACCTTCCGTACGCGTTCGGCGAGGTCGAAGTGCGTGCCGTCCAGGGCCTCGATCGCCTCGTCCATCAGGCCCTGCAGCCACTCGCGGACCTCGTCGACGCCCTCGATGTGCTTGCCGTGCACATCGAGGTGGGCGAGCGCCTCCCACGGCCCGGACCCGGGCAGCACCTTCTCGGCCTCGGTCTTCATCTCGGCGAGCAGCCGGTGGTACTCCGACCAGCCGTACGCGTACGCCTCGTCGAGATCCAGGTCGGTGCCGTTGTACAGCCGCGACCAGCGGGCGTAGCGCTCCCGGCCGACCGGGTCAGGGGCGCCCTCGATCGCCGGGGCGTACACGTCGCGCATCCAGTCCCGCAGCGCGAGCACGGAAGCCGTCGCCCGCCCGGCGGCCTCGTCCAGCTCGGCCCGCAGGGACGCGGGTCCCGGCGCGACGAACTCGGTGAAGAACCCCTGGCCCTTGCCCTGCCCGCCCCACTCCGTGAGCTGCCCGACGAAGGTGGCGGTCGCGCGCGGGCCGCCGTACAGCTTGCGCTCCAGACCGAGCGCGAGCGAGGCGCGGTACCCCTCGTACGCGGCGGGCACCGCGCGCAGGCGCTCCACGACCGCCGCCCAGTCCTCGTCCGTCGCGGTCGGCGTGAGGGTGAAGACCTCGGTGACGCTGTGGGCGGGCGACGACAGGTTGGAGATCGCCCGCAGGCCCTCCTCGGCCTCGTGCACGGCGAGTTCCGCCGTCAGGCGCTCCCGCAGGAGCCGTCCGCAGCGCCGCTCGGCATCGCTGTCCGCGCCGGGAAGCCGCTCGGCGGCGTCCAGCTTCCGCAGCGTCGCGCGGAGGAGGTCGGCGGACTCCGCCTGACCGGCCGGTGAGAAGTCGGGCAGTCGGCGCGAGCTTTCGGGCACACCCAGATAGGTGCCCGTGATGGGGTCGAGTTCGATGAGTGCGTCGACGTAGGCGTCGGCGACCTGACGGGGCAGCGCGCTGCTCGAAGTGTCTGACATGCGGACATCCTCGTACGGCGGCACGTGTCCCGTCATCATCCCGGACCTCCGGACGTCCGAAAGACGATCACACCCGGTGCGTCTCCGGCCCGTCTGCCGGTCCTCGGTTCCCGGACGGCGGCAGCAGCGGCCCGCAGTCCCACTGCTGGAAGATCAGCCGGGTGTCCACCCGGGCCACCTCCCGGCGCGAGGTGAACTCGTCCAGCACCAGCCGCTGCAGATCCGCCGCGTCGGCCACCGCGACTTGCACCAGATAGTCGTCGGGACCGGTGAGATGGAAGAGAGCGCGCGACTCCGGCAGGGACCTGACGCGGTCGACGAACGGCCCGATGAGCTCCCGGCGGTGCGGCCGGACCTGCACCAGGAGCAGCGCCTGGAGACCCCGGCCGAGCTTCGCCGGATCGAGACGCAACTGGTCCCCGAGGATCACCCCGGAGCGGCGCAGCCGGGCCACCCGGTCCAGGCAGGTCGAAGCGGCCACGCCGACCTCGGCCGCGAGCTCCCGGTACGTGGTCCGCGCATCGTTCTGCAGAAGCTTCAGAAGGTGCAGATCCACCGGATCGAGAGCGACGGAATCGGACATGTGGCGAACGTAGCACGGGACAATGCCACTACGGACCGGTAACTGTTCAGAGTGACGGCATGGACAATGAAGTCTCGATGACGCCCCCTGCCCCCACCCCGGCCAGGGCTCTCGCCACCGAAGCCGTGCACGCCGGACGCGACGACCTCGCCTCCCTCGGCGTGCACGCACCGCCGATCGACCTGTCCACCACCTACCCCTCCTACGACTCGCGCGGCGAGGCGATGCGGATCGACGCCTTCGCCACCACCGGGGCCCGCCCGGACGGGCCGCCCGTCTACGCCCGGCTGGACAACCCCACCACGGGCCGCTTCGAGACGGCGCTGGCCCGGCTGGAGGGCGCCGAGAGCGCCGTCGCCTTCGCCAGCGGGATGGCGGCGCTGACCGCGGTCCTGCTCGCCCGCGCGAGCCAGGGACTGCGCCACGTCGTCGCGGTCCGCCCGCTCTACGGCTGCAGCGACCATCTGCTCGGCGCGGGGCTGCTGGGCACCGAGGTGACCTGGACCGACCCGGCGGGCATCGCCGACGCGATCCGCCCGGACACCGGGCTCGTGATGGTCGAGACGCCGGCCAACCCGACGCTGGCCGAGATCGACATCCGGGCCGTCGCCCACGCCTGCGGAACCGTCCCGCTGCTGGTCGACAACACCTTCGCCACGCCCGTCCTGCAGCGTCCCGTCGAACACGGCGCGCGGATCGTCCTGCACAGCGCCACCAAGTACCTCGGCGGCCACGGGGACGTCATGGGCGGCGTCGTCGCCTGCGACGAGGAGTTCGCCGCCACACTGCGTCAGGTCCGGTTCGCCACCGGCGGAGTGCTGCACCCACTGGCCGGCTACCTCCTGCTGCGCGGCCTGTCCACGCTCCCGGTACGCGTACGGGCGGCCTCGACGAGCGCGGCCGAACTGGTCCGCAGGCTCACCGCCGACCCGCGCGTCGCCCGGGTGCACTACCCGCGCGTCGGCGGCGCGATGATCTCCTTCGAGGTGTACGGGGACCCGCACCGGGTGATCTCCGGGGTGCGGCTCATCACGCCCGCCGTCAGCCTCGGCAGCGTGGACTCGCTGATCCAGCACCCGGCCTCCATCAGTCACCGCATCGTGGAGGAGGGAGACCGGCGGGCGTCCGGTGTCGGCGACCGGCTGCTGCGGATGTCGGTCGGCCTGGAGGACGTCGAGGACCTGTGGGCGGACCTGTGCCAGGCGCTCAGCGACGGGCCCCTTCCGCCGGCGCGGACGGACGAGCGGCCCCTTCAGTCGTCGGCCGGTCGGCCGTCAGCCGGGCGGTGATGACGAGCGTGCCCTCCTCGATCTGGTAGTCGAGGGGCAGCTCCAGCGCGCGCATCGCCGCCACCATGCCGGTGTTGTGGGACTGCGTCACCGCGTACACGCTGTCGCAGCCCGCCTCCACGGCGAGAGCGACCAGGCGGCCGAGCAGCTGGGAACCGATGCCCCGGCGCTGCCAGTCGTCCTCGACGAGGAGGGCGACCTCGGTCTCGTCGCCGTCCCAGAGGAGGTGGCCCAGCGCCACCAGCTTGCCGGAGGCCGTCTGCGCCGCCAGGGTGCGGCCGAAGCGAGGGCTCAGCAGGTGGTCGAGATAGCGGTCCGCGTCCGCGACCGGGCCGTGGTAGCGCAGGCCCAGGGTGCGCCGCGAGCAGCGGTCGTGCAGGGCGCGGGCGGCGGCGAGATCGCCGCCGCCCGCGCGGCGCACGGTGATCTCGTTGCCCTCGGGCAGGGTGAGGACGTCCTTGCCGCGCGGCAGCCGCGGGCCCAGCCGGGCGTCGAGTTCGACCAGGGCGCGCGCCCGCGCGAACTCGGTCGGGGTGAAGGGCAGACCGGGCCGCTCGACGGAGATCACCCCACCGGACGGGTCCCGCAGCCGCATCACCGTCTCCTCCAGTACGCCCTCGACCGGGGCGCTCTCCCCGGTCGGGCGTCCGGTGACGGAGACGGCGGGAAGCGAGTGGATGGTGCACCGGCCGAGCAACTGGCGCAGGGCGAGCGGCAGCTCGGCCGCGTCGAGCGCCGTCCGCGTGGCCAGCGACAGCACCCGGGTCGGGATGTCGACCAGATCGTGGGCGTCCGCCCGCTCGATCCACGTGGAGGCGCCGCCGGCGGCCGCGATCTCCCGTGACAGCTCCCGCGCCTGGAGCGAGGCCGGGGCCCGCAGCAGGAACTCGTCGACGGTCCCCTGCGCGAGCGGGTGGGTCCCCAGGGTGAGGATGTCCACCCGGAGCCGGGCGAGGGCCACGCACAGCGCGGCCAGACTGCCCGGGGCGTCGTGCACGGTCGTCCGCATCCGCCACAGCGTGGTCGCCTCGGTGCGGTCGATCCCGCCCGCACCGCCGCCCTGGGCCTCGCCCGCCGCGCCGTCCCGCGCTCCGAGCGCCGCGGCGTCCGCACCGTCCCGTACGGAGCCCCCCTCACCGGACGGGGGAGCGTGACTGTGCCGTCGTGCCCACCAGGTGTGGAACGCGGCGGTGGCCACCAGCGCCACCGCCGACGCCACGAGCAGGTAGGGCCCGTCCGGCTGGTGGCCGATCAGGTTGGCGATGGCGTCGGCCACGGCCACGGCGGTGAACAGGGCGGCCAGTTCGATCAGGTCCCGCCGCCAGTGGTGCGGACGGTGGGCGCTCTTCGCGGACGTCACATCAGTCATATCCTCACTGTGAACGAACGGTGTTGCCTGGTCACGAACGCTTTGTGACTGATGGGTTACGTGTTGATCTGGTCGCCTATCGTCGTTTTCGGCCAGATTCCGGGAACCGCCGCTCACTGCCCGACGCGGCCCGGCCGGAGCACCTTGGTGAACAGCACCGACCCGCCCTCGGCCCGCAGACGCACCGTCAGCTCCGCGCTGTCGCCGTCGATCTCCACCTCACCGAAGAACTGGGGCGACTCCATCGGCGAGACGTTGGCCCGGTCGGGAGCCCGCACGAAGACCCGGTCCGGGCCGAAGGTGGCGTCCAGGGCGTTGGCCGGGAAGCCGCCCGCCGCCAGCGGCCCCGACACGAACTCCCAGAACGGTGCGAAGTCCTTGAACGCCGCCCGCTCCGGCACGTAGTGCTGCGCCGAGGTGTAGTGGACGTCGGCCGTCAGCCACACGGTGCCGGTGATCCCGCGGTGCTTGATGAACCGGAGCAGTTCGGCGATCTGGAGTTCCCGTCCGAGCGGGGCCCCGGGGTCGCCCTGTGCCACCGCCTCGAAGTCCGTCGCGCCGTCCGGGACCACGAGGCCGAGCGGCATGTCGGCGGCGATCACCTTCCACTCCGCCCGGGAGGCGGCCAGCGAGCGCCGCAGCCACCGCGCCTGCTCGGCGCCGAGGATGCCCGTCGTGTCGTCGGCCTGCCGCCCCGGGGAGTTGGCGTTGCGGTACGAACGCATGTCGAGCACGAACACGTCGAGCAGCGGCCCGTGGTGGACGACCCGGTACATCCGCGAACGACGCCCGGAACCGTGCGAGGGCGCGAGCGGCACGTACTCGTGGAAGGCGCGCACGGAGCGCGCCGCGAGGATGTCCACGTTCTTCTCGGTGTACCGCGCGTCGTCGAGGATCTGGCCGGGGTACCAGTTGTTGCGCACCTCGTGGTCGTCCCACTGCACGACGGAGGGCACCTGCGCGTTGAAGCGGCGGACGTTCCGGTCGAGCAGGTTGTAGCGGAAGTTCCCCCGGTACTCGTCCAGCGTCTCGGCGACCTTCGCCTTCTCCTCGGTCATGACGTTGCGCCAGATCCGGCCGTCCGGCAGCGTCACGCTCGCCTCCAGCGGGCCGTCCGCGTAGATGCTGTCGCCGCTGCACAGGAAGAAGTCCGGGTCCAGGCGGCGCATCTCCTCGTACACCCGGTAGCCGCCGATGTCCTCATTGATGCCCCAGCCCTGCCCCGCGATATCGCCCGACCAGAGGAACCGCACCCCGGAGCGCCGCCGGGCCGGAGCGGTACGGAACGTTCCGTACACCGGCCTGCCGGTACGGCGCGGATCGGCCGGATCCGCGAGCGTCACGCGGTAGTGCACCTGCTCGCCCGCGGGCAGGCCGTACAGCGGTGTGGTGCCGGTGAAGTCCGTTCCGGGGCCGATCGACGGCCCGTACCACCTGCGTACCCGTCTGAACGACTCGGTCGCCGAGGTCTCCACCAGCATCCGGGCCGGCCGGTCCGAGCGCACCCACAGGAGCGCCGACGAGGCGGTCACGCCGCCCACCTGCACGCCCCAGGACGCCTCGGGCCGCCCCGCCAGGTGCAGCGCGGGCGCGGCCGAAGCGGTCGCGGGGGCGAGCGCGACCGCCGCCGGGGCGATCAGCGAGCCGCGCAGGACGGCACGGCGGCCGGGCGAGGGAACCCGCGAACGGTGCGGACGGTAGGACATCGAAGCGCCTCCGGGAGGTGGGCGGGCGGTGCGCCGTTCGCGAGCAGGCCGTGGACCGGCGCCGGTCTCCGTCCATGCCTAGTGCCTCGCGGCGGCCGGAGCCCCAACCCCGGGTGAACGGCGCGCGTCGGCCGGGGACGGACCGGCCGGAACGCCGGCGGCCGCCAGCGCGGCGACCCCTCGGGCGATGTCGCCGGGGGAGAGATGGGCGTAGCCCAGGACGAGGGGCAGGGTGCCGTCCTCGGAGTCGGCCGTTCCGCAGTCGCGCAGCGGCCGCAGCGCGATGCCCGCTCCGGCCGCCCGCTCCAGGAAGACCTCCTCGGGGCCGTACCGCGCGGGCAGTCGGGCGATGATGTGCAGGCCCGCCGCGATACCGCTGACCGTCGCGCCGGGGAAGTGCTCGTCGAGCGCGGACACCAGAGCGTCCCGGCGTTCCCGGTAGGCCCGCTGGCAGCGCCGCAGCTGCCGGTCGTAGCCGCCGCGCACGATGAAGTCGGCCAGGACGGCCTGGTCGATCACCGGGTTGCCCAGATCCATGGTCCGTTTGCGGGCGACGATCCGCTCGGTGAGCGCGGCGGGGGCGACCAACCAGCCGAGCCGCAGGCCGGGGGCCAGCGACTTGCTCACGGAACCGGTGTACACGACCCGCTCGGGGTCCAGCCCCTGCAAGGCTCCCACCGGCGCCCGGTCGTACCGGAAGTCCCCGTCGTAGTCGTCCTCCATGATCACGGCGTCCGCGCCCCGCGCCCAGTCGAGCAGCTCGCCGCGGCGCTGCGCGGAGTATCCGATTCCGGTGGGGAACTGGTGCGCCGGCGTGGTCACGACGGCGCGCACCCCGGAGCGCTTCAGGGGCGCGAGGGCGAGGCCGTCGTCGTCGAGGGGCAGAGGGACCGTGCCCAGGCCGGTGGCCGCGAACAGCGAGGCGTGTTCCGGGCTGCCCGGATCCTCCACCCCGACCGAGGCCACGCCCTCCTCCCGGAGGACGAAGCCGAGCAGGGTCGTCGCCTGGGCCACCCCCGAGCAGACCACCAGCCGCTCCGGATCGGCCACCACGCCCCGGCGCCGGGCGAGCAGCCCGGCCAGGGCCTCGCGCAGCTCCGGCAGCCCGCGCGGATCGGGATAGCCCAGCGCGCCGTGCGGCAGCCGATCGAACACCGCCCGCTGGGCGGCACTCCACGCGCTGCGCGGGAAGAGGGACAGATCGGGGGTGCCGGGCCGGAAGTCCACCAGCGCGCCGGCCGCGCGCGGCGCGCGGTCGCGTACGGGGCGCTGCGCGGCGCGTACGCCCTCGCTCACCCAGGTACCCGCACCGCGCCCGCTGCGCAGATAGCTCTCGGCGGTGAGCTGCTCGTACGCCTCGGTGACCAGCCCCCGCGAGACTCCCAGGTCGGCGGCGAGCTCACGGCTGGAGGGCAGTCGCGTACCGGCCGCGAGGCGTCCGGAGCGGACGGCCTCCCGCAGCGCGGCCCGGAGCGCGCGCCCCCGTCCGCGGGCCGGCGCGGCAGCGGCGGGCAACAGCAACTCCCACGCCGGAGAGAGGGGTTCCGCCGACGGACGATGCGCATTGGTCCCCGAAGACGTCATGGAAGTGGACCTTAAACCGGTCCGCCGCCGACCCTAGCGTCGACCCCATGAACGCAACCTCTCTGCGCGGGGCCCTCCTCGCGGCCTTCGCGTGCGTGCTGGTGGGGGCATCCTTCACGGCCAACAGTGTCCTCGGCGACTACCCGTTCGCGGGTGGACAGGCCCTTCGCTACGGTCTCGCCGCGCTCCTGCTCGTTCCGTTCCTGCGGCGCGACCCCGGCTCCACGACGGCGCGACTCCGACGTCTCACCCGCCGTCAGTGGGTGCGGATCGCGTTGCTCGCCGCCGTCGGCATGGTCGGGTTCAACCTGGCGGTTCTGGCGGCCGAACAGTCGGCGGAACCAGCCGTTCCGGGCGTCTTCGTGGGCTGTGCGCCGATCGTGGTCGGTGTGCTCGTCCCGCTGCTGGACGGCCGCCGCCCGTCCCGCGTCACGCTGTACGCGGCCGGGCTCGTCGCCGTCGGGGCGTTCACCGTTCAGGGCTGGGGGCGCACCGACCTGGCGGGCGTGCTGTTCTCGGTGGGAGCGCTCGCGGGCGAGGTCGGCTTCGCGGTCCTCGCCGTTCCCGTGCTGCGGCCCCTCGGCCCGAAGCTGCTCTCCGCGACGGTCTGTGGCGTCGCGGCCGTCGAGTCGGCGCTGCTCGGCCTGCTGATGGACGGCACGTCGTTCCTGCGCCTCCCGACGGGCGGCGAGGCGGCGGCCTTGCTGTGGCAGGCCGTCGTCGTCACCGTGATCGGATTCGTCTGCTGGTACAGCGGGATGCGGCGCATCGGAGCCGAACGCGCCACACTCTTCTCGGGCCTGATCCCGGTCTCCGCCGCCCTGACCGCGCCTCTCGTCGGAGCCGGGACGTACGGCGTCGCGCAGGGCGCGGGGAGTCTTCTGGTCGGTGCCGGTGTGGCGTACGGCTCCGGGGTCCTCGGGCGGCGCGGGGCCGCCGGGGCGAGACTCCCCGTCGGGGCGCCGGGGCCCCGACCAGGCGGCTCAGCGACTGGTGTCCAGGATGACGCGGGCCACGAGGGCCGGGTCGTCGCTCATCGGGACGTGTCCGCAGCCGGGCAGCCGCACCAGCCGGGCGCCGGGGATCACCCGCTTGGCGCGGACCCCCTGCCTGCGCAGCAGTATCCGGTCGCGGGTGCCCCAGGCGACGGAGACGGGGACGCCCTTCACATCGGCGCCGAAGAGCAGGCCCCTGCCGGTCCTCAGCGTCTCGTGGAAGCCGGTCGCTCCGCGCAGGGCGAGCGTCTTGGCGACGACGGCCTCCGGTGAACGCCTGGCGGGCCGGGCGTAGATGGTGCTGGTGAGGGCCGCCCGGCCGGCCGCGCTGCGCGACAGGCGCTCGATCAGCCCCACCGGCAGGGCCAGCGCGCTCCGGCGCATCGTCCGCAGGGTGCCGAAGGCGTAGCGCCGTTCCGCCTCGGTCCAGAAGCCCGCCGGGGACAGTGCGGTCACCGACCGCACCAGGCCGGTGCGCCCCAGTTCCAGCGCGAGCAGACCGCCCAGTGAGTTTCCGGCGACATGGGGGCGGTCCAGGCCGAGTCCGGCGCAGAAGGCTCCGAGAACGCGGCCGACGGTCGCGAGATCGTAGGGAACGCCGTCCGGCAGCGCGGGCGAGGTGCCGAAGCCGGGCAGGTCCACGGTTATCACCTGGCGCTCGGCGGCCAGGATCCGTGTCACCGGGTCCCAGGCCCTCAGATGGTGCCCGATGCCGTGGAGGAGCAGCAGCGGTTCGCCCGAGCCGGTCCGTTCGTACGCGACCGAGACCGGTCGGGGGCCGTCGGCCGTCGCGACGGTGAAGGAGGCCGTGGTGGTCATGCTGCCGCTCCCTGGAGTGGGTAGACATCTCGTCAACAACAATTACCGTCGGGTAGCTTGTAGTTCAAGGGGCTCGGCGATTCCCGCTGGACAGCGCGTGACCGGGTGGGCTGGGATGGGTCGATGACTGTCGACGCCGCGACCGAGCTCTTCGAAGAACACCGACCCGTTCTCACCGGTGTCGCCTATCGCATGCTCGGTCGCGTCGCCGACGCCGAGGACGTGGTCCAGGAGGCGTGGCTGCGGTGGTCGGCGGCGGCGCGCGACGACATTCGGGAGCCGCGGGCCTTTCTGGTGCGGATCACCACCCGACTGGCCATCGACCGGCTCCGGCACCTGCGGTCACGACGGGAGTCGTACACGGGGCCCTGGCTGCCGGAGCCGGTGGTCACGGCATTCGGCCCCGGCGTGCCCGACACCGCGGAGCGCGTCGTCCTCGCCGACTCCGTGTCGCTCGCCGTGCTGGTCGTCCTCGAATCGCTCTCGCCGCTGGAGCGCGCGGTGTTCGTGCTCCGGGAGGCCTTCGGGTTCCCGTACGCCGAGATCGCCACCGCCCTGGACCGCACCGAGGCGGCCGTCCGGCAGCTCGCCGGCCGTGCCCGGCGGCACGTGGAGGAGCGAAAGCCGCGCTACGACGTGGACCCGGCCGAGCGCCGCGATCTCACCGAGCGCTTTCTGGCCGCGGCCTCCGGGGGTGGCATCGAGCAGCTGCTCGCGCTGCTCGCCCCGGACGTCCGGCTGGTCAGCGACGGCGGTGGCAAGGCGAAGGCGCCGCGACGGATCATCGAGACCGCCGACAAGGTCGGCCGCTTCCTCATCGCGGTGGCGCGGGAGCTCGGCCCGGACGGGGAGATCCGCATCGTGGAGCTCAACGGCGGACCCGCCGCCGTCTACTCCGTCGAGGGGAAGGCCGACGCCGTCTTTCAGATCGAAGTCAGCCAAGGTCTCATTCAATGCGCCTATATCATTCGTAATCCGGACAAGCTTTCCGGGCTGCCCGTCGTATAGCCACAAGCGCCACCCGCCACCTCGGCCCCTGACGTCCCACGGGTCCGCGGCACGCCTGGTTGAAGCCCCGCCGTTCACCGCGATGGCGGGGCTTTGTGCTGCGCTCGCCTCACGGCACCACGAACGTCGTGTGAACGCTCTGCGCCAGAGTCCCGTTTCGTTCCGTTACGGAATAAGGATTGGTCTTGACCAAGGGGGTATGCCGTCCTAGGGTCTCCACTTAAGACAGGAACCTTTAATAAATAACGTCGCGGAAAAAAGACGCTGGGCGATTGCGGAGGACAGGGTGGGGACCACGCAGCTGGAATCGGTACAGGAGCCGAAGTACTGGCACCTCAAGACCGTGCTCAGTGAGGCACTCGACTCGGACTTTGCGGTGGGGGAGATCCTGCCCAACGAGCGAGACCTCGCGGCGCGGTTCGGTGTCGCGCGAGCCACGCTCCGGCAGGCACTGGAGCAACTCGAACTCGAAGGCAGACTGCAGCGCCGCCGTGGTGTCGGGACGACCGTCGCCCCGCCGCGCGTGGGCATCGCCGTCTCCACCGCCCAGCACGAATGGACCGGCGGCGTCAGCGGCGAGGCCTGGCAGCCGGTCGACAGCACCATGGACAAGGCCCCGGCGGCGGTGGCCGCCATGCTCGAAACGAATCCCACCGAACCGGTGCACGTGGTGCGCCGTATCCGCGACACCCAGGGGCAGGCGGTAGCGGCGGAACTCCTCTACATCCCCGCCTCCTCGGTGCCCGACCTCTCCGCCATCGAGGCCCCGTCCGGCCCCGTCCGCGCCAGGAGCGTGCTCCGTGAGCTGCACCGGCTCGGACTGCAGGGGCAGGACCGCTCCGTGGAGCTCGGCTCGGCGCGGGCGGACGACGCCAAGGAACTGGACCGGCTCCCCGGCGCCCCCGTCCTCGTCGTCACCACCCGCTACTTCACCGCGGGCGGCACGGCGGCCGTGTCCGTCGCCACCTACCGCGCCGACACCTGCCGGCTCACCTTCGGGGACTCCGGCGCGCTGGAGATCAGCCACGACGAACAACCGGAGCGCCAGGCCTCCTGACGCCTCCGACCCGCCCGGCCCCGCGCCCGCCGCTTCTTCGGGAACTCCCGCTCCCGAAGAAGCGGCGGGCGCACGCTTTTCCCGCGTACGCCCGTCCCCGGGAGGTGACGGGCGCGCTTCCCGCGCGATCCGGCTCCGGCAGGGCCTGGACCCCACCCACGCGCGACGTGGACCGTGCGCCGGCCCCTCGCCGCGGTCAGCGGCGGGCCGTCACCGCTCCCTCGACGGCGAACAACTGCTCCTCGACGTGATCCAGGGCGAGCCGCAACGCCCCCGTCGCGACGGCGGCCTCCCCGAGCAGAGACAGGGTCACCCGGGGCGGGCGCAGACAGTAGCGGGCCAGCTCCCTGCGCAGGGGTTCCAGCACCCCGTCCAGTCCGGCGGCCCAGCCACCGACCACGACCAGCTCCGGATCGAGCGCCAGCACCAGCGCCGCCACATCGTGCACCAGCCGCTGAAGGAAACGCTCGACCGCCGCCCGGGCCCCCGCGTCGCCCTCCCGGGCCTTGGCGAACACCGCGGCCACCGCGGGCTCGTCCAGCGGGTCCAGCGGCGTGTCCGTCGTCGACAGCAGATGCTCCGGCGTCACGTCCCTGCCCAGCAGGTGCAGAGCGCCGATCTCCCCGGCGGCCCCGCCGAACCCCCGGTGCAGACGTCCCCCGATCAAGGACCCCGCCCCGGGGCTCAGCCCCGCCAGCACGAAGACCACATCGTCGGATTCGGTGGCCGCGCCCTTCCAGTGCTCGGCCACCGCGGCGGCGTTGGCGTCGTTCTCGACGAGCACGGGACACCGGAACGAACGGCGAAGCCGCTCCCCGAGCGCGAGGCCGGTCCAGCCCGGCAACGCCGTACCCAGTCGGACGGTGCCGTCGGCCTCCACGATCCCGGGACTGCCCACACCGACCGCACGCAGACTGCTCCGGGCCACCCCGGTACGTCGCAGTACGTCCGCGATGACGGCCCGGACCTGGTCGAGCCGGTCGTCCGCGCCCGCACTCTCCGACACCGCGCGGGAACCCGCCCCGACGATCCGGCCGTCGAGCCCCGAGATGAGCGCCGACACCCGGTGCGGACCGATCTCCACCCCGAGGAGATGCCCCGCCTCGGCCCGGAAACGGAACCTCCGGGCAGGGCGCCCCTGGCGCCGTGCCTCGCTCTCGTCGGGCAGGGCCTCGACCACGAGACCCGCTTCGAACAGCCCCTCGACAACCCCTTCGACGGTCGGCCGGGACAGCCCCGTGATCCGCGTCAGGTCCGTCAGCGTCGGCGCGCCGGCCCCTCTCAGGGCATGCAGAACTACCGCGGAATTGATCCGTCGCAACAGCGACGGGTCCCCACCGGTCAGCCGGCCCACGGTATGTCCTCCCAGCTCGTGCGCATGTCTGCCGGATCGTACTCGCTGGCCGGGAGCCCTGCGAGCAGCGTGGGAAGCCGGTACAGAGCCGCAACCTGGATCACCCCGGAGCGACGAACCCGGACTCGTACGCGGCGATGACCGCCTGGGTGCGATCCCTGGCCCCCAACTTCGCCAGGACCGAGCTGACATGGGACTTCACCGTCTCCGTCCCGACGACCAGGGTGGCCGCGATCTCCGCGTTCGACAGGCCCCGGGCCATCAACCGGAGCACCGCGGCCTCGCGCTCGGTGAGCGCCGCCCGGTCGAGAGCGGCCCGTGCTCGCTCCGTCCCGTACTCGGCGGCGAGCTGCCGGACCGCCGCGGGGAACAGCAGGGACTCCCCCTCGGCCACCAGACGCACGGCGTGCACGATCTCCGCGGGCCTGGCGCGCTTGAGCAGAAATCCGTCGGCCCCCGCCCTCAACGCCTCATACACGTACTCGTCGTTCTCGAACGTCGTCACCACCAGGATCTTCGGGGGATCCGGCACCGTACGCAGCACCAGCCGGGTCGCCTCGATCCCGTCCATCAGCGGCATCCGCACATCCATCGCCACCACATCGGGCCGCAACCGGTTCACCAGGGGGATGACCGCGGCCCCGTCCCCCGCCTCGCCCACCACCTCGATATCGTGCTGGGCCTCCAGCACAGCGCGCAGACCGGCGCGCACCAGGGGCTCGTCATCGACCAGAAGAACGGTGAAGGGCATTCGACCAGCGTATGCCGTCCAGAGGAAGGCTCACGCACACCCGCCACTCGCCCTCCCGCGACTCCATCCGCGCCTTTCCGCCCAGCAACGCGGCACGCTCCCGCATACCGCGCAGCCCACTGCCGCTCCCCGGCAGACCGGCCGCTCCGGAGAGCGGATTGTCCACCCCCAGCTCCAGCCGCCCGTCGGCCACCGTGATGCTCACCCGGATGGGTACCGGCCCCGCGTGACGGAGCACATTGGTGAGACTCTCCTGAAGAATCCGATACCCCTCCCGCGAAACCGGCGCCGGCACCAGACCGAGATCCCCCGACACCCGCGCATCCACCTTCGCCCCGGAACTCCGCGCGGAGTCCAGCAGCCGCTCCGCCTCCCGCAGCGTCGGCCGCCTGCTCACGGGCGTGCCGGATTCACGCAGCACCCGCAGCACCCGCTCCAGGTCCTCCAGCGCATCGCGCCCCGTCTCCTCGATGGCGGCCAGAGCCCGTTCGGTGAACGCCGGATCGTTCGCCGTCCGCGCCGCACCGGCCTGCACCACCGCCACCGTCAGTGCGTGACCGATGGAGTCGTGCAGCTCCCGCGCCATGCGATTACGCTCCAACAACTGCTCGGTCAGCTCCTCCAGCACGCTCAGCCGGTCCGTCGGCGACGGGCCCAGCAGCCGCCGGGCGGCCGCTGTACTGAGCCGGCCCCCGAGCACCACCAGAACGAGAAGTGGAACGAGCGGCAGCGGTGCGAGCAGCGCGTTCCACCAGTGCGGGCTCATGCCCTCGACCAGCCCGCCCGGAGGCCTGCCCGTCGCCGACAGGACGAGCTCGATCGAAGCCACGGGCAGCCAGAGCGCCATGATCGCCGCGGCCGAGATCAGGAGCCGCACCTCCAGCCAGAGCACGGTCCGCCATCGCTCCGCCCAACTCGCCGAGGAGGCGACCGCTATGGAGGCGTCGGGCTGCCCACGCTCGGACGGAGTCAGCAGCAACTGCGCCTGCAGGCCCTCCTCGAGCCGCATCGCGGGAACGAGGCCCACGGGCACCGCGAAGAGCAGGGGCATCCAGTAATCGTCGGAGATGTAGAACCACACGCTGGCCGCGGCGGCCGGAACGAGCATGTGCAACCAGCGGCTGTAAGTGACCGCGCTGGTCAGCGGGGTGAGGATGCGGTGCATGTCCCCATCGTCCCAGCGGGCCGGGCGGACCGGCTCCCCCGTGAGAGGGAGACGAACCCCGCCGGCGGGGGAGGCGGGGCGCCCGGCGCATCGGCCAGGCTCGGGGACATGACCAGCATCGACGTCCACGAGCTCTCCAAGGAGTACGGAACCACCCGTGCGGTGGACCGCCTCAGCTTCCGCGTTCGACCGGGCAGGGTCACCGGCTTCCTCGGCCCCAACGGCGCCGGCAAGTCCACGACCATGCGTCTCGTGCTCGGCCTGGACCGGCCGACCGGTGGCTCGGCCACGATCGGCGGGAGGCCCTACGCCCAGCTCGACGAGCCCTTGCGTACCGTCGGCGCACTGCTCGACGCCCAAGCCGCCCACGGCTCGCGCACTCCGCGCGGCCATCTGTCGGCACTCGCCGCGAGCAACGGGATACCCCTGTCGCGGGTGAGGGCCGTGCTGGAGGAGACCGGGCTCGGCGACATGGGTGCGCGGCGGATCAAGTCCTTCTCCCTCGGCATGCGCCAGCGCCTGGGCATCGCGGCCGCCCTGCTCGGGGACCCGCAGGTGGTCTTGCTCGACGAGCCGTCGAACGGGCTGGATCCCGAAGGCATCATCTGGATCCGCGAACTCATGAAGCGGCTCGCCCGCGAGGGCCGGACGGTACTGGTCTCCAGCCACCTCATGAACGAGACCGCCTCCTTCGCCGACCACCTCGTGGTGCTCGGCCGGGGCCGCCTGCTCGCCGATATGCCGATGAAGCAGTTCCTCGACTCGCGCAGCCGCCCCCGGGTGCGCCTGCGAACGACCGAGCCAAGCAGGCTCCACTCGGCGCTGACCTCCAAGGGCCTGACCGGAGTGCAGGACGAGGACGGCCGCTGGGCGATCGACGGCGTCACAGCGGAGGAGGTCGGCGCGATCGCCGCCGACGGAGGGATTCCCCTGCTCGAACTGGGCGATGAGCGCGCCACGTTGGAGCAGGCCTACCTCGACCTCACGGCGGCCGACACCCCATTCGCCGCCTCGGCCACCCGCGACCGCCAGGAGGCGTGATCATGACCCTGACGGCAGTTCTCCACTCCGAGTGGATCAAGATCAGGTCGATACCGTCGATCTGCGGCTCCCTGCTGGCCATCCTCGCCACCACCCTCACCATCACCGTGCTCATCCTGGGGACCGTCGGCCAGGAGCAGGCGGAGCAGCCCGGGTCCGACGCGCTCCTCAACGCTTTCTTCGCCCTGAACTTCGGGCAGATCGCGGCCGTCGCGTTCGGCGCGACCGCGGTCTCCTCCGAGTTCCTCAACGGAGCCCTGCGCCTGTCGCTCGCCGCGGTTCCCCGCCGCTCCCTCTTCTACGCGGCGAAGATGACGGCGATCGGCGGGTCAGCACTCGTCGTCGGGCTGGTGACCACCTTCGCGGCGTTCCTGGTCGGTCAGCTCTTCCTGGGGGAGCACGCGATCGGTCTGGGACACCCCGGGGTGCTGCGTGCCGCCTTCGGAGGGGGGATCTATCTCGCGCTGATGGCGCTGCTCGCGGCGGGTCTCACGGCGCTCCTGCGCAGCGCGGTGGCGGTGCTCGGCCTGCTCATACCGTTCTTCCTGATCGTTCCCTTCGTGTTCGTGGACGTCGCGTCGGCGGTGGTGAGATACCTGCCCGACCGCGCGGGTCAGGTGGTGTTGCACCAGAATCCGGAAGACGGTCCGGGGCCGTGGGCCGGCCTGGCGGTGACCGCCCTGTGGGCGGCGGCAGCGCTCCTGGCGGGCTGGTGGGCGGTCCGCAACCGGGACGCGTGAGGCCCGGGGGGCCGAGGCGTGCGGGCAGGGCCGCTCAGTCGGCCGAGGCCGGGCCGGGGGCGGGCCGGTCGGCCGGGGGCGGGGTGGGCAGGGCGTCCCGGAGGCGGGCGAACTCCTCGGCCATGCTCTGGACCGTCCAGTGGGCGTTGAGGCCGCTGGGGTTGGGAAGGGCCCACACGCGGGCGCCGCCGACCGTGCGGTCCTGGGGGCCGATCCGGGCCCGGGGTTCCCCGAAGGCGGTGCGGTAGGCGGTGATCCCTACCACCGCGAGCCACCGGGGGGTGAGCAGTTCGACCTTGGCCGTCAGATGGGCCCCGCCCGCCCTGAACTCGTCCGCGGTGAGCTCGTCGGCCCGGGCCGTGGCCCGCGCCACCACGTTGGTGATGCCCAGTCCGAGACCGAGCAGCTCGGCCTGCTCCGACGGACGGAGCTGCCGGGGTGTGAAACCCGAGCGGTGCAGCACCGGCCAGAACCGGTTTCCGGGGTGAGCGAAATGGTGGCCCGTCGCCGCGGTCATCAGGCTCGGGTTGATGCCGCAGAAGAGCACGCGCAGACCGCCCGCGGCCACATCGGGGACGATGCGGTCACGGGCGGCGCTCAGCTCTTCGGGGGTCATACGGTGAGGGCGAGGCCGGTCAGAGGATCGAGCCGGGGGTGTACTTCGCGGCCTCGGGGTACTGCTGGACGATCTCCTCGATGCGGGAGACCAGCGACGAGACCTGGTCGCCGGCGGCACCCGTGAACGAGAGCTTGTCGGCCATCAGCTCGTCCAGCTGCGCGCGGTCCAGCGGGATCCGCTCGTCCGCGGCGAGCTTGTCGAGCAGTTCGTTGCGCTCGGCGCCCTGCTCCCGCATCGCGAGGGCGGAGGCGACCGCGTTCTCCTTGATCGCCTCGTGCGCCACCTCGCGGCCCACCCCGGCGCGTACGGCGCCCATCAGAACCTTGGTGGTGGCCAGGAACGGAAGGTAGCGGTCCAGCTCGCGCGCCACGACCGCCGGGAACGCGCCGAACTCGTCCAGCACCGTCAGGAAGGTCTCCAGGAGGCCGTCGAACGCGAAGAACGCGTCCGGGAGCGCCACCCGGCGGACCACGGAACAGGACACGTCGCCCTCGTTCCACTGGTCGCCCGCCAGCTCGCCGGTCATCGAGGCGTAGCCACGCAGGATCACCATCAGCCCGTTCACCCGCTCGCAGGAGCGCGTGTTCATCTTGTGCGGCATCGCGGACGAGCCGACCTGGCCGGGCTTGAAGCCCTCGGTCACCAGCTCGTGGCCGGCCATCAGCCGGATGGTCTTCGCCACCGAGGAAGGCGCCGCGGCGAGCTGCACCAGAGCGGTGACCACGTCGTAGTCGAGCGACCGGGGATAGACCTGACCGACAGAGGTGAACGCCTCGGCGAAGCCGAGATGTCCGGCGATGCGCTGTTCCAGGTCGGCGAGCTTGCCCGCGTCGCCGCCGAGCAGGTCCAGCATGTCCTGCGCCGTGCCGACCGGGCCCTTGATGCCCCGCAGCGGGTAGCGGGAGAGGAGGTCCTCCAGGCGGCCGTGGGCGACCAGCAGCTCGTCGGCGGCGGTCGCGAAGCGCTTGCCCAGCGTCGTCGCCTGCGCGGCCACATTGTGCGAGCGTCCGGCGATGACGAGCTCGCGGTACTCCGCCGCGAGCCTGCCGAGCCGGGCCAGAACGGCCACGGTGCGGTCGCGCATCAGCTCCAGCGAAAGGCGGATCTGCAGCTGCTCGACGTTCTCCGTCAGGTCCCGGGAGGTCATGCCCTTGTGGACCTGCTCATGACCGGCGAGGGCGTTGAACTCCTCGATCCGGGCCTTCACGTCATGCCGGGTGATCTTCTCGCGCTCGGCGATCGAGGCCAGGTCCACCTGGTCCAGCACACGCTCGTAGTCGGCCAGCGCCGCATCGGGCACCTCGATCCCGAGGTCCTTCTGAGCGCGCAGCACCGCCAGCCACAGCTGACGCTCCAGCTTCACCTTCTGCTCGGGGGACCAGAGGACGGCCAGCTCCGCAGAGGCGTAGCGGCCGGCCAGGACATTGGGGATGCGAGGCTTCGCAGACACAGCAGTCACGTAAAGGGATTCTACTGGCGGTTTGTGCAGGCCAGCGACGCGCCCTTGTTTGTGGCTTGCTACGAGAGCACCCGGAGGCCCCGGTCGCCGCGGTGCGTTCGGTCGGCCGCCATGAGCTCAGTCGGCCGCCGTGAACTCAGTCGGCCTCGGTGGTGATCACCGTCGCGTCGGGTGAAACCGCCCGGCGCCACCCCGTCACCGGACCGGGCCTCTCGGCGTCCGCGGGCGTGATCCAGAAGGCCTGGCCCGTCACGGCGTCGAACTGCGCTCCGGAGCGTCCGTCGCCGGAGGAGCGGCCGGTGAGCCGCCGCCCGATCCACGGGGCCAGGTGTCGGCGGGCGAAGCGGATGTCCTCGGTCCGTCGGGAGGCCCAACGCGGCGGCGCGGTCGCGGGGACCGGCGTCCACCAGTCGAGCTCGGCCGGAAGCCCCAGCGCCTGCCAGACGGCCTCGGCGACGCGCCGGTGGCCCTCGGCGTTCAGGTGCAGCCGGTCCACGTCCCACATGCGGGGATCGCTGAGCGACGGTGCGCTGTAGAGGTCGACCACCGTGGCCCCGTGCCGGGCGGCCAGGTCGTCGACCAGGGTGAACAGTTCCTCCATACGGGGCCGGAACCGCTCCAGCACCGGGCCGTTGCGGGCGGGGCTGCGCATCAGGACGAGTCGCTCGCAGGAGGGGGCCAGGCGTTCCACTGCCTCTTCCAGCCGCCCCTTGACCATGCCCATGTCGCACTTCGGGCGCAACGTGTCGTTGAGCCCGCCGACGAGCGTCACCACATCGGCCTGGAGCGCGGCCGCCGCGTCCACCTGCTCGTCGACGATCTGGCCGATGAGCTTCCCGCGCACCGCGAGGTTGGCGTACCGGAAACCGGGAGAACGGCCGCCGGCGGACCGGTCACCGGGGACCCGGGCAGCCAGCCGGGAGGCGAGGACGTCGGCCCAGCCCCGGTACGTGCCGTCGGCGAGCAGATCCGACATGCCCTCGGTGAACGAGTCGCCGACCGCGACGAGACTGGTGTAGGAGGCATTCAATTCCATGGCCCGGTGATCCTACCGCGACGGCCCGCGGCCCGGCCCGCCGAACGGGCCCGGCCGCGGGTTGTGGAACCGGCGGATCAGCGGGACTGCGGCCGTCCGACGAGTTCGCGGAGCACGTCCTCCATCGTGACCATGCCGGCCAGTCGGCCGTCGTCGTCGAGGACGGCCGCCAGGTGGGTACGGCTGCGCCGCAGAGCGGTGAGCACGTCGTCCAGCGGGGTCGCCGCCCGGACGCGGGCGATCGGCCGCATCGCCGTCACCGGGAAGGGAACGTCCCGGGGCGTCGCGTCCAGCGCGTCCTTCACATGGAGGTAGCCGAGGAAGCGCTGCTCGCTGTCCATCACCGGGAAGCGCGAGAAGCCGGACTCGGAGGAGAGCCGCTCCAGCTCCTCCGGTGTCGTGCCGACCCTCGCGTACAGCACCTGGCCGACCGGCATCGCCACGTCCCGCACCGGGCGACGGCCCAGCTCCAGGGCGTGGTGGAGGCGCTGCGCGGAGCGGTCGTCGACCAGTCCCGCGTCCCCGGCGTCCTGCACCATCCGGGCCAGTTCGTCGTCCGAGAAGGTCGCGGACACCTCGTCCCTCGTCTCCACCCGCAACAACTTGAGCAGGGCGTTCGCGAACGCGTTGATCGCGAAGATCACCGGCCGCAGGGCGCGGGCCATGGCGACCAGCGGCGGGCCCAGCAGCAAGGCGCTCCGCGCGGGCTCGGCCAGAGCGATGTTCTTCGGGACCATCTCACCCAGCAGCATGTGCAGGTAGGTGGCCACACCCAGCGCGATGACGAACGACAGCGGGTGGACCAGCCCGTGCGGCACGCCCACGGCGTCGAACATCGGCTCCAGCACATGCGCGATGGCCGGTTCGGCGGCGATGCCCAGCACCAGGGTGCTGAGGGTGATGCCGAGCTGCGCTGCGGCCAGGAGCGCGGAGACGTGTTCCAGGCCCCAGATGACGCTGCGGGCCCGCTTGTGCCCGGCTTCGGCCTCCGGCTCGATCTGGCTGCGACGCACGGAGATCAGGGCGAACTCGGCTCCCACGAAGAAGGCGTTCACCGCGATCATCAGCAGGCCGATGAAGAGCTGGAGAACGATCACCGCTCGCCCTCCGTCCGGTCCTCGGATTCCGGCAGCGGGGCGTGCAGCAGAGCCCGCGCGGCCCGGCGGCCCGAGGCGTCGACCACGTCGATCCGCCATCCTTCCAGCTCGACGCTGTCGTCCACCGTCGGGATCCGTCCGATCTCGGCGGCGATCAGCCCCGCGAGGGTCTCGTAGGGTCCGTCCGGCACCCGCAGGCCGATCCTGCGGAGCTGGTCGGTGCGCGCCGCCCCGTCGGCCGACCACAGGGTCCGCCCGTCGGCGTCCTCACCGGCGGCGGCGAGGTCGGGCGTCTCGTGCGGATCGTGCTCGTCCCGGACCTCGCCGACGACTTCCTCCACGATGTCCTCCAGTGTCGCGACCCCCGCCGTCCCGCCGTACTCGTCGATCACCACGGCCATGGCGAGCCTTCCGGACAGCCGGTCCAGCAGCCGGTCCACGGTGAGCGTCTCCGGCACGAGCAGGGGTTCGCGCAGCAGTTCCGCCACGCGGGTGCGGGGCCGCCGGTCGGCGGGGATCGCCAGTACGTCCTTGATGTGGGCCACGCCGACCACGGTGTCCAGACTGCCCCGGTAGACGGGGAAGCGGGACAGCCCGGTCGCACGCGTGGCGTTGGCGACGTCCTCGGCCGTCGCGTGCAGCTCCAGCGCGGTCACCTGCACGCGCGGCGTCATCACGTTCTCCGCGGTCAGCTCGGAGAGGTTCAGCGTGCGGACGAACAGTTCGGCCGTGTCCGCCTCCAGCGCACCCGTCCTGGCGGAGTGCCGGGCCAGCGCCACCAGCTCCTGCGGACTGCGGGCGGAGGCCAGCTCCTCGGTCGGTTCCAGACCGAAGCGGCGCACGATCCGGTTGGCCGTGTTGTTGAGGTGGCTGATGAAGGGCCGGAACAGCGCGGTGAACCCTCGTTGCGGTGTCGCCACCGCCTTGGCCACGGCGAGCGGGGAGGAGATCGCCCAGTTCTTCGGGACCAGCTCGCCGACCACCATCAGGACCACCGTGGACAGCGCCGTGCCGAGGGCGAGTGCCAGGGTGGACGCCGCGGCGGGAGGCAGCCCCGCCGCCTCGACGGGGCCGCGGATCAGCTTGGCGATGGACGGCTCGGAGAGCATGCCGATCACCAGATTGGTGACGGTGATGCCGAGCTGGGCGCCCGAGAGCTGGAAGGTGAGGCTCCGGACGGCCTTGAGCGCGCTCGCGGCACCTCGGTCGCCCCGCTCGACAGCCCGTTCGAGCTCGCTGCGCTCCACCGTGGTCAGGGAGAACTCCGCCGCGACGAACGCGCCGCAGGCGACGCAGAGCAGCAGCGCGACGAGCAGCAGAAGCACTTCGGTCATCGGTTCACCTCCGTCCCATGATCGGGCAGGGGCGGGGGGACCGCGCGGTGTCGGCGGAATCGGCTACTGGGAGGTTCGCCCATGGACGGACGCTCACACCTTTCGGCAGGGGGTGACGGAGGGCATGTCATCGTAGGGCGTCTGCCCAGCAGCGCTCCGCCTACCGCTTCCATGTCCGCCGTACCGGTCGGAGACCGCCGTCCGCACCAGTGCCTCAGCGCCTGCCGTACCTTCCCCTCAGCCCGTCAGGTGCTTCACCCAGCGGCTCCACTGCGGCTCGGGCTCGTAACCCACCGCGCGCCACGCCTGCTGAGCCGACGTGTTGCGGTCGAGGACCATGGCGTCGGCGCGCCGCCCGCCCAGTGCGACGAACCGTTCCTCGGCCGCCGCCAGGAGGGCGCCGCCCACGCCTCGGCGCCGCTGGTCCGGGTGGACCGCGAGCCGGTAGAGATGGCAGCGCCAGCCGTCGAAGCCCGCGATGACGGTGCCCGCCAGCGCCCCCTCCCGCACCGCGAGAATCAAGGCGCCGGGGTCCCGTTCCACCAGCCGTGCGACCCCGTCCTCGTCGTCGCTGATGCTGGTGCCCTCAGCGGCCACCTTCCAGAAGGCGAGTACCTCGTCCAGGTCGGCCGGGGTCGCGGTCCGTATCGAAAGATCGTTCATGTCGGCCATCCCACCATCCGCCGCGACCGGGCGTCGATCGTGTTTCACCGTGCGGCCGACGCTCCTCTTGCCGGTGCTAGCACGGCCGCGCTAGCGTGGTCGGGTGCCCAAGACACAGCTGAACGTTCGAGTGGACGAGGCCACCGCCGAGGCCGCGCGACAGCGCGCGCTCCAGAGGGGGATGAGCGTGAACCGCTACATAGAGGAACTCGTCCAGCAGGACGCGGGCGAGGTGGGACACACCTTCGTCGAGGCCGCGGCCGACTTCATGAAGCAGTACGAGTCGGTGTTCGCCGAGGAGTTCGGCCCGGAGCGCGAAGGCACCCGTTGAATCTTCGGATCGACCTTTCCTGGTTGCTCATGGTCGCCGAGCACAAGACGCCCGGAGACCCGCAGGTCGTCGACTGGGGTGCGCTCGTCGCCGCTGTCGCACGGCACGACGCGGAGATCTTCGGCAGCGCGGTCTACAGCGACCCGCACGCACGGGCGGCCGCCCTGTTGCAGCTGCTGCTGCATGTGCCCGCACTCGAACACTCCAACGCGATGTTCGCCTCGGCCGTCGCGTACGGCTACCTCGTCGCCTCCGGGCTCAAGGTCATCACCTCGCCCGAGCAGGTCCGCGATCTGGCGCTGCTCGTGAAGCAGGGCAAGGCGGACGTGCGGGCCATCGCCGACGAGCTGCGGCGGTGGAGCGTATGAGACACGGGCGGAACACCCCACGCCAGGCCCGGCGGAACATCCACGCCAGGCCCGGCGGAACGCCCCGCGGCAGACCGGGCAGAGCGCGCCACGGCTGACCGGGCGCACCACCTCGCGATCCGGCTCCGTCCTCAGTCCTCGGTGAACGGCTTGCGCGCCACGCCCAGGACACACGGGGAGGAGGGCACCTGGAGGCCCGTCTCCGGGATCCGCAGCCTGCGGTACGCGCCCATCTCGAAGCCCGCCGCCGCGATCGCGGCCAGCGGGTCCCGGGCCGTGTGGCAGCCGCCGAAGAGGAGCGGCCACAGGGTCCGGTCGGCCACCCGCTGCGCGGTGGCCAGCGCCCGGCCGCCCGGCGCGGTCCCGTGCTCGAAGAACCGCAGTTCGCCGCCCGGCCGCAGGACCCGTTTGATCTCGGCGAGCGCCCGGGGCACATCCCGTACGGTGCACAGGACCAGGGACGCCACCGCCCCGTCGAAGGCCTCGCTCTTGACCGGCAACGCCTCGGCCGCCCCCGGCACCACATCCACCGGCACCTCCGCGCGCAGGGCGGAGCGGGCGGCGAGCTGCCGCAGCGAGCGTTCCGGCTCCAGCGCCACGACCTCCGAGACGGCACCGGGGTAGTGGGCGAAGTTCAGCCCGTTCCCGGCGCCGATCTCGATGACCCGGCCGGAGAGCCCCGACAGAAGCTCCTCGCGGTACGCGGCGATGCCGCCCTTCCGGTCGGCGGTCACGCTCACCCGTGCGTAGAAGCGGGCGAAGACCGGGTGGTGCACGGCGTCCCGGGGAAGCTTCCTGCTGCGCGGCTGCATGACGGACCTCCGCTGAGGAGTGGACGTGACGCGTGAGGGGCGGACGTGACGTTCCTCCACGATTCTCCCCCGGATCGCCCCGGCGGGAATCATCGAGGCCGCCCGAACGCCCCTCGGCGGGCCCCGTCAGCGCGTGGCCCAGGTCCCTCCGAGCTCCGGAGCCAGCCAGCCCGGCGCGCGCGCCGCGAAGACGGCGCCCGGCAGCGAACCCGCGCCGGCCGGTACCGCGCCGAGCAGGGGTGCACCGGCCACCACCGGCAGGTCCTCGATGTTGCAGCGGGACGCGAGGTCAGGCTCCGCAGGCATGCTGCCGATCACGACGCCCCGGCAGCTCAGCCCCCGGTTCCGCAGCGCCTCGGCCGTCAGCGCGGTGGCGTTCAGCGTGCCCAGGCCCGCGGGGGCCACCAGCAGTACCGGCGCGGACAGCAGACGGGCCGCGTCCGCGAGCGTGCCGCCCTCGTCGTCGAACCGTACGAGCAGCCCGCCCGCACCCTCCACCAGCACGAGGTCGTGCTCGGTGGCCAGCTTCTCCGCGGCCTCGGCGACCTCGTACGGCCGCACGGGCGCGAGCCCCGCCCGCCGGGCGGCCGTGGCCGGAGCCAACGGCTCCGGAAATCGGGCCAGTTCGACCGCCGTCACATGGCTCCCCGCCAGGCGCGCGGCCTCGGCGGCATCGCCCGGCTCCCCGGGGCCGAGCCCGGTCTGCGCGGGCTTGAGCACCGCGACCCCGCGGCCCCGCGCGGTGGCCGCCACGGCGGCGGTCACCACCGTCTTGCCGATCTCCGTGCCCGTACCGGACACCACCAGGATCGTCGACATACCGGCTCAGCCCTCCCGTGCCGCGGCGCACACGGCCCGGCAGATCCGCGCCACGTCCTCGTCCCCCGTGACGTACGGCGGCATCGTGTAGACGAGATCGCGGAACGGCCGCAGCCAGACGCCCTCGCGCACGGCCGCGCGGGTCGCCGCCGCCATGTCCACCTCGTGGTCGAGCTGGACGACCCCGATCGCGCCCAGGACGCGTACGTCCACCACTCCGGCGAGGTCCGCGGCGCGCCCGAGCCCGGAGCGCAGGCCCGCGCCGATCCGCGCCACCTCGCCCTCCCAGTCCTGGCCGAGCAGCAGGTCCACGGAGGCCGAGGCCACCGACGCGGCCAGCGGGTTGCCCATGAACGTCGGTCCGTGCGCCAGCACCGGAACGTCGCCGCTGGAGATGCCCTCGGCCACCCGGGTGGTGCACAGCGTCGCCGCCATCGTGAGATAACCACCGGTCAAGGCCTTGCCGACGCACATGACATCCGGCGAGATCCCGGCGTGCCCGGCGGCGAAGAGCTTGCCCGTACGCCCGAAACCGGTCGCGATCTCGTCGAGGACCAGCAGCACGTCGTACGCGTCGCAGGCCTCGCGCAGCACCCGCAGATAGGCGGGGGAGTGGAACCGCATCCCGCCGGCCCCCTGTACCACCGGCTCCACGATGACCGCGGCGAGCTCGTGGGCGTGCTCGGCGATCAGCTCCCGCAGACGCGTCACGTAGGCCGGGTCCGGCTCGGCGTCGAAACCGTCCGGCGGGGCGTCGGCGAAGACCTGCCGGGGCAGGGCCCCCGACCACAGCCCGTGCATTCCGCCCTCCGGGTCGCACACCGACATCGGCTGCCAGGTGTCCCCGTGATAGCCCCCGCGCCAGGTCAGCAGCCGTTGCTTGGACGGACGCCCGAGCGAACGCCAGAACTGGAGGCACATCTTGACCGCGACCTCCACGGAGACGGACCCCGAGTCGGCGAGGAAGACGTGCTGGAGCGGCCCGGGGGTGATCTCCACCAGCCGGGTCGCCAGCCGGACCGCGGGCTCATGGGTGAGCCCGCCGAACATCACATGGCTCATCCGGTCCAGCTGGCCGCGCGCGGCCTCGTTGAGGACCGGGTGGTTGTAGCCGTGCACCGCCGACCACCAGGAGGACATGCCGTCCACCAGCTCGCGCTGCCCCTCGACGGGTTCGGCGAGCCGGAGCCGTACGCCGGAGGCCGACTCCACGACCAGCGGCTCCTGACGGCCCGGCATCGGACCGTACGGGTGCCAGACGTGCGCGCGGTCCAGTGCCCGCAGTTCGTCGGGGGCGTACGGCTTCGGAGCCGCGGGCCCGGAGTGCCCGGTGACCTCGGCGGCAGGTGCTTCAGGCATTGGGCGCGAGGTCCGTTCCCGCACCGCGACGGCGGACCGCCACCAGATCGGTGCGGGCCGCTCCGTTGGCGTCCGTACGCGAAGCCGTCGCGCTCTCCGCGGCGCCCACCGGCTCCTGCTCCTGCTCCCCGTGGCCACCGCACGGCCCGCAGCCCCCGCCGCCTCCGTGGGAACCGCAGCCCGCGGTTCCGGCGGTGTCGTGCGATCCGCAGCCGGCCCCCGCCGTGGCGTCCTGCGTGCCGCAGCCGCCGAGGGCGTCGGCCCGGTGACGCGGCAGCGTCGTCGTGCCCGCGCCCTCCACCTCGAAACCGGCGTCCGCGATCATGTCCAGGTCGGTCTGGCCGGCCTGGCCCTCGCTCGTCAGGTAGTCGCCCAGGAAGATGGAGTTGACCAGGTGGAGCGCCAGTGGCTGCATCGAGCGCAGGTGCACCTCACGGCCCCCCGCGAGCCGCACTTCGACGTCGGGGCAGACGAAGCGGACCATCGCCAGAATGCGCAGGCAGCGCTGCGGGGTGAGGTTCCACTCCTTGGCGAGCGGTGTTCCCTCGAACGGGATCAGGAAGTTCACCGGCACCGAGTCCGGGTCCAGGTCCCGCAGCGCGAACACGACGTCGACCAGGTCCTTGTCGCTCTCGCCCATCCCGGCGATCAGCCCGGAACACGCCGAGAGCCCGGCGGCCTGGGCCTGCTGCACGGTCTCCACCCGGTCCGCGTACGTGTGGGTGGTGGTGATCGCCCCGTACGTCTCCTCGGACGTGTTGAGGTTGTGGTTGTACGCGTCGGCGCCCGCCGAACGCAGCCGGTCGGCCTGCCCGTCGGAGAGAAGACCGAGGCAGGCGCAGACCTCGATGCCCTCGTTCTCCTCCTTGATCGCCTCGATGGTCTTCGAGACCCGGTCGACGTCCCGGTCCGTCGGGCCGCGCCCGCTCGCGACCAGGCAGACCCGCTTGGCGCCGCCCGCCACTCCGGCGGCGGCGGCCCTGGACGCCTCGTCCGGCTTCAGCCAGGTGTACTTGAGGATCCCGGCCTTCGAGCCGAGCCGCTGCGAGCAGTAGGAGCAGTCCTCGGGGCAGAGCCCCGACTTGAGGTTGACCAGGTAGTTGAGCTTGACGCGCCGCCCGAACCACTGACGGCGCACCTTCCCGGCGGCGGCCACCACGTCGAGCAGCTCGTCGTCGGAGGTCGCCAGTACGGCGAGCGCTTCTTCGCGGGTCGGCAGTTCGCGCCGCAGTCCCTTGTCCACCAGCGTGTTCAGCAGGTCCATGGAAGATGATCCTCGCTTACGGCACCGCCTCCAGCCAAGGAGGAACCAGACAGGAGACCCGTGCGAGGGTGTGTGTATTGCCACACCCTGACCTGCTGCGCACCCGGCTAGGGTCTGTTGGCTGCCTACAAAGGGACTCCGCACCGGACCGTCCGCGCGGAGCCGCCCGCCGATGGCCCGCCTACCCAAGGGGACCGCCCCATGTCCTTCGCCCCGTTCGACTGGATCGACGCCGAGGCCCGCGGCCGGGCCGCCGCCGGACTCGTACGCGCCCTGCGTCCGCGCGGCGCCGAGCCGGAGCTGCTGGACCTCGCGAGCAACGACTATCTGGGCCTCACCCGGCATCCGGAGGTCACGGCCGCCGCGGCCGCCGCCGCGCGGCGGTGGGGCGCCGGAGCGACCGGGTCGCGCCTGGTCACCGGCTCCACCGCCCTGCATGCCGAACTCGAACGGGAGCTCGCCGCGTTCTGCGGTTTCGAGGCGGCCCTCGTGTTCTCCTCCGGGTACGCGGCCAATCTCGCCGCGCTGACCGCGCTGACCGGGCACGGCTCGCTCATCGTCTCCGACGCGGGCAACCACGCCTCGATCGTGGACGGTTGCCGGCTCTCCCGCGCCGAGACCGCCGTCGTCGCCCATGCCGACCCGGAGGCGTTCGGGAAGGCCCTGCGGGCGCACGACGGGCGGGCCCTCGCGGTCACCGACTCGGTGTTCTCCGTCGACGGCGACGCCGCCCCGCTCCCCGGACTGGCCGAGGTCTGTCGCTCCGCGAACGCCGCCCTGCTGGTCGACGACGCCCACGGCCTCGGAGTGCTGGGCGCCGGCGGCCGCGGCGCGCTCGCCGCGGCCCGGCTGGCGGGCGGCGACGGGATCGTGGCCACGCTCACCCTGTCCAAGTCCCTCGGCAGTCAGGGCGGGGCGGTCCTGGGCCCCGCCCGGGTCATCGACCACCTGGTCAACACGGCCCGTACGTTCATCTTCGACACCGGACTCGCCCCGGCGGCGGTGGGCGGCGCGCTCGGCGCCCTCGGGGTGCTGCGCCGGGAGCCCGAACGGGCCGACCGCGCCCGGGAGGTGGCCACCGCGCTGTTCACCCGGTTCACCGCCGCGGAGCTGAGGACGGTCCGGCCCGACGCTGCCGTCGTCTCCGTCCGGGCGCCCTCGGCGGACGCGGCGGTGCGCTGGGCGGCCGACTGCCGGGCGGCCGGGATGGCGGTGGGCTGCTTCCGCCCGCCGTCGGTACCGGACGGCGTCTCGCGGCTGCGGCTGACGGCGCGGGCCGACCTGACCGAGGAGCAGATCGCGACCGCGGTGGCCACGGTCCTGGCCACCGCTCCCCGGCAGGCGGACGCCCGGGTCAGCTGATCCGGTGCGAACCGGATCCGTGCGAACCGGTTCAGTGCGGTCCGGTTCCGTGCGGTCCGGTTCCGTGCGGGCCGAGTCCGGCCACGAACGTGCTCCAGGCCGCCGGCGAGAAGCGCAGCGGCGGTCGGTCCACGTTCTTCGAGTCGCGTACGGCGAGCAGTGCGCCGCCGAACCGCGCGGTCTCCACGCAGTTGTTCATCCCGGTGGAGTGGCTGCTGCGCCGCCAGTGCGGAGCGGGCGGCGCGGTTGACCGCGGGGGTGCGGCGGGCAGTGGGAGACGGTCTGACATGGCGGCCCCTTAGCTGCGTCCGATCTCGGTGATGAGGTCCAGCGAGCGTTCTGGCGACAGCGCGTGTGCCTGCAAGGAACGGAAGGCCGAGCTGTACGCGTCGAGGTCTTCTTTCCGCTCCAGATAGAGGCTACTCGTCAAGTGGTCAAGAACGACCACATCCAGATCAGAAATGTTCGGAAAGGAGAAAATAACGAAAGGGCCGGTGAGGCCGACATAGCCGCCGGCCGAGAACGGCAGCAACTGCAACTGCACATGCGGGAGTTGGGCCACCTGTCGCAGATGCTGCAACTGGTCTCGCATCACCTCCGGCCCGCCCACCTCGCGGTGGAGCACCGCCTCGTCCAGCACGGCGGTGAAGCGCAGCGGCGGGTTCGCGCGCAGGACCCGCTGGCGGGTCAGCCGGACCTCCACCAGGGAGTCGAGCCGGCCGGCCGGTAACCCGTCCAGCGAGGCGCGGGTCACGGCCCGTGCGTACCCCGCGGTCTGGAGAAGTCCCGGTACCACCGAGGTCTCCAGCGTCCGGACCGTACTGGCCTGCGACTCCAGGCTGATGAAGTCGCGGTACTGCGGTGGGATCAGCCCCCGGTAGGCGTGCCACCAGCCCGCACCGCCGCCACCCGCCGATCCCGCGAGGACTTCGAGCAGGGAGCGCAACTGGGTGTCGCGCACCGCGTAGACGTCCAGCAGCAGTGACACGTCGGCGGGCGTCACCCCGCTCGCGCCGGTCTCGATGCGGCTCACCTTCGACTGGTGCCAGCCGAGCAGCCGCGCCGCGTCCCGGCTGGTCAGCCCGGAGGCGTGGCGCAGACTTCGCAGCTCCTCGCCGAGCTTGCGCCGTCGGACGACGGGGCCGTGCAGCATGCGGGTCTCCTTCTGCTGTGGGGAAGGGCCGGTCCGTCACCGGAACCGGCCCGCAGAGGGGTCAGTGTGCCGTCCGCCCACGCCGCGAGAGCCCCGAATTCACCGCTTCGAGCGACAGATATATGCATATCTTGGCCGAACGCCGTTACAGGGAGCTGCATCAATGGCAATCTGGCGCGAAGCACAATCCTGGCCGGCCGCCGGTCGCCCAGGGCGGGAAAGGGACGGCGTCGCCATGGCAGACCATCAGGAAGCAACCGTCACTCTGCCGACCGATCCGGTGTCGGTCTCATCGGCCCGCAGACATGTCGCCAGGACCCTGGCCCAGTGGGGCCTGCCCGAAGACACCGAGTTCGCCGACACCATCCGCCTGATCATCTCGGAGCTGGCCACCAACGCCGTTCAGCACACGTTCGGCCAGTCACCCACCTTCACCGTGGATCTGCGCCTCGAACGCGACGAGGAGCTGTATCTCGGTGTCACGGACAGTCACCCCCGCTGGCCCCAGCGGCTGCCCGCCGCCGTACGGCAGGACAACGGCCGGGGCATGGTCATCATCCGGGCGCTGGCCAAGGAGCGCGGCGGGCGGCTCCAGGTGACCCCGACCGCCGAGGGCGGCAAGACGGTCTGGATCGCCCTCCCCTGGGGCGTTCCGGTGCAGCGCTGACAGTGGGGCCGGGGTCCGCCCCGCCGGTGCCCCGTGGGCTGATCGGACAGGTGCCGGTCAGCCCGCCGACGGCCGGTTCGCGGACGGGGCCGTGCTCCCGCGGCCGAAACCGCCGCGCAGCAGCGCGAGCAGCGTCGCGGCCGCCGCGGTCGAACGGTCGCCCCGGTGCACGACCGAGATGGTCCGGCGGAACGAGGCGGGCTCCAGCCGCCGGACCGACAGCGGGGCCGTCGCCATCGAGGCGACCATCTCCGGCACCACCGCCACCCCGAGACCCGCGCTGACCAGCGCGCACACCAGCGCGTACCCGGGTGACTCGCAGACCACCGCGGGCGTCGCCCCGGCCTCGGCGAGCGCCCTCTCGACCCCGCGCCGGGGCGGATGGGTGGGCGCGCTGCTGATCAGCGGCCGCCCCGCCAGCTCGCCGACCGGCAGCCGTCCGGTGCCCTCGGAGAGCCGGTGGCCCACCGAGGTGACCAGCACCAGCTCCTCGACCAGCAGGGGTTCGACGAGAACGCCCACCGGCGGGGGGCCGGCCGTCGCCGGTTCGTAGGCATGGGTCAGGGCGAGGTCCACCTCGCCCGCGACCACCGCGGCGATCCCGCCGGGCGGTTCGTAGTCGGCGACGGCCAGCTCGACCTCCGGATGGGCGCGCCGGAACGCACTCAGGACCGGCGGCAGCAGATGGATCCCGGCCGTGGTGAACGTCCCCACCCGCAGCCTGCCACCCGAGAGTCCGGCCAGCCGCGCCAGCTCGTGCCGCGCCTGGTCCAGCTCGTCCAGGACCCGCCGGGCCCGGCCCGCCAGCAGCTCGCCCGCCGCCGTCAGCCGCGCCCCGCGATGGTGACGCACCAACAGGGCCGCCCCCGCCTCCCGCTCCAGCTTGGCCAGCTGCTGGGAGAGCGCGGGCGCCGTGTAGCCCAGGCGGGCGGCGGCCCGGGTGATCGATCCGGCCTCCGCGACCGCCACGAGTGCCGCGAGCCGTGTCGGGTCGTACATGAAGCGTTCCTTTAGGCAGACCCAGAAGATTGCAAGTACACGCTAAAGGCTCCGCCGGTCCAGGGTGGACGCATGGACGCACAACTGATCGCCTTCACCGGGGTCGCCGCCGGTATGGTCGCGCTGCCCGGCGCCGACTTCACCGTCGTCGTACGCAACGCCCTGGCCTCGCGCACCGCCGGCCTGGCCACCGCGCTCGGCGTCGCCGGAGGGCTGCTGGTGCATACCGCGCTCGCGGTCGCCGGGCTCGCCGCCGTGCTGGTGACGATGCCGGTCCTCTTCCGTACCGTCCAGCTGCTCGGCGGCGCGTACGTGCTCCACCTCGGAGTCAGCGCGCTGTACGCGATCCGCCGCCGGCCCTCACGGGACAGCTCCGGCTCCCCCTCCGGTACGGACAAGGGCGAGGGCGAGCCGGGGCGGCCCGTGCCCGGGTCGTTCGGACGCGCGCTGCGCCAGGGGTTCCTGACCAACGCGCTCAACCCGAAGGCCCCGGTCCTCTTCCTCAGCCTGCTGCCGCAGTTCGTGCCCCACGGCCGGCCGCCGCTGCCCAGGACCCTGCTGCTCGCGGCCCTCGTGGTGGTGCTGGCGCTGATCTGGTTCCCGGCCGTCGCCCTGCTCGTGGACCGGCTGGGCCGGTGGCTGCGCCGCCCGCGTACCGCCCGCGCCATCGAGGGCGGCAGCGGTGTGGCGCTCACCGGTCTGGGGCTGGCCTTGGTGACCGGCGCCCTGCTGCGTTGAGCCGCCGCGGATGTCGCGGGCGGCCCCGAGGGCCCGGGCCGCCCGCGCGGAAAGGGGGACCCGGGCCGCCCGCACGGAAAGAGCGTCCGGTCGAGGGGTCAGCGGACCCGTCCGTACCAGACGCTCTTGGACCAGATTTTGGCCAGTCTCACCACGTCCCCCGATTTGGGGGAGTGCCAGATCTTCCCGGCCCCGGCGTAGATGCCCACGTGGTAGACGCTGCGCCCGGAATGGAAGAAGACGAGGTCGCCGCGTTTGCGCTGCGACTTCCCGATGTGGCGGGTCTTGTTGTACTGCTGCTGTGCCGTGCGGGGAAGCTTCTTGCCGGCCTTCTTGAACGAATAGACCGTCAGCCCCGAACAGTCGAAGCGGCTGGGACCGGCCGCTCCGTACTTGTAGGGAGCCCCCTTCTTCGACGCGGCGACCTTCAGGGCCTTCGTCGAGTGGGAGGCGGCCTCGGCATCGCTCACCAGACCGGGCGCCAGCATCGTGGACGTCACGGCCAGGGTGAGTACCGAGGCCGTACCGACCCGGGCGAACAGAGACGGGACATGAACCTGCGCAGACATGCGCAACCCTTCGTCAGCCGCCTGTGAAGGATGACCTGTCGGGTTCGGGCTGGCGAAGTTGCCCGGCCGCTGTCGCGGCTTCACCCCGAGGGCCTCCCGGTCTCCCGGTCGGCCCGTTGTGCTCGGGTCCTCCACTCCTGCCGATCCACTCCTGTCGACCAGTCATCCGGGCGGCGGCAGGACTCGGCGTCCGCCCGGACCGCCCCGCCGCGGTGGCGGGGGCTTGTCGTCCCAGGGATCTTGACTCACCCGGTGCCGGAATTCCGAGCCGAAACGGCGGTTTGTGAGTCTCCTCACCACTGATCCATTCGGGTGGACAGGCCGGATTCGTGCTCGCCGAAGAGCCGGGCGCACACCCTCGTACCAGCGACGAAAGGGCGCATTTCGAGTACGGGCCACGCGCCGAACGCAAGTTGAGCCGTCGCTCGCGCGGGTGATCTCCTACGCCGAACGAGCGAGGCGAATCGGTTCCGACGCCGGGCGTGTCGCGCGCGGGGCCGGCCGATCCGCTCGCGTAGGGCGTTCCCCGCGCGTGGAGCAGGTCAGTTCGCGGGCGGCGGCATCGCGATCCGGCCCGCCCGGCGCTCCCCGTCCAGGACGCGCAGCGCCCGCGCCAGGGTGGCGGCGTGGATCCGCGATTCGCCGCGCTCGTGCATCACGGCCAGGGCGTCGCGCAGGGCCGCCGCCCGGGAGGCGAGGGCCTGGGCCGCCCGCAGGGCGCTGTAGGTGTCGCTGCCATGGGCCGGGTTGATCCGGCCCACCTGGTCGAGCACGGCCAGATAGCAGTCGACGAACTCGCCCTCGGCGCGGGTCAGTGCGGGCAGGGGCGGGAAGTCGGGTGGCTCCATCGGCGTTTCACCTCGCGTCGTACGGCGGCCGGGAGAGTCAGCGGCTGTCCACGACGTGGTCGACCAGCCCGTGGGCGAGGGCGGCATGGGCGTCGAGGATGGTGTCGCGCTCGATGTCGGCGGTGATCTGCTCCGCGGTCCGGCCCGTGTGCCGGACCAGCATGGCCGCGAACATCTCGCGGGTGCGCACCAGTTCGCGCGCGTGGATCTCCAGGTCGGACGGCTGGCCCCGCATCGGCTCCTCCATCGCGGGCTGCTGGATGACTACCCGCGCGCCGGGCAGCGCATGTCGGCGCCCCTTCGCCCCGGCGGCCAGCAGGGCCGCCGCATAGGAGCCCGCCTGCCCCAGGCAGAAGGTCTCCACCTCGCAGGTCAGGAACCGCATCGTGTCGTAGACCGCCGCCATCGCCTGGAACGTGCCGCCGGGGGAGTTGATGTAGAGCGACAGGGGCCGGTCCGGATCGGCGTGCTCCAGGTACATGAGCTGGGCGATGAGGTCGCTCGCGGCGATGTCGTCGATCGGGCTCCCGAGGAAGACGATCCGCTCGGACAGCAGCTTGGAGTACGGGTCCAGGGTCCGGGTTCCGGTCGCGGTGCGCTCGGTGAACTCCGGCAGTACGTAGCGGGCGGCGGGGCGGATCATGGCGGTGCCTCTCTCCTGGAGCTGACCGGCCTTCTCTCCGTCCGTAAAAAATGTACAGGACGTACAGAAGGTTATGATGGGGACTATGGCCTACGAGATTCCGGTGACGCAAGCACGGGCGGAGCTCGCCGAACTGATCAACCGTGTTGTCTACGGCGGTGAACGTGTCGTGGTGACGCGTCACGGCAAGCCGCTCGTCGCGTTGGTTTCCGCCGCTGACCTGCAACGACTGGAAGCGGAGGAAACCGCCGCCGAGGAGCGGGTGATCAGCTCGGTCTCCTCGATCGACTCCGCGTCATCCGCTCAGGGCGAACGGCGCAGGTTCGGCATCGCCGCCGAGCACCGCCCCCACGACGGTCGGGACGCCTGAGACCCCGACCGCCCCGGGACAGCGCGAAGCCGGGCGCCCCCTCCAGGAAAAGGGGGGGGCGCCCGGCTCGGCGCTACGGACGCGGCGCTCAGCCGGTCAGGACCGGCTCGCGGACGGGTCCGGCCGGCTCGGCCGGCGTCGGCGCCGGGCGGGCGAACAGCACCGCCGCCAGGCCGAACAGCGCCCATAGCGAGAGCGTCAGCACGGCGCCGCCCGCGGCGCTCCCGTCGAAGAAGGCGACCGAGCGGAGCAGCGAACCGCCCGCGCCCGGCGGGAGCCACTGGCCGATCGCACCGACGGGCTCGGGCAGCAGCTCCGGTGCGCTGGTGACGCCGGAGAAGGGGTTGCCCAGCAGGACCATCAGCAGCGCGCCGAGTCCGACGCCGCGCGGCCCGAACAGGGCGGCGAGCCCCGCCACCGCCGAACCGATGGCCAGCACGGTGAGCGCGAGCACTCCCGCCTCCGTCCACCAGTCGCCCGTGACCACGCCGAGCCAGCTGTGCGCCACGGCTGTGGCGGCGAGGCCCACCAGGGCGGCCGACCCGATGAGGGCCACCGCGGCCCGCGCCCCGCGCAGTCCGATCAGGGTGACGACGGCTCCGGCCGCCATGCCCGCGAGGGCCAGGGGCAGGACGCTCGCGCCGAGTGCGCTGCCGCGGGGGTCTCCGGGCGGCGCGGCGACCACATCGGTGACCCGGACCTGGGTGGCGTCGGGAGCGGTTGCCGTCACTGCCTCGCGCAGCAGCTGGGAGACGACGGGGCTCGCCGCCGAGGCGGTGAGCAGGTGCGGCCCCTGCGGGGTGACGACGACGGCTCCGTATACGGCCCGCTCCTCGATCGCGGCGCGGGCGGCGGCCTCGTCGTCGAAGCGGTGGACCTCGAACGCGCCGTCACGCTGCTCGAAGTGCTGTTCCAGCGGCTGGGCCGCCGACGCCGGACCCGCGACCCCGACCGGGAGGTCGTGCGGGGCGATCCGGGCGGCGGGCCAGGCGAAGGCCCAGAGGGCGAGCGTCACCAGCAGGGGGATCAGCAGGATCACCGCCACCGCGCGGCGGTTGGGTGCGGTGGACATGAGAGGCCTCGATTCGTGCGACGACGGAGAGTCCAGAGAGAAGGATCGTTCGTTTTATGTCCTGTTCCCACTGTCGGCACGCTGGGTCGGATTGTCAAGAATGAATGTTCGTTTTAGGTTAGGGGCCATGGCTCGCGTATCCCAGGAACACCTCGACGCCCGTCGCCGTCAGATCCTCGACGGAGCGGCGCGCTGCTTTGCCCGCAACGGATTCCACGGCACGTCCATGCAGGACGTCCTCAAGGAGGTGGGCCTGTCCGCCGGGGCGGTCTACCGCTATTTCCCCGGCAAGGAGGACATCATCGCGGCCATCACGCAGGAGACCTTCGCCGTCATCCGCGGCGCCTTCGAGGAGGCCTCGCGCATGACGCCGCCGCCCACCCCGGACGTGCTGCTCGGCCGGGTGCTCGGCGGGGTGCTCGCGGGGGAGGTGCATGGGCTGGAGCGCCGCGCCTTCGCCGCGCTCGTCGTCCAGCTCTGGTCCGAGACGCTGCGTGACGCCCGGCTCGCCGCGCTGCTCGACGACGGTTACGCCACCATGCGCGTCGCCTGGACGAAACTTGTCGACGCCTACCGCGCGGCCGGGATCCTGAGCGGCGACGTGCCCGGCGACCACGTGGCGCGGACGATGATCGCGACGGCGCAGGGGTTCATCGTGCAGGAGGCGCTCTTCGGGGACGTACGCCCCGAAGTGCTGGAGAACGGGTTGTGCGGGCTGATGGCCATGAACCCGCAAAAGATCAGTTAACGCAACGGAAAAACTTCCGCCCTAACGTGCAATGCCTGGTGGCGAAGGCGCCGTTCCCGTTCAACGAACTGTTGAACGGGGATAGGGTCCCGCTGCGTCCGGAGCCGGAGCCGGACGGAAGACGATGAGGTGGAAGCGTGCAACTGACCCCGCACGAGCAGGAGCGTCTGCTCATCCATGTGGCCGCCGACGTGGCCGAGAGGCGCCGGGCGCGCGGGCTGCGGCTCAATCACCCCGAGGCCGTCGCCCTGATCACCGCCCATCTGCTGGAAGGCGCCCGGGACGGCCGCTCCGTCGCCGAACTCATGGCATCCGGCCGTACGTTGCTCACCCGGGACGAGGTCATGGAAGGCATCCCCGAGATGCTCCACGACGTCCAGGTCGAGGCCACCTTCCCCGACGGCACGAAGCTCGTCACCGTCCATGACCCGATCGTCTGACGGGGAGGCGCCGATGATTCCCGGAGAGATCCTGTACGGGGACGGGGACATCCCCCTCAACACAGGGCGGACGGTCACCCGCCTCACCGTCCTCAACGCCGCCGACCGCCCCGTCCAGGTCGGCTCCCACTACCACTTCGCCGAGGCCAACCCCGGACTGCGCTTCGACCGCGCCGCCGCCCACGGGCTGCGGCTGAACATCGCCGCCGGCACGGCGGTCCGCTTCGAACCCGGCATCCCCGCCGACGTCGAACTCGTCCCCCTCACCGGCCGCCGCGTCGTCCCCGGCCTGCGCGGCGAAACCGGAGGTGGTCTCGATGCCTGACCTCAAGAGAGCCGTGTACGCCGATCTCTTCGGACCCACCACCGGCGACCGGATCCGGCTCGCCGACACCGATCTGCTCGTCGAGATCGAGGAGGACCGCTCGGGCGGCCCCGGACACGCGGGCGACGAGGCGGTGTTCGGCGGCGGCAAGGTGATCCGCGAGTCGATGGGGCAGGCCCGCACCACCCGGGCCGAGGGCGCGCCCGACACCGTCATCACCGGGGCCGTCGTCATCGACCACTGGGGCGTCGTCAAGGCCGACATCGGCATCCGGGACGGCCGGATCACCGGCATCGGCAAGGCCGGGAACCCGGACACCATGGACGGCGTCCACCCCGACCTGGTGATCGGCCCGGAGACCGAGATCATCGCGGGCAACGGGAAGCTGCTCACGGCCGGGGCGGTCGACGCCCACGTCCACTTCATCTCACCCACCCTCATCGACCAGGCGCTCTCCAGCGGCATCACCACCCTCGTCGGCGGCGGCACGGGACCCGCCGAGGGCACCAAGGCCACCACCATCACCCCGGGGCCCTGGCACCTGGCCCGGATGTTCGAGGCGCTGGAGACCTTCCCGGTCAACATCGGGTTGCTCGGCAAGGGCAACACGATGTCGCAGGAGGCCATGCACTCCCAACTGCGCGGCGGCGCCCTGGGATTCAAGATCCACGAGGACTGGGGCGCGACGCCCGCCGTCATCGACGCCTGCCTCACCGTCTGCGAGCGGACGGGCGCACAGCTCGCCATCCACACGGACACCCTCAACGAGGCCGGGTTCGTCGCCGACACCCTCGCCGCCATCGCCGGCCGGACGATCCACGCGTACCACACCGAGGGGGCGGGCGGCGGGCACGCCCCCGACATCATCAGCGTGGTCTCCGAGCCCTACGTCCTGCCCAGCTCGACCAACCCCACCCGGCCGCACACCGTCAACACCATCGAGGAACACCTCGACATGCTGATGGTCTGCCACCACCTGAACCCCACCGTCCCCGAGGACCTGGCGTTCGCGGAGTCCCGGATCCGGCCCTCCACCATCGCGGCCGAGGACATCCTGCACGACCTCGGGGCCATCTCGATCATCTCCTCGGACTCCCAGGCCATGGGGCGGATCGGCGAGGTGATCCTGCGGACCTGGCAGACCGCCCACGTCATGAAGAAGCGGCGCGGAGCCCTGCCCGGGGACGGGCGGGCCGACAACCACCGGGTCCGTCGCTATGTCGCCAAATACACCATCAACCCGGCCGTCGCGCAGGGACTGGACCGGGAGATCGGCTCGGTGGAGACCGGCAAGCTCGCCGACCTCGTCCTCTGGGACCCGGCGTTCTTCGGCGTGAAGCCCCAGACCGTCATCAAGGGCGGCCAGATCGCCCACGCACAGATGGGCGACGCCAACGCCTCCATCCCGACGCCCCAACCGGTCCTGCCCCGGCCGATGTTCGGCGCCCTGGGGCGAGCGGCCGCACACAGCTCGTTCAACTTCGTCTCCACTGCCGCCATCGAGGACGGGCTGCCCGAACGCCTCGCCCTGCACAAGCGGTTCGTGCCGATCACCAGCACCCGGGGGGTCACCAAGGCGGACATGCGGGAGAACGACGCCCTGCCCCGGGTCCACGTCGACCCCGACAGCTTCGCCGTCACCATCGACGGCGATCCGGTCGAGCCGGCCCCGGCGGCGGAACTGCCCATGGCGCAGCGTTACTTCCTCTTCTGAGGGCCGGCCGCCGTCATGTCACGCGCAGCTCTCCTCGTCCTCTCCGACGGCCGGTTCCCCGCCGGTGGCCACGCCCACTCCGGCGGCGCCGAACCGGCCGTCGCCGGGGGCCGTGTCCGCGACGCCGACTCCCTCGCCGACTTCTGCCGGGGCCGGCTGCACACGTCGGGCCTCACCGCCGCCGCCCTCGCCGCGGCGGCGGCCCACGGCCTCGACCCGATCGCCCTCGACGAGGCCGCCGACGCCCGTACACCCTCGCCCGCCCTGCGGACCACCGCGCGCAAGCTGGGCCGGCAGCTGATGCGGGCCGCCCGCGCCACCTGGCCGAGCCCCGAACTGGACGCGCTCGCGGCGGCCCGACCGCGCGGCGCCCACCAGCCGGTCGTCCTCGGGCTCACCGCACGGTCGGCGGGCCTGGACCCCGTGGACGCCGCCCACTGTGTCGCGTACGAGACCGTCAGCGGACCCGCCACCGCCGTCGTCCGGCTCCTCTCCCTCGACCCCTTCCACGCCACCGCCGTACTCGCCCGGCTCGCCCCCGAGCTGGACCGGGTCGCCGAACAGGCCGCCGAGGCCGCCCGGCAGGGCATCGACGCCCTGCCCGCCGCCTCGGCCCCGCTCCTCGACATCACCGCCGAGGCGCACGCCGCCTGGCCGGTCCGCCTCTTCGCCTCGTAACCCGCATCCACAGGAGCCTCCATGCACCTCGGCCACCCCCACGACGCCCCCGCCGCCGTCAGCGCCGACGCCACCCGCCCCGACGGCACCCGGCGCGCCCTGCGCATCGGCCTCGGCGGCCCCGTCGGCTCCGGCAAGACGGCCACCGTCGCCGCCCTCTGCCGCGAACTGCGCGACCGCCTGTCCATCGCCGTCGTCACCAACGACATCTACACCCAGGAGGACGCCGCCTTCCTGCTGCGCAACGCGGTCCTGCCGCCCGAGCGGATCCAGGCCGTCGAGACCGGCGCCTGCCCGCACACCGCGATCCGCGACGACATCTCCGCCAATCTCGAAGCCGTCGAGGACCTGGAGGACGCGGTCGGACCGCTCGACCTCATCCTCGTCGAGTCCGGCGGCGACAACCTCACCGCCACCTTCTCCAAAGGACTGGTCGACGCGCAGGTCTTCGTCATCGACGTCGCGGGCGGCGACGACATCCCGCGCAAGGGCGGCCCCGGCGTCACCACCGCCGACCTCCTGGTCATCAACAAGACCGACCTCGCCCCCTACGTCGGCTCCGACCTGGAGCGGATGGCCCTCGACGCCAAGAAGCAGCGCGGCGAACTCCCCGTCGCCTTCACCTCCCTGACCTCGGCCGAGGGCGTCGGACCGGTCGCCGACTGGGTGCGGGCGCGGCTCGCCGCCTGGGCCGCGTGAACGTCCGCGCGACGGCCCGGCTCCGGGCCGAGCCCGACGGGCGGGGCGGGACCGCCCTGCCCGTCCTGGTCAGCGACGGCCCGCTCGCCCTGCGCCGCACCCGCTCGCCGCACACCGCGTACGCCCGGGTCACCGTCGTCGGCGCGATGAGCGCCCCGCTCAACGGCGACCGGCTGACGATCGAGGCGGACATCGCGGACGGGGCGCGCCTCACCGTGGACGCGGCGGCGGCCACCGTAGCCCTGCCCGGCCCGCGGGAGGACACGGAACCGTCCACGTACACCGTGGACCTGGGCGTGGGGGAGGGGGCCGTGCTGCACTGGCTTCCCGAACAGCTCGTCTCCGCCCACGGCAGCCACCTCCACCAGGCCACCCGGGTCCGACTCGCCCCCACCGCACGCCTGCTGCTGCGTGAGGAGCAGATCCTCGGCCGGCACGGCGAGCCCACCGGCGGGCTCACCACCCGGCTCACCGTCCACCGGGCGAGCCGCCCGCTCCTGGACCAGCGACTGGCCTACGGGCCCGGCGCCCCCGCCGGCTGGGACGGCCCCGCCGTCCTCGGCGGCCACCGGGCCGTCGGCCAACTGCTCCTCGCCGACCCGGCCTTCGAGGACGCCCCCCTCCCCGCGCGCCTCCTCGGGCCCACCGCCGCGCTCACCCCGCTCGCCGGCCCCGCCGTTCTGGTCACCGCCGTGGCCGCCGACGCCCGCCTGCTGCGCGGGATCCTGGACGACGCCATGCGCGAGCTGCTGGACGGGCTGAGGACGGACCACACCGGCTGAGTCCGCTCAGCGAACCCCCTTCACCGGTTATGGGTTCGGTAAAGAAACAGGTGTACGCCCTGGCCCGGGCGCCCCACTGACGAAAGGATCCCCGCGACGTACCGATGACCACGTCGCCTTCGGCGGCGGATCGGATGAAGGGGGAGGTTCCACGTGATACGCACAACGGTGCTCGGTTCGGCCGGGGCTCTCGTCGCGGGCACGCTCATGGCGGGGGCGATGGCAGCACCCGCCGCCGGCGCCGACGGCCGCCATCACGGCCGGGGCGACGCGGAGGCTCGCGGCGCCGCCGTCGCGGCGCACCGGGCGGCGAACGCCGGGATCGACTGGCAGGACTGCCCGGAGGACTGGGGCCTGGCCGCCCCCATCCAGTGCGGCTGGGTCACCGTGCCGCTCGACTACGCCCGGCCGAACGGCAAGAAGATCAAGCTCGCCGTCGACCGGCACGTCAGCACCGGCACGAAGGGCGAGCGCCAGGGCGCACTGCTCTACAACCCGGGCGGCCCCGGCGGTTCGGGACTGCGCTTCCCCGCCCGGGTCACCGCCAGGAACCCGCTCTGGACGAAGACCTCGAAGGCGTACGACTTCGTCGGCTTCGACCCGCGCGGCGTCGGCCACTCGGCCCCCATCTCCTGCGTCGACCCGCAGGAGTTCGTCAAGGCCCCCAAGGCCGACCCGGTCCCCGACAGCGAGGCCGACAAGCGCGCCCAGCGCAAACTGGCCCGCGAGTACGCCGAGGGGTGCGGCGAGCGCAGCGGCGCGATGCTGCCGCACATGACGACGCCGAACACGGCACGCGACCTCGACGTCATCCGGGCCGCGCTCGGGGAGAAGAAGCTCAACTTCCTCGGCGTCTCCTACGGCACCTACCTGGGCGCCGTCTACGGCACCCTCTTCCCGACCCACGTCCGGCGCATGGTCGTCGACAGCGTGGTCGACCCGTCGCGGAAGAACATCTGGTACCGGGCGAACCTCAACCAGGACATCGCCTTCCAGACACGCTGGGACGACTGGAAGGCGTGGGTGGCGAAGCACGACTCCGTCTACGGCATCGGCGACACCCCGCAGAAGGTCGAGAAGGCCTGGCTGGAGCTGCGGGCAGCCGCCAAGAAGGACCCCATCGGGGGCGTCGTCGGGCCCGCCGAGCTCATCGGCTTCTTCCAGGGTGCGCCGTACTACGACTCCGCCTGGGCCCCCACGGCCAAGACCTGGAGCGCCTACCGGGCCGGTGACACCCAGGCCCTGGTCGACGCCGCCGCCCCCGACATGAGCGACCTCGCGGGCAACGCCGCCGCCGAGAACGGCAACGCGGTCTACAACGCCGTCGAGTGCGCCGACGCCAAGTGGCCCACCGACTGGCGTACCTGGGACCGGGACAACACTCGGCTCCACGAGAAGTACCCGTTCATGACGTGGCCCAACGCCTGGATGAACCTGCCCTGCGCCACCTGGCCGGCCAAGCAGCGGACCCCGCTGGACGTGAGGTCCGGCAAGGGCCTGCCGCCGGTCCTCATCGTGCAGTCCACCCGCGACGCCGCCACCCCGTACCAGGGCGCCGTCGAGCTGCACAAGCGGTTCAAGGGCTCGCGGCTCATCACCGAGAAGGACGCCGGGTCCCACGGCGTCACCGGACTGGTCAACCCCTGCGTCAACGAGCGGGTGGACACCTACCTGCTCACCGGGGAGACCGACCGGCGCGATGTGACGTGCGCCCCGCACGCCGCACCGAAGCCGTAGACCACCCAGGAGGCGCCCGACCGGGGGCCGCTCAGCGCCGCCCCCGGTCGTACGCCTCCAGCCAGGCGTCCTCCGCCGCGTAGTCGAAGAGCCATGCGCCGTAATTGCGCAGCATCTTCGGGAACGCCTCCCGCCAGTCGCGCTCCGCCAGCTCTCCGGCGAGCCACTCGACCGTTTCCGGCAGCGACTCCGCGTACCCGGTCACCGGGCGGTACCCGAGCTGTTCCTCGGCGGCCGTCATGTCGTAGACCACGGGGTGGCCGCCGCTCCACGGGGTCACTCCGACCTGCCCCTCCGGGGAAGGGCCGTCGATCAGCACCGTCTCCGTCTCCCGCCCGAGCACGTCGTCGATCGCCGACGCGATCTCCGCGACCGTGGGCGCCTGGGGGTCCGCCGCGTTCAGCACACGGGATCCCGGCCGCCGGGCGGCCAGCCGGATCAGCTCCGCCGCGTTGGACACATGGACCGGGTGGAAGCGGCTCTCCCCGCCGTACGCGAACACCCGGCGCCGGCGCCCGTCGAGCAGCCGCTTCACCACGAACAGCTCGCGCGGGGTGCGGCAGTACGGGCCGTGGACCGCGCCCGCCCGCAGCAGCGTCACCGGCAGTGCGTCGCCCGCCGCCAGCAGCTCCCGCTCCAGCAGGACCTTCCGCGTCCCGTACGTGGCGTCCCCCGGCGCCACCGTGGGCTGGGTCTCCGACAGCGGCACCGGATAGCGGGGGAAACCGTCGACGGAAGCCTGTGTGTCGAAGCTGCGGCCCCGGTCGTCCTCGTACACCGCCCCGCTGGAGATCACGACGGCCGATCCGATCCGGCCGGCCAGCCCCGTCAGCTGCCGGGCGTGCGCGCCGCCGAACGCCACCATGTCGACCAGCACGTCACAGCCGTCGCCCAGCGCCCGGCCGAGCGACCCCTCTTCGTCCCGGTCGAGCGTCACCGCCCGGACCCCGGCGTCCCATCCCTCCCATCCCTCGTCCCGGCCACCACCGCGCGAGGCCGCGGTGACCTCCCAGCCGTCCGCGGCCAGCGCCCGCACCGCGGCCCGCCCGATCTGGCCCGTCGCACCCAGCACCCATGCGTGTCCTCTGCTCATGATCCCGACGCTAGGGGAGCGGGCCCGCCGGGACGAGGGTGCTCTGCCGGTGGCGTATTCGCGCTCAGCGTCGCAGCTTGGGGAACTTCCTCGGCGGCGCGGCCTCCTGCTCGGCCGCCTTCACCTTGGCCGCGTACTCGTCCACGTACTCCTGGCCGGAGAGTTCGAGGATCGCGTACATGATCTCGTCCGTCACGGCCCGGATCGCGGCCTTCTGGTTCTCCATGCCCGCGTAGCGGGAGAAGTCCAGCGGCTCGCCGAAGCGGATCGCGACCCGTTTGATCTTCGGCACGACCTGGCCGGGCGGCTGGATCTCGAAGGTGCCGACCATGGCACAGGGAACCACCGGGACCCGCGCGGTGATCGCCATCACCGCGACCCCGACCTTGCCCTTGTAGAGACGGCCGTCGTGCGAGCGGGTGCCCTCCGGGTAGATCCCCAGCAGCTCGCCCCTGCCCAGGACGCCGAGCCCCTCGCGGATGGCCGCCTGTCCGGCGTCCTTGCCGGAACGGTCCACCGGGATCTGCCCCGCGCTGCGGAAGAAGGCCGCGGTGAGCCGGCCCTTGATCCCCGGGCCCGTGAAGTACTCGGCCTTCGCGAGGAAGGTGATGCGGCGCTTGATGATGGCCGGCATCAGAAAATGGTCGGAGAAGGAGAGGTGGTTGCCCGCGACGATCGCCGCGCCGTCCGTAGGAATGTTCTCCAGGCCCTCGGTCCGGGGCCGGAACAGCAGCCGCAGTACGGGCCCCAGCACGACATATTTCAGGATGTAATAGAACACCTTGCGGGTGCACCTCGCTCTGCCGGGGCGGTTCAGGCCTGTACTGGATCATGCTGGTGCCGGGGGCCTGCAGCGTAGGCCCCCGGCACCAGCATGCGACCGTGGCGAACCGGTCTCCCGACTCGTACCCGCCTCCGGGCCCGTCAGGCCCGGTCACCCGCCCACGGCGGTCGGGCGTCCTGGCGGTCACCCGCCGTGACGGTCAGGTGTCCTGGGTGGCCAGCATGCCGAGGGTGCACAGCCCCAGCACCACCCAGCCGAACCAGAGCCAGCCACTGCTTCCCAGCGCCACCGTGTACGCGGTCACCGCGATCAGGGCACCGCCGGTCATGTATCCCATGGTCTTTGTCGATCCGGACATGCGCGCACGCTCCTCGTCGGCCGCGCGGCCGTTGCCCCCATGGTCACCCCGTACGCGCCCTCCGCGCTACTGTCCGCGCGCCTGCAAAGACGCGAGATAGGCGTTGTACGCCGCCAGCTCCTTGTCACCGTCGCGGTCCGCCGCCCGGTCCGTGCGCCGCGCGGTGCGCTGCTCGGAGCGGTACCACTGGAAGACCAGCGCGATCAGCACCAGCACGGAGGGGATCTCGCTGAACGCCCAGGCGATGCCGCCCGCCCAGTTCTGGTCGCTCAGCGCGTCGATGCCGAGCGAGGCCGGCGGGTTCTGGTACGTCTCCACCATCGGCGTCGACGCCATCATCAGCGCGATCCCGAAGAACGCGTGGAAGGGCATCCCGGCGAACAGTTCCAGCATCCGCATCAGATACCCGGGCCGGTGCGGGCCAGGGTCCACGCCCATGATCGGCCAGAAGAAGACCAGGCCGACGGCGAGGAAGTGCACCATCATCCCGATGTGGCCCGGCTTCGAGCTCATCAGGAAGTCGAAGATCGGCGTGAAGTACAGCGCGTAGAGGCTCGCGATGAACAGCGGGATCGTGAACACCGGATGCGAGATGATCTTCATGTACCGGCTGTGCAGCAGCTTCAGCAGCAGCTCGCGCGGCCCGGTCCGCCCGCCCCCGGCGGGCGGCAGCGCCCGCAGCGCCAGCGTCACCGGGGCGCCCAGCAGCAGCAGGATCGGCGACAGCATGCTGATCACCATGTGCTGCACCATGTGCACGCTGAACATGACCATGCCGTAGTCGTTGAGCTTGGTGCACATGACCAGCGCGATGCTCAGCACGCCCACGGTGAAGAACACGATCCGGTTCACCGGCCAGCCGTCCCCGCGCCGACGCAGCCGCACCACGCCGTACCCGTACAGGGCGAGCGCCAGGACGCAGCCGGTCAGGAAGAACGGGTCGACGGAGAGCTCCAGCCCCCGCCCCAGCGTGAACGGCGGCAGGTCCATGTTCATGCCGTGCCCGCTGTGATCCATCTGTTCGCTCCCGATGGGGACACGTCCCCGTTTCGTGCCGGTTGTCCGGTCCAGAGTAGAACTGCCCCCGGCCGCGGTTGCGGCCGGGGGCAGTTCTGGACGGCACGTCGCTACAGCACGCACTCCGCCTCGGCGTACCGCTCGGCGGGGACCGTCTTCAGCGTCTCGACGGCCTCGCCCAGCGGGACCATCACGATGTCGGTGCCGCGCAGCGCGGTCAGCATCCCGAACTCGCCCCGGTGCGCCGCCTCCACCGCGTGCCAGCCGAACCGGGTCGCCAGGACCCGGTCGTACGCGGTGGGCGTGCCGCCGCGCTGGACGTGGCCGAGGATGACCGGACGGGCCTCCTTGCCGAGCCGCTGCTCCAGCTCCCCGGAGAGCTGCGTGGCCACCCCGGCGAACCGCTCGTGACCGTAGATGTCCTTGACGCCCTGCTCGAACTGCATGGAGCCCGCGCGTGGCTTCGCGCCCTCGGCGACCACCACGATGGCGAACTTCTTGCCCGCCGAGAAGCGCTTGCCGACCAGCTCGGTCAGCTCGTCTATGTCGAACGGGCGCTCGGGCACCACGATGGCGTGGGCTCCGGCGGCCATGCCGGAGTGCAGGGCGATCCAGCCGGTGTGCCGGCCCATGACCTCGACGATCAGCACCCGCTGGTGCGACTCGGCGGTGGTCTTCAGCCGGTCCAGCGCCTCGGTGGCGACGCCGACGGCGGTGTCGAAGCCGAAGGTGACGTCGGTGGAGGCTATGTCGTTGTCGATGGTCTTGGGGACGCCGACGATCGGGAGACCGGCCTCGGAGAGGAGGTTCGCGGCCTTGAGGGTGCCCTCGCCGCCGATCGGGATGATGGCGTCCAGGCCGAGGTCCGCGACATGGCCGCGGGCGCGCTCCACGCCGTCGCGCAGATGCGCGGGCTGGACCCGGGAGGAACCGAGGATCGTGCCGCCGCGGGCCAGGATGCCGCCCACCGCGTCAAGGTCGAGCTTGCGGTAGTCGCACTCCAGCAGGCCCTTCCAGCCGTCGTGGAAGCCGATGACCTCGTCGCCGTGGTCCACCACCGCGCGGTGCACGACGGAACGGATGACGGCGTTGAGGCCGGGGCAGTCGCCGCCGGAGGTGAGTACGCCAATGCGCATGGCCCGGAAACCTTTGCAACGTTAAGTCGACGACCGGACCACGTCGTCCGGTTGGATCCCCGCCACCCTACCGGCGCAGGGTGGCGGGACCGAACCGGCCGTCCGCCTGCTGGACTCCGCTCAACCGAGCGGAAAACGCCTCAGACGGACCCCGCTCAGGCGAGCGGAAAGAGCCTCAGGCGGGCTGGGTCGCCGAGGCGATCCGCTCGGCGCGCAGCGCCTCGTACCAGCGGTCGTCGGTGGGCGGCAGCGCGTTCACGTCGAGGGCCAGCTTCAGCAGCAGATCGGCGATCTGAGGGTTGCGGGCCAGCACGGGGCCGTGCATGTACGTCCCGAAGACCGTGTCGTTGTACGCGCCCTCCGTGCCGTCCCCGGTGCCGTTGCCGCGGCCGAACTGCACCCGGGCCAGCGGCCGGGCCGTCGGGCCGAGATGGGTGACGCCCTGGTGGTTCTCGAACCCGGTCAGCGGCGGCAGCCCGAGGTGCGGGTCGATGTCCGCCAGTACGTCGCCGACGCACCGCGCGCCCTCGCCGCGGGTGGAGACCACGTCGAGCAGACCGAGACCGGCCTCGCGCTCACCGAGGTCGTTGACGAACTCGTGCCCGAGGATCTGGTAGCCCGCGCAGACCGAGAAGATGATCGCGCCGTTGGACGCGGCCCGGCTCAGCCCGCCGTCGCGGCGCAGCCGCTCGGCCGCCAGGCGCTGCGGCCGGTCCTCACCGCCGCCGATCAGATAGATGTCGCCGGACGTCGGCACCGGCTGGTCGCTGCGCACGTCGACGCGCTGCACGTCCAGACCGCGCTGGCGGGCGCGCCGCTCCACGACCAGGGCGTTGCCCTGGTCGCCGTAGGTGCTGAGCAGGTCGGGGTAGACCCAGACCAGACGCAGACCGTTGTTGCTCATGCTTCGTCCTCTCCGGAGGTGGCCGGGGCCGGGGTCAGTTGCCGACACGACGGCGCAGATCCTGGAAGGCGGTGTAGTTGGCGATGACCTCGATGCGGCCGGGCGGCGCGTGCTGCACGGCCTCGTCGAGCGTCTCGCAGACCCGGAAGTCGAGACCGGCCACTTCGAGGCGGACCGCGAGGTCCAGCTTCCGGTCGCCGAGCACGAAGATCGGGTGACCCGCCAGCTGCGTGTAGTCCACGTCCCACAGCCAGGAGGTGTCCGTGCCGTCCGCGCCGCGCGCGTTCACCGAGAGGATCACCGGCGTCGGCGGCGGGTCGATCAGCGAGAACGTCTCCAGCCAGCCGGCCGGGTTCTTCGCCAGCAGCAGACGCAGCTCACGGTTCTGGAAGGTGACGACGTCGTAGCGTCCGGCCACCGCCTGCACCTGGTACATCCGCTCCAGCGCGACCTGCGGCGGCACCCCGAAGACGGCGGCGACGGCGGCGGAACTGGTGGCGTTCGCCTTGTTCGCGCGGCCCGGCAGCTGAAGGTGGATCGGCCACGCCGAACCGTGCGGGTCCAGGACGTAGTCGCCGTTCAGCGCCCAGCTCGGGGCGGGGCGGCGGAAGCCGCACTGCCCGCAGAACCAGTCGTCGCCCGGGCGCTGCATCACACCGCCGCAGGACGGGCAGGACCAGGCGTCGTCCTTCCACGCCTGACCGGCCGCCACCCACACCACGTTGGGCGAGGAGGAGGCCGCCCAGACGACCAGCGGGTCGTCCGCGTTCGCGATGACCACGGCCTTCGAGCCGGAGAGGCCCTCGCGCCACTGCTCGGCCATCATCCGGGTCTCCGCCGCGCGGTCCAGCTGGTCGCGCGAGAGGTTGAGCAGGGCGATCGCCTTGGGCGTGGTGTCGCGCGCGACACCCGCCAGATACTTCTCGTCGACCTCGATCACGCCGAACTTCGCGTCCGAGCCGCCGGCCAGCGCCGAGGTGATGCCCGCGGGCATGTTCGCGCCGAGCGCGTTCGACACGACGGGCCCAGCGGCCCGCAGCGCCTCGGCGATCAGCCGTGTGGTGGTCGTCTTGCCGTTCGTCGCCGACACGAGGATCACGTCCAGGTGCTGCGCCAGCCGCCCCAGCAGGTCGGGGTCGAGTTTGAGCGCCACCCGGCCGCCGATCACCGATCCGCTGCCCCGCCCCGCGGCGCGTGACACCGCCGCCGCGGCCTTGCCCGCCGTCACGGCCAGTTTGGCCCGCGGCGACAACGGCTCCGTGTTGCCTGCCATCGTCCTAGATCCTCCTTGCATCGGTCCGCGCCCAGCCTATCGATGTCCGGCGTGGCGACCGCACCGCGGCACCACGGGAACTCCCCGCCCCCGGCGGAACGTAACCTTGCCGCCATGCGAAACCGCCCGATCCCCGGCAGTTCCGGACTCGTCCGTGAGATGAGTCTGCTCGGCGACCCGTTGCTCCACAGCGCCTGCGAGGACGTCACGAACTTCGGCCCGTCGCTGGCGGGGCTGGTCGAGGACATGTTCGCCACGATGTACGCCGCACAGGGTGTCGGGCTCGCCGCCAATCAGATCGGCGTCCCGCTCAAGGTGTTCGTCTACGACTGCCCGGACGACGACGATGTCCGCCATCTGGGACACGTGGTCAATCCCGAACTGGTCGAGGCGGACGGACTCACCGTACGCGGACCGGAGGGCTGTCTGTCACTTCCCGGTCTGGAAGCGGGCACGGAACGCTTCGACCACGCGGTCGTCGAGGGCCTGACGATGACCGGCGAGCCGGTCCGGATCGCCGGGACCGGGTGGTTCGCCCGGTGCCTCCAGCACGAGTGCGACCACCTGGCGGGCACGGTCTACACCGACCGGCTGACCGGGCTGCGGCGCACCCGGGCGCTGCGCGCGGCGCGCCGCGCACCCTGGGCGCGCAAGGACTGAACCCCGCCGCGCTCCGGCGACCGCGCGGGTCAGAACCCCGGGCCGCCCTGGAGGTCGCCCGTCTCCGCGAGCCTGCCCCACAGCAGATCGGCGAGGCTGCTCACCAGCCGTTCGCGGGAGCAGGGCCGGTCGCCGAGCCACCAGTCGCCCGCGGCGTGCATCATGCCCACGATCCCGTGCCCCCAGATGCGTGCCGTCTGCTCGCTGTCCGGGCCCAGGTCGACCCGCTCGGCGATCACCTGGCCCAGCTCCTCGCCGAGGCGGCGCAGCAGCGGGGCGGAGTGCCGGCCGACGTCGAAGCCCTGCTCGGGGGAGGGGGCCGTGTCGGCGGCGGCACCGTCGGCGGGATGCATCAGGAAGCGGTAGACCTGCGGGCGGGCCTCGATCGCCGCGAGATAGGTGTCGAGCGTGGACTCCACCCGCTCGCGCCGGTCGGCGGGCGCGTCCAGGGCGGCTCGCAGGGCGCTGAGCAGTGCGTCGGTGTGGCGCTTGGCGAGGGCGCGGTAGAGGCCGCCCTTGTCCCCGAAGTGGCGGTAGAGGATGGGTTTGGTGATCCCGGCCTCGGCGGCGATGGCGTTCATCGAGGCCTGCGGTCCGTCCCTGAGCACCACCCGGTCCGCCGCTTCCAGCAACTCGCGGCGACGGCGCTCGGCCGCGGTCCGCTGTCGCTCGGCGCTTCGTGCGGTCTCCATGTCGTCTCTCCCACCCCTGGCCACGTGGTGCCGTCGCACCGCCTCTGCCTGTGCACGCCCGCGCAACGTAACACTCCGCAGGCCGGACGCCTGATCGGCTCCGTGATGGTTGACAGTACCTACTTGTCGGTAACAGACTGTGGTTACCGCAAGTAACATATGGTTTTCGCCGCAGTGCCTGGAGGGGAACATGGCCGAGTTCACGCTCGATCTCAACGACGACCAGAAGCAGGTCAGGGAGTGGCTCCACGGCTTCGCCGCGGACGTCATCCGCCCCGCCGCCTCGGAGTGGGACGAGCGCGAGGAGACGCCCTGGCCCGTCATCCAGGAAGCGGCCAAGGTCGGCATCTACTCCCTGGACTTCTACGCCCAGCAGTTCTTCGACCCTACGGGCCTCGGCATCCCCATGGCCATGGAAGAGCTCTTCTGGGGCGACGCGGGCATCGCCCTGTCGATCGTCGGTACGGGCCTGGCGGCCGTCGGCGTCCTCGCCAACGGCACCGAGGAGCAGATCGGCACCTGGATCCCGCAGATGTACGGCGACGCCGACGACGTGAAGGTCGCCGCCTTCTGCTCCTCCGAGCCCGACGCCGGATCGGACGTCGCCTCGATGCGCACCCGGGCCGTCTACGACGAGGCCAAGGACGAGTGGGTCCTCAACGGCACCAAGACCTGGGCGACCAACGGCGGCATAGCCAATGTCCACGTCGTCGTCGCCGTCGTCGACCCCGACATCGGCTCCAAGGGCCACGCCTCCTTCATCGTGCCGCCGAACACCCCCGGCCTCTCCCAGGGCCAGAAGTTCAAGAAGCACGGCATCCGCGCCTCCCACACCGCCGAGGTGGTCCTGGAGGACGTCCGCGTCCCCGGACACTGCCTGCTCGGCGGCAAGGAGAAGCTCGACGAGCGCCTCGCCCGGGCGCGGGAGCGCGCCAGGGCCGGCGGCGAGCGCGTCAAGAACGCGGCGATGGCCACCTTCGAGGCCTCCCGCCCCGCCGTCGGCGCCATGGCCGTGGGCACCGCCCGCGCGGCCTACGAGGTCGCCCTCGACTACGCGAGGACCCGCAGCCAGTTCGGCCGCCCGATCATCGACAACCAGGGCATCGCCTTCCAGCTCGCCGACATGCGCACCCGGATCGACGCGGCCCGGCTGCTGGTCTGGCGCGCCTCCTGGATGGCCGCCACCGGAAAGCCGTTCACCTCGGCCGAGGGCTCCATGTCGAAGCTGTACGCGAGCGAGACCGCCCGGGACGTCACCGCGCAGGCGATCCAGATCCTCGGCGGCAACGGCTTCACCCGTGAGTACCCGGTCGAGCGCATGCACCGCGACGCGGCCATCTACACCATCTTCGAGGGCACCAGCGAGATCCAGCGCCTGGTGATCGCCCGCACGCTGTCGGGCATGCCGATCCGCTAGGGCGTGTTTCGAAATTCTCGCCTGCTCGGCCCGCCCTCCGGGCGGACGACGATACTTTCGAAACACGCCCTAGCCGCGACAGGACGGGTGCGGTCCGGAACGTACGGGTCCCGGACCGCCCCCGTCCCCGTGCTCAGCCCGGCAGCTGCGCCTCGATCGCCGCCACGACCTCCGTGGCCTCGGGCTCGGAGCGCGGACGGAGCCGGGCCACCGGCTCACCGGCCGGCGAGATGAGGAACTTCTCGAAGTTCCACTGGACGTCCCCGGCCTCCCCGTCCGCGTCCGCCAGCTTCGTCAGCTCCACGTACAGCGGGTGCCGGTCCGCACCGTTGACGTCGATCTTCTCCAGCAGCGGGAAGGTGACCCCGTACGTCGTCGAGCAGAAGGTCTGGATCTCCTCCGCGCTGCCCGGCTCCTGCCCGGCGAACTGGTTGCACGGGACGCCGAGCACGGTCAGGCCCCGGTCCCCGTAGTTCTGCTGCAGCCGCTCCAGGCCCTCGTACTGCGGAGTGAGACCGCACTTGGAGGCCACGTTCACCAAGAGGACGGCCCGGCCGCTGTACGCGCCCAGTGTGGTCGGCTCGCCCGCGAGGGTGCGCAGCGGAATGTCGTGCAGCGTCATGAAACTCTCCCTGATCAGTGCGTGGTGGTGCCCATGGTGCCGCCCGCCGCTCACGGAGCGGCGAGCTCCTTGTAGTAGAAAGTGGTCGGCTTGAGGCTGCCCGCCGGATCCGCCGCGTATCCCGGCACACTCCCGACCTTCGTCCAGCCCGCCCGGCAGTAGACCTGCTCGGCCAGGCTGCCGCTCTCGGTGTCCAGGATCAGCAGTGTGATGCCCTCGGTCGCCGCGTACGCCTCGACCGCGGACAGCAGAGCCCCGCCGAGCCCCTGGCCGCGCGCGGAGGGCCGGACCATGAGCTTGGCGACCTCCGCGCGATGCCGGGCGTTGGGCAGCGGAGCGCGGACCAGGGCGATCGTCCCGGAGACCCGACCGCCCTCACGTGCGATCCAGATGCCGATCCGCCCCGTCTCCACGTCGCCGGCCCGCTCGCGCCACCAGGCGGCGGCCGTCTCCCGGTCCAACGGGGCGAGGAAGCCCACCGAGGACCCCTCGTCGACGGTCTCGGCCAGGAGGCCGGCCAGGTCGTCGGCGTACGTGACCAGCTCGGGAGCGGACACATGGACGATCTCGGTCATGCGCGGGGGTCCTTTCACAGGGCAGGGGTCGCAAGGCACCGTACGGCCCGCGGCGGAGGCTCTTTCCTCCAGGGTGCACGGGTGCTCCACCCCGGCGAAACGTCATTTCCCACGGTCTCCCTCCCCTACCCGGACGCGCCGCCCGACACCGGGCGCGCGTGAGGTCACCCGGTCTCCGGCCGCGGTCCGGCGACCGGCGCCGGTGTCAACCGGAGGGTGACCACGTACGCCACCACCACCGACACGATCACCAGGGGCATCACGGTGAGACCTTCCTTGCCCAGCAGGAGCGTCGCCAGGAGCACCGAGGTCATCGGCAGCCGCAGCATCGCCACGCACATGGCCCCGACGCCCATCGCGAACCCCGCGGTGAGATCCAGACCCGGCAGATGGGACAGCGCGATGCCCCCCACCGCGCCCACGAACATCGCGGGAAAGACGGGGCCGCCCCGGAAACAGCTCAACGAGGCGCAGTAGGCGAAGGACTTGCAGACGATGAGCAGGACCAGCGCACCGACCGAATACCCCGCGCTCCCGGACAGGAGATGGCCCAGCTCGTGCTCACCCGAATACAGCACCTCGGAACCGTCCTTGCCGGACGTCTCGGCGTACGCCAGCGCGAGCCCGCCGATGACCAGCCCCATCACCGCCGTGGCCACCACCGTCCGCCGCTCCACGCGATCCCGCAGAGCCAGCGAGAGCCGGCGGATGCCCGCGCCGGCGAAGGCGGCTACGACACCGAGAACCAGCGCCCACCCGAACCCCGCGATGTCGGGGGGCGCCGGCGACGGCACCTCGCCCAACGTCAGCGAGTAGGTTCCCAGGCCCGTCCAGGAACCCAGCCCCGTGAACATCAGCGCGCCGATCCCCGCGGCGAGCAGCCCGGGGACCAGCACCACGCCCAGCATCGGCCCGGCCAGCCCCGACACCTCCATCAGCAGGAAGGCGCCCAGCAGCGGGGATCCCAGCAGGGCGCTCACCGCGGCGAAGCTCCCCGAGGCCCCGACCAGGGACCGCGCCCGCGGTGTCAGGTCCCCTTTGACGCGCCCCGCCGCCCAGACGGCCAGCCCGCCGCCCAGCGCGATCAGGGGTGCTTCCGGCCCGAGCACGGCGCCCGCACCCAGCGAGAGCAGCGCCGCCAGGACGATGCCGGGCAGATCCGCCGCGGCCGGGGCGCCGGTGGACACCAGCCCGTCCGCCGGCCGGTGCCCGCCCCCGCCCGGCAGCCGGCGGATGGTGAGGCCGACCAGGAGACCCGCGACGCCGAGCAGCGGTACGGGCCACCACGACGGCGTCTCCTCGAAGCCCATCGCCCGCGGCAGCTCCGTGTACGTCAGCGACTGGAGCTCCGAGACCAGGGCCAGGAATCCGAACGCGACCGCGGAGACCGGCACCCCGAGAACGGCCGCCATCAGCAGCAGCCCCGCGTACCCGCGCGTGCGGACCGGTGCGTACGGGTCCTCCGGCGCCGCGACGGGTGTGCCCGGAGACGTGGCCGGCATAGGTGGAACTCCTCGGCGTGAAGATCCCCGGCTGGGGAAGGGGGCGGGGCACGGGTTCACGCCGGGATACCACGCACCGGCGGACCGGGACGCCCGGCCACCGCCGGGGACACGCCCTTCGGTGCGGAAGGTCAGCCGCCCGGCCCCGGAGGACCGTTCGCGCGGCCTCCCGGGACGTCCGCCGGCAGCCGCGCCGAGGCCACCGCGTCGGCCGGCGCCCGCTGATCGAACTCGTCGCGGTCCGGGTACGACTCCGCGAGCGTGCGATCGCCCGGTCGAAGACGCCTCCCCGCCCCGGGGGCCCGGCGGCGCCGCGGCTTCCCGGTCCCCGAGGTGATCCTTCCGGAGTACGTCAGGTCTCTTCGGCAGCCCGTCAGGCTCTCCACGGCAGTCCGTCAGGCCTCTTCCGCGAGTCGGCGGCCACGGTCACGCCGGAGTCCGACCCGTTGCCAGATCGCCCGCTGGGCCTTGAGCGTGGCCGTGCCCACCACGATCAGCACCAGGATGTTCACCACGAGCTGGATGGCCGAGCCCCGTACGTCGGACCAACTGGTGAACGCCGTGGAGACGGCGATGTCCGCCGCGGCCGGGATCGTCGTCACGGAGATGAACACGCCGAGCAGGGCGCTGCTCCTGGCCTCGGTGAGTGACACGATCCCGACGATCCCGGCCAGGGTCGCGACGGCGACCGAGAAGAAGTTCGGTGTGTTGATGAGATGGGAGACGGGGCGCAGACCCCGGTCGAAGGCCTCCGACTGCATCCCGAAACCGCGGACGAGGAGGGCGAAGAGGAACGTGGTGACGATGGTGAGGAGGAAACCGGCCCCCATGGCGGCCAGCCCGCTGCGCACCATGGCCCGATGGCCCCGGTCGATCCCCAGCGCCACGCTGACGATGGCGCCGTACTCCGGCCCGACGACCATCGCCGCCACGATCAGGATCTGCGAGTTGGTGACGATGCCGACCGAACCGATCAGCCCGGCGACGACCAGATAGAGAAAGAAGCTCGGCGGGTACCGCCCGCCGGATCTGATGCGCGCCTCGACCTGCTCCCAGACCGGGGCCCGGCTCAGCGGCCCCAGCTCGCGCTGTCCCCCTTCGGTGGCGGCGCCGGAGAAGGCCATGTCGACCGGCTCGATGACGAGGGATCCACGCTGGTCCAGCCGGACGGCGCGCAAGCGGTGCAGCACGTCGTTCGCCGCCCCTGTCAGCACGTCGCAGGCGATGGAGTCGCCGTCCGGACGGCGCGCGACATCGCGCTGGACGATGAGATTGAGCACGCAGGGGTCGCCCGAGAGCAGGCCGACGACCTCGTCGGTCAGGTCCGGCGGGCTCACCGCGCGGATGTGGATCATGTCCATTCCGGTACCTCCGCGGCTCCCGGCCCCGTCGAACGGCGCTTCACCCGGCCGGTGGCCCCGAGGGCCCCGGGGGCTCACTCCAGTAACACGGCCCCGCCCCCGTTCGGCAAACCGGGCGCGGGACCCGGTCCCGGCGCCCGGACGCGCGTCGCGCACCCGGAGCGGGAGTGCCCGACTACGCGCTGTCCGACGGCCGCGAGGTCGGCATCCAGGCGGTACACCGGGGACGGAAGAGCCTCTCCGGCGCTGCTGGGACCGGCTCGGGGACTCCCGGGACCGCCCCGGCGAAGGCGCCGGCCGCGATGCCGTACTGGCAGGATCGGCGTGTGGAGATTCCCGACGCCCTTCCCGAACCGCTGCCCGGTGCCGCCGGAGCCGCCGCCCCGGGCCCCGCCGACGAAGGCGAGCAGCACCGGGGCCGCCGCCTCGTCCGCTGCCGCCTCTGCGGCCGGCCCCTCACCGGGACCGACTCGCGCCGGGCCGGCCTCGGACCGTCCTGCGACGCCAAGCTGCACCCGGCGCCGCCGGACATCCGCACCCGCCGCCACGAGGTCGACCAGGACCCGCTGCCCGGCACGTAGAACCGTGCTCCAAGGGCTGTCCCGCAATTCCCGGCGGGCGCGCGACGACAGCTACGGCACCTCGCCGCGTTGTCGGAACGTCCACATACATCCAGTATGCGGACGTCCCTCCGCCTTGCGATGCACCGCATCTGACGCCGCGCGCTTATCCACCGGGAATTACGGGACAGCCCTTAGTCGCTCGTCAGCCGCCGGAACAGCCCCTCCTGCACCACCGACACCAGCAGCTGACCCGAACGGTCGTAGATCCGGCCCCGCGCCAGCCCCCGGCCGCCCGTGGCGATCGGCGACTCCTGGTCGTACAGGAACCACTCGTCCGCCCGGAACGGCCGGTGGAACCACATCGCGTGGTCCAGCGAGGCCATGTCGAAGCCGCGCGGACCCCACAGCGGCTCCACCGGGATGCGGACCGCGTCCAGCAGCGTCATGTCGCTCGCGTACGTCAGCGCGCAGGTGTGCACCAGCGGGTCGTCGCCCAGCGGGCCCACCGCCCGCATCCACACCGCGCTCCGCGGATCCGCGTCCTTGATCTCGTCCTTCGTCCAGCGCAGCCGGTCGACGTAACGGATGTCGAAGGGCTGCCGCCGGGCCATCCGCTCCAGCGCCTCCGGCAGCACGCCGAGGTGCTCGCGCACTTCCTCGGCGACCGTCGGCAGCTCCTCCGGGTCCGGGACGATCCGGGCCGGCGGCAGCTGGTGCTCGAAGCCCGCCTCCTCGGGGCGGTGGAACGACGCCGTCAGGTTGAAGATCGTCCGGCCCTCCTGGACGGCCGTCACCCGCCGGGTGGTGAAGGACCGGCCGTCCCGCACCCGCTCCACCTGGTACACGATCGGCACTCCTGGACGGCCCGGCCGCAGGAAGTAGGCGTGCAGCGAGTGCACCGGCCGCTCCCCGTCCGTCGTGCGGCCCGCAGCCACCAGCGCCTGGCCCGCGACCTGCCCGCCGAAGACCCGTTGCAGGGACTCCTCGGGACTGCGGCCGCGGAAGATGTTGACCTCGATCCGCTCCAGGTCGAGCAGGTCGACCAGGCGCTCGGCCGGGTTCGTCATGCCGTACCTCTCCACTCGTCTCTCAGGGGTGCCCTCACAGCTGACCGACCTCGGTGACCCGGACGACCGCCCGGCCCTCCTCGTCGGACGCCGCGAGATCCACCTCGGCCTGGATGCCCCAGTCGTGATCGCCCGCCGGGTCGGCGAACGCCTGCCAGACCCGCCACAGCCCGTGCGCCGGGTCCTCCTCGATCTTCAGCAGCTTCGGACCGCGCGCGTCGGGACCGGTCCCGATCTCCTCGTGCGCGTCCCAGTACGCGTCCAGCGCCTCGCCCCACGCGTCCTCGTCCCACCCGGAGTCGCCGTCCAGCTCGCCCAGCGCGCCCGCCCGGTCCAGCGCGGCCAGCTCCACCCGGCGGAACATCGCGTTGCGCACCAGCACCCGGAAGGCGCGGGTGTTGGCCGTGACCGGCTTGACCTCGTCCGCCTTCTCCTGGGCCTGCTCGGCGGTCTCCACCTCGGGGTTGGCCAGCTGCTCCCACTCGTCCAGCAGGCTGGAGTCCACCTGGCGCACCATCTCGCCGAGCCAGGAGATCAGGTCCTGGAGGTCCTCCGACTTCACGTCGTCCGGGATCGTGTGCTCCAGCGCCTTGTACGCGCTCGCCAGATACCGCAGCACGATGCCCTCGGTCCGGGCCAGCTCGTAGTGCGAGGTGAACTCCGTGAAGGTCATGGCCCGCTCGAACATGTCCCGGATCACCGACTTCGGCGACACCGGGTGGTCGTTCACCCACGGATGGCTCGTGCGGTACACGTCGTAGGCGTGCCACAGCAGCTCGCTCAGCGGCTTCGGGTAGGTGACGTCCTGGAGCAGTTCCATCCGCTCCTCGTACTCGACCCCGTCCGCCTTCATCTGCCCCACGGCCTCGCCGCGCGCCTTGTTCTGCTGCGCGGCGAGGATCTGCCGGGGATCGTCCAGCGTCGACTCGACGACCGAGACCATGTCCAGCGCGTACGAAGGGGATTCGGCGTCCAGCAGGTCGAACGCGGCCAGCGCGAACGTGGAGAGCGGCTGGTTCAGCGCGAAGTCCTGCTGGAGGTCGACCGTCAGACGGACGATCCGGCCCTCGGCGTCCGGCGTCTCCAACCGCTCCACCACCCCGCCGTCCAGCAGCGAGCGGTAGATGGCGATCGCCCGCCGGATGTGCCGCAGCTGGGCCCGGCGCGGTTCGTGGTTGTCCTCCAGCAGATGCCGCATCGCCTCGAACGCGTTGCCCGGACGCGCGATCACCGCGAGCAGCATCGTGTGGGTCACCCGGAAGCGGGAGTTCAGCGGCTCGGGATCGGAGGTGATCAGCTTGTCGAAGGTGGTCTCCGACCAGGCGACGAAGCCCTCCGGGGCCTTCTTGCGGACCACCTTGCGCTTCTTCTTCGGGTCGTCGCCCGCCTTCTTCACGTTCTTCTCGTTCTCGATGACGTGCTCGGGCGCCTGCGCCACGACGAAGCCGGCCGTGTCGAACCCGGCCCGCCCGGCCCGGCCCGCGATCTGGTGGAACTCCCGCGCGCGCAGGGTCCGCACCCGGGTGCCGTCGTACTTGGTGAGCGCCGTGAACAGCACCGTACGGATGGGCACGTTGACGCCTACGCCGAGCGTGTCCGTACCGCAGATCACCTTCAGCAGACCCGCCTGGGCCAGCTTCTCCACCAGGCGGCGGTACTTGGGCAGCATCCCCGCGTGGTGCACCCCGATGCCGTGGCGCACGTAACGGGAGAGGTTCTGGCCGAACTTGGTGGTGAAGCGGAAGCCGCCGATCATGTCGGCGATCCTCTCCTTCTCCTCCTTCGTGCACATGTTGATGCTCATCAGCGACTGGGCCCGCTCGACGGCCGCGGCCTGCGTGAAGTGCACGATGTAGACCGGCGACTGCCGGGTGTCCAGCAGCTCGGTCAGCGTCTCGGTGATCGGTGTGAAGCGGTACTCGTAGCTGAGCGGCACCGGACGGGTCGCGGAACGCACCACGGAGGTGGGGCGGCCGGTACGCCGGGTCAGATCCCTCTCGAACATCGTGACGTCGCCGAGCGTCGCCGACATCAGCACGAACTGGGCCTGCGGCAGCTCCAGCAGCGGGATCTGCCAGGCCCAGCCCCGGTCCGGCTCCGCGTAGAAGTGGAACTCGTCCATCACGACCTGGCCGATGTCGGCGTACTTGCCGTCGCGCAGCGCGATGGAGGCCAGCACCTCTGCCGTACAGCAGATCACCGGGGCGTCCGCGTTGACCGAGGCGTCGCCGGTGAGCATGCCGACGTTCTCGGTGCCGAAGAGCTTGCACAGGTCGAAGAACTTCTCCGACACCAGCGCCTTGATCGGCGCCGTGTAGAAGGTGACCTTGTCCTGTGCCAGCGCGGTGAAGTGCGCGGCCGCCGCCACCAGGCTCTTGCCCGAGCCGGTCGGGGTGGAAAGGATCACGTTCGCCCCGGAGACCACCTCGATCAGCGCCTCCTCCTGAGCCGGATAAAGGGTGATGCCCTGGGTCTCGGTCCATGACGAGAAGGCCTCGAAGAGGGCGTCCGGGTCGGGGGTCTTAGGCAGCTGGTCGATGAGGGTCACGCCCCCATCTTGCCTGTCTTCCGCCCGGATGAGGGAACCGGCGGACGGCACGAAGATCACGGACGATACGCTGCGGTGTCAACCTGCCCGCGCCGTACCGGTGATGGGCGGACGAAGCGCTGGGGGCGGGAAAAGACCATGATGGGACCGGCACACTCTCTGTCAGGGGCAGCGGCCTGGCTGGGGGTGGGCGCGGCGGCCGCCGCCGCGGGCCACACGATGCCCTGGCCCGTCCTCGTCGTGGGAGCGCTGATCTGCGCGGGCGCCGCCCTCGCCCCCGACCTCGACCACAAGTCCGCGACCATCTCGCGCGCCTTCGGACCCGTCTCCAAAGCCCTCTGCGAGATCGTCGACAAGCTCTCCTTCGCCGTCTACAAGGCCACCAGGAGCGCCGCCGACCCCCGCCGCACCGGCGGCCACCGGACGCTGACCCACACCTGGCTCTGGGCCGTCCTGGTCGGCGGCGGCTGTTCCGCCGCGGCGGTCTTCGGAGGGCGCTGGGCCGTGCTCGCGATCCTCTTCGTCCACCTGGTGCTCGCGGTCGAGGGCCTGCTGTGGCGGGCCGCCCGGGTCTCCAGCGACGTCCTGGTCTGGCTGCTCGGCGCCACCAGCGCCTGGATCCTCGCCGGCGTCCTGGACCAGCCGGGCAACGGGGCCGGCTGGCTCTTCGACGCCCCCGGCCAGGAGTACCTGTGGCTCGGCCTGCCCATCGTGCTCGGCGCACTGGTCCACGACATCGGTGACGCGCTGACCGTCTCCGGCTGCCCGATCCTGTGGCCCATACCGATCGGCCGCAAGCGCTGGTACCCGCTCGGCCCTCCCAAGTTCATGCGCTTCCGGGCCGGCAGCTGGGTGGAGATGAAGGTGCTGATGCCGGCCTTCATGGTCCTCGGGGGAGTGGGCGGGGCAGCCGCCCTCAACTACATATGACGCCCGAAGGCCGTGGGCGGGCGACGCGCTCCGCTCCGTAGCACCATGGCAGCATGCTGCTCGCCGAGCTCGCCCAGGTGTCCCTGGAGGTCGCTGCCACCTCCGCCCGGTCCCGCAAGACGGCGCTCCTCGCCGGCCTCTTCCGGGACGCCGGACCCGAGGACGTCCCCGTCGTCATCCCGTACCTCGCCGGGCGGCTGCCCCAGGGCCGCATCGGCGTCGGCCGGCGGAGCCTGGGCGACCCGGTGGAACCCGCCCTCGAGCCCACGCTCACCGTCACCGGTGTCGACGCCGAGCTGACCGCCCTCGCCGCCATCTCCGGCCCCGGGTCCCAGGCCCTGCGCCAGGAGCGGCTGCGCGCCCTGTTCGCCGCCGCCACCGCCGACGAGCAGCGCTTCCTGCGGGCCCTGCTCACCGGCGAGGTACGCCAGGGGGCCCTGGACGCCGTCGCCGCCGACGCCCTGGCCCACGCCGCCGGGGCACCGCCCGCCGACGTCCGGCGCGCCGTGATGCTCGCCGGATCGCTCCAGGAGGTCGCCAGGGTCCTCCTCGCCGACGGCCCCGCGGCGCTCGCCGGCTTCCGCCTCACCATCGGGCGGCCCGTCCAGCCGATGCTGGCGCACACCGCCGCCTCGGTGGGCGAGGCACTCGACAAGCTGGGCCCGTGCGCGGTCGAGGAGAAGCTCGACGGCATCCGGGTACAGGTCCACCGGGACGGCGACCGGATCCGCGCCTACACCCGGACCCTCGACGACATCACCGACCGGCTGCCCGAACTGGTCACCGCCGTCGCCGCGCTCGACGCGGGCCGTTTCGTCCTCGACGGTGAGCTGATCGCCCTGGGGGAGGACGGCAGGCCCCGGCCGTTCCAGGAGACCGCCTCCCGGGTGGGCTCACGGCGGGACGTGGCCGGAGCCGCTGCGCACGTGCCCGTCGTCCCGGTCTTCTTCGACGCCCTCCTCGTCGGCGACGAGGACCTGCTCGACCGGCCCCTCACCGACCGCCACGCCGCGCTGGTCCGGCTCCTCCCCGAGAACCTGCGGGTCCGGCGCGCCCTCGTCGCAGATCCGGATGACCCGGGGGCCCGCGCGGCGGCCGACGCGTTCCTCGCCGACACCCTGGAGCGCGGTCACGAGGGAGTCGTCGTCAAGGACCTGGCCGCCGCCTACAGCGCGGGCCGCCGGGGCGCGTCCTGGCTGAAGGTGAAGCCCGTGCACACCCTGGACCTCGTGGTGCTGGCCGTCGAGCGGGGCAGCGGCCGGCGCACCGGCAAACTCTCCAACCTGCACCTGGGCGCCCGCCGGCCCGACGGTACGTTCGCGATGCTCGGCAAGACCTTCAAGGGGCTCACGGACGCCCTGCTGGACTGGCAGACCGAGCGGCTGGGGGAGCTGGCGACCGACGACGACGGCCACGTCGTCACGGTACGCCCGGAGCTCGTCGTCGAGATCGCCTACGACGGCCTCCAGCGCTCCACCCGCTACCCGGCCGGGGTCACCCTCCGGTTCGCCCGCGTCCTGCGCTACCGGGAGGACAAGACCGCGCAGGAGGCGGACACCGTGGAGACGGTCCTGTCCCGGCAGCCGTGAGCGAGCGCGCCCCGGGGCATCCGGGACGCGCTCGGACGGCGCACGGCCGACCGCTCAGTGCTCGATGACCGTCGCCGCCGTGTGCTCCTTGATCTGCTCCGGCGTCAGATAGACGTCCGTGTACTCGAAGTCCCGCAGCGTCGCCGGCTTGCGGGACTGGAACCCGGTCCGGACGAAGTCGTCCCCGGCGACCGCGTTCAACATCCAGTTCGTCATCACCCGGGTCTTGGCGACGTTCGTCCGCAGCGCCGACCAGTGGTAGCCGCGCGCCACCGCCTGCGCGGGCAGCCCGCGCAGCTCGATGCCCAGCGGCTTGGACACGGCGTCCTTGCCGCCGAGGTCCACGACGAGCCCCAGATCCTTGTGCACGTAGTCCCGGAGCGGCTGATGGCGCAGCGAGGCGATCAGGTTGTCCGCCAGGACCTTGCCCTGGCGCAGCGCGTGCTGCGCGGTGGGCGGGCAGACCGCCCCGTCGCCCTTCGCCAGGTCGGGTACCGCCGCCGCGTCACCGAGCGAGAACACCCCGTCCGCGCCCGGCAGGTTCAGCTGCGGTGTCACCGCGAGCCGGCCGCGTACGGTCTCCGCGCCGAGGGTGGCGATCAGCGGGCTGGCGGCCACTCCGGCGGTCCAGATCAGGGTCCGGCAGGGCAGCACCCGGCCGTCGGTGAACGTGACCTCCTCCGGTCCCGCCTTCGCGATCGAGACCCCGAGCGACACCTCGATGTTCCGCTTGCGGAGCACCTCCAGGGCGGCCTGCCCCAGCTTGTCGCCCAGCTCCGGCATCAGCTTGGGCGCGATGTCGATCAGGTGCCACTTGATCAGCCGCGGGTCCAGCCGTGGATAGTGCCGGACCGCGCTGGTGGTCAGCCGCTGGAGGCAGGCGGCCGTCTCGGTGCCCGCGTAACCGCCGCCGACCACCACGAACTGGAGCCGGGAGGCCCGCTCGGCCTCGTCGTGACTGGCGTCCGCCAGATCCAGCTGGGCGATGACGTGGTCCCGGACGTAGGCGGCCTCGGCCAGCGTCTTCATCCCGCGGGCGTTGTCCAGCAGCCCGGGGATGTCGAAGGTCCGGGTGACGCTGCCCGCCGCCAGCACGATGTAGTCGTACGGCTCGTTGACGATCTCGTCCGTGATCTTCCGGATCACACAGACCTTCGCTTGCGTGTCCACGCCGATCGCCCCGCCCGGCACGATCCGGGTCCGGTGGCGGCTGCTGCGGCGCAGCGACACCGCGACGGACTGGGGTGTGAGCACTCCGGAGGCCACCTGGGGGAGCAGTGGCAGGTAGAGCTGGTAGGAGAACGGTGTGACGAGCGTGATCCGGGCCTCTCCCGGAGCGAGCCTGCGCTCCAGGCGGCGTACGCACTCAACGCCTGCGAAACCGGCGCCGACGACGAGAATCCTGGGTGGTGCCACGGTCTGCGTCCCTTCTCGGGCTTGCGTGGTTCTGCGCTCGCCTGCCCCGTTTACCGGGTGATTCACTTCTCATCCTTAACCGGACGCCCCGGCATCCGCCTCCTGACAGGGGTGAACGGGGGCCGCTCACAGGGGCGGGGCGACCGACAGCTCCCGCAGCCAGTGGGCGGCCTCGGCGTCCCCCGGCACGGCCGGCCCACCCGGCGGTACGGGGAACATCCGCCCCCACGAGGCGGCCCGGCCGAGCGGCGCCAGCCGCCACGCCAGGCTCACCGAGCGCCGCAACCCGGCCGTCGTGACGCCCCCGCCGGTCCACGGCTCCAGATAGGCGTCGCGCAGCCGGGGCAGCACCTCGGGGCCGCAGCGCTCACGGGCCGCGAGGGCGGGCACCAGCAGACTGGAGAACGGATGCCCGACCAGCGCGTCGCCCCAGTCGAAGAACGCGTACCGGCCCTCCACGGGCGCGAAGAGCTGCTTCTCGTGCAGATCGGCGTGGTCCAGCGAGTCCGCCACCCCCGACGACGCCAGCTCCTCGCACCAGTCCGCCACCCGGGGCCGCAGTCCCTCCAGCGCCGCCCGGTCCTCCCGGGTCAGCGTGGTGTTCTCCGCGACCAGCCGGTCGAACAGCGCCGGCAGGGCGCGCGGCCGGGCCGTCGGCACGCCGAGCGCCTCGATCGCGTCCGCGTACGGGGTCAGCGCCCGCTGCATCGCGGCGTACTGGCGCAGCGGCTCCTCCCAGTACCGGGGGTCGACGGCCCCTCCTTCGCGTCCTTCCAGCACGTCCCACAGCACCGGGCCGCCGTCCGGGGTGAGCGTCCAGCCGCGTGGAGCCTCGACGGCGAGCGGGGCTAGCACCCGCTCCGGGACCCAGCGCGCCAGAGCCTGGGTGAGCCCCGCCTCGAACGCCGCGGAGGGCGGAACGGCCTTGAACCACACGGTCGTCGGCCCCTCGACGGTCAGCCGCACCAGCACCGACCAGGGACGCAGACGCACCTTCCGGGAGCCCGTCTCCGTCAGCCCGTGGGCGGCGAGGCCCTCGGTCACCCAGGCGAGGGTCTCCGCCCGCCAGGCCGGGTCCTCCCAGGGGGTCACGGCGTCCGGGAAGCGCCCCCGGTCCACGGTCGTGGGCACGCCGGTCGTGGTGCCGTCCGTCATGGTTTCGTCTTCTTCGCGCACCGGATCATGGGATCACCCGTCCCGATGGGTACGCACCGCATTTTCCGGGAACACCCGTTCCCGTCCCGCACGACCGGTGGCTCCGCCCCTCCGCCCCCTGGGACAGCGGGAGTTCGGCGGACGCCCCCCGTGCGAGGATGCTGCGGTGCCCCCCTCACCCCCCTCGCCCGTGACCGACGGATCCCCCCTGGGCGAGGACCTGCCCCGCGTTCGCGGCCTGGGCCCCCGCGCCGCCGCGGTCCTCGTGTTCGGGTCATCGGCCGCGGTCCTGGTGGTCGAGATCGTCGCCCTGCGGCTGCTGGCCCCGTACCTCGGCCTCACCCTGGAAACCAGCACGATGGTGATCGGCGTCGCCCTCACCGCCATCGCGCTCGGCTCCTGGCTGGGCGGGCGCGTCGCGGACCAGATCGACCCCCACCGGCTCATCGCCCCGGCGCTCGGCGTGTCGGGCGTGGTCGTCGCGCTCACCCCGCTCCTCCTGCGCACCACCGCCCAGTGGTCGCCGGCGCTGCTCCTGCTGGTCGCGTCGGCGACCCTCCTGGTGCCCGGCGCGCTGCTCTCCGCGGTGACCCCGTTCGTGACAAAGCTGCGGCTCACCAGCCTCGCCGAGACCGGGACGGTCGTCGGGCGGCTGTCGGGCGTGGGCACCTTCGGCGCCATCGTCGGCACCGTCCTCACCGGATTCGTCCTCGTCTCGCGGCTGCCCGTCAGCTCCATCCTGATCGGCCTCGGCACCCTGCTGGTGCTCGGCGCCGCACTGGTCGGATGGCGGGCCCGCCACTGGCGACGCGCCGCGGCCGTGGCGCTCGCCGCCGTCGTCGCGGGCTCCCTCGCCACCGCTTTCGCCCCCGGCGGCTGTGACGCGGAGACCCGCTACCACTGCGCCCAGGTCGTCGCGGACCCCGACCGGGACAGTGGCCGCACCCTCGTCCTCGACGGCCTGAGCCACTCCTACGTCGACGTCGAGGACCCGACCCACCTGAAGTTCGCGTACGTGCGCGCCATCGCCTCGGTGGTCGACACCGCCTTCCCCGCGGGCGAGCCGCTGACCGCCCACCACATCGGGGGCGGCGGCCTCACCTTCCCCCGCTACCTCGCGGCCGTACGCCCCGGGACCCGCAGTACCGTCTCCGAGATCGACGGCGGAGTCGTGCGCATCGACCGCGACCGGTTCGGCCTGGGGCCGTCGACCGCCACCGGCATCGACGTGACCGTGGAGGACGGCCGGCTGGGCCTGCGCAGGCTGGACGCGGGCAGCCATGACCTGGTCGTGGGCGACGCCTTCGGGGGAGTCAGCGTGCCGTGGCACCTCACGACGTCGCAGGCGCTGCGAGACGTCCGCCGGGCGCTCGCCGAGGACGGCCTGTACGTCGCCAACCTCATCGACCACGGCGAGCTGGCCTTCGCCCGCGCCGAGGTCGCCACCCTCGCCGCGACCTTCGGGCACATCGCCATCCTCGGGAAGCCCGCGGACATCGGGCTGGACCCGACCGCGTCCACCGTGGGCGGCAATCTGGTGGTGGTCGCCTCCGGCCGGCCGGTCGACGCCCCCGCGATCCAGGAAGCCCTGGACGCCCGGGACGTCGGCTGGAGGATCGCCACCGGCGACGCTCTCGCCACCTGGACCGGGGACGCCCGGCTCCTCACCGACGACCACGCGCCCGTCGACCAGCTCCTCCAGCCCGACCGCACGCGGACGGCCCGGTGATCCCCGGGCCGCCCGCCGGGGGGCTCACCCGTGCCAGGACCGCCACAGGGACGCGTACGCGCCGTCCGCCGCCACCAGCTCGTCGTGGCTGCCCAGCTCGCTGATCCGGCCGTCCTCCACGACCGCGATCACATCCGCGTCGTGCGCGGTGTGCAGCCGGTGCGCGATCGCCACCACCGTGCGGCCCTCCAGCACCCGGGCCAGCGAACGCTCCAGATGACGGGCGGCCCGCGGGTCCAGCAGCGAGGTCGCCTCGTCCAGCACCAGCGTGTGCGGATCGGCCAGCACGAGACGGGCCAGCGCGATCTGCTGGGCCTGCGCCGGAGTCAGCGCGAACCCGCCCGAGCCGACCTCGGTGTCCAGCCCCTTCTCCAGAGCCTTCGCCCAGCCGTCCGCGTCGACCGCGGCCAGCGACGCCCACAGCTCCGCGTCCTTCGCCCCGTCGCGGGCCAGCAGGAGGTTGTCCCGGAGCGAACCGACGAAGACGTGGTGCTCCTGGTTGACCAGGGCCACATGCTCGCGCACCCGCTCCGCCGTCATCCGCGACAGCTCCGCCCCGCCGAGCGTCACCTCACCGGCGCGCGGGGCGTAGATCCCCGCCAGCAGCCGGCCCAGCGTGGACTTGCCCGCGCCGGAGGGGCCGACCAGGGCGAGCCGGGTGCCCGGAGCCACGTCGAGCGACACCTTGTGCAGGACGTCGACGCCCTCCCGGTACCCGAACCGGACGTCGTCCGCCCGCATGTCGCGCCCGTCCGGACCGACCCCCGCGTCGCCCGCGTCCGGCTCGATGTCCCGGACACCGACCAGCCGGGCCAGCGACACCTGGGCCACCTGGAGCTCGTCGTACCAGCGCAGGATCAGACCGATCGGGTCGACCATCATCTGCGCCAGCAACGCGCCCGTCGTCAGCTGCCCGACCGTGAGCCAGCCCTCCAGCACGAACCAGCCGCCGAGCAGGAGAACCGCGCCGAGGATCGTCACGTACGTCGCGTTGATGACGGGGAACAGCACCGAACGCAGGAACAGCGTGTACCGCTCCCAGGCCGTCCACTCCGTGATCCGCCGGTCCGACAGCGCCACCCGGCGGTCGCCGAGGCGGTGCGCCTCCACGGTCCGCCCGGCGTCGACGGTCTCCGCGAGCATCGCGGCGACGGCCGCGTAACCGGCGGCCTCCGAGCGGTACGCCGAGGGGGCGCGGCGGAAGTACCAGCGGCAGCCCACGATCAGCACCGGCAGCGCGACCAGCACGGCCAGCGCCAGCGGGGGAGCGGTCACCGTCATCGCGCCGATCAGCAGACCGGCCCACACGACGCCGATCGCCAACTGCGGCACGGCCTCGCGCATCGCGTTCGCCAGCCGGTCGATGTCCGTGGTGATCCGGGACAGCAGATCGCCCGTCCCGGCCCGCTCCAGGACCCCGGGCGGCAACCGGACGGACCGTACGAGGAAGTCCTCGCGCAGATCCGCGAGCATCTCCTCGCCGAGCATCGCGCCGCGCAGCCGCATGCTGCGGGTGAACACGGTCTGGACGACCAGCGCGACCGCGAAGATCGCGGCGGTGCGCTCCAGACGCAGGTCGGCGCCGCCGTCCGACAGGTCCTGCACCAGCCCGCCCAGCAGATACGGTCCGGTGATCGAGGCGATCACCGCCACCGCGTTGACGGTGATCAGGACGGCGAACGCCCTGCGGTGCCGGCGCAGCAGACTCCGTACGTAACTCCGCACGGTCGTCGGCGTCCCCACGGGCAGCGTCGTCGCCGACTCCGGGGCCGCGGGGTCGTACGCCGGGGGTGCGACGCCGATCATGCCCTCTCCTCGATTTCCTGGTTGCTCTTCATGGCGGGGACTTCGCCGAGGCCGTTCAGCGCGCTCGCGGCGGCCGCCTCGTCGCCCGTCTCGCGGGTGACGACCGCCCGGTAGCGGGGCTCGGTGCGCAGCAGGTCGCGGTGGGCCCCCACGGCGACCACGGTGCCCTCATGGACGAGCACCACCCGGTCGGCGGCGTCGAGCAGCAGCGGGGACGAGGCGAACGCCACCGTCGTACGGCCCTGGCGCAGCTTCGCGATCCCGGCGGCGACCCGCGCCTCGGTGTGCGAGTCGACCGCGGAGGTCGGCTCGTCCAGCACCAGCGCCTCCGGGTCGGTGACCAGCGACCGGGCCAGCGCGAGGCGCTGGCGCTGGCCGCCGGACAGCGACCGGCCGCGCTCGGTGATCCTGGTCCGCATCGGGTCCCCGTCGTTGTCGGGGGAGGCTTGTGCCAGAGCGCTCAGCACGTCACCGCACTGCGCCGCCTCCAACGCCGCCTCGGCGGTGACCAGGCCCGAGGCCGGGATGTCCAGCAGCTCCTGGAGCGTGCCGGACAGCAGCACCGGGTCCTTGTCCTGGACCAGCACCGCGGTCCGTGCGGCGTCCAGCGGGATCTCGTCCAGGGCGACCCCGCCGAGCAGCACCGACGGAGTCTTCGCCGCGGCCTCCGGGTCCTCCTCGCCGGTCTCCGCGTGCCCGCCGAGCCGTTCGGCCAGCCGCCCCGCCTCGTCCGGGTCGCCGCAGACGACGGCGGTGAACTGCCCCCGGGGAGCCATCAGCCCGGTCGCCGGGTCGTACAGATCACCGGAGGGCGTCACACCCTCGACGGTGGCCTCCCGCGCACTGCGGCGCAGCGACAGCACGCGCACCGCGCGCTGGGCGGACGGCCGCGAGAAGGAGTACGCCATCGCGATCTCCTCGAAGTGGCGCAGGGGGAACAGCATCAGGGTGGCCGCGCTGTAGACGGTGACCAGCTGGCCGACGTCGATGCGGCCGTCGCGGGCCAGCGTCGCCCCGTACCAGACCAGGGAGATCAGCAGGATCCCCGGCAGCAGCACCTGCACCGCCGAGATCAGCGCCCACATCCGGGCCGAGCGCACCGCCGCCCCGCGGACCTCCTGCGAGGCGCGGCGGTAGCGGCCGAGGAACAGCTCCTCGCCGCCGATACCGCGCAGCACGCGCAGCCCGGCGACCGTGTCCGAGGCCAGCTCGGTGGCCCTGCCCGCCTTCTCGCGCTGCTCGTCGGCGCGCCGGGTGGCGCGCGGCAGCAACGGCAGCACGGCGAGGGCGAGCACCGGCATGGCGAGCGCCACCATCAGACCGAGGGACGGGAGATAGAAGGCCAGCCCCACACAGATCACCACGAGCGCGGTGGCGGCGGCCGCGAAGCGGGAGAGCGCCTCGACGAACCAGCCGATCTTCTCCACGTCGCCGGTCGAGACGGCGACGACCTCACCGGCCGCGACCCGCCGTGTCAGCGCCGAGCCCAGCTCGGCGGTCTTACGGGCGAGCAGTTGCTGGACCCGGGCGGCGGCGGTGATCCAGTTGGTCACGGCGGTGCGGTGGAGCATGGTGTCGCCGACGGCGATCAGGATTCCGAGAGCCACGATGAGGCCACCGGCCAGGGCGAGCCGGGCCCCGGAGCGGTCGATGACGGCCTGCACGGCGAGCCCCACGGTGACCGGAAGACCGGCTATGCCCAGCTGGTGCAGCAGCCCCCAGGAGAGGGACTTCAGCTGCCCCGCGAGCTGGTTGCGCCCGAGCCAGTACAGGAATCGTGGGCCTGAACGGACATCGGGGTCGCCGGGATCCGAATACGGAAGGTCGCGAATCTGCATGAGGTCCCAGGGCTTGTGAAACGGAGATCCGAACGGACCTCGAAGAACGGGGTGACGTGCAAGGTTCCCTGTTCGTCCCGGTCCGGGGCAACCGGTTTTCCGGACTTCTCCGCCGCCCTGCGGGGCCCCGGGCCGGCTCGGCCGGGGGCCCCGGGGGCCGTCACTCCGCGGGCTTCTCGGAGTCCATGCCGGGCCGGGCCTTCCTCCACTCGCCCCGGGTGAAGTCCGGGATCGGCAGCGGCGCGCCCTTGGCCTTGATGGAGAGATGGCTCAATGGCACGGGGGCCGTCCAGGTCGCCGCGTCGTACACGTCGAAGTCGGGGACCAGCCCGAGCCGCATGCACTGCATCAGGCGGAAAATCATCATGTAGTCCATACCGCCGTGCCCGCCCGGCGGGTTCGCGTGCTCCTTCCAGAGCCAGTGGTCCCACTCGGTGTACTTCGTGAAGTCGTCCCACTGGTGGTTGGTGTTCGTGGGCTCCAGGTAGATGCGCGCCGGGTAGTCCTCGAACACGCCCCGCGTGCCGCCGAGGCTGTTGATCCGCGAATACGGGTGCGGGGAGGACACGTCGTGCTCCAGCCGGATCACCCGGCCCTTGGCCGTCTGGACGAGGCTGATCGTCCGGTCGGCCCCGATGTACGACTCCTTCCAGCTGGGGTCGCCGGCCGGCATGTGCTCCTTCCGGTACTCGGCGAGCGACAGGGCCGGGGTGCCGATGCTCGTGATGCTCACGGCCCGGTCGCCCCGGTTGATGTCCATGTAGTTGGCGACCGGCCCGAACCCGTGGTTGGGGTAGAGGTCACCGCGCAGCCGGGTGTGCCACAGCCGGCGCCAGGGGCCCTCGTAGTAGTCGGGGTCGAACATCAGCTCGCGCAGATCGTGGTTGTAGGCGCCCGCCCCGTGCAGCAGATCGCCGAAGAGACCCGCGTGCGCCATGCGCAGCACCCGCATCTCGTTCTTGCCGTAGCAACAGTTCTCCAGCTGCATGCAGTGCCGTCGGGTGCGCTCGGAGAGGTCCACCAGCTGCCAGAGCTCTTCCAGCCGCATGGCGATCGGGCACTCCACGCCGACGTGCTTCCCGTTCAGCATCGCCGCCTTCGCCATCGGGAAGTGCAGTTCCCAGGGCGTCGCCACGTAGACGAAGTCGAGGTCGCCGCGCTCGCAGAGGTTCTCGTAGTCGTCCTCGCCCTTGGCGTAGACGGTGGGGGCGGGCTGACCGGCGGCCGTCACCTTGGCGGCGGCCTTCTCCGCCTTCTCCCGGACCGGATCGCAGACCGCCTTCACCTGGACGCCCGGGACGGCGAGGAACAGGTCGATCATGCTGCCGCCCCGGTTGCCGAGGCCCACGATGCCGACCCGGATCGTGGAGCGTCCCTCGAAGCGGACGCCCGCCATGGTGCGGCCCCGCCGGGCGGGAGCGGCGGCGGCCGCTTCCGCGGCGGAGAGGGCTTGCGGGGCGGTCGCCTCGGCCGCCGACGCGTTCCCCCCGCCCAGCGCGCCGAGGCCGAGTCCGGCGCCGGCCACGCCCGCCGTGGTCCACAGCACCGAACGACGGCTGGGATCCTGCCGTGCCGCCTCGTCGGCAGCGCCGCTGTGCGGGGGTATGCCCTGCGGTTCCGGTGCGGGCCGGGCGTCGTCGTTCATCGAGCCTCCAGGTGGGGTTGGGGGTTCAGACGTGCGCGAGCGCGTCCGGTCCCCGTACGGATGGCGAGCGCGGGGGCCGGGTCTCGGTAAGGACCCTGGAGGGTGAGGCTGCTGGTGCGCAAGGGAGGTATTTGGACTCTCGTCCTCAAACCATGGACTTTCTTCACGGCGCGCCGAAGCCCCGACTGGTGCAACCAATCGGGGCCTCTGAACGCTCACTTGTGCAGGCCGTACGGGGCGCTCCGGCGCCTTGCGGGAGCACGCACCGGACGCCGCGGGCCCCGCCCGGAGGGCGGACGACGATTCTTCGCGGCCACTCCCTGGCCCGCTAGTGGACGGTCGGCCGGGTGGCGTGCTCCAGCTCGATCAACGCCGAGCGGTAGGGCTGCCCGGTGGCCCGTTCCATGCCGATCTCGCACATCCGGTTCGCCGACAGATGGACGTCGTAGGGCCGACGGCCGACCTCGGCCGCCTCCTTGGCCGTGGCCGAGTCGGTCAGCTCCTTGTGCAGCATGCCCCGGTCGCCCGCGAACGCGCAGCACCCCGCGTCGTCCGGCACCACGACCTCGTCCGCGCACGCCTCGGCCAGCGTGCGCAACTGCCCCACGTCACCCAGGTGCTCCATCGAACAGGTCGGATGCACGACGGCCGACCCGGCGGTGCGGAACACCGTCAGACGCGGCAGCAGTTCGTCGGCCGCCCACACCAGCGAGTCCACGACGGTCAGCTCACGGTGCAGCGCCCGGTTGTCCTCGGTGAGGTAGGGCACCACCTCCTCGGCGATGCCGAGTGTGCACGAGGACGCGTCCACGACCAGCGGCAGCGCCCCGCCCGCCGTCCAGGCCCAGGCGGCCTCCACGATGCGGTTCGCCATGATCCTGTTGCCCGCGTCGTACCCCTTGGAGTGCCAGATCGTCGCGCAGCACGTCCCCGCGACGTCCTCGGGGATCCACACCGGCTTGCCGGCCCGCCCGGACACGGCGACCACCGCCTCGGCCAGGGAAAGGCCGGGGCGGCCGTCCGGACCGGCGAAGATGCGGTTGACGCAGGCCGGGTAGTAGACGGCGCTCGCCCCGGCGCGGTCGGTACGCGGCAGCCGCCGGGCCGCCGCGCCGGGAATCTGGGGCAGCCACTCCGGTACGAGGTCGGGGCGGACGGCCTTGCGGGCGAGCCGCGTCACGGCCCCGAGCGGACCGTCGCCCACCCGGTCGCCGACCGCGTCGGCCACCGCCACGGCCAGCCGCGCCGAGGCCTCCACCACCCGGAAGTTCTTCGCGGTGAGCGCGGCGATCCGCTCCTCGCGCGGGGTGTGCCTGCGGTGCCGGAAGCCCTTCATCATCGCCCCGGTGTCGATGCCGACCGGACAGGCGAGCTTGCAGGTGGAGTCCCCGGCGCAGGTGTCGACGGCGTCGTACCCATAGGCGTCGAGCAGACCGGTCTCGACCGGCGAACCGTCCGCCTGCCGCAGCATCTCCCGGCGCAGCACGATCCGCTGGCGCGGAGTGGTCGTCAGATCCTCGCTGGGGCAGGTCGGTTCGCAGAAGCCGCACTCGATGCACGGGTCGGCGACCGCCTCCACCTTCGGAATGGTCTTGAGGCCCCGCAGGTGGGCCCGCGGATCCCGGTCCAGGACGATGCGCGGAGCGAGTACCCCGGCGGGATCGATGACCTGCTTCGTCCGCCACATCAGCTCGGTGGCGCGCGGCCCCCACTCCCGCTCCAGGAAGGGCGCGATATTGCGTCCGGTCGCGTGCTCCGCCTTGAGCGACCCGTCGAAACGGTCCACCACCAGCGCGCAGAACTCCTGCATGAACGCGTCGTACCGCTCGACGTCGGCAGGCTTCGCCGCGTCGAACGCGAGCAGGAAGTGCAGATTGCCGTGCGCGGCATGACCGGCCACGGCGGCGTCGAAACCGTGGCGTGACTGGAGCTCCAGAAGCGCCTCGCAGGCTTCGGCCAGCCGTGCGGGCGGCACCGCGAAGTCCTCCGTGATCAGGGTGGTGCCCGAGGGCCGGGACCCGCCGACCGCCGTGACGAACGCCTTGCGGGCCTTCCAGTACCCGGCGATCGTCCCGGCGTCCCGGGTGAAGGCGTTGGTCACCGACGCGGCCGGGACGACCAGGTCCAGGTCGGCGACGACGGCGTCGGCCGCCCGCTCGAACGCCTCCTGGCCCGCCTCGTCGGCCGCCCGGAACTCCACCAGCAGCGCGGCCGTGGTCCGGGGCAGCACCGCCCAGTCCGCCGGAACGCCCGGCACGCTGACGGAGGCTCGCAGCGTGTTGCCGTCCATCAGCTCCACGGCGATGGCCCCCGCCTCGTTGAACCGGGGCACGGCGGACGCGGCGGCGGTGAGGGAGGGGAAGAACAGCAGGGCGCTGGAGATCCGCCGGTCCAGCGGCAGGGTGTCGAAGACGACCTCGGAGATGAAGCCGAAGGTGCCCTCGGAGCCGACCATCAGCCCGCGCAGGATCTCCACCGGCGTCGCCCCGTCGAGGAAGGCGTCCAGGCGGTAGCCGTTGGTGTTCTTGATCGTGTATTTGGCGCGGATCCTGGCGGTCAGCTCCTCGTCCGCCTCGATCTCCGCCTTCAGCTCCATCAGCCCCGCGCACAGCTCCGGTTCGGCGCGGGCCAGTTCCTCGTCGGCGGCCGGGTCGGCGGTGTCGACGACGGTGCCACTCGGCAGGACGAAGGTGAGCGAGGCGAGCGTCCGGTAGGAGTTGCGGGTGGTGCCCGCGGTCATGCCGGAGGCGTTGTTGGCGACGACCCCGCCGACGGTGCAGGCGATGGCGCTGGCCGGGTCGGGGCCCAGCAGCCTGCCGTGGCGGGCGAGGGCGATGTTGGCCCGCATCACCGTCGTCCCCGGCCCGATCCGGGCCCGTGCCCCGTCGTCCAGCACCTCGACGCCGGTCCAGTGGCGGCGTACGTCGACGAGGATGTCCTCGCCCTGCGCCTGGCCGTTGAGGCTGGTGCCTGCGGCCCGGAAGACCACGTCACGGCCCTTGCCGTGGGCGTACGACAGGATCGCGGAGACGTCGTCGAGATCCTCGGGGACCAGCACGACCCGAGGGAGGAAGCGGTAGGGGCTGGCGTCGGAGGCGTACCGCACGAGGTCGGAGATCTTCCAGAGCACCTTGTCCGCACCGAGCAGGGCCGTCAGCTCGCTCCGCAGCGGCTCCGGGGTGCCGCCCGCGCTGCGGTCGGTGACCCGGTCGGGGGCGGGTTCCCGTGGCGTTCCGGGGCGCAGGGCTTCCGGGTCGGGCTCCAGCAGCGGCATGTCGGTCATCTCCTCGGCGGCTCGGCGCGGTGGTCAGCAGTGGCGTTCCGGCATGCCGTCGACCAGGGCGGACAGCAGCCCGCCGAGGACCTCGCGCTGATCGGCGGTCAATGGGGCCAGGATCTCCTCCGCGGCGGCCCGGCGCGCGCTGCGCAGGGACCGCAGCGTGGCGCGTCCCTCGTCCGTGATCTCGACGCGGACCACCCGGCGGCTGTCGGGATCCGGGGCGCGGCGCACCCGGCCGCTCGCCTCCAGTGCGTCGACGAGCGTCGTCACGGCGCGGGGAACGACGTCCAGGCGCCGGGCGAGATCCGCCATCCGGGGGGCGGCGTCGTAACCCGCGACCGTCCGCAGCAGCCGGAACTGGGCCGGAGTGATGCCGATCGGCTCCAGCTGGCGGCTCTGGATGCGGTGCAGTCGGCGGGTCAGCCGCAGCAACTGCTCGGCGAGCATGCCGTCGGCGTCGGTCGAGCCGGTCGAGCCGGTCGAGCCGGTCGAGCGGGAGGAGCCGGGCGGACCGGGGGAATCTGGGGCGTCCATACGGGAACAATATCAGGACCTCGTTCATTGTGAGTATAGGTAACAATGAGCTAGGCTCTTCATGTGCGAGGGCCGGTTCCGCCCCCGGCCACGCCTCACGCCCGACGAAGGAGCCCATGAAGCCCGACGAGCCCACGTGGACGCCCCCACCCGATGCCCGCGCCGCCGCCGACCGGCCACCCGCCCAGGTGCGCCGCATCCTCCGCCTCTTCCACCCCTACCGAGGCCGCCTGGCCGTCGTCGGCCTGCTGGTCGGCGCGTCCTCCCTGGTATCGGTCGCCTCCCCGTTCCTGCTGCGCGAGATCCTGGACACCGCGATCCCGCAGGGGCGCACGGGCCTGCTGACCCTGCTGGCGCTCGGCATGATCCTCACCGCCGTGATGACCGGCGTCTTCGGCGTGCTCCAGACCCTGATCTCGACCACCGTCGGACAGCGGGTCATGCACGACCTGCGCACCGCCGTCTACACCCAGCTCCAGCGGATGCCGCTCGCCTTCTTCACCCGCACCCGCACGGGCGAGGTCCAGTCCCGCATCGCCAACGACATCGGCGGCATGCAGGCGACGGTCACCTCCACCGCCACCTCGCTCGTCTCCAACCTCACGGCCGTCATCGCGACCGTCGTCGCCATGCTCGCCCTCGACTGGCGGCTCACCGTCGTCTCGCTGCTCCTGCTGCCGGTCTTCGTCGCGATCAGCCGCCGCGTCGGCCGGGAGCGCAAGAGGATCACCACCCAGCGCCAGAAGCAGATGGCCGCGATGGCCGCCACGGTCACCGAGTCCCTCTCGGTCAGCGGCATCCTCCTCGGCCGCACGATGGGCCGCTCCGACTCCCTCACCCAGGGCTTCGCCGAGGAGTCCGAGCGCCTGGTGGACCTCGAAGTGCGCTCCAACATGGCCGGCCGCTGGCGGATGTCCACGATCGGCATCGTGATGGCCGCCATGCCCGCCGTCATCTACTGGGCGGCCGGTCTCACCTTCGCGTCCGGAGCCGCCGCCGTCTCCATCGGCACGCTGGTCGCCTTCGTCACGCTGCAGCAGGGGCTGTTCCGCCCGGCGGTCAGCCTGCTCTCCACCGGTGTGCAGATGCAGACCTCCCTCGCCCTCTTCCAGCGCATCTTCGAGTACATCGACCTCACGGTGGACATCACCGAACCGGAACACCCGGTCCGCCTGGAGAAGATCCGCGGCGAGATCGCCTTCGAGGACGTCGACTTCAGCTACGACGAGAAGAACGGCCCGACGCTGACCGGCATCGACGTGACCGTTCCCGCGGGCGGCAGTCTCGCGGTCGTCGGATCCACCGGTTCCGGCAAGTCCACCCTGAGCTACCTCGTGCCCCGGCTGTACGACGTCACCGGCGGCCGGGTCACGCTCGACGGGGTCGACGTCCGCGATCTGGACTTCGACACCCTCGCGCGAGCGGTCGGCGTCGTCTCCCAGGAGACCTACCTCTTCCACGCCTCGGTCGCCGACAACCTGCGCTTCGCCAAGCCGGACGCCACCGACGAGGAGATCGAGGCCGCGGCCCGCGCGGCGCAGATCCACGACCACATCGTCTCCCTGCCCGACGGCTACGACACCCTGGTCGGCGAGCGCGGCTACCGCTTCTCGGGCGGCGAGAAGCAGCGCCTCGCCATCGCCCGCACCATCCTGCGCGACCCACCGGTGCTGATCCTCGACGAGGCGACCAGCGCGCTCGACACCCGTACGGAACAGGCCGTGCAGCAAGCGATCGACGCCCTCTCCGCCGGACGGACCACGCTCACCATCGCGCACCGCCTCTCCACCATCCGCGACGCGGACCAGATCGTCGTCCTGGAGGACGGCCGGGCAGCCGAGCGCGGTACACACGAGGAACTCCTCGACCGCGACGGCCGCTACGCCTCCCTGATCCGCCGCGACTCCCACCCGGCCCCGGCGCCGGCCCCCTGACACCGCCCCCGGCAGGACCGCCTCCGGCAGGGCTGCCTCCGGCGCCAGGGTGATGCGACAGTCCCTGAAACCCCTGGCAGGGCGCGCGTATGGCCCCGCGTCCGATACTCGACTGCCGCTGCCCGGGCAGCCTGGCGGGCGGGCGTCCCCCCGGCGGCTTCACCGCGCCGCCCACCCGATGCGGCACCGCGGTGAGGATCCAGGCGGCGGCGAACGGCCGAGCCGGCCGGCTTCCGTACACACGGCGGCGCCGCCGCTCCCGTGGGACGGGGAGCGACGGCGCCGGGCGGAGCGATGGTCAGACGAGCCAACCCACGAAGTGGACGACGCCGGCAAGCAGGTTGGTCAGGAAGTTCATCTGGTCCTTCTCCTTGTACATGGTGCATCTGTGGGACTGCGCAGTAGCGGTCTGCAGCCCGTTGACTGCGCTCTGCAATCATCACGCCCCGGACGGGTGAACACCAACGAATCCCCTGACGCTCACACGTTCCAGCGAACACCCGATCCCTTGTTCGTGCGTTCCGTGCTCGTGTGTTCCGTCCCCGTACGTTCGGGGCTACGGGTGTTCCGGACGCCCGAGTACGGCGTTCGAGTCGCCGGAGTCGACGCCGTGGTCGGGCTCCCGGCCGTGGCTCGTGCCCCGGGTTAACGTGCCCGCATGGTGAACGAGTCCCCGGACGCCCGACCCCGTCGCAGACTCCGCCCGACCCGCCGCGGAAAGGTCGTCCTGGCCGTCGGCGCCCTGCTCGTCGCGTCGGCCGCCGTCCTGATCCCGCTGTCCCTGACCGGATCGGACGAGGGCGGGCACGAGAAGGAGAGCCCGCACAGCACTCTGGTGATCCCCGAGGGCCGTCGCGCCTCGCAGGTGTACGCGGCCGTCGACCGGGCGCTCGACCTGAAGCCCGGCAGTACGCGCGAGGCCGCGACGACGGCGGACCTGGCTCTGCCCGCCCAGGCCGAGGGCAACCCCGAGGGATATCTCTTCCCGGCCACGTATCCGATCGACGCCGCGACCGAGCCCGTCGGCCTGCTGCGGTACATGACGGACACCGCCCGCAAGCACTTCGGCGCGGACCACGTCACGGCGGGGGCCCGGCGCAACAACGTCTCCGTCTACGACACGATCACGATCGCCAGCATCGTCCAGGCCGAGGCCGACACCGCGTCCGACATGGGGAAGGTGGCCAGGGTCGTCTACAACCGGCTGCTCAAGGACATGCCGCTGCAGATGGACTCCACCATCAACTACGCCCTCGACCGCTCCACCCTGGACACGACGACCGCGGAAACCCAGCTGGACAGCCCGTACAACAGCTACCGGATCAAGGGGCTGCCGCCCACACCCATCGGCAACCCGGGGGAGGAGGCGCTGCGCGCGGCCGTCAGCCCCACGCCCGGACCCTGGCTCTACTTCGTCACGGTCGGCCCCGGCGACACCCGGTTCACCGACAGCTATGACGAGCAGCAGAAGAACGTCCAGGAGTTCAACCGCAACCGCGCTTCCGCCACCACGAGCTGACCGGTCTGCCGACGAGAACTCCCCGCACCCGCCGGGGCTTACAGGTCCCCAGAACCTCACGCCCCGGAGACCGGGACGCCGACGGCGGCCCCGGCGTCCCGGTCCACCCTCTCTCCGCCGGTCTCCCTCAGCAGCCGCATCACCGACCGGACCGCCGCGCGGCCCGCACGGTTGGCGCCGATGGTGCTGGCGGACGGACCGTACCCGACGAGATGGACGCGCCCGTCGCGTACGGCCCGGGTGTCCTCGGCCCGGATACCACCGCCCGGCTCGCGCAGCTTCAGCGGCGCCAGATGCTCCACGGCAGGCCGGAACCCGGTGGCCCAGAGGATCACATCGGCCTCCACGACACGACCGTCGTCCCAGGCCACGCCGCTCGGCGTGATCCGGTCGAACATCGGCAGCCGGTCCAGCACCCCCTGCTCCCTGGCCCGCCGCACCGCATCGGTCACCGGCAGCCCGGTCACGCTGACCACGCTCCGCGGCGGCAGCCCCTCGCGCACCCGCTCCTCCACCATCGCCACGGCCGCCCGGCCCCATTCCTCGGTGAACGGCCCCTCACGGAAGACCGGTTCACTCCGGGTCACCCAGAAGGTGTCGGCCGCGTGCTCGGCGATCTCCATCAGATGTTGCGTACCGGAGGCCCCGCCCCCGACGACGATGACCCGCTGCCCCGCGAACTCCTCGGGTCCCGGGTAGTTCGCCGTGTGCAACTGCCGCCCCCGGAACGTCTCCTGGCCCGGGTAGCGGGGCCAGAACGGCCGGTCCCAGGTGCCCGTCGCGTTGATCAGGGCCCTCGGGGCGTACATCCCCTCGGACGTCTCCACCAGCAGCCGCCCGCTGCTCCCCTCCCGTACGGCGCTCACCTCCACGGGGCGGTGGACCCGCAGGCCGAAGCGCTCCTCGTACGCGGCGAAATACGCGCCGATCACCTCCGACGAGGGCCGGTCGGGGTCGGCTCCGGTCAGTTCCATGCCCGGCAGCGCGTGCATCCCGTGGACCCTGCCGTACGTCAGCGAGGGCCAGCGGAACTGCCACGCGCCGCCCGGCCGGGGCGAGTGGTCCAGCACGACGAAGCCGATGTCCGGCTGCAGACCGACGCGGCGCAGGTGGTGCGCGGCGGACAGCCCCGCCTGCCCCGCGCCGATCACGACCACGTCCAGCTCACGCACCCCAGAAATGTTCACGCTTCTACTAACTCTTCGGGGCTCCGGGATCTTCCCGCACGGGGAAGGGCCCCGGAGTCCCGTGGTGTCCCAGGACGGAGTCATCCGACGGGACACGACTCTTCGCGTCCCGGAGCGTGGACGCGTCATCTCACGCCGGTGGGTGAAGATGAAGGCATGTCCGATTCCTTCGCCACCACGGTCCTGAACATCACCACGGGCACGTCCGAGAACGTCACGGACCTGACACGCGCCTGCGAGGAGTTCCTCACCCGCACCGCGCCGGGCCGCGACGGCCTGCTCAACGTCTTCGTCCCGCACGCCACGGCCGGCATCGCCGTACTGGAGACCGGCGCGGGCAGCGACGACGACCTGCTGGCCGCCCTCCACCACCTGCTCCCCGCCGACGACCGCTGGCAACACCGCCACGGCAGCCCCGGCCACGGCCGCGACCACGTGCTCCCGGCCCTGGTCCCGCCCCACGCCACGCTGCCGGTGATCGGCGGCAGGCTGGAGCTGGGCACCTGGCAGTCGGTCTGCCTGGTGGACACGAACCGGGACAACCCGGAGCGTCAGGTGCGGCTGAGCTTCCTCAGTTGACCAAGATCGTCCAGAGGGGGCATGGCCGCCGATTCTCCGTACGATGCGCGCTCGAACGGAGAGAGGAAATGCGTGGTACGGACCTCAACTCGATCGAACGACCCTACGACGGATGCGGCAAGTGCCTGCTCGGGGTGCGGCGACTGTCGCGCATGAAGCTGGCGACGTCTTCACCTGAGCGCCAGCGAGAGAACGTGCTCACTGCCGCCGCCTGGGTACGGCCGCGGTGACGTTGCAGCTGGGACTGCGAGGGTGCGATGCGGCCGTCCAGGCTGTGATCTGGGCCCGAGGAGTGGCGAGTGACGGCCGGGCGCCGTGATCCGCGAGGGTGGGAATCGAGCACCCCAACCGCATGTCAGCCGTAGGCTGTTGTGGGAACGCAAGGGGAGACGATGATTGACTACCGTAAGGCAACAGCTGTTCCGGTGTGGACGCTCGCGACCGGTGACGTCCGGGTGCCCACCGTGGTCGGGGACGGACCGATGACGGCTGAGCGCCTGAGTGAGCTGCGCGGCGTGCTGGCCGTCCTGGCCGACGAGCCGATCGCCACTCTCGAGGTACATCCGCTGCCCGACGAGCTCGACCGCGGCCGAGGCCTCCCGCTCGATGCCGTGAGCCCCTTGGCGCAGCACCTGTCACAACTCGTCACGCAGACAGCACGGAACTCCTCCGCTGCGGCCACGGCGACCGCCGGCGGCGAGAACCTGTATCGCATAGTGATTCCGGCGAAAGTCGCAGCCCAGGTCGGTCAGGGCATGGTCCGCCAGATGGCCTCGAAGACGGTGGCCGGTGGCGTCCGTAGTCCGCTCGTGGATCCCATGGGCCGCATCGTCGCCCACGCGACATACGTGCCGGTCGGCAAGGCGGCGGCAGCGGGCGCAGCCGGTGGAGCCGGTGCGACGGCCGGCGTCGCTGCCGTCGGCGGTGCGGCGCTCACCGTGGCCGCGCCGCTCGTGCTCATGGCCGTGGCGGTGGGGGTGAGTGCGCATGCCGACCAGCAGCGTCAGCAGGCCATCGAACACATCACGGAACTGCTGGAGCGACTGCACGAGGAAAAGCTTGACGACGAGCACAGTGCCCTCGACGGCTGCCGGGGTGCCATCGAAAAGGCCACTGCGATTCTGCTCGACCAGGGCAAACTCGGTGTCTCGCTTGGGCTGGACTCGGCCGTGTATGCCATCGACACGGCGCTGGGCAAGGCCGGCCGCCGTCTCACCCGGTGGCAGAACACACTTGATGCGCTGCCCGATGGCGAGGCCGTCGAGATCGGCACACTGACCAAGTCGTTCCCCGGCATCGACGACCAAGGTGGCGAATTCCGTGCCCACCTCGAACTCGCTTCGCTGGCAGTTGCGTTGAAGCGGCGGGTCGTCGTCCTGCAAGCGGTCGAGCATGCGCAGAACAACCCTGGGAACGTGTTCGAGAGCTTCACCCGTGAGCTCAAACGGGACCAGCAGGATCTCGACGAACTGGAGTCGGGCATCGCCGGGGTCCTGCTACGTCTGTCGGCGCTGGAGTTGGCTCGCCCGAACGGATTGCGGCCCGTGTTCACGCCCGGTGAAGTCGATCGCCTGATGCGTGCGGCACACCGGATCAACCGGCTGGGCGAGAATGTGACGGTCAACAGCCGCGCCACGGACGTGACGATCGAGATCGCCCGCAACAGGGACGGCTCGGTGGTTGTCTTCCCTGCCCTGCCCGGGTAGGCGTGCCCGACTCACCTGGTGAGGCCAGTGGTGTGGGTTGCGGAAGACGTGTGCCGACGCCGATGGGCGTAACGAGGTGATCATTGTCCACGCAACAGTCCGGTGTTGCAACGACTGGTTAACATCGCCCTATTTGGCTCCCGGGAATTTGCCCGGGCCCTCAGCCGCAACGGAATGGCCAGCACGATAGGAAGAGTCGGCGGGGGCGGCCACAACGCAGCCGTGGAGTCCTTCTGCAGCAGGCTGCAGAAGGACTCCACGGCTGCCGCAACTGGTCCACCCGCGAGGAACTGCACCTCGCGACCGTGACGTGGATCGAGCGGACCTACCACCGGCGCCGTAGACAAGCCGCACTCGGTCGGCTGACCCCCGACGAGTCCGAGACGGTCACGACCGCGCCGACTTTCCAGGCCGCGCGCCTGAACCCACCCACCGCTGGAGCAGCCCCCCACTTCTACCAGCCTCAGTCGATCGCTCCTTGCCTGCAGAGCTGTTCCGGCCTGTGTGTAGGGGCCGAGGCGCGGGCCGTTCCCGCTGAATCCGCTGATCATTCGTGGTCACGAATCGAATGAGTCCGTATGGATTGTCAGATCGTGCGGATAGCCTGTCGGGGTGTACGAGATGACGGACCCGGTGGCCGCTCGGCGTACCTGCGACGACAGTCCTTCCTCGGTGACGACGATCTCGCCCGACAGGAGCCGGACGACGTGTGGGACCTGCTGTACGACGTCGTCATGGACGGCGACGTGACGGCCGTGGACGCGCTCGACGCGGCACTGCCGCGGCCGCAGCAGATCGAGCTTCGCGACCTCAAGTCGGGTGCGCTTTCGGGGCAGTGGCCGCCGAGTATGACCGAGGACCGGGGGCTCTGGTTGCTGATGGCCGCTCTGTGGCGCCCGAAGGGCCTTGTTGACGCCGGCTACCTGGGAGAGGACCCCGAAGAGCCCATGGTCTTCTTCCATCTCTGGAATGGCAGCACCACTGCAGCCAAGTCCACATGGCACGAGCTCGACGAACCGATTCTGCTTGCTGTCCGCTTCGCAGACACACCCTTTGATGAAGCCCTCACCTTCACCCCTGAGGGGCAACGACGGCGCCCCGAGCCAGGCTCGCTCTCCGGCTGAGCACCGGAGAGGTTACGCAACACCAGCAGGGCGGGCGTGTGCACCGCCGGTGTTCCTCGACCCGCCTGCCGCTCACTACGCGATCGGCCGCAAGAAGGCCCGTTGCGCTGCCAGCGGCGGAACAGGTCGTAGACCCGACCCCATGGCCCGTACTCGACGGGTACGTCCCGCCACGGAACACCGGTCCGGACCCGGAACCGTATGCCGTCGATCAACCGCCGCCGAGACCAGACCGGCGGGGCCCCCGCCCTCGTGCCCCTCGGCAGCAGAGGCTCCAGCAGCGCCCACTGCTCATCTGTGAGATCTCCCCGACCCATGACCGTGATCATCCACAGTCCAAGATCCACTTTTGACACACGGCCTAGCAGCTTCCCCCGGATCTGGCAGGGCAGCGAAGTCGAGGGTGCCGGTCGGGTCGACCGTGTCGCGGAGCCGGTGGGGGATACCGGATTCCAGCAGTGCTGCGCCGAGCGTGGTCAGCGTGTGGCGGACGGCCTTTCCGTCGCGGCCGGTGGTGATCAGGCCGGCTCTGCGGAGCACGGTCGCGTGCTGGCTCACGGAGCTGGCAGATACGCGTACCCGGCGAGCCAGGTCAGTGGTGCTGCATCCGGTGGAAGAGCAACCGTCCGCCAGCGCTTCGAGCACCGCTGTCCGCGTGCGGCCCAGCAGCTCCTCCAGCGGTCGGCCCTCTGTGTCACCGACGCTCCACAGGTACGCCGGCGGCGGATCTGCCCCGAAGGCGGGCAGGGCAAGGACCGGTGCCTGCGCCGAGTCCCCGGGGCAGGCCAGCACTTCGGCTTGGTGCGACGAGAACACGGCCGAGGAGATGACCAAGCCGCGTCCGCCCAAGACCACATCGGCCTCGCGGCTGTGGTGGACTTCGAGCACCGGCGGCCGCCAGCGCACCAGGGCCGGATCGAGCGACTCCAGCAACCGCTCGGTCCCGCCCTCGCCCATCGCTCCCACGTGCCTTTCCCGCACGGAGGCGAGGAACCTGCGCAGGCGTGGCCAGTACGGCGCGACGGTCACCGCGTGACATGTCCGCAGCGCCGTAGCCACCTGGAGCCGGGCCTCGCGGTCGCCATCCGCCAGCTTCCGAGCCCAGTTGCGGTGGGCGGGCCCGATACGGAGGTTCTCCAGCTCCGCGCGCAGCAGATCCCGCGGAGCCGCCAGGAAGTTCTCCACCGCCTCGTCGAGGTCCGCCGTGTTTCCCATCAGGCTCATCGCGTCGACTACCGGTCCGTGCCCGGGCATCAACGCAGCTAACGGCGCTACCTGTTCACCCAGCCGACCGCCAACTGCAGCCCGCCACCGTAGGAACGGTGCCAGGTCCGGAGTACCCGTGCTTACCGAAAGCAGCCTCACACTGTCGAACGTCTCTGCCGCCACTCCGAGGGATACGGCCACCCTGGTCCGTGCGAGATCCTCCGCAGTGAAATGAATGCGTTTCACGGCCCCCGCCCCCTTCGCACTGCCGCCTCCGACCTCTCCAGTCTTCCCGGTGCCCCCGGCATCGACGCGGCGGCCGATCTGCCCTCGCACGACGCCATACGTGATCCCCGCAGGCGGGGCCATCCTTTCAGCACTACCTGAAACGATGGCGACAGCCATCCAGGCGGTGCCACGGTGACAGCCGCCTGCCCCTCAACCGGAGGGTCAGGACGGAACCGGAAAGGAAACATGCGATGCTCCGGAAACTACCGGTCACCGCTGCGGCGCTGGGACTGGCTCTGTCCAGCCTCGTGCTGATGCCTGCATCAGTACAAGCGGCGGAACGGCCCACGGCAGCCGCCGAGCCGAACTGTGGCTACAACGACAACTACGGTGGTCGGGCGGTGTGGAGGAACTGCGGAAACTTCAGTCACCTGATCGAGACCTGGGCGCTGGGCGCCAGCAAGAGTTACCAGTGTGTGGCGGCCTACTCCACCTACACCCTGGGCCCGACCTGGTTCATCAGCAGCTCCAAATACGCCGGAGGCGAGAACTGCAGGCCGTAACACCCTCAGACCCGCACACCGCCCCGATGTCCTACCGGACATCGCCTATCGGAGGAAACGCAATGCACGTGAAGCTTGCGACGCTCGGTTCCGCAGCCGCCCTCGTCCTCGCTCTTGGCACGACTTCGGCGCAGCCAGCATCGGCCGTCCCGGCAGCCGGGTGGGACCGCTGCCCCAGCGGTTCCTTCTGCATCTTCGACGGGGTCAACGGAACCGGGACGATCGCCTGGTTCCGCTCCGGGTCGCCGGACCTGCGAGGCCAGTCCATGGACAACCGGACCTCCTCGTACTGGAACCGCAGCGGGGACCAGTGGGCCCTGTACGACGGTTACAACTACGGCTCAGGCTGCTTCACCGTCTACCCTGGCGCTCAGACGAACCTGCCCGACCGGTTCCCCTCACAAAACGACAAGTTCAGCTCGCTGCAGAAGGGCGGTTGCGGCTGATTCCCCTCGGTCGAACCACGGTCCCCCAGGGGGAGCCGCGGCACACTCGATGCCGGTGAGATCCAGGCGTCCGAGACCGGCTCGTATCCAAGCTGACCCGGGCGCCGTGGACCCGGTGAGGTCGGCGCAGCCAATCTGCATCTGTGTTCCCGCTGACGGTCACCCTGCCACGGTGTCCGCTCCAGGCGTGAGGGCTCGATTCGCGCCCACTGCGTCAGCCAGCTGTTGTCTTCCTTCTCAGGCCCTGCCCGCGCCCCCCGCTGCGGACAGGGCCTGCCGCTCCTCCAGGCTTTCCACTGGAGGCTTCGCGACTGCCCGGAATCAGGGCCGAGGGAGTTCTCCCGGGCGGATGAGCACGATGGTGACGTCGGTGGCACCGGCAGCTTCGAGGCCGTCCTTGCGGCCGTTGGCACTGCCCTTGTCGTAGGCGACGGAAGACGCTCGATGTTTCCCAGCTGCATCGGTACAGGTGAGGGCGTAGCTCTGCATCGTGGTCGGCATGGTGCTCATCATGGCCGGTGGGTCTGACACTGTCTCGACGTCGACCGGTACGACCTGCACTCGGCAGGACGAACCGGGTTCCGCGGTACCCCGTCGGTTCCCGCCGAGGCCGAGGTCGCTCTGCGACCTCGGCCTTTGCCTGCGCCGTGTGGGTTCTCCGATCGGGGCGAACTCCTGACGCAGCAGTTCCTGCTCCGCTTCCGGTCTTCGCGGCGCACGTCCCGGGTCTCTCGTCGCGCGGCGATGCGCTCCTCAGTGGAGGTGAGGGGGCTGACGAGGGCAACGAGGCCACCCGCCCCTGCGCGCGCCGCCCATGGCTTCTATCGCCGAAGCCGACAGGCGAGGGCTATCCTCGGGGTTGCCTTAACGGAGTTTGGTGGACACGAACCGGGACAACCCGGAGCGTCAGGTGCGGCTGAGCTTTCTCGGGTAGGGCAGCTCCGCGGCCCGTCCGGTCGTCTGCGGTCCGCCGGGTTCCGATGTACGCCGCGCCGGTCAGGTCGACCAGACCACCCTGCCGTTGTGCACGATGACCACCTTGGCGTCGGGCCTCAGGACCATCCGGGCGCCGCCGAAGTCGTGCGTCTTGGAGGCCCAGATGGCTCGGTCGTCGCCGTTGTGGATGACCAGGTTGCCGTCGGGCTGGAAGATGGCCCGGTGGTTCTCGCCGAAAGTCATGGCGGCCCAGATCGGTTTGTTCTGCTCGTTGTAGACGACGAGGTTGCCGTCCGGCTGCATCGTCATGCGGATGCGGTTGGTGGCCCAGGACTGGCCGACCCCGATGGAGCTGGTCGCGGAGACCGTCTGGGAGCCCCAGTTCGGCTTCGGGGCAACCTTCGGCTTCGGCGTCGGCTTCGCTTTCGGCTTCGGCTTCGGTGAGGCTTTCGGCTTTTCGGCGGGGGCGCTCGTGCCGGACTTCGGCATGGGTGCGGGTGCCACGGGTGCGGCCGCGGTCTTCGCCGGGGCGGCCTTCGCCCGTTCCGTCGGGGACGGGGTGGGCTTCGCCGCCACGTAGTCGTCCAGGGCGGCCGGGGCCGAGGCGGGGTTGAGGACCGTGTCGGCGCTCCCCGCGACCGGGGTTGTGGCGGTGTCACGGGGCTCGTCGTCGTTCGCGCTGCCCATCAACAGCACGGGTATCGCGACCAGGGCGGCCCCGATGAACGCGGCACCCGCCAGGACCGGTGTGCGGGGGCGTCCCCTGTCGACAGCCGTGACGGTCCGGGTCTCCGGCGTCGTGCCGATGGCGGCTGCCACTCCGTGTCCCTCGGCGCGGGCCTCGGGTGCTTCCGGCTCCTCGGCCGGTTTCGCCGTGGCCGAGGGCTCGGACGCGGCGGCCTGCTCTCCGGCCGGCGTCGTGGCGGGCTCCGCCCCGGTGGCGGGGGCAGGGGTATGCGTCGGTGCCGCAGGTGTGGTGGGGGGCGGGGAGCTGGACTCCTCCGCGCGGGCGGTGGCTGCCGCGGTGGTGGCGCCGGGGGTGGGGTGCTCGGGGGACATGCGGTGATTCCTCCTCGGTGGCGCGCCCAAGGTAGCCGGTGATGAGGGCGGCGGTGTGATCGAGCCCCGAACTTCCTCGGCGCTTTGTCCTCCCACGCCTCACTGGTCCCGGAAAGTTCTCGGCCCGGGCAGCAAACGGGCATGTGGGAGCCCGAAACGGACCTCCGGCCGAGTCCCGTGGGCGGTGCTCCTGTGACATCCTGATGGCTCCCCGATCTGATCGCTTTCGGCGGCGAGCGCATGCCCTTCGGCGCTCAAGAACGCGTACGGAGTAAAGAGTTCAGGTGGAGATACGGCCCGGAGAGCGGCAAGTGGGTGGACAGGATGTTCCGTTCGGCGTTTCCGGTGCCCCTGGAGCGACCGGCTCGGCCGAGGTGGTCGACGCCTCCGTGGTGCCCGATGCCGTGAAGGACGCAGCCCGGCGGGCGCCGGGGCACTGGGTCGGGATCGTCGACCCGGAGTGGGCCGAGGAGCGGACGCCGCCCCAGTGGGCTGTGCTGGGGGAGTGGCGGTCGGACGAGGACGGGGGCGTCGGGGAGTACCGCGCCAACCCGGCGTACCGGCCCTCGGCCCGGGTTCTCGGGTGGCCGGAGCCCACTGATCCGGTGGACGCGGCAGCCCAGCGTGCCGCTACCGGGTACGGCTCGGTGGACGCGGCGCTGGAGGCCCTCGCGGAGGCGGAGATCACCGTCGTGCGCGGGCCGGACGGCGGTCCGCTCACGGCGGCCGGGCGGGACGGGTCCCCGGTGATGTTGTTGTTCACCTCGCCCACTCATGAATTCATGTCCCCGGCACTTCACCATGACAGCCTTCGCGCCAGGGAGTTGGCCAGGTCGTTGAGGGCTACCGACGTCCTGTTGATGGTCAACGCCGGGGCCGCGGCTCCGCTGCTCGTCCCGGCCGACAGCCTTCTCGGACCCGTGAGCGGGCCGGACGGCCACAGCTCGGCCGACCCCCGCCCCCCAACCACAGGGAGGACCCCGTGACGCGTTCGTCCCAGCAGACCCCCGCCTCCCAGGGCGCTCGGGTGGAGCCCGGCGGCGAGAGCGAGGGGACTGTCGCGAACGCCGCCGCCCCCGGACCCGAGGGGCCTGCGGCTCCCGCTGTGCCCGATGAGCCCGTAGCGCCCGGTCCGAAGGCCCCGGAGAGCGAGACGTCCGCAGAGCGGGAGAACCCCGGGGCCGCGGACACCACCGTCACCGACCCGGGGGCCACGGTCCCCGGACCCAGGGCCGGAACGACCGATGGCGGGTCCGGAGCCACCGCCACCGGCCCCGCCCCCGGCCTCAGTGCCTCCGCCGCCGCGCAGAGCCGGCTCCCCTCCCTCGTACGGACCATGACCGCCACCGCCATCGACCGGCCGCAGCCGCAGGCCGGGCCTGTCGGGCGGCCGGGCAGGGCCGTGCTGGCCGGGGCCGCGGTCGCGGGCGCGCTCCTCGTGTCCGTGCCCTTCCTCGTGCCGGCCGGGAATGACGACGAGGGGCCCGAGCAGCCGTCGACGGCGGCGGCCGGGACCGTGCTGGACGGCAGCGGCCAGGAGGCGCCGGGAGAGTTCGCCGTCACCGCGCCCGGGACCAGCCCCCCGGCCGACGACAGGGGCGACGCGGGAAAGCAGGGAAAGCAGGCGAAGCCCGCCGGGCCCGTGCGGCAGTCTTCCCTGCCCGCCCCCGCATCGGGCGGGGACGAGGACGGGGCGAAGGAGAAGGCGGACGACGCCCCCGAGGACCCGCCGGAGAAGGCAGACAGCCCACAGGCGCGGCCGGAGAAGGCCGACGGCGCGAAGAGCCGGCCTGCCGAGGCCGCCCCCGCGGTGACCCTCAGCGGGCCCGTCTCCTTCCGCAGCCACCTCTCCGGCCGCTGCATCGACGTCCCCGGCCACAACTTCAACGACGGCCGGCCCTTGTTCATGTGGGACTGCAACGGCGCCGACGCCCAGAAGTGGCGGTTCGCCTCCGACGGCACGATTCGGGTCAAGGACAAGTGCCTGGACGTCGCCAACGCGAACTTCAACGACGGCACGCCCATCCAGATCGCCTGGTGCAACGGGGCGGACGCCCAGAAGTTCGCCCTCAACGCCGCTCACGATCTGGTCAACACCGCCGTCGGCAAGTGCGTCGACATCCCGGACCACAGCCGGAACAGGGGCCCGGAGACCTACCTGATCCTGTGGACCTGCACGGGTCTCGACAACCAGAAGTGGAGCGTCTGACCTGACCGCACGGGTGCCGGGGCTCCCGCGCGCCTCGTGCGCCGGGGCAGGCATGATGGCACCGCCGGAACGCCGACCCGCGTCCCCGGCGCAGAGGGGCGTCCGTCGAGGACGCCGCCGTAGCAAGGAGGTTGGTGCGTGTCGCGCCAGGTACTGTCGGTCGGCCCCGCGGACCGCTTTTCCACGATCGGTGAGGCGCTCGCCGCCGCCCGTACCGGTGCGCTCATCAGCGTCCGGCCCGGAACGTACGCGGAGAACCTGGTGATCCACACCCGGGTCACCCTCACCGCGGCCGAGGGACGGGGCACGGTGGAGATCCGGCCGCGCACGGGCAGCGTCATCGCCCTGCGCGCCGACGCCGTCATGTTCTCCGAACTCACCCTGCGCGGCGGCGACGCCGAGCTGCCCGCCGTGGACGTGCGGCGCGGTCAGGCCGCTTTCGACGGGTGTGAGATCGTCGGCGCCGCCTGGACCGCGATGCTGGCCGGCGGGACCGGCTCCCTCGCGCTGCGCGACTGCCGGGTGAGCAACCCGCAGGGCGCGGGCATCGTGATCACCTCCACCACCCCCACCACCGTCGAGTCCTGCACGCTCGAACACCTCGGGACCAGCGGTATCGTCCTCGCAGAACAGGGCGAGGCGCGCGTCCGCGACTGCACGGTACGGGGCGCCCGCGGCAACGGCCTGCTCGCCAACGGCGAGACCCGTGGCACCGTCGAGGACTGCGACATCTCCTCCACCGACAAGCCCTCCATCGCCCTGGAGGGAGACTCCGCCGTCTCGGTCGTCCGGACCGTGGTGCACGACACCAGCACCGGCGTGCACCTGAGCAGCGCGGGCCGCACCACCCTGGAGGACGTCCGCGTGACCGGCGCCTCCGGCAACGGGATCGCCCTGGCCCAGGGCGCCGACCCCGTACTGCGCCGCTGCCGCGTCTCGCGCGTGCGCGGCCACGGCGTGGTCGTCACCGACCGGGCGTGCGGCACCTTCGAGGACTGCTGGGTGGACGGCGCGCAGGGGGCGGCGCTGCGCGTCGCCGGGGCGTCCTCCCCGGCGCTGACCGGCCTGACCGTCCGCGACTGCGAGGGGGCCGGGCTGCTCCTGGAGGAGGACTCGGCACCCGAGCTGGACCGTCTGGAGGTGATCGGCTCCTCGCCCGCCGTCGCCGTGCTCGGCGGCGCCAACCCGCTGTTGCGCCGGGCTCGGCTGGTGGAGCCCGCCGGCGACGGCATCGTGGCCACCCGGGACGCCCGGGGCCGCGTCGAGGACTGCGAGATCGTCCGGCCGAGGGGCGCCGGTGTCCGGGTGGCTTCCGGCTCCACGCTCTACCTGGCCGGCGGCGGGGTCTCCGACACGGCCACCTGTGGCCTGGTCGTGGAGGACGGCGGCAACGTCACCGTCCGCGACTTCCGCGTCGAGATATCCGGTGAGGAGGGTGTGGTCGTCGCCGCCGGCGGCGAGCTGACCGCCAACCGCACCTCGGTGCACGCACCCAAGGGCCACGGCTTCCTGCTCCGTGAGGGCGCGCTCGCCTCGCTCAGCGGCTGCGAGGCGAACGGCGGTGCGCAGGACGGCTTCCGGGTGGAGTCCACTTCCCCCGTCTCGCTCGTCAACTGCGCCGCCCGGGAGAACGAGGGCGGCGGCCTGGTGCAGACCGCCCCCGGCGAACGGCTCGCCGTGGAGGGCCTGAACAGCGTCGGCAACGGCAAGCGGGACGCCTGGGGCAGCGGCAGCGCCGAGAACACCGACCCGGCGGGTTCCGGCGCGGCCGACGCACCCCCGCCGGACCGCCCGGACGGCCCGCTCGGCGCTCTCAACGCGCTCATCGGCCTGGAGAACGTCAAGCAGCAGGTGGGCACCCTGGTCAACCTCACCCAGCTTGCCCAGCGCCGCGAACAACTCGGCATGCCCGCACCGCCGATGAGCAGACACCTGGTCTTCGCCGGCCCGCCCGGCACCGGCAAGACCACGGTCGCCCGCCTCTACGGGGCGATCCTGGCCGAGCTGGGTTCGCTGCGCAGCGGGCACCTGGTGGAGGTCGCACGGGCCGACCTGGTCGCCCAGGTCGTCGGCGGCACCGCCATCAAGACCTCCGAGACCTTCCAACGGGCTCTGGGAGGCGTGCTCTTCATCGATGAGGCGTACACCCTCACCTCGGACAGCGGCAATGGTGGCGCCGACTTCGGACGCGAGGCCGTGGACACCCTGCTGAAACTCATGGAGGACCACCGCGACGACGTGGTGGTGGTCGCGGCCGGCTACTCCCGCGAGATGGACTCCTTCCTCGGCTCCAACCCGGGCCTGGCGTCCCGCTTCTCACGGACCGTCGAGTTCGAGAACTACTCGGTCCCCGACCTGGTCGCGATCATGGAGAGCATGTGCGCCCAGCACCAGTACGAGCTCGGCGAGGGAACCGCCGAGGCGCTGGCCGCGCACTTCGGCGCGATGCCCCGGGACGCCGGGTTCGGCAACGGCCGTGCCGCACGCGGAGTGTTCGAGGAGATGGTGGACCGGCAGGCGGTCCGGCTCTCCGCGCAGCCCCAGGTCGGCGAGCACGATCTGCGGCTGCTGCTGCCCGACGACGTCTCCGCCACCGCCGCCGCGTCCGCCGCGGAGACCGCCGCACCGGCCGACGACCCGCTCACCCGCCTCGGTGACATGATCGGCCTTGCCGAGGTGAAGCGCGAGGTCGCGGACCTGGTCAACCTCATCACCACCGCCCGGCACCGGGCCGCCGCCGGGCTGCCCGTCCCCTCGCTCAGCAACCACCTGGTCTTCACCGGTCCGCCCGGCACCGGCAAGACCACCGTCGCCCGGCTCTACGGGGAGGTGCTGACCCAGCTCGGCGTCCTGGAACGCGGCCAGTTGATCGAGGCGGCCCGCGCCGACCTCGTCGGCCGCTACATCGGCCACACCGCCCAGTTGACCCGAGAGGCCTTCGAACGCGCGCGCGGCGGTGTGCTGTTCATCGACGAGGCGTACACCCTCACCCCGCGCGGCGGGGGTGCCGACTTCGGTCAGGAAGCGGTGGACACCCTGCTGAAACTGATGGAGGACCACCGCGACGAGGTCGTCGTCATCGTCGCGGGCTACACCGACGAGATGGAACGCTTCCTCGCCTCCAACCCGGGTCTCTCCTCCCGCTTCCCGCGTCGGATCTCCTTCGCCGACTACTCCTCCGAGGAACTGGTCACCATCGTGCGCGCCCAGGCCGCGAACATGGGGTACGAGTGCGGGCCCGGCACCGGCCCCCTGCTCAAGGAGTGCTTCGACGCGGTGCCCCGCGACCGCTCCTTCGGCAACGCCCGCCTGGCCCGCCAGGTCGTCGAGTCGATGGTCACCCGCCAGGCGGGCAGGCTCAGTTCGCTGGCCGCGCCCACCCTGGAAGACCTGCGCGTCCTTCTCCCGGCGGACGTCACGGCCGCGGCACCGAAGGTGGTCCCCCGATGAGGCCCGCCCTGCTGTACGGCGCCGGGCTCGCTGCCGCCCTGATGCTGCCCGCGGCCGTACCCGCCCAGGCCATGCCCCTCGCCCGTACACCGATGGCCCTTCCCTCGGCCGACGGGAAGAAGGGCCAGGAGCTGCCCGGCATGCCCTCCGCGCTCGACCCGCGGGCCGAGGAGACGGTCTGCACCCCCGCATCCGAGGAGCGGGCGAAGAAGCAGGACTGGTCGCGTCAGCGCCTCGACCTGGACCGCCTGCACCGGCACTCCACGGGGGCGGGCGTCACCGTCGCCCTGATCGGCACCGGGGTCGACCCCGACGCGGTCGGGCTCGACGGCCGGGTCACCGCCGAGGGGGCCGCCGCCGACGACTGCGTCGGACACGGTACGTTCCTGGCCGGCCTGATCGCCGGGACCGGGGGGAGCACCCCGAGGCTGGCCGGCGTCGCCCCGGGCGCGAAGATCCTGGCCCTGCGCGGCACCGACCGGCGGGGGCGTCCGACCCCTGGCCTCGTCGCGGCGGCGGTGCGTGAGGCGACCGCGGCCCGGGTCGGAGTGATCGCGGTGGCGGTCGCCCTGCCGCGCCGGGACAAGGCACTGACCCGGGCGGTCGCCGACGCCCGCCGGGCGGGAGCGGTGGTGCTCGCCGCGGCCACCCCGGACCCGCCGTCGCGGGGCTCCGCCGACGAGATCCCCTCCCGCACCTACTGGCCCGCCGGCGAACCCGGCGTCCTCTCGGTCGCCGACATGCTGCCCGCCGGCACCCGCCCGGACAGCGCCCTTCCCACCGGCACCGTCGACCTGGCCGCTCCCGGCGCCGGGGTGGTCTCCGGCGGACCGCGCGGCGAGGGCCACTACCTCGGCGGCGGCGTGGCGGTGGCCACCGCGTACACCGCCGGGGCCGCCGCGGCCGTCCGCGCCACCCACCCCGACGCATCGGCCGACGCGGTGGCCCGTCGGCTGACCGCCACCGCGTACCCGGCCGACCTGCCCCAGCTGGACGCCTACGCCGCCGTCACCACGGTCCTCGGAGACACGGTCGCACCGGCCGCCGGCGCGGAGCGTGCCGCCGAGCCCGTGGCCGTACGCGACACCTCCGGCACCGACCGCACCACGGGCAGGGCCACCCTCTTCGTCCTCCTGGGCTCGGCCGGTGTGCTCGCCGTCCTCTGGGCCGGTTTCGCCTTCTCCCGGGCCCGTGCCCGGGGCTGGCGCCCTGCGGAAGCGGGCGCACCGCGCAAGGGGTGACGCGTGGGGGCGCCCCCGACCGGAGGGCGCCCCCGCATCCGTACGCTCAGCCCTCCTCCACCAGCGCCGTCTGCATCAGCCGCGGCTTGCGGCGGGCGATGTGCAGGGCTCGGCCCGGCGGGAGGTTGAGCGGCTTCGCGTTGCCGAAGAGGCGGCCCTCCGTGGGCGGGCAGGAGAGCAGCACGGCGGGGTTGTTGGCCTCGTCGAGGCGGCGGATGAGGCCGTCGCTGAGACCGCGGCCCGCGCCCATGGCGCTACGGGCGACGACCAGGTGCAGGCCCATCTCGTAGCCGAGCGTCAGACTCTCGAAGAGCGGCTCGAAGGGGCTCTGGAAGGAGTTCCCGGAGACCATGTCGTAGTCGTCGACCAGGATGAACAGACGCGGTCCGGTCCACCAGTCGCACCGGCGCATCCGGGCCGGGGCGATGTCCGCGCCCGGGACGCGGGTCTTCATCGCGCGGGCCGCGCCCTCGATGGTCTCGTTGAGGTTGTCGAGGGAGATCACGTGACCGATGCGGTACTCCTCGGGGATGGCGTCCACCAGGGTGCGGCGGTAGTCCACCGCGATGATCTTCGCCTCCTCCGGGGAGTAGCGGGCGGTGATGCCCCGGGTGACCAGGCGCAGCAGGTTGGTCTTGCCGCTCTCGGTGTCGCCGACCGCGATCAGGTGCGGGGTGCGGCTGAAGTCGTGCCAGACCGGTTCCAGGGCGTCCTGGTCGAGGCCGAGTGCCAGGCGCATGCCGCCGCCCTCCGTGGCCTCGGGGGCGGGCAGATCGGTGAGCGGGAGGCGGTGCGGGAGCATCCGGACCTGGGGGGCGGGAGGGCCCTGCCAGTGCCGTGAGATCTCACCGACCAGGTGGGCGACGCCGTCGCCCAGGTCCTCCAGGGAGCCGCTGCCGTCCAGGCGGGGCAGGCCCGCGAGGAAGTGCATCTTGCTGTCGGCGGTGATGCCCCGTCCGCCGGTGCGCGGCACCGAACGGGCCTTGCGGGTGTCGATCTCGGAGTCCATCGGATCACCCATCCGCAGCTCCAGACGGGTCCCGGCCTGGTCGCGCACCTGGGCGGACAGCTCCACCCAGCGGGTGGTGGTGATGATCAGGTGGATGCCGTAGTTGAGTCCCCGGGCGGCGAGTTCGTTGAACTTCGGGATCAGGTCGTCGTAGTCCTGACGGACCGTGGACCAGCCGTCGACCACCATGAACACATCGCCGAACGGCTCGTCGGGGAACTCCCCGGCGGCCCGGCGACGACGGTAGGACTGCATGGAGTCGAGCGTGTGGTCCACGAAGAACTGCTCGCGGCGGGCCAGGAGCGTCATCACCTCGGCCACCGCCCGGTGCACCCGCTCCGGGTTGAGCCGCGCCGCGACTCCGCCCACGTGCGGGAGGGCGGCCAGCTGGGAGAGTCCGCCGCCGCCGAAGTCCAGACAGTAGAACTGGACTTCGGCAGGCGTATGGGTCAGTGCCAGGGCGGCGATGAGCGTGCGGGCGAGGGTGGACTTTCCGCTCTGCGAACCGCCCGCCACCGCGACATGGCCGCCCGCTCCGGAGAGGTCCACGATCAGCGGGTCGCGGCGCTGCTCGAAGGGCTTGTCGACGAGTCCGACCGGGACCCGCAGCCGCCCGGCGCCGGGCCGGCCGGCGGCGATCAGACCGCGCCTCTCGTCCGGCGCGATGCCGGGCAGCAGTGAGTCCAGCGAGGACGGCTCGTCCAGCGGCGGCAGCCACACCTGGTGGGCGGCCGGCCCCGAGCCGCGCAGCCGGTCGAGGGCCACGTCCAGCAGGGCCTCCGCCTCCTCCGCCTCCTCCGCTTCGGGCTCCGGCCCGGGCGGGGTCTCCAAGGTGCGGGGCACCACCCAGCCGCTGGTCCACGGAACGACCTGACTGGCCACCCGGGCCTGCACCACCGCCCCCGTCCGACGCCGGTACGTCCCCGAGGAGTACGCGGCGCGGAACCGGGTCAGGGCCTCCACCCCCGACTTCAGATAGCCGCTTCCGGGCGCGGCGGGGAGCTCGTAGGCGTCCGGGACACCGAGCACACCGCGGCTCTCCATCGCGGAGAAGGTGCGCAGCCCGATGCGGTACGAGAGGTGGCTCTCCAGCTGGTGCATGCGCCCCTCGTCCAGGCGCTGGGAGGCGAGCAGCAGGTGCACGCCCAGCGAGCGGCCGAGACGGCCGATCATCACGAACAGCTCCATGAACTCCCGGTGCGTGGACAGCAGTTCGCTGAACTCGTCGACCACCACGAACAGGCTGGGCAGCGGCGCCAGGTCCGCCCCGCCGGCCCGGGCCCGCTCGTACTCCAGGGCAGAGGTGTAGTTGCCCGCCGAGCGCAGGAGTTCCTGACGGCGGATCAGTTCGCCGTGCAGGGCGTCCTGCATGCGTTCCACCAGGGCGACCTCGTCCGCGAGGTTGGTGATGACGGCGGAGGTGTGCGGGAGTTCCTCCAGGCCGAGGAAGGTGGCCCCGCCCTTGAAGTCGACCAGCACGAAGTTGAGCGTCTCGGAGGAGTTGGTCAGGGCGAGGCCGAGGACGAGGGTGCGCAGGAGCTCGCTCTTGCCGGAGCCGGTCGCGCCGATGAGCATGCCGTGCGGGCCCATGCCGCCCTGCGCGGACTCCTTGATGTCGAGCTCGACCGGGCGGCCGTCCACGCCGACCGCGACCGGCACCCGCAGCCGGCCGGAGCCGGAGTGCCGGTCGAACAGGGTCTGCGGGTCGTGCCGGTGCAGGTCGGGGATGCCGAGCAGGGTGGTCAGCTCGACGTCGGTGTCCAGCGGCTGCGCGATGTCGGTGCCGAGGCCCATCCGGCGCGGGGTGAGGATCCTGGCCAGCGACTCCGCGCCGAGCGGGCCGAGCCGGTCGGGCACGCCCAGCGGCACCGAGCGCTCCTTGCGGCTGCGGTCGGTGCGCACCAGACTCACCCGGTCCGGCCCGACGGTCAGCCGCAGGGTGTTGCGGCCGGGCCGCCAGCGCAGCGCCCCGGACACGTCGAGGATCAGGGCGTTGCGGTAGCCGTGACCCTCCCAGCGGTGACCTTCCGGGACGGTGACGCCGTCGAGCACGACGACCGTGTACGGCTCGTCACGGCCGAGGCGGGCGTCCGGGTCGAATGCGGGACGCTCGGCGAACTCGGGGCCGAGCAGGTCGTCCAGCTCGGTGACGTCGGCGGTGATGCGGCGGGCCTGGCCCGCGCCGTCCTCCTCGTGCGGGTCCAGCACGTGCGGCAGCCACTTGACCCACTCCCAGTCGGGCCGCCGCTCGTCGCTGACGCAGAGGGCGACCCACAGCTCCTCGGGCGCGTGGAACACCGCGAGCTGCCCCAGCACGGCCCGCACCAGCGCACGTACGGCGTCGGGACCCTCCGGCTCCTCGCCGCTCCCCTCCGGAGTCTGCGCGGCCCCCTCGTCCGGCGCCTCCTCCGGGCGCAGCAGGATCCTGGCCGAGGAGCGCAGGTAGAGCCCCAGCGGCTGCTCCGGGACGGTGGAGTAGGCGCGGACGAAACGGCGCAGGGCGTGCGCGCAGAGGGGTTCGAGATCCTCCACCGGCCGGGTGGAGACGGGGTTCAGGGTGAGGGCCAGCTGCTGTTCACCGACCGCGATGCGGACCTCGCCGAAGTCCTCGTCGGCCGGGCGGCGCTCCCACAGCCGGGAGGTGCGGGCCAGGGAGCGGAGCGAGGCCGGCTCCGGGTGACGCCAGGCGAGCGCCCGCTGCTGCTCCGCGATGGTGGTCCGCACCCGCCTGCGGGTCTGGGCCAGGTAGCGCAGGTAGTCGCGGCGTTCGCCCTTCAGCCGCTGCTTGCGCTCGCTGGAGCGCCGCATCAACTGCCCCAGCAGCATGGCGCCGGCGGAGAGCGCCATGACGCCCATCGCCAGGTACATGAAGACGCCGTTGCCACCGCCGGGACGCAGGAACATCAGCATCATCGACACCGACATCAGCGCCATCGGCAGGTAGGTCCACACCGCCGAGGTGTCGGGCACCGTCTCGGCGAGGACGGGCGGCTCCTGGAGGGTCAATTGCCCATCGGGCATCTCCGGCCCACGCCTGCGGGCCGGGCGGCGAAACAGCACGACACTCAAGGAACAGAACCTCCGGTTCACTGACTTTCCGACCCGCCGAATACCGGCGCACCGGCAGGGGAAAGACCGCACCAGGCGGATTCTCCGGGCGGTACGCGCCCCGATGAACACCGGGTGAATGTTTCGAGCGGGGGAGCGCGGAGCGGCCAACTTCCGTGATGACCAACCACATACCGGATTCGAGGATCCGGCCCGCAGCACGACCGGTGGCCGCAGGCAGTAGTCTGCATTCACGGAACGCGAACTGTCCACGCGGGAGGGGCGGTCGCTCGGTGCGGGGGCGAAATTTCCTGGCCCAGCCCCCCGGTTCACAGCCACGCGGACCTATCCGTACTGTTCGCACATTCCCTCTCCCGGGGAAGTCCTCTGTCAAAGCCTGCACGGAAGACGAGAGTTCTACTGATGACCGACAGTGCCGTGGCCGAATCATGCCGCCTGACCGTACGTGCGCCGAGCGTCACCATCGATCTGGCCGTGCCCGCCGACGTACCGGTCGCCGATCTGCTGCCCACCCTGCTGCGGTACGTCGGGGAGGAGGCCGAGGAGGCCGGGCTCGACCACGCAGGCTGGGTGCTCCAGCGGCTCGGTGACGCTCCGCTCGACGAGGAGACGACCCTGGCCCGCGCCGGGCTCGCCGACGGAACCGTGCTCCACCTGCGCCCGCACACCGAGGCGCTTCCCGAGGCACGGCTCGACGACCTGGTCGACGGGATAGCCGAGACAGTGGGCCGCCGCCTGCACACCTGGCACGCCGGCGCGGCACGCGGCCTGCTGATCGGCACCGCCGCGGCGACCGTGGTGGCCGCCCTCCTGCTGGTGTTCCGGCCGGGAGTGACCGGCTCCGCCACCACCCGGGCGGTCCTCGCGGCCGTGACCGGGCTGCTGCTCCTCGCCGGCGCCGGCTCCGCCAGCCGGGCGGTCGGCGACCGGCTCTCCGCGACCGTGCTCGCCCTGCTGGTCGCCCCGTGCTTCGCGCTGGTCGGCTGGGTGCTGCCCGGCGGCGACCTCTCCGGCCCCGACGCGGCACGGGTCGCGGGCGCGCGGCTGCTGGCGGCGGGCGCCGCGGCGGCGGGCGGCGCGGTCCTCGCGCTCGCCGCCACCGCGGTCGGCGCCCCCGCCCTGCTGGCCACCGCCGTGGTCGCCGTGGCGACCGCTGTCTCCGGGACCCTGATGGGATACACGGGCCTGGACACGGCGGCGGCGGTGGCGCTGGTGGCGACGGTCGTCGCGCTCGCCGCCGGGGCCGTGGCACCCTTCGCCTTCAAGCTGGCCGGCATGCGGATGCCCGCGCTGCCGTCCACCGCCGGACAACTCCAGGAAGGCATCGACCCGTACGCGGGTGACGAGGTCGCCGAGCGCACCGAACTCGCCGGGCGCTGGGTCACCGCGCTCTTCGCCGCCACCGGCACCATCGTTGCCGCCGCGCTCACGGTCCTCGCCCAGCGCCCGGACCTCCCGGAAACGCTCACCGCCCTCGCGCTGACCCTGCTGCTGCTCCTGCACTCCCGTGGGCTGATCCACATCGGCCAGCGCCTCACCCTGGCGGTGCCCGGCATCTGGGGGCTGCTGCTGCTCGCCCGGGCCTGGGCGGTGGACAGCGACGGGGACGGACGCGTGGTCGTCTTCGGGGTGCTGCTCGCCGCGGCGGCCGCCCTCGTGACCGCCTCCTGGACGGTGCCCGGTCGACGGATGCTGCCGTACTGGGGCCGGGCGGCGGAACTGGCGCACACCGGCCTGGCCGTCGCGCTGCTCCCGCTCACGCTGTGGGTGGCGGGTCTCTTCGGCTGGCTGCGCGGCCTGTTCGGCTGAGCCACCCCGTAAGCCGGACCACCAGAAACGAGTTGAGGAGAGGCTGTGCAGTCCAAGCGCGACCAGGTCCAGGCCCACGGCTTCATGATGGGCAGGCTCAGCTCGGGCCTGCTGACGGCCGACCCGGACGCCCCGGAGAGCCCACTGGGCCGCACCACCCGGGGCGTCGTCTTCGGCCTGCTGGTGACCGTCCTGATCGGAGCGGGCGCCACCGTCTACGGGCTGCTGCGGCCCGGCGGGAACGACACCTGGCGCAAGGGCGAGCACCTGGTGGTCAACCGTGAGACCGGCGCCCGCTACCTGTGGACCGGCACCGACGGCGTACTGCACCCGGTGCGCAACTACGCCTCGGCGCGGCTGATCGGCGGGTCCGACCTCAAGACCGTGGACGTCTCCACCGCCTCGCTGCGGGACGTCCCCGTCGGAGCCCCGGCCGGCATCCCCGGAGCCCCGGACACCCTGCCCGGCCCGGGCGGGCTCGACGCCGGCGCCTGGCACATGTGCGTCACCGGACCGGACGGCGCCCTGCCCAGCACGTCCGGCGCCGTCGCGGCCGCCGGTGTGGACCGGCCGGGGACCACCACCGTGGTCGTCGGGGCGCCGCTGAAATCCCGGGGTGTCGGCGCCGACCGCGGGGTCCTGGTGGAGGGCCCGGACCGCACCCAGTACCTGGTGTGGCGGGGCAGCCGGCTCCCGCTGGACCCGGACTCCGACGCCCGCAACGCGCTCGGTTACGGCTCCGAGCGGGCGATGCCGGTCTCGGCGGCGTTCCTCGACGCCCTCGCTCCCGGCCCGGCCCTGAAGCCGCCGGAGGTGCCGGGGCGCGGAGGCCAGGGACCGGTGCTCGGCGGCGAACCGAGCCGGATCGGCCAGCTCTTCGAGATCAGCGTGCCCGGCGGCGGCAGCACGTACCACCTGCTGCGGAAGGACGGCCTGGTGCCGCTGTCCCGGCTGGAGGCCGCCCTGGTGCTGGGCGACCCGGCCACCCAGAAGGACGCCTACCAGGGGCGCTCGCCCGAGGCCCGGGCGGTCGGCGCGGACGCGCTGCGTACGCACCGGGCCAAGGGGAAGGCACCCGCCGGCTCCGCGACCGCGGAGCTGCCCCGCACGCCGCCCGTCCCGCGGTCCGCGCCGCGCGGCACCGCCCTCTGCGCACAGGTGGACGGCGGCAACGGCGGCGCCCGGATCGGTTCGGTGCTGGTCCCGCTGACCGGGCTCGCCCCCGTCGCGGTGTCGCAGGGAACCGCTCAGCCGCTGGTCGCGGCCTGTGCCCGGACGGACGCCACGGTGGTACGCCCCGGGCACGGCGCGCTGGTCAGAGCCCTGCACGCGAGCGGCGCCGCGCACTCCGGAACCACCTATCTGGTCGCGGACAACGGCGTGAAGTACCGGGTCCCGGCCAAGGGCGCCCTGGAGGCACTCGGGTACGGGGAGGGGGACATCGGCTCGGTCCCCGCACCTCTGCTCGCCGCTCTGCCGACCGGAGCGGACCTCGACCCGGCAGCCGCCTCCGGCGCCGCGAAGCCCAGGTTCACCGCTCCGGAGTGCGGCGCGCCCGGTAAGACCGGAACAGTCGACTTCCAGCCATGATCCAGGCAAACGCCCCAAACGGTGCCGAAGAAAGGGAAAAGGGCGGGGAGGTGGGACTTCGCGCTCGGCTCGGCATCGTCCGAGGGACTATTCGGCGTCGGTGGAGCGCTCGGGGAAACCTCAGAAAAAGCTCAGAAAATTGACCGCCCGCTCCTCCGGGGGATCCTGCGAAAAGGGGCGCACAGTACCGGATACGGACCGGCTCGGTGACCGTTCGGATTCTCCGGCCGCCCGTTTTCCGTCCGCATGGAACGGGCCTGGGGCCCGGCGGGCAGGCCGCGTTCATTTCGTGGAAACCTTCGGACAACTCCGTTGGGGTGCAAGGATTCTGACGCGCGGAACTATGCTCAAATCTTCCCCGCACGCGTTGCGCCGGACACGGAGTTCTCTTTAGCCTCAGCGGGCAACGGTGCGATGGGAAGTCACTCAACGAAGGGAGCGCGACATGGCGGACAGTGGCCAGAGGCGGGCGGACTATGCCAAGGGCTTGGGGGGTGTCTCCTCTCTGGAGTCGGCCCGGGCCGCGGTCGAGAAGATCCAGAACAACGTCGCCGAGATCGCCGCGCGTTCAGGCGTCGGCGGTGACGAGGGTCAGGCCCTGCTGAAGCTGTTCCGCAGCTGGAACGGCGAGGCGCAGAAGGTCGTCGTGCAGATCAGCAGGATGGTCGACGCGCTCCAGGAGAACGTGACGTCGGCCGACCGGCTGGCGAAGGAGAACCAGGACCTGACCGAGGTGCTCAACAGCAAGACCAGCCAGGGCGTCTTCGAGGCGCTGCGCTGACCCGTCCCCGGCGGCACCGGCCCCTTGCGCGGAGGCCGGAACCCGTGAGCATCCCCGGGCCCAGGGGCCCGGCCACCCGAGAGGAGATGTCATGGCCGACGGCATCATCGATGTGCAGTACTCCACGGTCCGCAACGCGATCGAGGAACTGAAGCAGCAGACCCAGCAGATCATCACCACCCTCAACAACCTGGAGGACGAGCTCAAGCCGCTCGTGACCTCGTGGGAGGGTGACGACCAGCAGATGTACCGCGGTGTCCAGGCCGAGTGGGACCAGGCGACCAAGAACATGGCCCTGCTCCTCGGCGACAGCGGCGAGCTGGTCCAGAGCATCCACGACAACCACTCCCGCGACGAGCGCAGGAGCGCCGACAACTGGGGCGGTGTGCGCGCCCGGTAGTCCCCGCCGGGGTTCGCCTGCGGTACGGAGGTGAACCCCGGCGTCCGCGTGTTCCCCGCTCCGCCCCGTTCCCGTGACCTGTCCCGCTCCAACCGCAGGAGGACGCCCCATGGCCGGCGAGAAGGCCGACGTCAAGCACTTTGACCTCAAGCAGATGGAGAACTTCCGGGACAACGAGGTGCACCCGGTCTACACCAAGGCCAAGCAGCACCGGGAGGACGGCAGCGCCGAGGAGGGCGAGGCCCACATCCGGCCCCTCGGTCAGCTCATCGATGGCTACACGACTCCGGACAACCTCGAACAGGGCCGGCAGATCCTGCGTCTGGGGCTGATGAACACCGACAAGCTGGTCTCGGGACCCACGCTGATCGAGAGCGTCACCACCGCGGCGACCGCCCTGGACAAGCTGCTCGGTGACCAGATGGACCTCTTCAGAGAGCTCAAGGAGGCTCTCACCGACACCATCGAAGAGGCCGAGAAGACCAAGAACAAGAACCTGGACGCGATCGACGCCCAGACGCTGCTCCAGACCTTCGAAGAGGTCGACACGCTCACCAGCGGGTCCACGGGCACGGAAGAGAAGTAGCACGACCCGCGCGCGGCGGCGGCGAGGACGACACACGACCAGAGGGGTGCCCGGTGGCCGGCGAGTACGACGATGAATCCAAGAGCAACGTCGACAAGTACAGGGAGACCGACGCGGCGTCCTCCGACAACTGGGCCGCACTCGTCACCCACCTCACCGGCTACCCGGTGCCCGACCGCGCCGTCATCTTCGACACGCTCCGCTCCGACCACGGCGGCAAGCTTTTCCGGATGGACATCCAGGAGCGCAGCCTCAGCCTCCTCTCCAGGGACTCCGGATTTCTGCAGAACACGGGTCAGGACTACGACGTCTGGTTCTTCGACAGCGGAGAGAGGCGCTCCATCAAGCAGGCCCGGATCGTCTTCGAGGGCCGCGTGAAGTCGGGGGACGAGGTCATCTTCGCCGGCACCGACTCCGACAACGTCGAGGACGTGAGCGTCCGTGAGGGCAACGAGTTCACGGACTACAACAAGGACAAGATGAGCACCATCCCCCTGGCCCGGTACATGAACGGGCCGCGGGCGGCACTCCTCGCCCTGCTGCGGGGAAACAGCGGGGACGGCCGCTTCAGCGGGGAGGGGGCCGATGACAAGGGCGTCGTCGACCTGGACACCTTCAACTCCACCGGCGACTCCTTCGACTACGCGGCCAAGTTCTTCAAGGACCAGGCGCCGCTGCTCAAGGAGTGGGAGGACCGCTTCGGCCGGGACGACGCCAGTTGGAAGGGTGAGGCCGCAGACGTCTTCATCAGCCTCATCAGGAAGGTCCGCGAGAACTACGACAACTACGTCGAGACCTTCAACAACACGGAGGGCACCGGTGACCGGAACGGCACCGGCAGCACCGTGTACTCCCGCGCCCTCTCCCTGGGCCGCGCGCACCTGGAGGAGGCGGCCAGGACACTGTTGGACAAGTGGCTGGCCTGGGCCCAGTCCGACTACTACGACCCGCACCGGGTGCTGCGCTATGTCCTCGACGATCTCGCCCAGTGGGTCGACAAGGAGAACGTGGCGAGGACGGACATCACCTCGCACACGTACCAGTACGTCTCGTCGATCACGCACAGTCCGCATACCGACTTCAGCCAGGTGCACCCGGACTACGGCGACCTCAACGACATCGCCAACTGGGCGAAGGTCGGCGACAAGGCGGTCGACATCTGGAGCCGGGCCGTCGACGAGCTTCTCGTCGTCCCCGCCCGCGAAGTGCAGTCGAAGCTCAACAACCAGTTCCTCTCGCTCTCCGAGGACTTCACCGACAACGTGCCCGCGCCCAAGTCGACGAGCACGGCGGGTGAGGAGTACGAGAAGAACAAGTTGGAGGAGGAGAAGGAGAAGCTCAACGAGGAGAACGAGGAGAACCGCCGCTACCAGGACGAGTTGCGTGATGAGCAGAACAAGCAACGGGAGGAGGACAAGAGGCTCCAGGACGAGTTGCGTGACGAGCAGAGGAAGCAACGGGAGGAGGACAAGAGGCTCCAGGACGAGTTGCGTGACGAGCAGAACAAGCAACGGGAGGAGGACAAGAAGCTCCAGGACGAACTGCGTGAGGAACAGAAGAACCAGCGCGACGAGGACCGCCGGTACGCGGACGAGCTGCGTGAGGAGCAGCGGCGCGAGCGGGAGGAGGCCGAGCGGGCGGCCGAGGAGCAGGCCAAGCAGATGCAGGAGAGCCTCGGGAACATCAACGGCCCGGGCGGCGGGGGCGGAAGCCTCGACGGCCTCGACGACCTGCTGAACCCCAAGCCGGACGTCCCGGTGACCGAGAGCCTCGGTGACCTCGGCAACCTCAACACCTCCGGTCCCGGCGGCGAAAACGCCCCGAACCTCGACGGCGTGGGCAACGCGATCTCGGAGAACCTCGGCAGCCTCGGCGACGTGAACAGCCAGGGCGGCGAGAACCAGCACGCCCCGGGCGGCGAGAACCAGCACGCCCCGGGCGGCGAGAACCAGCACGCCCCGGGCGGCGGGCCCCTCCCCGTGGGCCAGAACCTCGGCAACCTTGGCAACCTCAACGTCAACGGCTCGGGCACCACAAGGAACCCCGGCGCCGCGGCCAACGACGCGATCACTCAGAACCTGGGGAGTCTCGGTGGTCTGAACGGGTCGGGCGGTTCTCTGGACACTCCGACGGGTGGCTCCGTTCAGCTCGATGGTTCCGGGCTGAGGACTGATTTCCCGGATGGCAGTAGCGCGTCGTTCGACCGGGACAGCGGGCTGCTCACCACGACGCTCCCGGACGGCAGCGTCACCACGCAGGGCTTGGGCGACGGGGTCCGGGTGACCAACCCGGACGGTTCGGTCACCTCGTTGGGTGGCGACGGCAGGCTGACCACGACCTTCCCGGACGGTACGTCGCAGGTCGTCGACCCGGCGTCCGGTGAGGCCATCTCCACCGCGCCCGACGGCACCGTCACCACCGAGAACCTGGGGAGTCTCGGTGGTCTGAACGGGTCGGGCGGTTCTCTGGACACTCCGACGGGTGGCTCCGTTCAGCTCGATGGTTCCGGGCTGAGGACTGATTTCCCGGATGGCAGTAGCGCGTCGTTCGACCGGGACAGCGGGCTGCTCACCACGACGCTCCCGGACGGCAGCGTCACCACGCAGGGCTTGGGCGACGGGGTCCGGGTGACCAACCCGGACGGTTCGGTCACCTCGTTGGGTGGCGACGGCAGGCTGACCACGACCTTCCCGGACGGTACGTCGCAGGTTGTCGACCCGGCGTCCGGTGAGGTCACCTCCACCGCGCCCGACGGCACCGTCACCACCGAGAATCTGGGGAGTCTCGGTGGCCTGAACGGCCGCAACGGGATAGGGGACCTCGGGGGCCTCCGGGGCCTGGGTGACCTCGGCGGCATCAACGCCGACCTGCCCACCGAGTCGCCCGGCGACCTCGGCGGCCGGCAGGCCGCCAACGACCTCGGTGACCTCGGAAACCTCAACACCGGCGACACGGGCCTCACGTCCTTCACGGGCAGCCTGACCGGACTGGAGAACGGCGACTTCGCCACGCTCTTCCCGGACGGCGGCAAGGCCGTCTTCGACCCGGACACGGGGCAGCTCACCAGCATCGCTCCGGACGGCTCCAGGATCACCACCGACCTCACCCACGGGGCGGACGTGACCAACCCGGACGGCTCCGTCTCATCTCTGGACAACGGACGGTTCGTCAACTCCTTCCCCGACGGCTCCAGCCACTCCATCGACCCGGACTCCGGCGCCACCACCGTGACCGACCCGCAGGGCAGGACCGAAACGGTCACGCTCGACGAGATCAACTCGCGCGGCAGCGACCGCGGCCCCGGATTCCTGGACGACCTGCGGGACCTCGGCACGAACAGTGATCTCGGCAGCCTCGGTGACCTCAACGGGAACCGTCACCTCGACGGCCTCGACGGGAACCGCGAGCTCGATCTCGATGCGATCGAGGGAGTCGGTGGCGGAAGCAGCGGCGGCGGGGGCGCCGGCGGTGGAGCCGCCACCCGGGACGTCTCGCTCTCGGAGCTGGGGCTGGGCGCCCAGGCCGGAGCAGGAGGCTCCGGCGGCGGTCTTTCGGGTGCGAACCTCCCCTCGTCGGAGATCCTCGGCCAGGTGTCCCCGCTCTCCGACAGCGTGGCGGACAACGCGGCGCCCCCCGGCGCCGGTGGCAGCGGCCCGGGCGCCCCCGGCGCCCCGGGCACGCCGGGCAGCCCCGGTATGCCGATGGGCGGCGGCATGGGAGGCATGGGCGCGGGTGGCGAGAAGGGCAACGGCGAGCGCGTGCGCGCCGTCCTGGTCGACGCCGCGGAGGAGAGTGAACGACGCAACCGCCGCAGGCGCAGCCCATGGAACAGGCAGGAGGACAACGACACCTTCCTGGCCCCCTCCTCCCGGGTGACGACCACCGGCGGCGACTCCCCCGAGGAGGAGGCGGAGCAGGAACGTCGCCCGGCCACCTCCGCGGACTACCTGGAGGAGGACGCGGACGTGTGGGGCACGGAGGAGGGCGGCACCCCGGCCGTCATTGGCAGGTGACGGGCCCTCAGGCCCGGTCGGCGGGGCCGGACGCGCAGGCCGGACACGGTGACCGTACGGTCGTGCGTGGAGCCGGGAAGAGCGAGGCGAACGAGCCAGGAGGGGAGCGGGTGTGACGGAGCCGCTGGAGAAGCGCCTGGAGAAGGCCATGGCCGAACTGCACGCCGCCCAGGAGGCGGTCGCGCGCACCGAGCGCGAGCTGCGGACGGCGTCGTTCGCCGTGCTCTCCTCCGACCGTGCGGTACGGGCCACCTCGGGCCCGCAGGGCGAGCTGACCGGGATCGAGTTCCTGGACAACAAGTACCGCGACATGTCCCCGCAGGAGCTGGCCGCCAGCGTGCTGGAGGCGGCGAGCGCGGCACGCCTGAAGATGAACCGGCATGTGATGCGGGCGATGGCCCCCTTCGCCGAGCCCAGCAGCAACGTGCCGGAGCTGAAGGGCTTCGAGCTGGACTGGGAGCGCATCTTCGGGCCCGAGGTGCTGCGCGAGGACGACGAGGACCTGGCACGGGGCGGCCCGGCCACCCCCGCCTGGCGGGACGCGCTCGGCGACGAGGGAGAGGAGGACTGACGCGATGGGACAGCGGTACTACGTCGACCCGCACCGCATCGAGGCCCTGGCACGGCAGTTGGAGGAGATCGGCACGCTCACCAGGAGCATGACCGAGGAGTTCCTCGACGAGCTGGCCCCCACGGTCTCGTGGCCCGGCACCAACAGTGAGTTCTCGGAGAAGGCCCGACCGCAGGAGCAGAAGGAGCGGCAGACCACCAAGGACACCATGATGTCCATCCGTGACGCGCTGGTGGGCATCACCGACGCCACGGTCAGCAACGTCCGGATGATGAAGGACACCCGTGACCGCAACATCGACGAGATCGAGCACGGCAACAGCCGCCTCGACACCGATGGATTCGACGACCCGGGCGGGCATGGACGCCGCTGATCCGCGCAGCGCACACCGCTCCCGTACGCGACCGGGAGCGGCCGCTCCGTCCTGCCCGGGCGCCCCGCGAGGCGGCCGTCGGTGAGCATCCAGGTATCGCCCGAGGTCAACGCCATGATCTTCATCCTCACCGGGGAGAAGCTCATGGACGCCGACGAGGACCTCGCCTTCGACAGTCGTCGGCCCTACTCCGGCCTCGGGCGCAAACTGGAACGACTGTCCTCGCTGATCGACAAGTCGATCCACGACATCGGCGAGTCCATGCCGGACGACCTCGCCACCTCGTACAGCCGGGCGATGGGGATGCTCGTCGACGACGGCGGCAAGAACTACCTGCGCGACTTCGCCGAGCAGCTCGACAGGATCGCCGAGGGCCGGCGCAAGACCTCCATGGACATCATGGAGTCCAAGTGGCAGGTCATCGCCGAGATCATCCGGCTGCTCATCGAGATCGCCATCTACCTGGCGATGTCCTTCTTCACCGGCGGAGCCTCGGCCAGCCAGATCATGATGGCCAAGCTCCGCAGCCGCTTCTTCATCCTCACCACGCTCAGCCACCTCCTCCAGCGGCTGCACCTGACGCCCTCCTTGACCGAGGCGTTCGCCGAGGCGTTCACCACGTTCGCCGTGCGGCTGGCGATGATGAACTTCGCCCCGGACGGCCGCCGCCCCGACGGCATCGACTGGAGCGACATCGGCAAGGCCGCCGCCTTCGGTGCGGCGGCGGGATTCTTCACGAGCGTCTTCGACACGTTCGCGAAGGACATCGTCAGAAGCTTCGACGGCAACTTCCTGAAGAACGGACCCGACTTCAAGGACAACCCCAACCTGCGGGACACCCCGAACGTCGACCCGAAGAGCAATGGTCCGACCCCCGACCCCGACTCCAAGCCGAACCCCGACCGCGCCAGTCCTCCGGACGACCGCCCCGGACCCGACCCGAACGGGAGCGGGCCCGTCCCCCCGCCCAGGCCCCCGGTCACCTTCCGGGACGGCCCGCTCGCCTTCCGGAACAACCCCGATCTGTGGCGGAACAGTCAGATCCTTCGCTACAACTCCGACCGGCCGGCCGCGCTGGCCGGGCACTACGGGCTCAAGGGAACGGCCGACTTCCTCGCCGCCGGGTCCGGCGAAGCGCTCGCGGAGATCCTGATCAAGGGGGCCTTCGACGGCGACTGGTCCACCAGCTGGTCCACCTTTGTCGGCGCGGGCGTCAGCAGCCAGGTCGAGGCGTCGCTCACCAGTACCGCCCTCAACAGCGGCGCCGAACTGCGGCACGCGATCGACAAGTTGCGCGACCAGCCGCTGCCCACCGTCTCCGGCGGCGGTGACTCCGGTACGCGCGGCTCGGAGCACTCCTCCCGCGCCGCTGACGGTCCCGACCGCACCGGCGGCCCCTCGCGCACGGACACCACCGGCGGCGACGGACCCGCCCTCGGCGGGCCTCCGCCGGTCGCCCAACAGGTCACCGGCCAGGGTGGCTTCACGGGCAGCCAGTCGCCTCCGCCCTACCTGGCGCAGGACCCCCCGCCGTACGTCCCGGCGGACCCGCCCCCTTATTCCCCGGGCCCGATGCCCGTGACCGCCGCCGAGAACAAGCTGTGGCAACAGTTCCACCAGGGTCCCGCCGAGACGCGCGAACAGGCGCTGCGCGACCTTGCCGCCCTACGGGGCGGCCAGCCGCCCAGCGGCACCGAGACAGGCGTACGCGACAGCCTGAACGCCGGTCTGTCGCAGGTGCCCGAGGTCCGGGTGGTACCCGCGGGGAACAGCCCCGCGGCCCGGGTGGACGCCGAGGAGGTCCGCAGGGCCCTGGGGGGCTTCGGTACGCCGGTGACGGTGGCCCCGCCGATCGGCGCGGGCGGCTCCATGGCCGGGGGAGTCCCGGCGCCGTCGGGAGGCGGCTCGGGGGCGCGTGGTCCTGGGGAGACGGGCACCGGTTCCATCGGGCGCGACGTGGGTGGGGCGGGCGCCGGTTCGGATGGGCGCGATCCGGGACGGACCGGCGGCGGTTCGGACGGGCGCGGGGCGTCCGCCGACGCCCCGCCCGTTGTCGCCGCGGGCCCTACGGCCGACGCCGGGCCGCCCCCGCTGACGGTGGTCGTCTCGGAGGCGCCGCCACCGGCCGCGGGGTCCCCGGAGGCCGCTGAGTTGCTGGACGGCGCCGACGCCGACCGGGCTGTGGTGCTCGGCCCGCCGGTAGCGCAGGACGTGACGGGGGAGGCCGGAGAGCCGGTACGCAGCGCCGTCGAGCTGACCCGTCACAGTCCCGGTGACCCGGTCCGGGCCCGTACGCTCACCGGTCCGTACGTCACGGTGACGCCGGAAGGCATCTCGGGCACCGCGTTCTCCGGCGCCGATGTGCTGCTGCCGCTTTCGGCCGCCCTCGGCCCGCCGCCCATCACGTCGGCGACTCCGTCGCCCGGCGCCTCGAATACCCCGTCGCCGGTCACGTCCGCCGGGCCGGCGTCTGCCACGCCCGTGACGTCGACCGTTCCCACGCCCGTGACGTCGGCGGCCTCCGCGCCCGCCGCGTCGGCCCCTCCGCCGCCCGGGGAGAAGCCCGCCGACAAGCCGGTCGGCGGCGCGTCGGCGCCTGGCGACCCGGACCTGCGCCCCGTGAAGGTACTTTCGGGCGAACCGACCCCCGTGACCGGCATCGAAGACGGCACGGACATCAAGCCGCCGATCGTCACCACGACCGACACCGCACCCGCCCGGGACGTCAAGCCGACGCTCGCCACGGCCACGGCCACGGCCACGGACAGCCCCGGCGCCGCCACCGACGTCCCAGCCGCCTCCAAGCCGGTCACCCTGTCCACCCCCTGGACCGAGACGGCCACCGATCTGCACCTGGAGTCGGGGCGCGACGACGGAGCCACCCCCGCGACCACCACCCCCGCGACCACCACCGACGCGACCACCACCGACGCGAGTACCGGGACCGGCGGGCCCTTCCCGGACCAGGGGCGGCCGGGACCGCCGGAGCAGCGCGAGACTCTGCGGGACGTCCTGCCGGAGAACGAGTGGTGGCAGTTCTACATCGACCCCAAGAATCACGAAGCCGCCCTGGCAGCCTTCCCCGACGACCCCGGGTCCTACTACGACCACGACCGGTCCCCGGGTTTCCAGGCGGGCATGGTCGCGGCGTACACCCGGTTCCTTGGCGATCCCGACACCGTCGCGGCTCCCATGGACTCGGCCGCGTACCAGGCCATGCACGCTCTGGCGACCGGCCATCTCGGCCGTGCGATCGGCTGGTCCGGCGACGGGACCACCCAGTTCCCGCTGCGTGGTGACGCTCTCGCTCCCGACATCTTCGACGAGCGCGTCGGGGGCCAGGCCCTGGTCTACGACATGACCACGCACAACTGGGCCGACCCGCTGCCCTCGCCCCGGCCGGTCACGATCCTCACCCGCTTCCTGCACGGCGTCCCGTCGCTGGCGACCAACTACAAGAAGGGGGCCGCCGCCGACCTCGTCGACACGTTGTTCCAGCAGCACTACGCCCGCGTCGGCCGACCCGGGGCCGACGACGGAGCCAAGCTCGCCTCCATCGCCCGCACCGTCCGGGCACTGCACGTGGTCCACCCCTTCCAGGACGGCAACCTCCGCACCAACGTCCAGCTCCTGCTGCCCAAGCTCCTGCTGGAGCAGGGCTTCCGGCCCGTCGTACCCGAAGACATGCACGGCCTGTTCCAGGGCAGCCGTTCGGTACCGCAGATGGTCGAGTCGCTGGTCCGCGACGGCGCCCTGCCCGCCGGCCGACCGCACCCGCCCCCGGAACAGACCGCCACCGCACCGGAGTCGGGGCGCGGCGACGTGGCCACCACCGAGGGAGACAGCCCCACGCCTCCCGAGGAGCAGCGGGTCGTCACCACCCTGAGCGGCCACGCGGTGCCCTTCGCGCAGCTGCGGCGCTGGGTGCCTGGAGGGCCTCACCAGCCCCGGCCCGGCCGCGCGGTGCAGACGTTGACCATCTCGCAGAGCCCCGCCGAGGACGGTACGGGGCAGAGCGCGGGGCGCCGGGCGCTGCTCGGCCAGGACACCTTTCGCGGCGTGCGCACCGCTTCCTCCGAGGCCCCGGACCCGGCGGCCACCGAGACTGCGCCGGTCCCCCGTACGGTGTTCACCGGACCGCCGACCGCGCTACCCGGCTCCGGAACGGCGCGGGACGCGGACTACCTCGCGGCGCACGGCACCCCCCGTACCGTCACACTCGGCACCGATGACGCCGCGCGTCCCAGCGTGAAGGTCAGCGGCGTGCAGCTCGGCGAGGTGCTCAAGTACTGGGCCGAGGACGGCGACCAGGACCGGCCGCTGGTGCTGTTCTCCTGCGAGACCGGGCGGCAGCCGCAGATCGCGGGGCTGCCCGTGGCCCAGCACGTGGCGAACCGGACCGGGCGCACGGTGTACGCCCCGACGACCGAGGCGGGCACGGCCAAGGACCGGGACGGCAACGTCCGCGCGGTACTCACCGACGGACCGGACGGGCCGGGTCGGTGGAGGCTCTTCACCCCGGAGCCCGGCGGCACCGCACTGGACTCGCTGGCACGCGACGCCGGTCTGCACGCGGGCCCGGACCCGGCCGACGCGTTCGCCCGCGCCCGCACCCTCCAGCAGATCCGCACGCTGCGCGAAGTCTTCGGTCCGGATTCCGAACAACAGCCCGAACACCGGGAGTCGCTCGCCGGACTCGCGTACGTGGACGGCCTGCGCTGGCTCCACCAGGAGACGGCGGCCCGATACGGCGACGGCCGGATGACCCCGGACCTGCTGCGCCGGATGGTCGTCGACCGGCGCCGCGAGACGGGTGCGACGACCGGCGGACCGGAGGCGGGCCCTGCGGGCGCCACGGCCACCACCGGGGGAACCTCGGCAGACCCCACCGACCCCACCCCCGACGACTACCGGGAATTCCTGCGCGCGGCAGCCGAGTTGAGCGCCACCGCGGAGACCGGCACGTCGCTCGACGCCCTGCTGCCCCCGCCACCCCCCGAGCTCCCACCGACCACCCTGGTCTCACCGCAAGACGTGACCGGGCTCACCTACGCGCCCGCCGCGCGGATCACCTGGTCGCTCTCCACCGCCCCGCTGCCCCTCTCCGACCTGGCCCTGAGCCCCGAGGACACCGTCGAACTCGCCCGGCGCCGACCCGATCTGGCACCCGCGCCGAGCAGCCCGGAGAGCCTCGCCGAGGAGCTGACGCTGTTCAGCAAGGCCCCTGCGGCACCCGGCTCCGCGGACTCCGTGCGCGCGGACGGGCTGGCCTTCCGCCGACTGCACACCCCGGGCGGCGGCAACTGCCTCTTCCGGGCGCTGCTCGACAGCGCGCGCAGCCGGCCCGTACCTCCGGCGTGGGCCGCTCGGGACACCACCCGGCTGCGCGAGCTGCTGCGCGACCGGCTCACCGGCTCCGAACTCCTCGACACGGCGGCCGAGGCCAACCCCGACCCCGTGCTCGCCGTCGTCGACGACCTGCGGATGACCGCCCTCGCCGGGGTACGGGACCCGGACGCGCAGGGCCGGATCGCCCAGCGCTGGGACCGGATGGCGCAGGCGGTCGTCACCGACGGAGACGGCCGACAGTGGCGGCGGATGCTCCGGAACAGCGGCTACCCCCACCTCGCCGAGGTGGCACCGACCCCCGCCGACGCGCGACGGCTCGGCACCGACGGCCTGATCCTCGCGGCGGCGGATCTCCCCGCGCTGTGGGCGTCGCCCTTCGCCGACGTACTCCCGCAGGCGCTGGCGCACACCCTTGACCTCGACCTGCGGCTCGTCCAGCCGGACCCGCGGGCACCGGGAAGTACCTTCGTCACCCCCCTCAACCCGGGCGGCCGGGGCGGGGCCCTCCACCTGTCCTACAACGGCACCGACCACTTCGACGCCCTGGTTCCCGACTCGGCGCCCTTCACCCCCGCCCCGGCGCCCGTCCTCACCCCCGCTCCGGCCACCCAGGACCCGGCCGGCTCCGATGTCTTCGGACAGTGGCTGCGGAGCATGGGCGGGATCACCGGGCTGGACGCCCCCGACACCCCGGCCCCGGACCGGGGCGATCCCGTGCCGCTGGAGACGCAGCTCGAACGGCACCGGCCCGCACGGCTGTTGACGGGCGAGGACGCCCGGCCGCCGGGTCCCGCCCCGCGTACGGTGACCTTCGAGGACGGCGCCCGGCTGCCCACCGTCCTGATCAGCCCGGACGCCGGTCCGGGCGACGGAGGGCCGGGCCCCCGCACGGCCGCCGCCCCCCGGACCGGGCTCCTGAGCGGCGTCGGTGTCCTCACCCTCCGCTCGGCCGAGCAGGTGGCCCAGGAGATCCTCGGCAAGCTGCCCGGTAAAGTGCGCGCCCAGTTCGACGAGGCGGAGCTGCTGCGTCTGCTGACCGATCAGCCCGCCGCCTTCACCGCCCCGCGCGGCGCCCGCTTCGTGGGCCGGGAGAAGTCCGGTGTCGGCCACGAGATGACCGTCGAGGCCGCCCCGTACCACCGCTGGGAACGCTTCTCCGACGTCAACGGCTCCACGGTCCGGGTGGACACCATGCGGCGTGGCCAGGCCGGTACGGGGGGCGGGCGCAGTGTCGGCGTCGGGCGTCGGGTGGCCGCCGCGGTGGGCATGGGGCCGCCGCTCAACTGGATGCTCAAGATCGGCGTTTCGCTGGGCTGGAGCCGCCGGACCGACTACACCCTGGGCACACAGGCGTACAACCAGTCCGAGTACCGGGCGGTGGACGGCTCGCATCTGCACCTGGACGACGTCCACTACCGGGTGCGGGTGGAGCGCGTCACCGAGGCGCCGAGGACCACCGGGCCGGATGCCACCCCGCCCGCGCCTGCCCCTCGCTGGCAGCGCACCCCCGTGCACACCGCGACGTTCGCCGTCCGGGACGGGCTGAGCTGGCGGCTGCCGGACGACCTCACCGTGCCGTTCAAGGGGCCGAAGCGGGCACCGGAGACGCTCACTTTCCCGGACGGCGTCGAGCCACGGGTCAGCGACACCGCCGGACTGCACCTGACGGACCCGCCCGAGGAGGTGGCGCTCGCCATCTCCGGGGCGCGACCCGGAAGTTCGGCGCACCGCACGCTGGTCTCCTACGTCAGGCCGGGGCGACTGCACGGACTCTTCGGGCGGCTCGCCGGACCGGTCAGCGGGCCCGGGCTGACCCGTGGCAGCGGTCAGCGCCCCCTCGGGCACCTGGTCGTCGAGCGATCGATCCCGCACCGGGCCACCCTGGTCACGGAGTCGGTCAAGGCCGAGGTGCGCGACATCGCCCAGACCACCTACCAGAACCAGCGCGCCCACGTCCGTGACACCCGTCTCGGAGCCCAGGTCACCTCCGGTCCCAACTTCACCCTCATCGGCCCGGAGACCGACGTCCGGCTCCAGGGCGGCCCGCTGGTCCGGGCGGATCTCGGCACCGGCCGGGGCCACTACCTCGGTAACGACGCGGCCCGCAAGGTCACCGGGCGCGTCCGCAACCACCCGCTCGCGCTCTACCGGGTGGAGCGCACCCTGATGGTGCGGAAGGCCGGTGAACCGGCGTCCGCGGCCCGCCCGGTCCGGGTGGTCAGCCTGGACTGGATATCCACCCAGGACGCGCGCCGGCTCGCGGGCTGGGACAGCCGAACGCCCGGCGCGACGGGCCCGAACCCGGACGCCGAGCCGCCCCTGCCGTGGTACCTCACCCGTGAGGATCCGGTGCACCTGGGCGGCCAGGTCCGTGCCGAGGGCTTCCGGCCGGACCAACGGCCTCCCGCCCCGCCCGACCGGAACGTGCGGCCCCCCGCCCAGCAGAGCCAGCAGGACCAGCAGGACCAGCAGGGTCAGCAGCACCGGAACGGGCAGCCGCTCCCGGCTCCTGCTCCTGCCCCCGCCCCTGCCCCGGCTCCCCAGGATCCCCTGCGGGCCTTCGCCGACACGGTGGTGGACACGCTCTACCGCTCCTACCCGTCCCTCTTCGTCCCGCCGCTGATGCTGCGGCACCCCCGGCTGGCCCGGCTCTGGTACGGCGACGGGCGCGTCCGGACCGCGCAGTTCAACGACCGCCAGGTGCGCGAGGCACTCAACAGGCCCAGCCTGGCGCAGAGTCTGGACGACCTGACGACCACCGGGGTGCCCGTCCTCCTCACCGAGGACGGCAAGGTGCGACGCGGCCACCACACCCTGATCCTGCGGGCGCGCCTCACCGACCGGCGGTTCGAGACCACCATGAGCGAGCGGTCCCTGCGCAACGCGGTGATCGGTACCGAGGTCTCCGGCCAGGGGCAGCAGGCGTCCACCACGCTCTCCGCCGGGGTCGAGATGGGCATCTCGCCGCGCGACCACGACAAGGCGCCCGACGCCGGGCTGCCGCGCCGGATGGGCAACGTCTCCCTCGGCGGCCGCTACGCGAAGAGCGACGCGAAGGCCACCCGGAACACCGTCGCGGTCGCCCACGACCAGCTGACCTTCCAGAACGGTGCCGACCTCTACAGCTACCAGGTGGAGCTGGCCGCCACTTTCGAGGGCCACCGCCGCCCGCGCGGCTGGGCCCGGCTCGCCTCGGCCGGTCTGCTGGGCGCGGGCGTCTTCGTCAGCAAGGTCGAGGAGCGCCCGCTGTTCAGCCGGGGGATGGAGACCGTGGGCCGGGTGGAGCTGGCCGTGCCCGCGGCGCACGGCTCCGCCCGCTACGCCCCCACCGACCCTCCGGCCACCGGCCCCACGACAGGAGCGGCGACGGCGACGTCAGCGGCCCCCGCACCCACCCCCGCACCGCGCCCCCTCTCCGCCACCGAGGCGGACCAACTCCTCGACGGAACCCGACCCGTGGCCCGGGGCGAAACGTCCGACCGGAGCCTCGTCCGCAGGCTCCTCAGCGCCCCGCACGTGGTCCTCAGCGCCGAGGGAGGCCGGCAGCGTCAGCAGCTCGTGCAGGACACCGCCGACCGCGCCTCCGGCACCTCCTGGCACGTCAGCGCCCCCGGCGCCCCGATCCGCACCGCCCTGCGCCGGGCGATGGCGAACCTCAGCATCGCCGGGCAACTCGGCCAGTACCTGGGCCCGTTCGGGTCCCGCGTCACCGGGCTCAACGGTGCGGGCCCTTTTTCGACCCACTACCTGAAGGCGGCGATCCGCGGCGAACTCGGCAACGTACGGGTCGTGAGCGACCCGAAGCCCGGCAGCCTCGAAGCCACGCTCGGCAACGAGCACCGCGTCACCGGCAGCTCCAGCGCCGTGTCACGCACGACACTCGGCCTTCAGGGCGCCGCCATGCCGTTGCAGCAGGCGCCCGGCGAACAGGCGGTACTCGGCTCGTACGCGACGGCTCTCCAGTACGCCTGGGGCAAGGGCCGCAGCGCCTCGGAGACCCTCACCCGGGGCCGTAACACCACCCTCACCTACGCCGGGCGGATGTACCTGGTGGTGGCCGACGCCGCCGAGACCGTCGCGGTGCGGGACCGCTGGACGGCCGCCATGGGGGCGGTCGGCACCCGCGCCGGGGCCGGGATCAGCGCAGCCGCCGGGCGGATCTCCGAACGGCTCGGGCGCGGGCTGGCGCCGCGCCGGGCCGCCGCCGCGCTCCAGCACATCCGCGACGCGGTGATGTTCCACCTGCCGTTGCAGGACGCCATCGAGACCGGCCTCGCCCCGGACGGCCTCGGCACCGCCACGCCGGGCAACCTCGGCGGCGGCTACCGGCTTCCGCCCTTCCTGCGCCGCCGTCGCTTCCCCTCCCATCCCAGCGGCCGGCTCGACGCGAGCGGAGTGGCACAGGAGTTGATGGGGCGTCTGGAGCGGATCGGCGTGCCCTCGCACGACCGCGAGCAGGTCCTCCAGCGCCTCTCGCCGGACTTCCTCCGCTCCCACCTGCACGAGCTGACGACCGACGGGATGACCCTGCCGGTCCGCCACCGCGCGTGGACCCGCCCGCACCACCTGCCGGTCGGCGGCAGTCCGGGGCAGCTCAGGTTCACGCTGACGCCGGTCACGACCACCGTGGAGCGGCTGCGCACCGGCTACGAGCTGGAGGACTACCGCACCACGTCCCGGGACGACGCCAAGGGAACGTCCCAGGACCGCGGGGCCGATGTGACGCTCAGCGCGAGCCAGCGCGCGGCGGGCAGCGGTGTGCTGGTCGCCAACCCGGCGCTGCAGGGCACCGCGGCCAAGCAGCGGTCGAGCACCCGGACCGAGACCACCGGCAGCACCGCGATGCCGAACATCGCCACCACCCAGACGCACGCCGAGATCATCACCTCGTACACCCTGACCGTCACCATGACGGACGCTTCCGGCGAGCCGCTGAGTCCCACCGCCACCGCCTCGGTCGGCAGCCTCAACGAGATCCTCCCGACGAGCCTGCTCACCCCGGACGGCGACGGCGCCGACGGCGCGCTCTCCGAGCAGGACATCGCGGAACCCGAGGGCGCGGTGCGCCTGTTGACGGCGCATCAGGCGCGGCCGGAGGCCGTCGCGAACTGGCGTCGCAACACGGACGGGGACACCGGCGCCCCCAACCCGGACATCCTGCGCTTCGACGACCGCACAGGATCCGGCATCCTCGCCGTGGACGTGCTCGGCGCTTCCCGGGTACGCGATGCCCTGACCCTCGCCACCGCGCGCGCCGACGGCTTCCCCGGCGACAGCGACCTCGGCCGGCAGTACACCGGCACGGAGCTCGCCGAGCGCGTACGGATGGCCCGCCACACCCCGCTCACCGGCCTCGGCACCGCCCCCGCCCAGGCCCAGCAGGAGGCCACCACCCAGGTCGGCCTGACCGCCGGGTTCCGCGAGGCGCTCGGCCCGAACGGTTCGCCGCTGCCCACCCAGGCCTCCGCCCACCTCTTCGGCCAGTCCCACACCGCCGACTCCCGCCTCTACGCGAGGATGCACCGCAGGGGCGCCCGTCTGCTCGCGGTGGAGAACAAGCCGCGGATGGAGGCCATGCGGCGACGCAAGACCTCCGACGCGCTGGAGGCGGGCATCGTCGACAACGTCGAGGGCGCGGTGAGCTCGTCGCCGATGGCGGGCAACAGCAACGCGGGAGTGACCAACCCCGGCGCTACGGTCCCGATCGGCGGGGCGAACGACAGCACCACGTCGAAGGGCGCCATGGACACCACACTCGGCACCCACCTCAAGGTCGTCACCGACCGCAGCATGCTCTTCGCGGTACCGGTGAGCTGGCTGTCGGTGTCCGAGGTCGACCACCGGTTCACCGACAGCCGCCCGATGCGGGCGCTCGGCCACGCGAGGCGTGGACCGCGCGCCGCCGAGGCCGAGACCACCGTCCTGGTCTGGCTGCGCGAGGACCTCGCCCGCGATCACGGACTCCTGGACGACACCACGTTCCCCGATGAGGCCGGCGCGGCCTGGGACGACCAGGCCAGAGCCGCGGCCGACCTCGCCGCCGCCGAGAAGAACTACTACGACGCCCGCGCGAGGGCCCGGGAGGCCTGGCTCGGCCTGAGCGCGGACGAGCAGACCGCGCTCGGCGACGGCGACCCCGACCGGCCGACCGTCCTGCCCCGGTCCGTGGACCGCTCCCCGGCCGCCACGGCCTGGCAGGCCGCCCGCGAAGAGGTACGCCGGTGGGCGCGGCACACCGACGCCGCCGCCGCCGACCACCACCGACTGCACCTCGCCGCGACCCGACTCACCGCCCACCACCAGGGTTCGGCCTCGGCCGCCGTAAAGGACCCCCCGCAGGAGTACACCGTCCCCGGCTGGCGCTCCGAGGCACCGGAGCCGTACACGATCACCGATGCCACCGACTCGGCTCCTCGCACCCTCACCTCGCCGGACGGCACCACGGTGCGCGAGGTGCACACCGTGCCGCACGACGGCGCCTCGTTCTTCCACGCGTTGCTCGCCGTGGCCCAGGACCGCGGACGCCTTTCCCACCTCCTCGGCCCCGGTCTCGCCGACCGGTTCGCGGCCGGCGCCGGGGATCCGTCGGTCACGGCCGAGGCCGTCGCCGCAGCGCGCGACCGCCTTGCCTGGGCGTTGGCCGACCACGGCAACGAGGATCTGATCGACGCTCTGGCGCTGGATGTCGCGGACACCTTCACACAGGACGAACTCGATGTCGCGGGGGTGGAGTTGTCCGCCGTACAGCAGGCGGAGTTCGACGCGCTCGGTCGTCTCCCGCAGACGTTCTGGCCGACGCCAGAACAGCGGGTCGCGCTGGCCGTCGCGGCCCTGTCCCGCCCGTTCGCGGCCGAGCCGCCGGCAGCGGACACGACGGACCGGGACGCGGGGGAGCCGGCTCCACCCGAGCGCCGCGCGGGCGACCACGGCGGCGCCGACCTGCTGCCCGCTCTCGCCGCCCGGGTCCTGGGCATCCCACTGACGGTGGTGACGGGGGAGGGGCGGCAGCAGCTCTTCGTCCCGCACGGAGCGGATCCGGCCGCGGTCGACGCGGCCACCGATCCGGTGCTCCTCGCCGAGGGGGGCTTCTTCCACGCCACGCTCCCGGCCGGTACCGCGCCCCCGGTCGCGACACCGTTGCCGACGGCCACGACGGCCACGTCCACGACTGGCACGTCCATGACCACGTCCACGACGGCCACGTCCACGGGGCCAGCGAAGCCACCCACCCACCGCAGCCACGCCACCGCCCCCTGGCTGCCGCCGGCCGACCTCACCGGCCCCCGCTACCGCCTGGACCGGGACGGCGTACTCACCGCCCCCGACGGCGCGACCTACACCCAAGGCACCCCCGCGGGCCGGGGCAACGGCTTCTTCGCCGCGCTCTCCACGGCCATGCGCCAGGCCGCCGCGCAGCCCGGCCTGGACCGTCAGGAGGCCGCGCGGCTCCGCCACCGTGCGGGGGCGTCGCCCGCCCAGCTGCTGCGACTGAACGGCCTGCCCGGCGACCCGGCCGCACGCGACGCGCTCTTCACGCCCCCGGCCCCCCGCCCCCTCGCGGGCGCACCCGCGCCGGGCAAGGACGCCCACGAAGGCCACCTGCGCCGCCACTTGGCCAATGCCCCGTGGGGCCCGGAAGCCGACCGCGCGGTGGCCGAGTGGGCCGCAGCCGCGACCGGCACCACGGTCACGCTGATCGAGGAGAACGGCACCGCCCACACCTACCCCGGCCCGTCCGCCGACGCCTCCGTCCTCCGGCTCCGCCGCCGTGGCGGCGACTTCGTCCCGCTGCTCCCGCGCACCCCGGCGCCCGCGCCGACGCACGGGATCCCGGCGCGGCAGAAGCCCACCGGCCCCGACGCCCCGGCCAGGCCGGTCACCGACCCGACCGCCTCCACCGTCGACATGTCCGTGCCGGCCCCGCCCGCCCGGCACCCGGACCCGGCCGCCGTCCCGCTGCCCCCGACCCTCGCCGACAGCGACCGCCCCGGGCTGCCGGACGAGGAAGAGGCGTACGAACTGAGCACGTTCTCCGGCGCGCCGCCCGGGCCGGACGGGGGAAGGGACTCCGAGGACCCGGACGGCGGAACGGAGTCCGAGGACGGGGACACGGACTCCGAGACCGAGGACGGCCCTCCGGCCTGGGCCGACCCGCGGTGGCTCAGCACGGTGTTCGGCCCGCAGTGGAGCAGGGCCCCGCGCCCCCGGCTCCAGGAGACCTCCGAGGCGCTGTACGCGCTGGTCGAGCGGGCGGCGGGCAACCGCCCGCCGCAGGCCGGGCTGGCCGACCTCACCCGCGAGGTCCTGCACCTTCCCCGCCGGGCCCGGGCGAGCTCCCAGGACGTGCTGGATCTCGGGGCGTTGGTGCTGGAGGCGTCCTCGGACGACCTGGAAAGCGCCGAGGACCTCGCCGCGTACTTCATCGACCGCCAGATCGAGACCCGGCGGGACGCCCTGGCCGAGGAGACCCTGCTGCGCACCGCGGACCGGAGCCCGACCGGACGCGACTTCACCGGGACGGGCCGGCGTCCGCCAGAGCTGGACTCCTACCTCGCCGAGCACTCCGGCGGCTTCACCCGGCGGCCCGCGCCGTGGCGCGGCCCGTATGTGATCGTGGCCGAGGAGGCGGACGGGGAGGGCGTCGAGATCGTCACGCCGTGGCGGACCTTCGTGGTCCGCGACGCCGTGGAGATGGCCCGGATCATTTCCTACGACGCCCGGCGGCCGCGCGGCGCGGACATCGTCCTGGTGCTGCCCCCGGCGTTCGCCGCAGAGGTCGCCAACCTGGTCTCCGGCACGACGGCGCGCCCCGTCTGGTACCCGCTGGGTGTGGCCGAGGCGGCCACCCACCCCACTTCCGGGGACCGCCGCCTGGTGGTGCGCCGGAGCCAGGGGGGCGACGGGCCGGGCTGGGCCACGCCGCCGCCACCGCGGGACCGCGGCCTGACCGGCGCGCGCGACCTCAGCAGCGACAGCGACGACGGCAGTGACACCGAGAGCGACAGCGGCTCCACCAGCGACGGGGACGCCGAGTTCGACCGGCTCGCCGACCGGGCCCAGTGGGAGCGCCGGATCGACGCCCTGCGCCCCCGGCCCCTGGTCACCCGTGACTACCGGGTCGTCGACGAGAGCGGCACCGGGGTGCTGTTCACCGAGCCGCGGCCCCGGGCCGTCGGTGAGGTCCGGGCCGAGGACGGGTCCGACACGCCCGCCCTCTTCCTGCCGCACCAGGACCAGGGCGCCGTCCACGCCGCCGACCGGCCGCCGTTGCACATCTCCGCGGACCGGACGCTCGCCCTGCACTCGGCCGGCGACGACACCACCGGCCGGAGCCGGCAGGTGTACGCGACCCGGGCGGCGATCGAACGCTCCACCGCGCGACTGGCCGCCACCGGCGCCGGGGTGAGGCTGGTGACCGACACCTCGATGAGCGTGCTCCTGACCCGGGAGGACGGCTCGACGGGCGAGCCGCTGTTCCGGGTGGAGCCGCAGTTCCTGACCGCGTCCGGCGCCTCCGAGCACGCCTCCACCCGGGACTTCGCCCGGATGGTCGCCGGAGCGGAGGCCGCGCCGCTCTCCCACATCGCCTTCCGCGGTCCGGACGGCACCGTCGCCACCGCCCCGGTCAACGCACTGCACGGCCGGGAGGTCACCGGTACCCACCACCTGGCCCAGGCGTTGACGGAGGCCGCCCACGGCACCCGCCTCGCCACCGGCGTCACCCCCGGCTGGGCGGCCCGCCGAGCGGGCTCGGACCCGCGCTTCACCGGTGGCGTGGTGGGAGCGCCCACCCCGGGCGAGACGTACGGCCGGGCCCTGAGCCACACGCCGGACAACACGCTGCGCGGGCCGCTGAACACCGCCGCGGCGCACATCGGCGTCAACCAGTTCGCCTGGGCGGAGGTCGGCGAGGGCTATCTGATCCAGTCGGTCAGCACGACGAACGACGGCGGCGCCCAGCTGTTCACCCACAACCACGCAAAGCCCGGCGACCGGGTCGGTCCGCACGCCCCCTACCACTTCGCCCAGGTGGTGCTGGCCAGTGAGGACGGCACCCACCAGATCACCCTGGAGAACGAGACCCACTCCCGCACCGAGATCCCGGCGGACCGGCTCGACGGCATCGTCGACGACAACCTCGACCGCTACGACGCGGACGAACTCGGCAGGCTGGCCGAGGAGACCGACCGGTCCGCCGAGGCGGCGCGGCGCGGTGGCGCGGAGGCGGCGGACATCACCCGGCTGGAGGGCTTCGCGCGCGCCGCCCGGGCCCTGGCCGGCGTCCACGAGGCGGAGCAGGTCCGCTGGTACTTCACCGAGGGCGGCCCCGAGCACGCGCTGGCACAGCGCGAGGTGGACCAGGCCCGCGCCCGCGCCCGGGACGCCGTCCGGAGTGCGGCGCCGGTCACGGACGACAAGGACCTCTGGTTCTTCCGTGCCTACAGCAAGCGCCCGGGGGAGTCGGCGCACGCGGTCAACGCCGCACTGCTGTCGGAGGGTTCGCCCGCCGTCGCCAACCCGCTGACCACGGTGGCCCTGCACGGGCACACGCCCCGTCCGCACCAGCGGACCCTGCGGTTCGCGGAGCAGCAGCACACCGTGTCCAACGCCGACGAGAACCTGAACGCGCTGGCGCTGTCGCTGGCCCGCGCGGGACTGTGGAACAGGGCCCACGGACTGCCCCTGCCGGCCGTCACCGTCACCGGACACGGCAACCGTTCGCGGGCCAGCGGCCGTAAGCGGGCCGAGGCGGTCGCCCACGCGCTCGGCGAGCGGCTCGGCCGGCTGCTCAGGACCTTCCAGGCAGGCGCCCCCGGACCGCACGTCACGCTCTCCGACTTCCAGCTCACCCAGGACGCGAAGCGGGTCCGCGGCGCCACCGACCCGGACCGGGGACGGGTGGTGACGGTAACCATCGACGACCGCCGCAACACCCCGACGCCACGCCCGGACCACCCCGGGCCCCTCGGAGGGCCGCCCCCGTCCGAGACGCCCGTGCTGCCCCGCCCCACCTCCGTCCCCGCCCCGGCGGCCGGGCCCCGGCCCGAGCCCTCCCGGAGCGCCGAGTCCGTCACCTCTCCCGTCCGGGACGGGTCCCGGACACCTCGCCGGTCCGGGGCGACGAGCCCCGGCCGTGGTGCCGAGGTGCCCGCGTGGGTCCGGGCGCGCATCCGCTACGCCGAGGAGTCCGTCGCCTTCGAGCGGCGCCTGGCCGGGCACCTCGCCGAGAACGAGAGGGTGACCGAGGAGTTCCGGAAGATGGCGCGCGCCGCGTGGGAGCGGGCGCGCCAGCAGTTCCCCGGCGACCTGGCCACGTTCGGCAGTGAGAACCCGAGCCTGGCGGGTTCCGTCGGAACCGGCAGGCCCGCACTCCAGCGGGTGCTGCGGACCGGGAACCTGCGGGAACTCGTGACCTTCCTGTTCCAGGGCGTCTCCAGCGACCTGGTGCCGGCGATGCTCGGCGGACGCGAGGACCAGCACCCGGAGATCGAGGCGGAGCGGCCCAGCCGCCGGCAGGCGGAAGCCCGCGCAGAGCTGGAGCGGCTCGCCGAGGAGATCAGGCTGGACGACAGCCTTTCCCCGCAGGAGAAGCAGGCAGTCCTCGCCCGGGCCACGAGGGCCCAGGCGGTCCAGACCCACCCGGACGATGTGCGCCCCCCGTTGAGCCGGGCGGAGCGTCTGCTGGCGGTCGACGACCAGAACCTCACCTGGATACCGGCCACCTCGGTGTACGACCTCGCGATGGGCTCCGGCTTCCAGGGACTGTCCGAGGATTCGGGCGGACTGGTCGCGACCGGCACCGCGGGTTCGACGTACCGCTTGCTGGTGCACGCAGCCCGGATGCGGGACCAGTGGGGGATCGACCTGGACCTCGGCCTGATCCGGGCCGGCATGATCGCCACCTCGCTGTCGGCGGGCCACCACTCGTTCCACGAGGTGATGCGGGGCGCCCAGTTGGCGCTCAATGACCTTCCCGGTCATGATCCGGCGCTGGACTACCAGGACAACTGGGGCCGGTACTGGAACGTCCACCCGCTCACCGAGCGGGAACTGCGCGACCACGTCGCCCGGGACGGGCTCTTCCCCGACGAGCACGCCCAGGCCCTGCTCGACACCCCTGCCCCGGACCAACCCCCGCTCCCCCCGCTTCCGGCGATCAACTCCGCGGCGCCCCTTACGGGCCCGGCGGCCGGGGAAGCGGTCCCCGGACGGCCGGCGTCGCAGTCACAACCCGATGGGAACCCGCCCGACCTCGGCATGCCCGATCTGGACCTGCCCGACGCCTCCCCATCGGCCCTGGACCGCCTCGACCCGGACGCCTTCGGTCCCCTCGCGGACTTCGACCCCACCTTCGGCCTGTCCGGGGAGGATCTCCCCGGACTCGCCCCGGGGGACCTGGACATGCCGGACGCGGACACGGTCACCGGGGCCCCCGTCGCCCTGGACACGGGCGGCGGGCAGCCGGTCTACGCCGTGCCCGTCGCCCCGCCCGCCCGGTCCCTCGCCACGCTGCCGCCGCTCAGTCTCGTACCGTTCGCCCCGCAGGGCACGCACCCGGCCGACGACGCCGGACACGGTGTCGAACAGCTGGCGCACCGGGCGGCGGAGGCCGCTCTGCGCAACCGGCGCAACCGGGTGCCGCTGCCCAGGATCGACATCGCCGGATACGGAGCGGACGCGCGCGGGCCGGGCAGCGCACGCGACCGGGACCAGGCCGCCCAGGCACGGGGAGACCTGCGGGCCCAGGCCGCGCGCGACCTGTTCGTCCACCACCTCGACCACGCGCTGCGCACCCTGCAGGTCCGCCTCCCCGCCGGGTGGACGCCGCTGGGCGTGCGGGACTTCACGATCACCGCACGCGGCCGGAGCCGGGTCCCGAGCCAGGGCGTCACCGTGCCCCCGGCCGGGCGGATCGGCCCGGCCGACCTGGGCCGCCAGGCCACCATCGCCATGACGTCCCCGCGCCACGCCGCCGCCGTGGACGCCCTGGACGCGCTGCGCCGCACCGACCGGGCCCTGCGCTCCGGGCGCCTGGACGTCGACGCCGTCGCCCGCCGGATCCGGCATCTGGCTCCGTCCGTCCTCGTCGACCCGGACATGCGCCGCGACCTGTACGCGATGACCGGCCGGGCCCTCGCCGCCGGGCGGGCCACGAGCCTGGCCGCGCTCACCGCCTTCCACCTGGAGGAACAGGGTCTGCTCGCGGCCGACCGCGCCCGGTACGTCTCCGTGGGGGGCGCCCGGGTGCCGGGCCTGAACTGGACCGGTACCGGCACCGCCGACATCGACGTCCTGTTCGTGGACCGGCTCACGGACGGTCCGACGGGCGCCACCACCACCGGGAACCCGGACATCGCGCCGTGGCCGTGGGACGTGACCCCGTACGCGGTCCTGGCCGAAGGCGGCCATGACAGGGTGGTGGCGCCGCTGCCGGACGGGACCGCACAGGAGCTGGACGCCGACGAGTTCGCCGAACTGGTCGCGGCCGACCTGGCGCGCCACCCGCTGCCCGCGCGGGCCCCGATCGTGCTGGCCGTGCCGTCCGCCGGAGACCGCTACCTGGAGCTGCCGCGCAAGCTCGCCGACCGCACCGGCCGTGCGGTGTGGGTGCACAGCGGCCTCGCGCACCGCAATCCCGACCCGGCCTCTTCGAACACGATCGCCGTACTCCACCGGGACGGACTGCCGGACGGCTCCTGGCTCCCGGTCCTGCCCGGCCTGGCACCCGACCCGGACGACGACGCCCCGGCCTGGCACCACGACGTAGTGACCCAGCCCGTCATCAGCTCGCGGACAGGCCGGCAGATCGGACGCAGCTTCCACCGGCCCGCCGAACTCGTGGGGGAGCGGGAGAGCTACCGCGAACTCGACCGGATGTCCTTCTACGTGCACTGGGACGCCGCTACGAACACCTTCTCCGACAGGGCGCCGATGCCGGACCCCGGGGCACCGGAGGCGGCCTACCGCCTGGCCGGCCACGGGCTGCCGGGCGCGCTGTCACTGCCGTTGGCGAGCGGCGGCAGCCGTACGGTCGGCCGGGACGAGGCGACCGGGTGGCTGCGGCGGCGCAGGAGCCTGGTGAACCTGCCGAAGGATCACTGGCTGGACATGGTGATCTGTCACTCCGGGGCCCCGCAGGAGGGATCCGCGCGGGACGTCTCGCAGTTCGACGGCGTCTCCCCGGTGCCGTTCGCCGCCGATCCGCTCGGCGACGACGCCCTCTCGCTCGGACAGCACCTGGCGAACCAGTTGCGGCGCACGACACGGCTCTCCTACTCCTCGCAGGGAGTGGTCCGGTTCGACGACGGTCCGGTCCGGGTGCTGGCCACCGACGTCCAGGGCCGCCCCTGGTGGTGGGAGACCAGCCGCCCGGAACCGGACGGGGCGGACCTCGACCGGCTGGCGGAACAGGCCGGATTCGGCGCCGAGCCGTCACCGCGCGTCCGCTCCGAGCTGCTGCGGGTGGTGCGTGCCCTGAAGCTGGTGGCCGGCCCGGACGTGGTGGTGGCCGACGACTTCCCGGCCCTGGTCGCCGGGGCCGCCGCGGTCGTCGGCATGTGGTTCGCCGATCCGGACCTCCAGCAGGCGGGGCCGTTCTGGCCGCAGCTGCTGAGCCGGGTGATCGCGGCCCACCCCCTGGCCGCCGGCGGAGTGGACGAGCACGTCACCCGCCAGGTCCTGACCGAGGCCGCCCGCGCGAGGCGGGCCTCCGGGCCCGCCCTGCCGGTGAGCCGGTTCGTCCCCCTGCCGCAGCTGCGCACGGCGGCGGCGTGGCTGCGGGACACGGCGGAGGTCGACCGGGCGGCCGTCGCCGCGCTGGGGCTGTCCGACCCGGCTGCCGCGCCGACGCACCGGACCCGGATGTTCTGGGCGCGGGTCCGGGCGGAGGAGGCACTGTCCGGTCCGGCCGCGGACGCGCTCACCGCCCGCGCCCTCCACCTCGACCCGGCCGTCGCGGTGGACGACGCGCTGCGCGAGGGTGCGCGCGCCCTGCTCACCCAGGGGTTCGCGGCAGGCCGGAACATGGCCGACCCGGATGTGGCCGGCGCGTACGCGGCCGAGGCGCACGGCGCCCTCGCGGCACCCGCGTTGTTCACGTCCCTGGGAGCGGCGATCGGGCTCGGCCGGCACTGGCACGACGGCTCGGCCCTCCTGCCCCGGCTGGACGGCTTCCGGGTGGCGGACACGACGGTGGCCGCGCCGTGGGCCGGGCAGGACGCGGAGGGGAAGGACCGGCCGGTTCCCTACGCCGTACGGGCGTCGGTGGACCTGGAGGACAGCGGCCATGTCCAGGTGACGGTGGGGGCGGCCACCTACCGGATGCCGGCCGCGGAGTTCGCCGAGCTGCTGGCCGCCGACACCACATTGCGCCACAGCGACCCGTCGACGCCGGTCCTGCTGGTGCTCGACGGGTTGAGCGGCCCGGACGAGGCGGTGGCCCGGAACGTCTCCCGCAGGCTGGGCCGGCCCGTGTGGTGGAGCAGGTCCCCGGTCGAGCTGACCGCCCCGGACGCGGCCGAGGGTGAACTGCCCGTCCTGGTGCCCAACCTGTTCGCTCTGACCGAACCAACCGCGAACGACTGGCAATTGACCCACCCCGCCGTCCCCGACCTGGGCGGGCCGACGATGCCGGGGGCGCCTACGGGGCCCGAGCCCGGCGCGCCGACACCGGCCACCAACGGCACCCCGGCCACCAACGGCGTCCCGGCCGCCCCGGGCCGCCCGGCCACCAATGTCCAGGCCACCAACGGCACCCCGGCCACTTCGGCCACCCCGTCCGCGCCGGCCACCCCGTCCACCCCGTCCACCCCGTCCACCCCGTCCGCGTCGGACACCAAGGCGGCCCCGCCCCGGTCCTCCGTCGGCACCCCCATGGACGGCCTGGAGCCCACCCCAGTGCAGGCGGCCGCCGCCCCCGCCGCCCCCGCCGCCGACCGGGCACTGCCGCCGCTGCCCTCCCGGACCCTGGTGGCGTACGAACGGGACGCGACGAGCCCGTCCGCGTCCGGTGCGCAGGCCGTCGGGCGGCTCGCCGCCCAGGTGGCCGCCGCCGGGCTGCGCAACCGTCGGGCGGGCGCGGCACTGCCGCGCGTCGAGGTCACCGGTTACGGTGCCGACGCCCGGTCCGGACGGGCCGCCACCGGGTCGCCCGCGATGCGACGTGCGACCACCGCACGCGCCGTGTTCTCCCGGCGGCTGGCGAGCGAACTGGAGCGGCTCCAGAAGGATCTGCCGGCCGACGCACCGCGGCTGACCACGCGGGACTACACCGTCGTCGTGCGGGCCATGAGCCGGGTGCCTGCCGACTGGGCGGGCACCGGCGCCCTCGCGGGCGTGAGCCGGGCCGAGTTGGGCCGCCAGGCGACGATCGGCCTGTCCCAGGCACCCGACGCGGTGGCGGTGCAGAAGCTCGACACCCTGCGCCGCCGCGACCGCGCGCTGCGCGAGGGCCCGTTCGACGTGGAAGCCATCGCCCGCCGCGTCCTGCACCCGGACCCCGGGGCCCCCGTCCCCCGGGGCACCAGCCAGGCGCTGTTCGCACTGGTGGGCCGGGCCACGGCGGCCGGACGGGCGACCGGCGTGGCGGCGCTGGCCGCGTTCCACCTGTCGGAGCTGGGGGCGACCGGACCGGGCCGCGCCTCCCACTTCACTGTGGGGGGCCACCGGGTGCCGGGTCTCAACTGGAGCGGGAACGACGTCGTCCGGCTCGACACCACCGAAAGCGCCCTGCTGGAGGAGGATCCCTCCGGCGGCTACGACGTTCTCGGCACCGCACCGGCCCCCTGGCCGTCCGGGGTGACCCCCTACGTGGTGGCGGCCGAAGGACGGCACGACCGGGTGGAGGCACGGCTTCCCGACGGCACGACGCGGGAGGTGGGCGTCGACGTGTTCGTGGAGCTGGTCGCGGCGGACGCGGCCCGCGAGGCGCTGCCGCCGGGCACACCGATCGTGCTCGCCGTCCCGTTCGCCGCGGACGGCTATGTCGACCTGCCCCGCAGGCTCGCCGACCGCGCCGGTCTGACGGTATGGGCGCACACCGGCCGGGTCACGATCGAGTCCGCCGCCGGCGCGGCGAGCACCATCGACGTCGTCCGCGGCCCCGGGGTCCCGCGGGGCGACTGGATCGCCAGCGCTCCCGGGTGGGGGCCCGACCCGGACGAGGACGTGCCGGACTGGCACCACGAGGTGGTGAGCCGTGCCATTGTCAGCGCGCTGAGCGGCCGGCAGATCGGCCGCGCCTCGCACCACCCGGCCGAGTTCGCGCGGGACTTCGAGGACCACGACCGCCACCTGGACCGGATGCCGACGTTCGTGCACGACCACCCGGCCACCGGCCGGATCTCCGGCGAGTGGGACCTGCCGCGCCCGGGCCCCGAGGACGAGGCGTACCGACTGGACATGCACGGCTCTCCCGGCTCCCTGGTGTTCGCCCTGCGCGACGGCACCACGCGCGACGTCGACGAGCGGGAGGCGGGCTTCTGGCTGCGCCGCCGCAAGAGCCTGACGACCCTGCCGAAGCACCACTGGGTCGACCTCGTCGTCTGCTGGAGCGGAGCGCCCGGCGACAGTGCGGTGCCCGCACCGAGCACCGCCACCGACGCCTTCCCCGGACCGTTCGTACCCGATCCGCTCCGCACCCTCTCCATGGGCCAGCACGTGGCCAACGCCACGGGACGCGCGGTGCGCCTGGCCTACGGACCGCAAAGTACCGAGGAGAGCAACGGCCGCTACCGACGGTCCCTGTTCGCGGACGCCCAGGGGCGCCGGCGGGCCTGGGCCCTGTCCCGGCCCGAGCCCGAGGGCGCCGAGCTGGACCGGCTGGCGGAGGCCGCCGGGGTGAGCCCCGGGGACGGCGAGGCCGCGGAAGAGGTGCGCACGAGGACGCTGCGCCTGGTACGGGCGCTGCGGCTGACCTTCGGTCACGACATCGACGACGCGCCCGACTTCGACGACCTGCTGCGCGGGGTGGCGGCGGTCGACCACATGTGGCGCGGCGACTCCGACTTCGAGGAGGCCGGCCCGTTCACCCTCGACCTGCTCCGGCGCGTGATCGCGGCCCACCCCGAGGCCGCGTCCGGGACGGACCAGCAGGCCGCCCGACGGGTGCTGGCCGCCGCCGCACAGCACGGGGCCCGGTACCCCGGCGACCGGCTCATCGGCTTCGTCCACCTGCCCGCGGTCGAGGCCGCCGCCGAGTGGCTCTGGGAAGGAGGCATCCAGGACGAGGCCGCCGCCGTCCTGCGCGTTCCCACCGAGGAGGTGGGCGAGGCCGAGATGTCGAGGATGTTCTGGGCGCGGGTCAAGGCACAGGAGACGTTGCCGGGGCCCGGCGTGGACACGGAGGCGTTCATCGCCCGGCTGCTTCACCTGCCGCCGGACCCGCGGGCCGCCCACGGACGCCGCGAGGAGGCCATGGACGTGCTCACCCGGGCCTTCGCGGTGGGCCGGGAGGCCTCCGACCCCGACGTCGCGGCGGCGTACGCCCTGGTGGAGGCGGGCGCGTACCCCCGTACGTCCATGAGCACGGTCCAGGGCACGTCGGACGGCACCGGCCGCGACTACACCGGCGGACCGGCTCCGGACGTCGACCTGGCCCGGTTCCGTACCCCGTCCGCGCTGGTGGACTCGCCCTGGGCGAGCGGTGGCCCCGGGCAGGACCGCCCCGCCCCCCATCTGGTGCTGGTCAGGCCCGACGAGGACGAACCGGACCGGGTGGAGGTGGAGTGGGAGGGCGAGACGTACGGGACGACTGTCGGGGAGTTCGCCGAACTCCTGGCCACCGACCCGGATCTGATGCGTACGGAACTGACTACGCCCGTCGTCCTCGCCTTCCCCGGCCCGGCCGCCGACGCCGTCGGCCTGGCGGACCGGATCGCGGGGCGGCTGGGCCGGAGTGTGTGGTGGACCGGCTTCCCGGTGGACCTCTCCGGCACCGGCGGCACGGGCGAGCAGGTGCTGACCCTGCACGAGTCGGCCGACGGGGCCGTCCCGGGGGCCGACCCCTGGCAGCGGGCGCGCCCGACGCAGCCCGCACCCGCGCAGGAAGCGCCGCGCCCCGTCCCGGCGCCGCTGCCCCGGTCCGCCGGGCGGGACGGCGGGACCGGACCGGCCGGCCCCGACTGGGCGTTCACTCCGGCAGGCGACGCGGCGACCGTGCCCCCGACGTCCGCCGCCCCGAGGTCCGCTGCCCCGCCGGGCTCGTCGGCCACGGCCATGCCGGACGGGGGCGACTCCGCGCGATCCACGGAGGCCGTCGGCCCCATCGGCGCCACGAACCCCGCGAGGGACCCGCTGCTCTCCGACGCCACGCGGCTGACCGACGCGTCGGGCGCCGCTCGCGGCCGCGACTGGACCGGCCTCGGCACCGGACCCGTCGACGCCTCCCGGATCCAGTTGCACGAGCAGCGCGACGGGGCGCTGCGCCAGGTGTCGGAGGAGCCCGCGCCGTGGGGCGACGCCGCCTACCTGGTGGCGGCGGAGGGCGGCCACGACTCCCTGTTCGCCGACGGGCGGGAGCTGGACGCGGAGGAGGTGGCGGAGCTGCTGGCCGCCGATCCGACGCTGGCCCTGCTGCTGTCGGACGTTCCGGTGGTGCTGGCGAGCCCGTACGCGGGAGCCCAGGACGGGCGGCTGGCCCGCGCCGTGGCGGTGCGACTGGGCCGCAGGGTCTGGGCACCCAGCGGCGACGGCCGCCTGCTGAGCGCGGCGGACGGAGCCCCCCACACCGGGGCCGCCCCGGCCGTGACCACGACCGCCGACACCATGACCACGGGGACCACTCCCGCCGGCGCCATACCTCCGGGGACCACCCCCACCACCGGGACCACGCCTCCGGGGACCACCTCCACCGGCACCACGCCTCCGGACACCACTCTCGCCGGCACCACGCCCGCCGGCGTGCACCCGCGCGTGCCTTCCCTCGTCGACTCCGACCCCGACGAGGCCTACGGCGACTGGGTGCCCTTCGACCCGCCCGACGGAGGCACGCCGCCCTCCGCGGACCGTGAGTGGGTCACGGTCGACGGCATCCGCTTCCGGGACAGCGATGTGGACACCCGCCCCCTGGTGGGCGCCGACCACCGCTTCGAGGGCCGCGAGTCGATGCCGGACGACGGCCGCCGACGGCTGCGGGAGCGCAGGCTGCGCCGGTGGCGGGAGATGCGCGAGCGCACCCACGTCCTCCGCCTGGGCGACACCTACCACCCGGTCGCCGCCGAGGAGACCACTCCCGACCCCGAGGCGTCCGTCTACACCTTCCACGCCCACGGCGTGCCCGGCGGCCTGAAGCTCGTCCACCGGGACGGCCGGGTGCTGCTGCTGGGCGCCGAGGACGGAGGCCGCTACGTCGGCCGGCTGCCCGAGGTGGTCGCCCGGGCCGACGGGGACGAGCTGCACGTCGCCAGTTGCTACGGCGGTGTGGCGGGCGACCCCCGGCGCGTCCAGGCCCTGACCCGGCCCGCACCGCCCGTCGAGGATCCGCTGGAGGAGGTGGCGCTCGCCCAGCACGCCGCCAACCACAGCGGCCGTACCACCACCGCCGCCACCGGGCGCACCGGCTACAACGACACCGTCCGGCTGCTGGCCGCGACGCCGGACGGCACCCTGGCGCGGATGGAGACCTTCAGGCCCGAACCGGTGGACGCGACGGCACAGGTGGCCGAGTCCGCCGGGTTGCGCCCGCCGGCCCACCCCTCGGGCGTGGCCGCCTGGGACGACGAGGGTCCGCGCGCGCTACGGCTGGTCCGAGCGCTGCGGCAGGTTCTCGGCGACGACGTCGAGGCAGATCGCGGGACCCCCGGCGGCCGGTACGAGCGGCTGCTGCGGGGCATCGGCGCACTGGAGACACTCCGGGCGAACGACCCGGAGCTGGCCGCGCGCACGCCGCTGCGCCGGGAGCTGTGGGAGCTGCTCGCGGTCTCCGCCGGCGGTTCCCTGCCGACACCGGCCGCGTACGAGGCCGTGCTCGACCGGGCCCTGTCCGCACCGCCGGACGCGCGCCTCACCCAGGTGTGGGACACGCCCGCACTGCGGACCGCGCTGGACCGGCTCGCCGTCGACGGTGACGCTGCCGTGCGGTCGGTGCTGCGACAGCCGACCGGTCCGCTGGGCCCCCGTGACCACGCCCGCGCGCTATGGGCGATGACCGGCGCCGCCCGGGTGCTGGAGACCCGGCCCGCCGCGGAGCGCGAGGCGCTGGGGCGTACGGCGCTGCACCTGCCCGCCACCGCGCCGTGGGACGCGGCGGCCGAGACCCGGCTGCGGAAGCTGGCCGAACAGGCACTCGCCGCCGGACGCGGCCCCGCTCACCCCGGGGAACTGGCGGTCTTCCACCTGGAGACGCTGGGCGCCTTCACCGACGAGGGCCGTATCCGCAGGCCCGACGGCGCTCTCCAGGGCCGTAACTGGGGTCCCGTGCCGACCCCTCGGGGGATCGACCCGGTGCGGCTCTCGGAGACCGGGGCCGGGCACGCGGAGGACTCGACCCTCACGAGGTTCGCCCCGTGGACCGAGGAGGGCGCCCCCGCCCCGTGGTTCGTGTACGCGGAGACGGACGGTGCCGGCTCAGTGGTCCTGCGCCTCCCCGGCGGCACCGTTCACATCCCGCCGAGGGAGTTCGCCGCCCTTCTGGAGTTCGACCCGGAACTGCCGCTGACCGCTCAGCACCGTCCGCTGGTGCTCCTGGTGTCCGGCCCGGGCACGGCTCAGGAGAACTTCCTGCGGAAGCTCTCGCTGCGGAACGACCGGACCGTCTGGAGCTACGACGGACCGCTCCTGGTCTCGGCGGGCGACGGAACACAGCCCGGCCGGGTGACCGCCCTCCCGCGCCCGGCGGCCGGCACGGAACCGTCCGCGCCCGGCCCCGCCACCTGGCACCGGGCCCGGCCGCACCTGCTGTCCGCCCCCGTCCCGCCCGCCCCCGTCCCGTCCGTCACCGCCCCCGCGGCGGCGGGCCCCGCCGAGTGGAGCGCGCGCCCAGCCCCGGACGACCGCACCGCGACCCCTCCGGGAGCACCCCTGCCCTACTCGGCGGACGGGCGTTTCGACGAGCGGTTCGCCGAGACGCTCGACGCCTTCCCGGTCGCCGCCTCCACCGGGCGGCACACCGTATGGGGCTACGGCCAGGACGACCCGGACCTCCACGTGTTCGTGGCCGAGATCCCGTCGCTCGGCCTGCGCGGGGAGTACAACCCCGAGGGCCCGTCGGCCGGTGGCGTCACCGACCTGGCCGGGCGGATCCACACCGAGGGCCCGGCCTGGGACTGGTACCTGCCGGGCCGCGGCCTCGTCGCCTCCTCCCGCCTGCTGACGGTGGAGGGCCCGGCGGACCGGCAGGACCGCGCGCCCGTACCGGTCGGCTGGCCCGCCACCGGCCCGGTCGGCCCGACCCCGCCCGTGGACCCGGCCACGGTCGCGGCGGACCCCGCCGCCCTGGCGGGCAGCTCCCTGCCCGAGGCTCTGTGGCGCGACCACGACGGCCCGTTGTACCGCTTCAGCCCGGACGGGCCCGAGCAGGTCTTCGGTGAGGGACTCAAGCCGTACGGCCCCGAGATGGTGAGCGTCATCGACCATGTCTACGGCGGCAGCACCCTGGTTCCGGACACGGTCTTCGCGAGCACGACCGCCAACCGGAACTACGTGCGCGACAGCGCCCGCGCCAACCCGATGGGCGCACCCGCCCTCTTCCACCGGTACCGCTGGCGCTACGACATCGACGCCCCCGGCGGGATCGACGTGAATGCCACCCTGGGCCTGGCCTCGCCCTTCCCCGACCAGGAGGAGGTGCTCTTCCCGGGCGGCGTCGGACGTCGGTACATCCGTGGCGCGCAGCCGATGGCGTACGGGGTTCCGGTCGGCCCGTACGTCGTCAACCCGCACTATGCCGCCGACCCGCGGTCCGCGCCGTCCACGGAGGACGCGGACTTCGCGGGACCGGGCGGGCCGGCCGGCGCTCCGGCCCTCGAATCCTTCCCGGCCCTGTCGCTGGACACCGACGAGGCGGGCTCGGACGGTGACCACGACCCGAGCCCCCTGCTGTCGCGGGACGACGACTCGGACGACGACGGGAATGACAGCGGCAGCGCCGCCGCCCCGGACGAGGCCCCGGGACCACCGCTGTCCACGCTCACCGCCACGTCCTCCGACCCCGGCCTCGCCCCCGCCTGGGCTCTGGCACGCGTCCGCTACGCGCAAGAAGCTCTCCACTTCGAGCAACGGCTGGCCGGTCACCTGGGCGAACACGCCCTCGTCAACGCGGAGTTCGGCAAGGTCGCGCGGGCGTTCTGGCACATCGCCCTCCACAACCGCACGGACTACCGGCTGTTCGGCAGCGACAGCGGCGAGGACGGGGGTGCCGTCGGAACCTCCTACGAGGACCTCGCGCGGGTGGTGGAGTCGGGCAACCTGCGCGAGCGTGTGACGTTCCTGTTCAACGGTGTCGCCAGCAACCTCGTCCCGTACCTCATGGGAGGCGTGGAGCCCCAGCACCCGGTGATCGGCGTGGAGCGCCGCGACCGCCACCGCAGCGAGCAACTGAGGCGTTACGAGCACGAGATGGCCGAACTCCACGCGGCGGAGCTGGACCCGGAGGACGAAGCCATGGAGAGCGAGGAACTGGAGGCGATGCTGCGTACCTCCTTGCGGCCCCACGAGGTCCGGCCCGTGCTGAGCCCGGCCGAGCGACGCCTCGCGGTCCGTGAGGGAACTCTGCTGTGGTCGCCCGCCGGCCGACTGCACACCCTGCCGATGTCCGCCGACTTCCAGGCCCGTTCGGAGGACTCCGGTGGCCTGGTGCTGACCGGGACCTCGGGCAGTGCCTACCGCATCGTCACCCACGTGGCCAGGCTGGAGCGGCTTGCCGGGGTGCCCGTGGACCTCGGCCTGATCCGGGCCGGACTGGTGAGCGTGCTGGTGGGGGTGGGCCATCACAGCTTCCACGAGGTGATGACCGGGGCGCAGCACGCCCTGGACACGATCGACCCTACGGCCGCCTCGGTCTACGTGAACAACTGGGGCCGCTACTGGGATGTCCACCCGCTGACGGAGGAGGAGCTGCGCGCCTTCGTCGCCCGCGAGGGTCTGTTCCCCGACGAGCACGCCCGGGCACTGCTGGCGGCCCTCGACGCGGGGGACACCGGCGCACCAGCCGATCGACCCGTCGACCGCGCGGCCGAATGGCCGGACAGGGGTGGGTCATGACGACGGCCCGGACCGGTATCGCGTATCCGCGCAGCACGACAGTCCGGAGGGAACTGGATGCCGACATCTGAAGAACTTCTGCATTCCGTAAGGGAGTTGCGCGCCGCACTGCTTCCCGACACGGTGGGTGCGCCCGTGACTGGTGCTCCCGCCCGCTTCCCGCGCGCCTCCGCCGCGCCCTTTGACCACGCGCCCGTGGCCGTCGCGGCGGGAGAGCCGGAATTCCCGGTGCCACCCGCCGGCATCGTCGCGGCGGCCCGCCGTGCGCCCGACCACTGGCTGTCGGTGGCCGACCGGCACTGGCTCGGCGAGCGCGACGACGACCCCGCGCCCCCGTGGGCCGTGCTCGGCCGCTGGCGCAGCGACGAGCGGGGCGACATCGTCGCGTGGCAGTCCAATCCGGACTACCGTCCCTCGCCCGCCGCGCTCGGCTGGGCCCCGCCGGTCAGCGACGCCGACGCCGCTCTCCACTTGGCCGCCACCGGATACGGCCCGGACACGGACGTCGCCGAGGCGCTCGCGGAGGCGGGAACCGTGGCCGTGTGCGTGACCGGGGACGGGCTGCCCGCCTGGACGGCGGCCCCCGGCGGAACCCACGCCCTGCCGGCCTTCCCGATGCCGCCGCAGGCGCGGGTGGACCGTCTGCCCGCGCATGTGATGATGACGCTTCCCGAACTCCTCCGCCAACTGCCGCCCGGCCGGGACGTGCTGTTCCTCAGCGCGTCCGCCCCGGCCGCCCTGCTTGTCCGCGCTGACGAGATCCGGACGCGGTGGGAGGAGGCGACGGGCGAGCGGGCGCCGGCAGCCCCGACGCGGCCCACCGAGCACGGAATCAGGCACCCGAAGTGAACGAGGACACGATGAGTGAGTCCGGCGCCGAGCCGTCCGTCTCCCCCCTGGACCCCCCGCCCCCCGAGGAGTACGTCCAGGCGGCCAGACTGGCGCCCGACCACTGGTTCTACCTGCCGGATCCCGCCTGGCGGGGGGAGGGACCGCCGCCGGAATGGGCCGTGGTCGGCCAGTGGCGTTCGGACTCCGCGGGCGTGATCGTCGCGTGGGAGGACAACGAGGACTACCGGCCGTCGCCGGAGGCGATGGGGTGGCCCGAGCCCGCCGACGAGGTGGACCGCGCCGTCCAGCTCGCCACCACCGGATACGGTCCCGCGAAGGACGTCACCGCGGCGCTGGCCCGGGCCGAGGTCGCGGTACCGGTCACCGCGGCCGGCGAGCCGGTGAGCGCGTCGGCACCCGACGGCACGGCGGTGGTCCCCGTCTACACCTCGCCGCGTTATCTCCAGGGCATCGGCAGGCTGGGGTACGTCCGGCTGCCGGTCACGGATCTCCTCGCCCGCGTACCCGTGGGACACAGCCTGTGCCTCAACAGCTCGGCCCCGGTCAGCATGGTGCTGGCCACGGAAGGCCTCGCGGACGTGCTGGCGGAAGCCGCCGATGAGTTCGCCGGCCCCGACCGGTAGACGACCGGAGCCCGCACGAGAAGCCTCGCGCGGGCCCGCTCCGGCGGGGGACCGCCGCCGGTCACGCTCAGGCCTGCCGGCGGACGATCAGACGCTGGAGCACGATGAAGGCGAGCAGGAGCGCGCCGATGACGATCTTCGTCCACCAGGAGCTGAGGGTGCCCTCGAAGGAGATCAGCGACTGTACGGTGCCGAGGACCAGCACCCCCACCACGGAACCCACCACATATCCCGTCCCGCCCGCAAGGAGGGTCCCGCCGATGACGACGGCGGCGATGACGTCGAGTTCCATCCCGACGGCGTGCAGTCCGTAGCCGGAGAGCATGTAGAGGCTGAAGAGCAGCCCGCCCAGCGCGGAGCAGAAGCCGCTCACCACATAGACGCCGACCTTGGCCCGGCTGGTGGCCAGGCCCATCAGGCGGGCCGAGGACTCACTGCCGCCCACCGCGTACACGGTCCGGCCGAACCGCGTCAGATGCAGGACGTACAGGGCGGCCAGGACCACGACCAGCGCGATCACGACGCTGTAGGTCAGTGTGACGTCGCCCGGCAACGTGATGGCTCCGCTCGCGAACTCACGGAAGGAGGGCTCGGTGATGGAGACCGATTCGACACTGATGAGGAAGCACAGCCCGCGGGCCAGGAACATGCCCGCGAGCGTGACGATGAAGGGCTGCACCTCGAAGTGGTGGATGACCAGGCCCATGAGCAGGCCCAGGGTGGCGCCTGATCCGAGGACCGTGATGATCGAGAGCAGCGGAGGCCAGCCCGCGTTGAGGGTGGCCGCGGCGATCATGGTGGAGAGGGCGGCGACCGCGCCGACCGAGAGATCGATGCCGCCGGTCAGGATGACGAAGGTCATGCCGACCGCGAGGACGATGAGGAAGGAGTTGTCGACGAACAGGTTCGCGACCACCTGCCCCGACGCGAAGTTCTCGTAGCGGATCGACCCGGCTCCGAAGGTGACCACGAACACCGCGAAGGTGGCGACCACGGGCAGGAAACGCTGGGGAAAGCGCGCGGGGGAAAGAGCCGAGGTGCTCATCCGGCGGCCACCTCCTGGGAGCGGGACGTAGGAGTTGTGGTCGTGCGGCGCGCGCGGAGCATCTTCGTGGTCCGGGGCGACTGGAGCAGGCAGACGACGATCACCACGACGGCCTTGAAGACCAGAGTGACGTTGGTCGGGACGCCGATGGTGTAGACGGTGGTGGTCAGAGTCTGGATCACCAGAGCGCCCACCATGGTCCCGGCGAGGGAGTACCGCCCCCCGGCCAGCGAGGTGCCTCCGATGACGACGGCGAGGATGGCGTCCATCTCGATCCACAGACCGGCGCTGTTGGCGTCGGCGGCGTTCACGTTGGAACTGATCATCAGGCCCGCGACACCCGCGCACAGACCGGCGAAGACGTAGACCGTCCAGATGATCGTGCGGGAGCGTACGCCCGCCAGTTCGCCTGCCTTGGGGTTGATCCCCACGGCTTCGATGAGCATGCCCAGAGCGGTCCGGCGGGTGATGAGGGCGACTGCCGTCAGGACGGCGAGGCTGATCAGGATCGCGATCGGCAGGACGAGGAAGCCTGAGCCGATCTGCCGGTAGAGCGGATCCCTGACGGTGATGATCTGGCCCTCGGTCAGCAGCATGGCGCCGCCACGGCCCGCCGTCATCAGAACCAGGGTGGCGATGATCGGCTGGATCCCGAGGACGGATACCAGGAAGCCGTTCCACAGTCCGAGCAGGACGCACACGCTCAGAGCCAGCAGGATCGCGGTGACCGCGTCCCCTCCACCGGATATGTAGGTGCAGGCGATCGCGCCGGCGATGGCGGCGACGGCCCCCACGGACAGGTCGATGCCGCGGGTGGCGATGACCAGGGTCATGCCGACGGCGATCAGCAGCGTCGGCGCTCCGTTGCGCAGGATGTCGACGATGCTGCCGAAGAGGTGCCCGTCCTGGATCCGCAGTTCCACGAAGGAGGGCTCGACGGCGATGTTGAGGACGATCAGCGCGGCGAGCGCGACGAGCGGCCACAGCAGCCGCGAGCGCGTCATGAGGCCACCGCCGCGGTGTGGTTGTCGCTCGGAGCGGCGATCACAGACATGATCTGGTCCACCGAGACGTCCTGCCCGGTCAGTTCGGCCACTTTGTGTCGATCGCGCAGGACGACGACCCGGTCGGACACGCGTACCACTTCTTCCAGTTCGGCGGAGATGAACAGCACGGCCATGCCCTCGGCCGCGAGATCGGCCACGACCTTCTGGATGTGCGCCTTGGCGCCGATGTCGATGCCCCGGGTGGGTTCGTCGAGGATGAGCAGCCGGGGCCGGGTGACCAGCCAGCGGGCGAGCAGCACCTTCTGCTGGTTCCCGCCGGAGAGGGTGCTCATGATGGCGTCGGGGTCGGCGGGGCGGATGTCCAGCTTCGCTATGTACTCCGCCACCAGGGCGTCGGAGGTGCGGCGCGGGACGGGCCGTGCCCACCCCCGGGCGGCCTGCAGGGCCAGCACGAGGTTGTCGCGGATACTGAGATCGGCGACGACCCCCTCGGCCTTGCGGTCTTCGGAGCAGAAAGCCACACCCCGGGCGATCATCGCCCGGGGGCCGCGAGGGCGGTGCGCGCGGCCGTCGATGGTGAGAGTCCCGGTATGCGCGCGGTCCGCGCCGAAGAGCACACGGGCCAGTTCCGTGCGGCCCGAACCGAGCAGGCCGGCCAGACCCACGACCTCCCCGGCGTGGATGTCCAGGTCGATGGGGGCGATCGCTCCCGTGCGGCCCAGGGCTACGGCGCTGAGCAGCGGCGCGGTACCGGGCGCCCGGACCTTGGAGCGCCGCCGTACCTCCTCCAGCGCTCCCCGTTCCCGCCCGAGCATCGCCGCGACGAGGTCGATGTGGTCCATCTCGGACGGCAGGTACTCGCCGACGAGTGTGCCGTTCCGCAGGACGGTCATGCGGTCGGCGATCTCGTAGACCTGGTCGAGGAAGTGCGAGACGAAGAGGATGGCGACACCGTCGTCGCGCAGCACGCGCACGATGCGGAAGAGTTCGGCGACCTCGTCGGCGTCGAGGCTGGAGGTGGGCTCGTCCAGGACCAGGACGCGTGCGTCCACGACCAGTGCCCTCGCGATCGCCACGAGTTGCTGCACGGCGATCGGGTGCGAGCTCAGCGGAGAGGCGGGATCGATGGACAGGCCGACGCGGGCGAGCAGTTCCTTCGCCCGTGCGCGCATGGCCCGTCCGTCGATGTGCCCCAGCCGGCGGGGCTCGCGGCCCAGCAGGATGTTCTCCGCCACCGAGAGATTGGGCAGGAGATTGACCTCCTGGTAGACGGTGCTGATTCCCGCTTCCTGGGCTTGACCGGGCGTGTCGAAAGCGACCGGTTCGCCGTGCAGGCGTATGACGCCCGTCGTCGGAGGGTGCACGCCGGTGAGTGCCTTGATGAGGGTGGACTTGCCTGCCCCGTTCTCGCCCATCAGAGCGTGCACTTCACCGGGGAGCAGGCGGAAATCGACGCCCGAGAGAGCTTTGATGCCGGGGAACTCCACGCGGATGTCGCGCATCTCCACCACCGGGGCGCCGGTGAGCGCTGAGGAATCGGTCATGAGCCATGCTTTCGTCGTGGGAACGGTCCCCGCCCCGCCGCCACGAGGGGCGCGGCGGCGGGGACCGGAGCTCGCGGGTCAGTACTGCCGGTCGGGCAGTGCCTTCTTCGCCTGCTCGGGCGTGAAGGTCGTCTCCTCGGTGACCACCCGCTTGGGGACCTTCTCGCCGTCCACGACCTTCTTGGCGAGGTCCATGAGCTGGTCGCCGAGGAGCGGATTGCATTCGACGATGTAGTTGATCTCCCCGTCGGCCAACGCCTGCATACCGTCCTTGACGGCGTCAACAGTGATGATCTTGATGTCCTCGCCGGGCTTCTTGCCCGCGGCCTTGATGGCTTCGATGGCGCCCAGGCCCATGTCGTCGTTGTGGGCGTAGACGACATCGACGTCGGGGTTGGAGCGCAGGAAGGCCTCCATGACCTGCTTGCCGCCGGAGCGGGTGAAGTCACCGCTCTGGGAGGCCTTGATCGTGATGTCGGGGCGCGCGGCGATCTTCTCCTCGAAGCCCTTCTTGCGGTCGATGGCGGGCGCGGCGCCGGTGGTGCCCTGCAGTTCCACCACGTTGACGGGGCCCTTGGTGTTCTCGACGAGCCACTGGCCGGCCTTCTCGCCCTCCTCGACGAAGTCGGAGCCGAGGAACGTCTCGTACAGGGTGTCGTCGTCGGAGTCGACCGCGCGGTCGGTCAGGATCACGGGTATGCGGGCCCGCTTGGCCTCCAGCAGCACCGCGTCCCAGCCGGTCTCCACCACCGGGCTGAAGGCGATCACGTCGACCTTCTGCTGGATGTAGGAGCGGATGGCCTTGATCTGGTTCTCCTGCTTCTGCTGAGCGTCGGAGAACTTCAGCTCGACGCCGGCGGCCCTGGCGGCCTGTTGGACGGACTTCGTGTTGGCCGTACGCCAGCCGCTCTCGGCGCCGACCTGGGCGAAGCCCATGGTGATCCCGGCGTCCCCGCCGCTGTCACCGTCCTTGCCCGAGGTGCTGCCCGAGCCACACGCGGTCAGCGTGGCGAGCAGTAGAACGCTGACACCTGTGGCGATCTTCTTCAACACTGCTTCCTCCGTGCTCAACTGTGCCCACTCGGGGTGACGAGCTTCGCGTGACCGCAGTCACTGGTGCATCAGAGTGAGCGTTCACATCTACCCAGTCAACCCCTGGAACACCGCGATTTTGCGCGCCTGGGGCGGGGTGAGGAGGTGCGGTATGTTAGCGCTCATTGTTCCAGCGTTCCGGAAGATCACAGGGCCGGGAACGCCTCCCGTCCGCTTCCCGGCGGACGTGGGGAGGGGGCGCTGGCTGCCAGCCCCCCGGCCTGGTTAAGGTTCGAGGTGGCGCGTCCCTGCGTGGTCCCTCACAGGTGTCGGGCAGGCAGCAACGGCGGAGTCAGGAGATGCAGGTGGAGGACACCTCGGCGGCTACCCGGGTACGCGAGCCGGCGATGACGGATGTGGCACGGCTCGCCGGGGTCTCCCATCAGACGGTCTCCCGCGTGCTCAACGGGCACCCCAACGTCCGGGAGCAGACGCGGCTGAGAGTGCGTGCCGCGATCACGGAGCTGGGATACCGGCCCAACCGGGCCGCTCGCACCCTGGTGACCGGCCGTTCCCAGCAGATCGGTGTGGTGGCGCAGAACTCGACGCTGTACGGGCCCACCTCGATGCTGGCCGCCTTCGAGTTGGCCGCCGCGGCCCAAGGCTTCGCGGTGAGCGTGCGGCGGGTGCGGGTCCTTGACCGCTCCTCCATCGCCGCGGCGGTGGAACACCACCGGGACCAACGGGTCGCCGGCATCGTGGTCATCGCTCCCACCGCGTCCGCCGACGAGGCGCTGGCGGAGATCCCGGCCGATGTTCCGCTCGTGGCCGTCGACGGGGACCCCGACCGGGGCGGAGCGCTGGTCACGGTCGACCAGGAGGCGGGGGCCTTCGCCGCCACCCGGCACCTGCTGGACGCGGGGCACCAGACCGTGTGGCACATCTCGGGTCCGCCGGACTGGTTCGACGCCGCGGGCCGGGCGCGCGGATGGCAACGTGCCCTGCGGGAGGCCGGTGCGGAGATCCCCCCCGTCAGTTCCGCCGACTGGAGCGCGTCCTCCGGCTACCGCGCGGGCCAGATGCTGGCCCGCATGCCGGATGTGACCGCCGTGTTCGCGGCCAACGACCATCTGGCCCTCGGCGCCATCCGCGCCATGGCCGAGCGGGGCCGCCGCGTCCCGGACGACGTGAGCATCGTCGGATTCGACGACGTGCCCGAGGCCGAGTTCTTCTCGCCCCCGTTGACCACGGTGCGTCCGGACTTCGACGGAGTGGCCACCGAGACCCTCGGTCTTCTGCTGGCCCGGATCGAGGGTGAGTCGGGGCCTTCGCTGCGCACGCTCAACCCCACACTCATCGCGCGGGAGAGCGTCGCGTCTCCGCGCGCCTGAGCCCCGCTGCCGGTCGATCGCCCCGCATGCCCGGCTGACCCCTGACTGATCCCTGGTTGAGCACGCTCACACGCTGAGCCTTTCCTGTCGGTGGATGTCTTGACGAGCAGATTGTTAGCGATAACACTTCGGGTGTCCGTCGACGAACGATCAAAGGTGGCTTCATGGCCGACGAACCTGATTCCCTCGTAGTCGGTGTCGACTACGGCACGCTGTCCGGTCGCGCCGTCGTGGTACGGGTCCGGGACGGGGCGGAGCTGGGCACGGGTGTCCATGCCTACCGCCACGGCGTCATCGACCGGTCGCTGCCCGCGACGGGCCAGAGCCTGCCGCCGGACTGGGCGCTGCAGGTTCCCGAGGACTACCTCGACGTTCTGCGGATCGCCGTACCGGCCGCGATCGCGGACGCCGGGGTCGATCCGGCCCGTGTGATCGGGATCGGGACCGACTTCACCGCCTGCACGATGGTGCCGGCCACCGGGGACGGAACCCCGCTGTGCGACCTGCCCGGACTCGCCGGGAATCCGCACGCGTACGTCAAGCTCTGGCGCCACCACGCCGCCCAGCCGCAGGCCGACCGGATCAACGCCCTGGCGAGGGCGCGCGGGGAGAAGTGGCTGCCGCGGTACGGGGGGCTGATCTCCTCGGAGTGGGAGTTCGCCAAGGCGCTGCAGATGCTGGAGGAGGCGCCCGAGGTGTACGCCGCCATGGACCGGTGGGTGGAGGCCGCCGACTGGATCGTCTGGCGGCTCACCGGGACGTACGTACGCAACGCCTGCAGCGCCGGTTACAAGGGAATGCGCCAGGACGACGAGTACCCCGCCCCGGACTTCCTCGCCGAACTGAACCCCGCCTTCGCCGACTTCGTGACGCGGAAACTGGATCAGCCCATCGGCAGGCTCGGCGACAGGGCCGGCGCGCTGAGCGCCGAGGCCGCGGCCTGGACCGGGCTGCCGCAGGGCATCGCGGTCGCCGTGGGCAACGTCGACGCGCATGTCACCGCCCCGGCGGCCGGGGCCGTGGAGCCCGGCCAACTGGTCGCGATCATGGGCACCTCCACCTGCCACGTCCTCAACGGCGACACCCTGCGCGAAGTCCCCGGCATGTGCGGCGTGGTCGACGGGGGCATCGTCGACGGGCTGTGGGGCTACGAGGCCGGACAGAGCGGAGTGGGGGACATCTTCGCCTGGTACGTCGACCACCAGGTCCCCGAGGGCTACCACGCGCGGGCTCGGGAACGCGGCCTGTCCGTCCATGAACTGCTCACCGAACTGGCCGCGGACCAGCGAGTCGGTGAGCACGGGCTGATCGCCCTCGACTGGCACAGCGGCAACCGCTCGGTACTGGTCGACCACGAACTGTCCGGAATGGTTCTGGGGCAGACCCTCTCCACCCGGCCCGAGGACGTCTACCGTGCTCTGCTCGAAGCCACCGCGTTCGGCACGCGCACGATCGTGGAGACCTTCACCGCCGCGGGCGTACCCGTCAACGAACTCATCGTCGCGGGCGGCCTGGTGCGCAACGCGTTCCTGATGCAGCTCTACTCCGACGTCCTCGGCCTGCCGCTGTCGATCATCCGCTCGGCCCAGGGGCCGGCCCTCGGATCGGCGCTCCACGCGGCGGTGGCCGCGGGCGCGCACCGCGATGTCCGAGCCGCCGCTGCCGCCATGGGCTCGGTCGACCGGGCCGTCTACCGGCCCCGCCCCGCGGAGGCCGCCGCCTACGACCGGCTCTTCGCCGAGTACGTCGCCCTGCACGATCACTTCGGCCGGGGCGGCAGTGACGTCATGCGCAGGCTGCGGGCCATGCGCCGCTCCGCCATCGAATCGAAGGAGAAGTGATGGGCGCCGTCGACAGTGTGAGGAACCTCCGGCAGACCGTCGCTGACCTGCACCGCGAACTGACGCGGTACGGGCTGGTGATCTGGACCGCCGGAAACGTCTCGGCCCGCGTCCCGGGGGAGGACCTCATGGTCATCAAGCCCTCCGGCGTGTCCTACGACGACCTGAGCCCGGACACCATGGTCGTGACCGACCTGCACGGCAACCTGGTGGAGGGCGACCTGGCACCGTCCTCGGACACCGCCGCCCACGCCTACGTCTACCGGCACATGCCCGAGGTCGGGGGAGTGGTGCACACGCACTCGCCCTACGCCACCGCCTGGGCCGCGCGGGGCGAGCCCATCCCGTGTGTCCTGACCATGATCGCCGACGAGTTCGGCGGCGAGGTCCCGGTCGGCCCCTTCGCGCTCATCGGCGACGACTCCATCGGACGCGGCATCGTGGACACGCTCCGTGACAGCCGCTCGCCCGCCGTCCTCATGCGCAGCCACGGGCCCTTCACCGTGGGTCGCGACGCGCGTTCGGCCGTGAAGGCGGCCGTCATGGTCGAGGACGTGGCCCGCACCGTCCACTTCGCCCACCAGCTGGGTACCCCGGACGCCATCGACGCGGCCGCCGTGGACCGGCTCTACGAGCGCTACCAGAACGTCTACGGCCAGTGAGCCCACGAGGGGAAGACCGATGAAGAGCACAACCCAGCCGCAGATCTGGTTCCTGACAGGCAGTCAGCACCTCTACGGTGCCGAGACCCTGAACCAGGTCGCGGAGCAGTCGGCCAGGATTCAGGAGATGCTGGCCGCTTCCGGACGGATCGGCGCCGAGATCGTGGGAAAGCCGGTGCTGACCGAGGCCTCCGCCATCCGCAGGACCCTGGAGTCCGCCAACACCGATCCCGCGTGTGTCGGAGTGATCGCGTGGATGCACACCTTCTCTCCGGCGAAGATGTGGATCTCCGGGCTCGACGCGCTGCGCAAGCCCCTGCTGCATCTGCACACCCAGCTCAACCGGGAACTGCCGTGGTCGTCCATCGACATGGACTTCATGAACCTCAACCAGGCAGCCCACGGCGACCGGGAGTTCGGCTACATACAGACCCGCATCGGGGTGGCCCGCAAGACCGTGGTGGGCCATGTGTCGGATCCGGAGGTCGTCAGGCGGGTCGACGACTGGGTCCGGGCGGCCATCGGCTTCCACCGCATGCGCGACCTCCGCCTGGCGCGCTTCGGCGACAACATGCGCGACGTGGCCGTGACCGAGGGCGACAAGGTGGAGGCGGAACTCCGGTTCGGCGTCAGCGTCAACACCTACGGTGTCAATGACCTCGTCGATCTCGTCGACGCGGTGACCGCCGGAGAGATCGACACGCTCGTCGACGAGTACGTCGAACTCTACGAACTGGCACCCGAGTTGATGCGAGGCGCCGATCGTCACTCCTCACTGCGCGATGCGGCCGCCATCGAGGCCGGTCTGCGCCGGTTCCTGGAGCAGGGCGGCTTCGGCGCCTTCACCACCAACTTCGAGGATCTGGGCGGGCTGCGGCAGCTGCCCGGCCTGGCCGTCCAGCGCCTCATGGCCGACGGTTACGGCTTCGGGGGGGAGGGCGACTGGAAGACCTCCGCCCTGCTCGCCGCCGCGAAGGCCATGGGCCCGCGGGCCTCGTTCATGGAGGACTACACCTACCACTTCGGGCCCGGCACACCCAAGACCCTCGGTGCCCACATGCTCGAAGTCTGCCCCTCGATCGCTGACGCCCGGCCGTCCTGCGAGATCCACCCCCTGTCGATCGGAGGGCGTGAGGACCCGGTGCGCCTGGTGTTCGACGCCGCCGCCGGCCCCGCCACGGTGATCGGTCTGGCCGACATGGGCGACCGCTTCCGGCTCGTCGCCAACGACATCGACGTCGTGCTGCCGGACGAGCCGCTGCCGTGCCTGCCGGTGGCGCGAGCGGTGTGGGAGCCGCGGCCGTCGTTGTCCACATCGGCCGAGTGCTGGCTGATGGCCGGCGGCCCGCATCACACCGTCCTCACCACGGTGGGGCCGGACGTGCTGCGTGACTTCGCGCAGATGGCCGGTACCGAGCTGGTGATGATCGACGACGCCACGACGGCCCATGACTTCGCGGACCGTCTGCGCTGGAATCAGGCGTACCACCGGCTGGCCCAGCGGATGTGACCCGAACCGACGGGTGATCCGCCCCGTCCCGTGGGAAGGAGCCCCCGCCCGATCGGGCGGGGGCTCCTTCCCACGGGACGGGGCGGATGCCGGGTTCCGTCGGGGCGCTACTCGGTGGAGTAGGTGGCGTCGGCCCGGTCGAGTGCCGAGTTCACCGGTTGCACGTGCAGAAGACTGTCGTAGTGCCGCAGGTAGCGGCCGGGGTAGTTGAACGACTCGAAGGAGAGGCCGGCCGACGCGTCGGCCAGGCCCGGCCTGCGGTGGTACGAGGCGTCGGCCGAGAAGAGAGAAGACCCGTCGTTCCTCTCCAGCCAGACCTCGAAGCCCTTGTGGCGCAGAAAGTGGCCGGGGAAGTTCGCCGACTCCAGGGAGACGGTGCCGTTGCCGGCCAGTCCGTCGACGACGCGGAACTGCGAGTCGGCGAGGTCGGTGACGTTCGCCTCCACCCGGGCCCGGAGGCCTGAGTGGCGGATGTACCGGTCGGGGAAGTTGAACGACGAGAAGCGCACGGGGGTGGGGCCTTCGGCGACGGGCACGCCGAAGTGGGGCGTGCCGTCGCTCTTCCAGTACAGCTTCTGCATCCGGGTCTGCCGGTTGGGGTCGTTCAACGGGTCGCCGCTGATGTCCCGGTAGGTGCGGGAGTGGTAGACCATGATGTCCGACGCCCCGTCCTCGGAGACGGTGAAGGAGTTGTGGCCCGGACCGTACTGGCTCGTCGCCGTGTTGCTCGTGAAGACGGGGGTGGGCTTCTTGGTCCAGGAGGCGGGGTTCAACAGATCGGACGTCCGGTCGGCCGTCAGCAGGCCCAGGCAGTAATTGCTGTCGGTCGCACTGGCGGAGAAGGTCATGAAGACCTTGTCGCCCTTGCTGATGAAGGCCGGTCCTTCGTTGACCCGGTGGCCTCTGGTCTCCCACGCGTGGGTGGGGGAGGCGATGCGGGCGGGACGGCCGCTGATGGTCCAGGGGTTGGACATCCGGGCGATGTAGATCCCCGTGCCGTCGCCGACAGCGGGATCCGCCTGTGCCCAGCTCAGGTAGCGGGCGCCGTTGTGCACGAAGGTGGTGGCGTCCAGGGAGAACGTGTTGAGGGGCAGGCTGATCCGGCCCTTCTCGCTCCAGGCGCCGGTGAGCGGGTTGGCGGACCCCGACTCGAGTACGTACGGACGGATCGCCCAGGGGTCGTCGGCGGGGGCCGCGGCGAAGTAGACGTACCACTTGCCGTCGATGAAGTGGATCTCGGGAGCCCAGATGTGGGCGCCCATGTCTCCGCCGGCGTGCTTGGTCCAGATCGTCGTCTCGGGGGCGGTCGCCAGCCCCTGCAACGTGGTGGCGCGGCGCAGGACGATGCGGTCGTAGGCGGGAACGGTCGCCGTGTAGTAGTAGAAGCCGTCCGTGTGCTTGTGGATGTGCGGATCGGCGCGCTGCTGGGCGATCGGGTTCACGAACGTCGCCGCGGGGGTGGAGGCGGCTGCGGCGGCGGGAGCGGGAACGCCGGCCGACAGCACGGCCAGGACGGCTGAGGCGGTGAGCAGGCCGCGACTTCTGAGCCTCACGGAGTTCTCCTTCGTCGATGATGCGAGGACGGCGGTGGAGTGGATCGGTGTCAGCGGTCGTCCGGGGCGTCCCTGGGTCGTCCAGGGCGAGAGGAGCACGGGCACGGGGCGCGGCCACAGCCACGCGGGGAGAGCGAGGGGCGCCGAAGGCCGTACCTGGGAGCCGTGCGACTGGCCCGCCCGTGGTCAGTTCGGCAGTGGCCTTCTGGGGACGGCGCGGCCACGAAGGGCCTCTGCTCACGGCACGGCTCCTCCTGAATACGCGTAGGCAGGGTGCGTGATGGACCGGCCCGACCCTCACCGACGAGCGGGCATAGGAGGCACCGATCGGTGTGAACGCTAACAGTGCTTGTTCAACGACTCAATCCCCCGGAAGCAACTCGTCGTGCCGACCGAGCTCCGCAGCGGGCCCCTTCCGTTGGCCGCGCGTGCCCCTGGCCGGGCGATCGGGGGTGCTCATTGCCGCGAAACATGGGATCGGCCCTGTCGAAGGCGAGGTGATGCGGGGAAGCGGGGTAGTTTCGAGGTCAGCCTGTCCGGGCGTCGGTGGAAGTCAACTCTCGGCCGCCGTCCGAGTGTTATCGATAACAGACGGGGTGATCGGTGGCGGACGTGTGAGCTACGTTTTCGGGCTGCTCACCGCCGCCGGCCCGGCCTCCGCACCCACCCCACGCGCGCTGCTCACGCGGAATCGTCGCCGTTCAAGTCATCGGCGTGCTGCGGCTTCGAGCCCGGCCGCCTGTTCGAGGGTGTCCCGCGCGGTGGAAGCCACGTTCTCGGCGGTGAAGCCGAACCCCTGATACAGCACCTTCGCGTCGGCCGAGGCACCGAAGTGCTCCAGGGAGATGACGCGGCCCGCGTCGCCGAAGTGGGCGGTGCCGGGTCAGGCGGATGCCCGCCTTGACGGCGACGCGCGCGCCTTCACCGACAGCGGCAGCACGCTGTCCTTGTAACCCTGGTCCTGCTCCTCGAACCACTCGACCGACGGCATGGAGGCGACCCGGGTGGGCACACCGGCCGCCTGGAGCTGCTGCTCGCGCAGAGGACCGTTTGTGAAAGTGGCGCCGCTCCCGCCCCACATGCAGACATCCGTCCGACGCTCCGTCGATTCTCGCTCCGGCCGCTGATCCAGAACCTGGTGAAAGACGGCTGGGGCGGCCGTTGCCGTCATCGAAGATCTTCGGGTCGAAGCCGAGACGGCCAGGGAATGCGATCGGACCGTAAGTAGCAGGCACTCAGTACTCGGTGGAGCCCGTTGGCGGCGTCCCGTACGGTCGGCCTGTGATGATCAAAACGGGCGACCCTCGCAGTCTCGGCGTCCCCGCCTCCGAGGCACGGTTGAACTTCGATACGGAACTGCAGGAGCTCGGCCGCGGGCCACGGCGCCGCTTGCTCATGGTCGACGACAAGCCCGCCTTCGAGCTCAGCTTCTACTGCGGCACGTGCCCGCTCCTGTTCCGCCGGCTGGAGACCGCGCGGGAGAAACTGTCCCTGGAGAGCATGCAGGAACGGCTCACCGGAACGCTGGACGATCCGGACGACGGCGGCGTGATCGATGCGTTCGGCACGTTGTTGCCGGAGGGCGAGTACCTTCCGCTACTCCTGGAGGTGGAACCCCGGCTGGTCATCCCCGGCAGAGAGGGCGACTACTTCAGCGGCGAGCAGGTCATGACCTGGGGGACCGATCAGTTCTGGGGCCTTCCGGAGTACCCGCACACCCCGTATTACCGGACCTTTGAGACCGAGGTCGACGCGGACGCCCACCTCTACGAGTTCGTCGTGCCCATGGTTCCCCCGACGTGGAACGAGCGGGAGCGTGTCGAGGAATACGTCGCACTCATGGAGCAGGGAACGGTCCCCACGGCGGTGGCGATCTCCACCCTGGACGTGTGCCAGCCCGCCATCGACCGAGGAGACGACTACTTCGTGCACTGGGGCCTGACCCACTTCCTCCTCGACGGGCACCACAAACTGGAGGCCGCCGCCATCGCCGGTCGGCCGGTGCGACTCCTCTCGCTGCTGACCTTGGGCGAAAGCCTGGCCGGAGCGGATGAGACCGCCCGGCTGCCTGCCTTGCGTACGCTATCCCGCACGGCCCGCCGGATCGGGCGGTAGACGTCGGTACGTGACTCCAGCCAACTACAATGCTCAGAGGCCAACCGGTTACTCAGCCGCCAGTCAGTGGAACCAGACGGCGAGACGTACGTTGTCGGCTCCGTGGATCTCGCTGAGGATGCGCATGACGCTCCAGACGCGGCCCCAGCCGGTCTCGTTTCCTGCGGCTGAGGCGCACGTTCGTGTGTCCGAGGAGTTGGTCTCCTGCCAGTCCGTCGTGCGCAGCTCGTCCCAGGCCAGTAGCCGGGCGGCGCACTCGGGATGGGCGATACGGGGCCGCTCGTGGAGGGCCCCGCAGCACGAGGAGACAAACCCGGAGACGATCCGCGAACGCACTCCGACCGTGAGGAAGATCGAGCACACCATCGAGTACCTCGACCTGGTCGGGTCCTGCCATCAGTACGTCGCCACGCTCGGCCGGCTCGTTCCGTGACTTCGGGGTCAGGAGTTTACCGAGGGCGAGCGGGAGACCGTCCGCCGCGGGGATCGCGAAGGTGAGGGCGGCTGCCGAGTGGCTGGAGGCGGCGATCGACAACGGCGAGTTCACCCTGGACGAGCAGCTCGCCAAGCTCCTCAAGGGCGAGTAGCCGCAGCCCGCCAGGCCCGGCCGCTCGCCGAGCATGACGGCGACCTGGTCCGTGTCTCCCTCATGGAAGCCCGCCCCGCCGACCTCCAGACCAGACAGCTCGTCTCCGCGGCACGTTTGACAAAGTCGCAGGTCGCACGTGGGGTCCGGCATCTGCGCGATGTCGGCGCTGCCGAGCACCTCACCCCGATCATCTGGCGCCGCCGGGACGGCTACATGTTCTCCGAGGACCCCGCGGACTGGATCGAGTACGAGAAGAAGCAGTTCCAGCAAACGTCCTTGAGCACGACGGCGGCACGCTCCTGGGGCGCCAGCAGGGTGGCCACCTCCGCCGGCGCGTCCCGTACCTCGACGGAGTCGGCGACGGGAGCAGCGGCGCGTTCGCCCGGCTCGACGAGCAGCGGAGCCGGTCGACGGACCTGGTCGAGGTAGGCGTTCGTCGCGATCCGCACCAGCCACGCCATCGGGCGCTGAACCGGCTGGTGGGACTGTGCCGTCCGGGTGAGCGCTCGGGCGAGCGTCTCCTGGGCCAGGTCCTCGGCGTCCCACACGCTGCCGGTCAGACGACGGCAGTACCGGAACAGCTCACCCCGCAGCGGCTCCAGCGCAGTCAGGAACTCGCGCCGCGCGGTCTGGGCTGCCGCCAGCAGAGGCTGCGGCAGCACGTCGAGCTCGGGAGACAGATCGGGTTGAGGCGTCACGTTACGGCTCCTTGCACGGTGAATAGCTGTACACCCGTACGACGAGACAGCCCTCAAGCCGGATACGTAGCCGAATCGGTGACCCCGATCACGCTTCCTAGCGTTGCTCAAAGCATCCTCCCCGCCCACTGGACGGAACGGCACCTTCAAGAACACCTGCTAAGCCGATCCGAGAGGCCTTGCGGTGCGTGTGGCCAATGCGGTGCCGGGAGCGCGGACGGGTCCACTACCCTGCTCGCATGATCGACGGCGGGAGCGGTGAAGTCATAGACGGGCGCTTCGAGTTGGTGGAGCGGCTGGGCAGCGGCGGGATGGGTACCGTGTGGCGGGCGCGTGATCTGGTGCTGCACCGCGAGGTCGCCGTCAAGCAGGTCACCCCACCCGCTCCGGATCTCGCTCCCGAGGGTGCCGGGGCGTCTGCGGTGCTGCGCGAACGGGTGCTGCGTGAGGCCCGCGCACTGGCTCGGATCAGCGACCCGCACGTGGTGACGATCCATCATGTCGTGGAGGGCGCCGAGGGTTCCTTCCCTTGGCTCGTGATGGAGCTGGTGCCGGGCGGCAGCCTGGCGGATCTCCTGGACCAGGGTACGCGGATGGAGCCGCGGGAGGGCGCTCGTATCGGCCGGCAGGTGCTGGCCGCACTACGTACCGCACACGCCGTCGGTATCTGCCACCGCGACGTGAAACCCGCCAACGTGCTGCTGCGCACGGACGGCGACGCGGTGCTCACCGACTTCGGGATAGCCGCCCTCCAGCGGACCGACCCGGCCCTCGCCAGGGGCGCGTCCGTGACGCTGACCGCGACGGGTGAGCTCATCGGCACGCCCGAGTACATCGCCCCCGAACGCATCAGGGGCAAGGACGACGACCCCGCCTCGGACCTCTGGTCGCTGGGCATCATGTTGTACGTCTGCATCGAGGGCCATAGCCCCATGCGACGGCAGACCGTGCTGGCCACCATGGCGGCCGTCCTCGACGGCGAGGTGCCACCGCCTGTCCGGGCCGGGGCTCTGGCCCCCGTGCTGACGGAACTCCTCGTTGTCGATCCGGCGCAACGGCCCTCGGCCGAGCGGCTCGACGCGATGCTGGCCGCCGTCGCGGAGGGCACGGAACCGACCGTGCGGCTCCCGAAGGCCGGCCCGCCCGCCCCGACCGCCAGGACCACCGTCCCGGCGGCCGAACCTGACACCCCGTCCTCCGCGCCGCCCTCTTCCTTGCCCCACCCCTCGCTCCGGCGTCGGCAGACCTGGCTGACCGTCGGGGCGGCGGCACTGGCGGTGGCGCTGACGGCGACGACGGTCCACCTCGTCAATGGTCCGTCCGACGACGGGGAAGGGTCGGCGAACCCGAGCCGCAGCAGCGCCCGGACGAACAAACTCGGCCTCTGGGAACCGGGGACCCTCAAGGTCGCGGTGAACGACGGCACCGTACCCCCGTCCGACGGCGACACCCCCATCGTCGGCCCCGGTCTGGCCCGCGCACTCGGCGATCAACTCGGCCTGAAGGTGGAACTCTTCACCATCGGGAGCCCCAGCGACATGATCAACGGCCTCCTGAACCGGGAGGAGCCCGCGGAAACCTTCGACCTGGCTATGCCGGGCGGCCCGGACGACTTCGACCGCGGGGAGGAGCAGGACATGGCCCTCATCCACTACTTCGACGTCGGGTACGCCGTCGTTGCCCCGTGGGAGACCGTTCAGGACATCCGGTCGAAGGAAGACCTCTGTGGCAAGAACTTCTCACTCCTGAACCACGGCTTCGTCGAGGAGGCGGTCAGGAAGACGTCCACCGAGCTGTGCGGAGCACAATCGATCGACGCGGCTCGCCGCACGGACACACTGCACGGGTACATCACGGAGCTTCCGTTCGCCGTCAGGCGAGCACGAAACTCCGACGGCGAACTCCACCTGACGAAAGCCGACCTGACCGATGACATCCCGCTGGGCATGGCCGTGGACAGCTCGGACATTGCCCTGCGCGCCGCGCTCATGAAGGCCCTCGACAAGCTGATCACCAACGGTGAGTACGCGGACATCCTCAAGGCCCAGGGCATGGAGCACGGCGCCGTCACCAAGGCCGGGATCGTCCATCACGGCTTCTGAGCGGCACCCCCGCACCGATGCTCCTTGAGGGCGGGCCAGATCACCGGCACCGGTAACCCGGCCGATGATCTGGCCCGACGAGAGCTCGACGACGGAGGCGCCGTGCGTGCCGGTGTACCGCCGGTCGAGGTCCACGTCCGTGCAGTGCCGCAGCACGCCCTCGATCATCGCGGCGACCTCGGTTGCCGAACAGGACGTGAGGCGGCTGTAGACGCACAGCGATTCCTCTCGACGTGCCAGTAGATCCTTACGCCGGGGCCGCGGCACCGCTGGCGCCCCTCCGTCATGAAGTTCGAGGACCAGGAGCCGAACTTCTCGGAGTCGCTCGCGCGCAGGCGGTGCCCTTACCCCACCACGCCTGATCGCGGGCGGCGCGGGTGGCGTTGACCAGCCGTACCAGCGCAGCGCGCAGGGTGGCCCGGTGGACGGACAGGTGCCGGACCCGGCGCAGGGCGGCCTCACTCTCGCCGTGCCTGCCGGTGCCGTGACCCGTTTGATGCCCATGCCCATGCCCATGCTCGTGCCCAGCGTGAACAGCATCAGCAGCAGTCGGCGCCACAGTACCGTGGCCTTTCCGATTGTTAGCGCTCACAGCCGGTTTCGGCAAGGGTTGCCGTACCTTTGGCCGGCCTCCGAGGGTGCGGCGACTCTCGGGTGGTGTGATGACGAGCGCGTGCGGGTGCCGGTCGGGCGGCAGGGCCGTGTGCGTGTCGGTGGCTTCGTGAGCGGCTCATCGTGTTCTTGCTCCGGCGCCGCGTCACCGGTGCCTGTCCGGCCGGCCGACACGAGGGCGGGCGCGCCGCGTTCGCCCGCCGAGGTCACGGCCTGGGGCGCTTCCGTACCGTCGGCGCCGGTGTGGTGCGTCCCGGGAGCCTTCCTGGGCTCTCGCTCGCCTCCTCGCGGCGACGATCCGCTGTCGTCCCCGTCCGTCTTCCGCCCGTCGCCGACGGGAGAGGGCGTGCCGGGCCAGGCCGGCGGGCCGGGCCTGCGTCGCCTGGCTTGCGTGCGGGAGGGGGAGGGGTGGAGCTCCCGGTTCCGCGGCGGAGCTGAGGCGTCTTTCGGGGCCGCGCGGACGCCGGCCGCTCGTCGTCGGTGGCAGCTGGCGGGAGCTGCTCGTCAGGGAAAGCTGCGGATGGCGGCGGTCGGCGGCGGCCTCCGCGACGCCGCGAGGGGGCCGCCGCGAGTCGGCCGGTCGGCCGGTGCCGCCGAGCGCCTGTCCGTCGGGATGCCGGGAACGCAACCCGGTCGGCGAGGCTGTGCGTTCGCGCCGCCGGCGTGCCGTGACGCCGAGGTCGCAGCGCTCGTCGAGGGGCCAGGCCGGCCCGCCCGGCCCTTCAAGGGGGCCCGTCGGCCGACCGGTCGCCCCCGCTGCCTGACTGTGGCGGCCCGGCGGCCCGGCGGCCCGGTAGCCCGGTAGTTCGGCGGCCCGGCGGCGCGGCGCGGCGGCGCGGCGAGGTCGCAGGGCGACTTCGCCGCGCATGTCGCCGACGCGTGATCGGCGAAGGCGGTCCGAGGCGGATGCGCCGCACGGCAGGCGCCTTCCGGCGACCCGTCGCCCGCGGTGTCGGGGGCCGTCTTTGCGGGATGCCCCCCTTTCGCCCCCTTCTTCGCTCCGGCAGCCGCGCATCGCCGCGAGAAAAAGCCTGGTCCCTCTTGTCCTGTGATGATGCGAGCGCTAACAATCGAGCTCGACCGAGGCTGTCGCCCCCGACGGCCTCCGCGACGACGCCCCGGTGGTGCGAGGACACGTGCTGCCGCCGAAGCCCTTCGGGACAGAAACACCCTCAACGACGAGATTGCCAGGTAATGCCCATGACGAACTTCCGAGCCGCATCCCTCCTCCTCGCCGCGACCACCAGCTGCGCCCTGCTCCTCACGGCCTGCGGGCAGAACAGCGAGGGAGGAAGTCAGGAGTCGAAGGGCGAGAAGGACCTCACCATCGGGATCTCCATGCCCACCAAGTCCTCCGAAAGGTGGATCGCGGACGGCGCCAACATGACCGCGGGCCTGAAGAAGAGCGGCTATCTCACCAACCTGCAGTACGGGGAGGACGACCCCGACCAGCAGGTGGCCCAGATCGAGAACATGATCACTCAGGGCGTCGACGCTCTGGTGGTGGCGGCCATCAACGGTGAGGCGCTCTCCAATGTTCTGCAGCAGGCGGCGGACGCCCGTATCCCGGTGATCTCCTACGACCGGCTCATCCTGGGGTCCCCGCATGTCGCCTACTACGCCTCCTTCGACAACGAGAAGGTCGGCAAGCTCCAAGCCACCTACATCGTCGAGAAGCTGGGCCTGAAGGACGGCTCGAAGAAGGGCCCCTTCAACATCGAGCTGTTCGCCGGCTCCAACGACGACAACAACACCAAGTACTTCTTCAACGGCGCCATGGAGGTGCTGAAGCCCTACCTCGACAAGAAGCAGCTTGTCGTACGTTCCCAGCAGACCCGGCTCCCCCAGGTCACCACGCTGCGCTGGGACGGCGGAACGGCGCAGAAGCGCATGGACGACCTTTTGACCTCCTCCTATGCCACGGCCCGGATCGACGCGGTGCTGTCCCCTTACGACGGCATCTCGATCGGCATCCTGTCCGCCCTGAAATCCGACGACTACGGAAGTCCGGCCAAGCCGTTGCCGATCGTCACCGGCCAGGACGCCGAGGTCGCCTCCGTGAAGTCGATCATCGCGAACCAGCAGACCCAGACCGTCTACAAGGACACCCGCGCACTGGCGAAGGTCGCCGCGGACATGGTGACCGCCGTCCTCGACGGCAAGAAGCCCGAGATCAATGACGACAGCACCTACGACAACGGCAAGAAGGTGGTTCCGGCCTACCTGCTCGACCCGGTCAGCGTCGACAAGGCGAACTACCGGAAGGTTCTGGTCGACTCCGGCTACATCAAGGCCGAGGAGCTCCGTTGAGCTCCGGCGCCTACGCACCGCCCTCGCACCGGCCTCCGGCCGGCGGTCCCGTGCTGGAGATGCGGGCCATCGTCAAGACCTTCCCCGGCGTCAGAGCCCTGTCGGAAGTGACCCTGTCCGTGAAGCGCGGCGAGGTTCACGCTCTGTGCGGGGAGAACGGTGCCGGCAAGTCGACGCTGATGAAGGTCCTGTCCGGAGTGCATCCGCACGGGACCTACGAGGGCGAGGTCCTCTTCGAGGGCGAACCGTGCCGCTTCAAGGACATCAGGGCCAGTGAGCGGCACGGCATCGTCATCATCCATCAGGAACTCGCGCTCGTCCCCTATCTGTCCATCGCCGAGAACATCTTCCTCGGCAACGAGCCGTCTCGACGCGGGATCATCGACTGGCGCGAAGCGCTCAGGCGCGCCGCCGAGCTGCTGCGACGCGTCGGTCTCGACGAGCACCCAGAGACCCGGGTGGCCGACATCGGCGTCGGCAAGCAGCAGCTCGTGGAGATCGCGAAGGCGCTCGCGAAGGACGTCCGGCTGCTGATCCTGGACGAACCCACCGCCGCCCTCAACGACGAGGACAGCGCGAAACTGCTGCGGCTGATGCGGGAACTGAAGGACCAGGGCATCACCTCCATCATCATTTCGCACAAGCTCAACGAGATCGCGCAGATCGCCGACTCCGTCACCGTCCTGCGCGACGGACGCTCCATCGAGACCTTGGACGTCAGAGACCCGGCCACCACCGAGGACCGCATCATCCGCGGCATGGTGGGGCGGAGCCTGGACAGCCGTTTCCCCGACCGCACCCCGTACGAGGGCCCGGCCGACGGCGCCCCGGTCCTGGAGATCCGGGACTGGACCGTACGCCACCCCCTGGACCACGGCCGCAAGGTCGTCGACCGGGTCTCGCTCCAGGTCCGCCGAGGCGAGATCGTCGGCGTCGCGGGACTCATGGGCGCCGGCCGGACGGAGCTCGCGATGAGCGTCTTCGGCCGCTCCTACGGCCGCTACGAGCAGGGGACCGTTCTCAAGGACGGCCGAGCGGTGCGCACCCGCACGGTGCCGGAGGCGGTTGCCAACGGCATCGCGTACGTCACCGAGGACCGGAAGCACTACGGCCTCAACCTGGAGGACTCCGTGAGCCGGAACATCTCGCTCGCGTCTCTCCGAACGCTCGCCCGACGGGGCGTCGTCGACGCCCACGAGGAGCACGGAGTCGCCGAACGGTACCGGCGGACCATGGGCATCAAGGCCCCGAACGTCCTCGAACCGGTTGGCCGGCTCTCCGGCGGCAACCAGCAGAAGGTCGTTCTCAGCAAGTGGATCCTTGCCGGCCCCGACGTCCTCATCCTCGACGAGCCCACCCGAGGCGTCGACGTGGGGGCCAAGTTCGAGATCTACACCGTGATCGACCGGCTCGCCGCCGAGGGCAAGGCCATCCTCCTCATCTCCTCCGAGCTGCCCGAACTGCTCGGCATGTGCGACCGGGTCTACACCATGGCCGCCGGCCGGCTGACCGGAGAAGTCACCCGCGAGGACGCCACCCAGGAAGTGCTGATGCGGCACATGACGCAGGACACCCCCGCACCGTCGGCAGTCGGCGCGGGCACCGCCGCCCCCAACGAAGGACATCAGGAATGAGCACCCCCGCCACCACGAAACCGACCGCTCCGGCGCCCCCGGGGGACGGCGCTGCCCGGCCCGGCGGGGTGCAGGTGGCCCGTCTGCTGCTGGACGGCGTCCGGCGCAACATGCGCCAGTACGGCATGCTCCTCGCGCTCGGCCTGATCGTGCTTCTGTTCCAGGTCTGGACGGGGGGAGACCTCCTGCTGCCGCGCAACGTCTCCAACCTGGTGCTGCAGAACAGCTACATCCTCATCCTGGCCATCGGCATGATGATGGTCATCATCTCCGGGCACATCGACCTGTCGGTGGGCTCGCTGATGGCCCTGGTCGGCGGCGTGGGGGCGGTGCTCATGGTCGAGCACCAGCTCTCCTGGCCCGTCGCGGTGGTCCTCGCACTCCTACTGGGGGCCGTCGCGGGTGCGCTCCAAGGGTTCTTCATCGCGTACGTGGGCATACCGTCGTTCATCGTGACGCTCGCCGGCATGCTCCTGTTCCGGGGTCTCACGGAGATCTTCCTCCAGGGCCAGACACTCGGCCCCTTCCCGGAGGGACTGCAGAAGATCGCCAACGGTTTCCTGCCGGAAGCGGGGCCGCAGACCAACTACCACAACCTGACCCTCCTCCTCGGCCTGGGGCTGATCGCCTTCGTCGTGTTCCAGGAGGTGCGGGACCGGCGACGCCGGCGGGAATTCGCACGGGAGTCGCTCCCCACCAGCCTCTTCGCGCTGAAGGTGACGGCCATGGTCGCCGCCGTACTGGTCACGACCCTGCTGCTCGCCAGCTACAAGGGCGCTCCTGTCGTGCTGCTGATCCTGGCCGTGCTGCTGGTCGGCTTCGGCTACGTGATGCGCAACGCGGTGATCGGCCGCCACGTGTACGCGGTGGGCGGGAACCTGCCCGCCGCGAAGCTGTCCGGGGTCAAGGACAAGAAGGTGACCTTCGCGGTGTTCCTCAACATGGGGATGCTCGCGGCGCTCGCCGGACTCGTGTTCGCGGCCCGCTTCAACGCGGCCTCGCCCAAGGCGGGAGTCAACTTCGAACTGGAGGCCATCGCCGCCGCGTTCATCGGCGGGGCTTCGATGAGCGGCGGCGTGGGGACCGTGGCCGGCGCCATCATCGGCGGCCTGGTCCTCGGCGTGCTCAACAACGGCATGAACCTGGTCGGGGTGGGCACCGACTGGCAGCAGGTCATCAAGGGCCTCGTGCTGCTGGCGGCGGTCGGATTCGACGTGTGGAACAGGCGCAGAGCGGGCGTCTGAAGCCACCCCCGAGGTGGCTGTGCCCGCCGGTCCTGTCACCGGCGGGCACAGCCACCTCGGCAGGTACCCGCGCGGTCAGCCGCGGATGCCGAAACGCAGGACCGTCGTCGACCGGTACTCATCGCCGGGCCGGAGCACCGTGGACGGGTCGCCGGGGCGGTTCGGGGAGTCGGGGAAGTGCTGGGTCTCCAACGCGATACCGGCACCCGCCCGGTAGGACGCGCCGCTCTTGCCGACCACCGTTCCGTCGAACTGCCCGGCCGTGTAGACCTGCAGGCCGGGCTCGGTGGTGAACACCTCCATGCACCGGCCCGTGGCCGGCGCGTGGAGGACGGCCGCCCGGCGCAGCGTGCCGTCGCCGTCCGGGGTCAGGACGAAGTTGTGGTCGTACCCCCCGCCCGCGGCCATGGGCCTAAGCCCGGCGTGGGCCAGTGCCTCGGAGAGCTTGAGCGGCCGGCGGAGATCGAACGCGGTGCCGGGGACGGGGAGATGCTCCCCGTTCGGCAGGAGATCTCCGTCGACCGGGGTGTAGTGGGAGGCGTCGACGGCCAGCTCGTGATCGAGGATGTCACCGGCACCCTCGCCTTCGAGGTTGAAGTAGCCGTGGTTGGTCAGGTTGACCGGCGTGGCCGCGTCGGTGACCGCCGCGTAGGTGAGGGCGAGTTCGTTGTCCCGGCCGATGAGACAGCTGACGGTGACGTCCAGGTTTCCGGGGAAGCCCTGATCGCCGTCGCGGCTCCGGAGGCGCAGGAGCACCCCGGTCCGCTCCGGGGTGTGCACGCTCTCGGCTTCCCAGATCCGGGTGTCGAACCCGTCGGTTCCGCCGTGGAGGCAGTGGCCGTTCTCCTGCGTGGTCAGCTGGTACGGGACGCCGTTCAGGGTGAACCGGCCGTGGGCGATGCGGTTGGCGTAGCGACCCACCGTGGCGCCGAAGTACCGGGCGGCGGCGGCCGACTCGCGCGGTTCGCGCGGCGCGAGGACCACATCGGCCGTACGGCCGTGCCGGTCCGGCACCCACAGTCCGTGGATACGGGCGCCGTGGGTGTGCACTTCCGCCGTGAGCCCCCCGGCGAAGCCGAAGGTCCAGCGCTCTCCGGCTGCCGGGTCGGGGAGGCAGACCGGAGGGCCTCCGGCGAAAGAGGGCGAAGACGGGTTCATGGAGCTCCTTAACCACAGCGGGGACGCGGCCCGAGAGGGCGAGGGGCGGGCCGACGGCCGGATGGCCGACACCGCTGCCGCTCGCGGACAGGGGAGGCTCCGTGGGGGCGCGAAGAGGCGCGACGGACTCTGCCGACCCGATACCCACTCTATGCGTGTTAACGATAACAAGGTGGGTGTCGGGCTTACCAGAGCCCTCCGGCGCCGGGCGTATTCGACCGGGACACTCCTGACGGCTGCGGGACAGTCCTCAGCCCGGCAGCCGGGTCCGCATGCTTTCCGGCACCGCGTATCCGGGCACGGACGGCCAGCGGACGGTCAGCAGTACCGACTCTTCCTCGGCGAACCACGAGTGGGCGGTGTCCCGTCCCCACACGACGTAGTCACCCTGTTCCTTCAGGTGCACGCTGCGCCCGGGGAAGTCGACCCGGAAGCGCCCGCTGATGAGGACCAGGAGCGCTGTCCGTCTCTCGTCCTCGACCCACTGGGCCCTCTCGTCGCCGCGGGGGTGGACGCCCCACTTGATCTCCACATCCTGGCTGTGGCGTGGATCGTCCACGTCCTTGAAGTGGCCGAGCAGCCACCCCCGGTCCAGGGCCGCGTCCTTGCCCGCGTTGCCCACGTACACGTTGTCATCCACGCTTCGTCACGCTAGCAGCGGCTTGTCCACTCGCAGGAGGGGGCCGGTATCCCTCATGTTTACGACGCGACGGGGGCGCTGTCCGGCCCGTCGTGGAGGGGCCGCGTCCGCCGCAGGTGAGCGTGCTCATCGAAGCCCGGACCTCCGGATGACCGGCGGGAACGATGCCTGAGCGGGCAGCTCCGGCGATGGGGGGGGAGGGGCCGGGCTGTGCCTTCGGGCCCCTCCACCGCCCTGAGGCGCTGCGGGCCCGCTCCTTCCCGGGGCCCGGAGGATCAGCCTGTTACCAGTAGTGCCGTCGCCCTCCCACCGCGTGCCCCAGAGCTCCGAGAACCCACAGCACCGCGCCGATGGCCACCAGGATGATCCCGATGGTCCACAGGACGCCGATGCCGGCGATCAGGCCGACGATCAGAAGGATGAGGCCGAGGACGATCATGGTGCCTCCCATCATGGACACCCCCTGTTACCAGGTTCGCGCCGTCGTGCCCAACCCACAACAGGGGAGGGGCGGCACCCCGCCGCACCGACAGGGCGCTCAGTCCCGGCCGGGGAGCGGGGAGCCGGGAGCGGAGAGCCGGAGAGCCGGGGAATTGGGGGCGGTCGGAGGCTCGGGGGAAGGCGGCGAGGCGTCACCGTCCGATTCCGATCGCCACAGAGGGTGGGCGGGTCGGAGACCGAGGGGCCCGTGAGGTGCGCGGTGCCGGGGGTCCGGCACGGAGATCGCCGAGCGGATGCGGTACGGATGACCGGGCCGGACGGTGCCGTGGCTGCGACCACCGTCCGGCCCGGGGTTCAGAGATGCGGCGCCGCGATACCCGAGGGCTCGTGCTCGCACGCGTCGTCGATCCCGTAGGTGTCCCACTCGGGGAAGGGGTCGGTCGCGGAGTGCGCCTCACGCGCGGACATCAGGCATGCGGACAGCGCCTCGTGGAGGGGCCCGGCTCGCAGGTCCGTACCGATGAAGACGAGTTCCTGGCCCTGCGTCGTCCCGCCGTCCCGTGCGCCGAACGGCTCGAAACGGGCCACGGAGCCCGCCTGCGACCAGAGCCCGGTCACGTTCGGCCGACTGGACAGCCAGAAGAATCCCTTGGAGCGCAGAACCTGTCCGTACCGGCCGCTGTCGAGTCCGTCGGTGACGAACGTCCACAGGCGCTCGGGGTGAAAGGGGCGGTCCGAGCGGAAGACCGTGCTGGAGATGCCGTACTCCTCGGTCTCCGGCATGTGGTCCCCGTTCAGCTCCCGCACCCATCCGGGAGCCTGCTGGGCCCGTTCCAGGTCGAAGAGGCCGGTGCCGAGCACCTCGGGCAGTCCGACGCGCCCGCCGCTGACGGGCACGATCCGGGCCAGGGGGTTGAGGCGGCTGAGCGCGGCGTTGAGCCGCCCACGCTCTCGCCCGTCCACGAGGTCCAGCTTGTTCAGCACGATGACGTCGGCGAACTCGATCTGGTCCATGAGCAGGTCGCTGACCGTGCGTTCGTCGTCCTCGTACTGGTCGAGCCCCCGCTCGGCGAGGCCGTCGCCCCCGGCCAGTTCCGGCAGGAAGTTGGCCGCGTCGACCACGGTGACCATGGTGTCGAGCCGGGCCAGGTCGCCCAGGGTCGCACCGTCGTCGCGGGGGAAGGAGAAGGTCGCCGCGACCGGCATCGGCTCCGAGATGCCGCTGGACTCGATCAGCAGGTAATCGAAGCGGTCCTCGCGGGCGAGCCGGTCCACCTCTTCGAGCAGGTCGTCGCGCAGGGTGCAGCAGATGCATCCGTTGACCATCTCGACCAGGCGCTCCTCGGTGCGCGAGAGCGCCGCCTCGCCCCCGCGGACCAGCGCCGCATCGATGCTGATCTCACTCATGTCGTTGACGATCACCGCCACCCGCAGGCCCTCGCGGTTGCCGAGGACATGGTTGAGCAGCGTCGTCTTGCCGGCTCCGAGGAAACCGGAGAGCACGGTGACGGGCAGCGGTTCCCGAGCCATAAGAAATCAGCTCCCGGGGTGCAGGAGGCCGCGCTCGTACGCCTTCACCAGTCGCTGTGGCACCTGGTGGACGGTGCCGTCGATGGTGACCGGCACGAGTCGAGGTGTCGTGGCCTTCCACTGGGCGCGGCGGTGACGGGTGTTGCTGCGGGACATCTTTCGCTTCGGAACTGCCATGGAGACCACCATTTCTCTTGTCGTCGGCACCACAGGCTATATGAAAATGAAAGTCAATACCAACTGGCTTGCGTGGCCGGACTCCGCCTCCCTCTTCGGTGTTCCTTCCGGATCGGCCGACACCGCTGCCGCGTGTCCGACTCAGGTGGGGACAGTGCGCCCTTCCCGCATCTCGATCACCCGGTCCGCGAAGTGCCGTACGACAGCCCGGTCGTGACAGATGAACAGATAGCCGAGGCCCAGCTCGTCCTGGAGATCGGCGAGCAGGTTCAGCACACCGGCACGCACCGAGGCGTCGAGGGCCGACACGGGCTCGTCGAGGACGAGCAGGCGCGGCCCGGAGGCGAGGGCGCGGGCGATACCCGCCCGCTGGCACTGGCCTCCCGACAGTTCATGGGGTCGCCGGTCCCCGCATGACGGGTCGAGGCCGACCTGTTCGAGCAGCTCGGCCACGCGGGAGGGGCCGTCGGCCGGACTCCACCTGCCGTGGACCTTCAGCGGCTCGGCCACCGCGTCGCGGATGCGGTGGCGAGGGCTGAGGGAGCCGTACGGATCCTGGAAGACCGGCTGCATACGTGGGCGCAGCGGGCGTAGTTCGTGCTCCGCCAGGGCTGTCAGCTCCTGTCCCTCGAAGCGGACCTCCCCGGCGTCGGGCCGGCGCAGCTGGAGTACCGCGAGGGCGGTGGAGGTCTTGCCGCACCCGGAGGGGCCGTTGAGCGCGAGGGTCTCACCGGCGGCCACTTCGAAGGAGACATGGTCCACGGCGGTCACCGGGCCGTGCCGGACGACGAGGTCGTGAACGTCCAGAAGGGGGTGATTCACCAGCGCTCCAGGAGAGGTGCGGATATGTCGGCGGCGTGATGACAGGCGACCAGACGTCCGTCCACGGCCCGCAGGCCGGGATCGCGGTCGTGGCACGCGTCCGTCGCGAGCGGGCAGCGCGGTGCGAAGGCACAGCCGGGCCCGAGGGCGTCCGGCGTGGGCGGGGTGCCGGGGAGCACGGGCAAGCGGCGCCGGGGACCGTCCTGCGGGAGGGAGGCCAGCAGGCCCGCCGTGTACGGAGCGCGCGGACGGTCCAGGACCGGCCGTACCGGGCCGAGTTCGGCCGGCCGTCCCGCGTACATCACCAGCACGCGGTCCGCGTGGGCCCGTACGACGTCCAGGTCGTGGGTGACGAGGACCAGCGAGGCGCCGGCCGCTTCCCGCTGCTCGGCGAGGACCCGCAGCACCTGCTCGCGGCGCTCCTCGTCCAGCGCGGTGGTCGGCTCGTCCGCGACGACGACATCGGGCTCGTTGACCGTTGCCATGGCGATCACCGCGCGCTGCCGCATGCCGCCCGAGAACTCATGGGGGAAGGCCCGGGCCCGGCGCGCGGCGTCCGGGATGCCGACCCTGTCCAGCGCCGCCACGGCCAGGGCACGCGCCTTTCCCCGGGACACGCGCCGCACCGACCGCACGGCGGCGGCGATCTGGTCGCCGACCGGGTGGACGGGGGAGAGGGCGGACAGGGCGTTCTGGGGAACGAAGGTGATCCCGCGCCCGCGTTCGGCGACGAGATCGGCGGAGCCCCGCAACCGCACGTCGCCGCCGACCGTGGCGCCGCGCGGCACCATGCCGAGCAGGGCCCGGGCGGTGAGGGACTTGCCCGCGCCCGACTCCCCGACGAGGGCGAACGTCTCACGCGGGCGGACGTCGAAGGTCAGTCCGCGTACCACCTCGGCCTCGCCGAAGGCGATGCGCAGGTCACGGACCGACAGCAGTGCTTCAGACCGCACGGGCGGTCTCCTTTCGTACGGTGCGCGCGGGCGTGCGCCCGCCTCCCCGGCCCTGGGCGTACGCCGCCCCCGACACGGCCAGCCCCGCCAGCAGGGCCAGCGCGGCGGCCGGGGCGAGGGCCGCCCAGGGGGCGCGTTCCACGTAGGCGCGGGACTCGTCGAGGAGCAGACCCCACTCGGGGGCGGGCGGCTGGGCTCCGAGGCCGAGGAACCCCAGTGAGGCCAGGGCGAGGGCGATGCCGGGCAGCCGCAGCAGGGCGTGGCGGGCGACCGGGGCGGCGACGGACGGCAGGACGTGCCGGGTGAGAATCCACAGCGGTGGCGCGCCTATGGCGCGTTGGGCGGTCAGGAACGTCGACGCCCGTACCTCCTGCACCAGCGCCGCCGCATGCGCCGCCAGGGGCGGCCACGAGATCAGCGCGACCGCGAGCGCCGCGCCGCCGGTGCCCGGGCCGGCCACCGCCGCGACCAGGATGCCGACGATCACCGGCGGCAGGGCGTTGGCGATGTCCGCCGCGCCCGCCGCGACGCCGGGCAGGAAGCCGAGCGCCAGGGCGACCACCAGGCTCAGCAGGCAGACGGCCGCCGCCGTGCCGACCGTGGAGGCGGCGCCATGACCGAGCCGGGCCAGCACATCGCGGCCGAGCCCGTCGGTGCCCATCGGATTGGCCCAGGAGGGCGCGGCCAGCCGGGCGGCCGTGTCGACCGCGTACGGGTCGCGGAACAGGCCCCAGCCGATCGCCGCCAGCAGCAGGGCCGCGAGGGCGGCCGGGATCGCCGGGTGCGCCCGGACCGGCCGGGCCGGCGGCAACGAGAGCCCGGCGTCACGCAGGGCGGGGCCCAGCAGCCGGCGTCGTACGAGGGCGGCCAGCGCCCCCAGGGCCAGGCCCAGAGCGAGCAGGGCGAAGACGGACCCCTGGAGCAGCGGCAGGTCCTGCGACTTGGCTGCGCCCAGCGCGGTGCGCCCGATGCCGGGCACCGCGAACACGGTCTCCACCGCGACCGCGCCGCCCGTCAGGCCGACGGCGACCATCCCGAACTGCGGTACCAGCGGCGGGAGTACACGGCGCAGCGCGGCGAACACGACACGGGTGCGGCTCACTCCCGCTCCCCGCCACAGCTCCACCCATCGTTCGTCCAGCACGGCGGGCAGCGCGTCCGCGACGAGCCGCCCGAGAAGGCCGCCGGCGGGAACCCCCAGCGCGAGGGCGGGCAGGACCAGATACTCGGGCCCCCGCCAGCCGGACGTCGGCAGCCACCCGAGCCACACTCCGCACACCAGCAGCGCCACGGTGGCCAGGAGGAACTCCGGCACCGCGGCGGCCATGGCCGCGAACGCCCCTGCCGACCCCCGTCCCCGCACCAGCACGGGCGCCACCAGGGCCCCGGCCAGCAGCACCGCCACGGTCAGCGCGGCGGCCATCAGGCCCAGCGACACCTGGAGCCCGGAGGCGACGGACGGCAGGATGTCCGTCCCCGACACCCAGGAGGTGCCGAGGTCGCCGCGCAGGAGTCCCGCGGCCCAGTCGCCGAGCAGGGAGAGCGGGCCCGCGTCCAGGCCGAGATCCCGGCGGATCGCCGACAGGGCCTCCTCGGTCGGCTCCTGTTCGGCGGACCGGGCGCGCAGGACGGTCAGGGCCGGGTCCCGGCCGGAGAGCCAGGGCAGCAGGCCGACGGCGGCCAGCGCGGCGACGAGGCAGAGAGCGCGGGTCACCCCCGCCGTGGTCGGCCTCACTTGACGTGCGTGTCGAGCGTGACCAGTTCCCGCTCACGCGGATCGTGGGCCGCCCCGACCACGTCGGCGGCGTCACCCTGGATCACGCGCTCGTGGAGCATCGGCACCGCCGCGTCGGTGGCGAGCACGGCGGTCTCGGCGTCGATGACGGCCCGGCGGCGGGCGTCACCGGTCGGCGTCGCGCCCGCCTTGTCCAGGGCCTTGTCCACGGCCGGACTGGCGAGCTGGGGGATGTTGAACGAACCGTCGGAGGCGAAGTCGCTGTACAGGTACGCGGCCGGGTCGCCGGAATCGAGAACGGTGGCCCGGGACAGGATGAACGCGTCGAACGCGCCCGCCAGGGCGTCGGACTCGATGTTGGCGTACTCGCGCACCTCCAGTTTCACCTGGAAGCCCGCCTTCTTCAGCTGCTGTTGCAGAGCGGCGGCCACTTCGGGCAGTTCCGCCCGGTCGGTGAACGTACCGATGGTGATGCGCCTGCCCGCGGGGCCCCCCGCCTTCGCACGGCGCACCGGCTCCCGCAGGTCGGCCGCCCACGGCAGCGCGGGCCCCAGCAGCCCCTCGGCCACGTCGGCCCTCCCCTCGTACACGCCGTTCACGATCGATTCGGCGTCGATCGCCTCCCGGGCCGCGGCCCGCAGCGCCGGGTTCCTGAAGGCGCCCGTCTCCGTGTTCAGGTAGAGCGTGTTGGTGCGCGGCATCGGGACCTCGGTGATCAGGTCCTCGTCCAGCAGCGCGGCCTGCGAGACGGGCACCGCCTCGACGATGTCGGCCTCGCCGCTGCGCAGGGCGGCGGCGCGGGCGGTGCCGTCGGGCACGAACGTCACGTCGATGCCGGAAGCCTTGGCCGTACCGCCCCAGTAGTCGTCGTAGCGGTCGAGGGTGGCGGAGGAGGTGCCGTCGACCCGGGTCAGCTCGAAGGGGCCGGTGCCGGCCCCGGCCGGATCCACGGTCTTCCCCCGGTACGCCTTGGCCGCGAGGATCGACAGCTGAGGGGAGCTGAGCCGCTGCGGGACCAGGGGGTCCTCCTCCGCGGTCGCCACGACCACGGTGCCGGGGCTGCCCTCCTTCACGGTCAGTTCGACGCCGTCGAGTATGCGGGGCTTGGGGGAGGCGCCCGCGGCTCTCGTGAGGGAACGGACGACGGCCCCGGCGGTCAGCTCGGTGCCGTCGTGGAAGGTGACGCCCTCGCGGAGGGTGAAGGTCCAGGTCCGGCCGGACTGTTTCCACGCGGTGGCCAGCGCGGGCTCGGCGTCGCTGTCCGCGTTCAGCCTCACGAGCGTCTCCGCGGTGGACCAGCGGGACAGCTTGAACGCGTCATCGGACAGCGGGGACAGGCCGGAGCGAGGGGGCTGCATCATCGCGACGCGGAGGCGCTCGCCGGTGCCGGTGCCTGTGGTCTCCGAGGACGAGAAGCAGCCGGTGAGCAGGGCGGAAGCGGTGAGGACCGCGGGGAGGAGCAGGGGACGGGACGGGACGCGCACAAGGTCACTCCGAGTAATGAGGGCAGGTCAGGTCGAGCGAACGGCGACCGTAGCATGATGATAATCATTTTCATAAACGGTCCGCGGTGTGCCCCCCCCCGTCCCGGGGTGCGGTGCGGTGCGGAGCCTGCCGTGGCGAGGGCGGGCCCCGCGTCCGCTGCTCCGCCTTCAGTGGGGCAGGGGGATCTCGAAGTGGACGGTGTCGACGCCGGGGCCGTGCTCACCCGTCGGCCGGGCGTCGAAGATCTCCTTGGCCAGGCTGCGCCAGAAGGCTTCGGCGCCCTCCACCTGGACGTTGGTGTGCAGGTAGATGCTGTCGTAGCCGGGTGTCGAGGCGGCGAAGTCGCACGCCCGGCGCACCAGGGTCCGCGCCAGTCCGTGGCGGCGGTGCTCCGGGTGGACGTAGACGCGGACGAGCTGGGCGGTGGTCACCGGCGGGTACCGCTCGGAGAGCCAGCGGGGGTGCGGCGGGTGGGCCGGGCCGCCCGACCGTACGCCGGTGGTGGCCACCACCTCGCCGTCGCGCACGGCCACCAGCAGCTGGTGCCGAGGGTCGTCCAGGTAGGTGCCCGAGAGGTCGACGACGTCGCGGTGCCAGGCGGGGACGTAGCCGTAGCCGAACTCCCGGTAGAAGGTGTCGAGCATCAGGCGCCGCGCTCCCTCCAGGTCGGCCCGCGTGGCGGGCCGCACGGTGTACGAGGGGGGCGGGGTGCTGTCGGTCATCGTGGGTCTCCCGTGGGTCGGCGAAGGATGCGTGGGACTCGGAGGGGCGTCGGGGTGGGCTCGCCGCGTCCGCGTGGCGGAGGCTCCCGCACCGGTGGGCGCGGGTGGCGAAGAAGTGACGTGAAGTCAGGTGACAATGAAAACGATTATCGATAGCGTACGTCAGGTCAAGGTGGGCGCACCGGGACGCGCGCCGCCGGCGACGTACCCGGAGTCCTCAACAGCGTGCTGAAAAGGGAGACCGTGGCTCATCTGTTGATGGTCGAGAGCTGGGTCGGATCGATGAGCAGATTGCTGCCGCGGGCGATTCGCGAGGGAGGCCACGCGTTCACCTTCCTCACCCGCGACCTGCACCACTACCTGCGTGCCGCACCCGAGGGCACCACGCACCCGCTCCTCGGGGCCCGCAATGTGCTGACGGCCGACACCAACGGCATCGAGGCGCTGCTGCCCCTCGTCGAGCGTGCCCACCGCGCGCTCGGCTTCGACGGCGTGATCACCTCCTGCGACTACTACCTTCCGGCAGCGGCGCGGATCGCCGACCGGCTGGGGCTCCCGGGCCCGGCCGCCGAGGCGGTCGGAAACGCCTGCCGCAAGGACGCCACCCGCCGCGTGCTGACCGGCGCCGGCGTGCCGGGACCGCGCTTCGCGGTGTGCGCGGACTGGGCCGAGACCGCCGCGGCGGCGCGCGACATCGGCTATCCGCTGGTCCTCAAGCCCGTGGACCTGTGCGCCGGGATGTACGTACGGCGCGTCGACGACGAGGAGGCGTTGGCGGACGCCCACCGGGCGCTCGCGGAGTTCCCCGTCAACGCGCGAGGACAGCGCCGCGCCCCCGTCGTCCTGCTCGAGGAGTTCCTGGTGGGGCCCGAAGTCAGCGTCGAGACCGTGTCGTTCGGCGGGCTGACGCATGTGCTGGGCGTGACCGACAAGAGCGTCGGCGGCGCACCGGCGTTCATCGAGACAGGCCACATGTTCCCCGCGGCGCTCTCCGCCGCGGACACCGGAGCGGCCGAGGAGACGGCACGCGCCGCGCTCAAGGCGCTCGGCCTGGACGGCGTCGTGGCCCATACCGAGATCAAACTGACGGACGACGGGCCCCGAGTGGTCGAGGTCAACCCCCGACCGGCCGGCAACCGCATCACGGAACTCGTCCGCCACGTCACCGGGGTCGACCTCGCCGCCGCCTGCGTGGACGTGGCCCTCGGCCGCGAGCCCGACCTGCGCCGCCGGGCCACCGGCCTGCGGAGCGCCGCCATCGGCTTTCTGGTGCCGGACACCGGGGGAACGCTGAAGTCCATCGAAGGCGCCGACGACGTGAGCGCGGCCGCCGGCCTCCTCGAACTCCAACTGGCCGTTCCCGGCAAGGCGGTCAAGGCGGCGGGCAGCAACAACGAGTACCTGGGCCACGTCATGGCCGGCGACGCCGAGGGCCTCGGCGCACGCGACCGCGCGGAGACCCTGCTCTCGGCGCTCCGCCCCGAGGTGGTCGGCCCATGACCGCGACCAGCGGCACGACGGTCGCCGCCGCCTCGTACGACGAACTCGTGGACCGGGTCCGCAGCGGGAGCCTCGGCCCCGACCCGCGCACCCAGCGCATCGCCGTCGCCTTCACCACACGCCAGTCCGTACGGCACGACGGGCGCAGCGGTGGCTACCGCAACGAGGTGCTCAGCCTGCGCCTCGCCGAGGCCGTCGGGTCCTGCGCGGTCGAGCCGGGCGAACTGCCCGACGACGCGGCGGACGACTGCGTCGGCGCGGATGTCGCCCGGCTCCTGGAACACGACCTGGGGCCGGTGCGGGTGGCCGCGCTCGACGCGTACCTGATGCACGTCCTGCCGCACACACCCGGGAACGGCGCACGGCCCTGCCCCGTGCCCGCGGGAAGTTCGCTGGAGAAGTCCCGGGCCCGGGCCCGGGCCGTCGTCGGCATGCTCGACTGCCCTCCCGGCGGCACCGTGCTCGTCGTGGGCGTCGTCAACTCGCTGCTGGAGGCGCTGCGTGCGCGCGGGCTGACGTACACGGCCTGCGACCTCAAGGGCGGTACGACGGAGTGGGGCGAGCCGGTACGGAACGACGCACTGGCCGAACTGGAGCGCTGCGACGCGGTACTCGCCTCGGGCATGACCCTCGGCAACGGCAGTTTCGAGCCGCTGCGCGAGCACGCGCAGCGGCACGGCAAACCACTGGTGATGTTCGCCCAGACGGGCAGCGCGGTGCTGCCGCGCCTCATCGGCGCCGGGGTCAGCGCCGTATGCGCGGAGCCGTACCCCTTCTTCTGGCTCGACGGCGGCCCCGGGACCCTCCACCGTTACGGGGGCGCCCTGTGACCACCGCCGCCGTCCTCGGCTCCGCCGGGAACCGCGAACTGCTCGCCCTGCTCGGCCGTACCCCGCTCGCCCGCGTCACCGCCGATCTTCCCTGCCCGCAGCCCGGCTTCTGGGCCAAACTCGAAGGGCTCGGCGTCGGAGGCATGAAGGCGCGAGCCGCGGTCTCCATGCTGCTCGGGGCCAGGGAGCGCGGCGAACTGCTGCCGGGCGCCCCGGTGGTCGAATCCACCTCCGGCACCCTCGGTATCGGCCTGGCCTTCGCCGGCCAAGCCCTCGGGCACCCCATCGTCCTGATCGGCGACACCGAACTGGAGCCGTCGATGCGGCAGTTGCTGCATGCGTACGGTGCCCGGCTGGAGCTCGTCGACCGTCCGGCGGCCGAGGGCGGCTGGCAGGCAGCGCGGCTGGCCAGGCTGCGCGCACAGCTGGCGCTGCTGCCCGACGCGTACTGGCCCGACCAGTACAACAACCCCGACAACATCGCCGGTTACGCGTCTCTCGCCGCCGAGCTGGCCGCTCAGCTGGACCACCTCGACATCCTGGTGTGCAGCGTCGGTACCGGAGGCCACAGTGCGGGTGTCGTCGGCCCGCTGCGGCGCCACTGGCCGGGACTCCGCCTGATCGGTGTGGACGCCACCGGCTCGACGATCTTCGGCCAGCCCGCCAGGCCCCGCCTGATGCGCGGCCTGGGCAGCAGCATCCACCCACGCAACGTCGCCTACGCGGCGTTCGACGAGGTCCACTGGGTCGGTCCGACCGAGGCCGCGGACGCCTGCCGCCGACTGGCCAGGGGCAACTTCGTCAGCGGCGGCTGGAGCACCGGAGCCGTGGCCCTCGTCGCGGCCTGGGCCGCCCGCGTCCACCCCGGAGCGGTCGTCGCCACGGTCTTCCCCGACGGGCCGCACCGCTACCTCGGCAGCCTGTACGACGACGACTTCACCGCCGCGCACGGTCTCGACCTGACCACCGCCGTCGGCCGCCCCGTGGAGATCACGCATCCACGGGCCGTGGAGGCCACCGGGTGGACCCGGTGCCGCAGGGTCACCGACCCCCTGGAAGGCCGCGCCCCGGCACCGCGCACCGGAGAGGCGGGCCCGTGAAGGTCACCCAGCGCACCGTGCGCCTCGGACTCGCCGAACCACTGCGCATATCCCGCTCGGTGATGGCGGCCCGCGACGCCGTCTGGCTGACCATCGAGCACCAGGGACAGCGCGGCCACGGAGAAGTCGTCGCCAGCGTCTACTACGGACTCGACGCCGGCGCCATCGGACGGCTTCTGCGTCAAGCGGCCCCGGAGCTCGTCCGATTCCCCGACCCCGAGAGCGCGCTCGACGCCCTCCGTGCCGGACGGCTGCCGCCCGACGGCACCCCGCCCGCGGTGACCGCGGGGATCGAGTCGGCACTTCTCGACCTGGTCGGCAAGTGCTCCGACGTCCCGGTCCACCGACTCCTCGGGACCCTCACCCCGCCCGCCGCCGCGACCGCCCGTACGATCGGCATCGTCCCGCCGCGGCGGGCCGGCGCCCAGGCCCGGCGCCTGGCGAGGGACGGCTTCTCCATCCTCAAGATCAAGGCCGGTTCCCCGGACCCCGAGGACGACCTGGCACGCGTCAGGGCCGTGCGCGTCGCCGCTCCCCACGCGCGGTTGCTGCTCGACCCCAACGGAGCCTGGAGCCTCCGCACGGCCGAAGGACTCCTGCCCCGTTTCGCGGAGCTGGAGATCGAGGCGGTCGAGCAGCCGCTCGCGCCCGGCGACCCCGAAGCCCTGGCACGACTCGCCGGACGCTCGCCGCTGCCGATCATCGCCGACGAGGACGCGGTCGACCACGACGACGCCCGCCGTCTCGCCGGGCGGGTGCAGGGCATCAACGTCAAGCTCGCCAAGTGCGGCGGTGTCACCGCGGCCCTGAGGATCGCCGAGCTGATCGCCGGCACCGCCACCGAACTGATGCTCGGCTGCCTGACCGCGAGCACCCTCGGCATCGCCCCGGCGGTCCACCTCGCCGACCGCGCCCGCTGGATCGACCTGGACGGCCACCTGCTGCTCGCCGACGACCCGTGGACCGGCATCGGCGGCGACGACGGCACCGTCCGGGTGAGCCGCAACCCCGGCCTCGGTGTCCGGCCGGGCACCCGGGGAAGTGGGGACCAGCCGTGAGCACGCTGCGCGAGATACGCGGCTTTCCGCTCGCGATACGTCTGCTCCTGGTGAACCAGCTCGGCGTCAACACCGGCTTCTACCTGCTCATCCCCTACCTGGCCCTGCATCTGAGCGAGGACCTGGGCATGTCCGCGGTGGTCGTCGGCACCGTGCTCGGTGTACGCAACCTGAGCCAACAGGGTCTGTTCCTCATCGGCGGCTCGGCATCGGACCGACTCGGCGCGCGAGGGGTCATCATCGCCGGCTGCGCGCTGCGGACGGTCGGCTTCGGGCTCTTCGCGCTCGGCGACGGACTGGCGGTGCTGCTCGCCGCCTCCGTACTCAGCGGACTGGCCGGCGCCCTGTTCAACCCGGCCACCCGCGCCTACCTCGCCCTGGAGGCGGGGGAGCGCAAGGCCGAGGCGTTCGCCCTGTTCAACGTCTTCGCGACCACCGGCGCCCTGATCGGGCCGCTCCTCGGCAGCGCCCTGCTGCTGGTCGGCTTCCGTGCCTCCGCCCTCGCCGCCGCAGGAGTCTTCGCGGTACTCACCGTCGCCCAGGCCATGGCGCTGCCCCACCGCGCGACCGAGCCGTCCGGGAACAGCGTCCTCACGGACTGGCGGGAGGCGGTGGGCAACCGCAGTTTCGTGGTGTTCGCCCTCGTGATGGCCGGCATGTTCACCATGGAGAACCAGCTGTACCTGCTCCTGCCGGACGGCGCCCGCCGGGCCACCGGCTGGGACGGCGCGGCCGGCGTCGTCTTCGTCGTGGGCACGCTCGCCGGCCTCTGCCTGCAACTACGCATCACGAGACAGCTCAAGGGGCGGGGCAGCCGGGCGCGGTGGGTCAGCGTGGGGCTCGCCCTCATGGGGCTCGCCTTCGTACCGCCGATGACCGGGGCCGGGGACGGGACGGCCCCCGGTGGCGCGGGCGACGCGGTGCTCCGCGTCCTGCCCGTGCTGGCGGGTGCGCTGCTGCTCCACGTGGGTGTCATGATCGCCCAGCCGTTCGTGATGGAGCTGATCACCGACTTCGGCCGCCCGGAACTCACCGGTACCTACTTCGGCCTCTTCTCCATGGTCTCGGGCATCGCCGCGGCCGTCGGCAACACGGTCATCGGCTGGGCCATGGACACCGGAGAACACACGGGGGCGCACTGGCTGCCCTGGACGTGCTGCCTGGCCCTCGGGCTCGCCTCCGCCGCCGGGGTCGCCTGGCTGCACCGGATCCGTTCGCTGCCCTCCCGCCCCGCCCCCCTGATCGTCGACCGCATGAGGAGCCCCCTGTGAACGACGCGACCGGCGACAACCTGCTCACCGAGAACCCGGCGTTGTACGAGGCACGCTTCCCGGACGCCGAACGCCTCGCCGGACGCTGGGTCGTGGACCGCCTGCTGCGGTACGGAGCCGGGCCGCGCGTCCTCGACATCGGCTGCGGCACCGGCCGCGACGCCGCGTACGTGCACGGGACGGGCCGCACGGTCGTCGGCGCCGACCTCTCCGAGACGATGCTGGAGTACGCCCGCCTCCACCACCCCGGCCCCGAGTACACCCGCGCCGACCTGCGCGGCTTCGACCTCGGCCAGGGTTCCTTCGACGCCGTGGTGTCCCTGGACAGCGCCCTGCTGTACTGCCACACCAACGAGGAGCTCGACGCCTTCCTGGCATCCTGCCGACGCTGCCTAGCACCCGGCGGCCTGCTCGTCGCGGAGATGCGCAACGGCGCCTTCTTCCTCGGCCGCACGGAGCTCATCGACACCCCGGCCGTCAACGGTTTCACCTGGCAGGGCGTCGTCCACCGGTCCACCACCACCCTGTACGTGGACCGGGCCGCGCAACTGCTGCGCCGCAGGCGGGTGTGGACCTCCGACGACGGAGCGCCACCGGTCGAGCAGCACTCCGCGTGGCGACTGCTCTTTCCCCAGGAGCTGCGCCGTTTCCTCGCCGCCCACGGCTTCGAGGTGCTCGGCCTGTACGACCGGCCCGGCCCGCGCACCGAGCCGCCGTGGCGAGAGGGCGACCTGCCCGCCGCGACCGCCGACGCCGACCGGCTGCACCTGGTCGCCCGCCTGACGCACGACCGCTGAACACCGTACCCACCGAGGCCCCCGGCCCGATGCCCGCTCGTACACACAGCAAGGAATCAACCATGAACGACGCCCCCCTGAACGACCCGCGCTTCCCAGGTCTGCGCCGCCGGGGCTTTCTGGCAGCGGCCGGAGGCGCGGCCGGCCTCGGAGCGCTCGCCCTCACCGGCTGCGGCGGCTCCGGCCCGTCCGCCGGCGACTCCCACAAGGGAGACGGCAAGCCCCGCCGCGGCGGCCGTCTGCGCGCCGCTTTCGCCGGGGGCGGAGCCAGCGAGACCCTCGATCCGCACCTGAGCAACCTGTTCGCCGATGTCGCGCGCGCCAAGGCGCTGTTCGACAAGCTCGCCGACTACGGGCCCGACCTCTCCGCCCAGCCGCGGCTGGCCTCCGCGTGGGAGTCCAACGCGGGTCTGGACCGCTGGAAGGTGACCCTGCGCGAGGCCACCTTCCACGACGGCAAGCCGGTCACCGCCCAGGACGTCCTCCACAGCTACCGCCGCATCACCGACCCGAAGAAGGCGTTCCGCGCCAAGGCGTCGCTGGAGCCCATCGATCTGAGGGCGAGCCGGGCCCTCGACGCGCGGACCGTCGAGTTCACCCTCAAACGGCCGACCGCCGAATTCCCCAACGTGCTCGCCGCCTTCGGCGCGTACATCATCCCCGACGGCGCACAGGACTTCGACAGGAATCCGGTCGGCAGCGGGCCGTTCCGCTTCGTGTCCTTCGCACCCGGCAGGTCCGCCGTCCTCAAGCGCAACGACGCCTACTGGGACGGCGCCCCGCACCTCGACGAGCTGGAGTTCATCGTCGCCAACGAGGAGTCCGCACGCGTCAACGCCCTCCTCGGCGGCCAGATCGAGTACGCGCACGAGCTCAACCCCACCACCGCCCGCGCCCACGAGGGCAAGGGACAGATCGAGATCGTCCGGCTGCGCAACAGCGCCATGCAGTCGTTCGCGATGAAGACCGACCGACCGCCCTTCGACGACAAGCGGGTCCGGGAGGCGTTCTTCCTGATCGCCGACCGCGAGGAACTCGTCGACGGCGCCCTGTCCGGCGCGGGCGAGATCGGCAACGACCTCTTCGGCAAGGGCTACGCGTACTACGCCGAGGGCCTCCCGCAGCGGGAACAGGACCTCGACCGGGCCAAGGCGCTGCTCAAGGAGGCCGGCGCCGAGCATCTCGAGGTCACCCTCGACACCTCCCCGGTCGCGGCCGGGTTCACCGAGGCCGCGACCATCTTCCGCGACCAGGCGGCCAAGGCCGGAGTCACCATCACGGTCAAGTCCGGCAGCAAGGACAGCTACTGGAAGGACATCCTCGACTCCGGCACCCTCTGCTCCTACCGCTCCGGCGCCATGCCGATCGAGGCCCACATCTCCCAGCGCCTGCTGACCGGCTCCACCACCAACGCCACCAAGTGGCAGCACAAGGACTTCGACGCCCTCTACCAGCAGGCACAGTCCACCAGGGCCGAGGCCGACCGCGCTGCCGTCTACGCGCGGATGCAGCGCCGCCTGCACGCCGAAGGCGGCTTCCTGGTCTGGGGTTTCGCCGACTGGATCCTCGGCACCGCCCCGGCCGTCCGGGGCGTCGAGACGAAGGCGCCCGCCAACTCGCTCGACTGGGCGCGCTTCGACAAGGTCTGGCTGGCGTGAGCGGACTTCGCTCCTGGATCGCCCGGCGGCTGCTGCTCGGCGTGGGACAGACGGCGGCGGTCGTGCTGCTCGTCTTCGCCCTCACCGAGGCGCTGCCGGGCGACGCCGCCGTGGCCCTCGCCGGCGACCAGCCCGACCCCGCACGGATCGCGGCCATCCGGGAGGCGATGGAGCTGGACCGGCCGGCCCACGAACGACTTGCGGACTGGGCGGCCGGGCTGTCGCGCGGCGATTTCGGGACCTCGCTCGCCTCCGGGCGGCCCGTCTCCACGTACATCGCGGACGGCTTCGGGCCGACCGTGCTCCTCGCCCTGCTCACGGTGGCCCTCCTGGTGCCGGTCGGGGTCGGCCTCGGAGTGCTGGCCGCCCGCCACGAAGGACGACGCGTGGACCGCCTCGTCAGCTCGGTCACCCTCGGGGTGTACGCGGTCCCGGAGTTCGCCTTCGGCGTGCTGCTGATCACGGTCTTCGCCCTGCGCCTGGGCTGGCTGCCGCCGACCGCCGTCGGCTACGGCACCGACCTGCTCGCCCACCCCGCCGCCCTGGTGCTGCCCGTTCTCGTCCTGCTGTCCAGGCCCGTCTGCTCCCTGGCCCGCCTGGTGCGGGCGGGCATGATCGACGCCCTGGCGTCCCCCTACGTCGCCCAGGCGCACCGCTACGGCATACGCGGCGCACGCGTCCGGTACGCGCACGCTCTCCCCAACGCGATCGCGCCCGCCGCACAGCAGCTCGCCCGCACGGTCGACTGGCTGCTGTGCGGGGTCATCGTCGTGGAGGCGTTGTACGTGATTCCCGGACTCGGCACCGTCCTGATGAACGCCGTGGCCGAACGCGACGTGCCCGTGGTGCAGGGTCTCGCGGTGGTCTTCGGCCTGGCCACCGTCGTCCTCAACCTCGGTGCCGACCTCGTCGCCCGCCGGTTCGCACCGCGGGCGGGGGTGGCGGCATGAGATCCCGCTTCGCACTCGGCGCCGCGATCGTCGGCGTACCGCTCGCCCTCGCCCTGCTGGGCCCGCTCTTCACGGGCGACTCCGGGCCACGGGCCGCCTCCTTCACCCTCGGCGGCGGACACTGGCTCGGCACCGACTTCGTCGGCCGGGACGTAGGACGCGAAATCCTCCTCGGCGGACAGTCCGTGGTGCTCGTCGCACTCGCCGCGACGGCTCTCGCCTACCTGGTGGCGCTGCCGGTCGGACTCATCAGCGCGCTCACTCACCGGAGGTGGCTGGAGGAACTGCTGATGCGGCCCCTGGACGTGCTGCTCGCCGTACCGTCCCTGCTGATGATCCTGCTGGTGGCGTCCGTCTTCACCCCGGGCACGGCCGGGCTCGCGCTGCTGGTGGCGCTCGTCAACATTCCGGACGCTGCCCGCATCGTGCGGGCCGCCGGGGCCGAGGCGGCCTCGCGCCCGGCCGTCGAGGCACTGCGCATGCAGGGCGAGACGTGGTGGCGGACGGCCGTCGGATACGTCGGCAGGACGGCCGCCCGCACGCTCGCCGCGGACGCGGGCGTACGGCTGACGGGCGTGCTCTACCTGGTGGCCACGGCGGCGTTCCTCGGCGTCGGTGTCGCACCCGACGCCTCCGACTGGGCGGTGATGGTGGACCGCAACCGGACCGGGCTGTTCGTGCAGCCGTGGGCCGTGGTGGTGCCCGCCCTGCTGATCGTCGCCCTGACCATGGGGAGCAACCTGCTCCTGGACGCCGTACTGGAGAAGAGGAAGCGGACGTGAACGCGGTCGCGGTCATCAGGAATCTGCGGGTCGAGATCGACGGCCGGGCGATCGTCGACGGAGTGAACCTCCGCGTGCCGCCCGGGAGGATCACCGCCCTCGTCGGAGCGTCCGGCAGCGGCAAGACCACCACGGGCCTCGCCCTGCTCGGTGAGTACCCGGCGGGCGCACGGGTCAGCGGCGACGTACAGGTGGCCGACGGCCTCGTCGGATACGTACCCCAGCAGCCGGGCGCCGTGCTCAACCCCGCGCGCCGGGCCGGCGCCCTGCTGCGGGACATCGCCCGGCGGCAGGTACGCGCCCTGCCCCGGTCCGAGCGCCGGGCCGCCGCCCGCCGACGCGTCCTCCAGGCGCTCTCCTCGGCTCAACTGCCGGAGGGGGAGCCACTGCTGCGGCGCTACCCGCATCAGATGTCGGGGGGCCAGCAGCAACGCCTCGTCCTGGCCCAGGCCTTGCTGCTCGGCGCCCAGGTCGTGGTGGCGGACGAGCCCACCACGGGCCAGGACGCGCTGACGAAGCGGCGCGTCGTCGACCAACTGGCGGCGATCGCCCGACAAGGCGTCTCCGTGGTCCTGCTCAGCCACGACCTCGACGTCGTACGGGCCGTCGCGGACGACGTCCTGGTCATGCGCGACGGCCGGGTGGTGGAGTCGGGCCCGGCGGAACGGCTGTGGGTCGCGCCGCGCCATCCATGGACGCGTGAGCTTCTCGCTCCCGCTCCCGTGCTGCCCGACCCCGTCACCGCGGAAGGCAACGGCGTCCTGCGCATACGCCGCCTCACCGCCCGGCACGGCAGGGCGACGGTGCTGCGCACCGTCGACGAACTGACCCTCCGCACCGGCGAATGCCTGGCCGTCGTGGGCCGCTCCGGCAGCGGCAAGACCACCCTCGCCCGCTGTCTGGCCGGTCTCCACCGGGACCACGACGGCGACATCCTCCTCGACGGCGCCCCGCTGCCCCGCAGCCTGCGCGCCCGGACCCGCGAACAACTGGCAGCGGTGCAGTACGTCTTCCAGGACGCGCGGGCCTCCTTCGACGAGCACCGGCCGGTGCTGGATCAGGTGGCACGCACAGCGGTACGGCTGCGCGGGGCCACCTCGGACGCTGCCCGGACCGAGGCACTGAACACCCTTGCCGGGCTCGGGCTCCCCGACGACCTCGTACGCCGCCGGCCCGCCCTGCTGTCCGGCGGCGAACTCCAACGCGCCGCGCTGGCACGAGCGCTGCTCGCCCGGCCGCGGGTGCTGATCTGTGACGAGATCACCTCCGGCCTCGACACCGTCACCCGACGCGCCGTCCTCGACCTGCTGGCCACCCTGCTGCGTGACCGCGGGGACCTGGCCCTGGTGCTGATCACCCATGACCTGGACACCGCGGCCCTGGCCGGCCGGATCGCGGTCCTGGAAGCCGGCGAACTGGTCGAGCACGGCACGGCACGTCAGGTGCTGACCACGCCCCGCCACCCGTTCACGGTGTCCCTGACGGAGACCGCGGCACGCCTCACGGCAAAGGCGCGACCGTGAGCCACGGCCGGAGCGTGCTCGCGCAGGGCAGTCGGGCGTGAAGGCGGCCGGGGCAGGGAGGCGTGATCCCTCCGCCACCTCGGCGGAGGGACCAGTCACTCCAACGGGGTAATGCCAGACAGATCACGGGACAGTACGTTAGAGGTGGTAGCGCAGCAGGTACATGACTGCGCATCAGATACGCCCGATGATGTCCGAGCGCCCGACGTGGTTCGCCCAGGAGCGCGATCGCGAGGACGGGCCGACATGGCCACTCCCGTTCCCACCCCAAGGACATGACCGGCTGCGGCAGCACGCAGCCGGCGACGGTCGACGACACGCCGGACACGCCTTGGCGAACGGCCCGTCAAGCGGCCCTCCTCCGCTCCCCGGCCGCGCGGCCGACGGTGAGCTCCGCCGTCAGCCCTCGACGGACCCGCCTCGGCCCGATCTTCCTTCTGATCGTCCGACGAGCCCGCGCACCATCGCCCCGCGGCCCCACCGCGCGAAGGCGGCACACCGCTCGCCGTCGCTGCCATCACCCCGCCCTCTGACAGGAGTTGACCCATGAGTGGATGCGGCTGCGGACAGTCCCCGATCACTATCGGCGACTGCCGGCCCCCCAAGTCTGCCTGCACTCCCGCTACTTGTCCCGACACCAGGCCGTACGAGCAGTGCGAGACGACCCTGCTGCGCGACTCCGCGCCGTACCGCGTGGCAGCGACCGCGCGCAGCACCGACCCGACGCCGTACTACACCATCGCCAACACCCATGCCGCACTGGACCCTGTCGTCGCCCAGACCATCCTGGACAGCGGCACGGGCACGTTCCCGGCCGACGACGGGACGCACAACGGCCAGCACACCTGGCTCGCCGGCGTCGTGCACATCGACCCCGCGTCCCTGCGCGGCAATCCCACCGACGTCACGATCAGCGCCTCGGTCCATGTCCACAACGACGGCAGGAGCACGGCCTGCCGGCTCTACGGCCGCTTCGCCCTGTGGAACGGCACGACCCCGGTCCACACCGATCTCCTGGGCCCACCCGATCTGCCGGCGGGCGGGGACGACAACGGCGTCGTCCCACCGACCACCGTGCCCCTCGCGGACGTCCTCGCGGGAAAGGTCGTCGTCGAGCTCAACCTGGAGACGGGCAACGACGACAGCTGCCGGGTCGGCCCCAAGCAGTGGACCGTCGACAGCTTCGTCCTCACCGTCCAGGCGTCCGCCCCGGGGTGCGGCCGGCCGTTCGTCCGGACGACCTGCCGTGACTGCGACGGCGCGGTCACCTGCACGACCGACACCCTCGACGGCGGCTCGACCCCCTACGCCCCGGTCCCGCCGGTCGTCCCGGCCGACCCCTGCCGCGACGGCTGCGCCACCCCCCGCCCTCCGTGCGTCTCCACCGACCGGGGCAACGCCATCACCCGTGGCGGCGACGGGTGTCTGTACGCGCCCGACACGCCTGCCCTGGACCCGTCCCCGTGCAATGCCGCACGGAACACCACCGGCGGGCTGCTCGTGCCGCGGATCGACCTGGCGGGACTCGCCCCTGGCGGCAACAGCAGCGTCGAGCGGTCGGTGGACATCGATGTCACCGGGACGCCCGGCTGCCCTGAGAGGTGGGAGATCGGCGCCCGCCTCACACCGGTGAGCGGGTTCCTCAACTCCGAGCGGCAGCACGCCGACCTCCTGGCCCGGGCAGGGGCCGACGTGCCGATCCCCGAGTCCGACATCGTGCTGCCGGAAGCCGGTGTCTACCACATCGACAGCGACGTACGGTACGCGCTGGGTACCGCCACCGGCGGCAGCGGCTACATCATCGGCTGGCTCAGGGACGAGACCACGGACACCCTGCTGACGAGCTTCACCCAGATCGCGGCGATCAACGCGGCGCGGCAGGAGCAGCAGGGCGGAACCACCCACATCATGACCGAGTACCCGGTCGCCTCCGGCCCCCGGACGGTCCGCCTGCACCTGATGTTCGTCCTCACCGGCGGCAAGATCTCCGACGCCCAGGCCGGCGGCACCGACAGTAACGGCGCGACGCGGATGCGCTTCCTCAAGGTCAGGGATTAGCAAGTCGCCGCGTTCGGTGAGCGGGCGTCAGCCGGGTGAGGTGTCGCGCTCGTGGACGCGGTCGAGCGTGACGATGCCCGGGGACGGCCCGCTCCGTGTGTCGGAAGGTCTGCGGAGCGGCCGGGCCCGCGCGGCCTCACATCCGGGATCTCAGCACGTCGACCTCGCAGCCCGGCGCGAACGGGTCGAAGCCGTGCTCGGTCAGCCAGCGAACCGCGAGCAGGCTGCGCACCGACCACCACGCGTGGATCACGTCGAGGTCGATGTCGGTGCCATAGCCGGCGAGGACGTCGTCGAGGTGCTCCTCGTGGCCGAGCGTGAAGGTGGCGAGGTCGTACAGGGCATCACCCCGGCCCGCCTCGGACCAGTCGATGATGCCCGTGACCTCGTCGCCCTCGACGAAGACGTGCGCGATCTGCAGGTCGCCGTGCGTGAACGCCAAAGGCCACGGCCGGAGCGCGGCCTCGGCGACCCGGCGGTTGCGGGCGACCAGGTCAGCGGGCAGGAGGCCGCTGGTCACGAGCGACTCGCACTCCTCGTCGAGCTCCGCCGCCAGCGCCACGATGTCCCGGCCGGCCCGGCCGGCCCAGGGCGGCAGCGGCGCGTCGTGCAGCTTCCGGATGGCGGCGCCCGCCGCGGCCCACGCCGCCGACGACCCGGTCGACGGCCCGCCGAGGCGCCCCAGCGTCGTCCCCGGGAGTGCGGCGATCGCGAGCACGGGCGGCTCGCGCCACAGGACCTCCGGGGTCGGGACCGGCGCGAGGGACATCGCCTCGACCTCGACATCGGTGCGCGCCTGATCGGCGTCCACCTTCACGAACACGTCGCCGACGCGCAGGGTCGCGCGCTCGGAATGGGCGACGACGACTTCCACTTCATCCATGGGCGGCCATTGTTCCGGGGACGACCGCCGATGTCGCCGGAAATGTGTCGCGCGCGATTACCTGGCTGACCGTGTGCCGATGTCTGGCGGTCGCGTGCGCGGGACCGGCCTCTGCCCAGGTCAAGTCCACCACTTCTGTCCGGTGTTCTACTGGAGCTCACTGAAGCGTTCGGTTGCTCGGGTGCGGCCGGCGACGATGATGGTGTCGTCCGCTGCCACGACCGTTTCGGCGGTGGCGTAGGTGAAGCCCTCGCCGGGGCGCTTGATGGCGACGACCGTGATGCCGAAACGGGAGCGGACGGCGCTGTGGGACAGGGGGAGGCCGATGATGTCGGCGGGCGGGTTGGTCTTGACCATGGCGAAGTCGTCCTCGAATTCGATGTAGTCGAGCATGCGTCCCCGTACCAGGTGGGCGACGCGTTGGCCCGAGACCCCGGTGGCCCACAGCACGATCTTGGTGTGCAGGGACCAGCCGCGCGGCTGGAGATCACGACCCGCTGAGAAAGGTCTAGACCTGACAAGGGCGGGTAAGTGGGGGACAGAGCCCCGGGGCTCACTGATGTTTTGCCGGACAGCCCTCCGGCAGGACGCCGCCCCGGGGCTCACCACCGCATCGCCTTGAGTAAGCGTGGGCGTGGCAATGGTCGCTCCGTGTCCCCCCTCGTACTTCAGTTGAGAAAAATCCCTGTCGGCATCATGGCCAGTGCTGAGGGAAGGCTGGTGAAGTACAGCTTGTTCGAGCATGCTGACCGTGTCCCGCCGAACGGGTTGGAGCACGTCGTACCATACTGGGTCGCGGACATGAGGCCGTGGCCAACGACCCCACCGGACACGTTGTAGCTGTAGACGGGACCGCCGCTGTCCCCCTTGCCGGCGATGTACTCCCAGGGGGAGTCACCTGTTACTGCGGTCCACCTCTGCACACCGTTGAGCTGTCTCCAGTAGTAGCCCTCTACAACGGGAACACCGCATCGCTCTCCGGTCAGCGATCCGCTGACGCAGACGTACTGGCCGGCGCGGACTTCTCTCGCGGAGTGCACATGGTGCACAGGTTGGAACGAGTTCCTGACGGGCAGACCCCCCACGATGCCTCCCCCTGTCGATTTTCTCGGGTCAAGTTCTATGAGCGCCGCATCGTGCTGTGTATCCGTGTAGGAAACGGTTCCCAGAGAGCTTTCATCGGCGGTTAGCCATTTCTGGCCGGTTCCCGTGACGCAGTGCTCCGCCGTGATGACGTAGTCTGCTACGGATCCGCGGGAGGAGGCAGTGAATCCGGTCGTGCATCTGGCGCCGCCCCATGTTTTGATGGCCTGTCCGCCGAATTGCATACTTGATGGCATGCCGATGCGCTCATCGCCTATGGGAGTGGCGACGCTGTCCGCCTTCAGGGTGACCGGTATCCCTCGTGTCAGGGACGAGGGGATGACTTCGCCGGTCTTGAGCGGTTGCGCAGCGGCCCGGGGGGCTGTGTCGGGCACGTCGATTCCGACGGTGAGGGAGTTCCCGTCCTTCCCGGCTCCCACGCTCACGATTTCCGCACCGTTAATGCGGACGTCGGACTTGGCGATCGCGTCGATCGCCTTCTTCAGTTCTGTGGCGGTGTAGCGGGCGGTGGCGACCTTGACGTTCAGCCCCTTCTTCCGATGTGACGCGATGACACGGGTGACGTTCTCGGGGGGTCTCCCCTTCCAGCGGAGTGTGTAGCCGTTCGTCTCCACAGAGATCGTCAGCTCGTTGTATCCGCTGACCGGGTCCTTCTTCACCAGTTCGGTGATCTCGTCCGCTGCGTCCAGGATCGGCGCCTGACGCATCATCAGCGCCTTTGCGTGGCTAGTATTCCTGTCGGCCTGCGAGGGTGTCTCGGAGGCCGGGAGTCCACTTTCGACAGCCGAGGCGGAATAGTTGCTCGCCGGGATCAGCGGGAAGGCGATTGCCAGCGCCGCCCCGATCGCCGTCGTGGTCCTGGAGAGTCTCATGTGTGATCAACTTTCGAGTTCGAGGATGCTTGATCGACGGTGCTCGGGCGGGGTGGACGCTCCCGGCGAGCGCTGGTGTCAGGTTGTCCACGGGCTCCAGGATCCGTTGTTGCGGCGCTGGGTGTACCACCACCGGTTGTCCGTGCCCGCCGCCGTAAGCCGGGGATTCTCAGTGTTGTTGTTCGTTACGTAGACAGCGCTGCGCACATTGCCGCCCATGGACTTCCAGCCACCGAAATTCCCAGGCTTGCCCCAACTCGTCCAGACTGCGTAGTCGGTTCCCACGACGATGGCCTGGTCGTCACCGTTGGGGTAATTGACCCAGGACACGCCGTACTCGCAGTAGTACCTGGCTCCCCCCAGGTTGTGCAGGACGCATACCTCCATCGAGGCGGCCTGAGCGGACGGGGCCAAACCGGTCAGGGTGGTACCGGTCAGCGCGAGCGCTGTGATGGCGAGAGCCGCCCTGCGGGCCATGGTCATAGTCACACGGAACTCCTGGATCGATATCGAGTCACAGCGCACCGCGGACGGCCTGAATCCCTGCCTCAGGCTGGGCCGTACCAGCACTGTGCCGGCGAGCTGTTGAGGAAACGCGCGGGAATCCACCGTCACAAGGACTCGGCTGTGCCGGAGACAGCTGAGGCTCGCAAGGACAGCGGGAAGACGCCTTTCGATCAGGCCCCGGCAGGGGCGCGCCGTGATGCCCACGCCATACGTGAGAGGCGGTGGGGCCTTGCGCTCATTCCACACCTGGGCCGCCCACTGCCACCAGGCAGAACAACCCGCAAAAGTAGGCTCCGCGCTACTTTTGCAGAAAGCTCAACTCCGGACCGTCGCGTGTGCGGTCACGAGGAGGCCAGATCATGACCAGTACGTCCGACGACTTCGGAAAGCTCCTGCGCACGCTGCGGCTGCGCGCAGCTCTAAGCCAGGAGCGGCTCGCTCACGCAGCGGGGGTGAGTGTGCGGACGCTGGCCTACCTGGAGAGCGGCCACACCACGGGGCCGCAGTGCCGTACCGTCCACGCCCTGGCCCGGGCCTTGGGACTGAACCCTGACGAAACCCTGTCCTTCGAGGCAGCCGCCGCCCCCGGCCGGCTCCGGCCCGGGTCGGCCACCGGCCCGGCCGCGCCCGGGATCCTCTCCCTGCCGCGGAACACCGGCGACTTCACCGCCCGCCGCGACGCCCTCGCCACCCTCGCTGCCCTGGCCGACTCCGCACCGTCCACCGGGGCCTCCGTGGCCGTTGTCTCGGGCACGGCCGGTCTTGGGAAGACGGCGTTTGCCGTCCATGCCGCGCATCGCCTTGCCCCTCGGTATCCCGACGGGCAGTACTGGCTCGACCTGCGCGGTATGGAAGCCGAGCCCGTCCGCCCGGGCGAAGCACTGGTGAGGCTGTTGACCGCGCTCGGAGTGTCCGGGCGGTCCCTGCCTCGTGGGGTGGACGACCGTGCCGGGCTGTTACGGAGTCTCGCTGCGGCCCGACGTCTCCTCCTCGTGCTCGACAACGCCGCCGATGAGTCCCAGGTTCGGCCCCTGCTCCCCGGATCCGGGACTTCGTTGACGCTCATCACCAGCAGGAGCAGCCTTGCCGGTCTGGAAGCCGTGCACCGGGTCGATTTGCCATTGCTGCGCCGTGAGGAAGCGGTAGAACTCCTCACTCGTATCGTCGGCCCGGGCCGGGTTGCACGCGAGGCCCAGGCCGCCCGAGACCTGACCGACCGGTGCGGTCGTCTGCCCCTGGCCCTGCGGATAGTAGGCCAGCGCCTCGCCACCCGCACCCAGGACTCCCTCGCCAAAATTGCCGCCCAGCTCGACCGTGAGGAGCGACGGCTCGACCTGCTGCAGGCGGGGGATCTGAAGGTCCGGGCCTCCTTCACCCTGTCCTATCAACAGCTCGCCCCCGTCTCCCGATTGCTGCTACGGCGCTGCGCGCTCGCAGCAGGCTGCGATGTGAGCCCCGAGAGCGCCGCCCTCCTCACCGGCATCCCGCTCCGTGACGCCGAGTTCCGCCTGGACGAACTCTGCGACCGCGGGCTTCTCCAGCCCCAACCCGACGCTCAGCGCTACCGCTTCCATGACCTCCTGAAGATCTTCGCCACCGAACAGCTGACCGCTGAGGACGACGCGGCGACCCGCGAAGCCGCCCTGGACCGCACCGCCCGCTGGATGCTGTCCCGAGCCACCGCCGCTGCCCTCCATTTCGACGCCGAACGGCACAGCACACCGGCCGGCGACCCCGACCCCGCCACCGCCCCGGTCGGCCGCGACCGGGCCCGAGCCTGGCTGGAAGCCGAACGGGAGCAGTGGCTCGCCTCCCTCCACCACGCTCGCGCCACCGGCCGGCACCGGCTGGTCGTCGACACCGCTGCGGCGATGCACTGGTTCTCCGACCTGACCCAGCACTGGGCTCAGTGGGTCGACGTCTTTCAGTACGCCGTTGATGCCGCGCGTGCCCTGGGCAGCCGGCGTGAGGAGGCGACTCACCTCAACTACCTCGCCTGGGCCCACAGCATCTGCGCTCACAGTCCTCCGGCTGCTCTGGAAGCCGCTGACGCCGCTCTTGTCGCTGCCCGTGCCTGCGGCGACCTGCTTCAGACCGGCTGGGCCCTGGGGTACGGGGCCGGGGCTCTGCGCCGCCTGGGCCGCACCGACGAAGCCATCAGCCGCCTGCACGCATCTCTCGCCTGCCACCGCGACAACCTCACTATTCAGGGGAGACTCGCCGAGATGAGCACCCTCAACGCCCTCGGTGAAACCCTCTGCCACAACGGCCGAGCCGAGGAAGCGCTCGTACACCACCTGAACGTTCTGGAGATCTGCCGTCTGGATCACCCGGGTCTTTCTCCTGAGTTGCTCGCTGCCTACCAGGCCATGGCCCTGTCACACCTTGGTAACGCCTACGCCGCGCTCGGCCGCTGGCAAGAAGCCGAACCTCCTCTGCAACAAGCGCTGACCGCCTTTCAACAGACGGGCTCTCCGGCACGCAGCGGCCCCGTCCAACTCGAACTCGGACGCGTCCTGCGCCACCTCAACCGCACAGAAGAAGCCCACACAGCCCTGACGGCCGCCCTCCACACCCTCACCACGCACCACCACCCCCTCCAGACCGAAGCCAGCGCCCAACTCACCGCCCTCAAACACATACCGACCGCCGAACCGGGCCCCCACTAAGGGCTGTCCCGCAATTCCCGGTGGATAAGCGCGCGGCGTCAGATGCGGTGCATCGCAAGGCGGAGGGACGTCCGCATACTGGATGTATGTGGACGTTCCGACAACGCGGCGAGGTGCCGTAGCTGTCGTCGCGCGCCCGCCGGGAATTGCGGGACAGCCCTTAGTGCTGCATCGGACAACGTTCGCCCGCTCTGTGGCGGACAAATGATGTGCTGGGCAAAGCGGTTGCCGCGTAACCTGCCTGGCTGTGGATATGGGACGTGCTGATCGGCAGCTCCGCCTGATCGCTGAGGCCGTGGAGGTCGCTGGGGCTCTTGGGGTCGCGGTGTGGCTTCGCGGTGGATGGGCCATGGATTTCTTCCTCGGCAAGATCACGCGAGACCACGAAGACGTCGACTGGTTCGCTTGGACGGACGATGCAGGGGTCCTGGCGGAAGGCTTGCTGCGGCACGGCTGTCAACCGGTCCCAGGGCCGCCGCCTGAGCTGCAGCTCGATTTCGCCAAGGACGGTCTGGACAACAGCTTTACGCTCCTGGACCGGGATACGGCCGGCCGTGTGGTGGTTGCCGGGGGCCCCTGGGCCGGTGCGCCCTGGCCTGAGGGAATGCTCGATGCCGGGCCAGGCCGTATCGGTGGTCTGCAATGTGCGATCGTCAGTCCGCAGGCCCAGATCGAAATCAAACGGATGATGCCCATCTGGGACCCCTCCCGACCTCGACGGACCAAGGACGCCGAGGACATCGCCCGGCTGGAGGCGGCCCTCCGCACACGCGGCTAGCGGCCTGAGTGAGGTTCTTGGGCGTCGACCGTCCGTTACCGCCGGGCCGTGGCAGAACGAGTACGCGTACGTGAGATCGATGACGACGAGGGGCGGCGGCTGCTGCGGATCATCCGCAGGGGCACCGGGGAAGCTGTCCTCGCTGTTCGCGACCGTGCCGAACTGACCAGTGTCACACCGGTCGAGCTCCTTGCCCAGTGTCTGAACCTGGCTCTCCTCGCGATCACGTTCGGGGCGTTGGCCCTCGGTATCGGCGCTGCCGTGGGACGGCGCGCTGTGGTTCTCGTGGTCGCCGCTGTCGTGGGAGTCCTCGCCTGCACGGCCCATACCTTCGCCGCCCAGCTCGGTGCCGAGTGGCTCGTCCACCTTTCCCCGTTCCATTACTACATCGGGGGCCAGCCGCTGAGGAACGGTTTCCAAGGGGGCGACATGGCCGTGCTGGCCGTCACCTCGCTCGTCTGCGTCGGGGCGGGACTCCTCCGCTTCACCAACCGCGACGTGAACAGCTGACCGCCGCCCGCCGGGGTGTGGTCCGGCTGTCGCTCCGGTACGCCCCCCGGGGGGGCGAGAGCGCTGTTCCGCGGGCCCGGGTGCGCCTCGGGGCAGGGGCTTTGCCGATACGGTGATCGCCTGCCGCATGGAGGGGCCATGCGTCCGGCCGGTCCCGTGCGAGGGATCCCGGTGGCGAGCGAGGGGACCGTGATGAGTGAACTGGCGAAGCCCGGGGTCGAGGTTCCGAAGGGTGCCGCGCCCACCGAGCTGACGATCCGGGACCTCGTGGTCGGGGATGGGCCCGAGGCGCGGCCGGGCCGGGTCGTCCAGGTTCACTATGTGGGGGTCACGTTCGCGTCCGGCAGGGAGTTCGACTCCTCCTGGGAGCAGGGCCGGCCGTTCAAGTTCGCCGTGGGCGGTGGCAGGGTCATCAAGGGCTGGGACCGGGGGGTGAGGGGGATGAAGGCCGGCGGCCGTCGCGAGATCATCGTTCCCCCGCGTCTTGGCTACGGCAAGCAGTCTCCCTCTCCGTTGATCCCGGCGGACTCGACGCTGATCTTCGTCGTGGACCTGCTCACGGTCGTGGGCGGGCCGCCGGGGCGAGGCCCGGCCTGACCGCATGGGCCCGAACGCGGCGCTCGGGGATGCCTGTCCCTCCGGTCGTGTCCGGTGGGCCCTTGGCAGGGACCTGACATAGGTCCCGAGGCCCTTGTCCGCCCGGTGGCCGACGCCTGATCCTTGCACTCCCGCGCCCCGACGGGACGCGGAGACCGGGTACTCGGGAACGTGAACGGAGTCGCATGAGCGGGATGAAGACAGTTCTGCGCCGCACGGCGGTGGGGGCGAGCGCGCTGCTCGCGGCGGTGGGCATCACCATGACGGGGGCGTCCCCGGCCGCGGCGGCGGACTACTACTACGAACTGCCCTACCCGGCGGGGGAGGCCTACACCGTGACCCAGGGGCCGGAGGGCACGTACTCCCATACCGGCCCCTACAACGAGTACGCGTGGGACTTCGGGCTTCCCGCCGACTACGAGGTATCCGCAGCGCAGGCAGGCACCATCGTCTTCTCGAACTGGTCGCCGTACTGGCAGAACGGCATCGAGGTGATCATCCGGCACTCGAACGGCCAGTGCACCCACTACGCGCACCTGAACCGGTCGTTCTACGAGCCGGGCGACTGGGTCCCGCAGGGCCGGATCGTCGGCTGGTCGGGCAGCACGGGCGCTTCCACCGGCCCGCACCTGCACTTCCAGGTGATCGACTGCAACAGCCGTGTGGGCCTGCCCGCCACCATCCAGGGCTGGACGCCCTCCACGGGGACGCGCCCTGTCAGCGTGAACCACTACGCCTGACCGGGCGGACCGTCCACCGTCCTGGCCCGCCCCTGGGGCCAGGACGGTGGACGAGGCCCGGATGTCGACCGGCAGTCCGCCGTTCCCGGCCCCGGTCGACCGCCCGCCGATCCGTCACGCCACGGGCGCCCCTCCCGGCACCACGCGCATGCCCAGCCCCCGCACCCGGTAGATGCACCGGTCGTCACCCCACAGCGACGCGTCCGCCACGGCGTAGGGCCCCCGGGCGTCCGTCCCGCTCTCCACGATGTCCATGTCCACCCGGATCAGCCGGTTGGCCGGCGTGATCTGGCCGCGGTACGTCCAGGACGCCTCGCGGCCGGGCAGCACCGGTTCGAACCTGGGGCTGACGAGCCCGGCGCCCGCACCCTGCTCCAGCAGGTGGTACTGGAGCAGCTGGCACATGGCCTCGATCCCCAACGAACCCGGCTGCACGGGGTCCTGGAAGAAGTGGGCCCGGAAGAACCAGGCGTCCGGCCGGACGTCCTTCTCCGACCGCAGCCGGCCGAGTCCCGCGCTTCCGCCGTCCGGCCAGTGGCCCGTGATCCGGTCCAGCATCAGCAGCATCTCTCCCGGCAGGCGCGGTTCGCCGCCGCAGTACCGGGCGGGACGGGTGGTCAGATCGACCACTCGACCACCGGGTTCGTCGAGACGGGCACGGTCGTCGGCCGAAGCCGCCAGGCCCTGCTGGTCGTCGAAGGCCGACCGGGGGAAGTAGCCGAAGACCGTGGAGAGGGCGAAGAGAGGCGTGTCGTCGGCCGTGCACGTCACCCGGAACGACTCGATGATCATGTCCCCGCTGCGCGAGACGCGGGTCAGTTCGGCCCTGGTGCGGACGGTACGCGTCGCCGGGGTGACCTCGCCGGTGACCGTTCCCGAACCGTCGAGATTGCGGAACAGCAGGTCCGTCTCGCTGGTCGTCGCGCTGCCGACGTACGAGGCCAGCCACCCGCAGGGCTGCAGCGCCGTCTCCATGAGGACGGCGAACGGCATGACGTGGCCGTCGTTCTGCTCGAAATACCACGCCCGGTCCGGCACGTCGTACTCGGCGACGACGACGCTGCCCTCCCGCATCCCGCCCTGCGGACCGTCCACCGACACGATCCGGCTCATGAAGTGGTACGGCGGCCCGGGAAGCCGCGCCACCCTGCGGGTGCCGTCGAAGGGCTCGTACATGGCGCCGAACGCCTCGCTCGGCCTGCCCCAGGCGCACGCCAGCAGCGAGGCCCGGTCAAAGGCGAACCCGTCGGCCGCCACAGCCACGGGCCGCTCCTCCCGGTGCCCGGCCAGTCCGCCGAGACGCGGTAGCGGCACCGGGGCCGCGTCGGTCTGGACGGTGGGCGGGCCCGAGTGCCGCCAGTGCGACAGCGGCCAGTCGGGGACCAGCCGGAGGGCCATGTCGGTGCCCAGGAACGCTTTCGCCCCGTCCACCGAGCCGAGGACGTCGGCGTGGAGCGTCGGCACCGGCCCGGCCGAGACACCGCGTACGAACACCTCGTAGACGACCCTCCGGTTCTCCGGGGTCGCCTGACCACGGCACATGGCCCTCGAAGGGTGCTCGTCGACCGTCTCGAAGCGCCACCCGTCCCGGTCGACGGTGAAGCCCAGGGCGGTCAGGTGGAACGCCATCGCCTGGAGACCGCCCTGCAGCATCAGAGTGCCCGGCATGCAGGGGTCGTTCTTGAAGTGGCCGGTGAAGAACCAGTCGTCCGGGGACAACGAGGTCTCGGCCCGCAGATATCCCCGGCCCCACGGCCCGCCGGCCGGGTCGAACGCGGTGACCTCGTCCAGCAGTCGCAGCCGCTCCGTGTCGAGCACGGGCGGCCGGACGTGAGCCGCCGTCACCTCCCAGCCGGGCCCGAAGCAGTCGGCGGGCCGCCCACGCGTCAGGGCCCGCACCCGGTCCGCGTCGAAACGGGTCCGCTCGCAGCGCACGGCCGGCGGATCGAACGGCAGCTCGTCCCCGGGAGCGCGGCCGGCGGGATCCCAGCGCACGCCACCGCCGCCGGCGAGCTCCTCCGGGGTGAAGAACCCGGCCTGCCCCTCGCGGACACTGAGCCGCAACTCCCCGTCCACATAGCAGTCGTAGTGGAAGAAGGCCAGCCGGACCCCGTCCGCCTCCGCGTGACCGTCCAGGTGGATCTCGAAGCGCAGGGTGTCGCCGGGGCGCGGCGGGCCGCCGTGGAACGTCACCTCACAGCCGAGCAGCCGGTAGGCGCGCTCGCCCCGGTTCAGCAGGTCGACACCCAGCCAGCTGAGCAGGAGCAGGTCGGCCTGGCCCGCCTCGATCAGCACGCCGGCCGGCATCCGCCCCGTCGCGTCCAGGTACCAGCTGTCGTGCAGGACGTCGGTCTCCGTCCAGATCCTCCCGTCCGTGCGGACCGGGCCCGGCAGGACGAGCGCTGCGGGCACCGCGTCGATGCCGGTGACCCGGTCCGCGAGCAGCATGGGCGGCCCGGGCATCCGGGTCTGTACCGCGTAGCCGTCCTGCTCCGCGAAGAGCGGACCGAACAACGTGGAGATCGTGCCGGAGGCGAGGTGCTCCAGCTGGGCCCGGTCGAACGTCGGCCCCGGCCCCGGAGCCTGCCCCGGCTTCGGCTCCGGAGCCCGTGCGGGCGCCGGTCCCGTGGGGGGCGGGGGCAGCGCCCGTACGCGAACGGGACCGGGCTGTCCGGGAGCGGGAGCGGGAGTGGGAGTGGGAACGGGTACGCGAACGGGGCCGGGCCGCCCGGCCTCCGCAGCGCCCGCGGCGGTCAGCGCCCTGACGGCGAGCGCGGACACACGCAGGAACCGCTGGTGGGTTTCGGCGTGCGCGGCCATGACCTCCCGGTGCAGCGCGCCGACCCGCAGACTCTGCCGGGCGGCCACGCCCCCGGCCCCTGCCGCCCCCGGCTCACGGCTGTCGTCGGCAGGCGACCGGGGCCGCTGTCCCGGCGCGGCGGAGCAGGGCACGGCGAGGGCGGCCGGGGCGGAGAGGCGCCCGGATTCCTCGTACGCCGGGGCGACCGCACGGCCGGGGTCCCGGCCCGGCGGGAGGGGGGAACCGAGGCCGCTCTCCGGTACCGGGGCGAGTTCCGGAGCCCGGGGCAGTACGGTCACGGCGCGCTCCAGTGGGGGCAGGCACGGAGTGGGCGGTACGGGAACGGTGACGGTGGGGCCGGGGCGCGGAAGGCCGGTCGCGGCCCCGGCGAGCCGGGCGAGCAACGCGTCGGCCCGCACCGGCACTCCGGCGACGACGAGTTCGCCCACCGCCAGGCACAGGTGCCGCAGACCCGTGTCGCCCGGGGTGTCCAGCGCGACGGCCACATGCTCCCGGTCGCCGAGCACCCGTTTGATCCAGCCGGTGCACAGCCTCCGCGGCCCGTGCTCCACGAAGACCCGGACACCGTCCGCCCACGCCTGTTCGATCGTGGCGGCGAAGTCGATCGTGCCGAGCCCCTGGGCGGTGAGCGCCTCGGCGGCCAGCTCGGACGTCGGCCGGTACGCCCGGCCGGAGGCCCCGCTGTAGAAGCGAACGCCCGGCACCTCGACCGTGGGACGGCGGTGGGCCTCGTGCCACACCTCCCGGACCTCCGCCAACTCCGGTGCGTGGGCGGCCATGTCGTAGTCCAGCTCGATCGCCCGGTCGACGCCGATCCTCGCCGCGACGGCCGCGCACGCCCGGGACTCGCCGCCGATGACGCAGACCCCGGGCGCGTTCACCGCCATCAGGTGGACCGCCCGCTCCCCGGCGAGCTCCGCGCGAACCGCCTCCAGGGGTGCGGCGATCAGGTAGCTCGACCACCGGTCGCCACGGATGCCCCGCTGCCGCCAGTAGCGCCGGACCGCCCGCAGCTCGCCCGTGAGTTCCGTGGTGAACAGCCCGCTGTCCCGGGTCGCTTCATACAGCCCCGAGGCGTCCGGCCAGGCGCCCAGGGCGACCAGCGCCGTCGACTCGCCCGAGGAGTACCCGATCGCGGCGTCCGGCCGCAACCCGAGTACCTCGCGACTGAACACGGTGTGGAATACGGCCAGTTCGGCGACGGCCCAGATCTGGCCGAGCACCCCGGGATCGGAACTCGACCGCAGCCGTGCCCCGATCGCCCGATGCTCCCCCCGGACCCTCTCACCCAGCGACGGCAACGCGAGGGCCAGCTCATGGCCCATCCCCGGGTACGCGGCCGAGCCGTTCGTGTACACGAAGGCGGTCTGCCCGACGACCGGCCCGTCCCGGTACGACACGTCGGCCGGGCGGGCCCCGCCCTCCGTCAGCCAGCGGCGGGCCGCTCGCACACGGTCCGCGCACGTGGTGTCGCCGCCGTCCACGAGTGCCAGCCGGGCCGGACCGGCCGAGGACTCCGTACCGGCCTCCAGCGCTGCCAGCACCTCCCGGCGGTCGGCCCCGGAGAAGACGTGCAGGCGCGGGGCGGGGCCCCGCAGCCACGGCCGGGCGTCCCCCGCGCGCAGCCGTACGCCGACGGCCGGCCCCTCCAGCGGCGTGACCACGGCCCGCGCGGTGTGGGCGACGGCCGCGGTGTCCGCGGGCCCGTCCGCGCGGGGCACCGCGCGGTGCTGGAGCGAGAGTGCCGCGACCGCGACGGAGACCAGCCCGGACGCGGCATGAGCACGCCCGAAGGCGGTCGCCGGATCGAAGGCCGCGCCGGGGACGTCGCCGATGACCATGTCGGGTTCGTCGACAGCCTCTTCGTCCAGCAGGGCGACGACGGGGTCGCCGTCCCTCCGGGCGGCTTCCAGCGACTTGAGGACCAGGACGACGGCTGCGTCCCCGGCCTCGGCCTGCCGGCCCAGCTCCCGCAGGGCGGCCCGGTGGACAGCTTCGCAGGACAGGTCGGTGGCGCCGACGAGGGCGGCGTCCGCCTCCCCCGAACGGATGGCCCGGGCCGCGATCTCCAGCGCCACCGGCCCGGACGCCTCCTCCGCGGACACCGTGAACCCGGGCCCCGCCAGATCCAGTTGAGTGCTGATGCGGTTCGCCGCGAGGTTCGGCATGCTGCCCACCACGCCCTCCGCGGTCATGGGCCCGGTGAACGCGTCCCGGGCGAGATCCGCCGACGCCGCGGTGACCGGCGTCCGTGACTGCTCCAGCCAGTGCGGAATCCGCCAGCGCGCGCCCGCGCGGGCCACCTCGGGGTCCACTCCGGTACCGATGACCACCATGGTCCGCTCCCGGGGCAGGCTCACCGTCCGGGCGGCCTCCCGCGCGGCCTCCAGCACCAGGAGCTGATGCCGTACGGTCCGCTCCAGGGCCAGCGGCGGAAAGCACAGGTCCGTCAGCTCCACGGCGATCCCCGCGACGGGGCCACGCCGTTCGCCGCCCAGCACCGCCCGGCGGAAGTCCTCCAGCGACGTCCCCTCACCGACCCGGGCGCCGACGGCGACGATCGCCACCGGTGTCCGGTCGCCCGGCGCGTCGAGCGCCGGGCCCGGGTCCGGGGCGGCCGGTGAGGCGTGCCGGGTGGCGGTCCGTGTGCCGATCGTCGGCCGGGACCCGGCGGGCGGGGGAGCGCACTCCGGGGCGTCGACGATCAGATGGGCGTTGGTCCCGCCGAAACCGAAGGCGCTGACCGCCGCCCTGCGAGGTCCCCCCCACTCCTCCGACGCGGTCAGTACCCGCAGCGGCGTGTCCGCCAGTACGTCCAGCGGTCGCCCGACGCCGAGCGTCGCCGGGCGCACCCCCGCCCGCATCGCACCGAGCACCTTCAGCAGCCCCGCCACACCCGCGGAGGCCAGCAGATGCCCGATGTTCGACTTCGCCGAACCGATGGGAACGTCGTCGCCGGCCCCGAAGACCCGGGCCATGGAGCGCGCCTCCACCGCGTCCCCGACCGGCGTCCCCGTGGCGTGGCACTCGATGAGCGACACCGACTCGGGGGCGACGCCCGCCCGCTCGTACGCCAGGCGCACGGCCCGTACCTGGCCCTCCTCCGACGGGCTGATCAGCCCGGAACCGCGCCCGTCGTTGGACAGCCCCACACCGCGGATCACACCGAGCACGGGCAGCCCGGCGGAGCGGGCGTCGGACAGCCGCGTCAGGGCGACGAACCCGGCGCCCTCACCGTGCACCAGCCCGTCCGCGTCCCGGTGGAAGGGCCGGCTGCGCCCCGTGCGGCTCGTCGCGGACAGCCCGCAGAACCCCACGTGCAGGTAGAGGGGATCGGGGCGGCTGACCGCACCGGCCACCATCAGATCCGCCGTGCCGTCGTGCAGCCGGTCGCACGCCAGCTTGATCGCGTACAACGAGGACGCGCAGGCGGCGTCGAGGGACCAGGCCCCCGCCCCGAGCCCGAGCGCGCGGGCCGCGAGCCGGGCGGGCAGCCCGGAGGAGAAGCGGTTGCGGGCGTCGGGCCGGATCCGGCGCTCGCCCCTCAGCAGCGCGTCACGGAGCGGCGGGCGCTGCGCGGACAGCCATACGTGTTCGGCGAAGGCCGCTCCGGTGGGCGTGGGGTACGACAGGTTCCCCAGCACCAGACCTCCCCGCGGCAGCGGGCCCGTGCGGCCGGCCTCGGCGAGCGCCTGCCGCACCCCGTACAGGATCCAGTGGAAGAGCGGGTCCAGCGATGCGATCCGCTCCGGGGCGAGGTGGAAGCCGGCCGGGTCGAAGACGGACTCGAACCCGTGGACGTAACCGCCGACATCGGTCCAGGTGCGGTCGAGGTGGTCCTCCACCGAACCCATGGCCCAGCGGCGCGGCAGCCGCCACCGGCCCTCGGGGGCGGGCGACAGGCTCGTACGGCCGGCGGCGATGTTCTCCCAGAACGTGTCCGGGTCCAGCGCGCCGGGCAGCACACAGCCCCGGCCGACGACGGCGATCGGTTCGAAACGCATACGGGACTCACTTCACGGCGGGGCGGGGCGCGGTGGACCGGGACCAGGAGAGGCGGTGTCGGGCGGGGCTGGGCCAGGGGGGCCAGGGGGGCCAGGAAGGGGGGCCGGGAACGGCGGGGTGGGGTGGGGTCAGGACGGGCGGAGGACGAGCTCGACACCGATCAGCTCCACCAGGACCGTCCCGTCGGCGTCGATCAGCGCCGCGTCGCAGCGCGCCCCGGTGTCGTGCGCCTTCCGGCCCCGCACCACACAGCGCACAGCGCCGTCCACCGGACCGCGCCGGTACACCGAGCACTCGGCGACGGCCATCGGCAACGTCGCCGCCCCGAGCACCTTCTCGCCCCAGAGCAGGGCGAGTTGGAGTGCCCCGTCCACGGCCGCCGGATCGAGCGGCCCCTGCCCGTCCGCCCAGCCCAGGGCCCGCAGGCCCGCGACGGTCGCCTCCGCCCCGTGCTCCGACACCCCGCGCACCGCGCGCAGGGCATGGAACCGGGGGCCGTGGAACAGGACCTCCCCGTCGTAGGGCGTGGCCCGGTCGAGAGGCTTCAGGCCGTCCGGGGTGTCCCACGTGGCCGCGTCCGGCTCCCCGGCCCCGGTGTCCAGCACGGCGCGGAAGTGCGCCGGGCCGTCCTCGTCCCGCAGCTCCACCTCCAGACCCGACGGCGAACCGGGCGCGCCCCGGCTGCCGAGCACGGTGAGCCGGTGGCCCAGGGCGCCCAGTTCCGGCAGGACAAGCTTCCTGTACACCCGCAGATCACGCAGGGCGAGCTTCCCGGCGGCCGGCAGCCAGGCCGTCGCCGCGCCCGCGAACCAGTTCAGAACCAGCGCCACGGGCAGCACCGGAACACCGGCGGGCGCGTGGTCGGCCAGCTGCGGCAGGGTGTCCGAGCGGACCAGCACCTGTGCGCGACAGCGGTCACCTGCCGGGGCCGGGTCGGCCGGACCGGCCCCGGCCGCCAGAACCACGCGGGCCTCACCGGCGACGCCGTCCACCTCGGCCGTGAAGGCCGCGGCACCCTCCGCCAGGGGGATGAGAGGGACCCCGGACCGGCCGAAGTGCGCGGCCAGGGCCGGGGTGACCATGCCGCCCTGCCAGGGCCCCCAGGCCACACAGCGGACCAGGCAGCCGGGCCGGCGGGCCTGCTCGGCCGACGCGACCTGGTGGAGGACCTCATTGGCCATCGCGTAGTCGCTCTGTCCCGGATTGCCGAACACGGCGGCCACCGACGAGAACAGGATCACCGTGTCCAGGGGGTCGTCCGCCGTCGCCGCCAGCAGCGCCCGCAGACCGTCCACCTTCGTGGCCATGACCAACTCCGCCTGCTCGTCGGTCTTGTCGGCGATCCGCTTGTCGGCCAGCACCCCCGCGCCGTGGACGATGCCGGTGACCGGCCCCCACGCGTCGCGCACGTCGTGCAGGGCCGACGCGAGGGCGTCAGCGTCGCGGACGTCCACCCGGACGTACCGGGCGGGCGATCCGGCGGACTCCAACCCCGCCAGTGTCGCCCGCACTTCGCGTGCGGCCAGGATCTCCCGGGCCCGCTCCGCGATCCGGGCGGGCGAGGAGTCCGCCGCGTCCGGGGCCCGCTCCGCGAGCAGCCGGGTGAGCGCCGGTTCGTCGGTGGCCGACGCCAGTCCGGCGGGCTCGGCGGCGAGTTCCGTCCTCCCGAGCAGCACGATCCGCGGACCGTGGGCCCTGGCCAGATCGAGCAGGGCCGCGGCGGTCACCCCGCGGGCCCCGCCGGTGGCCACGATCACGGAAGCCCCGGAGATCCGCGGGGTGCCGCCGGGCCCGGCCGGCTCGGGCACCATCCGCAGGAGGGCGCGGGCGCCGTCCGCGCGGAGACCGACCTCCATGTCGGCTCCGCCGTCGAGCAGTTCCCCGACAATCGCTTCGGCGACCTCCTCGTCTTCCCGGCCGCCCCGCTCGCAGTCGATGACCTTGACCGAGGAGGCCGGCCACTCCTTCGCCGCGGTCCTGGCCAGACCGGCGACCCCGCCCAGCCACGCACGGCCGGGCGCGTGACCTCCGAGCCCGAAGTCGCCCCCCGTGTCCTGGACGGTCACGAACAGCCCGCCGCCCCCGGCCGCCCGTGGCGCCACCGCGCGTGCCGCGCGGAGCGCCGACCGGTGGATCTCGCGTGCCTCGTCGGGCGTGCCGCTCGCGGTGAGTCCGCCGAGGTGGACGACCCCGCGGGCGCCCTCGGATACGTCCGCCGCGGCGGTGGCGTCCACGCCCCGCTCCGTCAGCTTCCGGGCCACCAGGCCGACGATCGAGCACCCGTCCGGGCCCTCACCGGTCACCACGACGGGCCCGTCCAGCAGTCCCGCCGTGGTCAGCCCGGACGCCGGCGACTCCACCAGGCGCGGCACCAGCCGCGTCAGCGGCGTACGCCCGTCGGCCTTGTCGGCTTCGTCGGCCCCGTCGTCCGGGGAGGGCGGTGCCGGCGGCGCGGGCGCCTCGCGGACGTCGGGGGCCTCGTCGGCCGTGGTCCGCCCGGCCCGGGCGGTCTGCCCCGAGGGCTCGGGAGGCCGGGGGTCGCCGGTGAGCGTCTCGACGATCTCGCGCAGCGTACGGAGCTTGCCGAGCTGCCCCGGGTCCCCCGCCGCCACGTCACCCACCTGTCGGCGCACCGCCGACAGGATCTCGACGCGCTTGATGGAGTCGATGCCCAGGTCCGCCTCCAGCTCCATGTCCATGGTGAGCATGGCGGTGGGATAGCCGGTGAGGCGGGCCACCACCGACAGGAGCAACTCCTCCAGTTCCGAAGGCGACAGGGACACCGCGTCGGCCACGGCGGCGTCGTCCGTGGATGTGTCGTCCACCGGAGCGGCAGCCGTTTTCGGTGCGGGCGAAGGTGTCGCCGGGGGCGCGGAGGTGGCAGGCGCGGGTGCGGGGTTCGCTGCCGGGACAGTGGTCGCGACCGGTGCCGGCGGTGTCACGGGCGCGGGTGTGTGCCGCGGTGACGAGGAGCGGGGGAGCGGCAGCGGGGTCGCGGCAGCCGATACGTCCACGGCCTCGGGCTCAGGCCCGTTCGGCACTCCGAGCATCGCGGCCAGCGTCGTCTCCGTCATCCGCAGAAAGGCCAGATGGCTGTCCGTCATGAGGCGTTGGCAGACCGCGTGGGTCTCCGCCGTCTGCCGTTGGACGCTCTCGACGGCGGCGAGCCAGTCGCCGTCGGCAGCGGCCCCGCCTCCGGCGTCGTCAGCGGCGGCGGTCCCGTGGGCGGGAGGCCGGGGGGCGTGGAAGGGGGAGGGGGTGTGCGCGGGCATGAGGACCGCCGGGGTGTCGGACGCGGACATGGACGTGGACGTGGACGTTGGTGCTGGTGCTGGTGCTGGTGCTGGTGCTGGTGCTGGTGCTGGTGCGGGTGCGGGTGCGGGTGAGGGCGGCGGTCGGTGCCGGAGCTCGTGCGCCGGAGCGGGCGGCAGCTCGGCGGACGCTGCGTGCTGCGGCGACTGACCGTGGTTGGCGCCGCTGATCTTCACGGTCATACGTGGCTCGCGTTCCTTCGACGGGGCCCCGGGCGAGGCGTACGGTGCCCAGAGCGGGGCGAGATCGAGGGGGACACCGCGCACGGCGAGTTCGCCGAGCGCGGTGTGCAGGGTGTCGGCACCGGACCGGCCCTGCCGGTCCAGGGGCACGGCCGCGTGCTCGCGATCACCGAGGATCTGCCGGACCAGCCCGCTCAGCGTGGCACCCGCGCCGACTTCGACGAAGGTGCGCACCCCCGCCGCGTACATCGCCTCGATCTGGTCCTGGAAGAGGACCGGGGAGGCGGGATGACCGGCGATCCGGCGGCGCACCTCATCGGGGGACGAGGGGTACGGCGCCGCGTCCGCGTTGCCGTAGACCTCGATCCGGGGCTCCGCGAGCGGCACCGTGCGCAGGTACGCGGCGAGCGGCTCGACGGCCGGGGCGACCAGCGGGCTGTGGAAGGCGGTCGTCGTGGCCAGCCGGCGGGTGCCGACGCCCTCGGCCGAGAACGCCTTCTCGGCGCGTGCGACGGCCTCCACCGATCCCGAAAGCACCACTTGGCCGGGGGAGTTGTGGTTGGCCGGCCAGAGGTCGCCGAATCCGCCGCCGGCCAGTACCCCGGCCACGTGTCCGCGGTCCGAGGCCACCGCCAGCATCGCGCCGGGGGCGTCCGCCGTGTCCCGCATCAGCTCGCCGCGGCGGCGTGCCAGACGCACCAGCGACTCCGCGTCCAGCACACCCGCGCACGTCAGCGCCACGAGCTCGCCGAAGCTGTGGCCCGCCACGCAGTCCGGCCGCAGCCCCAGCCCCCGTACCACCTCCAGCAGGGCCAGCGCGTGCACCGCCAGCGCGGGCTGCGCCCACTCGGTGGCGTCCAGCAGGGTCCGGCGTGCGGCGCGTTCCGCGTCGGTGAACGCGGGCGGCGGGAAGACGACCCGGTGCAGGGGCCGCCCGTCGAAACGGGTGCCGCCCAGCCGGTCCCACACTCCTTGGGCGGCCGGCGCCAGCATCGCGAGACCGGCCCCCATCCCGACGTACTGGGACCCCTGTCCCGGGAACAGGAAGCCGATACGGCCGGGCGCGGCCTCCCCGTACGCGTACCGGACACCGGTGGGCGTCGAGAACGCCGCGTCGGGGCGCTGCCGGATCAGCGCGCGTGCCTGCGCGCACTTCTCCCGCAGGTCCTCGGTGTCGGTGGCGACGACAGCCAGCCGCACCCGGGCGGAGTGGGCGAAAGCTGCCTGGCTCTCCCGTGCCAGCTCGGCCAGCGGACGGTCGTCGTCGGTCCGGGGCACCATCAGGTCCGACGGGGAGTCGCCGCCGAACAGGACGAGTTCGCTCGGCGCCGTGCGGTGTCGCAGGGCCGGGCGTCCCGGGCCGCCCGATGGCGTGTACTCCTCCAGCGTGGCATGGAAGTTGCTGCCGCCGAAACCGAAGCTCGACACCGCCGCCCGCCGCGGATGGCCGGCCGGCCGGACCCACGGGCGGGTCTCGGTGTTCACGTAGAACGGGCCGTCCGGCGCGGCGGCCGCCGGATTCGGCCGCTCCACCTTGACCGTCGGCGGCAGCACCTTGTGGTGCAGGGCCATGACCGCCTTGAGCAGGCCCGCCGCGCCCGCCGCGCACTTGGTGTGACCGATCTGCGACTTGACCGAACCGATCGCGCACCACTGCCCGTCCGGGCGCCCCGACGCACCGAACACCGCGCTCAGAGCCGCCAGTTCGGCGGCATCCCCGGCCTTCGTGCCGGTCCCGTGCGCCTCGACCAGCTCCACGGTCTCCGGCCCGTAACCGGCCCCCTCGTACGCGCGTCGCAGGGCCCGTTCCTGGCCCTCGGGCAGCGGGGCGTAGATCGCCGTGCTCCTGCCGTCGGACGAGGTGCCGACGGACCGGATCACCGCGTGGATCCGATCGCCGTCACGCTCCGCGTCGGCCAACCGCTTCAGCGCGTACATGACGACCGCCTCGCCGAGCATGGTGCCGTCCGCCGCGGCCGAGAACGGCCGGCAGTCGCCCGTGGGGGACAGCGCGGGCGTCTTGGAGAAGCACAGGAACATGCCGATGTCGTTCCCGGTGTCCACGCCACCGCTGATCACCAGGTCGGCCCGGCCCAGCGACAGTTCACCGACGGCCGTCGACAGAGCCGCGAGCGAGCTGGCACAGGCGGCGTCGGTGGTGTGGTTGACGCCGTGCAGATCGAACCGGTTGGCGATCCGGCCCGCGACGACGTTGCCGAGCAGCCCGGGGAAGGTCGATTCGCGCCACGGCTCGAAGCGGGCCGCGATGCGGTCGCACACGGCGTGCGCCTCGGTCTCGCCGAGCCCGCTCTCCCGCAGCCCCGCGAGCCATGCGGGGCGGTGGGCCCGCCCGTACATGTGCGGAAGGAGTTCGAGAGCCGCCGCGCCGAGGACGACGCCGGTCCGGTCCCGGTCCACCGCGGCCGGACCGCCGGCGTCCGTCAGCACCTGGTCGGCGACCATCAGGGCGAGCAGCTGGGAGGTGTCCGTCGCCGGCAGATTGGCGGGGGGCACCCCGTAGGCCATCGGGTCGAAGTCGACCTCGGGAAGGAAGGCGCCCCGGCGGGCGTACGTCTTGTCGGCGGCGGCCGGATCCGGGTCGTAGTGGTCCTCCACGCGCCAGCGGGTGGCGGGCACCTCGGTGATCAGGTCGCGGCCGCCGGTCACGATCCGCCAGTAGCCGGCCGCGTCCGTGGCGCCCGGCACCAGAGCGCCCACGCCGACCACGGCGATCGGGAGCTGACGGGGGGTGGGATCGGACACGCTCTCTCCTCGGGGTCGAACGGTCGGTACCGACGCACCGGTGGCGCCGAGGCCGCTCATGCCAGCTCGCGGGGCGCGTAGGTGAACGCCTCGGCCGGCAAGGGGACTCCGTACGTGCGCAGTTGATGGGCGCGAGTGAGCACGGCGGCCCCCTCCAGCAGGTTGAGGCCGATCTGCACCACCGAACGCTGCGCCGGTTCGGCCAGGAACGAGCCTGCCACCCACCGGTTGAACGCGCCCATCGCCGGTCCGCACCAGATCTGGAAGTCGGCCCGCCGCGCTCCCTCCCCGGTGATCGCCCACCGGCTGGAACTGCCCAGATACCAGCGGAAGACCAGGGCCATACGGTGTTTCGGGTCGGCCTCCGCGCGGGCGATCTCCCCGGGATCGCGCTGCTCCCAGAACGCGCGCGTCCGCCGCCAGATCTCATCGAACGGGGCGCGCAGCACGTCGCGTTCGATGGCGGAGCGCAGCGCGGACGGGATCTCCTCCAGCGACCCGTGGGCCCGGTACGCCGCGTGGAGCCGGCCCGCCCGCTGAGCGAACATCGTGCCCCGGGAGAGCACTTGAAGCTTCACGCCCAGCTCGAACATGTCGGCCGCGGGCGCCATGGCCACATCGGAGACGTCCGCGTCGCAGAGCATCGCCTTGGCCTCGTCGGACAGGCCCGCCTCGACGGCCGTCTGGTTCACCGACCCGACGACCACGTAGGAGGCGCCGAGGGCGAATGCGGCGGCCACCGCGTCCGGTGTGCCGAGACCGCCGGCCGCGCCGAGCCGGACCGGCCGGCGGTAGCCGAACTTCCGGCACACCGCGTCACGCAGGGCGGCGATCCGCGGCAGCAGGACCGACAACGGCCGGTTGTCGGTGTGTCCGCCGCTGTCCGCCTCCACGGTGATGTCCTCGGCCACCGGCACCAGGGCCGCCAGAGCCGCCTCCTGGCGGGTCAGCTTCCCCTGGGCGACGAGGGAGTCCAGCAGCGCGGGCGGCGCGGGGGAGAGGAACCTCTCGGCCACCTCGGGCCGGGAGACCTTCGCCAGCAGGCGCGTACGCCGGACGACGTCGCCGTCCGGGGCCCGGCGCAGACCGTGCGCCGAGCACAGGACGACCGCCGGGGTCAGCTCCATGAACGCCGACGCCGAGATGCGGGGAACACCGTGGCGCAGCAGAAGCTCGGCGACGCGTGTCTCCAGCTCCGGTTCGGCCGGTGAGTGGATGAGATTGACGCCCCAGTTCGAGAGGGACCCCAGCTCCTGCGCCAGGGTGTGCACGGCCCGCTCCACCTCGGTGTAGGCCAGACCGCCCGCGCCGAAGAAGCCGAGCATCTCCGCCCGGGCCGTCGCGGAGACCATCCGGGCGGTCGCGATGCCGTTCGCCATCTCCCCCGCGACATAGGGGAAACGGATGCCGTGCGCCTCGCAGAACGTGCGACCGCCGAGCCATTCGGGGTACAGCGGGGGCAGCGTGCCGAGCACCGGACAGGCGGGTGCGGCGCCGGTCGCGATCCCCCGCTCCCGGCCGTCCGGCCCGCTGACGACATGCACGGGCTCCCGGATCCGGCGGACATGGGCCGTGATCCCCTCGGGCGAGAAGGCCGGCGGGGACGCGGAAGGGGGGCCGGGAGCGGCGAGGACGGACACGGGAAGGCTCCAACGGGACGGGTCGGCTGCTGGTCAGGCGCACGGGGCGGACGGGAGGGCGGCCGGAGGGGCGCCCGGCGACAGCGGGAGCGCCTCGCCCCGGGGGGCCAGCCCGGACCACAGGTAGTCGAGGCCCACCGGGGCGCAGGCCGCCGACGGCCCGAGCCGGGTTCTGACCCGGGTGTCGTCGAACCGTCGCCGATGGGCGAGGTAGGCCGTCAGGCCCGGGTAGAAATCGAGCAGCGCCTCCAGCGCCGACGGGTCGTCCGGCTTGGCGGCGACCAGGTCGATCGAGAGGGGCACCAGCCGCTCCAGGAGGTCCACGACCGTGGGTACGGGCACATCGCGGTCGTGGACGACGTGGTACGTGTCGACCCCTCCCGACGGCGGCAACCCGGCCAGCCGCACCATGACGTCGGCAGCGTGCTCCACCTGCAACAGGTTCAGCCGGCCGTGCGGATGCCCCACCGTCCGGACGCGGAGCCGATCCCCGGTCCCCGCGGCACCGTGCGCGTCACGCAGGATCCGCTCGACGACCTGCAACGGGTGCGAGGGCAGCTCGGGGTGCGGCGGCAGGTCCGTGACCAGGACGCTCGGCCGCAGGACCAGGACCGGACGGTCGTGCTCCCGCGCCCACGCGTGAACCAGCAGCTCCGCCTCGTACTTGGACTGCTCGTAGGCGTTCTCGAAGCCGTCGGCGGCGTCCAGCTCGTCCTCGTACGCCACCCCGGTGCGCCGCCCGCCGGCCACGAAGGCGGTACTCACATGACGGACCACGGGTGCCCCGCTGCCCGCGGCCGCCAGGTCCAGCACGCACCGGGTCCCTTCGACGTTGGTCCGTCGCAGCTCGGGAAGGTCCCCTTCCAGATTGATGCTGCCCGCGCTGTGCCAGATCGTGCCGAGGCCGTCGGCCAGCTCCTGGAAGTCCCGTCCCGACAGGCCCAGCCGTGGCAGCGTCAGGTCGGTCTCCACCACCCTGAGCCGCTGGGGGAGTTCGGCGACGAAGGCCTCCGGCGAGCCTGTCAGTTCGAAGAACCGGGCAATGCGGTGCAGAGCGTTCCCCGAACCGGCATGGGCCAGGACCGTCACCGTCCGGTGCGTGGCGAGCAGCCGGCGGAGCAGGCGCAGTCCGAGGAATCCGGTGGCGCCGGTGAGTGCGACGTGCACGAGCGTGGCTCCAAGGGCGGTGAGAGGGGCGGTCCCTGGCCGGGTGCGGAGGGTGGAGGCGGGGGCAGCGCCGTGGCGGCGACCGGGTGCGGGGAGCGGATGTCACCGGCCGTCCCGCATCGCGGATACGTGACGACGATCGCACCGCGCACGGTCCGGGCGTCCGGCCGATCCGGTGCGGCCGTGCTCGCCGGCTCCCCGGTGGCCCGTCCGACGGGGTCTCTCGGCCCTCGCAGGCCGGTGATCTCCGGCGCACGGCACACAATGGCAGACGGCGAACGGGACACGCGCCTCGATTCCTCCCGCTCACCCGAACGAAGTACGTCGCACCCCGGCCGGTGCGCTTCCCCACGGTTCGGGGCGCGGAACGCCGCCGACTGCGCGGACCGGGCTCGCGGGACCACCGGACACGGCCGGGCCCCACGGTGGTGATCGGAGCCCCATCCCTCTTTCGAGGGAACCCGCCGCAGAGGACCCGGACCGCCCCCTCAGCGGTCGGCATGCCGACGGCGGCCGCCGTCGCGTGGGGCCGCGGGCACGCCGGGACACGGGAACCGGGAGCCGCGAGGCCCGGGAGCGGATACGGTCGGCGGCCGCCGGAGCCGACAGGAATCCGGCCGCCGAGGCCGGGGCGGCGGGCGGGCGCCGCATGGACCGGTCCCGGCCGGTGGTCATCCTGATGGCCGGACGGACCGGGCAGCGTGCCGCGGCCGGCCGGGCGGCCCACCCGGCACGCCGGTGGCCTCCTGCCGCTCTCCGCTCGCGTCCCTCCGCCCCTCTGCCGTCAACGTCATCGCCTCCGGCCCGAATGGGAGCACCGAACCCCATGCCCGATCCCGAGCAGCCCACCCTGCCCGCCCCGTCCGACCGATCCGACCGGCGGATTCCTTCGCCCCGCCACCCCACCCACGCGGTCGACCGCGCGTTCCTCGAACTGGAGCGCCGTCGGCCCGACGTCCGCTGGGACGCGGGCGGCGTCGCGTATCTCAGCGGTCCGCCCCCGGCTCTGGCGGACCTTCGCGCGTACGTGGGCCACCGCCTCGGCGCACTGCCGCTGCTCACGAGCCGGGTGGAGGGAGGCCGCCGGCCCCGGTGGCAGCCGGCCGGGGACTTCGCCGTCGACCGGCATGTGCACGAGGTGGTCGCCGACGGACCCGACGGCTGGGACCGCGCCCTGCACACCGCGCTCAACGCCCCGTTCGCCCCCGGCTCCTACTGGGGGATCTGGCTGATCCACGGCCACGATCCCGACGCGTACGCCGTCTGCTACCGCTTTCACCACGCCTGCCAGGACGGCTCGGCCGCCGCCATGACCTTCCGGGCCATGCTGGGCGAGGGGGAGCCGTCGGCGCGCCCCGTCCCGGGCCGGAGCCGTCCGTCCGGAGTGCCCCGGCGGGCCGGTACGGCCGTCGCCCTGGCCACGAGGTTCGTGGCCGGCTCCTTCGCCGTTCGCGGTCACCGCCCGGACGCGGCCTTCGCGCCTTCCGGCGAGCGGCGGCTGTGGCGGGGCCGCGCACCGGTGGACACCCTCCGCCGGATCGGCGCCGGGCGGGGCGGCTCGGCCCACGATGTCCATCTGGCCGCGCTCGCCGGGGCGTTGTCGGTCTGGTCGGCACGCGCCGGGGTGCCGCTTCCCCGGGTGACGGCCGTACTGCCCGTCGACGCCCGGCGCGCCGACGAGGAGCAGACGTGGGGCAACCGCTGCTTCGCCCTGCCGCTCGACCTGCCCGTGCGGACCCGCTCGCGGCACCCGGACGGTTCCGGGGACGGGGAGGCGTCCCTGCGACGCCTGGATCAGGTCATGGCGACCACCCGGAAGCTGCGCGGCGAGACATGGCGGCAGGCCATCCAGGACCTGGTCCGCTTCATGCCGGACGGCCCCACCGAGTGGTACCTGCGCAGGATGCTCTCGCCACGCGTCACCAACGTCATGGCCACCTCCATGCCGCTCGCCGACAAGGGGAGTCTGGGCGAGACGCAGGTGACGGGGACCGCCCTGTTGCCCCTGCTCGTGCCGGGGCATCTGTTCGCGGTGGGGCTGTCGTTCTTCGGCGACTGGGCGGAGGTGTCCTTCGTCGCCGACCGCGCCCTCCCGCTGGGGGAGTTGCTGCCGGAGCTGTGGCAGCGGGCCGTGGACGAGCTGACGGAGAGCTCGACGCCCACGTGAGCCGGGCGGGTGCTCCTCCGTACCGACCGCACGGAGCGGGCCGGGGGATCACACGGCGTCGGACGTGGATGTGGACGCGGGCGCGGGAGGGGCCGCGGCGGACCGGGGCGGGAGCGCGCCACGGGCCCGCCGCCTGCCTGCCCGGAGTTCCCGCCGGAGGGCCCGCCGGTAGGAGCGGATGTCGATCTCGATCCCGTGACGGTAGGTGGGCGCGTAGGCCTTCTCGTGCTGGTGCCACGCGCGGGCGATCGCCCGTGTCATCTCCGCCGGCGCCGGCAGGCGGACCGTTCCCTCGATCAGGTCGGCCACCCATGCGGCTTGCGGTTCGAGCAACGGGAAAGCCGCGCCCGCTGGTTGAGCGAGTCCCATGAAGTAGAGCCCGGGGAGCCGGGGCGGCACCGTGCGCAGATAGAGCTCCGTGCGGCCACCCGGGGCGGCGAACACGGAGGGGTCCAGGAAGGGGAACGAGAGGGAGTACCCGGTGGCGTACACCACGGCGTCCACCCTCTCGCGGCTGCCGTCCGTGAAGGCCGCCGTGTCCCGGCCGAAGGAGCTGACGCCGGGCTTAGGGGTGACCGCGCCCCGGGCGAGCTGGACGAGGAGCTCGTCCGAGGTCGAGGGGTGAGCGGCGAGGGGCCCGCGGACCGGTTCGGGAAGCCCGTAGTGGGCGGGGGCGCCACGGGTCAGCCGCAGGAGAAGCGCCATCGCCGGGCCCTTGAGGAACCGGGGGAGGGCGGCCAGCGGGCTCACCGCCAGGTGGTCGGCCGGCCGGCCGAGCAGCATCTTGGGAAACACGTGCGCCACGTCGCGCGCGGAGAGGAACGTCCGGGCCGCCGTACGGGAGATCTCCGCCGCGATCTCGCACGCGGAGTTGCCCATGCCGATCACGAGCACCTGCCGGCCGGCGTACGGCTCGGGGGAGCGGTAGGCGTGCGAGTGGAGAGCGGAGCCCCCGAAGACGTCGGCGCCCGGAACGGCAGGGTCCGGGAACCGCGGGTCCCAGTGGTGCCCGTTGGCCACCACCACCTCGGTGTAGCGCCGAGTCCGGGCCTCCGCCTCCCCACGGCGCCGGTGGACGACCTCCCAGCCGCCGTCGTCCAGGGGCCGTACGGAGGTGACCTCCGTGCCGAACCCGATGTGCCGGTGCAGGTCGAACGACGCGGCGTACTGCTCCAGGTAGGCGAGGACCTTGCTGTGGTGCGGGAAGACCGGGTAGCTCTCCGGCATCGCCAGCGAGGAGAAGGACATGCTCTCCTTGGAGATGTTCGCGTGCAGGGACGCGTACACCCCCGACATCCCGTTGTCGTTGCCGTAGCGCCAGAGTCCGCCGATGCCCGAACCCGCCTCGAAGCAGTCGAAGGGAAGGCCGCGCGAGGCGAGGACCTTGCTCGTGGCCAGTCCGGACGGGCCTGCTCCGATCACGCACGTTCTCCGCATGGCTGACCGGCCTCTCCCTGTGCGTACCTGTGTGTGACGACGGCTCCATGCCCGTGGCACCGGTGCGTGGAGCGGGTCACGCTAGCCACCGCCCGCCGCCCCGGGAGCGGTTGTCGGCGGTAGTCCCGTCGCACGCGTGACGGGTGGTGCGCCGGGTTGACGCCGGGCGGGCGGGCGCGTGTGCGGTGCCGTTTCCGCCGCGCGGCCGGCTCGTTGGGCACGAGCGGATCGGTTCCGCCCAGGGCGTGTCGCGACCGTAGCGCCGTCCGCCCGGAGGCCGCCGAGCAGGCGGGACTTCGCGGACACGACCCGGCCGGACACCTTCTGGCCGGGCGCCGGGCCGGGCGCCCGCCGACCGGCCGGCCGAGGAGGGGTTCCGCGGCCGTAGCGAAGACCTGGTACGACGGAGCGAGACGATGGACGTCCACGATGTGCACCACTCCTACCGGCAGCACGCCGTTCTCCGGGGAGTCGACCTCCGGCTACGGCCCGGCACCCTCGCCGGAATCGTCGGGGAGAACGGCGCGGGCAAGACGACGCTGCTGAAGATTCTCTCGGGTGAACTCAGGCCGGACCGGGGTTCGGTGCGTCACCACGGCAGGTTCGGCTACTGCCCGCAGTCCGTGGTTCTGGACGACTCCTTCACCGTCCGCCAGCATCTCGACCTCTTCAAGAGCGCGTTCGGTCTCGCGGACCTGCGGCGGGCCGAAGAGGTGATGGAGACCCTGGCCTTCACCGAGTACCTCGACCGGCGTGCGGGCCTGCTCAGCGGGGGCTCGCGGCAGAAGCTGAACCTGACCCTGGCACTCATGCACGATCCGGACGTGCTCCTGCTGGACGAGCCCTACCAGGGGTTCGACTGGGAGACGTATCTGCGCTTCTGGGAGCTGGCGACGAGGCTGCGCGACGCCGGGCGTTCGGTCCTGGTCGTCTCGCACCTGGCGTACGACATCGACCGGCTGGATCTGCTCTGGCGCCTGGAGAACGGGCGTCTCCACCGCCCGGAACGGCCCACGGAGGCGGCGGCGTGAGGCGGCACTGGCTCCTGTTCGTCACGGCGTCCCGGTACGCGTTGACCGGGCACGCCCGCAACCGGTTCGCGATGCTGCTGGTGGTCGTGTACATCCCCGTATGGATCGCTCTCGCCTATGTGACCATTCCCGATCAGCCGGCCCCGTTCCGCCTCCGGGCCACCGGCGAGATCCTGTCCCCGCCCGGCAACCACCTCACCCAGATCACCGGTGCGCTGAACGCGGTCACACTGATCGCCGGGTTCATGATGTTCGCGGCCACCTTCACGGGAGGCGCTTTCGACCGCCGCCTGGCGATGGCGGGCTACCCTCGGTATCACCTCGTCCTCGCCAAGCTCTCCGCGCTCACGCTGGTCTGTATCGCCGTCTCGGCGTACGCCACGGTCGTCGTCGCAGTCGCCTGGCCGCCGCGACAGCCCCTTCTCCTCGCCGCCGCCCTGTTCTGCGCGGCTCTGACCTACGGCGCGCTCGGCGTGGTCTTCGGATCGGTACTCCGCCGGGAGGTCGAGGGCATGTTCGCCATCCTGATGATCAGCATCCTCGACGTCGCCCTGCAGAACCCCCTCTCCAGCTCCGGGTCGGACAGCGCCGTCGTGCGTTTCCTCCCGACGTACGGAGCTGTGCAGGCCAGCATGTCCGCGGCCTTCTCCGACGCCTCGGCCGCCCGAGGGCTCGTGATCCAGGGCCTCTGGCTCGTCGGCGCCGCGTCGGCCGGGTTCCTGGTGTTCCGCCGGCGGACCCGCAACGCGCTCCGGACGGGACGGACGAGAGGGATTCCCTCTCCTCGCGGACGCGGACGCGGGACGGCCGAGGGCCCGCGCGCGCCCCTGCCCGCGGCGGAGTCCGGCCCGTCCGCGGAACACGTGGGGCCCGGGTGATCCCGGGACGGCCGGAAGGCCCGGCCTCTTCGCCCGTCGCACGGACGGCCGACGAGCCCGTGTGCCCCGGCTTGTTCCGGCGAAAGGCCCGTGACCTGCGAAAGGCGGTGATCGTTCTGAAGCCGTCGGGCGCTGACGTGGTGCCCGTACCGCCACACTCCCCGTGCAAGGAGCACTGCCCCATGACTCTTTCGCGTACCGTCCAGCGCGCCGCCCTCACCGCGGCTCTCCTGTCCGTCTCCGCCCTGGCCGCCCCCTCCACCGCCCAGGCGGCCCCGCTGCCTCCCGCCTGTCAGGAGGCGCTGCTCGAAACCCTCGACAAGTTCCCCGTCGTGGACTTCACGGTCCCCGACAAGGCCAAGAACACCATGCTGGGCGAGGTGCTGGGGCTGAGCGAGGCCGACCAGGCGGTGTTCACCGAGGCGGCGTGCGCGGCCTGGAACACCTGGGCGACGCAGAACGGCCAGGCCGTAGCGGCGGACCTGGACACCCGCTACCGGAACGCCGCCGGACCCGTGTGCAACAAGTTCGCCAGGTCCTCACTGGCAACGATCAAGAAGTACGCCCCGAACGTGCCCGCCGAGACCCGTGAGCTGGAGAAGCTGGCCAAGAAGGTCTGGACGAACTCCATGGAGAAGCTGGCCGCGGAGGCTACCAACGCCGATTGCCGTACGGCCTACAACGCGGTGAAGACCGGCTGGTAGCAGGACAGCGGCCGGGCGTCGCCGCTCCTGGCCGCTCTTGCTGTCCCTCTCCGCGTGCCCTGTGCCGGGACCACAGCGAAGCCTCGCCCCCGCGCGGCCGCAGGCTCGGCCGGGGCCGCGCCGAGCAGGCGGCGGGCCCCGGCCGCGCGGTCAGACCAGGTCGAAGCGGTCGAGGTCCATGACCTTGCTCCAGGCGGCGACGAAGTCCGTCACGAACTTCTCCCGGGCGTCGTCACTCGCGTAGACCTCGGCGAGGGCACGGAGTTCGGAGTTGGAGCCGAAGACGAGGTCCGCGCGGGTGCCGGTCCACTTGATCCGGCCGGTCGCGTCGCGGGCCTCGAACTCCTCCTGCTCCGAGGACGTCGACTTCCAGGTGATGTCCATGTCGAGCAGGTTCACGAAGAAGTCGTTGGTCAGCGTGCCCGGGCGGTCGGTGAGGACGCCGTGCGTCGAGCCGCCGGAATTGGCGCCCAGCACGCGCAGACCGCCGACCAGGACGGTGGTCTCCGGCGCGCTCAGCGTCAGCAGGTTCGCCCGGTCCAGGAGCAGGTACTCGGCGGGCAGCCGGGCCGCCTTGCCGGCGTAGTTGCGGAAGCCGTCGTACGCGGGCTCCAGCGCGGCGAAGGACTCGACGTCCGTCTGATCCTGCGTGGCGTCGACCCGGCCCGGGGTGAACGGGACCTCCACCTCGACGCCGGCGTCCTTGGCCGCCTGCTCGACGGCCGCGTTGCCCGCGAGCACGATCAGGTCGGCCAGGGAGACCTGCTTGCCGCCCTTCGCGTCGAAGGACTCCTGGATACCTTCCAGAGCGCGCAGGACCTGTGCCAGCTCGTCCGGGTCGTTCGCCTCCCAGCCGCGCTGCGGCTCCAGACGGACCCGGGCGCCGTTGGCGCCGCCACGCTTGTCGCTGCCGCGGAAGGACGCGGCCGAGGCCCAGGCGGCGGAGACGAGCTGCGCCACCGTCAGGTCCGTGGCGAGCACCTGCTCCTTGAGCGCGGCGATGTCCTCGGCGTCCAGCAGCTCAGCGGTGCGCGCGGGCAACGGGTCCTGCCACAGCAGCACCTCGGAAGGCACCTCGGCGCCCAGGTAGCGCTGGATCGGGCCCATGTCGCGGTGCGTCAGCTTGTACCAGGCGCGCGCGAAGGCGTCCGCGAACTCCTCGGGGTTCTCGTGGAAGCGGCGCGAGATCTGCTCGTACGCCGGGTCGAAGCGCAGCGACAGGTCCGTGGTGAGCATCTGCGGCTTCTGCTTCTTCGACGCGTCGTGCGCGTGCGGGATGGTCGCCTCCGCGTCCTTGGCGACCCACTGCTTCGCACCGGCCGGCGACTCGGTCAGCTCGTACTCGTACGCGAAGAGGTTGTGGAAGAACTCGTTGCCCCACTGCGTCGGGGTGCTGGTCCAGGTCACCTCCAGACCACTGGTGATGGCGTCCCCGCCCTTGCCCGTCCCGTACGAGCTGCGCCAGCCCAGGCCCTGCTCCTCCATCGAGGCGCCCTCGGGGTCCGCGCCGACGTTCTCGGCCGGGCCCGCTCCGTGCGTCTTGCCGAAGGTGTGGCCACCGGCGATGAGGGCGACGGTCTCCTCGTCGTTCATCGCCATCCGGCGGAAGGTCTCGCGGATGTCGCGGGCCGCGGCGACCGGGTCCGGGTTGCCGTTGGGGCCCTCGGGGTTGACGTAGATGAGGCCCATCTGGACCGCGCCGAGCGGGTTCTCCAGCTCACGGTCGCCGGTGTAGCGCTCGTCGTCGAGCCAGGTGGTCTCCGGGCCCCAGTAGACGTCCTCCTCCGACTCCCAGACGTCCTCGCGGCCGCCGGCGAAGCCGAAGGTCTTCAGGCCCATGGTCTCCAGGGCGACGTTGCCGGTGAGGATCAGCAGGTCCGCCCACGACAGCGCCTGGCCGTACTTCTTCTTGACCGGCCACAGCAGACGGCGGGCCTTGTCCAGATTGCCGTTGTCCGGCCAGCTGTTCAGCGGGGCGAAGCGCTGCTGACCGGCGCCCGCGCCACCGCGGCCGTCGCTGATGCGATACGTGCCGGCGCTGTGCCAGGCCATGCGGACCATCAGCGGCCCGTAGTGGCCGAAGTCGGCCGGCCACCAGTCCTGCGACGTGGTGAGCACCTCGGCGATGTCCCGCTTCACCGTGGGAAGGTCGAGCGCCCGGAACGCGGCGGCGTAGTCGAAGTCCGCACCGAGCGGGTTCGCCACGGCGGGGTTCTTGGCGAGAATCTTCAGGTTGAGGCGGTCCGGCCACCACTGGCGGTTCCCGCCGCCCTGCGTGGGGTGCGGCGCGCGGCCGTGGGCCACGGGGCAGCCGCTCGCCTGGGCCTCGGGCACCTCGGGGACGGCCGTCTCCGGCGACTTCGGGGTGACGGGATCAAAGACCTGCGACTCGTGGTTCTCGGTCATGGCAATCCTTCCGGACCCGGTGGGTCGTGGGGGCGCTGAACGGGGGAGGAGGATTCGGTCCGTGCAGGAGGGCCACGCTGTATGCCAGGTCTCGCCGCAGCCGTCCGTACACCTCACGGACCGCCGGACCGGACGGTCCCGGGCGGTGCGGCGAGGACGGCGCTCGTCGGCGCCGCGCGGTCGACCGGCGGTGTCCCACCACGCTTCTCTGCTGCCGTACCGGAGTCTTCCTGTCTCTTGGATGTCGCCGGGATCGATCCTACGATGGACTTCGTCCAAGTCAAGAAGTGCGCTAAAGCGATAATGGCCGGGATGCGACGTCCTTGGACCTTCCGGGGTCGCGCGTCCCCCGCGAAGCGGAGCAGGTGACGAGATGAGCGACCTCCTTCAGCGGCTACGGGACCGTGGCTGGCGGCTGACCTCGCAGCGGCGGGTCGTCGCGGAGGTCCTCGACGGCGACCACGTGCACCTGACGGCCGACGAGGTGCATCTGCGGGCCTCCGCGCGGCTGCCCGAGATCTCCCGCGCGACCGTCTACAACACGCTGGGGGAACTCGTCACGCTCGGCGAGGTGCTGGAGGTCTCCACCGTCGGCCGGGCCAAGCGCTACGACCCGAACGCGCGCCGCCCCCATCAGCACCTGGTGTGCTCCGGCTGCGGCACGGTCCGCGACGTCCACCCGGTCGGCGATGCCCTCGGTGACCTGCCCGAGACCGAGCGGTTCGGGTTCGCCGTCGGCTCGGCGGAGATCACCTACCGCGGCTTGTGTCCGGCCTGCGCCTGACCGCCGGCGCACGTCAGCCGGACGGCTGCGGGGAGCGGAGCACGAGCAGGGTGATCTCGCTCGGGGCGAAGACGCGGAAGGGCGGGCCCCAGAAGCCGGTGCCGCGGCTGGTGTAGAGGAGAGTGCGATCGCCGTGGCGGCTGAGGCCGGCTACGGACGGCTGGTCGAGGCGGACCAGGTAGTGGAAGGGCCAGATCTGGCCGCCGTGGGTGTGCCCGGAGAGCTGGAGGTCGATGCCGTGGGCCGCCGCGCGGTCGATGAACTTGGGCTGATGGGCGAGGAGGAGGACGGGGAGACCGGGGTCGGCGCCGTGCAGGGCTCCGGCGAGGTGGGCGCGGTGGCCCGCCAGTCCGGAGGACTCGGCGGTGACGTCGTCGACGCCGGCGACCACGAGGGTGTCACCGCCGCGTTCGAGCAGCAGATGGCGATTGCGCAGCGGCTCCCAGCCCAGCTCGTCCATCAGGTCGACCCAGCCCTGGGCCTCGCTGTAGTACTCGTGGTTACCGGTGACGTAGACCCGGGCCCGGGTCGCCCGCACGGTACCCAGCGGGGCGGCCTGTGCGCGACGGCGTTCGGCCGTGCCGTCCGCGATGTCGCCGGTGTGGCAGACCAGGTCGGCCTCCAGGGAATTCACCGTCTCGCAGACCCGCGCCGACCAGCGGGCGCGGTCGAGCGGACCGTAGTGGGTGTCGGTGATCAGGACGACGCGGGTCCCGTCCAGCCCCGCCCCCAGGCGCGGGAGCCGCACGTCGAGCCGGCGCACACGTGGCACGCGCCGTGCCTCGGCGTACCCCCAGGCGAGCAGCGTGGCGGCGACGCCGAGGACGGCCCAGGTGACCACGCGCGCCCGGTCCTGCCCGTCACCGACGCCGCCCACGGTCAGGGCGAGCCGCAGCAGGACTCCGAGCAGAACGGACCAGGTGAACAGGGTCCAGACGCAGCCCAGCAGCGTGTCACCGATGATCGCCGCCCGGTCCTGCTGTCGCCGGCCGTGGCCGCGCACCATCGCGAGCGGCATACCGGCCAGGCCGAGGGCGAACAGCGCGGTGCCGGTCAGGGTGACGGGGATCGGCCAGTGCTGGCCGGTGTGCAGAAGAACCCAGCACGGCACGGTCCACAGCAGGACGGGGGCGACCAGTGGGATGTAGCGCATCAGACGCTGGAGCCGGCTCCGTGGCGCCCCGGGTGCTTCACCGGCGTCGGACCGGGTGTCGCTGGTCTCGGTCATGCTTCCCCTCCTGATGCGCTGTCCCGCGGATCGTGCCCTGACGGAGCCGGGCGGAGCCGTGCGGTGTTTATGGCACAGCACAGCACAGCACAGCACAGGACAGCCCGGCCCGGACGGTGTACCGGCCGTCAGCCCGCGGCCCGACATGACACCAACGTCCATGCCCTGCCCCCGCTCCGGTGCTCCCTGTCGAGAATGGTGGGCCCGGTCGGGAACAGTCGGCCCTGTCGGCGCGGTTGCACCGTTCAAGGGACCGGCGCCGTGCGGGCGGGGGGACACGGGGGCCGCGGGGCCGTCCGCCCCGTCGGGATTCCGGGCCCCGGGATCGTGTCACGCACGCACCCACGCCGCCGGCCCGGACCACGACGTATCTCTGCGGGAGGACCTTTTCATGACCGACCGGCCCTTGACTCTCATGGCAGTGCACGCCCACCCCGACGACGAGGCCACCGGAACCGGAGGGGTCCTTGCGCGGTACGCGGCGGAAGGCATACGCACGGTTCTCGTGACGTGTACCGACGGCGGCTGCGGTGACGGACCGGGGGGTGTCAAGCCCGGCGACCCCGGACACGATCCGGCGGCCGTCGCCTCGATGCGCCGTCGGGAGCTGGAGGAGAGTTGCGACGTCCTCCGGATCAGCGATCTGGAGACGCTGGACTACGCCGACTCCGGGATGATCGGCTGGCCGAGCAACGAGGCTCCCGGATCGTTCTGGCAGACCCCGGTGGAGAAGGGCGCCGCCCGACTCGCGGAGCTCATGCGGCACTACCGCCCCGATGTCGTCGTCACCTACGACGAGAACGGCTTCTACGGCCACCCCGACCACATCCAGGCCCACCGCATCACCATGGCGGCGCTGGAGATGACCGAGCTGACGCCGAAGGTGTACTGGACGACGATGCCCCACTCGACGATGCGGCGGTTCGAGGAGGCCATGCGCGAGTTCCACGAGGACATGCCCGAACCGGATCCCGCCGAGGCAGCCGCGATGGCCGAGATCGGCCTCCCCGACGACGAGATCACCACCTGGGTGGACACCACCGCGTTCAGCGGCCAGAAGTTCGACGCCCTGGCCGCGCACGCCAGTCAGGGCGAGAACATCTTCTTCCTCAAGATGGGCAAGGAGAGGTTCGGCGAGCTGATGGGCATGGAGACCTTCCTGCGCGTGCAGGACCCCACCGGCACGTCCGTGCCCGAGAAGGACCTTTTCGCCGGACTCCGCTGACCCGCCCGTCCCCTGCGCCCCGGACGTACCGCTGCGCCATGGACGTACCGGGGGCCTGCGCCGTAGGCGTACCGGCGTCCCACCCGTGGACGTACCGGCGCGCATGTCCGCGCCGTACATCGTGCGGTAGTCCGGTACGACGACGCCCGGCCGGACCGGCCGGGCGTCGTCATACCGGTCCGGGGCGCCGAGCAGCCGGGCTCTCCTGCCCGTCACCCTGCCCGACGGCCCGCTCCGGTGGCTGCCCGGATCACGGACGCGCCCGCCGGTGTGAGCGTGTGCAGCACGGTCGGGCCGCTGCGGACGCTGGTGACGAGTCCCGCGTCGCGCAACGCCGTCGCGTGTCTGCTGGCGGAGGAGGCCGACACCCCGGCGGCGCGCGCGATCTCACCGGTCGTGGCGCCGGCGGACACGGCGCACAGGGCGATCGCCCGGGCCCGCCCGAGCAGGGTGGTCAAGGGCTGCCCGGGAGCGTCCGCGCTCCCCCCGGAGCTGTCGGAAGCGTCCGACTCATGGAGCAGCGAGTACCAGAGCACGGGCGGCAGTTCCGGGTCGGCGAAGGCGACGGGCTCACCCCAGTTGAAATACGAGGGGACGAGCGTGAGCCCGCGGCCGCTCAGGTACAGGTCCCGGTCCTCGGCCTGCTTGGGGTAGGTGACCTCCAGGACCGGAGGACGCCAGCGCAGCAGCGGCCCCAGCCCCGCGAGCATGCCCTCCACGCCGCCGTCGAGGAGCGCACGGCAGCGCGCCGCCCGCTCGGCCTCGATCCTCGCCTGCACCTGCTCGGTGTGCGGGACGACGACGGACTCGTAGTAGGCGCGCAACATCCCCACGAACTCCTTGCGGGCTTCCAGCCCTGCCAGTCGTCCGGCCCACGAAGGGGCCCCGATGGTCCGGTCGAGGATGCCCATCTCCTTGAGGACCCGGTGCGGAGTCGTGGCCAGCACCGAATCCATGCCCGCGGCCATGCCGCCCGCCCCCTGTGCCGGAGTCAGGAAGTCCGGGAAGTACGCGGCTCTGGGATACAGCGGCAGCAGAACGCCGCGTACGAGGCGTTCCAGCCCCTTCTCCCGCAACTGCTCCCGTGCCGCCCGGTGCCATCCGGCGTAGGCCCACCGGCCCTTGCGGGACTGGAGCCGGTGCAGACTCGCGGCGATCTCCCACAGCGGGTCCGGGCCGGCGGCCAGTCTGGTTCTGGCCAGGTCGACCTCGCTGAAATGTATGCGGAGCATCCCGTTCTCCCCCCTGAACTGAGCTTTTGCGCTGCGGCGCAACAGCCTTGGTTCACCGTCACCGGCTGGGCGATCGTAGGAGGCAGAGGTCAGGGCACGATAAACGGGGGATCAACGGGCATGAGAGGCATGTTTAGTTCCGTCTGCGCGGGTGTCGGGTTGGCCGCCGTCACCGCGGTCACCGCCGTCGGCTGCACCACGGGGGCAACGGTCGATCCGGCCGGATCCGACCGGCCGCGCGCCGCCGCCGCGCGGGGCGCGGAGACCCGTGATCTGACGGACGCGGAACAGGTCCTGATCCAGCGTGCCGAGGCGATGCTCACCCAGGAGTGCATGAAGCGGGCGGGCCACCCGTACTGGATCGGGTCCCTGCCGACGGCGGACGAGCTGAAGGGGGGCGGCTACGTTCTGAGCGATGTCGGCTGGGCGCGCAGGCACGGCTACGGCGGAGAGCTGGAGAAGAAGTCCGAAAGGGCCCGTCTGAACGACCCGAACGCCGCGTACGCCAACGCTCTGTCGGAAGCGGAGCGCGTCCGCTACTCCCAGGCGCTCAGCGGTGACCCCGCGAAGGGCATGCTGTCGGTCGAACTGCCCTCGGGCGGCACCGTCCAGACCCCACGCGAAGGCTGCCGGGCCGAGACCGGGGAGCGGCTCTACGGCGACCCCGAGACCTGGTTCCGCGCCAAGAAGACCGCCACGAGCCTGACCCCCCTCTATGTGCCGGACCTCGTCAAGGACGAGCGCCTGGTGAAGGCGGTCAGGGCGTGGTCCCGCTGTATGCGCGCGGCAGGCCACGACTATGCGAGCCCCGAAGAGATCCGCGAGAAGCGGTACGTGCTCACCAGGGGACTCAGCCCCGCGCGGGCACACGCGACCGAGGTCGGACTGGCGGTCGCCGAGGCCACCTGCTCCGTGCAGACGTCGCTGGGCGATACGGCACGCTCCCTCGAACGGGAATACCGCGGCAAGAAGCTCCAGCGGTACAGCGACGACATCGCGACCTACCAGCGCCTGAGACTGACCGCGCTGGCCCGGGCCGAGGGCGTCGTCGGCCAACAGCCCGAAAACACCGAATTGCCCGGCCCCTGACCCTCTGGCCCCTGCCCCACTGGCCCCTGGCCCCTGCCCACTGGCCTCTGGCACCTGACCGCGTGGTCCCTGACCGCCCGGCTCCTGACCGCCCGGTCCCTGGCCTCCCGGATTTCCGCAGCATCGCAGCTACGGAGCCTTTCGCAGCACCCTATTGAAGGAGAAGTGACGCGCCATGCGTAAAATCCCCGCCATCCTGGCGACTCTCGCCCTCGCGAGCCTCGGAGCGATCGTCCCCGCGACCACCGCGCAGGCCGCCGCGAACTGCAGCGACAACTACACGGCGGCGAAGTCCGGGTACATGTACGCCTACAAGCACGCCTACTGCGAGAGCCACCTCGGCAACTCCGCCAGCTGGGACTCGGACTGGGGCAACAGCTCCGGACCCTTCCAGGGCGGTGACACCAACGAGGCGTCCTCGATCCTGAACAAGGGGAACGACTACGAGCTCCAGTTCTTCAACGGGACCGGACAGGACTGGGCGGGCGGCCACATCTGCCTGTCGAGGGACGAGGCCTACGCCTCCAACCTCAACAACGACGAGTTCCACAACAACACCGGCCCCGAGGACGAAGGCAAGGCCAACGACGCCATCAGCTCCCACCGCTGGGTCGCCCCGAACAGCAACAACTGCGACCGCTGGGCGACGTGACCGCGCGGGCTCATGGCTGAGCCGCCGCATCCGGGGCACGGCCCACCGGTCCACCACCGGTGGGCCGTGCCCCGGCCGTCACCCTGATCGCCCCCCCGGACGGGGTGATGACGCGGTGCGACGACGGACACGACCTAGAAGCACTCCGGCAGCGCCGGGCGCTCCTTGGCCCGCACCGCGGGGAGCCACGCCGTCGGGGGCTCCGAGCCGGGCGGCAGACGGACGCGGAACCAGTGGGTGGACCGGCGGTCCTCCTCGTCGATGATGGTCTCCCCGTCGCGCACCAGGCAGTCGGTGCTGAGGACGTCTCCGTGCCACACCCTGGTCGGTACGACGTTCTCCGAGGTGTAGGGCCGCACCGGATCGATCGCGAGACCCAGGCTGCACCGAGGGTCCCGGTCGCTCCGTCCCCGGCAGTCCCGCTCCGCGTTGTACACCTGGACCGTGCCGGGCGGCTCGGTGCTCGCGCGGCCCGGGGGCACGGGGGCGGCCGTCCGGAGCCCGTCCGAGGACAGCGTCGCGCCGGCGATCCCGCACAGGGCGGTGGCCAGGACGGCCGCGCGGGCCCGGGCGCCCCGCTGTCCCGCCCTGGCCCCGGGCGCCTCCCGGTGGGCGGCGATGCGGGCGAGCAGGCTCTCCGCCGTATGGGGGGCGCGGGCCTCGTGGGTCGGGGCGAGGCAGTCGGCCGCCAGCGCACGCCAGAACGGCGGCACGGCCTGGTCCATGCGCAGGGGCGCGCGTCCCTGGCCGTACTCCTGGACCGCGGCGCCCCGGGCCATGGGCGTGGCCCCGGGGAACGGCGAGCCGCCGGACGCGAACACCTCGTGGATGACGATGCCGAGCGCCCAGATGTCCGCGGTCGGCCGCACCCGTACGCCGAGTTCGCCGAGGGGCGCCCGCCAGCGCTCGGGCGGGAAGTAGTCCAGGGTGCCCAGCGGAGGCACATGGGCGTGCGTTCCCGTCAGCTCGGTGGCGAGGCCGAAGTCCGAGAGCTTCACGGACCGGCCCCTGCCGAGCAGGACGTTCTCCGGTTTGAGGTCCGCGTGGACCCAGCCCGACCGGTGGAGATGGGCGAGCCCCTCGCAGATGCCCTCGATCAGCCCGCCGCGATCGGCCTCGGGCGCCCCCGCGTCGATCAGTTCCCGCAGACTGCCGACGGCCCGCTCCATGACCAGCACGATCGCGCCCTCCAGTGAGGGGCTGTCGGACGCGGTGAGAACGAACGACTCCAGGAGGCCGATCAGCCGGGGGTGCCCGGCCCTGCGCCCGAGTTCGACCTCGCGGCGTGCGGACTCCACGATTCTGCGTGCCTGGCGCGGCGCGAGTCCGGCGGTCGGCATGACCTTGAGCGCGACGCCGGCCGGGCCCGCGCGGTCCCCGGCCGGTCGCGCCGCGTACACCGTGGACCAGCCCCCGGAACCGATCGGCCGGGTGACCACCCAGTCCCCGATCCGGTACCCGGGCGGGAGCAGCTCCGCGCCGTCGCCGCCGGTGGTGTCCCGCGGGCCGTGCGGCGGTCTCATCGGGTGGCCTGCCGCTCCCGCCCGCCTGCCCCCGTCAGGGGCGGCAGCAGCGCGAGATGCTCCTCCCGCACGAGCCCGAACCGCAGTGCCAGCGCCACGATCTCCTCCCGCTTGCCGTTGCGCCGGTCACCCTTGCCCGCCTCGTGGGTGTCCGGACCGCCGATGCGCAGCTTCTCCTCGGCGAGGTAGTCGATGTGCGAGCTGACCGCCCGTGCGGTCAGCTCGCCCCCGGTGAGGTGTCCGCCGAGCCGCTCGACGATCCGCGGCGTGGTGGGGACCGCCACGCGCGACTGGTCGCGCAGGCGCGGTTCGCAGAGCGCGACCAGGACGAGGAAGTACGTGGCCGTCTCGTTCAGCGAGTAGGCGGTGACCGTGCTGTTCCCCCGGGGCCCGCCCATCGCGTCCGGGTCCAGATAGAGGTGGTCGGGCGCGAACACCTGGAAGGAGATCGCGACGTCGCCGCGGGTCGGCAGCACGACGCGCGCGAACTCGAACGGGATGGGCGCCCCCACGCGTCGCGGCGGCACCCGCAGGTATTCCCCCGCCCCTTCCGGGTTCTCCACGAGGTAGCTGTGGGTGGTGCTGTGGTTCGTCAGCTGCCAGTGATCGTCGATGACCCGGATCTCCCCGGCGAGCCGGGAGATCGCCGGGTCGTCGAGGCACAGCTCGACGGGGACGGCCGTGGAGCCCCGTCCGAAGCGGGCGGCCTCGCCGGGGCCCAGACGTAACGTCACCGTGTCTCCGTGCGGTCTGCCGCCGGCGGCACCACCGTTCCCCTGCGGCAGATGGACGACTACGCCGCTCACCGCTCCCCCCGTCCTCTTTGTGGCCAGTCGGACCAGCGGAACGATACTCATCCCGCGGGGGAGTTCACCGGTCCACTTCGGCCACATGGCTGGAGTTCGTCGTCCGACGCCATGGATGCCCCGTTCTGCGCGGGGCGCAGTGGGGAAGGTCACCGGGGGGAGGGCCGGAGCCCCGGATCGGGGGAGGGGCGGCGCGGACTCCGTGCCCGGGCCACCCCTCGCTTGGCGCGATTCATACGCCCGGAATACCTCGTACGCTGTGTGCCCTCCGCCCGGAGGGCGTACAGCCCGGGCCGAGGTGCGGGAGGTCAGCCGACGGCGGGACCCGCGGAGTCGTTGAGCCAGAGCCACGCGGACCAGGTGGCGAAACCGGTCTGCCAGCGGTGATAGACGCCGGCGTGGCTCGTGCCGAACACTTCGATGCGGCCGTCTGCGTTGTTGACCGCACCGATGGCCGTGCCGCCTTCGCCGAAGGCCTCCCATGCGGAGAACTCCGCGTTCGGACGGGTCTGCCAGGCATGGCCCGCGGTGCTGCCGTTGATCGCGAACACCTCGACCCGGCCGTCGGCCGACCGCGCCGTGGCCAGCTCGGAGTCGGGGATCCCGCCGGTGCCGGTCCACGCCGACCACGAGGCCGGACCGGTCTGCCAGCGGTGGAACACGCCTTCGGCGTTGGAGGCGAACACCTCGATCCTGCCGTCCTGGTTGTGACTGACGGCGACCGCGTGCCCTCCGGTACCGAAGTTCTCCCAGGCGGACCACGCGCCGTTGACGCCGGTCTGGTACAGGTGCTCGAACGTCGAGTCGGACAGCGCGAAGACCTCCAGCCGCCCGTCGGGCGCGGTCTCCATGGCGAGTCGCGCGTCGGCCGGTCCGCCGTGGGTGCCTTCCCAGCCGGACCAACCGCCGCTGGGCGCCGTCTGCCAGCGGTGGAACACCCCTTCGGCGTTGGAGGCGAACACCTCGATGCGGCCGTCGGCGTTGTTGCCGGCCGCCAGCCGGCTCCCCCCGGTGCCGAAGTTCTCCCAGGCGGACCACCCGGCACTCGCACCGGTCTGCCACATGTGATCGAACGTCACGTCCGACAGCGCGAACAGCTCCAGACGTCCGTCCGCGTTGGCCGCCACCGATAGCTGGGCGTCGCGCGGGCCGCCCGCGAACCGCCACGGCGACCAAGCGCCGTTCACCGTGGTCTGCCACGCGTGGTACACCCCGTCCGCACCGGCGGCGAACGCCTCCAGACGCCCGTCCGCGGACCGGCCGGACACGACCCGGCCGGAGCCGTACGGGTGCCGGGGCCCGCCGCTCGTACCGGACCACAACGCGTTCGCGATCAGCGTGGCGTCGCCCGCCTCGATCCCGTACAAGTGGCGCAGGTCCTCCCGTGGTTGCTGCACCCGCCAGCACACCTCGCCGATCGGCGCCCCGTTCCACGAACCGGCCGGGTACCGCCGCTCCATGTCGTTGAGAAAGGCGTTGGTGGCGTAGACCGGGTCCAGGCGCTGCTCCCGGCTGCCCCACCAGTCCTGCTGCTGGAACAGCCCGATGCTGGTGTGGTCGACGGCCTGGGAGTAGTTGTTCATGCTCGCTTCCACGATGATCGTGGCGATGGCGATCGCCGCGGCTCTCGGGTTGAGCCCCCGGTCCTTCACCGCCTGCGTGACCATCCGCGCGCAGGACATCTTGTACGCGTTCAGATAGCCGGCCATCTTCGCGTCGAGCTGCGGGTTGAGCTGGTCGGCCAGGAGTTGGTCGGTGGCCGACGGACCGGCGGGATCGCACGGTGCCGTCGGGATCGCCAGGCCCTGAGGGCCGCTGAAGTACCGGGAGACACCGGTCCGGTCGCCGTCCGGCGGCGGTACGGGTCCGGGCCGGGCGGCAGTGGCCGGGGCGGTCATGCCGATGACCAGCCCCCAGACGACGGCCACCAGGGCGAGTCCGGTGAGTCTGCGGTGGAAGCGGTACGGGCCGCGTCTCTCCATGGGGTGCCTTTCGTCGTGAACTCCGGTCGATGGCCGCCGACCGGAGAAGGCACCGGGGGCATGCCGATGGAATCGGCCGTCCCCCGGGCTTCGTCGCCCCGCGTCCGCCACCGCCGGGGCCGTGAGGCGCGGGAGGACCGCCCGGGGAGGAACGCGGGCGAGCACCGGAGCGCGGTGGCGTCGTCGCGGTCGGTGGTGGCGGTCGTCGGTATCGCTGCTCCCCGGGGTCCGGACGGCTCGGGCTTGCGGACGCCGTCGACAAGGTAGTGGGGGGCGTGCCGGGCCGGGCATCCGGAACGATCCGGAGTGACATCCGGGAGCCGTGTCACTCCCGGGCCCTTCACCGCGGTCCGACGTGGGGCCGGTGCCTGTTCGTCACCCGCTTTGTGCCGCAGTACCGCCCTGCGGCTAGTTTGGACGCAGCACAGGTGAGCGGGCCCGTAGTGGCAGAGACGCACGGGGGACGGGAGGTCGGGAAGAGTGTCGCTGCGCGGAGGTGATCCGGTCGAGATCGGCGGTTATCCGCTGGAGGGGCGGCTCGGTTCGGGCGGCATGGGCACGGTCTTTCTGGCCCGTACGAGCTCGGGGCGGCCTGTCGCGATCAAACTGATCCACCAGCAGTTCGCGGGCGACGACGAGTTCCGGATCCGTTTCCGGCAGGAGGTGGCCGCCGCGCGACGGGTGAGCGGGGCGTTCACCGCCGCCGTGGTCGACGCGGCCCCCGAGGCCGAGCAGCCGTGGATGGCGACGACCTATATCGAGGGGCCCACGCTCGCGCAGCGCATCGCCGCGAACGGCCCGCTGGACGGAGCGGAGCTGAGGCGGCTCGCCATCGGACTGGCCGAGGCGCTGCGCGACATCCACCGGGTGGGAGTCGTCCACCGCGATCTGAAACCCTCGAACGTCGTGCTCTCGCCCGAGGGCCCCCGCGTCATCGACTTCGGCATCTCGCGCGCGGTGGACCAGCAGACGCTGACGATGACCGGGCGGGTCATCGGTACGCCGCCCTTCATGTCGCCCGAGCAGTTGCAGGCGCCGCGCGGAGTGGGGCCGCGGTCCGACGTCTTCTCCCTGGGGACGCTCCTGGTGTACGCGGCGACGGGTCATGGGCCCTTCGACGCGGACAGCCCCTATACGACGGCCTATCAGGTCGTGCACGAGGAACCGTCGTTGGACGCCGTGCCGGAGGCCTTGCGGGCGGTCGTCGAGCCGTGCCTGGACAAGGAGCCCGAAGGGCGCCCCTCGGCGGACGAACTCCTCGTGCTGCTGCGGGACCTGCCCGCCGAACTCGGCGCGGCCAGGGCCGGCGCCCCCGGTGCGGGCCGCACCCGCGACATGAACACGCAGGCTCACCTTGCGACGGGGGACACGACGACCCCGGCGCGAACCACCCCGACGGGCCCCGGGACGGGGAGCACCGCCACACCGGCCGGCGGCCGTCTGCGCAGCCGGTGGCGGCCCGTGCTCGCGGCGGCGGTCGCGGTGGCGGCGATCGGCGGGGGACTCGCCGCGCTGACGACGGGCGGCTCCGACGGCAGCGGCGGCACGAACCCCGGCGGCACGGGGCGGGGACAGAGCACCGCGGCACCGGCGGGCGCGCTTCCGCACGGCTTCGAGCCGTGGCGCGGGACCGTGCCGGGCGGCCGTGAGGACATCCCCGACGAACTGCGGTGCGTCGCGCGGGGCGACGCGCTGTTCTGCGGGGGCGGGGGTGTCGTCGCGACCCGTCTCAGGGCTCACGACGGGTCCCGGGTGTGGACGGCGAAGAGCCCGGGCGTCCCCGTCCAGGGCATGCACATGGTGGGCGCCACCGACGACACGGTGCTCGGCTACCGCTTCGCCGCCGAGGACGCCCCGAAGGGCCCTCGGAGCGAGGTGGTGGCCCTCGACGCCGCCAGTGGCCGGGAGCTGTGGTCCGTACCGTCCGGCGCCCAGTCGACGGCCGTCACGGGCCGGACCATGGACGCCGTCGTGGTCGGCTCCGCCGTGGTGACGGTCGACGCCTCCAACTCCCGCTTCGAGGCCCGGGACGCCCGCAGCGGAGAGATCACCTGGACGACGCCGTTCCCCGTCGGCACGCAGTGCGCCCCCGTTCCGCTGCGCCCGCGGCTCCTCGCGATGTGCGCGGCCGACGTGGAGGTGGACGACCTGCGCGTGCGCCGCCCCACCCTGCGCACGCTCGCGCTCGCCTCCGGGGCATTGGGCAGGCCGGTGGAGGTCGACGGCCCCGTCGTGCCGGTGGGTGCCGCCCGCGGCAGGCTCGTCCTCCTCTCGAAGCACTACGAGGGAGCGGCGCCGGCCGGGTACGACGGAGTGGCGCGGTTCGACCCGGCCACGCGGAAGGTCACCTACGCACGGTTCGACAAGGTGTACGACGGCACGCCCGGCATGGCGGACGGCACCGTCCACGTGAGCGGACAGGCCGGTCTCGTCACGGCGTTCGACTCCGCGACAGGGCGGAGGAAGTGGTCGCGTCAGACGGGCGTGGAGGGTGCGTCGGGCCCGGCGGCGGGAGCCGGTGCGCTGTACTTCAGCTCGGCCACCGGCCGGGTGGTCGCGTTGTCGCCGGACAGCGGCAAGCCGCTGTGGACGACGGATCCCCGGGTCGACGGTCTGACGGGCGAGCAGAACGCGAGCCCCCGCGTGACCGTCGCGGGGCGCGCGGTGTTCGTGGCCGCGGCCGCGAACACCCTCTTCGCCTTCGACGCGCGGAGGCCGCCGAGGTCGGGCTGACCCCGCGGGCCCGCCTCGCGGGGCGGTCGCTCGTCGGCGCGCTCCCGGCGCTCGGCGCCGACATCGCGGCGCATCACGCGATCGAGGGCGTGGTGCCGCTGACTGGCGCGGTCACCGTCACCGTGTACGGCTCCGGTAGAAGTCGCGGCCCCGGGTGTCGTTCCAGCACCCGGAGATACCCGGCCCGTTCCGCCCCGCTCCGCCCGGACGGCCGGCGTGGAGCGCCAGAAGCCGGCGAGGGCGGCCGTGTCGAGAGCAGAGCTCGGCGGCCGGCAGGATGCCGGCGCAGGCCGCGCGCGCCACGCTGCGGCCTGGAGCCCGGCGATCTGCTCGGCGTCCTCCCCGCGTGCGTGCCGGTCACGCCGGGGGACGGGCCGGTCGTGCGAATCCGTGGTCGGCATGTGTACGCCCTGAGAGGTTCGGGGGTTGCCGCATGCCCGGCGCGGCTGTCGGCCGTCGCGGTCCGTCGTGGCCGTCGGAGGGACGGAGCATGAACCTACTATGGTTCCCGGGCACGCCAAGGCGCACGGAATCAGAGGACAAGGAATGCGACGGCTCGGAGAGCTCGAAGCCGAAATCATGGAATGCCTGTGGAAGTGGGACAGGCCGGCGACGGTCCGCGAGGTCGTCGACGACATCAACCTCCGCCGTCCGGCCGCCTACACGACGGTGATGACCGTGGCCACCATCCTCTACAACAAGGGCTGGCTGACCCGCCAGAAACAGGGGCAGGCGTGGCTCTACACGCCGGTCCGCAGCCGCGAGGCCTACTCCGCCGCCCTGATGGAGGACGCCCTGGGAGCGAGCCGGGACCGGTCGGCCGCCCTCGTGCACTTCGTGGAGCGGATGACGGAGGAGGAAGTCGCCGCGCTCCGCGAGGCGCTGCGCGCGACGGGCCGCGGCGGCGAGCTGTGAACGCCGCCCCCTTCTACCTCGGTTACGCGGCGGCCGTCGGCGTCCTGGCCCCCCGCGCGCTGCTCCGCAGCAGCTGGCCCCAGCGGTCACCGCTGCTGGCGGTCGCCGTGTGGTTCGCGCTGGCCGCGTCCTTCTCCGTCTGCGTCGCCCTGGCCGCCCTGCACCTCACCACCCCGGGCGCACATCTGCACGGAATCCTGTACTCCTGCCGCGCGGCCCTGGGTCTCGGCCCGTCCGGCGGTTTCCTGCCGGGCCCGGGGCTCGCCGCCGTCGCCGTCGTGGCCGCCGCCCACCTCACCGGCTTCGCCGCGCACGCGGGGCGGGCGTACGCCGCCCGCGCCCGGCACCGCGGGATCCTGGACAAGGTCGGCCGCCGGTCGGACTGTTCGCGGGCCACCGTGCTGGAACACGCCGAGCCCGCCGCCTACTGCCTGCCCGGCCGCCGGCCGAGGATCGTCATCAGCAGCGGGGCCGTCGGCCTCCTGTCCGGCGGCGAACTCGACGCCGTCGTCGAGCACGAGCGGGCCCACATCCGCGGCCACCACCACCTCGTCCTCGCGGCCGCCCACGCCTTCACCCGGGTCTTCCCCGGTGTGCCGCTCGCCCGCCATCTCCAGCAGCAGATACCCCTGCTCCTGGAGATGGCCGCCGACGACCACGCCCTGCGCCGCTGCTCGCGCGGCGCGCTGGCCGCCGCCATGTTCACCCTGGCGGCGGGCGAGGCCCCGAACGGAGCCCTGGCGGCGGGCGGCCGGACGGTGCTGGTCCGCCTCCGGCGCGTGCTGGCCCCGGCGCACCGCGCGCATCCCGCCCTGCGCTGCGCGGTGGGCACGGGCGCCCTGGTCACGCCCCTGCTCCCGGTCCTGCTGACCTGTCACGGCTGACCTGTCACGCCGGACCGGGGTGACACCCCGCACCGGGCTCCGATGGCACCCGTCGCCATCCGGTGACACCCGCCGGCCGCGAACCGGCCGCCGGCCTCAGAGCCGTACGCCCCACATGAAGGGCATCCCGCTGCGGGCCATCGACTCGTACCGCACCTGGGCGCCGGGCTTCGGCGCGTGGAGTATCTGGCCGTTCCCGGCGTAGAAGCCCACATGGCTCAGGTCGGTGCGCATGATGACGAGGTCGCCGGGCTTGAGCGCACCGATCGAATTGATCCGGGTGCCCGCGTTGGCCTGCGCCTGCGACGTACGGGGCAGCGAGACGTTGGCCTGCTGGAACGCCCAGGAGGTCAGCCCGGAGCAGTCGAAGGACCCGGGACCGGTGGCGCCCCACACGTAGGGCATGCCGACCCTGCTCTTCGCCGCGTTGAACGCCGCGGCCGCACGTCCGGACGCACTGGCCTCGTTGCTCTGCCCGCCCTGCTGGTTCGCCAGTTCGGTCCGCTCGCTCGCCCGGTTGGCCCGCTCCTCCTTGGCGGCCCGCTCGGCCCGCTCCTCGGTCGTGAGGGTGTTGAGGAGCCGCTGCGCCTCCGCCAGCTTGCCCTGGATCTCCTTCTTCTTGCTCCCCAGCTCCTTGCGGGTCTCCTGGAGGCTGCCGAGCTTCTCCGCGGCCTGAGCGCGCTGCTGCTGCAGAGCACGCTGCTGCGAGAGGAACCGCTGGAGCGTGTCCGACTGCCGGGCGCTGAGCCGGTCGAGGCCCGACGCCTGGTCCAGGTAGGCGTCGGGGTCGGCCGAGAGCAGCAGCTGGAGGGAGGGGTCGAGGCCACCGCTGCGGTACTGGGCCGTGGCCGCCGAACCGAGCTGCTGCCGCAGCTCGTTGAGCGCGGCCTGTTTGCGGACGACCTCCTCGTGGAGGTTGTCCGCCTCCTTCTGCAGCTTCCCGGCCGATTCCTTCGCCCCGTTGTACTTCTCGGTGGCCTGGGTGGCCTGCTCGTACAGCCGGTCGATCTGCGCCTGCACACCCTTCTTGTTCGGGTCCGGCAGCGGATCGGCCGAGGCCGACTGCGCCGACAGAGCGACCGTCACCGCAGCGGTCGCGGTGAGCACGGACGCGTATGCGTGGCTGGGCTGTTTGGGACGACGGTGGGATGCCACTGAGGCGGGCTCCTTCTTCCTCGGCCGCTGTCCGACGGTCCATGGACCGTCAAGTACCGCTGCGAGAAAGCGGCTTCAGCGGCGCCTCCACCGGTGACCCGGGCGGGCTACCGGCCGTGCGGAGGCCGTGCCGCGCATACTAATCAACTTAGTGGCTCACATCCAAGCGCGGCCGGGACGCCCCTGCGCCGGGTCCGGTCCCGTGACCTGCTCAGTCGCCGAGGATCCGTTCCCACAGCAGCCCGTCCCGCCAGCTCCCGTCGAGGAAGATCGCCGAGTGCGCGACACCGTACGGGGTGAACCCGTTGCGGCGCAGCACCCGTTGCGACGGCAGGTTCTCCAGGTTGGTGGACGCCTCGGCGCGGTGCAGGCCGAGTTCGTCCGTCATCACCCGCAGCGCGAGCCCGACGGCGTTCCCGGCGTGCCCGCGATTCTGGGCGACGGAGGCGATCCAGTAGCCGACGGAGCCCCGGCGCAGATGCGGCTGCGGCAGGATGCCTCCCACGGTGACCTGCCCGATCACCTGGTCGTCGGCGAGCACCACCCCCGGCCAGACGGTGCCGGCCCGGTGACCGGCCAACAGGTCCTCGATCCGCCGCGCCTGGCCCTCCGGGGTGAAGTAGTCGGCGGGCTGGGCCGGTTCCCACGGCCGGAAGGCTTCCGCGTCCCGCACCCTGTGCGCGGCGATCGGGGCGGCGTCGGCGGGTTCGATCAGGCGGATCCTGGTGCTGCTGCGCATGGGCCGGTCCTCGTCGTGGTGCGGCGGGTGGGACGGCCAACCTATGGCAGAGGGGCCGCCCGGCCGGGGCGAGGGCGCCCGGGCCGCGACCCGACGGAGGGGGCGGTGGCGGTCAGGGGACCTTCGCCCAGTCGAGGGTGCGCTCCACCGCCCTCTGCCAGCCCGCGTACCCCTCCGCGCGCTGCTCCTCGGACCACTGGGGCGACCAGCGCTTCGACTCGTGCCACTGGGTGCGCAGTTCGTCGGTGTTCCGCCAGAAACCTGTGGCGAGCCCCGCCGCGTACGCCGCGCCGAGAGCGGTCGTCTCGGCGACCACGGGACGGCTCACCGGGACGCCGAGGACGTCGGACTGGATCTGCATGCAGAGGTCGTTGGCGGTGACCCCGCCGTCGACCTTGAGCACATCGAGATGGACCCCGGAGTCCCGCTCCATGGCCTCGACCACATCGCGGCTCTGGTAGCAGATGGCTTCCAGGGTGGCCCTTGCCAGGTGCGCGTTGTCGTTGTACCTGGCCAGACCGACGATCGCGCCGCGGGCGTCGGAGCGCCAGTACGGCGCGAACAGGCCGGAGAACGCGGGCACGAAGTACATGCCGCCGTTGTCCTCGACGCTCCGGGCCAGCTCCTCGCTCTCGGCCGCCGACTTGATGATCTTCATCTGGTCGCGCAGCCACTGCACCGCCGACCCGGTGACGGCGATGGATCCCTCCAGCGCGTAGACCACCGGACTGTCGCCGAACTGATAAGCCACCGTGGTGAGGAGCCCGTGCTCCGAGCGGACCAGCTCGGTGCCGGTGTTGAGCACCAGGAAGTTGCCTGTCCCGTAGGTGTTCTTGGCCTCGCCGGGGGCGAAGCAGACCTGGCCGACGGTGGCCGCCTGCTGGTCGCCGAGGACGCCCCCGATGGGAATGGCGGCGCTCAGCGGCCGGGAGGTGCGGGTGGAGCCGTAGGCCTCCGGATGCGACGAGGGGTTGATCTTCGGAAGCATCGTCCGGGGGACACCGAAGAAGCCCAGGAGCTCCTCGTCCCAGTCGAGGGTCTCCAGGTTCATCAGCATGGTGCGGCTCGCGTTGGTCACGTCGGTGGCGTGGATACCGCCGTTCGGGCCGCCGGTCAGATTCCACAGGACCCAGGCGTCCGTGTTGCCGAAGAGAGCGTGCCCGGCCTCGGCCGCCTCCCGTACGCCGTCGACGTTCTCCAGGATCCACTGGATCTTGCCGCCGGAGAAGTACGTCGCCGGCGGCAGCCCGGCCTTGCGGCGGATGACCTCGCCGCGCCCCGAGCGTTCGAGCTTCGCCGCGATGGCGTCGGTACGGGTGTCCTGCCACACGATGGCGTTGTAGTAGGGCCGTCCGTTGCGCGGGTCCCAGACCACCGTGGTCTCGCGCTGGTTGGTGATCCCGATGGCCGCCAGGTCGCTCGGCGACAGGCCGCCGTGCCGCAGGGCGTTCTGCATCACCGAGTTGGTGCGCTCCCAGATCTCCACGGGGTCGTGCTCCACCCAGCCGGAACGGGGCAGGATCTGCTCGTGCTCCAGCTGGTGCTTGGCGACCTCGTTGCCGCCGTGATCGAAGATCATGAACCGGGTGCTGGTGGTCCCCTGGTCCACCGCGCCGATGAAGTCCGCCATGATGTGTCGCCTCTCCGGCCGGTGTCGTCAGTCCTTGGAGGCCGCCGGGACACGCCCCGGCGGTTCGGGTGCGGCGGACGGCAGGAAGCGTCCCACGAGGGCCTTGTAGAGCCCCGCCCCCAGCAGGCCGCCGACCAGGGGGCCGAGGATGGGCACCCAGAAGTAGAGATTCCCGTACTGGTCCCGCCACGCCCCGCCGTAGCCGGTGAGGAAGCTCGCCAGCCGGGGGCCGAAGTCGCGGGCCGGGTTGATCGCGTAGCCCGCGTTGGTTCCCCAGGCCATACCGATCGCGACCACGATCAGTCCGATGATGAAGGGGCCCAGGTTCGCGCCGGGCGGGGTGTTCAGCATGTCGGTGATGGCCAGGATCAGCAGCAGCAGGATGGCGGTGCCGATGACCTGGTCGCGGAACGCGCCCCACTCGTGGACCGGCAGGGCGGGGTTGCCGTTGCCCGGCAGCGTGGAGAACACCCCCTGCGTCTTGAGGGTGTGCCCGGGGTCCGCCTTCGCCAGCGCCTCGCTGTAGTTCCACCGGACGAGGAGCGCGGCCACGAACGCACCTGCCGTCTGCGCCAGCGCGTAGGGCGCCACCTTGCTCCACGGGAACCCCTTGAACACGGCCAGCGCGAGCGTCACCGCGGGATTGATGTGGGCCCCGCTCAGCCGCGCCGCCACATAGACGCCCAGCGTGACGCCCAGCCCCCACGCCCAGGCGATGCTGTCGTGGTCCCCGAGGCCGCCGGGGGGATCGGTCAGGGCTCCGCCCGCCACCACCTGGGCGACGACGCCGCATCCGAAGAGGATGAGGATCATCGTGCCCGCGAACTCGGCGGACAACTCGCCGAGCAATCCGGACTTCCTGCGTAGTTCAGCCATGGAAGCTCGCCCTCCGCCGACGGCGCCGGCTGTCGACTATCCGAGCAGTGTCAGCAGGCTAAGGCGTTTCACGCGGTCGGGCATATCGGGATGTTCGGGACGTCTGGGCGTCGGAGCGTCGAGCGGCGGCCGACGGGGGCTCACCACGGCGCCAGGGCCAGGGCCAGGAACGCGGGGCGAGGGCTCGCCGGAGGGCCGGTCCCGGGCGAGGTGAACCCGCCCGGGACCGGAGTACGGCGACGCTCACCCGATCGGGGGGAAGGGGTGGCTCCGCCGGGGCAGCGCCACGGACAGGCGGCCTCGCGGGACTCCGCAGGGGCGGCACCGCCAAACAGAGCCTGCTTCGCGGCGCCCCCCCGGGACGCTCCCGAGCGCAGCGCGGACCGTCCCGGGGTCAGGAGCGGGTGGCGGTTCCGCAGCCCTCGTCGTCGCCGGCGCGCATCCGCTCCTCCATCGAGGTGCTCCGGTCGTACGGGTCGACCACGGCGCCGTCGCCCGCTTCGGCGACGGCGCGCTCGGCGAGGAACGCGGGGGTCAGATAGCCGGTGTAGGTGTCACAACCGCCGTTGGTGGTGTCCACCTTGTAGGAGACGAGGGAGAAAGTCCCCGGCTCCGTCACGATCTTCGCCGGGTCGTCCCAGCTCATCACCACCTCACGGCGCACGATGGTCCGCGCGACCTCGCTGCTGCCCCTCGCGGCCCGCACGACCGGGTAGACGTAGGTGACGTCGGTGGACACCTCCACCGCACCGCGCTCGCCCTCCCGGAAGGTGACCCGGCCGCGCGTCTTGACCACGTCCCCGGCCGGTCGCACGTCGGAGGACCGGAAGCGGCTGAACAGCAGGAGCGGGTCGTTCTCGCGGTCGGGCGCGCGGAACGCCTTGTCAAGGAAGCCCCGCACGTCCGACTGGTGCGGGTTGATCAGCGCGATGGCCCGGTCCGGCCGCTCGCCGCGCAGTACGGCGGGGTCGAGGCTGGACGCGGCGAGGAAGTCCCGGGTCTTCGCGAGCGCTTCCGCGACCTCCGCCCTGTTCATCCAGCCGGTCGCCCGCGCCTCGGGCAGATGGATGCCCGCCGTTCCGTCGCTCCAGCGCGCGGCCGGCGACCCCCTGAACGGCTCGTCCAAGGTGGGAGCCCGGCCCGCCGCCACCTGCCCGGGCGGCCCGGTCGGGCGCTCCGACTCCGCGGCGAGGGGTGTGGCGGCGGGCCCGTCGCCACCGTCGAACCAGTCGGTGACCCCCCAGGGGCCGACGGCCATGACCACCACGGCGACGGCGGCCGCCAGACCGAGCGCCGCCCAGCCCTTGCCCCCGCGCCGCCGGGGCGGCGTGTACGTCCGCCACCCCTCCGGACGGCCGGGCTCTTCCTGGAGCCGCTGTGTCACCATCCGGGCCCGCGCCGACGGCTCCTCGGGCGCGCCGTGGCCCCCGGCCTCGGCCTCTCTCAGGAAGCGTTCCCACTCCTCGTCCGGTATGGACGCCCCGCCCTTACTCAACGCACCGCTCCCGTCACGTGTGTTGTGCTCGGTCCCTCCCCAGGCCCGAGCGTCGCACGGGGCATCATCACACGGACGGTCCGCCGGCACCGGGGGCGGGCGGACCGGTCACCGGCCGGGGGCCCCGACGCGCAGTCCGTCCATGACGAAGTCCAGGAGCCGGCCGGCCCTCGGCTCCCAGTCCTCGTGCGGACCGATCTGCCAGAGACCGGCGATGGCGAGGAAGAAGTCGTCCGGGGTCACCCCGGGGCGGACGGCACCGGCCTCCTCGCAGGCGCGGAGCAGGGTTCCGGCCGCCTCCATGACCGGGGTGGGGCCGGGCTTGGCGGGCCCGCCCGGCGCGCTGGTGACCAGCCGGATCGCGTCCGCCAGACCCGCCTTGGTCAGGGCGAAGCGGGCGAGGCGGTCCATCCACTCGCGCAAGGCCCGTTCGGGCGGGAGCGTCCGCAGCAACTCGCCCGCGGCGTCGGCGACCTGCTGCATCTCGTAGCGGTAGACCTCCAGGACGAGCGCCTCCCGGTGCGGGAAGTTCCGGTAGAACGTGCCCTGCCCCACGCCCGCCTTCTTGGCGATCGCGCTCAGGGGGGCGTCCGCGCACAGCGTCAGCTCGACCATGGCCACCCGCAGGATGCGCTCTCGGTTGCGCTGCGCGTCGAGACGCAGGGGGGCGTCCTTCTTCGGCTGCGACACGGGTCCTCCTCGTGGGCTCGTGGCCGAAACCCGTCCTTGTTGACCGGACAGCTGTCCGTTACGTTTTTTCCGTGAGCGGACAACAGTCCGGTTAGGGCTACCTTAGCGTCGGTCGCGTTCGCCGGTCCCCGGTTCGACCGGTCGCCCGTCGGCGACCCGGTTCCTCGTCACCAGACACCAGAGAAGGCTGACCATGGCCCCAGCGACCTCGTCGACGTCCAGTGCGATCACCCTGAACGTCAACGGCGAGCAGCACCACCTGCCCATCGACCACCGCACCACCCTGCTCGACGCCCTGCGCGAGCGCCTCGACCTCACCGGCACCAAGAAGGGCTGTGACCAAGGACAGTGCGGCGCCTGCACCGTCCTGGTCGACCGGCGGCGCGTCGTCTCCTGCCTCAGCCTCGCGGTCGCGGCCGAGGGGCGGGAGATCACCACCATCGAAGGCGTGGCCGAGGGCGACGAACTGCACCCCGTCCAGCAGGCCTTCCTCGATCTCGACGGCTACCAGTGCGGCTACTGCACACCCGGGCAGATCTGCTCGGCCATCGCCGTCATCGAGGAACACGCGGCCGGCCGGCCGAGCGCCGTCACCGACGATCCCGGGCCCGAGGCGGGGCTGCCACCGCTGACGCCCGACGAGATCCGCGAGCGCATGAGCGGCAACCTGTGCCGCTGCGGCGCCTACGTCTCGATCGTCCAGGCCGTCGCCCGCGCCGCCGAGGCGCACGCCGAGGAGCGGACGGCAGCCACGAAGGAGGCCACCGCATGAAGGAGTTCGGCTATCAGCGCGCCCACGACGTCGCCGGGGCGGTCGCCCTCCTCGCCGCCGACCCGCAGGCGCGGTTCCTCGGCGGCGGCACCAACCTCGTCGACCTGATGAAGGCCGGCGTGGAGCGCCCCGCCCTGCTCGTCGACGTCCGCGAACTCCCCCTGGACCGCGTCGAACCCACCGCGGACGGCGGTCTGCGCATCGGGGCGACCGTCACCAACAGCGATCTCGCCGCCCATCCCGAAATCCGCCGCCGCTACCCGGCGCTGGCCCAGGCCGTGCTGGCCGGAGCTTCCGGGCAACTGCGCAACATGGCCACCGTCGGCGGCAACCTCCTCCAGCGCACCCGCTGCGGCTACTTCACCGACGTCTCCAAGCCCTGCAACAAGAGGGCCCCGGGCAGTGGCTGCCCCGCCGTCGCCGGCGAGCACCACAACCACGCCGTCCTCGGCGCCTCCGGCCACTGCGTGGCCGTCCACCCCTCCGACATGGGCGTGGCGCTGACGGCGTTCGACGCCGTGGTCTCCTACGAGAGCGCCGACGGGCCCGGCGAGACGCCGATCACCGACTTCTACCTTCCCGTCGGCGACACCCCGCACCGGGAGACCATCCTGCCGCCCGGCGCCCTGATCACCCACGTCAGCCTGCCCGCCGCGCCGGTCGCCGCCCACTCCCGCTACCGCAAGGTGCGCGAACGCGCCTCGTACGCCTTCGCCATCGGCTCCGTCGCCGCCGCGCTCACCATCGAGGACGGCCGCATACGCGAGGCGCGCCTCGCCCTCGGAGCCGTCGCCTCCCGCCCCTGGCGCGCCCGCGCGGCCGAAGCCGTCCTGGCCGGCGCTCCGGCCGACGGCGCGGCCTTCGCCGCCGCCGCGGACGCCGAACTGGCCGCCGCCCGGCCGCTGCCCGACAACGGATACAAGGTGACCCTCATGCGCAACCTCGTGGTCTCCGTACTCACCGAACTCGCCGGAAGGGACACCCGATGACGGCCACCACACCGGGACCCCCGGCCGTGCGCGGAGCCGTCGGCGTCGCCCACACCCGCGTCGAGGGCCGCGACAAGGTCACCGGCGCGGCCCGCTACGCGGGCGAGATCCCGTATCCGGACCTGGCCCACGGCTGGCTCGTGCTGTCCACGGTGACGCGGGGGCGGATCCTTGACGTCGAGGCCGCCCCGGTCCTCGACATGCCGGGCGTGCTCACCGTGCTGCACCACGGCAACGCCCCGCGTCTGAACCTCGATTACCTCGGTATGCTCGGCACCCCGCCGGACCCGACCTGCGCCGTCTTCCAGAACGACCGGGTGCCGTTCGCCGGCTGGCCGGTCGCGCTGGTCGTCGCCGAGACCTCCGAGGAGGCCCGGGAAGCCGCCGAAGCGCTCGTGGTGACCTACGACCAGCAGCCCCACGACACCACGCTCGTCGATGGGCACCCGGGGGCCTACCCCGCCGACGGCCATATGCCGGCCGAGACGGAGAAGGGCGACCTGGAGGACCGGCTGGCCGCGTCCGCCCATGTGGTGGACGCGCGGTACACCACCCCCGAAGAGCAGCACAGCATGATGGAACCGCACGCGGCGACCGCCCGCTGGGACGGCGGCCGGCTGGAGGTCGTCGACTCCAACCAGGGCGCCAGGTGGGTGCAGAGCGAGCTGGCCGCGATGTTCTCCCTCGACGCGTCCTCGGTGCGGGTCCGCTCCGAACACATCGGCGGCGGCTTCGGCAGCAAGGGCCTGCGCGCCCACCAGGTGTCCGCCGTGATGGCCGCCACCGCCCTGGGGCGCCCGGTGCGCGTGGTGCTGACCCGGCGGCAGACGTTCACCCTGGGCGGCTACCGCAGTCCCACCACCCAGCGGATCAGGCTCGGCGCGGCCCCCGACGGCCGGCTGCTGGCCCTGGAACACCTGTCCCTGAACCAGACGTCGACGGTGTACGAGTTCGTCGAGCCCAGCGCGGGCGTCGCCCGGGTGATGTACGAGGCGGAGGCGCACCGCACCGGTAACCACGTCGTACGGCTCGACGTGCCGTCCCCGACCTGGATGCGCGCACCGGGGGAGGCCCCGGGGTCGTTCGCGATCGAGTCGGCCCTCGACGAACTCGCGACACGCGCCGGTGTCGACCCGATCGAGCTTCGCCTGCGCAACGAACCGGAGGTGGGTCCCGTCTCGGGGCTCCCGTTCGGCAGCCGCAATCTGGCGGCCTGCTTCCGCGAGGGCGCGCGCAGGTTCGGCTGGGCCGACCGCGATCCGCGTCCCGGCACGCGCCGCGACGGCCGCTGGCTGCTGGGCACCGGCACGGCGGCGGCCTCCTTCGGCGCAGGGGCCGCCCCGTCCACCGCCCTGGTCACGGCGGAGGCGGACGGTTCCTTCACCGTACGGATCGCCGCGGCCGACATCGGCACCGGAGCCCGTACCGCGCTGACCCTGATCGCCGCCGACGCGCTGGGGACCGCACCCGAAAGGGTCCGGGTCCGCATCGGCGACAGCGACTTCGGCCCCGCGATGATCGCCGGGGGTTCCATGGGCACCCGCTCCTGGGCCTGGGCGGTCACGGCCGCCGCCGCCGAACTGCGGGAGCGGCTCGCGGTCACCACGAGCATCCCCCCGGAGGGGATCACGGTGCGGTCCGACACCACCGAGGCGCTCGGGACGCTCGCGCAGAAGGAACGGCACTCCTACGGGGCCCAGTTCGCCGAGGTCGCCGTCGACACAGCCACCGGCGAGGTGCGGGTGCGCCGCATGCTGGGCATCTTCGCGGCGGGCCGGATCGTCAACCCGCTCACCGCCCGCAACCAGCTCGTCGGCGGGATGACCTGGGGCATCTCCATGGCCCTGCACGAAGAGGCGGTCCGCGACCGGAACAGCGGCGGTCACTACGCCCCCGATCTCGCCGGCTACCACGTGGCCACCCACGCCGACGTTCCGGACATCGAGGCGGACTGGGTGGACGACCACGACCCGGACGACCCGGTCGGCATCAAGGGCGTCGGGGAGATCGGCATCGTGGGCGCGGCGGCGGCCGTCGCCAACGCGGTCTGGCACGCCACCGGCGCCCGCCACCGGAACCTGCCGATCCGCCCCGACCGGGTCCTCGCGGCGGCCGTGTCCGACTCCACCGGGGCGGGTGGGCGAGCGGCGGATGCGTGACAGGTCGTCGTCGACTGGCCCCACCGCTATCTCAGGGGCACCCCCGTCGGCCCGGCGGGGCGGCACGGGACTGCCCCTGACCGGGGGAGCGGAGCCCGTCCACCGGGAGCCCGGCCCGGAACGGCGGGGCGTCAGCCGGCGCTGAGGCCGCCGCGAATCCGGTCGACGACCGCCGACACGAGCTCGTCGAACTGCTCGTCCGGTGTGGGAAGAGGCAGCGCGGCGGCCTCCCTGAGGACGGGAATGTCCAGGTCGGCGTGGGCGGTGAGCCAGGTGTCGGGGACGAGCGTCTTCGGGTCGTCGCCGGCCTGCCCGGCGGGCCCGTCCACCACCAGCGCGAAGGACAGCACGAGCAAGGCCAGCTGACGGTGTGCCGCGAGCGCCGCCGGGAGGTCCAGGCCGATGTCGCGCAGCAGTCGGAGGAAGCGTTCCAGGTTGAGCAGACGGTTGGGGTGCACCGAGGCCGGGGGTGTGTCCTCGTCCAGGGAGACCGGCAGAGCGCGGGGCCAGCGGCGGTAGAGCGCGCGCAGGGAGCGGGCGTAGCCGGCGACGGAGGTCTCCCAGGCCGCGGGGTCGAGCGGGGGCGGGTTCCAGGAGGTCAGCATGAGGTCGACGGCCAGGCTGACGACCTCCCCGCGGTCTTCGACATGGTTGTACAACGCCCGTACGGTCACGTCCAGTTCGCCGGCGAGGGCGCGCATGGTGATGGCCGGGAACCCGTGTGCGCCCGCCATCTCCAGAGCCTTGGCGGCGATGATCTCGCGGGTGAGGACGGGGCGGCCCTTGCGCGTGGCGGGGCGGCGGCGAGGCGTGGCAGGCATGGCGACAGCGTACGGTCCCGCTTGAACTTCACACATGTTGACTTTAACGGTGGGTGCGGTCAGGCTGGCCGGGCACGGGCCGTCCGGGCCCGTCCGCCCGCTCTCGCCGTGCGGGCCCGTATGCCCACCGACACCCGGAGGCCGGTTCCCGCATGCCCGCTCAGAAGTCCCGCCGTCTTCCGCCGCTGAGCGGGGTTCTGGTGCTCGTGATGGCCTCCACCGGTCTGGTGGTCGTCGATCTGACGATCGTGGCCATCGGGCTCCCGCTGATCAGCGCCGACATCGCGGACGGAGCCTCGGCCGAGTCCGTGGTGGTGACGTACATGGTCGCCATGGGCGCGCTCACCCAGGTCGTCGGAAGCCTGTCGGACCGGTGGGGCCGACGTGCCCTGTTCCTCGCCGGGATCGCCGTGTTCACCCTGGCGTCCCTGGCCGCGACCGTGGCACCGGATCTGCTGTGGCTCAACGCCGCCCGTGTGGTCCAGGGGGCGGGAGCCGCCGCGATCATGGTGAACGGCATTCCACTGCTCTCCGACCGCTACACGGGCGAGGAGCGCAACCTCGCGATCGGCGCCTGGGGCTCGTTCGCCACCGCGGCGGGCCTGCTCGCACCGACCCTCGGCGGGGTGCTGGCCGAGAGCTTCGGCTGGCGGGCGGTCTTCGCGGTCAACCTGCCCCTCGGCGTGGCCGCCTGGGTGCTCGCCGTACGCGTGCTGCCCCGATCCCCGGGTGCTTCGGGGGACGGGCGGACGGACTGGCTCGGCAGCCTGCTGCTCATGCTCGGCCTCGGCGCGGGGACGCTGCTGATGCTCCGCTCCGGCGACGCCCCCTGGTCCGGGCGGGAGACCGCCGTGCTGCTTGCCGCCGGCCTGGCGCTGGCCGCCTTCCTGGCGGTACAGCTCCGGGTGCCCGCGCCGACCCTGGAGCTGCGGATGTTCGGCCGGCCCGCGTTCCTGGGCGCGATGCTGGCCGTCCTGCTCTCGCGCGTCCTGACCATCGGCGGCTCCGTCTACCTGGTGCTGTACTTCTCCGACGGCCTCGGCCTGAGCCCGACCGAGGCGGGCCTGCTGATGACCCCGATCTTCCTTGCCCAGATCGTCATGGGCATGGTCGGCTCCAAGCTGATCGGCGACCGGCCCCCCGGCCTGGTCATCGGCGCCGGCTACGCGCTCAAGGGCATCGGCTTCGCCGCCCTGGCGTTGCTGATCACCCCCGGCACCCCGTGGTGGGCGCTCCTGGTGCCGCTGCTCGCCTGGGGCGCGGGCGGCGGCATCGCGGGCGCACCCGTGATGGCCGTCGCCGTGCAGGTCACGGCCCCCGAACGGGTCGGCATGGTCGCCGGGACCGTCGCCACCCTCGCATCCCTCGGCGCGGGGGTCGGCACCGCGGCGCTCGGTGCGGTCTTCACCCTCCAGGGCGGCGACGGAGCCCAGGCGGTCACCGACGGCGCCCGAGCCGTACTGGGCGTGTCCGCGGCGCTCGCGGTCGTCGCCGTGCTCACCACCGTCACGCTCATCGGACTGCGCCGCGCCCCCGGCGGCGGCCCGGCCCCCGCCCCCGCCTCGGCGGAGGAAGGCGGCGATCCCTCGCCCGCCCGGACATGAGGACCGCCGAAGGCTCCGCTACGCGGCGTTCTGCCGGCGCACCATCTCGGAGATCCAGACGGGCGCGTACGGGGACGTGCAGCCCGGAGAGGTCGGATAGTCCTTGAGCACCTCCAGCCGCTCGCCGATCCCGACGGCGCGGGCGCGGAGGCCGGGGTGGTCGATCCCGATCCGGGCCAGACAGTGGTTCATCGCCCACTGAAGGCGGGCCGGAGCGTCCTTCATCCGCGCCTCGATGACGTCGAGCAGCCCCGGGAGGTCGAGGCCCTCGGGCTTCTTCCCGACGCGCTCGGTGGTGAGCGCCCACCCGGCGCTCGCGACCACGGGATCCGGATCGGCGGACCAGGCCACCCGCAGCTCCTCGGCGTGCGGGCTCTTCTTCACCACGTAGTTCACGAGCCAGTCGTGCACCTTGGGCGCGCGGGCCTCACGCACCATGGCGTCCAGCGCGTCCCGCTCGAACGCCTTCGGCCGACCGATCAGGACGGCCAGCAGCATCGCCGCGGTGTCATCCGTCTCCCACAGCCGGCGGCTGAGATCCTGCTGCGTCCCCAGCCGCTTCGCCAGCGCACGCAGCTTTCCGAGGTTCACCCCGTGATCGTCACCGTGCTTCTCGTTCACCGCGCGCGCTCGGGGATCCTCCAGCGCGGCCAGCTCGGCCATCACCTCGGCCACCGTCGCGCCGGTCGGCGTCTGTGCGGCCACCTCGGCCTCCTGTCGGTCCGTTCGTCGCTCGTCCGGGCCCAGCCGGCCCGAACGAGGGATCCAGCCTACGACGGACCTCCGGCGCACGCCCCGCGCCCCGGAGCGGGGCGGCGCAGGTTTGCCGAGGCTGTTCGGGGTCACTCCAGTACAACGGCGCGAGCCACCGCGAGCGGGCCCGCCCCGCGTGACGGATTCTGGAGTGCGTGCCGAGGACGAGGAGAGATGAACCGCTCGACGATGGAACGACTGCTGACCGCACAGGAGGACACGATGCGTGATGTCCGCAAGATTCTGCGGGCCAAGGTGCTGAAGGCCCGCGGACTGGTCACGGAATCGGACGGCAAGGCGCTCGACGACCCGGACCGCAAGGACCAGGGCCGGCGGCAGCAGGAACGGGCGCGCCGCCAGGAGCGGCGGGACCGGCCCGACGGACGGCCGGGCCGTTGACCGGTCGAGGGGTCCGGGCACCCGAGGACGAAGACGGCCCGATGAGGCGGCAGGCCCTGCCGCACGCGTCCGGCAGGGCCGTGCGGCAGGGCGCGGAAGCCCCACGGCCGGGCCGGGTCGTGCGGCTTCCCGGTGTGTACCGGCCGCAGACCGACACGCTTCTCCTCGCCCTGGCCATGCGCCGCGAGGGAATCGGCCCGGGCACGGACCTGCTGGATCTCTGCACCGGGAGCGGCGCACTGGCCGTGCACGCCGCCCGGCTCGGCGCCCGCGTCACCGCGGTGGACATCAGCCGCCGGGCCGTGGCGTCCGCACGGCTGAACACCGCGCTCGCCCGGCTGCCCGTCACCGTACGGCGGGGGGACCTGCTCCGGGCCCTGCCGGGCCGCACGTTCGACGCCGTCGTCAGCAACCCCCCGTACGTTCCCGCCCCCGGTCTGTCCGTACCCCGTCACGGGGCCGGCCGCTCCTGGGACGCGGGCCCCGACGGCCGGGCCGTCCTCGACCGCATCTGCGACGACGCCTTCGCCGCCCTGCGCCCCGGCGGTCTGCTCCTGCTGGTCCAGTCGGGACTGAGCCGGCCCGAGGACACGGTCGGCCGGCTGTCCGAGGCCGGGCTGGACGTCACGGTGACCGACCGGGTGACGATCCCGTTCGGACCGGTCACCCGCGGCCGGGCCGCCTGGCTGCGGGCCCGGGGCCTGCTGCGGGACCATCTGGACCGCGAAGAACTGGTGGTGATCCGTGCCCGGAAGGAATGAGAAACCGCGACGCGTGGTGCTGAACCCGAAAGGCCCGATTCTGGTGGAAGGGCCGGTCGAGGTCGTGGGCGACGACGGCACGACGGCCCGGTCCGACCGCTTCGTCGTCGCCGTCTGCACCTGCCGCCGCAGCCGCGCCTACCCCTGGTGCGACACCAGCCACCGCCGCCGCAAGCCCGCCGGGCCCTCCGGGGCCCCGCCCGGCGGCCGACAGCCCCAGGAGGGCGAGGAGGACTCCCGACCGTGACGACCCCGGCCACCACCACCGACAGGGGCCCCGCCGCCCCCTCCGGACTTCCCCGGGCGCGCGGACCCCTGAGTGAGAACGTCCTCGCCGTACTGGCGGGCGGCGGCACCGGCCTGCCCGATCCCGGGGCGGTCCGCCGCTCCGACCCGTACGGGGACGACCTGCACCTGCTCCTGTACGTCCTGTACGAGCTCCACTACCGGGGGTTCACGGGCGTGGACGAGCGTCTGGAATGGGACCCCGCCCTGCTCGGCGTGCGCGCCGCGGCCGAGGACGTCTTCCTGGACGCCCTGCGCCGTGACAGCGGCCCGGGTGGGAAGGACGTGGCGCAGGCGGTCGACGCGCTCCAGCTGGAACCCGTCGGGGACGACGGCCACAGCGTCAGCCACCACCTCCAGCGGGAGGGGGAGCTGTGGCAGCTGCGCGAGTACGCCGCCGTGCGCTCCCTGTACCACCTGAAGGAAGCCGATCCGCATCTGTGGGTGGTCCCCAGGCTGCGCGGCCGGGCGAAGGCGGCGATGGTCGCCGTGGAGTTCGACGAATTCGGAGCGGGCCGGGCGGAGGACATCCACGCCCAGCTCTTCGCCGACCTGATGACCGACCTCGGCCTCGACGCGCGGTACGGCCGCTACCTCGACGCCGCGCCCGCCCAGGCGCTCGCCACGGTCAACCTGATGTCCCTGTTCGGACTCCACCGGCGGCTGCGCGGCGCGCTGGTCGGGCACTTCGCCGCCGTGGAGATCACCTCGTCACCCGGGTCGAGGAGGCTGGCCGAGGCGCTGCGCCGCGCGGGCGCGGGCGGCGCGGCCCAGCGGTTCTACGACGAGCACGTGGAAGCCGACGCGGTCCACGAACAGGTGGTGCGCCACGAGGTGATCGGCGGCCTGCTGGAGGACGAGCCCGCACTGGCGGCCGACATCGTCCTGGGCATCGAGGCGACCGGTCACCTGGAGGACCTCCTCGGGGATCACCTGCTGGCGGCGTGGCGTGACGGGCGCTCGGCGCTGCGCACACCCCTGACGAGCTGACAGCCGCCGACGCGCCGAGAGCCGCCGACGGCCGTGTGAGCCGGAGCCGCCGGCGGCTTGGTGAGCCGAGCGTCAGTCGGGGCCCGGCCCGAAAGGGCTCTCGTCGAGGCGGTCGAGCAGCTCTGCGACGTCCCGGTAGACCGCTTCCGCCCCCGCCCGCTCCAGGTCGGCGCGCGGGATACCGCCCGACAGGAGGGCCACCGCGCCCACGCCCGCGCGGGCCGCCGCCTCCATGTCCCACACGGTGTCACCCACGAAGACCGCCTGCTCCGCGTCGACCCCGGCCAGCCAGCAGGCCAGCTCCACGGGCTCCGGGGAGGGTTTGCCCCGGTCGACGTCGTCCGAGCTCGCCGTGGCCGAGATCGCGTCGTCCGCGTCCACCGCACGCCGCAGCGCCGCCAGTTCCGCCCCGCTCGCCGACGTGGCGAGAACGACCCGCCAGTCGCGTCCGGCCAGCGTGCGCAGCAGCTCGCCCGCACCCCGGAAGGCGGGGAGGCGGTCGAAATACGTCGCGTAGAGCACGGTGTGGGCGGAGCTGATGTCGGCATCCTGCCCGGGGTCCCGGTCGGACCCCAGCAGCCGCTCGATCAGATCACCGGAGCCGAGGCCGACGGCCCGGTGGATGTCCGGCATCGGCACGGTGTGCCCGGCCTGCCGGAAGGCCTCCCACCACGCCACCACATGGAGGTGGTTGGTGTCGGTGAGCGTGCCGTCCACATCGAAGATCGCCGCGCCTGCCATGGTCTCCCGTTTCTCCCGCCGTCAGGCTTCGCGCCCCTGGACGTCCGCCTCGTCCGTGACATGGACGGCCGCTTCCTCCGCCGACGCGGCGCCGCCGTCGATGCCCACGTCCTCGGCGAAGACGTCGCTCTCCCGTCCGGTCGCGTCGTCCGCCTCCCTCAGCCGGCCTGCCCGGGGCTCACGCTCGGACACGTCCAGGGGTTCGCCCTCGCCCCCGGCGAGATCGCCGATGCCGTCGCCGGGGGGCGGCTCCACATCGGCGGTCTCCTGTGCGAGCCGCTGGTCCAGGGACTCACCGCGGTGTTCCTCCGCCCCCGTGGTGCCGAACTTGTTCACGCCCAAGGGACGCTCGGGAGGGGAGTAACCCTCCTCCATGTGGTCGTCCAGACCCCGTTCGCCGAGCGTGTTCTGCAGGTCTAGGTCATCGTTCGGCGGGTCCTGTCCGTCGTCGTCCTGCGGCTGGTACACATCGTCGCCGCGCGCGTCTGCGGGCATGTCCTGTTCCTCCCTCGTCCGGGCGGCCGCCCTGGGCGTTGATGGGCGCTCTTCGGCGTACGTCGGGCGTCAGCGCCCGAGGGCCTTGCGGAGCTGTTCCTTGTTCATCGAGGAACGTCCGTCGATGTTCTTCTTCTTGGCCTCTTCGTAGAGCTGGTCCTTGGTGGGACCCTGCGCGCCCTTGTGGGAGCGCTCGCCACCACGCTGATAGGCGGACTTCTTGTCCTGTGTGGAGGTCTTGCTCGCCGTCTCCGACTCGCCGGACCGGGCACGCTGCTTGTTCACGGTCCGGGCCGCGATCTCCTTCGCACGCCCCTTCGAGGCGCCCCGTTCCTCCTGGCTCTCCTTGATGTGCTCGTACTGCCGTTCACGCTTCTTGTTGGATCCAGCGGGCATGGGATGTCTCCGCTCTCTCGTGGGTTCCGGGAGCGACCACCGCGTTTCCCGTACGGATCCCACTAAACAACGCACACCGCTGTCCCGCCCCCGGAGGCGTCCTTCAGGTGTGGCGACCCCGAAGCCGGCGGGCGGCACCGACGGCTGTTCTCCCGGCCGGCCGGCGCCCGAGCACCGCGTACGCCGGCGAACGGGAGGGGCCGGGCCCCGTTTGAACGTCCGCGCGTGGGTAGACGGCGCAGATCCCGACGGACCCGTGCGAGAGGAGACCCCGTGTCCCGAGACCGGCGCAAGAACATCTTCGTCATCGGAATGGACGAGGCCAACCTGCGAACGCTGGAGGCCGTTCCGGACGCCGACGACCACCGTCTGCACCCGCTGCTCAGCGTCAAGGAGTTGCAGGAGGACAGCAACACCGTCGAGGAGCTGATGGCGCGGGCACGGGCCGTGCTCGACGCGCACGACGGTGACATCGACGCGATCGTCGGTTACTGGGACTTTCCCGTGAGCACCCTCGTACCCCTGCTGAGCAAGGAGTACGGCACGACCAGTACCAGCCTGGAATCCGTCGTCAAGTGTGAGCACAAGTACTGGAGCCGGCTGGAGCAGCGGAAGGTCATCGAGGAGCACCCCCGCTTCGGCATGGTGGATCTGCACAGTGACGACCCTCGCCCGCCGGACGGCATGAGCTTCCCCATGTGGCTCAAGCCCGCACTGGCCTACTCCTCCGAGCTGGCGTTCGGCGTCTCGGACATGGCGGAGTTCCGGGCGGCGGTCGCGGAGATACGCGAGGGAATAGCCCGGGTGGGCAAGCCCTTCGAGGCCGTACTCGATCTGCTGGAACTCCCCCCGGAGATGGCAGGGGTCGGCGGGCAGGTCTGTCTGGCCGAGGAGGCCATGACGGGTATCCAGGTGGCCGTCGAGGGCTACGCGCACCGGGGCGAGGTCACTGTCTACGGCGTGCTCGACTCGATCAACTACCCGGACTCCTCGTCGTTCCTGCGCCACCAGTACCCCAGTACCCTTCCGGCCCCGGTGATCCGGCGGCTGCACGAGGTCAGCGAACGCACCATGCGGCAGATCGGCATGGACGCGGCGACCTTCAGCATCGAGTACTTCTACGACCCGAAGACCGGCGACATCAGCCTGCTGGAGATCAACCCCCGGCACTCCCAGTCGCACGCGGAGCTGTTCGCGTTCGTCGACGGTGTGCCCAACCACCACCGGATGTTCCGGCTCGCCCTGGGCGGCGACCCGGCCCTGCCGCCGGGGGGCGGCCGCTACAAAACGGCCGCCAAGTGGTACTACCGCTGGTTCGGCGAAGGCCGCGTCCACCAGGTGCCGACCGCGGAGGAGATCGCCGCCATCGAGCGGGACATCCCGGGCGTCCACATCGACATGGTCCCCACCGAGGGCCAGCTGCTCTCCTCGGTCAAGGGCCAGGACAGCTACAGCTACGAGGTCGCCCACATCTTCACCGGCGGCGACGACGAGGACGACCTGCGCCGCAAGTTCGACGCGTGCGTCGCCGCCCTCGGCCTGCGTTTCGACGACACACGACCGGGCGGGCGCGGCCGGAATTCATCGTGACGTCCCGGGTATCCGTGCCCCCCGGACCCGACGTCAGGAAGGAAGCCGCTGCCCGCATGCGATACGTCGAGCAGTTCCCTCACGAGACGAGGGAAGAGAAGCACGTCACCATCACCATGGGGGACGGGGTACGCCTGTCGGCGAGGATCTGGCGGCCCGTCTCGTCCGACGGGGAGCCGGTCCCCGCGGTCGTGGAGTGCGTCCCCTACCGCAAGAACGACCTCACCTCGACCCGTGACGCCATCCACCATCCGTACATCGCGGGCCACGGCTACGCCTGCGTACGCGTGGACCTGCGGGGGACGGGGGAGTCGGAGGGCGTGCTCCTGGACGAGTACCTGGAGCAGGAACAGCGCGACACGGAGGAGGTGCTGGCCTGGGTCGCCGCGCAGCCCTGGTGCGACGGGAGGACCGGCATGATGGGCATCTCCTGGGGAGCCTTCGCCGCGCTCCAGACGGCGGCCCGGCGGCCCGAGAGCCTGAAGGCCATCGTCATCGCCTCCTTCACCGACAACCGGTACGCGGACGACATGCACTACCTCGGTGGCGCCATGCTCTCCGACAACCTCGCCGAAGCCGGGACGATGTTCGCCTACGCCACCTGCCCACCCGACCCCGACGTGGTGGGGGAGCGGTGGCGCGACATGTGGCGGGAACGGCTGGAGGCCGCCCGGCCCTGGGTCCTCGAATGGCTCCGCCACCCGCACCGTGACTCCTACTGGCAGCACGCCTCGCTCAACGAGGACTACAGCAGGCTTCGCTGCCCCGTCCTGGCCTCCAGCGGCTGGGCGGACGGCTACTCCAACGCCGTCACCCGGCTCCTGGCGCATGTGGACGTCCCGCGCAAGGGGCTGATCGGCCCCTGGTCCCACAAGCTGCCGCACCTCGGGGAGCCCGGCCCGGCCATCGGCTACCTCCAGGAAGTCGTCAAGTGGTGGGACCACTGGCTCAAGGGCATCGACAACGGGGTGATGGACGGGCCGATGCTCCAGGCATGGATGCAGGAGAGCGTCCCGCCGTCCACGTCCTACGAGGAACGCCCCGGCCGCTGGGTCGCCGAGCCCTCCTGGCCGTCACCGCGGATCACGGAAGTGGCGCACCCGCTGCGGGGTTCCACCATCGTGACGGCGGACGACGAGGAGCCCCTCCCGCGAGGCCGGACCCGCACCGTCCGGTCGCCGCTGTCCGTCGGCCAGTTCGCCGGCAAGTGGGCCTCGTACAACGCTCCGCCGGATCTGCCCTACGACCAGCGCGAGGAGGACGGCGGCTCCCTGGTCTTCGAGACCGAACCGCTTGCCGACCGACTGGAGATCCTCGGCTCGCCCTCCGTCGGCCTGGAGGTCTCCGCCTCCGCCCCGGTCGCCCAGGTCACGGCCAGGATCTCCGACGTCGCGCCCGACGGCAGCGCCACCCGGGTGACGTACGGCGTGCTGAACCTGACCCACCGCGAGAGCGACGAGCACCCCGAACCACTGGAGCCCGGCCGGCGCTGCCGCGTCCGGATCCCGCTGAACGGGGTCGCCCAGGCGTTCCCGCCCGGCCACCGCGTCCGGCTCTCCCTCTCGACCTCGTACTGGCCCCTGGTGTGGCCGGCGCCGGAACCCGTCCTGCTCACCGTCCATGAGGACGGCGGTGAACTGATCCTGCCCGTGCGTCCCACCGAGGAGCCGGACGGCATGCCCCGGACGGGCTTCGGGGAGCCGGAGGGCTGCCGGCCGCCCCCCGTCACCCGGCTGAGCGAGCCCGAGCAGGCCTGGAACGTCTCCAGGAGCCTGGTGGACTACCACTCGGCCCTCGACATCGTGAAGGACCGGGGCAGGCAGCGGTACGAGGAGAACGGCATCGAGGTGGGGCTGCGGGCCTGTGAGAAGTACACCTCCGTGGCCGACGACTTCACCTCGCCGAGCGGCCGGTCCGCGTGGACCATGCGGTTCTCCCGGCCCGGCTGGGACGTGCGGGTCGAGACGAGCACCGTCCTGACGGCGAACGCGGACGAGTTCAGCGTCGACGCCACCCTGGACGGCTACGAGGACGGCCGCCGGGTCTTCTCCCGCACCTGGAACGAGACCGTTCCCCGGGATCTGGCCTGACGGCACGGCGGGGAGGGCGGGCCCGGACGTGCCGGTCACCACCGGGGCCCGCCCCCTCTTCGGCCCGTCCGGGCGGAGCGCCGCCGTCCTCGGCGCGCCCGGCGGCCCTACCGCTCGGCCCGCACCCGGACGGTCTCCAGGGTCGGATCCGCCGGGTCGGGCACGTTCATGCCCGCCTCGACCCCGGAGCGCAGATAGCGCAGCAGGGGTTCGGTGATCCGCTCACCCGGCAGCACGGCGGGAATGCCGGGAGGGTACGGCGTCATCATCTCGGCGGCGACCCGCCCCACGGCCTTCGCGGCCGGGACGTCCTCCGTCGCGGCGAAGTAGGCGTCGCGAGGGAGGCAGTCCTGGACGGGGCGGAGTTCCTCCGGCGTGGGTACGTCCACCTGAGGGGCGGGACGGAGCGCGTGCGCGTTCCGGGAGAGGTCCCGCAGCGCGGTCAGGAGGCGGTCGGCGGTGGTCGCGTCGTCGGCGTGGGTGAACTGGGCGCTGATCCGGCGGTGGTCCACGAGGTGCATGTCGATCCGGTGATGCCGGCGCAGCCAGTCGGCCGCCCGGTAGCCGGTGGTGCCCAGCCCCTCGACATCGATGATCACGGGCAGGGGGTCGAACTCGGCGGCGGCGCCGGGTCCGCAGAAGTCCTCCTCCCCGTTGACGTGCATCCCGTCGATCCGCTCGATGCTCTCGCGCACCCCCGCGGTGAGTTCCAGGGCCCGGGAGAGCAGATCCTGCCCGTCCAGGGCCATCTGGCGGCGCCAGCCGTCGATTCCCGCGTAGAGCAGTACGGACGGGCTGGTGGTGCCGAGGAGGTCCGCGCGCGAGGCCAGGGTGTCGTGGTCCACCAGATCGCCCTGGAGGTGGAAGACGGAACCCTGTTCCAGTCCGCTGCCCATCTTGTGGATGCTGGTGACGCAGACGTCCGCGCCCGCGTCCATCGCCCAGGAGGGCAGGTCCGGGTGGAACGGCAGATGGGCGCCCCAGGCCTCGTCGACGATCAGCGGCTTGCCGCGTCGGTGGCAGACGTCGGCCATCGCGCGCAGATCGGCCGCCGTTCCGTACGGGGTGGGGCTTGTGACCAGGGCGCCGCACGCGTCGGGGTGCTCCGCGAAGGCCGCCTCCAGGGTCGCGGGCGACGGCGGGTGCGCCAGGTGGCGCTCCGCGTCCCACTGGGGCTCCAGCCAGACGGGCTCGACACCGGACAGGATGAGGCCGGCGATGACGGACTTGTGCGCGTCGCGGCCGACCAGCAGCTTCCGATGAGGGGCGGCGACACTCAGCATGGCGGCCTTCACCGAGAGGGAACTGCCGCAGGTGGAGAAGAACGTGTGCTCCGCGTGAACGGCGTCCGCCATGAGCTTCTCCGCGCGCCGCAGCACACCGGACCTCTCCCGCCGGTCGTCCAGCCCGCCCGTGGCGAGCACGTCTCCGTAGAACACCGCGTCCCCCAGCAGGGAGCGCACCGCGGGGGACGCGCCCCGGGCCTGCTTGTGACCGGGCGGCGAGAAGCCCAGTTCGTCCCGCTCGTGGTAGGCGGCGAGGGCATCGAGAACGGGTGCTTCGTGATGGTTCGGAGTCATTCTGCACGCTTTCCCGGGGGCGGTGTGGATCAATCACGCGCATCGGCTCGGGCCGGTGATGTGCCGCCGGGGGCGCCCGCGGTCCCGGCGGTGAGCCCGGCCGGGCCCGGGTGAGCCGTGTCTCACCGGGGCTCCTCGACTTGTCTATGCAACGAGTTGCATAGAAGGATTGCGGTATGGCCCTCGACCACGCGATCCTCGTCTCCCTGCTGGAGCAGCCCGGCTCCGGCTATGAGCTGGCCCGGCGGTTCGAGCGGTCCATCGGCTACTTCTGGACCGCCACCCACCAGCAGATCTACCGCGTGCTCGGTCGGATGGTGACCGACGGCCTGCTCCTCGTGCGCGAGGTGCCGCAGGAGGGCCGGCCGGACAAGAAGGAATACTCCGTCACCGGGCCCGGCCGTTCGGCCCTCGCCGCGTGGCTGCACAAGCCGATCGAACCGGAGAGCCTCCGGCACGACCTCGCCGTGAAGATCCGGGGCGCGGCCTTCGACGACCCGGCCGCCCTGATCCGCGAGGTCGAGCGGCACCACCAGGTGCACCGGGACCGGCTCGCGCACTACCTCGCCGGGGAACTGCGCGACTTCACCGGGCCCGACGCCCCCGCGTCCTTGGACGCCGGCCAGGAACTCCAGCACGTCGTGCTGCGCGGCGGCATCGCGTTCGAGCGCATGACGGTCGCCTGGCTCGACGACGTGCTCGACACCCTCAACCGCCTCGCGGCCCCGGGGCCGGACGCCTGAACGGCGCCCCGGCCGCCACCTCCGTAACCACCACGACCCTCACCCTTCGGGAAGGCACCGCCATGGCTGAGTCCGCGTCCCCGCTGTTCAACCCGCACACCTACGATCCCCAGCACTTCGACCCGGAGACCCGCAGGCTGCTGCGCGCCACCGTCGACTGGTTCGAGGCGCGCGGCAAGCGCCGGCTGATCGAGGACTACCGCTCCCGCGCCTGGCTCGGCGACTTTCTCGCCTTCTCCGCGAAGGAGGGGCTGTTCGCCACCTTCCTCACCCCCGTCTCCGCCACGTCCTCCGCCCCGTCCTCCGCGGCGGGCGAGGACCGGCGCTGGGACACCGCCCGGATCGCCGCGCTCAACGAGATCTTCGGGTTCTACGGCCTGGACTACTGGTACGCCTGGCAGGTGACCATCCTCGGCCTCGGCCCGGTCTGGCAGAGCGACAACGCCGCGGCCCGCGAACGGGCGGCCGAACTCCTCTCCCAGGGCGAGGTGTTCGCCTTCGGCCTCTCCGAGAAGACCCACGGCGCCGACATCTACTCCACCGACATGCTGCTGGAGCCGGACAGCGAGGTCGACGGCGGCTTCCGGGCCTCCGGCTCCAAGTACTACATCGGCAACGGCAACGCCGCCGGCCTCGTCTCCGTCTTCGGCCGGCGCACGGACGTCGAGGGCCCCGACGGTTACGTCTTCTTCGCGGCCGACAGCCGCCACGGGGCGTACCACCTGGTGAAGAACGTCGTCGACTCCTCCAAGTACGTCAGCGAGTTCCGCCTCGACGGCTATCCGGTGGCCCCCGCCGACATCCTGCACACGGGCCGAGCCGCCTTCGACGCCGCGCTCAACACCGTCAACGTCGGCAAGTTCAACCTCTGCACCGCCTCCATCGGCATCTGCGAGCACGCGATGTACGAGGCAGTCACCCACGCGAGCAACCGCATCCTGTACGGCCGCCCCGTCACCGCCTTCCCGCACGTGCGCCGCGAGCTGACCGACGCCTACGTCCGGCTCGTCGGAATGAAGCTGTTCAGCGACCGCGCCGTCGACTACTTCCGCTCCGCCGGGCCCGAGGACCGCCGCTACCTGCTCTTCAACCCGATGACGAAGATGAAGGTGACCACGGAGGGCGAGAAGGTGATCGACCTCATGTGGGACGTCATCGCCGCCAAGGGCTTCGAGAAGGACAACTACTTCGCGCAGGCCGCCGTCGAGATCCGGGGCCTGCCGAAGCTGGAGGGCACGGTCCACGTGAACCTCGCGCTGATCCTCAAGTTCATGCGCAACCACCTGCTGAACCCGGTCGACTTCCCGGCCGTCCCGACGCGCCTGGACGCCGCCGACGACGCGTTCCTCTTCCAGCAGGGCCCGGCGCGCGGCCTCGGCTCCGTACGCTTCCACGACTGGCGCCCCGCGTTCGACGCGTACGCCGAGGTGCCGAACGTCGCCCGCTTCCGTGAGCAGGCGGACGCCCTGTGCGCCTTCGTCGAGACGGCCGCCCCCGACGAGGAGCAGAGCCGTGACCTCGATCTCCTGCTCGCCGTCGGCCAGTTGTTCGCGCTCGTCGTCCACGGCCAGCTGATCCTGGAGCAGGCCCGCCTGACCGGCCTGGACGAGGAGCTGCTCGACGAACTGTTCGCCGTGCTCGTACGCGACTTCTCCGCCCACGCCGTCGAACTGCACGGCAAGGACTCCGCCACCGAGGACCAGCAGGGCTGGGCGCTCGGAGCGGTACGCCGACCCGTCGTCGACGCGGCCCGTTCGGGGCGGATCTGGGAACGCGTCGAGGCGCTGTCGGGGGCGTACGAGATGGGGCAGTAGCCCTCTCCGAGCCGCCACAGGCGCGTGGTGGGTCCGCAGGAGCGCTCCTGCGGACCCACGCCGGCGTCAGGGAGCTACCGGCCGGAGCCGGAGATCCATCGGGCCATCGCCTCGAACGCGTCCAGGGTGCGGGTGTCGTAAGGGCCGAGATCCGCACGGCATTCTCCGGCCAGCGTCCGGTACAGCGTGATCGCCCCGCGCGTGTCACCGGACTCCCCGGTGATGTCCGCGAGTTGCATCCGCGCGTCGAGCACGACCGGATCCGTCGCGCGGTGCGTCGACCGGAGCCGGTCGATCATGCTTTCCAGCTCGCGGATCCGCTCCATGTAGTCGGGATTGACATGCGGGTCGACGGAGAGCACGACGGTCCCGGAAGGCGGGGCCTCGGGAACATGCTCGACCTGGTGAATGAGGCGGGCTACCGACCGGGCGTCTTTCGGACGGTCGTCCGGATTCTTGGCGAGCAGATGCAGCACCAGATCGCCGAGCCCGGCGGGGACGCCCGGGCGCACGTCCTGGGGCGCGGCGGGAACCGCATGCAGATGCATGTTCGCGATGGCCAACAGCGCTGTCTCCGTATCTCCGAAGGGCGGTCGGCCGGTCAGCATCTCGTAGAGGACGCAGCCCAGGGAGTACAGGTCGGTGCGATGATCACCGGGCCGGCCTTCGCACCGCTCGGGAGAGGCGTAGAGCCAGGTCAGGCCAGTGCCATGGGTGACGGTGTTGTCGATCAGGCGGGCGAGCCCGAAGTCGACCAGCTTCACGTCGCTGCGTCCGGTGATCATGATGTTGGCGGGCTTGACGTCCCGGTGGACGACATCCACCTCGTGGGCGTCGGCCAGACCCTCGCACACCTGGGCTCCCCAGCGGGTGGTCTGGGCCAGAGTCGCCGGCGTGCCCTCTCCCATGAGACGCGTCAGCGCTCGTCCTTCTACCTGCTCCATGACGAGGTAGATACGTCCGTCGTGCTCGCCCTGGTCGTGAACGGTGACGACATGCGGGCTGTTGATTCGGGCCAACGCCCGTGCTTCCCGCAGGAACCGGTTCGTTTCCCGCGCGGTCAGTCCGGGCAGGTTGTCGTGGCGCTCGTGCAGCCGGTTCAGCGCGAGGAACTTGATGGCGACAGGCCGGTCCAGATGTGTGTCCAGCGCGAGCCAGACGTCTCCCATGCCGCCGCTTCCCTGCAGGTGTTCCAGCCGATAGCGGTCGGCCACCAGGTGGCCGCTCACGGTGTGTCGGCCTGTCGTGGCACCGACCCGTATCCCGGAGAGGGCGACCAGGAACCGAACCGGGCCGCTGTGGCGAGACCGCTCTGCCACTGGTACATCAGCGCATCATGCTGGTCGAAGGCGGCCGTGAGATCGGCTGCCGCCCGGGTCCGCTGTCTGGCTCCGTCCTGCCGGATCAGAAGGCGGCGTACGGGGACGCTGACCACTCCCCAAACGGCGTAGACCAGCACGAACAGGGACACGGTGATGACGATGCCGCCCACGCCGCCCCGCAGCCACAGGCCGAGCATCACTCCGAGGAGCGCGCAGGCCAGACCACCGAGAATGCGCGGCCACAGCGGAGCGACCGCACGCGTGCTCGCCGACGTCCGATCGTCCACGTACGTCACCAGCTCGCGCAACAGCCGTTCCCGCTCGTCCGGAGTGCTCGACGAGGTGGTCAGGCGGCAGCTCCAGCCGTCCACATGGAGGTCCAGGTGGTCCGGTACCAGCGACCGCGAACGGCGCGTCAGCATGGCGACGGCGGTTCGCAGACTCGGCCACGCGCTGTGCAGGGCGAGTAGCCGGGCGGGATATTCCAGGTCCGCCGCCTCGGGCTCGAAGACGGCCTGCTCCAGGAGCGTTCCGAAGTCTGTCGCGTCCGCGACCACGCCGGACATCTCTTCCGGCGGGGTGCGGCCCCCGTCGGCGATGATCCTCTTGAGCCGCCGCATCTGCTCCTGGACCTCGGACTCATCGGGGTCGAGCTGGCCGATCAGGTGTCGCAGCGCGGTGTCCGACCGGTGGTTCCCCGTGTCCACGGTGGGCTGCTCCGAGTACGACTCGCGGAGGAACCCGGCCGTCGCCTGCACCGCCGAAGCCGTCTCCCAGCCCTCCTCCAACAGCTCCCAGCCGTCACCGGACAGTCGGCGCAGTGCGTCGAACCCCGTCGAGGCGACCTCGGTCCGTCGGACGATCCAGGGCTCCCACCGGATCAGGTTCGCCACGTTGCCCCCTTGGTGCCGGGCGTAGATCCGGGCGTTCCTCTCCCGGTCCCAGCGGTTCATCGCCTGACGCGCGTAGGACAGCGCGTCGTACCCCAGTTCCGCGCAGGCCACGGCTTCCAGAACCACGCGGAACTCCTCACCCAGGTGGGAGGCGTCCAGCCCGCCGAGGTACGAGTCCATCCAATGGGCCGCCTCCGCCTGCATCTTGCGGCGGGAGGCGATCAGCGCGAAGAACAAGGTGGCCTTGTTCTGGCCGAGCGTCAGGGCGTGACTGCGGGCCCGCGCGGCCTTCCGTGAATCGCCCGTCAGCTCGGCGGCCACCGCCAGAACGGCGGGCGCGAGCCAGAACGTCGGCTCCAGGAGGAACTGCTCCTTGAGACACGCCTCGATCGTCGCACTGTCCGTGAGCTGCCGCGCGAGAGCGTCTTCCGTCAACGCGTGCGCCAGCCCCCGGGCGAGCGCACGCGTGTGCTGCCGTTGAGCGAACCGGGCCGTCCATTCGATGGTCAGCCGGGTCAGGTCCGCCTGCGCGTGGGCCACGATCTGGTCGCGGCCGTAGCGCTCGACGAAGTCCTCCAGCGCTTTGTGCGTCTCCTCCGTGGTCTTCCGCACGGCACGCAATGACGTCTCCGTGCGGGACACCTCGTCGGCCACGCTCTCCAGCCGGTTCTGAATACCGCTGACGTTCGTCCGCAGGGAGCTCAGCTCGCGGGCCGCCCCGGAACGGTCCTGTTCCTGCCGCTCCTTGAGCGTGGTGACATCGCGCCCCACATCGGAGAGCGCGTCGAGTAACGCCACCAGGTCCTCCTGCGGATCTTCAGGTCCCTGCACCGGTCCCCCTGGGCGTGCGCGCAACATGACGGCCGGGCCCGGCACTGTCGGCCGAGCTCATGCACCCATTATCGGGACGTTCCCGCCCGGCGGGGCCTACTCTGAAGATTCATGGACAGCACAGCAGGGCGGGGGAAGCGTGCAGCCGGATACAGGGCCGGTCAGTATTCTGTTCTTCGGGCGTGATGACGCCGAAACGGACCTGCGGGACGGCCTCCTGAAAGGGCCGGTCTTCCGTCCCACATACGCCTATCGTGAGGCACTGTCCGGCCGGAAGTCTCTCATCATCGGCCGAAAAGGCTCGGGAAAGAGCGCGATCTGCCGTCAACTGGCCACTCCTGAGGGCCACCCTGGCGCCTCGGTCCTCATCGCGCCGGACGACGCGGCCGGAGACGAGATCCGTCGTTTCGCGCTGCAGGGACTTACTCCGGACACGGCCAAATCGCTGATCTGGCGTTACCTTTTCGCCGTTCACGCGGCACGCCATCTCACCGGCCACGCACGAGCCGCCCACGGCCGCCGAGTGCCGGGTTCCGTCCGTGCGGTGCGTTCCTTCCTGGAGGCCAACGGAGAGTCGGACGACGCGCGTCTGTACGAGAGGCTTCGCCGAGGCATCGGGCGGCTCCAGTCCGCTGATCTCTCGCTCAAGGCCTTCGGTGTCGAAGCGGCTCTGGGTATCGGCGGCGCTTCCGAGGGTGCGGAGGCCTCCCGCCAGCTCGATGTCCTGGAAGCGGGGGTGCGGGCCGGGTTCGCCGATCTCGACTGCGCCCGCCTGCATCCACCGCTCCTGCTCCTCGTCGACCAGTTGGAGCAGGTGTGGACCATCGAGCCCGAGAGCCACGCACTGGTGACGGGTCTGCTGCTGGCCGCGAAGCACGCCGTCTCCTTCTACGGCAACGCTGTCCGCACGGCACTGTTCATCCGTGCGGACATCTACGACACCCTGAACTTCGGTGACGGCGACAAATTCCACAGCGACGAGATCCGCATTTCCTGGACGCGGGAAGCCCTGGAGGACCTGGCGCTCTCCCGGGCGCGAGCCTCGATCGGACTTCCGCTCACCAGGCATGAGCTGTGGGAGGGGCTGTTCCCGGTGAGCGTCATGGGCGAGCGGACGTCCGATTACATTTTCCGGCGCTCGTTGCCGCGCCCGCGCGACACCATCCAATTTCTCAACGTCTGTCGTAACATCGCCGACGAGGCGGGTCGCTACACGATTTCCGAGGATGACGTGCTGGCCGCCACGGACCAGTTCTCGCGCTGGAAGCTCCAGGACCTGGCCAAGGAATACCTGATCAATCATCCCTTCCTGCGTTCTCTCTTCCCGCTTTTCGAGAACACGGGTTACGTCGTGATGCGGTCCACCTTGGAGGAACGCTTCGAGGGCCGCAGGGAAACCCTGCACCGGGAGTTCTCCGACTACACCGAGAGTCTCACCACCCAAGGCGTCATCGATGCCCTCTACGGAGTCGGCTTCATCGGGGTGAAGCGTGGGAACGACACCGTTTACGCCGGCGGCAGCGCCACGCCGCCGCTGCCCGACGAGCACGAGTTCCATGTGCACCCATGCTTCAGGCCGGCGCTGAACTGTCTCGGAGCGATGGAGCTGCCCGCCTATCTGCCCAGCCGCGCCCGCCATCCGGTCGTGGGACACGGCTCGCTCGCCGCCGCGATCACCGCCGCCGACGTCGGCCTCACGGTCAACCGGAACGTGCGCCTGCTCAACGAGGTGACCGCCGCGGGAGACCGGTTGCTCCGGCAACTGTCCCGGTCCGACCTGCCGGACGGAACACGGGAGGAGGTGTACGTCGAGATCGCGCAGGTCATGGCCGCGGCAGAGGCGTCCCGGGGCGAGCAGGCCGACGGCGGCAGGCTGGACGTGCCGAGGCATGTCCTGACGGCTTCGGGTTATTTCGACGCGCTCGCGACGCGACTGGCCGCGCACGGATTCCGGGACCGTACGGTGACGAGGGGCCTGGAGGACGAGGCCCGGGCCCTCATCCGGTCCGTCGGGGGATCGATCGGCGGAGGCGGAGGCGGAGGATCCGACTCCGGATGACCGGGTCACGCCGGGGCACCACCTCTGTTTACGGGCGGTCGACATCGCGTTCGCGTGGGAAAGCCTTCGCCTCCCCGGAGCTGACATCGCCGATGGCGTTCGGTTCACCTCTCGGTCCGTGCGATCCGTTGGGTGACCTGTTGAACCGGTGCCGTGGCATGTCGCTCGCGTCGTCGCCCCCGGCCATGCGGCGCGTCCCGGTCGGGCGGGTGCCGACGGAGACCCCGACGAACCGCTGGGCAGGGCCACGAGCAAGGCGGCCGACGACGGAACGGCGGACCTCGGCGCCGAGCCCTGCTGGGGGCGGTGACGCGACGTGGGTCGAGTCCGCGTGCCGCCGCGGGATGCCTCCCTGCGGCCAAGCCCTGGCCCGCCCCGGCATTGGGTACGCTCTCGTCTGATCTTCGGGGCGTGTGCAGGCTCCGGACTGCCGTGACCAGGGGGATGGTTCCTTATGAGCAGCGCGCCTTCGACCGACCCGTTCCAGCCGCTCAAGGCCGATGATCCGGCTGTCGTGGGCGGCTATCGGCTGGCCGCCGTGCTGGGCGCGGGCGGTATGGGCAAGGTGTACCTCTCCTACACGCCGGGCGGCCGTCCTCTCGCGATCAAGGTGATCCGGGCGGAGTTCAGCGAGGATCCGGAGTTCCGGCGGCGTTTCCGGCAGGAGGTGCGGGCCGCGCAGCGGGTGCAGGGCCTGTACACCGCGCCGGTCATCGATGATGACACCGAGGGGGCGCAGCCGTGGCTGGCGACGGCCTATGTGCCGGGCCCCTCGCTCGCGCACGCGGTGACCCGGCACGGCCGACTCCCTTTGCAAAGTGTCCTGTTGCTGACCATCGGGGTGGCCGAGGCGCTCGGTGTCATCCACGGTGCGGGCATCGTCCACCGTGACCTGAAGCCCGCGAACGTCCTGCTCGCCGCCGACGGGCCCCGGGTGATCGACTTCGGTATCGCCCGGGCCGCCGACGCGACCGCCCTCACCGGCACCGGCGTCAGCGTCGGCACCCCGGCGTTCATGTCACCGGAGCAGGCGGCCGTCGGCACCGTCACCCCGGCCACCGACGTCTTCGCCCTCGGCCAGATCGTCGCCTACGCCGCGATCGGCGCACCCGCGTTCGGCGACGGCCCCTCGCACGCGGTCCTCTACCGGATCGTCCACGAGGACCCCGACCTCAGCCGGCTGCCCGACGAGCTGCGCCCCCTGGTCACCCGCTGCCTCAGCCGCGACGCCGCTGACCGCCCCGCCCTGACCGACATCATCCGGATGTGCCACGAGATCTCCCCCGAACCACTGCGCCAGGGCGAGGACTGGCTCCCGCAGGCAGTCGCCGGCTCCATCACCGAACGGCACCGGCTCCCCGCCCCCGCACCCACCCCGCCACCACTGCCCACCACCGGGCCCACGCCCACGCAGCACTCCTCGCAGCCCCCGGGACCGGGCCCCGCCCACCCGTACACCCCGACCGGTTACGCCGTGGCCGCCGCACCCACCCAGACCGGGCCGGCCGCACCCGGAGCGCCGGGGGCTCCCGGGGCGCCGGGAACCGTGCCGACCGGTCACTGGCAGCAGAACACCCGCCCCCAGGGCTACGCCACTCCGCCGCCCCACCACCCGTCCGGATTCGCTCAGCCCGGCCACCAGCAGCCCGGCTGGGTCTCGCCCGGTTTCCAGCCCGCCGCGCCGCGCCCCAAGCGGACAGGTCTGATCGTCGCCGCTTCGGTCTTCGGCGCGCTGGTCGTCCTCGGTGTCATCGGAGCGCTGCTGCCGGAGGACCCCGACACCTCCGGCAAGGGCGACCGGTCCGAGGCGTCCTCCAACGGCGGTGCGAGCGGGGGCGGTTCCGGGGGCGAGGGCCGGGAGAAGCCGGTCGATCCCGAGCCTGTCGCGTACAAGGGCATCGACGTCACGGCGAACTACGCGCTGCAGCTCGCCGACAACCCGCCCCGGCCGCTGGAGGACGAGGACAGCGGCGTCATGTACGGCAAGAAGGACTTCTACTTCTACCGGGACTCCCTCTTCGGCGACGAGCAGGTGGGCAGCGCGAACGGGAAGCTGGTCGTGCTGAAGAACTCGCAGAAGGGCTCGTTGAAGGTCTGCCGCGAGGAGACCCGCTTCACCGAGAAGATCGGACTCGACCAGCTCACGTCCGGATCGCAGATCTGTGTGCTCAGCAAGGCCGGGCACATCGCCGTGGTGACCTATCGCGGCAAGTCGGGTGCCAACGATCCCAGCCGCTACATCACCATCGACCTGACGGTCTGGCGCAACGCCGAGGAGGCCCGGCGGAGCTGACGGCACGCCCGGGCGTGGCCCCCGGGTCGCGTCGCCCGCCGGTGAGGGGCGGGCGACGACGCCCTGGCGGTCAGTGAGCGAGGGGCACGGCGGTATCGCAGGTCAGGGCAGGGCCGGTCAGAGTCGGTCAGGTGGTGCCCGGGGTCCGACCGTCCGGCAGGAAGAGCACCGAGTTGATGTACCGCTCGCGGTGCGGGACGAAGGCCCGGCGGAGCAGTCCCTGGTGCACCAGGTGCTCCGTCCGTGCCTGGTGGGCCACCAGGTCGAACCCGTCGAGCGGGATCCAGCGCCGGTCCGCCAGGAGCCAGCCCGCGTAACCCTGGCCGGTCAGCAGGTCAACCGCCGGGGCGATCGGGCCGAGCCGGCTCTCCAGCTCGATGAGCAGGGCCGGGCGGTCCCTGCGCAGCAGCTCCGCCGCACCGCGCAGCGCCGCCCGCTCGCCGCCGTCGACGTCCATCTTCACGAAGCCGACCCCGCTCAGCCCGAGGCTGTCGACGGTGATCGACGGCACCTCCAGGCAGTGCGCGTGGATGTCGCGGCGGGCCAGCGACGACACCCCCCGGTCGCCCCGGTCTCCCTCCGGGAACCACAGCCGCGCCGTACCCGTCCGGTCGGTCGCCGCGCCCTGGACCACCCGGGCGTTCGACGGCAGCGTCCGGCGCAGGTGTTCGGCCAGATGCGGCACGGGCTCGATGGTGACCACCTCGCCGCAGCGGGCGGCGAGCCGCCGCGACCAGGGGCCGTACCAGCCCCCGATGTCGACGGCGACACCGTCCGGCGGGCAGAAGTCGGCGAGCCGCCGGAGCTCGGGCTCGAAGCGCGGGTACAGGGCGACGGCGGCCGATCCGACGAGGCCCCCGGGCAGCCGGGACGCCACCGCCGCGGCGAACGTGGTCATGTGGCCGAGGCCTTGAGCCGCGTGAGCAGGCGCTCGTGGTCGTCCGCCCCGACCTTCCGGCCCGATGAGGGCAGCAGCTGCGGGATGCCGTCCACGATCGGGTAACTCAGGCGCAGCCGGGGATTGTAGAGCGCCGCCTCCGCCGTCTCCTCGTCGGCCACCAGGGACAGTGGGCCCTTGTCGAGCGGGCAGGCCAGCAGGGCGAGCAGCGGGTCGTCGGGGTTCATCGGGTGGCTCCTCGGGGTCGGGGGTGGCGGGGATGCCGGGAGTGCCGGTGGTACCGGACCCGGGTCAGGACGGGGCGGCGGGCTGGGGGTCGTGGCGCGGCATGGCCAGCAGGACGGAGAGGGCGAGCGCCGTGCCGCCCACCCGCAGGGTCAGCAGCAGCGGATCGTCGGGAAGCGTCTCGCCGAACGCGAGCGTCCCGAGGACCGCGGTGAACAGGCAGGTCACCGTGGTGCACACCGGCACGATGAGGGAGGCCCGGCAGCGCTGCAACGCGGTCTGCGACATCACCAGACCCGCCCCCGCGGTGAACAACAGCAGATACGGATACGGGGACGCCAGCAGCGACAGCGCGGCCTCGCCCAGATCGGTGCCGGTCAGCCGGCTGGACGTGCCCTTGATGGCCAGCGAGCTGACCCCGTAGAGCAGGCCCACCGCCACCCCGTACCCGATGCCGCTGGTCGGGACCCGGTGCCGTTTGGCCGCCCGGCCCTCGACCCGTACGTACAGCCAGACGCCCGCCCCCAGCGCGGGCAGGCAGACCAGCAGCACCAGCGCCCACGGGGCGCCGCCGCTCACCACGTCCTCGCCCTCGCGCACCGAGGCGACCACCATCAGCAGGGCGACCAGCACCCCGCCCAGCGCGTAGCGTTCGCGGCCCGTCGACTCCTCGCCGAGCACGGCCGACGACAACAGCAGGAGCAGCACCAGACCGGAGACGAAGATGCCCTGCGCCGCCGCGATCGGCAGCGCCCGGTAGACGATCAGCTGGGCCCCGAACCCGGCCGCCAGCGCCAGCGCGCCGACGATCCACAGCGGACTGGTCAGCAGCACCCGGACCACCCGCAGCGGTCGGCCGGCGGAGAGCGCGGGCAGCGAGCCCAGGGCCCGCTTCTCCACCACAAACCCCACGCTGTACAGCGCGTTGGCCACCAGCGCCGCGCCGACGCCCCACCACACCACGCTACCTCCGCCGCGCGTGGGCCAGCAGGATGGAGGCCGCCCCGGGCACCGCGCACGCCGCCCGGTCCAGCAGCCGCAGCGCACGCGGAACCCCGTGGAAGGGGGCGCCCGTGATCCTCACGTCGTCGAAGCCGGACGCCGCCAGGAACGAGCGCAGCGCACGGGCCGTGTACAGCCGCAGATGCCCGACCACCTCCGAGCCGGGGCGGCCGTGGATCCCGCGCAGACTGACCTCCGAGAACACCGGCTGCACCCCGGCGAGCAACAGCGCCCGGTTGTACCAGGCCGCCAGGTTCGGGGTGGACAGCATCAGATGGCCGCCGGGCCGCAGGACCCGCCGCAGTTCGTCCAGCGCCTGGTCCGGGTCGACCAGATGTTCCAGGATCTCGCTGAACAGCACCGCGTCCGCGCATCCGTCGGCCAGCGGCAGCCCACCGTGCTCCAGCTCGCCGCGCACCACGAGCCCCATCCGGGGCCGGGCCCTGCGCAGCGCGTCCTGCGACCAGTCGACGCCGACCAGCCGGTGACCGGCGAGAACCGGGGCCGCCGTGGCCGCCGCCGTGCCGTCGCCGCACCCGATGTCGAGGATCACCTGGCCCGGCTCGCCCAGGGCGTCGGCCAGCAGTCGGGCCTGCCGAAGGGTGCGCCCGTCGCCCGACGCGACCGGGACGGCCGGGTTCTCGTAGAAGTCCCGCAGCCCGGACGGGGGAGAGGTGGTGCCGGTCATACGGTCTCCGAGGACGTCGATGCCAGGTGTCGGGTGAACATCTCGCGCAGGCGTACGCCGTCCTCGTCCCCCAGCAGGGTGCGCGACCAGCGCAGCGTCAGATGCAGCCGGCCGCCCGTGGACGCCGTGGTGAACGTCAGCCCCCGGGGCATCCGGGCGGGCGCGGAGAACCACACGGCGGTGGCCCGGCCAGCCTCCCCGAAGTCCAGCGGGTACGGCACCCGGCCGATGTTGCTCAGCAGCGTCGTCGAGGTCCACGGCCCCGCCAGCACCCGCAGCCCCCGGGTGAGGGCGGCGCGGGCGGTCACCGGCAGCAGCGGCGCGGTCAGCAGGGAAGCGGAGCGGCCCAGCGGGGGGCGGGGGCGCGCCTTGAGCGCCCGGGTACGTCCAGCGGTCACCCGGAGCAGCGCGGGGATGTCCGCCCCGGGCGCCAGTTCGGACGCGGCGAAGCCGACCTCCACCAGCCGGGTGCCGTTCCCGATCGGCATCTCGGGCCCCCGGGTGCGGTCGTCGACCGGCATGGTGATCCGCAACGGCCGGCGGTCGGCCCCCGGCGCGCCCTGCGTCCGGTTCCAGTCGGCCACCGTGAGCGCGGTGGCCACCATCAGCTGGTCGTTCACCGTGTACGGAGCGCCGGACTCCCGCCGGGGGACCGGCAGTTCGGCCAGCAGCATGGCGTTGCCCGGTACGGGCGCGGGCCCCGGTGAGCCCGCCGCGACCCGGACGGGCCGGGCCAGCGGCGCCGCCGGGGACTCCCCGGCGAGCGGCCCGGACGCCGGCCGCGCCGGTGCGGAGGCCGGCGGTACGCGGTGCGCGCCGTAGACCTCGGCGGCCGTCGCCGCCAGCCGCATGCAGGCCGGGCCGTCGAGGGCGGTGTGGTGCACGGTGAAGAGCAGCGCGCACCCCTCGGTCCCCGGCTCCTGGACCACGGCGAGCCGCAGCGGCGGCGAGGCCGTAAGCGGCGGGGCCTCGTCCAGCGCCCGCGCCCGGGCCCGGGCGAGCGCCCCGGGCGCGGACGGCGGGAAGGAGACCGGATCCGTGTCGGGGCCCCCGGTCAGCTCCCACTCGTAGCGCCGGGCGAACGGGGAGCGCGGGCGCTCCCGCATCAGCGCCCGGGGGTGCCGGGCGAGCGCCTCGGCGAACGCGGAGCGCAGCCGCCCCTCGTCCACCCGGCCGGGCAGATGGATCTCGATGTGCACCGTGTTCGGCTCGGCGTCCTGGGCACAGTGCCGGGCCACCTCGTCGACCACCGGGAACGGCACCCGGCCCGGGGCCCCGGGCCAGGGCGTACCGCCCCGCGCCCGGGGGTGCCGTGTGGTCGCCATCAGGTGCCTTCCCCGGGACGGGAAGGAGGTGGCTGCTGACCGCCGGACTGCCGCGCCGGGCCGTCACCGCCTTGGCCGTCGCCGGCCCCTTCGCCCGAGCCGGCTCCGTATCCGATACCGGGCGCGGGAGGCGGAGTTCCCCGTGGATGCTTCGGGTCGGTGGACAGCGTCCGGCCCGAACCGGTGACCTGCGCCGGCACCGTGGACGCCTCGCCGCCCGCGGGGGCCACCGTGCTCCGTCCCCCGGCGGCGCGCCTGCCGAGCGGCCCGCGTCCGACCGTGACCAGGGCGGCGAACAGCCCGACCAGGGCCAGGAACTGGGCCGTCGCACCGAACGCGCCCTCGCCCTCGGCCGTGGCGTCCCCGGTGCCCACCGCGGCGACGACACCCGCGGCGGCCATCGCCGCGAACGCGAGCGGCGCGAGCAGCTTCGGCCGGAAGTGGGCGAGTACGGCGAGGACCGGCACCGCCAGGGCGAGCGGCCCCGCGATCACCACCCCCACCAGGGTGAGCGCCACCGTGCCCAGGACCGGACCCGGGCCGGACACGACGGGCTGCTCCCCGGCCGCGTACGGCTCGGCTCCCCGCCGACGCCCGAAGGCGAGCCCCACGAGCACCAGGAGCAGGACCCCCGCGCCGATCAGACCCACCTGGTAGATCCGGGCCGGCTCGTACTCCAGGGTGACCTTGCCGCCCTCGCCCTCCGGGACCAGCCAGGCCTGCTGCCAGCCGTCGATCCGCAGCGGCGTCAGCTCCTCGCCGTCCAGGGTGGCCTTCCAGCCCTTGTTGTGGTTCTCGTGGATCTGCAGGTAGGAGGCCTCGCCCGCGCCGACGGCGATCGTGCGCCGGTCGCCGTCGCCCCGCTCGACGTCCACGGAACGCGGCGTGCTCGACGCGGCCTTCGAGTTCCCCCTGCTCAGCGTGACGTCCGTGATGGCGAGCGGTCCCGCGTCACCCGCCTCGACGGTGGTGGACGAGGCGGCCAGTTCCACCGTGCCGCCCTCGGTGCACGGCGTGACCTCGATGGGGCGGCGCTGTGTCAGGTCCCGCACCAGGCCCTCGGCGCGGGTCTCCAGGAACGTACCGCCGACGGACAGGACCGGTCCCTTGCCGCAGGCCAGGCTGAACTTCTTGCCCGGCTTCGGCTGCGGCGAGCGGTACTCCTCCAGGGCGGGGATGTAGACCTCGCTCAGCCCCACCGGCAACTGCAACTGGTCGTCGGCGACCGGGTTGTGGACGGTCAGCGGCGCCTGACGCGAGATGGTGATGTCCATCCGGTCGGTCCTGATGGGCGAGAAGCGGGCCATGCCGTTCTCGTCCACGGAGGCCACCGCCGTGCCGTCGGGGGAGCTGATCTGCACCTGCTCGGGGCGGGTGGACAGACCGCCGGCCGCCGCGAAGACGATCTCCCCGACCTCCTTCTTCTCCGGCCAGGACAGACGCAGCGTGGGGCGTTCGCCCGCGATCCACGCCGTGGTCAGATCACCGTCGGTCAGATTGCGCGGGCTGAGGTTGGTGCCCAGCCGTGCGGTGGAGTCGGCGCTCACCTCGATCTTGTCCCGCTCGCCCGTCAGCTCGAACAGCAGCTTGTCCAGCTCCTCGCCGGGCACCGGCACCGCGCTCGCGGACACCCGGTACGGGCCCGCCTCCTGGGCGGTGAACTGCCGGTGCAGGCCGACCTCGGCCGCCACCGACGACAGACCGCCCGGGTCGCTGCCCCGCCGCAGCGAGTAGACCGTGGAGTCCGCGCCCTCGCGCGGCGCGTCCGAGGGCAGCTCCAGCATCCGGGTCACCTGCACCCCGGGGACCGCGATGTCGGTGAACCCGGCGCCGGTGAGCCCGGGGCGCCCCTGCTGGGACTCCAGGATCGTCACCTTCAGCCAGGCCGCCTGCCCGGTGGGCGCGGCCACGGTCTGCGTCGATCCGTCCGGCTTCAGCGGGCTGTCCTTGAAGCCCCGCTCGGTTTCGACGCGCACGACGGTCGGCGCGGCCCGTACGTTCGCGCTGGGCAGCGGCGTCACCTGGAGCGAGGCCGGAAGCTCCGTCGGGGCGGTGAAGTCGATCCGCACCCACTCGTTCTCCGGCGAGCCGGGGGACCCTTCCGCCCAGCCGGTGTCCGGGTTGCCGTCGAAGGCGTTGACCGGGTCGTACTGCGGCAGATGGAACAGCCAGTTCCCCACCGACGAGGCGCTGACCTTCTTCGCGCCCCGCAGTACGGCGGTGGTCTGGTGCTCCGCGCCGGACGTCGGCAGGATCTGCCGGGGTCTGCGGTCCGGATCCTGCGCGGCGTCCACCGCGTTGCGCTCATCGGAGGTGTACGTGTACGAGGTGTTGGAGTTGACCAGCCCGAACCGGGTGTCGGCGCGTCGCAGCCCGTCGCCCGCCGCGTACAGCGACGGCCGCCCCAGGCCCGGGTGCGCGTCGCCGGCCAGCACGGCCGGCCGGCCGTTCAGCGCGCCGCTCGCCGACAGCGGCAGCAGGGACTCGGGGCCGCCGCTCACGACGGCCGTCGAGGCCACCGGGGACGTGGTCGCCCGCCCCGGACGCTCCGTCCCGGCCGGCGGCTCGTAGATCTCCACGGCCCGCTGCCGCGGATAGAGTCCCTCGACCTGCACGGGGGTGTCCGCCGCGATCCGGCCGCCGGTCATCACGGGACCGAAGCCGGTGACGCGCCGGTATCCGGACGCCTCCAGGGTGCGCTTCACCGTGGTCGTGGGGACGTACCCCAACTGGTCGGGATCCAGGTCGTTGCGGACCACCACATAGTGCAGCCCCGCCCGGTTGAGGTACTCGCTCAGTCCGGGGACCTCGCCGCCGGTGGTCAGCGCCTGTTCGACGGCGTCCATCGCCCGCCGGTTGCCCGGCGTGCCGAACGGCACGTAATCCCGTTGCGCCCAGGGCGAGTTCGCCAGCACGTCCAGCGGCTGGTCGATGGGGGAGCCCCAGGTGTAGATGCCGTGCGCGGTCGCGGGGACGACCAGGGCGCGGTCGTTGGCCGAGTTCTTCTTCAGCCAGCTCCCGGTCGTCTCCCAGTACGTGGGCAGCTGCTGGAACGAACCCGTCTGCAGGATCGAGCCGTTGACGTACGGCCAGGCGAGCCCCGGCAGCACGAGCGCCGCGGCGACCACCGGCACGAGCCGCCGGGCGCGCACCGGGTTGCCGCCGCCACGCGCCGCCGCTGCGACGGAGACCACCGCGGTGAGGTGCGCGAGTCCCAGGGCCAGGGCCAGCGCAAGACCCGTCTGGAACTTGTAGATGTTGCGGAACGGCACCAGCCAGCCGTCCAGCCAGTCCTGCACGGTCCCGTGGAACAGCCCGCCCAGCGCACCGCCGTACCCGGCGAGCGTGATGAGCGCGACGCACAGCACGGTCAGCACCAGCCAGCGGCGCTCGGGCAGATCACGGCGCGCCAGCCCCGCCAGGCCCAGGGCGGCGGCGAGCGCCGAGCCCAGGATGGTGACGGTCGCGGTGGCGACGGTCCAGCCGGCCGGCAGCCAGGCCTCGCCGAAGTTCAGATAGCCGACCCAGTTCCCGCCGCCGCGCAACACCTCGGTCGCCGACATGGTCGTGGTGGTGGTGTACGAGGACTCCACGTACGGCATGAAGTTCTCGCCGAAGATGCCCAGCAGCAGCAGCGGAACGACCCACCAGGCGGTCGCCAGGATCACGCCCGGGATCCACCACCCCAGCAGGGCGCGCTTGCGTGGCCCGCCGGGACGGGACAGCAGATACAGGCCCACCGGCAGCAATGAGGCGAGCGTGGAGGCGGCGTTGACGCCGCCCATCAGCGGGATCAGCAGCGCGGACCGGGCCGCGGCGGTCCTCGGCGCGAGGCGCGGGTTCGTCAGCGGCAGCAGCACCCACGGCAGCAGGGCGCCCGGCAGGGCCGCCGCCGAGGTCGAGCCCACGACGATGGTGTACGTCGGCCACAGCGCGTACGCGACCGCCGCCGGCAGCCGGGTGGCCGGGGAGCCCACGGCCAGCCGCTCCGCCAGCCGCAGCGCACCCCAGAAGGCGGTCGCCACGATCAGCGACAGCCACAGCCGCTCCGCGAGCCAGACCGGCACGTGCAGCAGGTCGGCGGCCCCGTAGTACGGCAGCATCGGGACGGCGTAGCCGACGTACTGGTCGGCGATCCCGCCGAACCCGGCCCGGCTGTGCCACAGCTCGCCCAGATCGCCCAGGAAGCGCCAGGGGTCCACGACGACGCCGAGCTTGGTGTCGAACGTCATCCGGCCGGGCGACACCGCGAGGAACGCCGCGAACACGGCGGCCCAGAAGCCCAGCAGCCAGCGCCGTGAACGAGGCGTGGGCGGCCCGTCGGCGGGGCCGGAGGGCGCGGGACCCGCGCCGTCCGGGGCCGTGGACCGGGGTGGGTGGACAGCGCTGGTCATGAACACCGCCGGAGGATGAGGAGGAGGTTCCAGGTGGCGAATTCCCGCAGGACGGGGATGCGCGGCACGAGCTGGGGAAGGACGGGCCAGTAGCGCGAGCGTGCTGAGACGACGGACACGTCGGAGCGGCTCCGGACGTGGCTCAGGGTCTCCCCGACGCCGATCTTGAAGAGGTTCTCGCCGAGCCGGTGCTTGGCCGGGTGGCCGGTGCGCCGCTCGTAGCGGCTCCGGGCGCGTTCGGCGCCGAGGTAGTGCCAGGGCGCCCACTCATGGCCGCCCCACGGGGAGAGCCAGTTGGTGTACGAGACGTAGATGAGGCCGCCGGGGCGGGTCACCCGCGCCATCTCGCTGAGGAAGGTGTGCGGATCGGCGACGTGCTCCAGCACGTTGGAGGAGAAGCAGACGTCGGCCGCGCCGTCGGCGAGCGGCAGCAGATAGCCGTCGGCGACGACGGTGTCCGCGCGCTGCCCGGGGCCGATCTCCGCCGGATCCGGTTCGAAGAGGTAGCTGTGCGCCCCGCGCCGCCGGAACTCGCGGGTGAAGTAGCCGTCGCCGCCGCCGATGTCCACGACGACCTTGTCGCGGAGCGGGCCGTGCCGCTCGACCTGGTCGGCCGCGTCACGGGCCAGCAGGGTGTACGCCGTGGCGGGGTCGCCCTGTTCGCGCAGGAAGGCGCGGAACAGGGCGGCCGACCGCCGGAACGATGGATCCTTCACGCGCTCGCGCCGATCGTCGGGGCGTTCGGGCCGTTCGCCGCCGGAGCCGCGGAACCGGCCGCCGCCTCGGCGGCCACCGCCGCGAACCTGTGCACACTGGCGGTCCACCGGTAGTCGGCGGCCCGTTCGCGGGCCGCCCTGCCCATCGCCTCGCGCCGCTCGTCGTCCAGCGCCAGCGCGCACCAGGAGGCGGCGAAGGAGGACGCGCCCGGGGCGAGGATCCCGGTGACACCGTCCTCGACGGAGTCGCGCAGCCCCGGCACGTCGAAGCCCAAGGTCGGGGTGGACCGGGCAGCGGCCTCCGTGACCACAAGACCCCACCCCTCCACGGCTGCCGGGTGCAGCAGCATCCACGCGGCGCAGAGCAGCCGGTGCTTCTCCGCCTCGGTCACATGCCCGGCGAACTCCACTCCCGGACCGGCGAGTTGTTCCAGCCGGGCCCGCTCGGGGCCGTCGCCGACGATGACGAGCCGGCCTCCGGTGACCGGCCGGACCCGCTCCCAGAGCTGGAGCAGCAGATCGATGCGCTTGTAGTCGACGAGCCGGCCCAGCGCCACGAACAGCGGTGTGGCGGACCGCTCGCCCTGCGGGCTCGGTTCCTGGACTCCGTTGTGCACCACCCGGATCCGCCGGTCGGGCACGCCCAGTTCACGCAGGGCGCCCGCCGTGGACGGGGACACCGCGATCATCAGGTGGTCGCGGTAGGCCCGGGACAGGGCCCAGTGTTCGAGCCTCCGCCCGGCACGGGCCACCGGCGCCGGGAAGCGCATGTCCCACAGGTCGGTGTGCACATGGTTGACCAGGCACACCGTGGGGCCTCGGTGCCACAGCGGGGCCAGGTACGGCATGCCGTTGCAGACCTCGACGAGCAGGTCGCACGTTCCGATCCGCCGGGCGAACGCGGACCGCGCGCCGACGTAGTGCCCCAGGGCGGAGCCCGCCGAGACGACCCGGTAGGGCCGGCGCGAGGCCGGTCCGCCGCACAGCAGCGTGACGTCGTGGCCCTGCTCGGTGAGGCCCAGGGCGAGCTGGTCGACCAGCAGTTCGGAGCCGCCGGCGGCCGGATTGCCCAGGTCGCGGTGGGCGAGGAAGACGATGCGTCTCGGGGTGGCGGGGACCGTGGCGGGCGCCGGGCCCTGACCCGGACGCGCGACGGCGTCAAGCAGTGGGGGAGGGACGTGCTGGGGCATGAGTGCTCCAACTCGGCTCGGGGAGAGGGGACTCGGGGGAGCGGCACCCGGGGCGGGGGCCGCTTGGAGAGGGGACGTACCGGGGGGCCGGGACAGGGGTGCGCCGGGCCGGGAGCCCGGCTGCGGGGCGAGGGATCGAGAAGGGTGGTGAGAGAAGAGGCGATGAGGGTGATGAGGAGGGTGAGGAAGTGAAGAGGAGAGGGCGGACGGGGACAGGACCGGGGGGCCGTGCTCTGGTGGGGATAGACAGTTTTCGGCACCGGTACGCGCCCGGCTACTCACCGGTGCAACAACTTGCCGGTAACTCAGATGCGCGGAATCGTCATCATGTGAGTATTCGACGCTTCCGGCTCCGTCCGGCGCCCCCGGACGACGAGCACGACGCCCGCCACCGCGAGCACGACGCCCAGCCCCGCCGCCCCGGCCGGCGCGGTCGTGCCGAGCATCGCCAGCCGGTCGCTGTCCGCCGACGCCAGCTCGACCTGCTTGAGCTGGGTCTCCTCGGTGAACTCCACGCGCTTGCTCTCCAGGAGCACGACGGCGTCCTTCTCCGAGCCCGGCGCGCGCAGCGTCTTCCTCGGGCCGATCGCCGCGTTCATGATGCGGCCGGTGCGCCGGTCCACCACCAGCTCGATGCCGCTGTTGGCATACCACTCCTCCGCCAGCACCTGGGGGATCTTCTTCTTCCCCACGAGCACTCCGGGCACCTGGCGCACCCCGGTCTTCGTGGGCTCGACCTCGCCCTTGAAGAGCAGACCGGAGTAGCCCTGAACCTCCTGCTCACCGGCGTAGGAGAGCCGCACCACCCCGCCGAGCGTGCTGTCCCACCAGCGGTAGGAACGCTTCTCGACGTCGAAGGGGAACTTGAGATAGGCCTCCCCGTCGAACGTCGGGGACTCCTCGCAGCAGTGGACCGGCTCGTTCGTGGTCCGGTCGGTCACCCAGCGCTCCAGCGTCCACTGGAGGGCGTCACGGGGGTCCGAGGCGGGCAGGGTGCCCTGGTGGTCGACCGAGGTGGAGACGTCCCACACGGCGTTGCCGCTCTTCTCGCTGTCGGCCACGTCCCCGCGCACCTGCCGCGTGATCGTGATCGTTCTGCCCTCGACCGTCTCCACCTCGGACGTGTCGAAATAGCTGCCCGTCCCGGTGAAGACGGTGGTGGTGTCGATGTCGATGGGGGTGCGCTTGGCATGCGGCTGGACGTACCAGACGAGCAGCGGCGCGAGGACGAGCAGGAAAACCCCTGCGCCCAGCAGGACAAGCGACAGGGGTGAAGCGTTGTGGCGCATCCGGGCACTCCTGGGTCGAATCTCTTCGCGGAGGTGCACGGGCCCGGGCCGGTCAGCCCTTGATTGGCGTGAACAGTAGGCACGCCCTTGACGGATGTCAATGTGCTGTCGACACTGTGTCCCAGCCGGAGGGGCCCGGCTGCAGGGGTGGGGATCGCCTCCAGCAAGGAGCTGACCCGACTATGCGCAGACTCATCGCCGCAGCTGTCACCGTCCTGGTGGCCGCCACGCTCGCCGTTGGCGCGGCGGTCGGTGTCGTGGCACTGCTCGACGCCACTCCCGACCAGCCCAACACGCCCCTGATCAGCTACGACACCGCCCCGGCGGCTCCGTGACCCGCCCGGCCTGGCAGGACGTCCCCCGGTCGAAGCTCGACCGTTTCGAGGCGATCGCCCGGGCCGAGGCCCCGGAGCTCGCCCAGACGATTTTGCACCAGATACGTCAGGAATACCCCTATCTGCACCTGGTCGAGGACGAGTCCGGGGAGCCGCTGGCCCTCGTCGGAATTCGCCGCGCCATCGAAGGCTTCGTCCACAACCTCACCGAGGGAGCCCACCCACGGGTGCCGCCGGAGATGTTCCAGGAGTTCGGGCGGGGCGAGGGCCTTGAGGGCCGCAGCCTCGACGCGCTCCAGGCCATCTATCGCCTCGGGGTCCGGCTCACCTGGCGCAGGCTCGCCGAGATCGGCCAGCAGGCCGACATCCCCGCGCCCGCGATGTACGAGCTCGCCGAATCGGGATTCGAGTATCTGGACGGGCTCGTGGAACAGTCGGTACGGGGCTACGCCGAGGCGGCGGCCCGGCGCGCCAGCGAACGGCTCCGCCTCCAGCGCCAGCTGATCGATCTCCTCCTGGTGGAACACCGGGGCGACGTGTCCGTGGCCCTGGCCGAGCGGGCCGCCCGCATCGGCTGGGAGCTTCCGGAGACGATCTCCGTGGGCGTGCTCATGCGCCCGGCCCGCGAGGCCGTGGCCCCGGCGGTCGGGCAGGGCATTCTGCTGGAGATGGAGAGCGAGCAGCCGCGCATCGTCATCCCGGACCCGGACACGGCGGGCCGTGCGGAGATCCTGCGGCGCGCCACGGCCGGCTGGTCCGGGGCGATCGGCCCGGCGGTACCGCTGGCGGCCGCGGCCACCTCGCTGCGCTGGGCGGAGACCGCGGTCCAGCTGATCAAGAAGGGCCTGCTGCCGCAGGGCGAGGTGCTGTACTGCACCGAGCGGACGGAGGAACTGCTGCTGCTCCCCGCCGAGGAGCTGATCGACGCGTCCGCCCGCCGCTGCCTCGCCCCGCTGGACGACCTCGGTCCGACCCAGGCCCGGCGCCTGTCCGAGACGCTGCTCGCCTGGATCGAGACCCCCGGGGGCGCCCCGGAGGTGGCCGCCCGCCTCGGCATCCACCCGCAGACGGCCCGCTACCGGCTGCGGCAGATCCGCGAGCTGTGGGGTGACGCCATCGACGAACCGGACCAGCGCTTCGAGATGCTCCTGGTGCTCCGCGCCCGGCGTCTTCGGGACGATTCGGCCACCACCACGGGCTGACCGGCGGCCGGTCGGCCCGGCCGCCGGGATCGCCGGGACCTTCGGGCTCAGACCGGGGTGACGTACGCCCCGGCGAGCCCGCCGTCGACCAGGAAGTCCGTGGCGTTCACGAACGAGGAATCGTCGCTCGCCAGGAACGCGACGGCGGCGGCGATCTCGGCCGGCTCGGCGAACCGGCCGACCGGGATGTGCACAAGACGCCGGGCGGCCCGCTCCGGGTCCTTGGCGAACAGCTCCTGCAGCAGCGGGGTGTTGACCGGGCCGGGGCACAGGGCGTTGACCCGGATCCCGTCGCGCGCGAACTGCACGCCCAGCTCGCGCGACATCGCCAGGACCCCGCCCTTGGACGCGGTGTACGAGATCTGTGAGGTGGCCGCGCCCATCCGGGCCACGAAGGACGCCGTGTTGATGATGGAGCCCTTGCCCTGGTCGCGCATATAGGGGATCGCCGCCTTGCAACAGAGGTACACCGAGGTCAGGTTGACCTCCTGCACCCGCCGCCAGGCCTCCAGGCCGGTGTCCAGGATGGAGTCGTCGTCCGGTGGGGAGATGCCCGCGTTGTTGAACGCGACGTCGACCGAGCCGTAGGTGTCGAACGCGGTCGTGAAGAGGGCGTCGACCTGCTCGGCGTCGGTGACGTCGGTACGGACGAAGAGCCCGGCGGTCTCGGCGGCGGCGGCCTCGCCGCGCTCCTCGTCCACATCGGCGCAGACGACGTGCGCGCCCTCGGCGGCCAGCCGCCGGGCGGTGGCCAGGCCGATGCCGCTGCCGGCTCCGGTGACGACGGCGGTGCGGCCGACCAGGCGGCGGCAGACGGAAGAGGTGTCGGTCATGGTGCTCAGGCCTCCGTGCTGATGAAGACGTTCTTGGTCTCGGTGAAGGCGGCCAGCGCGTCCGGGCCGAGCTCGCGGCCCAGGCCCGACTGCTTGTAGCCGCCGAAGGGGGTCGCATAGCGCACACTGGCGTGCGAGTTGACGGAGAGGTTGCCCGCCCGCAGCCCCTGGCTCACGCGCAGCGCGCGGCCCACGTCCCGGGTCCAGACCGAGCCGGCGAGCCCGTAGTCGGTGGCGTTGGCGAGGCGCAGCGCGTCCTGTTCGTCCTCGAACGGCAGGACCACGGCGACCGGCCCGAAGACCTCCTCGACCGCCACCGGCGCCTCGGGCGACACCCCGGTGAGGACGGTCGGCGGGTACCAGAACCCGGGGCCCTCCGGGGCCGTTCCGAGGATGGTCCGGGCGCCGTCGGCTTTCCGGCCGCCGTCGACGAGGCCCCGGACGCGGTCGCGCTGGACGGCCGAGATCAGCGGCCCCATCTGGGTCTTCTCGTCCGCCGGATCGCCCACCACGACGGCGGACACCGCCGGGACGAGCAGGTCGAGGAAGCGGTCGTACACGGACCGCTCGACCAGGATCCGGGTGCGGGCGCAGCAGTCCTGACCGGCGTTGTCCAGAAAGGACATCGGTACGGCCGCCGCGGCGGCCGCCACATCGGCGTCGGCGAAGATGACGTTGGGGCTCTTGCCGCCCAGCTCCAGGGTGAGCCGCTTCACCCGCTCGGCGCAGCGGGTCATGATGTGCTTGCCGGTGCGGGTGGAGCCGGTGAACACGATCTTCGCGACGCCCGGGTGTTCGACCAGGGCGCTGCCGGCCACCGGGCCCTCACCGGGCAGCACCTGGAACAGCCCCTCGGGAAGGCCTGCCTCCAGGGCGAGTTCGGCCAGCCGGAGAGCGGTCAGCGGCGTCGTCTCGGCGGGCTTGAGAAGGACGGCGTTGCCCGCCGCGAGGGCCGGGGCGAGACCCCAGGCGGCGATCGGCATCGGGAAGTTCCACGGGGCGATGACCCCGATGACCCCCAGCGGCTCCAGGACCGTGAAGTCGATACCGCCCGCCACCGGGATCTGCCGGCCGAGCAGCCGTTCGGCCCCGCCCGCGCTGTAGTCGAGGAGATCGCGGACGTTGCCGGCCTCCCACCGGGCGTTGCCGATGGTGTGGCCGGCCTCCCGCACCTCCAGCCGGGCCAGTTCCTCGATGTGTTCGTCGACGACGACGGCGAAGCGGCGCAGCAGCCGCGCCCGGTCGGCAGGGGCGGCGGCCGCCCAGCGGCGCTGGGCCGAGGCGGCGACGTGGACGGCCGCGTCCACATCGGCGGCGGAGGCCGCGGGGACGGTGGCGACGACCTCGGCGGTCGCCGGGTTCAGGACGTCCAGGGTGGGTGGTGGCACGTTCGGACTCCGATCACGGAAGCGGGTGGTGGCACGGAGGGTTGCCGGCTGTCAGAGGCGTTCGAAGGAGCGGCGCAGCTCCCAGTCGGTCACCGCGGAGTCGTACGCGGTCAGTTCGACACGGGCCATGTTCAGGTAGTGCGCGACGACCTCCTCGCCGAACGCCTCCTTGGCGATGGGGCTGGCCTCCCACAGCTCGGCGGCCTCGCGCAGGGTCGTCGGCACCTGGTCGTAGTCCCCGGTGTAGGCGTTGCCCGTACAGGCCTCGGGCAGCTCCAGCCCGTGCTCGACCCCGTACAGTCCGGCGGCGACCAGACCGGCGACGGCAAGGTGCGGGTTGACGTCACCGCCGGGCAGCCGGTTCTCGAAGCGCATCGAGCGCCCGTGGCCGACGACCCGCAGGGCACAGGTGCGGTTGTCGACGCCCCAGGCGACGGCCGTGGGGGCGAAGGAGCCGGGCTGGAAACGCTTGTAGGAGTTGATGGTGGGCGCGTAGAGAAGGGAGAAGTCCCGCAGGGCGGCGAGCTGGCCGGCCAGGAAGTGCCGCATCAGCTCGGACATGCCGCCCTCGCCCTCGCCCGCCATCAGGTTCGTGCCGTCCGCGTCGGTCAGCGAGAGGTGAATATGGCAGGAGTTGCCCTCGCGCTCGTCGTACTTGGCCATGAACGTCAGCGAGACGCCCTCCTGTGCCGCGATCTCCTTGGCGCCCGTCTTGTAGACGGCGTGCTGGTCACAGGTGGTGAGCGCCTCGTCGTAGCGGAAGACGATCTCGTGCTGGCCGGGATTGCACTCGCCCTTGGCGGACTCGACGGTCAGCCCGGCCGCCTGCATCTCGTTGCGGATCCGGCGCAGCAGCGGCTCGATACGCCCGGTGCCGAGGATCGAGTAGTCGATGTTGTACTGGTTGGCCGGGGTCAGCCCCCGGTAGTCGCGGTCCCAGGCCTCCTCGTAACTGTCCCGGAAGACGATGAACTCCAGCTCCGTGCCCACCTGGGCGGTGCAACCGAGCTCCGCCAGCCGGTCGAGCTGGCGGCGCAGGATCTGACGCGGGGCCGCCACCACCGGACTGCCGTCGGGCCACGCGAGATCCGCGATCAGCAGGGCGGTCCCCTCGTGCCAGGGGACGGGGCGCAGGGTGGCCGGATCGGGGACCATGCCGAAGTCGCCGTAGCCGTTCTCCCACGAGGACATCGCGTAGCCGTCGACGGTCCGCATCTCGGTGTCGACGGCCAGGAGGTAGTTGCAGCCCTCGGTGCCGTGCTCCAGCACCTCGTCGAGGAAGAACCCGGCCGCGAACCGCTTGCCCTGGAGCCGGCCCTGCATGTCCGGGAAGGCCAGCACCACGGTGTCTGTCGACCCGTCGGCGACCCGTGAGCGGAGCTCGTCGATGCCGAGCGGGGGTGTGCGGTCTGCCACGGGATTCCTCCTTGGGTGAACCGGGAGGCTTAAGGTATGGCAGGGGACCATTGCTTGGGAAGGGGATCGGCCAGTGGCCACGAGGCGGCGAGCGGACGACACCCGTCCGGCGGCAGTAACGGCGGGAACGGCGGGGGCGTCAGGGGCTGCGGGAACGTCAGGGGTGGCGGGAACGGCCGCGGCCGCAGGGGCGGGGGCCGGCACCTCCGGGGGCGGGAGCGGCGCCGCGACCGGCCGGCCGGGCTCCGTGCTGCGGCCCGTCCGCGCGGGCAACGGCTTCGAGGAGGCACTGGAGCAGGTCCTCCAGCTCCTGCGGCTGGGCCTGGTCCCGCCCGGCGAACGACTGCCCCCCGAACGCGAGTTGTCCCAGCATCTGAAGATCAGCAGGGTGACGCTGCGCGAGGTCCTCAAGGTCCTCCAGGACCAGAACATGGTCGAGAGCCGACGGGGCCGTTACGGAGGAACGTTCGTCCTGCCGCGCACCGCGGCCCCCGACGGCGGCGAACTGCGCCGCCGCGTCGCCGCCGCCGACGTGGAGGACACCCTGCGCTTCCGCGAGGTGCTGGAGACCGGAGCGGCGGGCCTGTGCGCCGAAGTGCTCCCGGCGGACGGCGGGGCCAGACTGCGGTCCGCGCTCGACGCGACGCGGGGCGCCCGGCTGGAGGACTACCGGCGCCAGGACACCCTGCTCCACCTCACACTCGCCGAACTCTCCGGCTCCCGTACGCTCGCCGCCCAGTACGCCGCGGTCCGGGCCACCCTCAACGAACTGCTCGACTGCATCCCGCTGCTGGTGCGCAACCTGGAGCACTCCCAGCGCCAGCACGCGGCCGTCGTCGAGGCGGTGCTCGACCGGGACGCGGACGCCGCCCGCGAGATGATGCGCGAGCACTGCGGGGGCACGGCGGCCCTGCTGCGCGGCTTCCTCGCCTGAGCCGGCCCCGGCCCGACCGGCGGGAGGCATCCGGCGGGAGGCCCTCGGTGGGCGGCGCCCCCGGGGCGCGGGAGTCCGGCGCGGAGGCGCATCCGTAACCACTCTTCGACGCACGCCCCTTGCCATTCTCCCGGCGTTCCACAAAGGTGTGCCGACGAACCATTGGTCGAAGCAGTGCCCACGCTGAAGTCGACACACATCTGGAGCGCCTCATGGCTCAGGGAACCGAAAAACCCGCCGGCCCACCCGGTGACGCCACTTCGGAAGCGTCCGGCACCGACGCGTATCTGCACCGCAGGACCCTGCGCCGGGGCAGCGCCGGCTGGCTCCTGCTGACCGGGCTCGGCGTCGCCTACGTCGTCTCCGGCGACTTCTCCGGCTGGAACATCGGCCTGTCCAAGGGAGGCTTCGGCGGACTCGCCGCCGCCATGGTCCTGATGGGCGTCATGTACGCCTGTCTGGTCTTCGCGCTGGCCGAACTCTCCGCCATCCTGCCCACGGCGGGCGGCGGTTACGGCTTCGCCCGGCGAGCGCTCGGCACCTGGGGCGGCTTCCTCACCGGCACGGCCATCCTCATCGAGTACATCCTCGCGCCCGCCGCGATCGCGCTGTTCATCGGCGACTACGTCGAGTCCCTCGGCCTGTTCGGCCTCACCTCCGGCTGGCCCGTCTACCTCGCCTGCTTCGCGATCTTCATCGGCATCCACCTCTGGGGAGTCGGAGAGGCGCTCCGCTTCAGCCTGGTGGTGACCGCCATCGCGGTGGCCGCGCTGCTGATCTTCGCCGTCGGCGCGTTCACCGAGTTCGACGCGGGCCGCCTCAACGACATCCCGGCGGACGCCTCCGCCTTCGGCTCCTCCTCCTGGCTGCCGTTCGGGCTCCTTGGGATCTGGGCGGCCTTCCCCTTCGGCATGTGGTTCTTCCTCGGCGTGGAAGGCGTGCCCCTCGCCGCCGAGGAGGCCAAGGACCCGGTCCGCTCGATGCCGAAAGCGCTGGCCATCTCGCTCGTCGTGCTGGTCTTCCTGGCCGTCATCACCTTCATCTCCGCCACCGGCGCCCAGGGGGCCAACGCCATCAAGGAGGCCGGGAACCCGCTCGTGGTGGCCCTGCAGGGCACCGGGGAGCCGACCGCCCTGAGCCGCTTCGTGAACTACGCGGGCCTCGCCGGACTCGTGGCCTCCTTCTTCTCCCTGATCTTCGCCGGGTCCCGCCAGCTGTTCGCCCTCTCCCGGGCCGGCTACCTGCCGCGCTTCCTCTCGCTGACCAACCGCCGCAAGTCCCCCTACCTCGGCCTGCTGATCCCCGGAATCATCGGATTCACGCTCGCAGCCTGGAGCGGCGACGGCGGCCGGATGCTGAACGTGGCCGTCCTCGGCGCCACGATCAGCTACGCCCTCATGGCGCTCTCCCATCTGGTGCTGCGCCGCCGCGAACCGGAACTGCCGCGTCCCTACCGCACCCCCGGCGGCGCGCTCACCTCGTCCGTGGCCTTCGTTCTGGCATGCTCGGCCCTGGTGGCGACCTTCCTGGTGGACCGCGACGCGGCGTTCATCGCCCTCGGCGTGTACGCGGTGGCGCTGGCCTACTTCGCCCTCTACAGCCGTCACCGGCTGGTCGCGGGAGCCCCGGAGGAGGAGTTCGCCGCACTGGCGGCGGCCGAGGCCGAACTCGCCCGCGATTGAGCCGGCCGCCCCGCGGCGGCGGCCTCCCGCCGCTCGGAGGCGTACGGGAGGGAAGCCCGCCCCGGAGAGCGGCCACGCGATCATCCCGACCCGAAGGAGCCCGTTCCATGCCCCGGCCCGTCATCGGCATCAGTACCTACCAGGACCCGGCCCGCTGGGGTGTGTGGGAGATGCCCGCGGTGCTGCTGCCCGCCGCCTACCCCCGACTCGTCCGGGCGGCGGGCGGGCTCGCCGTGCTGCTGCCGCCCGACGACGCGCGGGACGCGGCCCGGGACACCGTCGCCGCCCTCGACGGGCTGGTGATCGCCGGGGGAGCGGACGTCGAACCGGCGCGCTACGGGGCGGTCGCCGATCCTCGTACCGGCCCCCCGGCCCGCGAACGCGACGCCTGGGAGCTGGCGTTGATCCGGGCGGCGATCGAACACGAGGTACCGCTGCTCGGCATCTGCCGGGGCATGCAGCTGCTGAACGTCGCCCTCGGCGGCACCCTGCACCAGCACCTGGACGACCACACCGGCGGCACCGGCGTCTTCGGCAGCCACCCCGTGACCCCCGTCCCCGGCACCGCGTACGCGGACGCCGTGCCGGAGACCGCCGTGGTGCCCGCCTACCACCACCAGGCCGTCGACCGGCTCGGCGGCGGCCTGGTGGCCTCCGCCCACGCACCCGACGGGACCGTGGAGGCCCTGGAACTCCCCGGGCACGGGAGCCTGGTGCTCGGGGTGCAGTGGCACCCGGAGATGGGCGAGGACCCCCGGGTCATGGCCGCCCTGGTCCAGGCCGCCCAGGGCCGGTCGGGCCCGCCCGGTGCCCTTCCCGCCGTCGAAGCGCCCGTACGCGCCCTGACCTGACCGCCCACCGCCCTGACCTGACCGCCCCGGTCCGACCCGGCAGGGGCGGCGGTCTCGCGGTCGCCGCCCCTGCCGGTCAGCGGCGGGGGCCGGAGCCGCCCGGGGCGGGCCTGCCGGAGCCCTCGAAGCCGGAGCCCTCGTAGCCGGGGCCGGAGAAGTCCGGTCCCGCGAACGCCGGCGAGCTGAAGCGGGAGCCGTGGGCGTCGCCCGCACGGGGCGCGGGCGATGCCGCCCCGGCCAGCTCCTGGAGGAGGAACGGCCTGATACCCCGGTCGCGCAGCGCCGTGAGCCATGCCGCACGGGCGTCCTCGACAACGGGTGACCGGTCGGGCTCGGTCGCCGTGACGTCCGCCGACTGCTTCGCCGCCGTGCGGTAGAGGGCGACGACGCTGACCAGGGCCGTGACCGCCGCGACCACCAGACTGAACCAGCCGACGCCGACGAGCGTGCCCGCCAGGTCGGGCAGGGCCCCCGCGAGCCGCAGACCGTGGCCCAGCAGCAGGAACGTCGCCGCGGCCACGGCGGCGAGCACCGGCGTCAGCACCCCGAGGACCGCCAGGACTCCCGCCCCCGGCCGCTCCTGATCGCCCGGTCCGGAGAGCGGCGACACCCCGGCGCCCTGCCGCCCGCCCTGGGCCCGTCGCCGCAGGGCCGCGTACCGCCGGTACTCGGCGTCGGCGGCGGACGTCGTGCGTGCCACGGCCGCCAGGCCCCTGACGCGCAGCCGCCCGCCGGGAACCCCCGAGCGTTCGAGCAGGCGCTGGATGTCGGGGGAGGCGATCACCTCGTCGAGTGCGCGTCCGTAGTCGGATCTGTCCTCGTCCCCGAGCCGGGAAGGTCTGCCCATGCTGTCCCTCGGTCGACACAGATGTGCCGACACCTGTGTGGTGGGTGTTCCGCCCGCCGGGCCGTGGGGGTGCGCGCGTGCCGCGTGCGCACCCCCACGGCTGTCCGGTGAGGCGTTCGAGCCGTTCCGGAAAGGCGTTCTAGAGGTGCTGTGCGACCGCGGGCATCAGGTCCTGGAAGGTCCGCCCGTCCGCCGCCGCGCCGATCGCGGTCATCTGCCAGCCCGCGCCGGACCGCTGGACCTTGGCCATGATCTGGGCGGTGTTCCGCCCGCCGCCGGTCAGGGTGTAGCGGGCCAGCTCCTGGCCGTTGCTCTCGTCGACCAGACGGCAGAAGGCCGCCTCGACCTCCTCGAAGGTCTGGCCGGTGAACGAGTTCACCGTGAAGACGATCTGGTCCACATGGACCGGCACGCGCCGCAGGTCGACGACGATGGACTCGTCGTCACCGCCCTCGCCCGCCCCGCCGACCCGGTTGTCCCCGGTGTGCTGGACCGAACCGTCGTCACTGGTCAGATGCTGGAAGAAGACCACGTCCTGCGGGGTCCGGCCCGAGAAGAGCACCGCCGAGGCGTCCAGGTCGATCTCGCGGGCGGTCAGCCGCGCCAGGAATCCCTTCCGGGGAGCGGACTTCCAGCCCAGTCCCATCCGTACGACGCCGAGCTCGCCGCCGCCGGACTTGGTGAGGCTGACCTGCTGGCCCTTGGTGAGGTTGATCGTCATCGTTCCGCCTTCGGTGACTGGGTGCCTGGGGTGGCTTCGGTGGGGGCGTGTGCTTCCGGGCCCGGCGGCTCAGAGGCTGACGCCGAAGTCGGCGACGATGCCGCTCAGGCCGGATGCGTAACCCTGCCCGACCGCACGGAACTTCCACTCGGCGCCGTGCCGGTACAGCTCGCCGAAGACCATCGCCGTCTCGGTGGAAGCGTCCTCGCTCAGGTCGTAACGCGCGATCTCCGCGCCGCCCGCCTGGTTCACCACGCGGATGTACGCGTTCCGCACCTGGCCGAAGCTCTGCCCCCGGCTCTCCGCGTCGTGGATCGAGACCGGGAACACGATCTTCGCGACGGTCGCGGGCACCGAGGAGAGGTCGACCTTGACGATCTCGTCGTCGCCCTCGCCCTCGCCGGTGAGGTTGTCACCGGTGTGCTCGACCGACCCGTCGGGGCTCTTGAGGTTGTTGTAGAAGACGAAGTGCTCGTTGGACACCACCTTGCCCGCCTCGTCGCAGAGCAGCGCGCTCGCGTCCAGGTCGTAGTCGGTGCCGGTGGTCGTGCGGACGTCCCAGCCGAGACCGACGAGGATCGCGGTCAGCCCCGGGGCCTCCTTGCTCAGCGAGACATTTCCGCCCTTGGCGAGGCTCACGCCCATGATGTTCTCCCTTGTGCGACGGGTGTTCACGTGGTGGCGGCCACGCCATGGGTGACGGCGCGGGCACGCTGCGACTACGAGAAAAATCTACAGCACTGTAGATTTTTGGGGCCAGGAGGTGTGTCGGCCCCCCTGGCCGGTCGTCGGTCGCTCCGCCGACTGGATACGATTTCCCGACACCCGGCGGGCGGAACGCCACGGCCGGGCGGCCGAACGGACGAAGCCGGGCGGACGGACGGAGAGAGGGGTCGGGCCGTGGACGCCGAAGGAGCCGGTGGCGAGCGGGAATCGCCTGTCCGCAGGCGTGGCCAGGGCGAGCTGGAGGCCCAGGTGCTGTCGGTGCTGGGCGGGGCGAGTGAGCCGGTGACCGCCGCCTGGGTGCAGGAACGGCTCGGCGCCGGCCTGTCGTACAGCACCGTCATCACGATCCTGACGCGGCTGCACGCCAAGCAGGCGGTCACGCGCACCGGACGGGGGCGCCCCGTCCTGTGGGAGCCCGTGGCGAACGAGGCGGGGCTCGCCGCCCTGCGGATGCGCCGGCTCCTCGACAAGCAGAGCGACCGCGACGCGGTGCTCTCCAGCTTCGTCTCCGTCCTCTCCTCGCACGACGAGGACCTGCTGCGTGCCCTGCTCGCCGAGAACGGTCCCGACGGCCCCGGCACGCCCTCGGACCGGCCGGAGCGCTGACGATGGGCGTCTTCGTCTACCTGCCCCTCGTTCTGCCCCTGACCGCGTTGCCGATCGCGCGCCTGGCCGAGCAGCACCTGCACCCCCGCAGGGCCGCCCGGCTGCTCACCACCGTCGCCGTGATCCTCGCCTCCTGCAGCCTGGTGTGCCTCGGACTGCTGGTGGTGGTGGGCACGGCCCAGCTGCCCGGCAACCCGCTGCCGGACGGCTGGTCCGACGCCGAGGTCCGCGACGCCGTGCCGCACGACGCGTTCGCGGGCAAGGCTTCCATCCTCGCGATCGTCGTCGTGACGGCCGCCTGCGGATTCACCCTCCGCCGCCACTACCGCTTCCGGGCGCGGGCCCACCGGGCGCTCGCGGGCCTGCCGGGCGGTGGCGACGTCGCCGTGCTGCCCGACGCCATCCCGTACGCCTACGCGCTCCCCGGCTCCCCGGGGCGGGTGATGGTCTCCACGGCACTGCTCGCCTCCCTCGAACCGGCCGAGCGCCGGGCGCTGTTCGCCCATGAACGGGCCCATCTGGCGGGGCGCCACCACCGGTTGCTGCTCGCGACCCGGCTGGCCGCCTGTGTCAACCCGCTGCTGTGGCCGCTGCTCGGGGCCCTGGTCTACAGCACGGAGCGCTGGGCGGACGAGGAGGCGGCCCGGATCACCGGCGACCGCCGGCTGACCGCACGCGCGGTCGGCAAGGCGGCGCTCGTCTCCCGCCCGGTGCCCGGCGGCGCGGCCTTCGCCGCCTTCGCCGCCGCGGGGCCGGTGCCGCGGCGGGTCGCGGCGCTCCTGGGCCCGGTACCGCCGGACCGGGGCTGGCCCCCCGCCCTCACCCCGGCCGGTATCGCCGCGTTCGTCGCCGCGGCCGGGACGACCGTCTCCGCGCTTTCCGCGCTGAACGCGGCCGTCGCGCTGTTCCTGGTCCTGGAGGCCGCGACGCCGCTGTAGTCCGGAGCGCCCCTCGGGTGAGCCGGTCCGGAGCCGCGAAGACCGGCCCGACCCCTTTCGCTACAGAGTTGTAGAGTTCATCAGCCGCGGAACGTGGGCCCCGTCGACGGCGGTTCTTCACCCGCCCGGCATGCAGAATCATGCCCGGGTGCTCACCTCCCGCCGGAGTGCGCCCCACTCGAACCCATGGCTGGAGAATCCAGCCGGACAGGAGCCACGCGTTGTCCGCCAGTCCGGGCCCCTCGGGGCCCGACCCCCACAGCCGCCGACCCGCGGCCCCCGGCAGGGCCGCCCGCCGCCTCCAGCGCGGGGCGGGTGACCGATGACCTCCGCCCTGCTCGGCCTGCTGGCCGTGTTCGTCCTCACCGCCGGGACCGGCTACTTCGTGGCCCAGGAGTTCGCGTACGTCTCCGCCGACCGGCTGACCCTCGCCCGGGAGGCCGCCGCCGGGGACAAGCGGGCCGCCCGTGCCGTGAAGGTGCTGGAGCGGCTCTCCTTCATGCTGTCCGGCGCGCAGCTCGGCATCACCGTCACGGGCCTCGTCGTCGGCTTCCTCGCGGAACCGTCCGTCTCCGCCCTGCTGCGGCCCGCCCTGAACGGGACGGGCCTCTCCGACGGACTCGTCTCGGGCATCTCCGTGGCGCTGTCGTTCGTGGTGGCGACCGTCATCCAGATGGTCCTCGGTGAACTCGCCCCCAAGAACCTCGCCCTGGCCGTGCCCGAGAGCATGGCGAAGTCCCTCGCCTCCTCCACCCTGCTCTACCTGCGGATCGTCGGCCCCGTGGTCCACGTCTTCGACGGCGTCGCCAACCGGCTGCTGCGCCGCATCGGCATCGAACCGGTCGAGGAGCTCCACCACGGCGCGACCCTGGAGGAGCTGGGCCACCTCATCGGCGAATCCCACGAACAGGGTGAACTCCCGGCCGCCACGGCCGAACTCATGGACCACGCGCTGGAGTTCTCCGAGCGGAATCTGGGCGAGGTGATGATCCCGCGCGCCGACGTGGCGTTCGTCCGCCGGGACGCCCTCGCCGCCGAGGCGGTCGAGCTGATCGCTCGGCACGGACACTCGAACTACCCGGTGCTCGGCGACCACCCGGACGACCCCGCCGGAGTGCTCGGCGTACGGGAGCTGATGCGGCTGCCCGCCGCCGAGATCGGTCGCACCACCGTGGGCTCCCTGGCCCGCCGCCCCCTTCTGCTGCCGGAACTCCTCAGACTCCCGGCGGCGGTCGCCCAGATGCGCGAGCGCGACGACGAGTTCGCCGTCGTCCTCGACGAGCACGGCGGCCTGGCCGGGATCGTCACGTACGAGGACATCGCCGAGGAACTCGTCGGGGACATCGCCGACGAGTCCGACACCGTCGTCGAACTCGCGGTCGCCGACGGCTCCGGCTGGATCGTGGACGCGGGCCGCCGCCTCGACGAGATCGAGGAGGCCACCGGCGCCGCACTGCCCCAGGAGAGCGACGACTACGACACCCTGGCCGGGCTGATCATCGACAGGCTCGGACGCTTCCCCACCGTGGGCGACCGGCTCACCGTAGGCGAGGTCCGGATTGAGGTGCGCACCCTCGACCGGCATGTCGCCGAGTACGTCCGCATCGACCCCACGGAACGCACCGGCCGCACCGGACCCACGGAACGCACCAGCCGCACCGGGTCCACCGAACGCACCGGGCCCACCGAACAGGAGCCGCAGGCATGAGCTTCCCCATGGCGCTCTTCGTGACGGTCCTGCTCCTGATCGGCAGTGGGTTCTTCGTCGCCGCCGAATTCGCCCTGGTCGCTTCCAAGCGACACCGCATGGAACAGGCCGCCGCCCGGGGGCAGCGCGGGGCCGGGGCCGCGCTCGACGGGATGCGCGAGCTGTCGCTGATGCTCGCGGGAGTGCAGCTCGGCATCACCATCTGCACCCTGGGCCTGGGCTCCGTGTCCAAGCCGGCGATCTCCCACGAGCTGGACCCGCTGCTGGAACGGCTCGGGCTGCCCGCCGCCCTCAGCTACGGCATCGCCTTCGCGCTGGCGATGATCGTCGTCGTCTTCCTGCACATGGTGGTCGGCGAAATGGCCCCGAAATCCTGGGCCATCGCCCACCCGGAGCGCTCCGCGATGCTGCTGAGCCCCGCCTTCCGCGCCGTCGTGGGCGCCGTACGCCCGCTGATCCGGCTGTTGAACGCGATCAGTAACGCCCTCGTGCGGCTGTGCCGGGTCACCCCGCGCGACGAACTCGCCTCGGTGCACAACCGCGACCAGCTCACCCACCTGATCGAGGAGTCCGAACGTCTGGGGCTGATCAGCAAGGGCGACTCCGGACTGATGACCAGGTCCCTGACCGAGCCGGGGACCCCGGTCTCCGCGCTCCGGACCCCCGTGGAGCGGATCGCGACCGTCCCGGCGGACGCCGGGCTCGACCGGATCCTGGCCACCGCCGCCGAGGCCGACCGCACCCGTCTGCTGGTACGGGACGGGGAGGAGATCCTCGGGTCGGTGCATGCCAGGGACGCCCTCGTGGCCCGCGCCGGAGGCCGGGACGTCCTCGCCCGCGACCTGGCCCGTCCCGTCCCGGAGCTGGCCCCGGACGCGACCGCGGCACACGCGGTGGAGCAGTTGCGTGAGCGGCGGGCGACGATCGCCGTCGTACGCGACGGGGAGGGCGGGCTCACCGGACTGGTGAGCCTGGACGACCTGCTCGCCCGGCTGCTGCATCCCCCCACGGCACCGCGGCAGACCGGGAAGTAGCGTGGAGGCATGGACGAGGCGGCGGATCCGACGGCGCCGGCCGACGACCGGGGATTCCCGGCGCGGCACGCGCCCTCGTGCACCGGGCTCGCCGAGCTCGACGCGCTCGTTCCCCACTGCCGGGCCTGTCCGCGGCTGGTGGCGTGGCGGGAGGAGGTCGGCGGGGTCAAACGCGCCGCTTTCCGGGACCAGGACTACTGGGCGCGACCGGTGCCGGGCTTCGGCCCGGCGGACGCCAGGGTGGCGGTGGTGGGGCTGGCGCCCGCCGCCCACGGCGGCAACAGGACCGGGCGGATGTTCACCGGTGACGCGACCGGTGACTTCCTCCTCTCCGCGCTGCACACGGTGGGCCTCGCCTCGCAGCCGACCTCGGTCCACGCCGAGGACGGGCTCCGTCTGCGGGGCGTGCGACTGACCTCGCCCGTGCACTGCGCGCCTCCGGAGAACCGGCCGACCCCCGAAGAACGCGACACCTGTCGTCCCTGGCTCGCGGCGGAGCTGGACCTGCTGAGCCCGGGGCTGACCTCGGTGGTCGTCCTCGGCGGCTTCGGCTGGCAGGCGCTGCTTCCGGCCCTCGCGGAGGCGGGGTGGGAGGTCCCGCGCCCGCGTCCCGCCTTCGGACACGGCGCCCGGGTCGTGCTGCCCGCCACCGGGCGTCGGCAGCAGTTGCATCTGCTGGGCAGCTACCACCCCAGCCAGCGCAACACCTTCACGGGCCGGCTGACCATGCCCATGCTGGTCGACGTGGTCCAGGAGGCGGCCACCGTCGCGGGGATCGCCACCTGAGCCGGCCCGGACGCCCGGCCCCCGTCGAGGGCCTGGAGGCCCTGGCCACGGGCACGCGCGGCTGGGACACCTGAGCCGGCCCGGACCCCGGCCCCCGTCGCGGGTCCCCGCCGCAGGCCCGTCAGCGCTTCCGGGCCCCTCGCCGCGCGGGCCCCGGCTTCGGGGCGGGGACGAGGCGGAACGCCGTGTTGAGGACGTGGTCGATCACATCGCGCGAGGGCTTGTCCGTCAGGTCGGTGAGCAGCCGGGCCAGCGTGTTGAGGAGGAACGGCGATCCCATGACGTGCCGGTTGAGGACCGGCTGGAAGCCCGAGCGGCTGAAGATCAGGTCGGCGGCGGTGTTCCCGAGGCGGTAGTAGCGGCCCCAGCGGCGGTTCATCTCCACCGGGTAGCCGCGCAGCACCTGTTCGCGCCGCGGCCCCTTCGCGTGGGCCAGGGCGAGGGCCGCGGCCCCGGCGGCGACCTCGCCCGCCTCCATCGCCTGGGCGATGCCCTCGCCGTTCCAGGGGCTGACCATCCCGCCGGAGTCGCCGACCAGCAGCAGCCCGCGTGCGTACAGCGGATGGCGGTTGAAACCCAGTGGCAGGGCGGCGCTGCGGACCGGACCCTCCGCGTTCTCCTCGCGCAGACCCCAGCCCTCCGGGGTCCGGGCCAGCCACTGGTCCAGGGTGGCGCGCAGGTCCGCCTTGCCGTGCCGCCGGTGGGGAAGCGCCCCGAGCCCGACGTTGACCCGGCCGTCGCCCATCGGGAAGATCCAGCCGTAGCCGGGAAGGTACGGGCCCCCGTCCGGGTAGCGGAGGTCGGCCCACAGCTCCAGGTACTCCTCCCGGGAGCGTTCGGGGCTGCGGTAGTAGCGCCGGGCGGCCGTCGCGATCTGCCGCCGGGGGTCCCGGTCGAGCCCCAGCGCCAGGGCGAGGCGGGCCGACGCCCCGTCGGCGGCGATGACGACCGGCGCGCGGAAGTCGACCGGCTCCGGGACGTCCGGGGAGTCCGAGGACGCGGCGACCCCCGTGACCCGGCCCGCCCGGTCCGTCAGCGGGCGCTCAGCCTTCCAGCCGCTGTACAGCCGGGCCCCGGCCGCCACGGCGTGCCGGGCCAGGATGTCGTCGAAGTCGTGCCGGCTGCGGGAGAGCCCGAAGTCCGGGTAGCGGCCCAGCGCGGGCCAGTCGATATGCACGCGGTGCTCACCGGCCACCCAGCGCATACCGCGCGAACGGGTCCAGCCCGGCGCGGTGATGTCGACGCCCATCCGGATGAGCTGGTGCACCGCGCGCGGGGTGAGGCCGTCGCCGCACACCTTCTCCCGGGGGAAGCGGGCCTTCTCCAGCAGGATCACGTCCACTCCGGCCCGCGCCAGGTGGTACGCGGCCGAGGAGCCGGCCGGACCCGCCCCCACCACGATCACCTGGGCGTCCTCTCCCGTAGGGGACACCTCCCGCGTGTTCTCCGTGCGGGACGTTTCCCGCGGGGCTCCCGCAGGGGGAGCCTCCTGTGCGTCCGTCGTCGTCGGGTCCGGTGGCAGTTCCCGCATCACAACCCCTTCGTCCCAGCGGCCGTTGCTCCTGCCGGGGCGGCGGCCCAGGGCAACATCATCGATCAGGACGGGACGGGGCGGTACCAGGCGTCGAAAACCGCGGGCGGCCGAGCGACCCCGCCGTCTACGCTCCGTCGGTGACCACCCCGCCGGACGAAACGATCGCCGACGCCCTCGACCGTGCCGACGCCGCGCTCCTCGCCCGGTGCCTCGATGCCCGTACCTGTCCGCCGGAACCGCTCGGCCGGATGGTCCGGCACCCCGCGCCCCGGATCCGGCACCTCGGCCTCACCCTCCTCGCCGAACGCGCGGACACTGCGGACACCGGTGGAGAGGGAGCGAGCGGGGCAGGTCATCACGCCCCGGTGGCCCGCCTGTTGCCCGACACCCCCGGGGCTTCGCCCGAGGAGTCCCTCCTGCTCGCGGGCCTCCACGCCCGGCTCCGGGCGCGGAAGCCGCGGCACCCGCTGCCCGACTGGCGTGCGGCCGCGCTGCCCGCCCGGGTACGGATCGCGTGGCTGCGGGCGGAACTCCTCGGCGACCCGGCGGTCCTCCGTACGGAACCGGCGGGCGAGCTCCTCTACCGGGCCGTGTGCGAGATAGACGCCGCCGGGGCGTACCGCCCCGACCGGCTCGTGGCCGAACTCGTCGACACCGGGGACCCGGTCCTGGGGACCGAGGCGCTGCGGCTGGCCCGCGACGGGCTGCACGCCGGACTGCTCGCACCGGCGTTCGTACGCGGCCATCTGGTGCGGCTGCTTGACTCGCCCGACCCCGGCGTCGTGACCGACGCGCTGCGCGAACTCGCCGAGCCCTGGGCGGCGGTCACCCCCGTGGACGCACGACCGCTGACCCGTCCGGCGAGGGCCCTGGCCGGACGGTCCGCCGACCGCGACGGGGCGTCGGCCGCGCTCGCGGCCGCCTCCCTCCGCGCCGCGGCCCGGCACGGTCACTCCACGGTGCTGTGGGGCACGGCGGAGAATCCGGCCGAGGCTCCGGCCCTGCGCGGTCAGGCCGTGGAACTCCTGGGCGAACGGGCGGAACGCGCCGACATCGGCCGCCTGGTGGCCCTGGCCGCCACGGATCCCCTCCTGCTGGCCGGACCTGTGCTGACCTGTCTGCGCGCACTGCACCGGCGCGGCCATTTCCCGGCGGACCCGGACGTCGGCCCGCTCCTCTCCCTGGCCCTGGCCGACCACACGCTTCCGGCGGAGGACCTCGCCACGGTCCTCTACACCTCCCGTCGCCCGCTGTTCGACGCCCTCACCGACGCCCCGCCCACCGCCCCCGACTGGCCACGCCGCCTGGAACTGCTCATCGCCCTGTGGCGGCAGGGGGCCGCGGACGTTCCCATCGGCGAGGCCGTCACCCGACTCCTTCCGGCCGTCCGCGCCCTGCGCCCGTTCCTCGCCGCGATCCGCGTCCTGCGACCGCCGTCCGCCGAGGAAGCGGTGCTGGCCCTGCTTCCCGGGGCCCCGTCGGCCGCCCTGGACGCCCTGGAAGCCATCGGCGGGGACCGTACGCGCTCGGCGCTGGCCCGCGCGTTCGGCGTCGGCGGCCCGGCGGACGGACCGCCCACGGCCACGGACGGCCCGCCACGCCTCCCGGTCGCCCGCGAACTGCGCCCCGTACGCGACCGGGCGCTCGCGCTCCTGTGGCACCTCACCCGCGAACCCGGGCAGCGGCAGGACCTCCTCGCCCGCCTCGCCCCCCAGGACCTCCCGCGTGGCATCGAGGCCGATCTCGGAGCCCCCGACGAGCGGGAACTGGCCGTTCTGCGCGCCCGTGTGGACGTGGACGCCCCCGTGGCGGCTTTCTGCCGGATCGCGGCGTACGCCGGCGCGGGAACCGTCTCCTCGGGGGGCGTCCCCCTGGCCGACCTGCTCCTGCGTATCGTGCGCGACCTCGCCGCAGGCCGGCTCGGGCCGGGTACGGACGCCCCGGGCCCCGGCTCCACACCTGTGGGACCGGCCCGCCCGGACGGCGAACCGGAGCTGCCGCCCGAGGTGTTGGACGCGATGCGCGCCCACGGGAGCCGGTTGTGGAGGCGGCGGCGGATCAGGCCGGTCTGTCTGCTCGACGCACCGGACGACACCGGAGCGGGCCACGCGTTCCTCACCGCGACGGTACTCGGCCTGCTGGAGCGCCCCGGGCTCACCGGCGGCGAACGGGCGGTGCTCCTCAAGGCGTTGCTCCAGGTCCCGGCGACCCCGTCCACCCGCGCCCGGGTCCACCGCCTGCTGCGCGACCGCGACCCGCACGTGCGCAAGCACGTCATCGCCCTGCTGGCCCACGACGCCTCGGGCGAGGACGCGCGGGCCCTGTCCGCGACCCTCGTCCCGCTCACCCGCGACGCGGACATCCGGACCGTGCGCGCGGCCCTGTCGGCGCTGGGCGCGGCACGGGCCCGCTGGGCGGCCGAGGAGATCGCCCGCTGTCTCCACCACCCGAACATGAACATCAGGAAGACCGCGGCGGCCACCCTCATCGAAGCGGGCGCGCCGTCCGCCGTCCCGCATCTCCTGCGGGCGCTCGGCCGCGACGACAACCCGGGGCTGCGGTCCGCGCTGACCCGGGCGCTGCGCGCCGTCGTGGGCCGCGCCCGTGCCGCGACCCTCCTCGCCGCCGCCGAAGCGGCTCGCGGCGAGCGCACCCGCCGCCTCCTGCTCCGCGCCCTCGACCAGGAGGTGACCGCCCGCGCCGTGCTCGCCCTCGACGCGGGGGGATCGCCGGTCGTCCCCGCCCTGCTGGCGCTCGTCGCCGACGGCGGTGTGCGGCTCGCCGCCGGTTCCGTGGAGGACCTGGCGGAACCCCTGGCCCGGCACGGTGTGCCCACGCCGCCCGCCGCCCCGGGCGGGCCCCCGGACAGGTCCGACCCCGAGGTGACGGCTCTGCTGCGCTCCGGCTGGGACCCGGCGCTCGCTCTGCGCATCGCCCGGCGGTCCGCCCTCCCGGACGCCGTTGCCGCCCACGAACGCCCGGCGGCCCGCGCGCTGTTGGGTGACTGGCTCGGCCTGGCCGGCAGCACCGTCGAGACCGGGCTCCGCAGCCGCGTCCTGCGGTGCGCCCTGCGCCTGTGCCCGGGGCCGTGGTCCGCCGATGAGGTGGCGGTTCTCGCCCGGCACGCCGGTACGGTGACCGACGCGTTCGACGCCGCCATGGGCGGGGGAGCGGCGGACGGGTCTCCCCGGGCCACCGCCGCGGGGCCGGCGGCCGGGGACCTGATCGAGGTCCTGCACGCCCTCGCGCCGCACCTGTCCGCCGTCCAGCGTTTCGGCGTCGTCGAAGGGCTGCGCGCCCTGCCTCCCGTCGGCCCGGCCGGATCGCCGCGGCCCGGGACGGCCGTGTGCGGCCTCACGCTGCTCCGTCAGCTGGGCGCGGTGCTCGTCCGCGCCGATCTCGACCGGGCCCTGGACGCCGCCCACCTCGGCGTGGACCCCTGGAACGCCGCGCCCGCCGTGCTCCGGGAGGCGTTCGGCGTACCGGGGGAGCAAGCGATCGTCGATGAACCAGCCGCCTGGCGTGCCGAGTTGACCGAGTCGGTACGGGCCCCCGAGGCGCTGGCGGAGTTCCGGGCACGTGATGTCGCCGCCGGGGCCGGACCCGGGCGTGCCTCCGTCACGGACGGTGCCGGGCGTACCCCCACCGCACCCACGTCCCGGGAACTGCTCTCCGCGCTCGTCGAGGCGTACCCGAAGGCCGCGCCCGACGTGCGCGGGCGACTCGTCGACTGGATGACCGAGCTCCAGCCGATCGACGCACCCGAGTGGATCATCGCCGAGACCAGGGCGGCGGGCACGGCCTCCCCCGCCTCGTCGCGCCCGGTGCGGGCGGACGATCTCGACCAGCCCCGGTCGGCCGCCCAGCGGTCCCGGCTGCTGGCCATGCTGGACGCGGAGCGGCCGGAACGCCGGACCGCCGCCGCGCGGGCCCTGCTCGACTGGCCCGAGCCTGGGGTGTCGAGCGCCGTGCTGCGGGCGTATCTGCGCGGCCGGACCGACGTCCTCCCCGCCACCGCCACCCTGGATCTCCTCGCACACCCGGAGGGCCCCGCCGGGGCCCATCCGGGCGCCCACCCCGAAGAGGGCGACGGCCGACACCCCGCCCTCGTGGAACTGGCCTCCCGCGGGGTGCTGCCCGAGAGGGCGCTGCGCTGGGCGGCGCGGCTGCCCGAGGACGACCTGCCGCCGCTCCTCCCGCTGATCGTCGGATGGTGGGAACACGGCTCGCCCGCCGTGCACGAGGCGGCCCGCGCCACGCTGCGCGGCGTGCCCGCCGATGTCCTCGCCCCCGTTCTCGTGCCGCGCGTGGAGGCGGGCGGCCTCGGGCTCCTCGACCTGCTGACCGGTGTGCGGCTGCTCCGGACCCCCGCGCTGACCAGGGTCGAGCGCCGGCTGCGTACCGAAGGCCGCGACGCCCTGGCCGACGCGCTCGTCCTCGTCGACGGCCCCCTGCGCGCGACCGGGGCGGAACACGAGGACGCTGCCGCGCTCGCCGCCCTGCGCACCCCGTTCCGCGATCCGGCGGACGCCCCGGCGGACCGTCCGTCGCTGCCGGAGCTGCTCGGCCTCGCCCGTGCGGGAACACCCGAGCAGACCCGCCAGGTCCTCACCCGCCTCGTCGAGGAGTACGCTCCCGCGCCCGGAGCTGGACCGCCTCCGGAACTGCGCGCGCTGGTCGAGGAGCTGCTGCGTCACCCGCGCGCCGGGGTACGCCTGCACGCACACCGGACGTCGCGCGCCCTGTTCGACCGGGGCACCCATGCCCGGCTCACCGCGCTCCTGCTGTCCGATCCGCTGCCGGACGTGGTGCGCATGGCGGCGCGGACGCTCGGCCGCGCCGCCTGGGAGCCCGCGCTGCCCGGCCTCGTCCGGCTCCTCGACCACGCGAAGCCGGTGGTCCGCAAAGCCGCCCGGGACGCGCTCGCCGGCTTCGGCGGCGCGGCGGTCCCGGTCCTGCGCCGGGCCGCGGCCCACGCCCGGCCCGACCGGCGGCCGCTCTACACGGACGTGCTCGCCGAGATCTCCGGTGCGGGGAGCTGACGGGGCACGCGCGCACCGCCCGAGGGTGTGCGGTCAGTCCCCGGCACCCCGGGACGCCGCTGCCGCGACCTGGTGCAGCGTCCGTCCCGTACGGGCGGACCGGGCGTGGTACGGGTCCGGGGAGCCGGGCCTGCCGCGCACGGCGAGGCGGTCGTTGGCCTTGATCAGCAGCCACGCCTCGTGGCCGCCGCTGTCCGGCTCGTCGCCCTTCTGGACGCGGGTCAGCGCGAACTCGCCGTGCAGCTTCGACCCGTACAGCCAGAACGTCGCGTGGCCGAGCGCCAGGGACTCGGAGAACGGGAGGGACCCGCCCTGTCCGTCGTGCCCGAGCGGCCGGTAGGTGCCCTGGTCCCAGACGATGACCGTGCCGCTGCCGGACTCGCCCCGGGGGATGACTCCCTCGAACTCGCGGTACTCCAGGGCGTGATCCTCCGTCGGCACGGCGAGCCGGCGGTCGCTGGGGTTCTCGGAGGGCCCGCGCGGCACCGCCCAGGACTTCAGTACGCCGTCGACCTCCAGCCGGAAATCGAAGTGCAGGCGCCGCGCGTCATGGATCTGCACGACGAAGTGGGGCCGCGGTGTGCCGTTGTTCTCCACGTCGTGCTCCCTTCGTGGCCCCGGCCCGTCCCGCCGGTCCGTGTCTCCACTCTGCGGCTGCCCGGGACGGATCGCACGGTGAGCCCACCGCCTTCAGGCGCATATGCCTCTGGGGCGTGCCGGTCCCTCTCCGGTCCGGACCAGGTTATTGACGGCTCCTGGGGCGCTCCCTTAAATCAAGTAGTGAAATATGCGCCAGAGGTGATCGCCCCAACCGTTCACCTCTCGGTGTTGATCTGTCATGCGCATGCCCCCCACGCGAAGTGATGTGATGACCGTGCACCCCCCGCACTCCACCGCGCGCAGCGTCTCCCGGCGCCGCCGCGTCGCTCTCCACGCGGCCTCGCTGCTCTGCTGTTCCGCCATCCTGACCGCGCTCCCCGGGGGAGCGTCCGCCGCGCCCGCCGCCGGCTCCCCGGCTCCCGGGCCCGGGGCGCGGGCCGTCGCCTTCGAGGACCAGTTCGACGGACCGGCCGGCGCCGCCGTGGACGGCGGCAAGTGGCAGATCGAGACCGGCGACAACGTCAACAACCACGAGCGGCAGTTCTACACGCCGGGCAACGACAACGCCGCGCTCGACGGCCAGGGCAACCTCGTGATCACCGCCCGGAAGGAGAACCCGGGCAACTACCAGTGCTGGTACGGGACCTGTGAGTACACCTCGTCCCGGCTCAACACCTCCGGCAAGTTCGCCGCCGCCTACGGTCACGTCGAGGCGCGTATCAAGATCCCGCGCGGCCAGGGCATCTGGCCCGCGTTCTGGATGCTGGGCGACGACATCGGCAACGTCGGCTGGCCGAACAGCGGTGAGATCGACGTGATGGAGAACGTCGGCTTCGAACCGGGCACCGTTCACGGCACCCTGCACGGTCCCGGCTACTCCGGCTCGGGTGGCATCGGCGCCGCGTACACGCTGCCCGACGGGCAGGCGTTCGCCGACGACTTCCACACCTTCGCCGTCGACTGGGCGCCCGACTCCATCACCTGGTCCGTCGACGGCCAGGTCTTCCAGCGGCGCACCCCGGCCGATCTGGGCGGCAACCAGTGGGTGTTCAACAAGCCCTTCTTCCTCATCCTGAACCTCGCGGTCGGCGGCTACTGGCCCGGCGACCCCGACGGCAGCACGCGGTTCCCGCAGCAGATGGTCATCGACTACGTCCGCGTGACGACCGGCGACTGACCACCGGCCCACCCCGGGGCGGCCCCGAAACGTGGGCGGTGGCAGAGGTGCTCCTGCCGCCGTCCACCCCCGGCCCGGGAGCGGAATAGGGTGATCCTCATGGAACAGCGCACACTCGGCAGGACCGGCCGTGACGTCTCGGTCGTCGGACAGGGCACCTGGCAGCTCGGGGGCGACTGGGGCGAGATCGCGGAGGACGACGCGTTCGGGATTCTCGACGCGGCCGTCGAATCCGGCGTCACCTTCTTCGACACCGCGGACGTGTACGGGGACGGCCGCAGCGAACAGCTCATCGGCCGCTACCTGAAGAACCGCCCCGACGCCCACGTCCTCGTCGCCACCAAGATGGGCCGCCGCGCGGACCAGGTCGAGGAGAACTACGTCCTGGACAACTTCCGTACCTGGAACGACCGTTCCCGCGCGAACCTCGGCACCGACACACTCGACCTCGTACAACTGCACTGCCCGCCCACCGGCGTCTACTCTTCCGACGCCGTCTACGACGCCCTGGACACCCTGGTCGCCGAGCAGCGGATCGCCGCCTACGCGGTGAGCGTCGAGACCTGCGCCGAGGCGCTGACCGCCATCGCGCGCCCCGGCGTCGCGAGCGTGCAGATCATCCTCAACCCGTTCCGCCTCAAGCCGCTGGACGAGGTCCTCCCGGCGGCGGCAGCAGCGGGCGTCGGCATCATCGCCCGGGTTCCGCTCGCCTCGGGCCTGCTCTCCGGCAGGTACACCAAGGACACCGTCTTCGGCCCCGACGACCACCGCACGTACAACCGGCACGGCGAGGCGTTCGACCAGGGCGAGACGTTCTCCGGCATCGACTACGCGACCGGCGTCGCCGCGGCCGCCGAGTTCGCCGAGCTGGCTCCCCAGGGCGCCACCCCCGCGCAGACCGCGCTGCGCTGGATCATCCAGCAGCCGGGCGTGACCAGCGTGATCCCCGGCGCGCGCTCGGTGGAGCAGGCCCGCGCCAACGCGGCGGCGGCCGCCCTGCCGCCGCTGCCGCAGTCCACGCTGGACGCCGTGCGGGACCTGTACGACCGGTCGATCCGCGCGGAGGTCCACGACCGCTGGTGACGGCGGGCGGCGTGCGGCGGACCGGAGCGGGCGGGGGAGGAGCGGGCGGGACTCAGTCGTCCCGCTCGTCCTCGTCCCGGTCCTCCTGGCCCTGGCCCTGTCCCTGGTTCTCGCCTCGGCCCTGACCCTCGCCCGGGTTCTCCCGGCCCTCCTCCGGCGAGCCGCCGTCCTGCCCGCCCTGCTGGTCCGGCCGCTGCCCGCCGTTGCGAACGTCCTGCGAAGGACCCGAGGACGGACTCTGGTCCGGCGTTCCGGCGGAGCTGGAGTCCGGGGAGAAGAGGATCATTCCGAGATACACGGCGGCCAGGAACGTCGCCGTGCCCGCGATGACGCTGGCCACCCTGGGCCTCCGTCGTATCGCCTCACGGGTACTGCGACGACGGGCCGGAGCCGATCGGGCCGGCGCCTGCCGTCTTCGCCCCGTGGGCCCCGGGAGCCGGTACGTGGTCGGGCCGACCGGCGCCGGCGGCCCGCCGGGGGAGGGCTGCGGCGCCATCGGGGCGGGCGCCCGGTGGGACGAGGGCGTCTGCAGCGGGAGGGGCTCCGGCCGGCCGCGCCAGGCGTCGGTGCGGAACCAGTCGGAGACCTGCTGCGCGGTGGGCCGCTCCTCCGGCTGCTTGGCCAGCAGTCCGAGGAGATACGAGTCGAAGGCGGCGGAGATCTCCACGCCCCGCTGACGCAGCGGGACCGGCGGGGTGTCGACATGCTGGTACAGCGTCGCGGTCGCCGTGTCGGAGCGGAACGGCGGCTGCCCGAGCAGCAGTTGATAGACGACGCACCCCAGGGAGTACATGTCGGACGCGGAGTCAGCGGTACGTCCCAGCGCCCGCTCGGGAGCCAGGTAGAGGCTCGTGCCGACGATGTGACCGGCCGTCGTCAGCGCGGTCGAGGGATCATCGACGAACTGGGCGATCCCGAAGTCGCCGATCTTCACCGAGCCATCCGCGTCCAGCATCAGGTTGCCCGGCTTGATGTCGCGGTGGACGATGCCCTGGCGGTGCGCGGCGGCCAGCCCGGCGGCCGCCTGGCCCGCGATCAGGGCGACCTGTTCGGGATGGACCCGCTCCTGGGCGGCCAGCAGGTCGCCGAGGCTCTGCCCCTCGACCAGCTCCATCACCAGGAAGAACCGGTCCTCCCAGGCCCCGAAGTCGAACACGGCCACCAGGTGCGGGTGGCTCAACCGGGCGGCGGTCTGCGCCTCCAGCCGGAAGCGGGCGGTCGCCGAGGCGTCCGCCTGGTCCCCCAACAGCAGCTTCACGGCCACCGCGCGCCCCAGCACCTCGTCCGTGGCGCGCCACACCTCGCCCATGCCGCCACGACCGATGGGGGATACCAATCGGTACCGACCAGCTACCAGCACCTGTACACCTATCTCGAATGGTGGCCCGCTCCGGCCGCCGGCGCCCGTGATTCCCGGTCTCCGGCGGAGCCCTGGGCGGAGCGGCGAACGACATGATCAGGATATCGGTCCGGCGGGGCTCCGATGCCCTGACGGCCTTTTGCCCGGGCTTCGCTGACGGCCCGGCACTCCGCCCGGCACGGCTCCGCGCAGTCAGCGCTCGCCGGACCCGGGTCGGCCGAGCAGCCGGCGGTACGCGGCATCGGCCGTGAACGCGGACTGCCCGCCCGCGAACAGCAGGTCGGCGGCCTCGAACGCCGGGTCGGACGCGGTCTCCGGCACGTAGGGGACGGCGAAGCACCGCATGCCCGCCGCGTGCGCGGCCGCCGCTCCGGGCGGGGCGTCCTCCAGCACCACGCAGTCCGCCGGCGCCGCCCCCATCCGCCGGGCCGCCTCCAGGAACACGTCCGGCTCCGGCTTGCCGCGTGCGACCTCCTCGGCGGAGACGTACAGCGGGATGTACGCGTCGAGCCCGGTGACCGCGAGGACCGCCCCGATCGCGGCCCGGGACGAACCGGAGGCCACCGCCATCGGCACCCCCGCCGCGTACAGGCGCTCCACGAGGACCCGCATCTGCGGGAAGACCTCCGTCGACGCCCCGGCGAGCTCCAGATACAGGGCGTTCTTCCCGGCGAGCAGCTCCTCGACCGGGGCGTCGATCCCGTACTCCGCGCGCAGGACGGTCAGCGTCTCCCGGGTGCCGATGCCGATGAACCGGGTGTGGGCCTCCCAGTCGAAGTCCCGCACCCCGTACCGGGCGAGGAGCCGGCGCCCCGCCTCGTAGTAGTTCGGCTCGCTGTCCACCAGCGTCCCGTCGAGGTCGAAGATCACATGAGGGCCGGGCGTGGTCACGGGGCGGGAAGTCATGGCTCCAGCATGCCGCAGCCGCCGGTGACGGTCCCGGTCACCCCTGACCGGGCGCGGAACCCGGCCGGTCCCGGTCGCCCGCCGTACGCCCCACGGATTCGACCAGCGGCAGCACCCGGTGCGCCACCCGCTCGCGCAGTGCCACATCGGTCCGCGTCCTGACGACCCCCGGGAGCTGGATCAGCCGCTGGATGACGTCCTCCAGGTGCCCGTTGTCCCGGGCGACGACGCGGGTCAGCAGATCGCCCCCGCCCGTCGTCGAGAACGCCTCGATGATCTCGGGCACCGCCGCCAGGGCGTCGCCCACCTCGACCAGATGCCCCTGCGTGACCTCCAGGTGGACGAAGGCGAGCACGGGATGGCCGAGCGCGGCGGGGGAGAGGGTCGGCCCGGTGCCGGTGATCACCCCGTCGCGCTCCAGTCGGTCGAGCCGGGCCTGCAGGGTGCCGCGGGCCACGCCGAGCACGCGCGCGTACTCCCGGACGCTGGTGCGCGGCTGCTCGATCAGCAGGCGCAGGATCCGGGTGTCGAGAGCATCCACCGCCATGATCCGCAGATCTCCTTCCGAGCCGTCCGGTGCGGCCCCGACTGTACCCAGGGCGAGGGGCCCGCGCCGCCGGGGCGCCAGGACAGCGCGTCACCCGGAGAACGACAGCAGCCAGGCCGTCAGCGCGGCCGTCAGGGCGAACTGGGCCACCGCGGCGCCCCAGTACCTCCCCCGGCAGAGAGCCAGCCCCACAGCCGCCAGTACGCCGCCGTACCCCGCCAGCTCCGTCACCGCGACGGTGAATTCCTCGCCGTTGTGCGCGGCGGCCCAGGCGCTCATGCCGATCGCGAGCCAGGCGTAGCCGCCGACGAGCGCGTTCAGCGGCAGAAGAGCCAGGAACACCAGGAGGTTCGCCGCTCCGCTCCGGGGCACGCGCTCCCGGATCCCGTCCGTGCGCAGGTCCATGTCCATGTCGGCATGGTGCGCCGCCCGCACGACCCGGGGATGAGTACGCGTACTCATCCCCGGGTCCCCGAACCGGAGCGCGGCCGTCCGGTGCGCGCGTCCGTTGCGCCGAGCGGTGCCTTCCCGGATGGTCCGTTGGCACGCTGGTGGCCGAAGCTTCGTGAAGAAAACTGAGCCATTGGTACACAGTTTTCCTCCCGATTTGATCCAAGAGCCCGACGGATGCTGCAATGGACCCATCGATGGCGCTGCGGACTTCCGCGGCGCCTTTTTCATGCGAGTTCCGCGCGGAGACGCGGGAGGGGCGGAAGTGTGCTGAAGAAGGTGTTCGTGGCGCCGGACCCGGGGCGGGTGCGGCTGCGCTTCGCCGCCCGTGGCGTTCTCGGCATCGGCCTCGCGGTCGCGCTGTGCGGCCTCGCCGGGCACTCGCTGGTGGCGGCCATCACGGGCGGCCTCGCGGCGCTGCTCGCGCTGTTCACCGTGACCGACCCGACGGTGCGCGGCCAGGCGGCCACCACGGCCCTGCTCCCGGCCGTCGGACTGCCCGTCCTCGCGGTGGCCGCCGTGCTGCACGACCAGCCGGTCGCCCGCGACCTGAGCTTCCTCGCCGTGATGGGGGCGGGCGTGTACGCCCGGCGCTGGGGGCCTCGCGGGCACGCGCTGGGCGTCTTCGCGTTCATGATGTTCTTCGCCGCGCAGTTCCTGCACACCGTGCCCGGCCAGCTGCCCGAGCTGTACGTCGCCGTGCTGCTGTCCCTGGGCGCCTCGTCCGCCGTGCGCTTCGGCCTGTGGTGCTACGAGCGGCGGCTGCCCGTCGCGGCCGTGCCCGCTCCCCCGGAGGGCCGGGGCCGGCTGCGTATCACCACCCGGCAGGCCGTCCAGGCCACCCTGGGCGGAGCCTTCGCGCTCGGTCTGGGGCAGCTCCTGTCCGACCAGCGGTGGTACTGGGCCGTGGGCGCCACCTGGTGGGTCTTCGTGAACACCACCTCGCGCGGCGAGACGCTCGTACGGGGATTCCGGCGCGTCCTGGGCACCGTGATCGGCATCGTCGCGGGCTTCGCCGTGGCCATCCCGCTCGACGGCGCGGGGGCCCCGACCGCCGCCGTCGTCGCGGTCAGCGTCTTCGGCATCTTCTACACGGCGGCGGTTTCGTACAGCTGGATGATGTTCTTCGTGACGGTGATGGCCGGCCTGCTCTACGGCGTGCTGGGCGTCCTGGACGCCGCCCTGCTCTGGCTGCGCGTCGCGGAGACCGCCGTCGGCACCCTCGGCGCGGTGCTCGCCGTGCTGCTGGTCCTCCCCGTCACCACCCACGCCATCACCGACGCGTGGATCCAGAAGGCCCTGCGGTGCGTACACGCCTGCACGGCCGAGGCGGCCGACCGGCTCGCCGGCTCGACACTCGCCGACCCCGGCCCCCGCGTCGCCGAACTGGAGGTGCTGCTCGGCCGGGTCCGGCTCTCCCTCGCACCGCTGGTGCACCCCCTGAGCCCGCTGCCCGCCCGCAAGGCACGCGCCCGCCAGGTGCTCGCGCTGCTCGACGACTGCGTGACCGAGGTCCGGGGCCTGGCCTCGATCGCCGCCGACCCCGACGCCTCGCACGACGCCCGTCTCGCGGCTGCCTGCTGGCGGGTCCAGACCGCGGTGGAGATCCTCACCGCGCCCCGCCCCGGCGCGGTCCCCACCGTGCCCGTCCACGCGCATCGCTCCCCTGCGGCAGACCCCGCCCTCGCGCATCTCCACGACCTGGAACGCGCCCTCGCCGAACTTGTCAGCCCGCTGAGCCACGCTCCCTACGCGGCGTCGACCAACGCCTGAAGCCCGGCGGCGGGGCGGTGCCGGTCGCGGGCGGCACCGCCCGTGAGCACGACGTTCAGCGCGCCGACGCGAGCCGGCACCGACAGCGGCCGTACGGGCAGCTCCGCCGCCTCCCCGGTCGAGTCGCTGTCCATCCGCTGCCTCCCTCTCACGCCCGCTACCGGATGTCGAGGCAACGACCGGAGTAGTAGGTCGCGAGTTCGTGGTTGTCGAGGTAGTCGTCGAACCCGACGCGATACGCGAGCGTCAGTTCGACCGGTGAGGGTGTGTCGTCGAACGGCCGGCTCGTGCGGATGGCGTCGAGTACGCGCGGCATCGCGTACTGGAACCGCAGGCCGCTGCGGACGTAGTGCGGCAGGCCGTCGATGCTGCGCACCTCGATGTCCTCGGCACCCGCCCCGGAGTAGATCGGGCGGGTCGCGTTGTCGTAGCGGAAGATCTCGTTCAGCAGCGGCCGGTGTCGCTCGGGCACCTTCGGCAGGATCTCCTCGTCCCACCACCCCTGGAAGACCGGCGCGAACCGGGGATCGGCGTAGAGCTTGTGCAGCGACTCGACGACGAGGCCGGAGTCGGTGAACTCGCGGCCGTGGCCGAGCAGGTCGGCGACGGCGGGATCGGCCGAGCCCTGGAACCAGTCGGACAGGGTCAGCAGGGCGGCGCTCTGGGTGAGCCCGGCGAGCTCCCGCAGCGGCGCCCAGATGTGCCGGAAGTACATGTTCTCGCTCATCGTCCGGGCCCAGAACATGAACCGCTGCATCATCGTGTTCTCCGCGACCGTGACGGTGCGGTGGGCGAGAACGTACTCGAAGTCGTCGTTGTCGCCGCGTACGGTGACGAAGCCGTGCTCCTCGCGGTTCTTCGTGTAGTCCGTGTTGGGCAGCAGCAACAGTGGATAGACGGCGATGCGGGACACGTGTTCGGACAGTCGGTCGTATCCCGTCAGGAAGGAGTCGACCGTCTCACCCGGCGCGCCCCAGATCAGCTCGGCGTAGGCGTCGAGCCCCTCCGCCGCGAGCCAGGTCGCCAGGTCCTGCCACTCGTTGAGCCGCATGTTGCTTCTGCCCATGTCCCGCAACGCCGTGTCGTCCAGTGTCTGCAGCGCCACGGTGAACGAGCTCTTGAACCCCTCGGCCTTCATCCGTCGGATGATGTTGTGGAACGTCTTCGACTTGTTCTTCGCCCACGAGGTCTCCAACGACTGCGGGAACCCGTACTTCTCACGCGTTCGGACGAGGTCCTCGACGAACTCCGCGTCCGGCTGTCGCATGCCGAAGTTCGAGTCGCACAACACCACCGTCGGAACCTGGTGATAGCCGAAGACGTCGAGTTCCGCGCGCAGCCGCTCGCGGGAGAAGTCGCGCATTCTCTGACCGACCGCGCCACCCCAGTAGCAGAACGAGCACTTGTACGGACAGCCGCGGTTGGTCTCCATCAGCGCGACGTCGTAGGGGAACCGGCCATGGTGGTCGAGGAGCGGGATGGCCCCGGTGAGGAACGGCGACGGAATGATGTCCAGGTCGTCGATGCGCGGTGCCTCGGCAGTGGTGTGGATCGTGCCTTCCTCGTCGCGGTAGGAGATGCCCGGCACCTGCGCGAGGTCGTGCGGCGACTTCTCCTCGAGGAAGGCGAGCAGCAGGTCGCGGAAGGTGAACTCGCCCTCGCCGTTGGCGACGACGTCGACCTCGGGGAAGCGCCGGAAGACGCGTTCCGCTTGGTGGGCGACGTGCGTTCCGCCGAAGACGACCCAGCCGTCCGGGCGCACCGACTTGTAGGTCTCGGCGAGCGCGCCGAACTGGTTGAAGTTCCAGCCGAGGACCGAGAACGCCAGCACGTCCGGAAGGGTCCCGGAGAAGATCGTGCGTGCCATCGAGCCGAGCGATTCGCCACCGCGGAAGTTCTGTATTCCCACGGCGAACTCGGGCCCCACCACGGGATCGGCCCGTGCCGCGGCTGTCAGGTAGCCGGCGGCGAGCGGCATCGATTGCTGGGGCATGTCCCAGGCGCCCTGTTGCACGATCAGCGCCCGCCCGCGCTTCTCCCGTGAACGTGGCCGTCGTCGTGGTGACGGAAGTACGGACTGACTCACTGTTCCGCCCCTATGCCGCCGGGCCGCACGGTTCCCCCGGGCGCTGCACGCCCTGCGCCGGGTGCGGCGGTCGGCCCACCGGCTCCGACGTTCAACCGCGGCCGTCCATGGCGCGGCGCAGGGAGGCGGGACGCAGGTCGGTCCAGTGCTCCTCGACGTAGGCCAGGCACGCCGCCCGGCCGTCCGGGCCGTGCACCACGTGCCACCCGGCGGGCACCGGAGCGAACTCCGGCCACAGGGAGTGCTGGTCCTCGTCGTTGCGCAGCACCCGGAACACTCCGTTGTCGTCGTCGAACGGGTTGGTCGTCTCAGTCATGCCGTCTCCAGGTCGCCGCACACTACAAGTCGCCGCCGGGCGGTCAACACTCCCGCCAGGAGCTCGGCGCGTGCCTGGCGGGCCTGCCCGGACTCTCAGGCGGGGACGCCCCGGCCCGCCCGTGCGGGAGGACCGGGGCGGTTGGGTCAGATGCGGTAGCCGAGGCTGCGCAGCTGCTGACGGATCGCCTCGTCGTCGGCCGTGGCGGTGCCGCTGGCCGCGGCCCCCGAGTCGGTCGGAATGAGCGCGACGTGCTCCTCACGAAGGTTCTCGTTCACTGGTTCTCCTTTCCTGACTTCGGTGTTCATCCCTGCCCGGTCGGACAAGCTCGGTGCCGCCCTAGGGTGGCGGTATGGACGGCGACATGGATGACCTGGCCCTCGACGTGACCGGTACGCCGACGGTTCGGCTGCGCCAGTGGGAACGGTGCTGGCCACCGGACGACCCGCATGCCAACTTCAAGGCCGAGGTGGTCGACTACGGGCTCCTCGATCCGCTGGAGACCGTGCGCGGGATGTCCCGGAACCTGGACATCCCGGTCGGCGCGATCGTCCGGTACGTGCTGGCGAAGTGGGCCACCGGCGGCAGCGGCGGCCTGCTCGAACTCGGGCCGGTGATGGTGCCCCGCCTGTGGGAGCCGATCGCGGCGGCGGAGGAGGCCGACTCCGACGAGCAGCGGCTCGCGGCGTACCACCAGCTCCGGCAGATGATCTCCTGGCTGAAGGTGCCGCTGGACGATCCCACGGTGTACCCGCCCCAGTGACCGGTCGGGCGGCCGGCTCTCAGTGCTCACGGCGCACCACCCCCGTGACGCAGCCGATGCCGCCGGCCGCCCGCAGGTACGCGCCGATGTCGATCGCGTCGACGGCCACCCCCGCCCGCTCCAGCGTCCGCCGGATTCCCGGGCAGCCCGCGGGCATCAGCACCCGCCCCGGTGCGAGTACCAGCAGGTTCATCCCGCGCCCCACCAGCAGTTCCTCGTCCGGCGGCAGCGCGATCACCCGATAGCCGTACTCGGCGAGCAGCGCCGTCAGCTCCGGCGGGCTCGCCGCCCGGTGGACGACGGCGGTGGACGGGTCGAGGAACACCACCGTCCCCAGCAGGTGCTGCACACCCGGCGCCAGCGGCACCGTCACCACCCGCGCCCCCAGCCCCGCGACCGCCGAGGCGACCTCGGCCGCACCGGCCGCGTTCGTGCGGAACCCGGTACCGACGACCACCGTCGACGGGTCGATCCACAGGGCGTCGGCGCCCTCGAACACGGCGGTGCCGGAGACCGTGCGCAGGATCGGGAACCCCGCCCCGGCCAGCGCGAGCGCGGCATGCCGTTCCTCGCCGGCCCGCTGCGCCGACGCCATCCGCGCCACCACCGCCCCGGCCGGGGTCATCCAGAACAGGTCGCGTGCGAACACCACGTTCGGCGTCGCCGCGGGGGAGGCCAGGTGTACCTCGACCCCGTGGCCCCGCAGGCGGTCCGCCAGCGCGTCGTACTGCGCCCGCATCGCCGGGAGGTCCACCGGCCCGAGCATGAGCGAGGCCCCCGGCCGTCGCACCGCAGCGATGCTGTCCGGCGGGCGGACCAGCAGCACCGACCGCAGCGCGGCCGTCTCCGACCGGTACCCGCACGGCGCCCACACCTCCCCGGCCGCGACTTCGTCCACATGCGACGCCGCCCGGGGCACCCACCCCGGGCCCCCGTGGGTGCTCAGCTCAGATCCAGTCGTCGTCACGGGCATAGCCGAGCCTCTCCGCCATCGTGAGCACGTCGGCGCTCAGTCCCGATCTGACTTCCTCTTCCCGCGCCCGCCACCGGCCGGGGCGGGGCGCGGCGGTGGACACCGTGGCGGCGATGCCGTCGGTCGCGGCCCGCTTCAGCCGCCCGTCGAACGGGATCCCCAGCCAGTCCGCGACCCGCTCGACGGCGTCCGCGCGCCCGCGCGGAGTGCTGATCAGGTCCTCGAACCGCACCGTGTGGTCCGCCCCGTGCGCGAGCACCGCACGGTGACTCGACCACCACTGGTGGGCGCAGACCCGGGGCAGGGCGGCGGCGGTGTACGCGGGCCAGCAGGGTGGCAGGTCGAACTTCCACCAGTGCCGGTCGGCCGGCCGCACATCGGCGTATCCGGCGATGCGCAGCGGTTCGTCCAGCCGGTACGCGTGGAACCCGTGGTGCAGCCACCCGTCGATCAGGCCGTTGACCGACGCGGCCGGGTTCCTGGTCAGGTGCAGCACCCGCAGCCGTGCGTGGGGGAACACCGCCCGCAGGAAGCCGAGTCGGTAGGCGTTGCCCGGCGTCTTGATCACCAGGGGCTTCGTGGCGAGATCGTGTTCGTCCGCGGGCCGCCAGGGACGGGGGAGGACGAACGGCGGCTCTTCGAGCAGTACGTCGCCGGGCGGCCCGGCCGGTCGTGGTCCCGGCGACCGCCCGGGAAGGTCGTAGTACCGCGGGTCCACGCCGGCCTTGCCGATCAGCGCCCGTGCGAACCGGGGGAGATCATGGTCCAGCAACGCCTCGGCGGTCCGCATCAGATCGACGGGATCGAGACCACGATCCGGCCACTGCACGAGAAGCCGCCACACCGCGTCCGCCGCCAGGTTCTCCACGCCGGTGCCGGGAGAGCCCGCGTCCAGTGCCAGTTCCGCCTCGAACAACGCCCGGGACCGTGGTGGGAGCCCGTGCCAGTGCGCCGCCTCCAGCACGTCGGATCCGGTGCCACTGTGCGGGTGGTCGAGGCCGACCAGCCGCAGCAACGGATTCAGCTCACCGCGCAGGTGCAGCAGGTGCGGCGAGGCCCGCAGCAGCTCGGCGAGCATGCTCGACCCGCCCCGCGAACTGGACGCGACGACCACGAGATCGCGCACCTTCGCGCGGAAGCCGTCCACCGGCGTGCCCCGCAGCGGCCGCAGCACCTCCAGCCCGCGCACGACCTCGGCGACCGGGTGATCCACGGCGCGGCTAGGCATGGCCGGGCTTCCGCACCGAGTACACGCACCACCGCCACCGGTCGCGCACCGAGCCGTCCGGCAGCACCTCGAAGGGGTGTACGGCGCGCACCTCGCGCGGCGCGTCGTAGTAGAGGCGGTAGATCTCCTGCCGGCTCGCCGGTGTCGTCTCGTGGGTGTCGATCCACCGGTCGATCGACTCCCACAGGAAGTACTCCTCCATCCGCACATCGGTGAAGCCGCCACCGGTGAGCAGCGCCCGGAAGTCCTCCTCACGGAACATCTGGTACAGCAGCGGCTGCTTCTTCTTGAACACGCGGAACATCCAGAACGCGTCCACGTCCGCGTACGGCACGATCTGCCCGACGATGAACTGTCCGCCGGGCCGCAGCACACGGAAGATCTCCGACACCGGCAGCTCCGGCCGGGGCAGCAGATGCAGCACCTCCCGGGTGACCACCAGGTCGAAACTGGCGTCGGGGAACGGCAGGTCGTAGACGGTGCCCTGGTGCACCACGTCCAGCCGGGTGGCGGCGAGCGCGGCCATCTCCGGGGTGAGGTCCAGCCCGACCATCTCACCGACCCGGCCGCGGAACGCGCCGCCGACGACACCGCTGCCGCAGCACACGTCCAGCATCCGCGCGTCCGGCGGCACCGCGCACAGCTCCGCGTGCTTGCCGAGCAGGTCCTCGTCGGTGAGCCACGAGCACGAGTCGTGCCAGTCCTTCGACCGGATCCCGAACTGCCGCTGGTAGACCGCGTAGTCGACCTCGACGGCCCGGGGCCGGGAGCGGGCCGTCCGCCCGGCCAGCCGCGCGGCGAGCCGGGCCCGACTGGCGTCGATGGCCCGTTCGGCGATACGGCGGGCCAGCTCCGGGTCGGCCGCCAGCGCCCGCCGCGCCTGCTCGGTGACGACGTCGAACACGCGGGCGCCCGCCGCTTCGTTGCGCAGGGTGCGCTTGGTCTGGCCGTCGAACCGCGCGTCCGGGATCCGGATCGCGATCACCGCGGTCAGCCCCTCCAGGATGTCGACCACGGTCATCTTGTCCGCGGCCGGGCCGAGATGTTCGGCCACCACCCCGGCCAGCGCCCGGCGCAGGGCGTCCACATGCGACCCGCCCAGGTCGGTGCGGATGGTGTTGACGTAGCTGAAGATCTGCTCCGCGTACCCCTCGGTCCACTGGACGGCGGCGTCGATCACGCACCCGTCGCCCGCCCAGGTGAAGGTGGCCGGCTCGGCGTGCACCTTCTCGGTGTCGCGGGCGCGGTGGGTGAGCAGGCCCCGCACCCCGGTCATCTCGTACAGCGACTCGTCCCGCCCGGTGCGGTGGTCGATGAGGTCGACGCGCAGGCCCGGGTGCAGATACGCGATGTCGAGCAGCCGGGCGTGCAGCACTTCGGCGTCGAGCACACAGGAGGAGAAGATCTCCGGGTCCGGGCGGAACCACACCCGGGTGCCGCGGCGGTCGCTGTCACCGCCCCGCTTGAGCGGGGTCTCGACCGAGCCCCGGACGAACGACTCACTGTGGTGCGCGCCGTCGCGCCACACCTCCAGGCGCAACCACTCCGACAACGCGTTCACGCAGGCCAGGCCGACACCGTGCAGCCCGGCCGACGTCGCGTACGAGGAGTGGTCGAACTTGCCCCCCGAGTGCAGTGTGGTGAGCACGAGTTCGCACGCCGGGATCCCGGCCTCCGGGTGCGGGGCGGTGGGGATGCCCCGGCCGTCGTCGGTGACCGAGCAGGAGCCGTCGTCGTACAGCTCCACCGAGATCGCGCCGCAGTGCCCGGCGGCGGCCTCGTCCACGGCGTTGTCGACCAGTTCGAGCACCAGGTGGTGGGCGCCGTCCGGGCCGGTCGACCCGACGTACATGGACGGGTTGCGGCGCACCGCCTCCAGCCCGGAGTAGACGGTGATCGCCTCGGCGTCGTAGTCGGTGGTCATGGCGCTCCGTTCCCGGCGAACCGCGGCTCGTCCAGCCCGGTGAGGGCCTGTTCCAGCCGGTCCACGTGCGTCTTCTTCAGCGTGCACAGCGTCTCCAGCCAGCTCGCCAGATCGGCCATGCCGTCCATGTGGGCCCGCGCGGCCAGGCCGGGGTAGCGTTCGGTGGCCTCCCCGAGGTCGCCGCTGATCGCCGCGGCGAGGTTGCGGCGGGTGTCGCCGAGCGTGCGGCCGGTGCCCGGGTCGTCGCCGCCCAGCAGGTCGCGCAGCACGTCCAGGTGCCCGTGGGCGGCGCAGGCCACGCTCTCGGCGAGCTCGCCGAACACCCGGGCCGCCTCGGTGTGGCCCTCGATCCCGGCGACCTGCGCGAAGTAGGTGTACCGCGCGGCGGTGGCCGCCTCGGCGAGGAACGCGGCCCGCACGCCGTCGGCGGGGGACTGGTCCGGTTCCATGTCAGACCCTCGTTCCCGAAGCGACGACGAACAGCATCCGGTCGGTGATCCGCCCGTCCGCCTCGGCCACCGCGTGCCGTGCGCGGAACGCGGGCGACGCCTTCCGGTAGCGGTCCCGGATGGCCTCCCGCGCGTCCTCGCCGATCGCGCCGTTGTCCGACCAGACGTCCACGTCCTCCGCCGACACGTACCGCTGCGACCGCACCGGGTCGCACCCCGCGCCGGTGAGCAGGGCCTCGACGTCGCCGGGCCGGAAGAAGTGCCGCCGGGCCGGGTTGCGCAGCCGCAGGATCTCCGCGTACTCGTCGCGGTCGTCGTCCCCGTAGGCGCACAGGTGGGTCAGTACGACCCGCCCACCCGGCCGGGTCACCCGCACCATCTCCCGCACCGCGTCGGGCAGCGTCATGAACTGGATCCCCTGACGGCACACCACGAGGTCGAACGTGCCGTCGTCGAACGGCAGCTCCTCCGCCGGGGCGATCACCAGTTCGTCGAGCACGTCGCGCGCCTGCTCGGCCATCTCCGGCGTGATGTCCACGCCGGTCAGCCGCCGCACCCGCCCGGCGAACAGCCTCGACACCAGTCCGGTGCCGCACGCCACGTCCAGGACCGCGTCGCCCGGCCGGGGCGCGGCCGCGGACAGCATCAGCTCGCCGAGCGCGTCGTCGGTGCACCACGAACTGGACCGGTCGTAGGTGCTCGCCCGGTCGGCGAAGTGCGTGCGGACGCTTCCCGTCTCGTTCATCTGCTCTCTCCTGCCGGAACAAGGGTGCGGCGGTGCTTCGCGCGGCGGCGCAGCCGGCGGACGGTGGCGTCGCGCCGCCAGCGCCGGAAGTGGTTGCGGTCGGTGCGCAGCGATCGCGCCTCCACCGCCATCCGGACCGCGAACCCGCGCAGCGCGACGCCGAGCGGGCCGGGAGCCGGTTCGTCCAGTGAGGCCAGGTCGCACGGGTAGCGAAGCTTCTCCATCGCCCGCGCGGTCACGCTCTCGACCTCCCGCCGCTCCCGGTCGGACAGCCCCCGCCGGTGGGCGCCGATCCGGGCCGTGGTGATCGGGTCGCCCGCCGTGCGCCAGGACGCCGACAGCGACGCGGTCACCCGGGCGTTGCCACCGAGATGGTGCGCCAGCATCGCGGGCTCGAACGCCTCCCCGATGAAGTCGCAGATCGCCCGGATCTCCCGCTCGGGCTCGGACACCAGGTCCTCGTACCGCACCAGGTGCACCACCTCCGGCCCCCACCGCTCCAGGGCCGCGCGGGCGAGCTCCTGTTCGGCCCTCCACCGCAGCGCCATCCGGTACGGGTGGCAGTGGCCGAACACGGCCCGCTTCGCGGACGCGGCCACATCGCGGGGATCACGCACCAGCCAGAGGAACCGGGCGTGCGGGAGAGTGATGAGCACCTCGTCGACGTGCTCGACCATGAACGTGCTCTTGCACCCCCACCGGGCCGCGCCCTCCGCGACGCGGTACTGGTCGTAGATCGCCGACACCACCCCGAACAGCGACGGGCCGGCCGCCTCGGTCACCGCGGCCCGGTCGATCACGTGCGGCCACGGGTGGATGTGATCGCGCAGCAGCCGCATCGCGTCGCCCACCATCGCGTCGACATCACCGTCGTACGGGATGCCGGACAGGTACCGCATGAAGTGCGGCGGGTGCGGGACCGCGATCCGCGTGTGCGCGTCGAGCACCAGCCGCAGCAGGTTCGATCCGGAGCGTTCGGTCCCGATGATCAGGATCGGGCCGTCCTGAGCGGACACGGGTCAGCCCCCCACCGCGAGCTTCTTCGCGCCGCAGTCCATCAGCGTGCTCCCGACCGCGGCCACCTCCGGGTCGGCCACCTTGTCCAAGGTGTACTGCTCGGACCCGGGCACCAGGGGCGCGGCGGCCGAACTCCACTGCGCGCGCCAGCCGGTACCGGCGTACGACGTCGACCGCTCGGTCCCGTCGGCCGGCTGCGGGTGGAAGTACTGGAAGTGCTCCGGCCAGTGCTGGAAGTCCATCACCGGGCCGGGCTGATAGGCGTCGTACACCCGCTTGTACGCGTCCCGGCAGACCTGCTCGGGCAGCCCGCTCACGTTCAGGAACTCGTCCTCGTGCAGGGCCTGTTCGACCGACAGCCAGTTCAGGTGGTCGACCTCGGTGCGGATCACCTTGTTCCGCACCGCGTCCTGGTACACCGTCGTGCCGGGCATGGCCGACAGGTACTTCACCCGGGTCACGTGGTTGTACTGCTCGGCGAACTGCACCATGTCCGCCAGGGACTCCTCGGTCTCGTTCGGCAGACCGACGATGAGCAGCGAGCCGAACCGCACGCCGCCCTCGAACGTGGTGCGCATCGCGCGGACGGTCAGGTTCTCGCTGCTGCCCTTGCGGGCCTCGCGCAACACCTCGCGGCCCAGCGACTCGACGCCGTACAGGATGATGTCCGCGCCCGCCTCCCGCATCGCGTCGATGCGCGGTACGTCCATGTCGGCGCACCGGGTCAGACAGGTCCACCGCAGATCGTGCTGGGAGATCACGTCGCACATCTCGATGGTCTGGCCGCGGTGCGAGCTGAACGTGAGGTCGACGAAGAAGCAGAATTCCACGCCGTACTGGGTCTTCAGCCAGTCGAGGTCGCGGTCCATCTTCTCCGGCGACTTCGCCCGCACCTGCGGGGTGGTGCGGTAGCAGAACGAGCAGTCCATCTTGCAGCCGCGGCTGTAGGACGAGATCACCTGGGGCTGCATGCCGAGCGGCGACCGCGCCTGCGGCCACAGGTCGAGCCGCATCCGGGGCAGCGCGTCGAGATCCATCATCTGGCCGCGCGGCGGCGTGCGGCGGGCGTTGCCCTTCTCGTCCCGGTAGCAGATGCCCTTGACGGTCGGGAGGTCCTGCTTCCACGAGCCGCGGGTGTAACTCTCCATCAGCTCCAGGATGGTGATCTCGCCCTCGCTGATCACCGCGATGTCGCAGTCGGTGTCCGACATGAACACCGACGGAGCCGAAGTGACCAGCGAGCCACCGCAGATGATCGGTATGTCCGGGTGCGACGCGCGGACCATCGCCATCAGCGCCCGGCAGAACGGGAAGTTGTCCTCGAACGTGCACACCCCGAGCACGTCGGTGCCTTCGATGATCTGCTCGTACGCCGCCTGCAACGGGTTCGGGGTGTAGCGGACGTCGACGATGCGCACCGGATAGCCGGCGTTGTGCAGCACGGTCGAGATGTACGTCGCACCCTCGTACGGAGAGGTGAGGAAGAACTCCCAGCCGCGCGGCATGGTGAACGGCGAGGGCCCGACGACGAGGGTGAACCTCGGCAAGGTGGGATCGACCGGCACCGGTTCGGCGTCCTGGTCGCGCATCTGATCGATGTAACGCTGGTCGACGGTGCCGTTCGCGTCGGCATACAGCTCCAGTGCCAGGGACAACTTGCGCGCCATGTGAATGCTCCCTCGCTTCACGGTCGTGGAGTCTCCGCCGCGTAACTGTAGGAGCCGGATGGCCTGTTCAGCACGGGTGTTCAGGTCGCACAACGCGTCGTTGTCGTACGCCGCGAGCTCGTTGTTACCTTTCGGGGCCGCTGGAGTCGACAGAGGAATACCGAGGTATCCCGGTGACCGCACAGCCGAACATCCTGTTCATCTCCCTGGACACCGTGCGCGCCGACGTGGCCTATTCGGGGAAGTACCCCGGCATCGAGCGACTGCGCGCGAGCGGGGTCAGCTTCACGCAGGCGATCTCGTCGTGCCCCCTGACGCCGGTCAGCCACGCCACGGTGTTCACCGGGCTCCAGCCGCCCCGCCACGGGATCAGACACCTCTTCCGCGAAACGCTGGACAAGCGGGTGCCGACCCTGGCGGAGCGCCTGTCGGCGGCCGGGTACACGACCGGCGCGGTGGTCTCCTGCCCCGGCCTGAACCAGTGGTACGGGATGGACCGCGGGTTCGACTTCTACGACGACGAGATCCCGCTGCTGCCCGACGGCCGGGACCCGCTGTCGGTCGGCGACGTGAAGCTGCGCGGGCTGGCACTCAAGCGCGCCCCGCTGGTGGTCGAACGCGCCACCGACTGGCTCCGGTCGCTGGACGGCACCGGCCCGTTCTTCCTGTTCGCGCACTTCTTCGACGCGCACTGGCCGTACGAGCCGCCGGAGGACGTCGGCGTCGAGGTGGCGAACCCGTACGAGGGCGAGATCGCCTACACCGACCACTACGTGCAGCTCCTGCTGCGCCGCATCGCCGAGATGGGCCACGACGTCGAGTCGATGCTGGTGGTGTGCTTCTCCGACCACGGGGAGGACCTGGCCGGGTGGTACCCCAACGACCACGCCGGCGACCTCGGCCACCCGTACGAGGAGGGTCACGGCTGCCTGCTGTTCGACGCGACCCAGCACGTGCCGCTGGTCATCAGCGGACCCGGGGTGCCGGAGGGGACGAGCGTGGACAGCCAGGTCCGGCTGGTCGACATCATGCCGACCGTGCTCGACCATCTCGGGCTGGACCCGCTGTCGTCGGACGGCGCCTCGCTGACCGAGTTCTTCGCGGACGGCACCGGGGCGTCCCGCGAGGCGTACTCGGAGACCTACTTCCCGCAGGAACGGGCCGCCGCCTCGGACGACTACCCGGACCTGAAGGCGCTGCACGCCGTGCGGGCGGACGGGCGGAAGGTGATCTGGGAGGCGGACGGGCGGCAGGTGTGGGCCTATGACCTCGCCGCCGATCCCGACGAGCTCGGCGGGCGGGTTCTCGTGTCCGATGAGGACGCATGACGGCAGGGGTGACCTCGGCCCCCCGCTCGGCCCGCCGGGTGCTGATCGCGAGCACGATCGGCACCGCCATCGAGTGGTACGACTTCTATCTCTACGCGACGGCGTCCGCGCTGGTGTTCGGCCCGCTGTTCTTCCCCGGATCGTCGGCCGCCGGCGGTGTGCTCGCCTCGTTCGCCACCTACGCGGCCGGCTTCGTCGCGCGCCCGCTGGGCGGCCTGCTGTTCGGCCACTTCGGCGACCGGGTGGGCCGCAAGTCGATGATGGTGTGGACGTTGCTCGTCATGGGCATCGCCACGTTCGGCGTCGGCCTGCTGCCCACCTACGAGACGGCCGGCGTCCTCGCGCCCGTCCTGCTGGTGACGTTGCGCGTCGCCCAAGGCATCGGCATCGGTGGCGAATGGGGAAGCGCGGTGCTGCTCAGCACCGAACACGGCCCGCCCGGACGCCGGGGCTTCTTCAGCAGCTGGCCCGCGATGGGCTTCGCGCTGGCGCTGTTCGCCAGCAACCTGACCTTCGTGCTGATCTCCGAGCTGCCCGAGGAGTCCTTCCTGACCTGGGGATGGCGGCTGCCGTTCCTGGCGTCGATCGTCCTGGTCGGCATCGGCATCTGGGTCCGGCTGGGGATCGAGGAGACACCGGAGTTCGTGCGCGGCCGGGCGGAGAACCGCGCCGCCCGGGTGCCGGTGGCCACGGTGCTGCGGCAGTGGCCGCGCCGCGTGGTGATCGGCATCCTCGCCTCCCTCGGCACCGGGTCGGTGATCGCGATGTTCACCGTGTTCCTGGTGGCGCACGCGGCGGAGGCCGGGCCGCAGGTGCGGTCGGCCGTGCTGACCGGGCTGATGATCGCGGCCCTGGGGGAGTGCGTGACCCTGCCGGTGTTCGGCGCGCTGTCCGATCGGTTCGGCCGCCGGCCGGTCATGATCTTCGGCTACGTGGTCTCGGTGGCGGCGATGGTCCCGGCGGGCGCCTGGCTGTCCTCGGGCGATCCGGTACTGGTCGCCCTGGTGTTCCTTCCCGCGCTGACCATCGCGCACGGAGCGATCTACGGTGGCCTGGCGGCGTTCCTGGTGGACCTGTTCCCGACCATGGTGCGGTTCTCCGCGATCGCCGTGACCTACCAGGTGGGCGTCACGATCTCCAGCTTCTGGCCGCTGGTCGCGGTGGCGGTCACCGGCGGCTCGTCGGCGCTGCTTCCGGTGGTCGCGCTGTTCGCCGTGGTCCAGGGGGTGGCGGCGATCGCCGTGGCGTGCGCGCCGGACTCACGCGCTGGCGCGGACCTGGCCGCGGACCCGGCAGGCGAGCGCCGACCAGTCGGCCGCGCAGTCCATGGCGAGGTCGGCGACCACCGGTGACCAGCGCTGGGGGACGGCGGCGGCGAGGCGGTCCCACTGCGCGGCGTCGAGGGTGTTGGCGTCGAGCAGCCGCAGGAGCGCCCGGCCGACCTCGGAGAACCGCAACGACGGATCGGTGCGCAGCGAGAGCAGGAACCGGTCCCGTTCGGCGCGGGACGGGCCGTCGGCGCCGTTGTCTCCGCCGGTTTTCCGGCCCGGCGCGCTGCTTTCCGGCGCGTTGTTCTCCGTACGGTTTCCGGTGGAAAGGCGATACCGCGGCGGAATGGGATCCTCGCCGCGGCGCATTCTTTCCCGGACGTCCCTGGCGGTGCCGACCGATATTCCGGCGATGCGGGCGATCGCCCGCAACGAAAGATCTGGATTGTTCGAAATCGCCTGACTCGCCATCGTGCGCCCGTGGGAGGCGTCGAGCGGCCGCACTTTCCCGTCGCGGCCGAGGCGGGTGTGCAACTGAGGTATTTCCCCGGTTGCACGCCGCCGGAGCGCGGCCACGGTCTTGGTGGACAATCCGGCTGTCGACGCGATCAGGCGGTCCGACACGTGCGGGTGCGACGCGAGGATCCGGGAGGCGGCGGCGGTACGGTCGGCCAGCGTCAGGGGCAGCCCCTGGGTCACGTTGACGCTCACGGCCAGGACGAACGCGTCCTCCTCGGTGCCGTCGACGAACCGCACGGCGATGGTGGCGTCCCCGCGCAGCTTGGCCGCTCGCAGGCGGTGCGCGCCGTCGATCACCCGCATGGTCGGCCGGTGCACGAGGATCGGCGGGAGGTCGTCCGGGCACTGCGCGAGCGCGCTGACGTGGTCGGGACTCGAGCCGGCGACCCGCACGAGACACGTCTCGGTCACCTGGTCGACCGGCACGAACGCCGGTGGCGTGTCCCTCGGCTGCGAACCCAGCGATGTCCCGCTCATCCGAACTCCTCCAGATGGGCCAACCCGTTTCCGGGCACGACCTGGTCACGCTCGGCAATGCGTGACCGAGCAGGTCCAGGGAGGCGGCTGACAAGCCAGGAAACGACTGACGAGATACGGGCCAGGTTATGGCACCGAACAGACCGGCGGGACAAAGATTCCATGAGCAAGTTCTCACGATTGCCATTACGGGCCGCACACCGGATGAGTTCCGAAGTGACCGCCTCGTCGATCTCGTTGACACCGATCCGCGTCATGGGACAGAGTTCCCCCCGTTCCCTCTCATAGATTTTCGTGGGTCACGGAGTGTGAAACCGCAGTGGACGCGCGAATAGATACGGTGAATTCCTCAACGGCCGGGACGATGGTCGGGATGTTCCGCCACCAGGTCGCCCGGGCCCCGGAGTCGATCGCGGTCGTCGCCGCTGACGGCACCCTCTCCTACGGTGAGCTCGACACCCGCGCCGGCGCGGTGGCGGGCGGGCTGCGGGACCGCGGGATCGGGCCGGACGACATCGTCGCCGTCGCGATCCCGCGCGGCGCGGACATGGTGGTGGCCGTCGTCGCCGTGCTCGCCGCGGGAGCCGCGTACCTGCCGGTCGACTCCGCCCAACCGCCCGACCGGGTGGCCGCCGTGCTCGCCGACGCCCGCCCCGCCCTGGTGCTGACACCGGGGGAGCTGCGGGCGCTGGAGGACGCGGCGGTGTCCGCCGTCCCGGCGGCGGAACCCGATCCGGCGTGCGCCGCCTACGTCATCTACACCTCCGGTTCGACCGGGACACCCAAGGGCGTGGTCGTTCCCCACGCGGGGATCGCCCGTCTCGTCGCGGCGCAACGGGAACGCTTCGGTGCCCGCCCCGGGGCCCGGGTGCTGCAGTACGCGTCGGTCGGCTTCGACGTGGCCGTCGCCGACCTGTGCATGGCGCTGCTCACCGGGGCCACGCTCGTACTCGCGCCGGCCGGGGGACTCCCGCCCGGCGAACCGTTCGCCCGGTTCGTCGCCGAGCACGGCGTCACCCACGTGTGCATGCCACCGAGTGCGCTCGCCACCCAGCCGGACATGGCGCTGCCTTCGGTCGCCTGTCTGATCGTCGCGGGGGAGGTGCTGGACCCGGGCCTCGTCGCCCGATGGTCCGCAGGCCGCCGGATGATCAACGCCTACGGCCCGACCGAGACGACCGCGTGCGCCACCATGAGCGCGCCGCTCACCGACGGCCCGGTGGTCCCGATCGGGGCGGCGATCCCCGGCACCGAACTACGGGTGCTGGACGGGACGTGCGCCCCGGCCGCCGAGGGCGAGCTGTACATCGGCGGCGCCGGGGTCGCGCGCGGCTATCTGGGCCGCCCCGGGCCGACAGCGCAGCGGTTCGTCGCCGACCCGTGGGGCCCGCCCGGGTCGCGCATGTTCCGCACCGGCGACCTGGTCCGGGTGGGGCCGGGCGGCGACCTGCTGTTCCTCGGCCGGGCGGACGACCAGGTGAAGATCCGCGGCCACCGGGTCGAACCGGCCGAGGTGGAGGCCGCGCTCGGAGCTCACCCGGCGGTGGCGCGGGCGGCGGTCGTCGCCCGCTCCGGACCGCTCGGCGCCTACCTGGTGGGCTACGTGGTGCCGAGCGGGGCGAGCGTGCCGGACCTGCGCGCGTACCTCGCCGAGCGGCTGCCGGCCCACCTCGTCCCCGACCTGATCGAGGTGGTCGGGCACTTCCCGTTGACCCCCAACGGAAAGCTCGACCGGGCCGCGTTCGCCGAGCCCGCGCCGCGGACGTCGGGCACGCTCGCCGACGACCTCGCCCGGATGTTCGCCGAGGTGTTGTCGGTGGACGCGGTCGCGCCGGACGACGACTTCTTCGCCCTCGGAGGCACCTCGCTCATGGCCACCGCGCTGGTCAGCCGGATCGGGATCGAACTGGCCGTGGACGCGTCCGTGGCCACCGTGTTCGACGCCTCCACCCCCGCCGATCTCGCCCGGGCCCTGTCCACGACGGACCCGGTGGCTCCGACGGACCCGGTGGCCTCGGTGGACCCGGCCAGGGGCCGGACATGAACGTCGTCGTCGTCGGAGCGGGCATGGCCGGAACCATGCTGGCGATCCGGCTGGCCCGCCGGGGCCACCGGGTGGACGTGGTGGAGCGGCGCGGAGACCCGCGCGGTACGGGGGGCCCGGAAGCCGTGTCGATCAGCATCGGGCTCTCCGAACGCGGGCGGGCGGCGTTGCGCGACATCGGCCTCCTGGAGGAGGCCCTGGCCAGAGCCGTCCCCATGCGGGGGCGGGCCGTCCACCACAGCGGCCGGGTCACCTACCAGCCCTACGGCGCGGATGACACCGAGGTGCTCCACTCGGTCCGCCGCCACGACCTCAACCTCACCCTCCTCGACGCCGCCGCATCGGTTCCCGGAGTGCGGCTGTGGTTCGGGCACCGTGTCACCGGCCTGGCCGGCACCGAGGTGCGGACCCCGGCCCGGACGTTCCCGGCGGATCTCGTCGTGGGCGCGGACGGCGCGTACTCGACCGTGCGCACGCACCTGCACCGCCGGGTGCGCGGCGAGTTCCACCGGACGCACCTGGACTGGGGCTACCGGGAGTTCACCATCCCGGCCGTCGACCGACCGGAGGCGTTGCACGTGTGGCCGAGCCGGCGGGGACTGGTGGTGGCACACCCCAACCCGGACGGATCGCTGACCGGCACCGTGTTCCTGCCGTTCGACGGCGACACCGGGTTCTCGGGGCTGCGCGACCCGGCGCGGGCCGGGGCGTTCCTGGCCGAGGAGTTCGGCGACCTGACCGACCTGGTGCCGGACCTGGTCACGCAGTTCCTCGCACACGAACCGGGCAGCCTGGTCTCGGTGCGCACCGCGCCGTGGCAGCACGACCGTGTCGTCCTCGTCGGCGACGCCGCACACGCCGTGTTCCCGTTCTACGGACAGGGGATGAACGCCGCGTTCGAGGACTGCGCGGTGCTCGACGCGTGTCTCGCCGAGCACGCCCCGGGCGACGCGCTCGCCGCGTTCGAGGCCCGCCGCCGCCCGCACACCGACGTGCTGGCCGAGTTGTCCGCGCGCAACTTCGTGGAGCTGCGCGACCGGGTGCGGTCACCGGTGTTCCTGGCCCGCAGACGGATCGACTTCGCGCTCGGCAGCCTGGTACCGGGGTGGCGGACGCTGTACGCGATGATCAGCCACAGCAGCCTCCCGTACGGCGACGCGCTCGCCCGGGCCCGCCGGCAGAACCGCCTCCTCGGTGGGCTCGCCGGGCTCGGCGGAGCGACGTTGCTCGCCGCGGCGCTGCGGAAGCGGAGCGGGGGATGCTGAGCCACCCGGCGGGTGACGTCGCGCTGTTCGAGCCGGACCACCCGGATCTGCCTGCCCCCGCCGAGGTGGTGCTGGCGTGGGCGCGGTCCTACCTGTGCCGACCGCATCCCGATCTGGGACGGGGCGGCGACGTCTGCCCGTACACGGCCCTCTCCCTGGAGCGGGGCGGGCTCTTCCTCGCCCTGCACCCCGGGCGGCCGGACCTGCGGGCGGTGATGACCGCCTACCGCGACTGGTTCCCCGACCTGCCGCCGCGTGAGGGGCCGGGGGCCCGGTTCCGGACCGTCCTGGTGGTGCTGCCGGACGTCACGCCCGGGGAGATCGACCGCACGCAGCGGGAGCTGAAGCCAGGTTTCGTGGAACGCGGCCTGATGATCGGTGAGTTCCACCCGGGACCGCCGTCCTCGCCCGGTCTGTGGAACGCGGACTTCCGGCCGATGCGCAGCCCACTGCCGTTGCTGGCGGTGCGGCACATGGTGTCCGCCGACGCGCCGTTCCTGCGGGCGGACCCGGAGCATCTGGCGGCGTACCGGCGCAGGTTCGGCGACCGAGGAGCGGAACGATGACGATCCCGCTCCCGCCCGGGGCCCGACGGCTGTGGTTCCTCGAGGCGTTCGCCGACGGCGCACCGCTGCACAACAACCCGGCGGTGTTCCGGTTGGCCGGCCCCGTGTCGGTGGACGCGCTCCGGCGCGCGGCGGATCTGGTGGTGGCCCGGCACCCGGTGCTGCGCACCACATGCGACGAGGCCGACGGCGAACCGGTCGGACGGGTGGGCCCGGTGGGCGCCGCGGACGTCGTGGTGCTGACGGTGCCCGCCGCCGACGCGGAGGCGTTCGCGGCGCGGGCCGCACGGGAGCCGTTCGACCTGCGCACCGGGCCGTTGTTCCGGATCCGTCTGGGCCGGATCACGCCGACCGACCACATCCTGGTGATCAACACGCATCACGCGGTCGTCGACGGCAGGTCACTGTCGGTGCTGTGCGGGGAGATCAGCGCCCTGTACGCCGACCCGGCCCGGCCACTGCCGGATCCTGGTGCGCCGCCGGCCGTCATCGACCACGACCCGTCTCGCCGGGCCTGCGATCTGGTCGGTGTGCCGGACCTGCTCACCCTGCCCACCGACCGGCCCCGCCCGAGGCTGCGCGCCTTCCGGGGGGAGCTGCGCCGCCACGCCGTCCCCGACGGTCTCACCGCGCGGGTCGACGCGCTCGCCCGCGCCACCCGTGCCACCCGGTTCGTCGTGCTGCATGCCGCGTACGCCGCCACGTTGGGCACGACGGCCGGTCAGGACGACGTCGTGGTCGCCACCCTGGTGTCCGGGCGGCCGGGGCCGGAGTTCGCCGGCGCCGTCGGGATGTTCGTGAACCCGGTGCCGTTGCGGGTGGGGATCGGCGGTGATCCGACGTTCCGCGAGCTGGTGGCCAGGGCCCGCCGCGCGGTCGCGGCGGGCCTGGCCGGCGCGGCGGTCCCGTTCGACCGGATCGTCGAGGCGGTCGGCGCCTCCCGGGACCCGAGCCACGCGCCGCTGTGCCAGGCGCACCTCGTGATGCAGGACCCACCCGCGATGGCGCTCCCCGGCGTGCGCGCCGAGCGGATGCTGCCGGACACGGGCACGGCCGACGTCGACCTCACCGTGATGGTGGAGTCCGGCGGCGCGGAGATGGCCGTGGTCACCGAGCACGACACGGACCTGTTCGACGGTGCGACGGTCGACGGTGTCGCCGGGCGGCTCCTGGCCCTCCTGGACCGGGCGTGCGCCGGCCCCGACCTCCGGTTGTCGGCGCTGACCGCAGGGCCTTCGGCGGAGGCCGGGCCTGCGGCCGGGCCGGCCGGTGCTCCGGAGCCGAAGACCGTACTGGAGCTGATCCGGTTCGGCGCGGACGGCCTCGCGGTGGGGGAGCTGACCTACGCCGAGCTGGAGCGCCGTTCGGCGGCGCTGGCCTCGGTGCTGCGGGCCGGGGGCGCCGGGCCGGAGGCATGGGTCGCGGTGGACCTGCCGCGCGGCCCGGACCTGGTGGTGGCCATCCTCGGGATCTGGCGGGCGGGCGCGGTGTACGTGCCGGTGGAACCCCTGTGGCCCGAGCCGAGGCGCCGGGCCGTCACGGAGGCCGCCCGCGTCGTGCTGAGCGGGATCCCTGACCTGCCGGAGGAGTTCGAGCGCGTCGATCCCCTCCTCACTCCCGAGTCACTGGCGTACGTGCTCCACACGTCCGGGTCGACCGGCAGCCCGAAGGCGGTGGGCGTGCCGCACCGCGCGGTGGCCGGGATGCTGGCCCGGTCGACGGCGCTGGTGGGGCTGGGCGCCGACGACGTGGTGGCGGCCATGACCTCCCCCGCGTTCGACATCTCGGTGTGGGAACTGGTGGCGCCGCTGACGGTGGGCGCCCGGGTGGTCGCGATGGAGCCCGAGCTGGTGGTGGACGGCCCCGCGCTGGCGCGACGTCTGACGGCCGAGGCGGTCACGGTCGTCCAGGTCACCCCGTCGGTGTGGGCGGTGCTGGTGGCGGCCGGGGGCGTGCCGGAGTGCGTGCGGGTGCGGGTGTCGGTCGGGGAGGCGCTGAGCCCGGAGCTGGCCGCGTCGCTGGGCGGAGCCGAGCTGTGGAACGCGTACGGCCCGACCGAGACGACGATCTGGTCGACCGCCGGGCGGGTGCGCCGCGGCGGCCGCTTCGGCATCGGCGACCCGCTCGACGGCGTGGCCGTGTATCTGCTGAACGCGGGCCTGCGACCGGTCGACGACGACGTGGTCGGCGAGGTGTACCTGGGCGGCTTCCCGCTGGCGCGCGGCTATCTCGGCGCGCCCGGCCGGTCGGCGACGAGGTTCGTCGCCGACCCCTTCTCACCGCTCCCCGGCGCGCGCATGTACGCGACGGGCGACCTGGCGCGACGTCGGCCGGGCGGTGTCGTGGAGTTCGTCGGGCGGGTGGACGCACAGCTCAAGGTGCGCGGCCACCGGGTGGAACCGGCCGAGGTGGAGGCGGCGCTGCGGGCGGACCCGGAGGTCGCAGACGCCCGCGTGGCCGGTGACGGCGACCGTCTGGTGGCCTACGTGATCCCGGCCGCCGGGCGGCCCCGCCGGCCCGGGGTGCGGGAGCGGCTGAGCCGTGTCCTCCCCGCCTATCTGGTGCCGTCGGCGATGGTGTCCGTGGACGCGTTCCCGCTGACCAGCTCGGGAAAGCTCGACGTACGCGCTCTGCCCCCACCGGCGGAGGACGCCGCCGCCGCGGATCCCCTTCCGGGTCTGGAGACCACGATCGCGGAGATCTTCGCGCGTCTGCTGGCTCGCCCGGTGCACCGCGACGACGACTTCTTCCTGTCCGGCGGCCATTCCCTCGCGGCGGTGAAGGCCGTCGCCAGGATCCGGGCGACGGTCGGCGCGGAGGTGACGATCAGAACCCTGTTCGCCCACCCCACCGTCGCCGCCCTGGCCGCCGCGATCGATGGGGGCCGGGGGAGCGATTCCGGTGCTGCGGAGATTTCCGACGGCCCGGGCATGCCGGGGGCCGTGCCCGCTCCACCGGGACGGCTGTCCGGCCCGCAGCACGGACTGTGGATCCTGCACCAGGCGGGCCGGGACAACGGCGCCTACGTCGTGCACTCCGCGTTCCGGCTCGACGGCGCGCTCGACGAGGCGGACCTGCGCGCCAGGTTCGCCGCCGCTCTGGCCGCCCACCCCGTCCTGCGGTCGGCGATCCTCGTCCATGACGGCGTCCCGCGGCTGAGCGCGGCGCCCTGCACGGACGCGTTGCCGGCGAAGGCCTGGCACACCACCGATCTGAGCGCTCACGCGGACCCCTGGCCGGAGGCCGAACGCCTGGCCGCCCGGGACGCCGACCACCCCTTCGACCTGACCCGGCGCCCGTTGGTGCGAGCCCACCTGATCAGAACCGCCCCCACGACGCATCTCCTGACGATCACCGCGCACCACATCATCTGCGACGACCTGTCGATATCGATCCTGCTGACGGCCCTGACCACCATGGATCCGATCTCCGCGCCCCGGTCCGGCGCCACGGCCGTCCAGGGGCCGAGGGCCGCGCTCAGCACGAAGACCAGCACCCCGGACCTTCCGGCCCCCGCCCGGGGACTTCCGGGCCCCGCCCGGGGATTTCCGGCCCCCGCACCGGACCTTCCGGTCCTCGCACCGGCGGCCGTGGGTCCACGGCGACGGACCGTCGAGTTCTGGGCCGAAACACTCCGTGACGCCCCGCCTGCCTCCGGCCCCTCGCCGGACCACCCGTACGGCACTGCCCTGGCCCCCACGCCGGGCGGATCGCCGCCCCCGGAATCCGGCCGGGACCCGGCTCACCCCCGCCGCGCGGACGCCGCCCCCGGCGCCACCCACCGGTTCACCGTCCCGGCCGGGCTCGTCCGCCGCTTCACCACCTGGTGCAGGAGCGAGCGGGCCACCGCCTTCGCCGGTCTCCTCGCCGTCCTCGCCATCGTCTCCTCCACCCGGGACGGTGGTGACGACCTCGTCGTCGGTGCCCCGGTCAGTACCCGCCCGGCCGGGGCGGACGACGTGATCGGCATGTTCGTCACGACCCTCCCGTTCCGGCTCCGCACGAACCGTCGAGCCACCCCCCGCGACCTGCTCGCCGACGCCACCGGAGTGGTGGCCGACGCGATGGACCACGCCGACATCTCCCTGGCCGACATCCTCACCACGGTCCCCGCCCCACGGGAGGACCACCCCCTGTTCCGGACGATGCTGGTCCTCAACCGCGAAACGGACCCCGTCTCCTTCCCGGGCCTGACCACCACCCCGCTGCCGATCGACCGCGCCACCAGCCGTTTCGACCTCACCCTCCACATCAGGGAACGCGAGGGCGACTGGCCCGCCCTCATCGACTACCGCACCGACCGGTACGAGGCGGACACGATCACCAGGATCGCCGACCAGGTACTGGCGGTCATGGAGGCCGTGACCCGCCACCCCGGTCTTCCCCTGTCCCACCTGGACCTGTTGTCCCCGGCCGACAGAGCCGTCCACACCGCCCTCGGCGCCCGGTCCGCACCAGCCTGCCCCGGCGCACCGGACGCGCCGTCCCCCGGCCCGGCCGTCCCCACGCGGCCGGCGGCCACGACCGTACTGGACCTGATCGCGGCCCGGACGGCCCGGACCCCCGACGCCACCGCCGTCCTCGACCTCGCCGCCGCTCCCCTCACCTACCGCGACCTGGACCGCAGATCCTCAGCCGTCGCAAGCCGCCTGCGCGAAACCGGCATCCGGAGCGAGGACCCGGTCGCGATCACCATCCCGTCCGGCGCCGAGGCGATCATCGCGATCCTCGGCGTGCTCAAGGCGGGCGGATGCTTCGTCCCCATCGACCCCGCCCAGCCGCCCTCCCGCCAACACGCCCTGATCACCGCCAGCGGCGCGAGGACCGTCCTGACCCGCGACGCCCTCCCCGCCACCGGCCACCACGAACCCGTGCCCATCCACCCGTTCCAGCTCGCCTACGTCGTCCACACCTCCGGCTCCACCGGCGAGCCCAAGGGCGTCGCAGTTCAGCACGACACCCTCCTCAACCTCACCACCGCGTTCATCGCCGAACACGGTCTCACCGCCGCGCACCGCCTCCTTATGGTCCCGCCCCCGCACTTCGACGCCGCGTTCGGCGACATCTTCCCGGTCCTCGCGGCCGGGGCCACCCTGGTCATCCACCCCGACCCGGGCAGCCTCACCGGACCGGACCTCCTCCGGCTCTGCGTCGAGCACCGCCTCTCCGCGGTGGACACGGCGGCTCCCCTCTGGCAGCGCTGGGTGGCCGACCTCGCCGGGGAACGCCTCCCGTTGGAGATCATGATGGTCGGCGGCGACATCGTCCCGGCGGCGGCCGTCCGCGCGTGGGCGAAGCACGGCATTCCCCTCCACAACCACTACGGCCCGACGGAAGCCACCGTCTGCGCGACCAGCCATCGCACCGTCGACGGCCGCGAGCACCCCACCCGACTGCCGATCGGCCGCCCGCTGCGACACGTCCGTGTCCACCTTCTCGACCGGGCTCTGCGCCGGGTGCCCGTCGGCGTGGTCGGTGAGGTCTACATCGGAGGGACGGCGCCCGCCCGGGGGTACCGGGGAAACCCGGCCGCGACCGCCGCGGCGTTCTTCGCCGACCCGTACGGCGCCCACCCCGGCGCCCGCATGTACCGGACCGGTGACCTCGCGAGGCTGAACCCGCAGGGCACGCTGGAGTTCGTCGGCCGGGCCGACGACCAGGTCAAGGTCCGCGGCAACCGGGTGGAGCCGGGGGAGGTGGCGGCCGTGCTCGCCGGGCACCCGGCCGTCGCGGAGGCCGTGGTGGTGGCCAGGGGCGACCGCCTCATCGGCTACGTCGGCACCCGGACCTCGACCACGCCCGCCCGGAACGCACCGGCCCCGGCAGCTCCGGACCCCCGGGCCGCCACCCCGGCAGCTCCGGACTCGGGGGTAGGCGTCCCGGCCACCCCCAACTCGCGGGCCGCCGTCCCGGACGCTTCCGGCCTGCGCGCCTTCTGCGCCGACCGCCTGCCCGCCCACCTCGTGCCGGACGTCGTGGTCGTCCTCGACGCCCTTCCCACCCGAAGCACCGGCAAGGTCGACACCACCGCCCTCCCCGAACCCCCCGCCACCCCCTCCGTCCCGGCGGATCCGCCCCGGACCGCCACGGAGCGAGCCGTAGCCGCCATCTGGGCCGCCGTTCTCGACCGGTCCGACGTGGACCGCACCGCGGATTTCTTCGCTGTCGGCGGGCACTCGCTCATCGCCGCCCACGTCCTCGCCGCCGTCCGCGACCGCCTCGGCGTCACGGTGCCGATGCGCACCCTGTTCACCGCCCCCACCGTGGCGGCGTTCGCCGCAGCCATCGACGACGGTGCCTCGGCGGACCTGCCCACGATCGACCGGTTGCGCGCCGACGCCGTCCCCCCACCCGAGATACGTCTCCGCACCCTCCCCCCACCGGGCGTCCCCCCGGTCGGCACGCCGCGCCGCATCCTGCTCACCGGCGCCACCGGCTTCCTCGGCCGCCACCTCCTCGCTCAGCTCCTGGCCTGGACCGACGCCGACGTCCACTGCCTCGTCCGCCCGGGCTCGATCGAACGGCTGCCGGTCACCGACCGCGTGATCCCGGTCCCCGGCGACCTGGCCGCGCCCGGCCTCGGTCTGTCCACCGAGGACCACGACACCCTCACGACCGTGGACGCGATCTACCACAACGCCGCGGTGCCGCACTTCGCCGCGCCGTACGACGCCCTCAAACCCGCCCACGTCGACGCCACCGCCGCGATCCTGCGCCTGGCCGGCGACAGCAACGCCCCGCTGCACCTGATCTCCACCCTCGGCGTCTTCCTCGGTGACGCCTACGACGGCCGCGTCGTCACCGAGGCCGACCCTCCCACCGACCCGAGCGGCCTCACCAGCGGCTACGACCTCAGCAAGTGGGTGGCCGACACCATGGCCGCCGCCGCCCGCGGCCACGGCCTGTCCGTCTCGATCCACCGCATCGCGGCCATCGTCGGCGACACCGCCACCGGCACCGCCGACCCGCGCTCCGCGTTCAGCCGCTGGCTGACCGGATGCGTCGCCGCGGGCGCCGTCCCGGACACCACCGAGGTGCTGGACATGGTGCCCGTGGACACGGTGGCCGCGGCGATCGTCGCGCTCTCACAGGCCCCGGACCAGCTCTGCCGGGACCACCACTACCACGGCGACGGCGGCCTCACCCGTGCCGCCCTCGCCGCCGCCCTCACCTCGGCCGGTCACCCGACCGAGGTGGTGCCGTACCACCGATGGCGGGAGCGGATGCTCGCCGACCCGGCCGGGCCCTTCGCCCCGCTCGCCTTCTCCCTGCCCGAACACCCCCGCCCGCACCCGCGGTTCGACTGCTCCCGCACCTGGTCCGCCGCGGCCGGGGCGGGGGTGGGGTTCCCCCCGGCCGACGAGCGAATGCTGCGCAGGCACCTGGACTTCCTCACCGGTGCCGGCGTGCTTTCCGGAAGTGGATGACCATGCCCCTGCCCGAAGAATCCTCTGGTGTCCCCGCTCCGGTGGTGGACCGGCTCGGCGCGGCCGGGTACCGGGCCATGATCGCCGGTGTCCGCCTCGGGGTGTTCACCGCGCTGGAAGCCCGCCCGCTGTCCGTCGAGGAGCTGGCCACCACGATCGGCGGTGACCCGGCCGGCGTGCGCAGCCTGGTGAACGTCCTGGTGACCTTCGGCTACCTGCGGTACGACGAGGGCGGCGTCACGACCGCCGCGAAGCCCGGCCCGGAGGACGTCGAACTGTTCTGGCACGAGGTCCTGTTCGAGCACTGGGCCGACGTCGAGGACACCATCCGTACCGGCACGCCCCGCCGCGGCTTCTACACCTGGCTGCGCGAGCGCCCCGCCACCTCGGCCCGCCTGCGCCGGATGCTCGCCGGCGCCGCCGCGGACCTGGCCGACGACATCGCCGCCGCGCTGCCTCCCGCGGCGACCGTCCTGGACATCGGGGGCGGCCACGGCGACCACACCGTCGAACTGTGCCGCCGTCGCCCGGACGTGCGGGTCACCGTCTTCGACCTGCCCGAGACGGTCACGGCCCTCCGTGAAGACGCCCCGCCGGACCGGGTGACGGTCCGGGCGGGCGACTACCTCACCGACGACCTGGGTTCCGGGCACGACCTGGTGCTGCTGTTCAACGTGTTGCACGGCCACCGCCCCGAAGAATGCCGCGAGCTGTTCCGGCGCGCGGCGAAATCGTTGTCCCCCACGGGAAGCATCGCCATCCTCGACCACGACCGGGAACCACCGGCCGGACTGGGACCCGCCGCGGCAGGGTTCCTCGGCATGTTCGACCTGACCCTGTGGCAGGGCCACGGCGGCGGCGTCCACCGCTACGCCGACCTCGCGGCATGGCTGGCCGAGGCCGGGCTCACCGAGACGCGCGTCGCGCCGCTCGCCGCCTCCCCGCTGGAGAAGCTGCTGATCGCCGGCCGGCCGTCGTGACCGCCGACCCGTACCCGGGATACGCCTGGCTGCGCGAGCACGACCCGGTCTGCCCCGTCGGCGGCCCGCACGTCCCGGGCCGTATGTGGCTGGTGACCCGGTACGACGACGTCCGCGCCTGCCTGGCGGACCGCCGCCTGGGCAGCGCCGCCCCGGTCAACCCCGACCCGCACCCGCCCGGTCTGTCCCACCTCGACGATCCCGGGCACACCAGGCTGCGCCGGCTCGTCGCCGCGGCGTTCACTCCCGCCGCGGTGTCCCGCCTGCGCGACCGCACCGCCCGCACCTGCGCGCACGCCGTCGAGTCGTTCGCCGGGCGGGGGCGCGCGGACCTCGTCGCCGAATACACCCGGGAGGTCCCGGTCGCCGTCATGCACGACCTGCTCGGCGTCCCGGAAACCGAGCGCGCGCCCGCCGCCGACGTCCTGGACCTGTGGTACCGCGCGAAGTTCCAGCAGCCGCGGGACGAGGCGAAGCTGGCCGAGGTGCTGGACTACGTCCGGAGGCTGGTGGCCTACAAACGATCGCACCCGGGGGACGACCTGCTGACGCGGTTGATCGAGTCGGGCGCGCTGACCGGGGACGAGCTGGAGGTGATGGTCATGACGTTGATCGGGGCCGGTCACATCACCACGATCCAGTTCCTCGGTACCACCGTCCTGCGTCTGCTCGCCCACCCCGGCCGGCGAGCCGCCCTCCTCGGCGGCGAGATCGACTGGTCGCGGGCGATCAACGAGCTGCTGCGCCTGGACTCGCCGTCGCACGTGGCGGAGTACCGGTACGCGAGCGAGGACATGACGATCGCGGACGCCCAGGTGGGAGAGGGCGACGTGGTGCTGCTGTCGCTGGCCGCGGCCAACCGCGACCCGAACCGGTTCCCCGACCCCGGCGCCCTGGACCTCACCCGTGACGCCCGACCGCACCTGGCGTTCGGCCACGGCGCGCACACCTGTCTGGGCAGCCACCTGGTGAAGCTGGAGACGGAGATCGCGATCACCACGTTGTTCGGCCGCCTGCCGGACCTGACCCTGGACATCCCGAGCGGCGAGGTCGACTGGGGCTACGCCCCGACGTTCCGCGGCCCCCAGGCACTCCCGGTCACCTTCACCCCTCCATGAGCCCATGACCTCGTCTCCGCTGGAGGACGCGACGGATCGGGGGAACGTGACCAGGCATACGTCGCCCAAGGTCCTCCGGGTGTGGTGGGCCGGGCCGATCGAGGCTTCCCGGCGCGAGCGCGGCAGGACGGTCGAGGCGCACATTGGTCTGGACCGCGACAGGCTGCCTGCTACCGTCGGCCGTGAAGATCACGGCGACGGTGAAGAGGGGTAGCGCGATGATCGGCAACAGCGCCGGGCGGGCATTCATGGGGTCGTTCACCTCGGCGGGCGGGCGCGGCATCACCGCCGCCGCCGTGGACCGGGACACCGGAGCGCTGACGGTGCTGGGATCCACGGACGCCGTGCCCGACCCGTCGTTCCTCACGACCGGCCCGGGAGCGTCCGGCACGACCCTGTACGCGGTCGGCGAGAGCGCCCCGGGCGTCGCGGCCGCCTTCGCGCTCGACGGCGACGTACCAGCCCTCCTGGGCACCGTCCGCGCCGTCGACGGCGATGCGCCCACCCACCTCGCGCTTGCCGCGAACCACCTGGTCACGGCCAACTACACCTCCGGCAGCATCACTGCCCTGCCGGTCCTCCCCGACGGATCGCTCGGAGCGGCGGCCTCGGTGCTCCGGCATGAGGGCAGCGGCCCGGACACCGACCGCCAGGAGGCCCCGCACGCCCACCAGGTGCTCGCCGACCCCTCCGGGAACTGGGTGGTCAGTGTGGACCTCGGCACCGACTCGGTACGGGTCTGCGCCCTGGACCCCGCCACCGGCGCCCTGCGCCTGCACGGTGAGACGGCTCTGCGCCCGGGCGTCGGCCCGCGCCATCTGGCCTTCCACCCCTCGGGCCTGTTCGCCTACGTCCTGGGCGAGCTGGAACCGACCCTCACCGTATGCCGCTGGGACGCGGCGGCCGGCCGCCTCGACGTGCTCGGCGAGACGCCGGTGCTGCCCGAGCACGAGGCGGCCGACGACGCGGCGCGCACCTACCCGTCCGAGGTGGTCGTCGCGCACGACGGGCGGTTCCTGTGGACCGCCAACCGGGGCCACGACAGCATCTCCGTGCTCACTCTCGACGAGAGCGGCGAGAAGGCGGCCCTGGTGGCCACCGTCGGCTGCGGCGGCCGCTGGCCGCGCGACCTCACCCTCGACCCGAGCGGCCAGTGGCTGTACGCGGCCAACGAGCACTCCGGGAACGTCAGCTGGTTCGCCGTGGACGCCGAGACGGGCGTCCCGCGGCACGCGGGCTCCGTCGAGGTCCCGGCGGCCTCCTGCGTCGTCCTCGTCTGACAGCGGCCCGGGACGGACGGCGCGCCCGACAGCGCCCACCCAGGACGGCGCGTCCGAGGCGACCACCCGGGACGGCGCGTCGGAGGCGACCACCCGGGGCGGCGCGTCGGACGGCGACCGTCCCGGACAGCGCGGCGGGCCCGGACCGGAGATCTCCTCCCGGTCCGGGCCCGCCGCGCTGTCCGGCTTCCCGAGCCGCCGCCCCGCGGCGACGGCGTCCGGTCAGTGAGCCTGAGCCCCCTGCGGTGTCGCCGGCGTGATGCCCAGCGTCGTGGCGTACAGGGACAGCACGAGCTTGCCGATCGCCGGGTAGGCGCCCAGCGGCTCGGCCGTCGCGCAGCCCGCCTCCTTCGCGGCGGCGTCCAGCAGGCCGGGGTCGACCTCCGGGCCCACCAGGTACGGAGCCAGCGCCAGCTGCGCGGAGCCGGAGCCCTGGAGCTGCTCCGCGACCGAGGCGACCGAGCCCTCCACGTCCAGCGCGGCGGCCATCACCGGCACGGCGAGCCGCGCGGCCAGCAGCATGCCGGTGATCCCGGCGGCCTGCACGGCCTCCTCGCCGCCCACGGTGACCAGCACGATGCCGTCGGCGGCGGTGGCCACGGTGAACAGCCTGGCGCGGTCGGCGCGCGCCAGCCCGGCCTCCGACAGCCGTACGTGCAGGGCCTCGGCGAGCAGCGGGTGCGGGCCGAGCACATCGGTCAGCTCGGCCTGCGTACCGCTGTCCATCACGGCCTGCCGTATCCGCCGGATCAGCGCGCTGTCGGGACCCGCGAGCAGCGGGACCACGACGGCGGGCGGACCCGCGGGCTCGGCGACCTCACGACCGACGGCGATGGCCTGCTCGAAGCGCGCGACGCGCTCGGCGGCGGTGTGGGCGAGAACGGTGGCAAGGGTCGGGTACTCGGCATCGTCGCCGTCGAGGTAGCCGATCCGGGCGTTGAGGCCGGGCAGCTCGGAACGGGCAATGCTGATCACCTCCTCGGCCAGGCTGCGCGTGGCCGAGGAGGGGGTACCGGGAACGGCGAGAACGAGCGCGGCAGCGCCCTCGGGTGCGACCACGGGCTCCGGGCGGCGGTGCCGTCCGGACTGGCGAGGTCGCGGCATTCGTACAGGCAGGCCGGAAGCGGGCCCAGTGGGGGTGCTCATGGCGCCGCATGCTACTGGTTTTGCCTCCCCCTCCGTTCGGGGAGGGTCCGGTCGAGCGTTAACTATCCGCTTATGTCCGATGAGTGATGTACCGCCGGAGTATCCCTGTCTGTCGGGTCGTTGTCCCGCCGGTCTCCGCCCGCGTTCCTCCGTCCCGCCGACCGTCACCTCGTCCGGGGTCCGTCGGGCGCCGCCGTTCCGCCGGGCCGACCGCTTCCGTGCTTCCCGGGCACGAACAACATCGTCGGGTGCGCGGGCAGGCGCAGATCCCCGGCTGCCAGGGCGCGCGCGATCCGGAGTGCGCCGGTCAGGGGATCGCCCTCCGCCGACGTCACCCGGGCCCCCGGCAGCAGCCGTGCCAGCTCCTCGCGCAGGGGGGCGATCAGCGGTTCGCCCATCTTGAACAGGCCACCGGTCAGAGCCACTTCGCCGCTCTCGCCGCGCTCGGACTCCTTTCCCGCAGGCGTCGGGCACACGGCCGCCGCCGCCTCGGCGATATGTCCGGCGGCCTGCCGCAGGATGCCGGCGGCCACCGCGTCCGCTCCGGCGCACGCCGCCACCTCCGGGGCGAACGAGGCCAGCGCGGCCGGCCGGTCGGAGCGCGGATAGAGCAGCCCGGGCAACGCCTCGGCCGGTCCGAACACGGCCCGCAGCCGGTCCAGCAGGGCGGGGGAGCCGCCACGCCGCCCGTCGTGGGCCCGCATCGCCGCGTCCAGCCCGGCACGGCCGATCCACGCGCCGCCGCCACTGTCACCCAGAAGATGACCCCACCCGTCGGCCCGGTGCCACTCCATCAGGTCCGTACCGAGGGCGATCATGCCCGTGCCGCCCGCGACGACCGCCCCGGGACGCTGTCCCACCGCGCCCGCGTAGGCCGTCACCGCGTCGGCGGCCAGCGCCAGCCGACGGACCCCCAGCGCGTCCGCGAGCGCACCGGGCAGCTCCGCACGCAACCGATCGCCCAGCGTGGCCATGCCGGTGGCCCCGATCGCCAGCGCCGCGACTCCACCGGCAGGGGCCTCGTCGGTCGCGGAGGCGGCGGCCCGGTCCAGCAACTCCCGGGCGGCGGGCAGCAGCTGATCCAGCAGATGTCCGGCGTCGATGCCGCCGGGCCCCGTCCGCACCGGCTCCGCGCAGAGCGTCGTCGAGAGGGGGCCGGGCAGCCCCACCCGGCCGAGCGCCACCCGTAGACCGGAGCCCCCGGAGTCCACCCCGAGGACGTAGGCGCCCGGTCCGGCCGCGCCGGGCGCCACCGGGGGACGGGTCACGGCAGCCGCCAGTCCACAGGCTGCGCCCCCTGGCGCTCCAGCAGTTCGTTCACGCGGCTGAACGGCCGCGAGCCGAAGAAGCCCCGGTCCGCGGACATGGGGGAGGGGTGCGAGGACTCGATCGCGGGGAAGTCGCCCAACTGCGGGCGCAGATTGCGGGCGTCGCGCCCCCACAGGACCGACACCAGCGGCTTGCCCCGGGCGACCAGCGCCTTGATCGCCTGCTCGGTCACCTCTTCCCAGCCCTTGCCCCGGTGGGCCGCAGGCCGTCGCGGCGCGGTGGTCAGCGCCCTGTTGAGCAGCAGCACCCCCTGCCGAGTCCACGGTGTGAGATCGCCGTTGGACGGCCTGGGCAGCCCCAGATCCGCGTGCAGCTCCCGGAAGATGTTCTCCAGACTGCCCGGCAGCGGCCGGACGTCGGGTGCCACCGCGAAGCTCAGCCCGATCGCGTGCCCCGGGGTGGGATACGGATCCTGGCCGACGACCAGCACTCTCACCTCCTCGAACGGCTGCTGGAACGCCCGCAGTACATGAGCCCCGGAGGGCAGGTACGTGCGTCCCGCGGCGATCTCCGCGCGGAGGAAGTCGCCCATAGCGGCGACGCGTTCGGCGACGGGTTCGAGGGCGTCCGCCCACCCCGGCTCGATGATCTCTTTCAACGGTCTTGCTGCCACGGCCCGCACTCTACTGCTGATACGACCACTCCGATCAACTGCCGTCAGCCGAGCACCACCGCGCGCACGCACAGGACGTCCGGCAGATGCGACGCGAGCTGCCGCCAGCTGTCCCCGTCGTCCGCGCTGGCGTACAACTCGCCGTTGCGGTTGCCGAAGTAGACCCCGGCGGGATCCGCGTTGTCGGTGCACAGCGCGTCCCGCAGCACCGTGCCGTAGTGCGCGCCGTCCGGCAGGCCCTCGGTGAGCGGCTCCCAGGTGCGTCCCGCGTCGGTCGTGCGGAACACCCGGCAGCGGTGTTCCGCCGGGACCCGGTCGGCGTCGGCGTTGATCGGGAAGACGTACGCCGTGTCACCGCGGTGCGGGTGCGCGACGGCGGCGAACCCGAAGTCGGAGGGCAAGCCGGCGCCGATGTCGCTCCAGTGGTCCCCGGCGTCGTCGCTGCGGAACACGCCCCAGTGGTTCTGCAGATAGAGCCGGTCCGGGTCGGCGGCGTCCCGGGCGACCTTGTGCACGCACTGGCCGAACTCCGGGTCCGGGTCCGGGAGGAAGACCGCGGAGACGCCCTTGTTCGACGGGGCCCAGCTCGCACCGCCGTCCTTCGTCCGGAACACGCCGGCCGTCGACACCGCCACGGTCACGGCCTTGGCGTCCCGGGGGTCGGTCAGGACGGTGTGCAGTCCCTCACCGCCGCCGCCCGGCTCCCACCGGGAGCGGGTCGGGTGCTCCCAGAGCGGACGGACGAGCTCGAACGACTCGCCCCGGTCCTCGGAACGGAACAGCGCGGCCGGCTCCGTGCCCGCGTAGACCACATCCGGCGCCTCCGGTCCTGCGGGATGCAGCTGCCAGACGCGCTCCAGCGACGCTCCGGTGAACTGGGGGAACTTCACCGCGGGCTGCCGCGGCTCGGTCCAGGTCTCGCCCAGATCGTCGGAGTGGAAGACGGACGGCCCCCAGTGCGCGCTGTCCCCGCCGACCAGGATTCTGGGGGTGTCCCCCCGGGTGTCCACGGCGACCGAGTAGATCGCCTGCGCGTTGAAGTGCGGGCCCGTGATCTCCCAGGCCCCGCCGCGCCTGCGGCCGATGAAGAGACCCTTGCGGGTGCCTGCGGTGAGCAATACGTCGGTCATGGTCCTGGACCTCCCGAAACGCCGTTGTGCCGGAACAGTGCCAGTCTGCACCCGGCCACTGACAGCGGCCCGCGCACACGCCCGCCTCCCCGGTCGCGCCGCCGCGCGGGCGCCCTACGGGCGACGACGGCAGTTTGACGACAGGACCCAGCGTTCAGCTGCCGTAGAAAGCGCTTGCGGGGTGGCCGGTGCGGTGTGCCCGCGCGGCCCGTGTGCCGCCGAGACCCAGGAGCTCCCGTGGTGGCCTTCGACCGACACCCGTACGCCCCCGCCCCGCTCGCGGCCCCCGCTACCGGGTGCTGCCATGCTGGCGGAGGCCGCGCGTCGGCCCGGCGACGGCCTGGACACGGCCGGGCACAGCGACACCGAGGAGACGACGATGGGCAGCGGGATCACGGACGCCGACGGGCACCCGGTGCCGGTCACGGTCACCGCGGGCGAGCCCGCGCCGGTCGCGGTCGCCGAGCCGGGGGCGAACCAGGGACCCCGCGTCGGCGTACGGCTCTCGTCCCCGCGCGGCGAGCTCGTCTGGTCCTGCACCCCCGGGGCGGCCCGCGAGCTGGCCGCCGCACTTCTCCGGGCCGCCGAGGAGACCGAGAAGGCGCCGGGGGAGCGTCCCGTCACGGTCGAGGCGGGCGAACTGCGCCGGGGCGACGTCCGCGACGGCGACCGGTCCATGACCGTGGAGAACGCCCGGACCGACGGCTCCACGGTCCACGTCACCTGGAAGTCCGGAGCCGGCCGCAGCTGGACCCAGGCGTACGCCGCCGATACCGCCATCACCCTCAAGCGGCGACTTTCCGAAGGACGTTGACGCTCCCGCCCCGCCCTCCCCCCGCCCGGGCCCGCACGGCCGCCATGACCGGTCCCAGCGGGTGCGCCGCGTCGGTAGGGTGACCCGTGATGTTCACCAAACAGGGCCCCACCGTGCGCGAACTGGCCGTTCAGGCGCTTTCCTCGACCGAGCGCGGATACGACCTCCTCGCCCCGAAGTTCGACCAGACGCCCTACCGCACCCCTGACCGCGTGCTCGACGCCGTCACCCGGGCGGTACGCGACCTCGGACCCTTCGACGCCGGACTCGACGTCTGCTGCGGCACCGGCGCGGGGGTCGGCGTGCTCCGGAAGCTGTGCCGGGAGCGCGCGGTCGGCGTCGACTTCAGCGCCGGCATGCTCGCCGAGGCCCGTGCCGCCTTCCCGCCCGGGGGCGAGGGGCCGACGGTGCACTGGGTGCGGGCCGACGCCCGCTCCCTGCCCTTCGCGCCCGCCTTCGACCTCGCCCTGAGCTTCGGCGCGTTCGGTCACTTCCTGCCCGCCGAACGCTTCGGCCTCTTCGCCGAGGTGTACGGCTCCCTCCGGCCGGGCGGGCAGTTCGTCTTCCCGCTCGGCGCACCGCCCCCGGTGGGATCGCGCGCCTACTGGTCGCTGTTCGGCTTCGACGCGGCGATGCGGGTGCGCAACGCCCTGTGGCGCCCGCGGTTCGTCATGTACTACCGCACGTTCCCGCTCGGCGACGTGCTGGAGGACCTGACGCAGGCCGGATTCGCCGTGCGGCTGCTGCCGCTGACCGAACTGGGCCCGCGCCCCGACGGCAGCCCCCGTGCCCGGCTGGTGGTCGCGACCCGGGAGTGACGGCGCGGGGAGCCGTTCACCGGTCCTCGTCCCGGGCTGCCGCCAGCAGCCCCGGCCAGTCGGGGATCTTCACCGGGCCGCGCCCCAGCGAACGGCCCAGCTCCGCCTCCGCACGCTCGATCGACAGCCAGCCGGACCACTCCACCGGCCGCAGCCCTCCTTCCCGCAGCACGGCCAGCGGATCGTCCGCCGCCGGGCGGCTCCTCAGCGCCGCCGCGTCCTCCAGGAGCGAGGTCACTGTCTCCTTGGCACAGGAGCGGTTGGAGCCGATCACCCCGGTCGGCCCCCGCTTGATCCATCCCGCCACGTACTCACCCGGCGCCGGCGCCCCGTCCCGCAGCACCCGGCCCGCCGCGTGCGGCACCGTGCCGCGCGCCGGATCGAAGGGCAGCCCCGGCAGCTCCACCCCGCGATAGCCGACCGCGCGCAGGACCAGTTGCGCCTCGATGTCCTCGTACGCGCCGGTGTCCCGCACCCCGCCCCCGCTGTCCGGAGCCGTCCGGGCGAACCGCACCCCGGCGACCCGCCCGTCGCGCTCCAGCAGCTCCACCGGCCGCAGGTAGAAACGCAGCCGGACACGGCGCCCGGCATCGGCCGCCGTCGGCTCCCCGGCCGCCGACCACGCGCGCAGGACCTCCAGGTTCCGCCGCACCACGGCGGGCAGCGGCAGCGCTCCCGGCAGTCCGTCCGCAGCGGCGTACGCGGGGTCGAGCGCGAGTTCCGCCGGGTCGACGACGACCCGTGCCCCGGGCAGCGCCCCCAGCTCCCGCAGCTCCTTGGTGGTGAACCGGGCCTGGGAGGGGCCCCGGCGGCCCACGATGTGCACGTCGCGCACCCGGCTGTCCTCCAGCGCGCTGAGCGCCGCACGGGGCACGTCGGTGGTCCGCAGTTCGTCGGCGCCGCGCGCCAGGATCCGGGCCACGTCGACCGCCACGTTGCCCACGCCGATCACGACGGCCGAGCGGGCGTCCAGGACGAACGGGTCGGCGCCGACGTCCGGATGGGCGCTGTACCAGGAGACGAAGCGGGTGGCGGAGTAGCTGCCGGGCAGACTCTCGCCCGGCACCGCGAGCGCCCGGTCGGCCGGTGCTCCGACGCAGTAGACGACCGCGTGGTACAGCTCCGCCAGCCGGGCGGGGGAGACCCCTTCCGCCCCGCCGACGCCGACGTTGCCCACGAAGGTGACCCGGTCGTCCTCCAGCACCGCCCGCAGACTGTCCTGCAGCGACTTGATCTTCTCGTGGTCGGGAGCCACCCCGTACCGCACGAGTCCGTACGGGGTGGGCAGCCGGTCCAGGACGTGCACGCGCACATCGGGCACGAGCGACTGCCGCAGCAGGGCCTGAGCGGTGTAGACCCCGCTGGGACCGGAACCGACGACGGCGACGGAGAGCACGGCGCACCTCTTCCCGGAGGTTTCCTCCAGGATGGCACCGCACGGCCGAACCGCACCGCCGCGTGCACGGCCGGCCGCGTGTCTCAGTCCATCAGCCCGCGCATCCGGTTGATCTCCACGGTCTGCTGGGCGACGACGTCGCTCGCCATCTCCTCGACGATGACGTCGTTGCCCTCGGTGAGCGCCTCCGTGGCCATGGTGATTGCTCCCTGGTGGTGGGTGATCATCAGCTCCAGGAAGAGCTTGTCGAAGGCCTTGCCCTTGGCGGCGCGCAACTTTTCGAGCTGGGCATCGGTCGCCATGCCGGGCATCGTGGCGTGGTCGTGGTGCTCCGTGCGCCGGTCGCCGCCGTTCCTTTTCAGCCATCCTTCCATCGCGCCGATCTCCGGCTTCTGGCCGGCCGATATGCGATCCGCGAGCCGTTTGACGGTGTCGGCGGAGGCCCGTTCCGGGACGAGTCCGGTCATCACGAGCGCCTGGCCGTGATGTTCGATCATCATCCGCGTATAGCGGAAATCGGCTGAGTTGGCGGTGTCCTGACCGGCCTCCTTGATGGCCTCCTCGGCGGAGAGCGTCCGGGCGGGCTCGCCCGGTCTGCCGGGCGCGACCACGCCCGGATCCGCGTCCTTGGCCCGGTCCGACGTTCCGTCACCGCTGCCCGACTCACAGGCTCCCAGGACGAGCACGGCGGCAACCGCCGTCGCCGCCAGAGCGGTTGAGCGCAGAGCTGCGGACCGACGATGGATCAACACGGCGACCTCCTGTGCCACATGGTTTGTCGCAGACCGTCCTAACACGCTTCCACCGGGCGAAGATCAGAAACTTTTATTACATCTGTGTTGCCATCTGTTGATGTGTACATGGGAGGGACGATACTGCCGGGGGTTCATGAACCGTTCGACCCCGAACGGAGACAAGGGAGGACGCAGTGACCTCGTTGCACACCACCCGCGTGCGGCGCAGACGTCTGGGCGCGGTGGCAGCCGCGGCCGGACTTCTCGCCACGCTGCTGACGGCCACCACAGCGGCCGCCACCCCCGACCCGGGCGACGCCCCGGCCGAGCGCGGTTCCGTCACCAAGAGCGAGCAGGCCGAGGCCAGGGCCGCGATCACCGGTGGCGACATACCCGGCGTGGACGAGATCGTCCACAGCCCCAACATCAAGCACCTGACGAACGTGCCGAAGGACGCCCTCAAGGGCACCAACACGGACCTCGCGTTCCAGGGGAAGTACGCGTACGTCGGCAACTACGACGGCTTCGTCATCTACGACATCAGCAAGCCGAAGAAGCCCAGGACGGTCGCCCAGGTCCTCTGCCCCGGCGGGCAGAACGACATCTCGGTCTCCGGGAACCTGCTCTTCCTGTCGACGGACTCCTCGCGCAGCGACGACTCCTGCTCCAGCACCTCCCAGCCCGCCACGGAGAAGTCCTCCTGGGAGGGCATGAAGATCTTCGACATCAGCAACAAGCGGCAGCCGAAGTACATCGCCGCCGTGGAGACCGCCTGCGGTTCCCACACGCACACGCTGGTGCCGGACGGCAAGAACGTGTACGTGTACGTCTCCTCGTACTCGCCCAACGAGGCGTTCCCGGACTGCAAGCCGCCGCACGACGGGATCTCCATCATCAAGGTGCCCCTCAAGGCGCCCCAGAAGGCCCGGATCGTCAACTTCCCGGTGCTCTTCCCGGACGGCGGCAACCCCGGAGCACCGGAGAACCCCGGTGTCTCCAAGACGACCGGCTGCCACGACATCACCGTGCTGCCGTCCAAGGACCTCGCGGCCGGCGCCTGCATGGGTGACGGTCTGCTGTTCTCCATCGAGGACCCGGAGCAGCCGAAGATCATCGACCGCGTCCAGGACAACGAGAACTTCGCGTTCTGGCACTCGGCCACCTTCAACCAGGGCGCGAACAAGGTCGTCTTCACCGACGAGCTCGGTGGCGGCGGCGCGGCCACCTGCAACGAGGAGATCGGGCCCGAGCGGGGCGCCGACGGCATCTACGACATCGTCGGCAAGGGCGACCAGCGCAAGCTGGTCTTCCGCAGCTACTTCAAGATCGACCGCCACCAGGCCGACGCCGAGGTCTGCGTCGCCCACAACGGCTCGATCATCCCGGTGAAGGGCCGCGACCTGATGGTCCAGGCCTGGTACCAGGGCGGCATCTCCGTATGGGACTTCACCGACTCGGCGAAGCCCGAGGAGATCGCCTTCTTCGAGCGCGGCCCGGTCACGCTCGACCAGGTCACCACGGCCGGCCCCTGGTCGGCGTACTACTACAACGGTCACATCTACTCCAGCGACATCGCCAAGGGCTTCGACGTGCTGAAGCTGAAGGACCGGCGCACCGCACCGGCCGAGCGGGTGAAGCTGGACGAGCTCAACGCGCAGACCCAGCCGGACTACTTCGCCCGCTGATCCGTCAGCGGGTCCGGTAGCCGACGCCTTTCCGCATGCGGGGCCGGTGTCTCCCGGGCGTTCGCCCGTTCGGGAGACACCGGCCCCGCCGCGTGTGCCGCCGGAAATTCATTGACCGATGAGCCGGGTGGGGACATGCTGGATCCCTGCGACGGCGGCCTTGGCACCTCCGGTCCCCGACGCGGTCCGCGGCCGTGTCCCACGGGGTACGCCGAGGGTGCGCCTGGATCCGGCGACGCGGGGGATCGCCGGATCGGGCGCGATCTCCGCACCGGTTCCCGGCACCGGCGCGCGGCGGATACGGACGTCAGGCGGCGGTGCGGACGCTTCCGCCGGCGGCAGCGGCCCACTCCACCAGCAGCCGCTGGTACTTTGCCTCTTCCTGCGGCGTCAGGCACCCGCCCGAACGCTGCCACAGGTCGCGGATCTCCGCGTTGACCTCGGCTGCGGAACGCGCTGACACGGACGACGGCATCGGGGACATGCCCACCAGGCTACGACCACGAGCGCCTGCCACTACCCCATTCGCGGCGGGATATGCCTCACACTCCGCACCGATCTCCTCCGTTCGCGGTGGGCTCATTCCGGCACGAGACCCAGCGAACGCAGTCCGTCGGGCCGTTCCGCCACCGGCAGGTGGTCCACGAAGCGGACCCCGCAGCCCAGGGCGGCCGCGCCACCGTCCGCGCCCCGGTCGTCACCGACCATGACCACGTCCGCCGGGTCCCGGCCGATCAGCGAACAGGCGATGCGGAACAGACCCGCGTCGGGCTTTTGGAGGCCGTGCTCGAAGGACAGGACGTAGGCGTCGACCAGGGAGTCGAGCCCGTGCGCGCGGAAGACCGGGCGCAGGTCCCACCCGATGTTGCTGACCACACCCACCGCGATCCCCGCCCTCCGCAGCCCCGCCAGCACCTCCGCGGCGTCCGGATAGGGCCGCCAGGCCTCCGGCCGCATATGGCGGTCGTACAGCGCGTCGTACAGCCCCGGATCGGGCAGGGCGACGCCCCGGGCCAGACCCGTGTACGCCTCCCGGTGCAGAGCGGGGCTCAGATCCCGGCGGGACATCGCCCCGGCCAGCCGGTCGGGGACCCGGACCGGGGGCGGGCCGCCCGGGAGCGCGCCGGCCGCCGTGAGCCCCCTCACGTACCGCTCGAAGTCCTCCGGGGTGACGTCGAGGCCCTCCTCGCGCAGTACGGCGGCGAACCAGTCGCGGACCGGCTCGATACGGAACAGGGTTCCGGAGAAGTCGAACAGCACGCCTTCGATCACCATGGACGTGATCCTTACCGGTCCGTCCCCGCGCCGACAAGAGCGTCCTCGCGGGCCGCCGCGTACCGGGCGTACCCCGCGGTGCTCAACGCCACCACGGCCGCCCCCAGCAGCGCGCCGCCCACGACATCGGTCAGCCAGTGAACCCCCAGGTACACCCGGGTCGCCGCCACACCGACCGCCGAGACCACCGCCACGGCCACCGCCGCGCCCCGGACGCCGGGGCCCGCGCCGTACAGCCGCAGCAGCCAGACGAGCAGACCGCAGGTCACGACGGCCGTCATGGCGTGCCCGGAGGGGAAGGCCGCGTAGTGGGCCGAGTCCACCGGATCGGGCCACCGCGGACGCTCCCGGCCCACCGCCGCCTTGAGCCCCTGCTGGAGGAGAGAGGCGACCAGGCTGGTCGCGGCCACCCAGAGGGCGAGCCGGCGCGCGCCCCGCCACCACAGGGCGACCACGGTCACCGCGATCAGGGCACGCATGGTCCAGGGGTCCCACACCCAGTCCGTCAGCACCCGGCTCACCCGCACCAGACCGGGGTCGGCCACCGCGTGCCGGTGCAGTGCGTCGGCGACCGTCCGGTCCAGGGACATCAGCGGCGACCAGCGCACCGCCACCAGCACGAGCAGCACGAGAGCGGCCACGCCGACGACGGCTCCGGTCCACGGCGCGGGCGCGGCGCGGGAAGAGCGATCCGGTGAACGGAGGCGGAAGTGAGGGGAGGGCATGGGGTGATCCTCGCGGAGGACACCGCCCCAAGGCCAACGTGGGGCATGACCAAGGGTGTGCCGGACGTCGCGCCCCCGGCTCCTGATCCGCCGGAGACGCCCTAACCCAGCGCGCGGAGACCCGGGACGAAGGCCACGAACACCGGGACGACCGGGACCAGCGCGGCGGCGGCCGTCAGCCGGATCCTGCGGCCCGCCGTCAGCCGTTCGACCGGAGCCAGCAACCGGTTCACCCGGAGGGGCACTTGGGCCTGCGGGGTGGGGCAGGGGCCGAACACCCCGCGGTCCTCGTTGAGTCCGACCAGGGCGAGCGCGGTCGTCAGACGGCCGAAGCGACGTGACGCCACGTCGTCGGCGGCCAGTTCGACCAGCCGGTGCATCTCGTCGCGGAACGCGGCGAACACCGGGATCTGCGGGAAGCCGATCGCCAGCGCCGACGAGCAGTGCAGCAGCCAGTCGTGCCGGGCCTGGGCGTGCCCCTGCTCGTGGGCGAGCACGGCATCGAGCTGACGGCCTTTCAGGCGGCCCAGCGCGGCGGTGGTGATGACGAGTTGCGGAGCCGTGCCGGGCAGCCACCAGGCGTCGGGGCGTTCGCCCTCCAGCACCACGAGACGGTCGGCGCCCGGCTCCTCGCCCGGCATCAGCGGGGAACGCACCAGCAGTTCCGCCCGGCGCTGCTCGCGGCGACGCCGCGCCCGCCGGATCTCCCTCAGGAGCATCGCTCCGGTCCACAGTCCGCCCAGCGCCAGCAGTACCGCGATGACGGCCGACCACGGCCCGTACGCCGCCAGGGCGTACGCCTCGACGACGGCGTGCGGCGCGGGGGCGAAGACATGGCCGCGCACCGCCTGCCAGGCGGCGGCCGCGCTCAACGTCATGGACAGGGCGAACGACAGGAGGACCCCGGCCACCACACACTGCCAGACCCACAGGGCCACGACCGGCTCGCGCTCCGGCCACCGGGCGCGCGCCATGACGCGGGGGGTCACCAGGGCGGTCAATGCACCGAGCAGCAGCAGCGCGAGGGAGACCAGCATGGTCCCAGCTTAGGAGGGGCCGGCCGGCCGGGGGTACGGCCTCGACCGGCAAGTGACGTAGACCACGGTTTGCCGGGGGGTCTGTCCCACTTCCCGTCTCACAGGGTGAGCAGCATGGCGAACATGCCGATGCCCATCGTCATCCGGCAGGCCGTCGTGAGCTCGGGCCGGCCGTCCGTTCCGCCCCCGAATCCTCCCGGGTCCCGGGCGTCGAGACCCGTGCCGCCGGCCGGGGCCATGGCGGTCCCGGGCAGCAGGCGGCCGGCCGAGCCCAGCACGTAGAACGCGAAGTAGACGAGCAGCGCCCCGGTCAGGAGAGGGACGCCCCCGGCGCCCGCGGTCGCCCCGTGCCCGGCATGCCCGCCCCCGCCGCTCCCGGTGACCGCGGGGGCCATCGCAACGGCCATGTAGACCATGGCCAGTGAGCCGACGAGATGGTGCAGATGGTGGCCGCCGCGCAGGGCGGGCCGCAACGCTCGCAGCGCGGCCGTGCCGAACAGCACCGCGTACACCGCCCAGGCCCAGTGGGGAGGCGACAGCACCGCCGCCGGGACGGCCATCGCCGCCATGCCGAAACCCATGAGCGCCTCCGAGCGCGCGGTGCTGCGCTCCCGCGGCGTCCCCACACGGGAGCGCAGCAGGCAGTAGGCGCCGCTCACCGCGCACAACGCCATCAGCAGCCAGCCTGCCAGGGCCCCTCCGTGCACGGCGCGCCTCCCCCCGGGTCGGACGTACGGCACTGTTGCGGGTCGTCCCATCGATGCCCGGGCGGCCGCCGCCGAATCCGGCGCGCGGGGGTGTGAAGGGGGTGCGCCGGGGCCCACCGGGGGCGCTCCGGGTCGCGTTACTCTCGACCGCACGGGCGACGGCGGAGACCGCGACGACCGCGACGACCGCGACCGTACGTGAGGCAGCAGAGAAGCGCGCACGGCAGCACAGAAGCCTGTACGGCAGCACCGAAGCGTGTACAGCAGAGAAACGGAGCACCCGCCATGGACACCGCCACGCCCCCCGACGCGGCCCGGCTGACCTTCCGCGACGCGACCGGGGACGACGTACCCGCGCTGGTGGCCCTCATCGAGTCCGCCTACCGCGGTGACTCCAGCCGCGCGGGCTGGACCACCGAGGCCGACATCCTCCAGGGACAGCGGACCGACGAACAGAGTGTGCGCGAGGTCCTCGACGCTCCGGCGGGCCGCCTCCTCACGGTCGAGCACGGCGGAGAGCTCGTCGCCTGCTGCCAGCTCGAACACCGGGGCGACGCGGCCTACTTCGGCATGTTCGCGGTGCGGCCGGGGCTCCAGGGCGGCGGACTCGGCAAGGCGGTCATCGCCGAGGCGGAGCGCACCGTCAGGGAGGGCTGGGGCGTCGGCGAGATGCATATGACGGTGATCTCGGTGCGCGAGGACCTCATCGCCTGGTACGAGCGCCGAGGTTACCGCCGTACGGGACGGCTCACCCCGTTCCCGTACGGCGACGAGCGCTTCGGGATCCCGCTCCGCGACGACCTGGCCTTCGAACTGCTCGTCAAGAACCTGAAGGGGGGCGGCACCGGGGAAGGCGTCTGATGACGCCCGCGCTCAGGCGGTGAAGCGCCCGGCGCGACGGATCTCGGGGAAGTCGGTCGTCGCGCCGTCCAGGCCCAGTGCCCGTGCGAGACGCAGGTGGTCCTGGGTGTTCACCACCCAGCCGATCACCTTCACGCCCTCGGCGTGCGCCCGCTCCACGACCTCCAGGGTGAGGCGGCGGATGTTCAGCGCGAGCGTCGCCGCGCCCGCCGTCCTCGCCCGGTCCACCACGTCCGCGCCCCAGCGGCTGGCGATCAGCACCGTGCGTACGCCCGGCACCAGCCGGCCGATCTCGGCGACGGCCTCGTCGTGGAACGAGGACACCTCCACCCGGCCGACGAGGTCACGCTCCCGGATCACGTCCGCCAGCGCGCGGGCCGCCGCCACGTCCTTGATCTCCGCCTGGAGCGGGGAGGAGACGGCCTCCAGCACCTCTTCGAAGACGGGGATCCGCTCGCCCCGACCGGCGTCGAGTTCGCGCAGCTCCGCCAGGGTCCTGGCCGCGATCGGTCCGGTCCCGTCCGTGGTGCGGTCCACGTCCGCGTCGTGCATCACGACGAGCGCACCGTCCTTGCTGAGATGGAGATCCAGCTCGATGGCGTCCATTCCCGACGCCTCGGCGCGGACGAAGGAGCGCAGGGTGTTCTCGGGCTCGACGCCCATCACTCCGCGATGACCCAGGGTGAGAAATGACAAGGCGACCTCGTTTCCGTCGGCGGTGGTCCGTCGACTGCTCCTGCCCGCGCGGAGGTACGGCGATACGGCACTGGGGAGGGTAGCGGCCGGGGCCCGCGATGTCCCGAGCCGTGCGGGCCGGGTCGGACGGATCCCGCAGCGACTGCGGGAACTATGCGCCTACTCGGGATACGGCAGGAAAAACAGCGGTGACCATGGGGGGTACGCAGGATAATTTCCAGACCTCCACTTGTCGGGAGGAGCCCCGCACGGCTACGGTGAATCCACGCGAGGTTCTCCCGTGGAGGAAGTGTTATGACGGAAATTCTTGTGCACGACGCAGTCGACGGCACGATAGCTACGGCCCAGCGGGTGGTCGAGCACCCGGCCTGGCCTGTGCTCAAGGATGCCGTCGAGGAGATCCGCCCCTGGCAGTCGAAGGACGGATCCATCGACTTCGAGGCCGAGGGCGCCCCGTCCCCGGCCGTCGTCGAACGGGTCCTGGACCGGGTGACCGGAGCGATCGGGGAACTCTCCCCGCTCCTCCCGCACGACGCCGCCTACCACCGTGCGCTCCTCACCGATCTGCGCCGCTGGGCCGCCGACGGCTTCGGCGTCCCCGACTTCCTGGACTCGCTGCTGGCCTTTCAGCCCGCGAAGGACCGGACCGACGGTCTCCAGCACCTCGTCGTCTTCGCGATGTACACGCAGAACGGCAACCCGGACCGCAACCTCGAAGCGGTCGTGCTGAAGATGGTCTGGCCCGAGTGGCTCGCCGACCTGGAGGCGGACCGCTACGACAACCCGCTCTTCTGCGGCATCACCTTCGAGGACTTCACCGCCGGGTACGACACCCATTCCGCGGTGCTCTTCCCGGAGACCATCGCCGTGCGCGAGGCCCCCGAGCGCTTCAGCTGGGGCGGCATCTTCTGCGACCGCGAGGCCGCCCGCTTCCGCCGCGTCACCGAGGCCTCCGTCGACCTGCTCGGCCTGGAGCTGCCCGACGACATCCGCGAGATGATCGGCGACCAGCAGCGCTGCGAGCAGGCGTTCGTCCTGTGGGACATGGTCCACGACCGCACCCACAGCCACGGCGACCTGCCGTTCGACCCGTTCATGATCAAGCAGCGCCAGCCGTTCTGGATGTACGGGCTGGAGGAGCTGCGCTGCGACCTCACCGCCTTCAAGGAGGCCGTGAAGCTGGAGTCCGAGGGCAACGCCCACGGCCGTGACGTGCAGTACGCGGTGCTCTTCGACCGGATGTTCCGCTTCCCCGTCTCCGGCGAGCGCGTCCGCAACTACGACGGCCTCGGCGGCCAGCTGCTCTTCGCCTACCTGCACAAGCACGACGTCGTCCGCTGGACCGACAACACCCTGAAGATCGACTGGGACCGTGCCCCGCAGGTCACCAACCAGCTCTGCGCCGAGATCGAGAAGCTCTACCGCGACGGCATCGACCGCCCCAAGCTGGTCCACTGGTTCGCCGCCTACGACCTCGTCTCGACCTACCTCGCCCCGCATCCGGGATCCCGCTGGGCCAAGGGCCCCGACGCCCTGGACCTCACACTTCCTCCTCGCAAGCTCGTCGACGACGTGCTTCCGGACGAGTTTCCCCTGAGCATGTTCTATGAGGCGCTCGCCAAGAAGCTGAAGAACGTGATTGCCTCCACCAAGGGAATCACCGCGGCGAACGACGAGCGGGCAGCCGCGTGAACCATTCTCCCGAGGAGGCGGTGGCCATGAACGCGAACGGTACGGGCGAGGGGACCGGTGTGCTCGAAGGAGCCGTGGTCGCGGTCGCCGGAGCGGCCGGCCCCGCCGGACGGGCGACGCTGCTGCGGCTCGCCGAGGCGGGCGCGACGGTCGTCGGGTGCGACGCGAACCCCGAACGGCTCGCCGAGGCGGTGGACGCCGCCCGGTACGCCCACGGGGGCGCGACCGTCACCGGCGAGACCGTCGATCTGCTCGACCTCGACGCCACCCGCGACTGGGCCAAGCGCACCGAGGCGGAGTTCGGCCGCATCGACGGCCTGGTCCACCTCGTCGGCGGCTGGCGCGGCAGCAAGTCGTTCCAGGAGACCGTGCTGTCCGACTGGGACGCCCTGGAGAAGCTGCTCATCCGCACCGTCCAGTCGACCTCGCTGGCCTTCCAGGAGGCCCTGGAGCGCAGCGACCGGGGTCGCTATCTCCTGATCAGCGCGGCCGGGGCCAGCAAGCCCACCGCGGGCAACGCCGCCTACTCCTCCGCCAAGGCCGCCGCCGAGGCGTGGACCCTCGCGCTCGGCGACGCCTTCCGCAAGTCGGGGGGCGAGGACGGACCGGCGGCTGCTGCTGCGATCCTGGTGGTCAAGGCACTGGTGAACGACGCCATGCGCGCCGAACGCCCGAATGCGAAGTTCGCGGGCTTCACCGACGTCACGGAGCTGGCCGAGGCCATCGCCGGCGTCTGGGACAAGCCCGCCCTCGAAGTGAACGGAAAGCGCCTGTGGCTGACCCCGCAAACGTGAGGACCGACGCTCGGCGTCACCACGACCCGCAGGTGCGCGGCTTCGCCAGCGACAACTACGCCGGCGCGCACCCGGAGGTCCTCGCGGCCATCGCGCTGGCCAACGGCGGCCACCAGGTCGCCTACGGCGAGGACGACTACACCGGCCACCTCCAGCGCGTCATGCACAGCCACTTCGGCCCCACCGCCGAGGCCTTCCCCGCCTTCAACGGCACCGGAGCCAACGTGGTCGCCCTGCAGGCGCTCACCGACCGCTGGGGCGCCGTCATCTGCGCCGAGTCCGCCCACATCAACGTCGACGAGGGCGGCGCGCCCGAGCGGATGGGCGGGCTGAAGCTCCTCACCGTCCCCACACCGGACGGCAAGCTCACCCCGGAACTCATCGACCGGCAGGCGTACGGCTGGGACGACGAGCACCGGGCCATGCCGCAGGTCGTCTCGATCGCCCAGAACACCGAGCTGGGAACCGTCTACACCCCCGACGAGATCCGCGCGATCTGCGACCACGCCCACGAGCGCGGCATGAAGGTGCACCTCGACGGGGCCCGGATAGCCAATGCCGCCGCCTCGCTCGACGTGCCGATGCGGACGTTCACCAACGCGGTCGGCGTCGACGTGCTGTCCTTCGGCGGCACCAAGAACGGCGCCCTCTTCGGCGAGGCCGTCGTCGTGCTGAACCCGGACGCGGTCCGGGCGATGAAGCATCTGCGCAAGCTCTCCATGCAGCTCGCCTCCAAGATGCGCTTCGTCTCCGTCCAGCTGGAGGCCCTGCTCGCCAAGGACCTGTGGCTGCGCAACGCCCGGCACGCCAACGCCATGGCCCAGCGGCTCGCCGAGGGCGTGCGGGCGATCGACGGGGTGGAGATCCTCTACCCGGTCCAGGCCAACGCCGTGTTCGCCCGGCTGCCGCACGCGGTCAGCGAGCGGCTCCAGAAGCGCTTCCGCTTCTACTTCTGGGACGAGGCGGCCGGCGACGTCCGCTGGATGTGCGCGTTCGACACCGGCGAGGACGACGTCGACGCCTTCCTCCAGGCGCTCAAGGAAGAGATGGCCCGATAGCGCGACCCCTGCATGACTATGCGGCCGACCGGAAATCGATAGACTTCCGGTCGGCCGCTTCGTACGCTCTCCGGTCATGGAGCTGACACAGCAGTCCCCCGACATCGACGCTTATCTGGCCGCCGACGAGGCCATCGACCATGAGCATCCCCGGGTCCGGGAGGCAATGACCCGCCTCGCGCTCGACGCCGACACCGCATACGCATACGCGCGGGCCGCCTTCGAGTACGTCCGCGACACCATTGCGCACTCCGCCGACTCGGGGGACCCGCGCGTCACCTGGCGCGCCTCCGAGGTGCTCGCCGCCCGGACCGGCATCTGTCACGCGAAGTCGATCGCGCTCGTGGCCCTGCTGCGGGCCCGCTCCATCCCGGCCGGCCTCTGCTACCAGCGGCTCGCCGACGACGACGGGACGAACCCGATGGTCCATGGACTGGTCGCCCTGCGGCTTCCCGGGTCCGGGCGCTGGAAGCGGGTGGACCCCCGGGGTAACAAGCCGGGCATCGACGCGCAGTTCTCCCTGGAGGGGGAGCGGTTGGCGTGGGTGGCGCGCGAAGAGTTCGGTGAAGTCGACTATCCCGTGGTCCATGGCGCGCCACCCGAGGTGATCTTCCGCGCGCTGAGGGGCGCGCGTGACCGCTCGGAGCTCTGGCGGAACCTCCCCGGGAGCCTCTGAACCCGCCCGCCGCCCCGCACCACCGCACCGGGCCGAGCAGTGAGGCGGGCGGCCGTCACGGCCGGCCGTCAGCCGAGCTCGCGCACCTCGGCGGGCGTCGGGGCCGTACCGCCGAGATGGGCCGGCACCCACCAGGTGTCGCTCGCGTCCTTCGGACGCACCGGGTAGGCCCGCTGCGCGGCCTCCAGCAGTTCCTGGACCCGCTCCCGAAGCCGCCGGGTGATGGCGCCGGCGTACTGGTCGGAAGGTGCCTCCATGGGCTCGCCGACGCGGATGGTGACCGGGATGTGGCTGCGCTGGAAATTGCGCGGCCGCCCCTTCGTCCAGATCCGCTGCGTGCCCCAGAGCGCCATCGGGATCAGCGGGACCCCGGCCTCCTGGGCGAGGCGCGCGGCGCCCGACTTGAAGCTCTTCAGGGTGAAGGACTGCGAGATGGTGGCCTCGGGGAACACTCCGACGATCTCACCGGAACGCAGCGACCGAAGCGCGTGGGCGTACGCGTCCTCGCCCTGGTCACGGTCGACCGGGATGTGCTTCATTCCCCGCATCAGCGGACCGGAGATCCTGTGCCGGAAGACCGATTCCTTCGCCATGAACCGCACCAGCCGCTTCTGCGGCAGAGCGCCGAGGCCGGTGAAGATGAAATCGAGATAACTGATGTGGTTGCTGACCAGCACCGCACCACCGGTCTTCGGGATGTGCTCCGAACCCTGAGTGTCGATCTTCAGGTCGAGCGCCTTGAACAGGGTGCGAGCGGCGCCGATGACCGGTCGATAGACGAGTTCTGCCATCTGGAGAAGACCCTTCTTCAGCGCCTGGGTGGTTCTCCCGGCGGAAGTTACGCAGCCGTAGGTTTTCGGCATTGTGGCGATGGTGCCCCATGCGCGAGCCCCTGGCCAGTCCCGACGGACGCGGGGCGCGAGATTCTCGTCACGTGCGTATGCCCCCGGGGCCGCGGGGAATGCGCGGGCGACGGCCGGTGCTACCTCTGGGGAAGAACTCTGATCAGGAGGCACACGTGGACCGCCGGACAACCGGACAGCGGCTCGACGCATCCCAACTCGGCGCGGAACTCGGGGAGCGCGCGACACTCGTCCAGTTCTCCAGCGCCTTCTGCCAGCCGTGCCGGGCGACCCGCCGCACCCTCGGCGACGTGGCCGGGATGGTCGACGGGGTCGCCCACATCGAGGTCGACGCCGAGGCCCATCTCGCGCTGGTGCGGCGGCTGGACATCACGAAGACGCCGACCGTCCTGGTGCTCGACGCCGAGGGCGAGGTGGTCCGCCGGGCATCCGGCCAGCCCCGCACCGTCGACGTCGTCGCGGCGCTGGGGCACGCCATGTGACGGGGCGTGACGCATCTCCCACAATCCGGGACGCTCTTGACTGCGCCCACTCAGCATCGTCAGTCTGACGTTATGTCGTCAGAACTCCTTCTTCACGGCCGGGCCCATGGGGACCTCGCCCGCCATGCGAGTGCGCGTTGTCCGGGTGTCTGAGCACCCACGGACCCGTACGCCACTTCCGCGGAAGGACACAGCCATGACGGCAACGCGCGATCTCGCCCCTGCCCCGACGGCCGCCACCCCCGAACTCTTCCGCTCCGTCTTCCGCCGCCACGCCGCGGGCGTGGCCGTGATCACCGCCGCGGGCGAGCGGCCGGTCGGCTTCACCGCCACCTCGCTGACCTCCGTCGCCGCCGAACCTCCGCTGATCTCCTTCGGTGTCGGTACGTCCTCCTCCAGCTGGCCCGTGCTGTCCGAAGCCGCGTACGTCGGCGTCCACATACTCGGCGAGCACCAGCGGGAACTGGCCGCGACCTTCGCCCGCAGCGGAGCCGACCGCTTCGGCCCGTCGACCGACTGGAGCAGCGGCCCCGAAGGCGTTCCGCTGCTGGCGGACGTGTCCGCCTGGCTGGTCTGCCGGGTCGTGTCCCGCGTTCCGGCGGGGGACCACCGCATCGTCATCGCCGAAGCCGTGGCAGGCTCGCCCTCGGGGGCCGGTCGCCCACTGGTCTACCACCAGGGACGGTTCACGGCTCTGCGAGACTGAGGTCACGCACGCACGGGTCTGCCGCGTTGGCAAGGTCACAGTGCGATGCGCTTGCTCAGGGGTAACAGTCTGGGTGTACTGGCGAGTAATATCGGGCTCGGAGCCTCGGTCGTCCTGACCGGATCCGGCCCGACAAGGCGCCTATGCTGCGTGCAACAAGGCAGCCCGGAAATGACGATGCAGTAGGAGAGCCGGCGTGAGCTTGAGGATCGTTGTCTGTGTGAAGTACGTGCCCGACGCGACCGGTGACCGGCGTTTCGCCGATGACCTGACGCTGGACCGTGAGGATGTCGACGGTCTGCTGTCGGAGCTGGACGAGTACGCGGTCGAGCAGGCGTTGCAGATCGCGGACGGGGCGGACGATGCGGAGATCACCGTGGTGACGGTGGGTCCGGAGGATGCCAAGGACGCGTTGCGCAAGGCGTTGTCGATGGGTGCGGACAAGGCGGTTCACGTCGAGGACGACGATCTGCACGGCAGTGATGTGATGGGCACGTCGCTGGTGCTGGCGAAGGCGGTCGAGAGGACCGGGTACGACCTGGTGATCTGCGGGATGGCCTCCACCGACGGGGTGATGGGTGTGCTGCCCGCGCTGCTGGCGGAGCGGCTGGGTGTGCCGCAGGTGACGCTGCTGTCCGAGGTGTCGGTGGCCGGGGGTGTGGTGACCGGGCGGCGTGACGGTGACACCGCTTCGGAGCAGTTGGAGGCGTCGCTGCCGGCGGTGGTGTCGGTGACCGACCAGTCGGGTGAGGCGCGTTACCCCTCGTTCAAGGGGATCATGGCGGCGAAGAAGAAGCCGGTGGAGTCCTTGGATCTGGAGGACCTGGAGCTGGACGCGGACGAGGTCGGTCTGGCGGGTGCGTGGACGGCGGTCGACTCCGCGACGGAGCGTCCGGCGCGCACGGCGGGCACGGTCGTGAAGGACGAGGGTGAGGGCGGTAAGCAGCTCGCCGAGTTCCTCGCGGGCCAGAAGTTCATCTGATCCCGCACGGCCGGTCCTCCCTCTCCCTCTCTTTTCTCCTTCTCTTCTCTCGTCTGTCTGGAGTGCGTTGTCATGGCTGAAGTTCTGGTTCTGGTCGATCATGTGGACGGTGCGGTCCGTAAGCCGACGCTGGAGTTGCTGACGCTGGCGCGTCGGATCGGTGACCCGGTCGCGGTGGCCCTGGGCGCGGGTGCCGGGGGCACTGCGGGTGTGCTGGGTGAGCACGGTGCGGTGAAGGTCCTCACCTCCGATGCCCCGGAGTTCGCGGACTACCTGGTGGTGCCGAAGGTCGACGCGCTGCAGGCCGCGTTCGACGCCGTCTCCCCCGCGGCGGTGCTGGTGGTGTCCTCGGCCGAGGGCAAGGAGATCGCCGCTCGTCTCGCGCTGCGGATCGGGTCGGGCATCATCACCGACGCCACCGATCTGGAGGCCGGGGACGAGGGTCCGGTGGCGACGCAGGCCGTGTTCGCCGCCTCCTACACCACCAGGTCCCGGGTCTCCAAGGGTGTTCCGGTGATCACGGTCAAGCCGAACTCCGCCCCCGTCGAGCCGGCCGCCGCCGCCGGCACGGTCGAGGCGCTGACGGTGTCGTTCGGCGAGACGGCCTCGGGTACGAAGGTGGTCTCGCGGACGGCACGTGAGTCGACGGGGCGCCCGGAGCTGACCGAGGCGGCGATCGTCGTCTCGGGCGGCCGGGGCGTCAACGGCGCGGAGAACTTCCCGCTCATCGAGGCTCTCGCGGACAGTCTGGGGGCGGCGGTGGGCGCTTCGCGTGCGGCGGTCGACGCGGGCTGGTACCCGCACACCTCCCAGGTCGGGCAGACCGGCAAGTCCGTCTCCCCGCAGCTGTACATCGCCTCGGGCATCTCCGGAGCGATCCAGCACCGGGCGGGCATGCAGACCTCGAAGACGATCGTCGCGATCAACAAGGACGCCGAGGCCCCGATCTTCGAACTCGTCGACTACGGCGTCGTCGGCGACCTCTTCGCCGTCGTGCCCCAGCTCACCGAGGAGATCAACACCCGCAAGGGCTGACCCCCCGGCGAACACCCCCCGCCCCGGGCCGCACGGTGAACCCCACCGCGCGGCCCGCGGCCGTTCCGGGCGAGCATTGACGGGGATCAAGCGGCCTTATAACTTCACTATACGGATTGTTGATTCCGGGAAGCGGAAACAGCGAGAGCGTGGAGGGTATGGTCATGGGTCAGCAGGAGAAGGTGGCAACGAGCCTCGCCGGTGCGGTCAGCGAGGAGATCAGCGCCTCCCTCACGGCGGTCGACGCGGAACTCGCCCGCCGCTACCCGGGTGATCCCGGCACCCGCCAGCCCGTGCACACCGTCTACGTGCCCGGCGATGTCTTCGAGCCCGGCACCCTGCGCTCCTGGGGCGATCAGGCGCTGGCCGCCCTCGACGAACACGCCCCCGACGCCTCCTCGTTCGCCGCCGTCCTCGGCATCCCCGAGGAGCTGGCGGGGCCCGTCCACGACCGCGTACGCGCCAAGCTGGAGCGCGAGCCCGTCGAGGACCTGCGCATCGACTTCGAGGACGGCTACGGCCCCCGCCCGGACGCCGAGGAGGACGAGGCCGCCGCCCGCGCCGCCCGGCTGGTCTCGGAGGCGTACGCGAACGGCACCGCGGCCCCGTACATGGGCATCCGGATGAAGTGCATGGAGGCCGGCGTCCGTGACCGCGGCATCCGTACCACGGACGTCTTCCTCAGCGGGCTGATGGCCGCCGGAGGCCTGCCCGAAGGGCTCGTGCTGACCCTTCCGAAGGTCACCTACCCCGAGCAGGTCACCGCCTTCGTCCAGCTCCTCGAAGCCTTCGAGAAGGCGCACGGCCTGGACGCCGGACGCATCGGCTTCGAGATCCAGATCGAGACCAGCCAGTCGATCCTCGCCGCCGACGGGACCGCCGCCGTCGCCCGCATGATCGACGCGGCACGGGGCCGTGCGACCGGGCTGCACTACGGCACCTTCGACTACAGCGCCTGCGTCGGGGTCAGCGCCGCCTACCAGGCCAGCGACCACCCGGCCGCCGACCACGCCAAGGCCGTCATGCAGGTCGCCGCCGCGGGCACCGGCGTACGCGTCTCCGACGGCTCGACCAACGTCCTGCCGGTGGGCCCGGCCGACCGGGTCCACGAGGCCTGGCGGCTCCACTACGGCCTCACCCGCCGCGCTCTCGCCCGTGCGTACTACCAGGGCTGGGACATGCACCCCGCCCACCTGCCGACGCGCTACGCGGCCGTCTACGCCTTCTACCGGGAGGGCCTGGAGCCGGCCGCCGCCCGGCTCGCCGCCTACGTGGCCAGGGCGGGCGGCGACGTCATGGACGAGCCCGCCACCGCCAAGGCCCTCAGCGGCTACCTGCTGCGCGGCATCGACTGCGGCGCGCTGGACACCGCCGAGGTGGCCCGGCTGACCGGCCTGACCCGCGCGGACCTGGAGGCCTTCGCCTCGCCGCGCCGGGGCGACCTGACGGTCACGGCTCCGTAAGGGGCCTCGGTGAAGAGCGCGCCCCGGTGGGACGGACCTCCCGCCGGGGCGCTCCCGTGTGCCCGACGTGATCAGACGAAACGCGCCCCGCAGGACAGCCCTTAGGCGCCCCGGCGTGCGGCGGCCCCGCCGCGGGCGCGGTAGGCGCGCATCTTGTGCCGTGCGCCGCACACGTCCATGTCGCACCAGAGGCCGTTCGACGACGGTGCCCGGTCGTAGAAGACCCAGCGGCACTCCGGGGCCGCGCAGGCCTTGAGGCGGGTGGCGTGACGCCCGGTCAGGCCGTGGATCAGGAGGGCTTCGAGCACCTGGCGCACCACCTCCGCCACCGCCCCGCCGGAGGCCGGCCGCAGGGTGAGCGCCCCGTCGGGGCGCACGGCGGGAGCACCCGCGACCGAGGCGATGAGCCGGTTGAGGGCGTCGACCGCCTCCGGTGAGGTCCGCTCGACCAGAAAGGCCCGCACGGTCTCCCGCGCCTCCGTGAGCGAGTCCAGCTCTCCCTGATCGGCCGGTGCCGGGAAGCCGCGCGCGCCGAGCCACCGGGCAGCCGTCTCCGGCCGGGCGAGATCGTCCTCGCCATGGAGATGAGTGGCCGTGTTGCAGAAGTCCTCGACCAGTTCGAGCTCCGCGGGCGCAGGGTTCCGTCGCATGATCGCCACTGTAGCAAGGTTACCGACAATAGGCCTTAGCTGGTAACGTCGATGGTCCGGCGGGGGTCCCCCCTCCCAACCGCGAGCCAGGAGGCACACCGTGAAAGGGAAGCTGACCAGGACGTTCGAGACTCCGGACGGGGCGGTCCGCTGGGACGTGCTGGGGGAGGGGAAGCCGGTGGTCCTGCTGCACGGCACCCCGTTCTCCTCGCTCATCTGGCGCGACATCGCCCCGGCCCTCGCCCGCGACCACCGCGTCTACCTCTGGGACCTGCTCGGGTTCGGGCAGTCGGAGCAGCGCGACGGGCAGGACGTCGGCCCGGCGGCCCAGGCGAAGGTCTTCACCCGGCTCCTGGAGCACTGGGGGCTGGAACGCCCGCGTGTGATCGCCCACGACATCGGAGGCGCCGTGGCCCTGCGGCCCCTGCTCCTGGACGGCGCGCGGTACGCAGACCTCACCCTGGTGGACGCGGTGGCCTGCGGGGACTGGGGCACCGGGCTCTTCCGGCTCATCAGGGAGAACGCGGACCTCTTCGAGCAGCTCCCCGGCTACGCCCACGAGGCGCTGGTCGAGAGCCATCTGCGCCACGCCACGCACACCGGCTACCGGGCGGACGTCCTGGCCGCCCATGCCGATCCGTGGCGCGGCGAGCGCGGCCGGGCCGCGTACTACCGCCAGTACCGGCAGGCCGACCAGGCCGCGACCGACGCGTTCCAGCACCTGCTGGGGGACGTTCCGGTGCCGACCCGGATCATCTGGGGGCGTGAGGACCGGTTCCTGCCGGCGCACTTCGCCGAGCAGCTGCACGCGCTGATCCCGCACTCCGAACTGCACTGGATCGAAGACGCGGGCCACACGGTGCAGGAGGACGCCCCCGCGCAGCTGCTGGCCCTGCTGACCCGGGACTTCCGGCCGGCCGGCCCGGGGGCCTGAAACCGAGGCCCCTCGGGCGGCGGCGCCCCGGCCTGCGGCCCGACGCCCTCGTATCGCGACCTCACTCTCCCGCGCGGCGCCCCACGTCCTCGGGCGGGCCCGTGCCCTCGTACGGGCCGCGCCCGGCAGGTATCAGCCCGGGGGCAGTTCGCCCGAGCCGCGCGGGATCAGCCGTGTCGGCAGTTCCACCCGCGCCGTGGCGTGGTCCGCCCCGTCGAGACGGCGGAAGAGGTGCTCGGCGGCGGTCCTGCCGACCGCCGCCGCGTCCTGCGAGATCACGGTGATGCCGAGAAGGTCGGCCAGCTCGATGTCGTCGAACCCGACCAGTGCCACCGGCCGTTCCCGCTCCGCGATCACCCGGACCGCCGTCACCGTCACCCGGTTGTTGCCCGCGAACAGCGCGGTGACCGGCTCGGGCCCGGAGAGCATCTCCTCGGCGGCGGCCCGCACCCGCTCCGGCTCGGTGGAACCGAGGGAGACCCAGCCGTCCTCGACGGTGATGCCCGCGTCCCGCATGGCGACGTGATAGCCGCGCAGTCGCTCGGTGGCCGTGTGGATCCGCGGCTGGTCGCCGATGAACCCGATCCTGCGGTGGCCGTGCGCGATGAGGTGCGCCACGCCCTCCCTGGACCCGCCGAAGCTGTCGGAGAGCACCATGTCGACGTCCACGTGGCCCGCGGGGCGGTCCACGAAGACCGTGGCGATGCCCGCCTTGATCTCCGGCTCCAGATAACGGTGGTCGTCGCCCGCCGGGATCACGATCAGACCGTCCACCCGGCGGGCGCACAGCGCCAGCACCAACTCCTGCTCCCGCTCCGGGTCCTCGGCGCTGGAGCCGTTGATCAGCAGCGCGCCGTGCGCGCGGGCGACCTCCTCCACCGCACGGCTCAACGGACCGTAGAACGGGTCCGCCAGATCCTCCAGGACCAGTCCGATGGATGCCGTACGCCCCTTGCGCAGTACACGGGCGCTGTCGTTGCGGCGGAAACCGAGCGCGTCGATCGCCTCCTGTACGCGGCGTTCGGTGTCCGGCGTGACGCCGGGCTCGCTGTTCACCACCCGGGAGACCGTCTTCAGGCCGACTCCGGCGCGGGCCGCCACGTCCTTCATGGTCGGCCGGTTGCCGTATCGGGTCTCGGAATGACGGGCGGTCCGGTCCACGTGCGCTGTCCTGTCGTCGGATTACGGGCGGGGCTGCGGTGCTCCCGTCGGCCCCGAGCGGGGCGCCGCGGGGGTGAGCGGGAGCTGTGGCGTCGAGCATAGGCCCTGGACAACGTTGTCAACAGAATGGAGACTGTGCAGACTACGGTCGGAACCCGCAGGTCCCGCCCCTTCACCGATCCGGAGAGCCCACACCGATGCATACCGACCTCGTCGCCGCGCTCGACATCGGCGGCACCAAGATCGCCGGCGCGCTCGTGGACGGCGAGGGATCCCTCCTCGTACGGGCACAGCGGCCGACGCCCGCCCGGGAGGGCGGCGAGGCGGTCATGGGCGCCGTGGACGAGGTGCTGGGCGAGCTGATGGCCTCGCCCCTGTGGGGCCGCGCCGGTTCCGTCGGCATCGGCAGCGCCGGTCCGGTGGATGCCGCCGCCGGCACGGTCAGCCCGGTCAACGTCCCCGGCTGGCGGGACTTCCCGCTGGTGGAGCGGGTGCACAAGACGGCGGGCGGACTGCCGGTCGCGCTGGTCGGCGACGGGGTCGCGATGACGGCCGCCGAGCACTGGCTCGGTGCGGCCCGGGGCTACGACAACGCGCTGTGCCTCGTCGTGTCGACGGGCGTCGGTGGCGGGCTCGTCCTCGGCGGCACCCCGCGGCCCGGTCCCTCGGGCAACGCCGGGCACATCGGCCACATCAGCGTCGACCTGGACGGCGACCCGTGCCCCTGCGGTGCGCGCGGCTGCGTCGAGGGCATCGCCAGCGGCCCCAACATCGCCCGCCGCGCGCTGGCGAACGGCTGGCGGCCCGGCCCGGACGGCGACGCGACGGCCGCGGCGGTGGCCGTCGCCGCCCGCGCGGGGGACCCGGTCGCCATCGCCTCCTACGAGCGTGCCGCCCAGGCGCTGGCGGCCGGCATCGCCGCCACCGCCACCCTGGCGGACCTCGACATCGCGGTGGTCGGCGGGGGAGTGGCCGGGGCCGGCGACGTGCTCTTCGTGCCGCTGCGCCGCAGCCTGCGCGACTACGCCACGCTCTCCTACCTCCGGCGGCTGACCGTGGCGCCCGCCGTGATGGGCACCGACGCGGGTCTGGTCGGCGCCGCGGCGGCGGCCATCGCGCTTCGCTAGCGAACCCCCGCAGCAGCTTCCAGGGGGCGCCCGGTTCGTCAGGCCGGGCGCCCCCTGGGTCACGTTCCGGGCGTCGTACCCGGCCCCCGATCGCGCCGGACGGCCGCATCCGGTCAACGCCGTCGCCGCCGCGGGGTTTCCGCGGCAGGGTGTTGCGGGCAAGCCACAGGGGGCTACGGAAGAGGGGGAACCGTGATCGTCTGGATCAACGGTGCGTTCAGTGCGGGCAAGACCAGCGCCGCGGGCGAACTGATCGATCTGATCCCGAACAGCACGCTGTACGACCCGGAGATCACCGGAGCGGGGCTGCGCGGCCTGCTGCCGCAGAAGCGGCTCGCCGAGGTCACCGACTTCCAGGATCTGCCGATCTGGCGGCGGCTCGTGGTGGACACGGCGGCGGCGCTGCTCGCCGAGGTGCCCGGGGTGCTGGTGGTGCCGATGACCCTGCTGCGACAGGAGTACCGCGACGAGATCTTCGGAGGGCTCGCCTCCCGGCGCATTCCCGTCCGGCATGTGGCGCTCGCACCGGAGGAAACGATCCTGCGACGCCGGATCGCGGGCCGCGAGGAGTTTCCCGGCGACGAGGAGCAGAGCGAACGGGTGCGGAGATGGGCGTACGAGCACATCGGCCCGTACCGCGACGCCCTCGACTGGATCACCGAGGACGCGCATGTGGTCGACAACAGCGCCCTCACGCCCCGGGAGACCGCCGAGCGGATCGCGGACGCCGTGCGCACCGGCAACGCCGCGCCGTGCCCGATCGTCCAGAGCCCGGAGCCGACCGCCGAGACGGTGGCCGCCGGGGTGCTGCTCTTCGACGAGCAGGACCGGGTGCTGCTCGTCGACCCCACGTACAAACCGGGGTGGGAGTTCCCCGGCGGGGTCGTGGAGGCGGGCGAGGCTCCCGCGCGGGCCGGGATCCGTGAGGTCGCCGAGGAGATAGGCCTGCGCCTCGACCGGGTCCCCACCCTGCTGCTCGTCGACTGGGAGTCGCCCCGCCCGCCCGGCTACGGCGGTCTGCGCTTCCTCTTCGACGGCGGCCTGTTGCGCTCCGAGGACGCGGGACGGCTGCTGCTGCCCGGCTCCGAGCTGCGCGGCTGGCGCTTCGTCACCGAGGAGGAGGCCGCGGGGCTGCTGCCGCCCACCCGGTACGAGAGGCTGCGCTGGGCCCTGCGGGCGCGCGAGCGGTCGACGGTGCTCAACCTGGAGGCGGGGGTGCCGGTGGGCTGACCGGCGGACCGGGACTTCGGGGCCGGCCTCCACGCGGGCGGCGCTCACGCGCCGTTCGCCGCCGCCTCCATCAACGCGGCGGCGTTCTCGGTGAGGGGGTCGCCGTGACCGAAGCAGACGGTACGGGGCGCGAGCGCGGCCAGTCGCCGGAACGTGGCCGCCGCCCCGGCACGGTCCACGTTGAACACGCCGAGCATCACCCGCCGTTCCACGGAGGCGACGCTGTCCCCGGTGAACAGCACGCCGTGGAGCGGCAGATGGAGGGCGATGGAGCCCGCCGTGTGACCGGGGGCGTGGACCACCCGCGCGCCGTCGCCGAACGGCAGCACCTCGCCGCCGGTCACCTCGCGGTCGACCCGGGTGGGCGGGGCGTCGGGGCACGTCAGCCCGTGTTCCCACAGCGGCAGTTCCCAGTCCAGCAGGTCCGGCTCCGGTACGGGGCGCTCACCCCGTACCACCGGGGCGTCCAGCGCGTGGGCGATGATCTCGGCGCCGTGCCGGTCCGCCAGCTCCTGCGCGGCCCCGTAGTGGTCGCGGTGGCCGTGGGTGACGACGATGCGGCGGAGCCCGGCCGGGGCGAGGCCCAGGGTGCGGATCGCGTCCTCGATCGCGGCGGCCGAATCGACGTCACCCGCGTCGATCAGGGTCAGATCCGTCCCGTCGCGCCAGAGATGGGCCTGACCGATCCGGAAGCGGAACATGTGCAGCTGGGGAGTCACCTCGACGAGATCCATGCGGCGAACGTACGCGGCGGCGGACGTCCGCCACACGGATCTCTGCTGCGGGCGACTTCGCCGAAGGCGTAGCGGCTGCCCCGGCCGCCCCTGGGAGGGTCTCCGGAGGTCAGGCCTTCTTCGACTCCGCGTAGTTCCGCAGGAACAGCGCCTCGGCGACCGACATCCGCTCCAGCTCCTCGGGCGAGACGCTCTCGTTCACCGCGTGGATCTGCGCCTCGGGCTCGCTCAGCCCGATCAGCAGGATCTCCGCCTCCGGGTAGAGGCCCGCCAGCGTGTTGCACAGCGGGATGGAGCCGCCCATCCCGGACGACTGCATCTCCTGGCCCGGGTAGGCGTCCCGCATCGCGTCCGCCATCGCCGTGTACGCCGGGCTGGTCATGTCCGCGCGGAACGGCTGGCCCTGGCCCACCTGTTCCACCCGGACCCGCGCACCCCAGGGGGCGTGGGACTCCAGGTGGGCGGTGAGCAGCTTCGTCGCCTCGGCGGCGTCCTGGCCCGGCGGCACCCGCAGGCTGATCTGCGCCCGCGCGCTCGCCTGCACGGACGGCGTCGCGCCGACGACCGGCGGGCAGTCGATGCCGATGACGGTGACGGCGGGGCGGGCCCAGATCCGGTCGGCGACCGTGCCCGTGCCGATCAGCTCCACCCCGTCCAGCACCTTGGCGTCCCGCCGGAACTCCGCCTCCGGGTACTGCAGCCCGTCCCAGTCGGCGTCGCCCGTCAGCCCGTCGACCGTGGTCGTCCCGTCCTCGGCACGCAGCGAGGCCAGCAGCTGGATCATCGCGGCCAGCGCGTCCGGGGCCGCGCCGCCGAACTGCCCCGAGTGCAGGTTCCCCTCAAGGGTGTCCAGCCGCACCCGCAGCATCGTCATCCCGCGCAGCGTCGCCGTGACCGTCGGCAGCCCGACCCGGAAGTTCCCGGTGTCGCCGATGACGATCGTGTCGGCCGCCAGCAGCTCCGGGTGCGCCTCCGCGTACCGCTCCAGACCGCCGGTGCCCTGCTCCTCGGAGCCCTCGGCGATCACCTTCACCGAGACCGGGACGCCGCCGTTCGCCTTGAGGGCGCGCAGCGCGAGCAGGTGCATGATGAACCCGCCCTTGCAGTCGGCCGCGCCCCGGCCGAACCAGCGGCCGTCGCGCTCGGTCAGCTCGAACGGCGGGGAGATCCAGGCCGACTCGTCCAGCGGCGGCTGCACGTCGTAGTGCGCGTAGAGCAGCACGGTCGGGGCCCCGGCCGGGCCGGGCAGGAACCCGTAGACGGACTGCGTGCCGTCGGGGGTGTCCAGCAGGGCGACGTCCGTGAACTCCTCGGCGCGCAGCGCGTCGGCGACCCACCTCGCCGCGCCCTCGCACTCGCTCCTCGGGAACACCGCCGGGTCCGCCACCGACTGGAACGCCACCAGCTCGGCCAGCTCCTCCCGGGCGCGGGGCATCAGCGAGGCGACGGTCTCGGGAATCGGACGGGCGGTCATGGGCACGCTCCTCGTGGGTGCGACGTTATGGGTAGGGCGCGGTGTGTACGCGACCGTGTGCGACGCCGTGGGTGCGGCGACGCTTGTACGACGAAAGCACGGCCGATCCTCCCACAGGAGGGCTTGGCCGGAACGCGCCGTAGGATGCCGTGAGCAGCTTGGGGCCACTGGTCGGATCAGGAGCAGAAGCACATCGTGAGCAGCGAGAACGCAGACGCCGGACGTGAGCCGGAAGAGTCGTCCGTGTGGGATGTCGTCGTCGTCGGCGCCGGACCGGCCGGCGCATCGGCGGCGTACGCGGCGGCCGTGGCGGGGCGAAGAGTCCTGCTGCTGGAGAAGGCGGAACTGCCGCGCTACAAGACCTGCGGCGGGGGAATCATCGGCTTCTCGCGGGACTCCCTGCCGCCGGGGTTCGAACTGCCCCTGAAGGACCGCATCCACGCGGTCACCTTCTCGCTCAACGGCAAGCTGTCGCGCACCCGCCGCTCCCGGCGCATGCTCTTCGGGCTCATCAACCGCGCGGAGTTCGACGCCGGTCTGGTCGAGGAGGCGCAGAAGGCCGGGGCCGAACTGCGCACCGGGGCGTCGGTGGCGCGGGTCGAGCAGCACGGTCCGGCCGTGCCCGACCGGCGGACGGTCGCCGTGGTGCTGACCGGTGGTGAGACGGTGCTGGCGCGGGCGGTCGTCGGCGCGGACGGCAGCGCGGGCCGGATAGGAGCTCATGTCGGGGTGAAGCTCGACCAGGTCGACCTCGGCCTGGAGGCGGAGATCCCGGTCCCGGCGACCGTCGCGGAGGACTGGGCGGGCCGGGTGCTCATCGACTGGGGCCCGATGCCGGGCAGTTACGGCTGGGTGTTCCCCAAGGGGGACACCCTCACCGTGGGTGTCATCTCGGCGCGCGGCGACGGTGCGGGCACCAAGCGGTATCTGGAGGACTTCATCGCCCGCCTCGGCCTCGCCGGATTCGAGCCGGCCGTCTCCTCGGGCCATCTCACCCGCTGCCGCAGCGACGACTCGCCGCTGTCGCGCGGCCGGGTCGTGGTCTGCGGGGACGCGGCCGGACTGCTGGAGCCGTGGACCCGCGAGGGCATCTCCTTCGCGCTGCGCTCGGGCCGCCTCGCGGGGGAGTGGGCCGTCAGGATCGCCGAGTCGCACGACGCGGTGGACGCCCGCCGTCAGGCCCTCAACTACGCCTTCGCCGTCAAGGCCGGTCTCGGCGTGGAGATGGGTGTCGGCCGCCGCATGCTCAAGCTGTTCGAGCGCCGTCCGGGGCTGCTGCACGCGGCGCTGACCGGCTTCCGCCCGGCGTGGAAGGCGTTCGCCGGAATCACCCGGGGGACGACGTCGCTGGCCGAGCTGGTCCGTACGCACCCGCTGGCGCAGCGGGCGCTGTCCGCGATGGACCGCTGAGCTCCCACCGTGCTCCCCGGGGGGCCGCCCCGCCCGACCCGGGCGGCGGCGCCCCGGCATCGCACGGGGCGGGTCAGTCCTCGACCGTGATGCGGAAGACCGGGTGGTCCGGGCAGGCCGCCAGCAGCTCGGCGTCCGTGGCCTTCGCCGTGATCCCCTGGAAGTACTGGTTGACCTCCCAGCCCCACCGCTCCAGATAGGCCCGGATGATCCGGGCCTTCGCCGCGTCGTCGGCGATCTCCACGGCGGTGAAGCGGCTGACCCTGCGCCCCAGCCGCAGCTCTCCGCCGCCCGCGACGCGCATGTTGCGCACCCACTGGGAGTGGCCCCGGGCCGAGACGAGGTACCGCTCGCCCTCGAAGGCGTGGGCATTGACCGGGATGCGCTGCATCTGCCCGCTTCTGCGTCCGCGCACGGACAGCTCGGCCGACCCCATCAGGCTGATGCCGTGCCGGGCCAGCCATCCGACGATGCGGTTGAGGCGGGCGGCGGAGGCGCTCGCCCGGAGGTAGTAGGTCTGCTGCGACATGGTGACTCCCGCGATTTGGAGAGCGGTGCTCTCGCTTGTGATCAGTGTGCACGGAATGGCGCCGCCAAGCAAGAGCACTGCTCTCATCGGTGGTCGGTGCTCCCTGCACATGACAGACTGATGCGCATGAGCACCATCCGAGGGGCCAGGGAACGCGCCCGCATCGAAGTGACCGCGGCGATCAAGGACGAGGCGAGGAAGCAGCTGGCGGAGGAGGGTGCGGCGAAGCTCTCGCTGCGCGCCGTGGCCCGGGAGCTGGGCATGGTCTCCTCCGCGCTCTACCGCTACTTCCCCAGCCGCGACGATCTGCTCACCGCGCTGATCGTCGACGCGTTCGACGCGATCGGCTCGGTCGCGGAACGGGCGGCGGGGGAGCGGGCCGGAACCGTCCCGCCCGCCGAGCGCTGGATCGCGGTGGCCTGCGCCGTACGGGAGTGGGGGCTCGCCCACCCCCATGAGTACGCCCTGATCTACGGCTCGCCCGTGCCCGGCTACATCGCCCCGATGGACACGGTGGGCCCCGCCTCCCGGGTGGGCCTGGTCTTCATCGACATCGTCCGTACCGCGTTCCGGTCCGAGGACCTCGCCGTCCCCTCCCTCGCGCCGGAGTTGCGCTCCGATGCCGAGCGGATGGCCGCCGAGTTCGCCCCGGACGTGCCTCCGGCCGCCGTGGCGGCCCTGGTCGCCGCCTGGGCCCAGCTGTTCGGCCTGATCTCCTTCGAGCTGTTCGGCCAGTTCAACCGGGTCGTCGAGGCGCGCGAGCCACTGTTCCGGCAGGCCGCCGGTGAGCTGGCCCGCTCGGTGGGCCTGCCCGGCGTCCGTACGGCCTGACGGCGGCGCACCGCGTCCCCGACGGCGTACTCCCCACGGAGTACGGGTGACCACCACGCACGGCGGACGCCCCCGCACCCGTCCGTTGTCTAAGGGCTGTCCCGCAATTCCCGGCGGGCGCGCGACGACAGCTACGGCACCTCGCCGCGTTGTCGGAACGTCCACATACATCCAGTATGCGGACGTCCCTCCGCCTTGCGATGCACCGCATCTGACGCCGCGCGCTCATCCACCGGGAATCACGGGACAGCCCTTAGCGTGGCCGCCATGGACGAACAGCGACCGCCGATCCGGGGCGGTGGTCACCCCTGCGGCTTCCCGGACCCCCGGCCTCCCGGACGGCCGGGCCGGCGGGGCGGTCCGCCCGCGTGGCTGTCCGGCGCGCGCTCGCGGACCGCCGCCGGGCTGCCCTGGGTGTCGACGGCCGTCCTCCTGGTGTTCGTCATGGTCGGCTCGGGATTCGCCGAGCACGGACAGGACCGCCGGCCCCTGGACCCGGCCGCGCGGCTGCTGCTGTTCGTCGCGGTCGTCGCGCTGCTCCTCCGCCACCGCCGCCCCGTGGTCGCCGTGGCCACCACCTGCGCGGCGACCCTGGCCTATCTCGCGGCCGGCTATCCGTACGGGCCGGTGTTCGTCGCCGTCGCCGTCGGCTGCTTCAGCGCGATCGTCGCCGGGCACCGGAAGGCCGCCTGGTGGTCGCTGGGCGGGCTGTGGGCCGGACACGTCCTGGTCTCCCACTGGCTGTACCGATGGCTGCCGCCGGACGACGACAGGGCCGCGCCCTGGACGCAGGAGGGCTTCGTCACCGCGTGGGTCGTGGCCGTCGCCGCCGCCGCCGAACTGCTGCGGGTGCGCCGCGAGCAGTGGGCCGCCGCCCGTGCGGAGCGCGAGGCGGCGGAGCGGCGGCGGGCCGACGAGGAACGGCTGCGCATGGCCCGTGAACTCCACGACGTGCTGGCGCACAGCATCTCCGTCATCAACGTGCAGGCCGGGGTCGGCCTCGCGCTGCTCGACTCCGACCCGGAGCAGGCCCGGTCCGCCCTCACCACGATCAAGGGGGCCAGCAAGGAGGCGCTCGACGAGGTACGTCAGGTGCTCGCCAACCTCCGTACGCCCGGCGACGCCCCCACGTCCCCGGCCCCCGGCCTCGACCGGCTCCCCGAGCTCGTCGAGCAGGCGGCGTCCGCCGGACTCACCGTCACCGTGGAGAGCGAGGGCGATCCGGCCGCCGTCCCGCCCGGCGCCGGTCTCGCCGCCTTCCGCATCGTCCAGGAGGCCCTGACCAACGTCGTCCGCCACTCCGGCTCCCGTACCGCGCTGGTGCGCATCGACCACGGCTCCGGGCGCGTCCGGCTCCGCATCGACGACGCGGGACCCGCCACCGGGGACGACGCGGGCGGCGGCGGCAACGGACTTGTCGGGATGCGGGAGCGGGCCGCCGCCCTCGGTGGCACCATCGAGGCGGGGCCCCGCCCGGAAGGCGGCTTCCGGGTCCTCGCGGAACTGCCGTTCACCGCACCGGACCGCGACCGCCGTCGCCGGACCCCGCCGGAGCCCTCCGAGGAGACACCGTGATCCGCGTGACGCTCGCCGACGACCAACTGCTCGTACGGGCGGGCTTCCGCGCCCTGCTGGACGCGCAGCCGGACATCGAGGTCGCCGGGGAGGCCGCCGACGGTGACGAGGCGGTCCGCGTGGTGCGCGAACTGCGCCCCGACATCGTGCTGATGGACATCCGCATGCCGCGCCTGGACGGACTGGCCGCCACCCGGCGGATCACCGGCGACCCGGACCTGAACGAGGTGAAGGTGGTCATGCTCACCACCTTCGAACTCGACGAGTACGTCTTCGAGGCCATCCGCAACGGGGCCTCGGGCTTCCTGGTCAAGGACACCGAGCCGGAGGAACTGCTGCGCGCGGTGCGGGCGGTCGTCGGCGGGGACGCGCTGCTCTCCCCGGGCGTGACGCGCCGGCTGATCGCGGAGTTCGCGGCCCGCTCCAAGGAGCCGGCCACCGCCTCGCTCGCCCGGCTCACCGAACGGGAGCGGGAGGTGATGGCGCTGGTCGGCATCGGTCTGTCGAACGAGGAGATCGCCCGCAGACTGGTCGTCAGCCCGCTCACCGCCAAGACCCACGTCAGCCGCACCATGGTCAAGCTCGGCGCCCGCGACCGCGCCCAGCTCGTCGTCCTCGCCTACGAATCGGGGCTGGTACGCCCCGGCTGGCTCGGCTGAGGCAGGGCGCGCCCCCGTCCTCCGGCCCGGGTGGCGCTCACCAGGTGACCGCGGAGTTGTCCGTCCAGGTCCGGGCCACCGAGCGGTCGCCGCGCAGGGTGACGGCGGTGAGCGGAAGCCGGTTCCAGAGGGTGAGATAGAGCCCCTCCGCCGTACCGCTCAGCTCGCAGTCGACGCGTTCCGTGAGGCCGCCCGTGCCGCCGTCGCCGCCCCGGGGGTCCGTGCTGCCAGGCCCGGCCGAACGTACGGCCTTTGGCGGGTCCTGCGATATCCGTACCGTCCAGGCCGCCTCCGTGTCGACGGCCCGCACCCGCAGCGTGCGCGGTGTCTTGGAGCGGACCCGGCTCTTGGGCCGGGCGTGGAAGCCGGTGAGGAGTTCGTCGATGCCGTCGACCGCCCGGTCCGCGGACACCGGGGTCAGTGGTCCGCCGTGCGCCGATTCCGCGTCCACGCGGTGCACGGTCGTCTCGTTCAGCTGGCGGCGGGACCAGAAAGCCAGGGGCGAGGGGGCCGGCAGGAAGGTCCAGCAGTCCAGCCCGTCGGGCGCTTCCTCAAGGGACCGGACCAGATGGCGGTGTCCCTCGCGGAACCAGTCCAGGAGTTCGGCGCCGTCGAGGTCGGGTTCGCCGCCGTCGGGCCGGTAGGCCGTATGCCCCTCGGTGATGAACGCCGCCGCCCACCGGTGGACCATGCCGGTGTGCCGCAGCAGATGGCGTATCTGCCAGCCGGGGCAGGTCGGGACCGACGCCCCCGTTCCGGCCCGCTCGGCGGCGGCCGCCAGCAGCCGCCCTTCCTCGGACAACGACGCGATGTGCTCGGCGATCTGCATGACGGCGATTGTGCCAGGGGCCCGCGGGACCCGTCCGGGGCGTCAGACGCCCTGCGGGTGCGCGGAACCGGCCGACCCGGCCCGGCGCACCAGGCGGACGAACCAGCCCAGGGCCAGCGACTGGACGAGGACCGAGACCACCAGGCCGAGCACCAGGAACCACGTGGGCCCGCCCGCCTCGGCGCCCGCCAGGGAGCCGCCGAGGAAGAACAGGAAGACGGTCGGGGCCGCGAGGAGGAACAGCCAGACACCGGAGAACGAGGCGTCCTCGTGGGCGACGAACAGGGTGTCCACGGCGACGAAGAGGGTCGCCGCGAGCACCAGCCCGAGGTAGATCAGGGAAGCGGGGTTGCGGAAGGTCAGCCGGACCAGGGTGTTCAGGTGCGGGTGGCCGGTCAGGCGCTTCATGGTGTGCTCCCCTGCTTCTTGCTCTGCTTCGTGCTCGGTCGAGGCTTCCATCGTGCGCCGGGGGAGCGGGGCCCGCCTGAGTACGGCTACTCAATCGACCAGGTGTGCGGGTGATCAGGTGTGCGCATCCGATGTGGCGTTGCGGGCCCCGTAACCCAGGGCGGCAGCCGCCGCGGCCAGCAGGGCCACCGTCGTCAGGGCCAGCGGCAGGGAGAACCAGTCGGCGAGGAAGCCGATCGCGGGCGGACCGAGCAGCATCCCGCCGTAGCCGAGCGTCGAGGCAGCGGCTACCCCGCTCGGTCCCGCGAGTTCGCCCGCGCGCCCCACCGCGACGGGGAAGATGTTGGCGAGTCCGAGGCCGGTGACCGCGAACCCGGCCAGCGCCGCCCAGGTGGTCGGGGCCAGCGAGCCCAGCAGCATGCCGGCCGAAGCGGTCGCGCCGCCGAGGACGAGGGTGCGGGTCTGGCCGAGCCGTTCCAGGAGCATCGTTCCGGTCAGCCGGCCCGCTGTCATCGTCAGGGCGAACAGCGCGTATCCGGCGGCGGCGATCCCGGGGTGCGCGCCCAGGTCCTGTTCCAGGTGCAGTGCGCCCCAGTCGGCGAGGGCCCCCTCCCCGTACGCCGTGCACAGGGCGATCACGCCGAAGAGCACCACGACCCGGCGGGCCCGGGGCGACAGCCGCTGTTTCGGCGCTCGCCGGTCGACGGCCTCCGGGGCGACGGGGGCCGGGCGGTGGCGCAGCAGGGCGGGTCCGGCGAAGGCGGTGACGAGCAGGCCGGTCCCGGCCAGCAGGAAGAGGTGCGTGGACGCGGAGAGGCCCCCCGCGACCAGCCCGCCGAGCCCGGCGCCGACCATGCCGCCCAGGCTGAACGCCGCGTGGAAGCTTGGCATCACGGGCCTGCGCAACTCGGTGACCAGGTCGACGGCGGCGCTGTTCATCGCCACGTTCATTCCGCCGTAGGCCGCTCCGAACACCAGCAGCACGAGACCGAGGGAGAGCGCCGAGTGGGTCTGGGCGGGCAGGGCGATGCTCAGGGGGAGCAGGACGCCGCAGCCCGCCGTGACGGCGTGGCTGCCGTAACGGCGGCAGAGCCGGCCGGTGAGCATCATGGTGATGACCGCCCCCGCGGAGACGCCGAGCAGGGCGAGTCCGAGGGTGGAGGCGGAGGCTCCGGTCTGCTGCTTGATGGCCGGGATACGGACCACCCAGCCGGCGAAGAGGAACCCGTCGAGGGCGAAGAACACGGTCAGCGCGGTACGGAGGCGGGCCGACGAGGGTGGGGCGGTGTCTCCGCGAGGTCCCCCCGGTAGGGCCGTCCGCAGTTTGTTTAGTTGCGGCACAAACTCAGCATAGGGTCGCTCCGGCGATGGGCGCAACATCGCCGCACGCCGTACGTTCCGAGGGCCCGGCCGTGGCCGGAACGGGATCCCCGGACCGGCCCTGGGCGTCCGGGACGCCTCCGGATCATGGGAGACTCGCCCCCATGAACGGCAAGGCGACCACCACCCGGACGAAGTTGGAGAGGGGCCGCAGTGCGCTCGGGCCCGCACTGGAACTGGTCCACACCGGGCGCGCCCCCACCCGGGCCGTGCTCACCTCCGAACTCGGCGTCACCCGCGCCACCGCCGGGGCGGTCGCCGCGGAGCTGGAGGCGCTCGGGCTGATCCGGGTCGACTCCAGCCCCGGGTCGGCGGCCGGGTCCCAGGGCCGCCCCTCGCACCGGCTGTCCGTCCTGGAGACCGGCCCCGTGGTCCTCGCCGCCCAGGTGCACGCCGACGGCTTCCGGGCCGCGCTCGTCGGGCTCGGCGGACGGATCGTCGCCACCTCGCCGGGCTGCGTCGCGGTGATGGCCGACCCCGCGCAGGTGCTCGGCGAGGTCGTGGAGGCCGGGGCCGGGCTGCTGCGCGAGAGCGGGCTGCGCTGCGCGGGGGCCGGGCTCGCGGTGCCGTCGGCGGTCGCCGAGCCGGAGGGCACCGCCCTCAACCCGCTGCACATCGCCTGGCCCGTGGGCTCCCCGGTCCGGGACATCTTCGCCGCGTGTGTACGCGAAGCGGGCATCACCGGGCCCGCGTTCACCGGCAACGACGTCAACCTCACCGCACTGGCCGAGCATCGGCACGGCGCGGGCCGCGGCGCCCAGCACCTCCTCTGCGTCGCCACCGGCCACCGGGGCGTCGGCGGGGCGCTGGTGCTCGACGGCCGCCTGCACAGTGGGAGTTCGGGCCTCGCGCTGGAGGTGGGACACCTCACCGTGAACCCCGAGGGGCGGCCCTGCCACTGCGGCGGACGCGGCTGCCTCGACGTGGAGACCGACCCGCTGGCCTTCCTCACCACCGCCCGCCGCGAACCCGGCCCCGAGGAGTCCCTCCTCAAGCAGGCCGGAAACCTGCTCCGCGCGGAGTACGGCGACCCCGCCGTGCGTCACGCCGCCGAGGCGCTGATCGACCGTCTGGGCCTGGGGCTCGCCGGGCTGGTCAACATCCTCAACCCGGACCGGATCATCCTCGGCGGGCTCCACCGCGACCTGCTGGAGGCGGATCCGGAGCGGCTGCGTGCGGTCGTCGCCGACCGGAGCCTGTGGGGGCGCAGCGGAAGCGTGCCGATCCTGCCGTGCACCCTGGACCACAACAGCCTGGTGGGCGCCGCCGAACTGGCCTGGCAGCCGGTCCTCGACGACCCCCTCGCCGCCCTGGCCTGAGCGGTGAGCGGCGGCCGGGCCGACGCCGGGCGGGAGCCGTTCACCCCTGCCGTCCCGCTCCCCGACCCGGCCTGATCCGAACGAAAGACCCTGGCCGTGCTTCCGCGGGAGCTCCCGCGCGGCCTCGATCAGCCCGGTCCCGGGTGCTCAGTGGGCACCGAAAGGCAGGGGCGGGGAGGCGCGTACTCCGGCTGCTCCCGACGGAGTACGCACACGGCCGCCGGACGTACGACGCCCCGGAGGGGCCCCGCCAGGCAGGCTCGGAAGCGACGGGAACGGCACCACGCCATCCGCGAACGAGGGAGCTGACCGACATGTACACCCTGGCGCACTCCGGCGGACCCGGCCCCTGGGTCCTGCTCTTCCCGCTTCTCTGGGCGGCGGTCGTGATCGGGATCGTCACCCTGCTGCGCCGCACCGTGTGGCGCGGGCGCGGAGGCCCGTGGGCGGCCGCCCGTACCGCGGGGGCCGTCCCCGGCGACTCCTCGCCGATCGCGCTGCTCGGCCGCCGCTTCGCCGCGGGGGAGATCGACGAGGACGAGTACTGGCGCCGACTGTCCGTGCTGGACGAGCAGTTCGGCCGGGCCGCGGGAGGCGGCAAGGCGTGACCCCGGGGCCGGAACGGAGTGCGGCGGGGCGGTGCGATGTCCGCTCCGCCCCGCCGCGCTCCCCGGCCCGGCCGACGCGCCCTGCCCGGCCGCGCTCCCGGCCCGGCCGTACGCGCCCTGCCCGGCCGTACGCGCCCTGCCCGGCCGTGCGCGCCCGGTCGGCCGTCAGCCGACGACGGCCGACCGGGCGGGCACGGCCACGATGTCGTCGGGGGTGATGGTCACGGCCCCGAACGGCCCATCGGTCATCGACCCGTAGACCGCGAGCGGTGGCAGGGTCGAGGCGCCGGTGGCCGCCGGCAGGGTGAACCAGACGGCCTTCCCGGCCGAGCCGATCGGCCGCACCCCCCAGCTCTCGCTGACGGCCGCGATCAGGGCCAGGCCCCGGCCCGACGTGGCGAACGAGTCCGCCTCGTTCACCATGGGCAGGCGCGGATCGTGGTCGTGGACGGAGACCGTCAGCCGGTCGAGCAGCAGCTCGATGTCGACGGTGCATGACTTGTCCGGCTGTGCGTGCCGGTGAACATTGGTGAGAAGCTCGGTGACGCCCAGGGCCGCCTGGTCGATCAGAGGATCGAGATGCCAGTAGCGCAGTTGCGCCGAAATGATTCTGCGGACCTGACCGATCCGCGACGGCAGGGCCTGGAGCTCCACCGTGCAGTGCCTGCTTGGCTCGCTGATCACGGCTGCGACTCCCCGAAATAGGTCCGGAAGAAGAGAAGAGACACCAACGGAGCCGGCGGACGACTGACTGCCGAATCCGCTCTGCTCTTGTCGTGTCTGCTCGTGTCGCGCGATCCGGCCCGTGGAGCGGATCGCTCTGTCACCGAGGGTGCACCTTCAGTGACATGGGTCCAGCGTGGCCCAGCGGATACGGCTCCGCAACTCGCGGGGGAGACCGGCGGCCCGGGCGTCGGCCCGCCCCGCCCGTCACCGGCCCCTCAGTCCCGGCGGCCCCGCGCACTGCGCAGCGTCTCCAGGAAACGCCGCAACGGAGCCGCCCCGTCGCGTCTGCGGCTGCGCTGCCCCATCGTCAACCGGTAGCGCACCCCGTTCACCCGGGCGATGACGGAATCGGCCGCGATGAACCACCATGTGCGCGCACTCACGGAGCCCACCGGGGCGCTGTCGATCTCCCGCCCGCTGCTCGTGAGCAGCGACAGCCGCCCGTCCTTCACCACCACCTGACCAGCTCTGGTCAGCGACCGGGTGAACCGCTCGATCCTGACTCCCGACGCACTGAACTCGACGTCCGCCATGGCGGATTCGCCCCCCTTCGACACCACTCCTGCTGTGCAGTGTGCCCCGACGCGCGCCGGATCGCCAGAGGGCCCGGACGGGTGACGGGCCCCGTGCGCACCTCCGGTCGCCGCCGCTCCGGGGGCGGCGGTCAAAGGTAACGCTATGGGCCACCAAAGTGACCGTTTGTGCAGGTGGGGTGCATATCGTGGACGCGCGGGGTACGGATCGGCGAGCAACAGGAGCAGGCCCATGCACACCAGTGAGCACGCAACCGAACACGGGGCCAGGGTGACCGTGGACGTCGACCGCAGCGACCCCGGGTACCGGGCCTGGCTCAAGGACGCCGTCCGCAAGGTCCAGGCCGACGCGAACCGGTCCGCCGACACCCACCTGCTGCGCTTCCCGCTGCCCGAGGCGTGGGGCATCGACCTCTACCTCAAGGACGAGTCGACGCACCCCACCGGCAGCCTCAAGCACCGCCTCGCCCGCTCGCTCTTCCTGTACGGGCTCTGCAACGGCTGGATCCGGCCGGACAGGCCGGTCATCGAGGCGTCCAGCGGTTCGACCGCCGTGTCGGAGGCGTACTTCGCCAAGCTGATCGGCGTCCCGTTCATCGCCGTGATGCCGCGCACCACCAGCCCGGAGAAGACCCGGCTCATCGAATTCCACGGCGGGCGGTGCCACTTCGTGGACGACTCGCGCACCATGTACGAACAGTCCGCCGCCCTCGCCGCCGAGACCGGCGGGCACTACATGGACCAGTTCACCTACGCGGAGCGCGCCACCGACTGGCGCGGCAACAACAACATCGCGGAGTCGATCTACCAGCAGCTGCGCCTGGAGCGCTACCCGGAACCCGCCTGGATCGTCGCCACCGCCGGGACCGGCGGCACCTCGGCGACCATCGCCCGCTACGTCCACTACCTCCAGCACGACACCCGCATCTGCGTGCCCGACCCGGAGAACTCCTGTTTCTTCGACGGCTGGACCCGCAACGACCCGCACGCCACCAGCGACCGCGGCTCGCGCATCGAGGGCATCGGCCGCCCGCGCATGGAGCCCAGCTTCGTGCCCGGCGCCATCGACCGCATGATGAAGGTGCCCGACGCCGCCAGCGTCGCCGCCGTCCGCGCCCTGGAGCGCGTCATCGGCCGCAAGGCGGGCGGGTCCACGGGCACCGGACTGTGGAGCGCCTTCAAGCTGATCGCCGAGATGGTGGAGCGGGGCGAGCGGGGCAGCGTCGTCACCCTGCTGTGCGACCCGGGCGACCGCTACCTGGACAAGTACTACTCCGACGCGTGGCTGGAGGAACAGGGACTGGACATCGCCCCGTACACCGCCGCCATCGACGACTTCCTCATGACCGGGACCTGGCCCTGCTGAGGCCGGACTCGGCGCGTCGCTCAGGGCGCCGTCGTCGCCAGCCGCGCGTCCAGCCGGCGCACGGCGTCCCGGAAGGACCGGCCCACCCCCGCCCGTGCCAGGCTCAGGACCAGGCGGAACATCCCCGTCCCGTCGGCGGCGAAGGTCCACTGCACCCGGGTGCCGGACTCCTCGGGCGTGAGCCGCCACTCCTCCAGCAGGGCCCGGAGGCCCGGGGCGTTGGACTCGTCGGCCCGGTAGGCGTAGCACGTGTCCGGTTCGGCGGCCACGATCGTCTCGCGGAACCGGACTCCGCCCCGTAACCGCACCTCGCGGCCCGCGCCCGCGTCGGTGGGCGTGGCCCGGGTGACGGCGGTGAACCAGGACGGCCAGGACGCGACATCCTCGGCGAGCGCGCGGTACACCACGTCCACCGGCGCGGACACATCGGCGGCGAACACCAGACGTATCGGCGCGGAGTCGGCGAACTCCCGTCCCACGGTACGGAGTCGGCGGGCCATCGCGTGCACCTCCGGGCGTCTGCGGCGGGTGGAGCCGGGCATACGATAGCGGTCGCGCCCCTAGTTGTCTGTACCACTGTCCGCCATCGGCGCACGGCGCTTCTCCTCGGCCGCGGCCGCCTCGGCGATATTGCGCGCCATCCCCCCGAACACGATCGAGTGGAAGGGCCACACGCTCCACCAGTACGCGTGACCGGGCAGCCCGCGCGGATGGAACAGGGCGCGCTGCCCGTACACCGTCCGGCCCCGGTCGTCGCGGCGCACCGACAGTTCCAGCCAGGCCAGCCCCGGCAGCCGCATCTCGGCCCGCAGCCGCAGCAGTTCCCCCGGCAGGATCTCCTCCACCCGCCAGAAGTCCAGCGAGTCACCCACCCGCAGCCGCTGGGCGTCCCGCCGGCCGCGCCGCAGCCCCACCCCGCCGACGATCCGGTCGAGCCAGCCGCGTACCGCCCAGGCCAGCGGGAAGGAATACCAGCCGTTCTCCCCGCCGATGCCCTCGATCACCCGCCACAGCGCGTCCGGACCGACCGGCACCGCCAGCTCCCGGTCGTCGCGGTAGAGGCTGCCGCCCGCCCAGTCCGGGTCGGTGGGCAGCGGGTCGCTCGGCGCGCCGGGCACCGAGGCGTTGGACCAGCGGGTGTCGACCCGCGCCTCCCGGATCCGCTCCAGGGCCAGGCGCAGCGCCCGGTCGAAGCCGATGGGCCCGTCCGGCGGGTCGGGGACGTACTCCGCGATGTCGTGCTCCCGGCACACCACCTCGTGGCGCAGCGACTCCGTGAGCGGCCGGGCGATGGAGCCGGGCACCGGTGTGACCAGACCGACCCAGCGGCTGGAGAGCGTCGGGGTGAGCACCGGCACGGGCAGGATCAGCCGTCGCCGGAGCCCCGCCACCCGCGCGTAGCGCTGCATCATGTCCCGGTACGTCATGACGTCCGGGCCCCCGATGTCGAAGGCCCGGTTGACGTCCTCGGGCAGCTTCGCGCTCCCCACCAGATACCGGACGACGTCCCGCACGGCCACCGGCTGGATCCGGGTCCGCACCCAGCTCGGGGTGATCATCAGCGGCAGGCGCTCGGTGAGGTACCGCAGCATCTCGAACGAGGCGGACCCCGAGCCGATGACGATCGCCGCTCGCAGCACCGCCGTCGGCACCCCGGAGTCCAGCAGGATGTGGCCCACCTCGGCCCGCGAGCGCAGATGCGGCGACAGGTTCCTCTCCGGCACCCCGGCCGGCGTCAGCCCGCCCAGATACACGATCCGGCGCACCCCGGCCGCCCGCGCCTGTTCGCCGAAGGTTCGCGCCGCCCTGCGGTCGGTCTCCTCGAAGTCCGAGCCGGAACCGAGCGCGTGCACCAGGTAATACGCCACATCGACGTCCCGCATCGCCTCCGCCAGGGACGCGGCGTCGGTGACATCGCCGCGCACCACCTCGACCCGGTCCGCCCAGGGGTAGTCGCGCAGCTTCCGCGGCGTTCTGGCCAGGGTGCGCACCCGGTACCCCGCATCGAGCAGGGCGGGCACCAGCCGGCCGCCGATGTAGCCGGTCGCCCCGGTCACCAGACAGCGCGGGCGCGAGCTGTCGGAGCCGTCCGGGCCCTCGGGGGGACGCGGGCCGCCGGAGCCGCCGTCGGAGGTGTCGTCAAGGTCCGTCACCTTTGCGAGTCTGGCACCGAACGGCCCGTACGACCGGTCGGGGGCTCCGTACGGCGGCATGGACGTCACCGGTACGGGAGTGCTCCCCGGGCCCGACGGCTCCGCGGACATGACCCTCGCGCCCGCCCGGCGCACCGCCGCGAGCGCCCCGCGCCCCCGGCCGTCCTACGTTTCGCCGGGGGAGGCGAGCAGGGCGTCCAGGACCTTGCCGAACATCCGCCGCCCGGCGGAGGCGAGCAGCGGATCACCCCACCGGGGCACCAGCCGCACCCGCAGTTCCTCGACCCAGACCACATGGGAACCGGAATCCGTGGGAAGCACGTCGATCGAGGCCCGGCCCAGCACCACGGCCCCCCGCTTCTCCAGGCGGCAGACCCCGGCCCGGCCCCCGGCGGGCGGCGTCCACCGCACCACTTCCATCGGGTCGTCGAACGCCAGGGGACCCAGCCCCGTACGCGCCACGAAGACCGTCCCGAGCTGCGAGGGAAGGCCGGTCGGGACCGAGATCGCGGTCAACGGAACCTGCGCCCCGTGCCGTTCCCAGTCGGTCACCCGGCGCCAGGCCTCGGCTGCGGGGAGAGGGGAGAAACGCTCGATCCGGAAGACGGCCACCCCACGATCCTATGGGGTGCCCGGCGGACCCGCCGCGCCGAACGGAACCCGAAGGGCCCGCGTCAGCCCTCGGTGGCGGGCGAAGCCCCCTCGGCCCCGGCGGGGGCGTCGCCCGCCACCAGCAGGCCCGGCAGATGCTCCCCGATCTCCGCGCGTGTCCGCGGAGCCAGGCCCGCGTCCGTGACGAACGTGTCGACCTCCTCCAGCGCGGCGAAGGAACTCAGGCCCACCGTACCCCACTTGGTGTGATCGGCCACGACCACGATCCGGCGCGCCGCCCGGACGAAACGGCGGTTGGTCTCCGCCTCCGCGAGGTTGGGGGTCGAGAGCCCGGCCTCGGCCGAGATCCCGTGCACGCCGAGGAACAGCACATCGAAGTGCAGGGAGTCGATGGCCCGGTCCGCGACCGGCCCGACCAGCGAGTCCGAGGGGGTGCGCACCCCGCCCGTCAGCACCACCGTCGCCGCCCCGGGCCGCGCGCCGCGCCCCCCGGCCGGACGCTGCGCGTCGTGGAACACGTCGGCCACCCGCACCGAGTTGGTCACCACCGTCAGATCCGGCACGTCCAGCAGATGCCGGGCCAGAGCGAAGGTCGTCGTCCCGCCCGAGAGCGCGATCGCGCTGCCGGGTACCGCCAACGCCGCCGCCGCCCGCGCGATGTCCTCCTTGGCGCTCAGCTCCAGCGCCGACTTCGCCTCGAACCCGGGCTCGTGCGTACTCGCCTCGACGACCGGGACCGCACCGCCGTGGACCTTCTCGATCACGCCCTGGCGGTCCAGCGCGTCCAGATCCCGGCGGATCGTCATGTCGGAGACGTTCAGCTTGCGGGTCAGCTCGTTGACCCGGACCCCACCGCGCCTGCGCACCTCGTCGAGGATCAGCGCACGTCGCTGCTCCGCGAGCAGGTTCTGATTCTCGCTCAACGCCGGGTCCGGTCCTTCCCTCTGCCGTACGGTCCGCAGCGGTCTGCGCGACACGCTCATCCTGCCACGCAGGCATGCCCGGCGTATCACCTGGGGAGATTCCGTGAGACCGCTTCACGCACCCGCCCCGCGCCCGGAATCCTGGGAACCCCGCGACCGGTGGTGCACCACGCCCGGAGCCCACGGCGCCCCCGGCCCCGCACCACCCGCCCCTGCGCACGTCTTCGTCGGCCGCGAGGCCGACGCGCCCGAGAGAGAGTCCCCCTTGGCTCCTGCCGCCACGCCCTCGCCCCCGCCGTCCTCCCCGTCTCCGCGGCACACCGGGACCGCCCTGGAACTGCTCGTCCACGGCGTCGGCGGCGCCACCCCGCAGGAGGTACTGGGAGACCCCCGTACCGTCCGGGTCACCGGGGACGAGACCGCGGCCGTGTACCGGCGCACCGAGGACGCCCACGGCGAGAAGCACCCCGAGCGCTACCGGGACGAGCCCGTCGCCGAGGCGTACTGCTGGTCCGGCCTCACCTCCGGCAACGGCTCCCGCGCGCTGTGGCTGCTGCTCCTGCCGTTCATGGTGGTCAACCTCGCCCACTGGATGCGTCCCACCGCCACCGGCCGCACCCGCGCGGTCCGGCTGTACGGCGTGCTGGTGCGGCTCGTCGCACTCAGCCTCACCGTGCTGCTCACGGCGGCCGCCTGCGAAGTCGCCCTGGACCTGCTGGCCTGGCAGTGCGCGGGCGCCGAGGCCTGTGCCGAACGCCGCTCCTGGCTCGGCTTCCTGTCGGCGCATCAGGGCGGCTGGTGGTCCCAGCCCGGCCGCCGCCTCGCCCTGGCCGCCGTCGTGCCCGCGGCCCTCGTGGGGCTCCTGTGGTACCTGTCCAACCGGACCTGGAGTGCGTACGAGTCCCAATGCCCCCTGGACGAAGCCGACATGGACGCGCACGACCCCGAGGGGCCGCGGGAGGCCCACGGCCCCGGCGCGCCCGACCCGGACACCGACGGGGCCCCGCACCCGCCCGCTCCGGTCCGCCCCGCGCTCGGCAGGCCCGGCTTCTGGTACGGGCGCCGGATCGTCGCCCGGCTCCGCGCCGCCCACACGGCGGCCGGGTTCCTGACCGTCGCCGCGGCCGTCGCCGGCGCCGCCGCCCGGCACGACCGGAGCACCGACGGCCCCGTGCCCCGGTTCCTCGGCGCCGCCACCGAGGGCGGCATCGCCCTGTGCGCGATCGTCGTCGTCTGGGTCGTCTGCCGCCGGGGCCGCAGCGAACGGACCCGCGACACCCGCCTGGACGCCGCCCTCACCACCTGTCTGCCCGGCTCCGCGCTCGCCCTGCTCGCCCTCGCCGTCGTGTACGCCTCCTGGTCGCGCCCGGACTGGCGGTCCTCGGGCAGCCTCCCCGGCGAGACCGCCTTCCGCCTGCTCGCGCTCGGCCAGGGGGTCCTCGTCGTCGTCCTCGCCCTGGTCGCCCGGGACCTCTACCGCCGCACCCCCGAACCGCGCACCATCCTGTACGGACTCGGCGGCCCCACGGTCGCCATGCTCGCCTGCGCCCTCGGCGGCGTGATGACCGGCGGCGTCGCCCAGCGCGTCGCCGACTGGCTTGACGGGCCCGGGAGCCCGGGCATGGGCCACCCCACCGACATCGCCGGGCCGCCGGTCCTGCTCAGCTGGCAGGCCTCCGTCATCCCCGTGCTCCTGCTGCTCCTGCTCGTTCCGGTCCTGGTGCTGATCGTCCGCACCGTTCGCACCGCCCGCCGCCTGGGCCCGGTCATCGAGGCGGAGTACGCCCCCGAACCGCCCGACGAGGGCCGTACCCGCCGCATCGCCCGCATCCGCGCGACCGCCGCGCTCACCGACTCGGCGCCCTGGATCGTCGGCGTGGTCTCCGGGGCCACCCTGCTGCTCGGGGCGGGCGCGATCGCCGGATCCTGGCGCAGTGACGAGGTGCCGGGCCGGGCCGCCGACGGGAGCTGGCCGCTCCTCGAATCGTTCGCCGAGGCCGCACAGTCGACCGGCTCCTGGCTGATCGGTCTCGGCTTCGTCCTGTTCGTCGCCGGCGGCCGACGCGCCTACAAGGACGCCTCGGCCCGCCGCACCATCGGCATCCTCTGGGACGTGGGCACCTTCTGGCCGCGCGCCGCCCACCCCTTCGCGCCCCCGTGCTACGCCGAGCGCGCTGTCCCCGACCTGGCCTCCCGGATGTCGGCCTGGACGGCCACCACGCCCCGGGGCCGGCTCGTCATCTCGGGCCACTCGCAGGGCAGCGTGCTCGCCGCCTCCGCCGTCTGGCAACTGCCCGACGCGACCCGCCGCCGGGTCGCGCTGCTCACCTACGGCTCCCCCCTGGAGCGGCTGTACGGGCGCTGGTTCCCGGCCTACTTCGGCCCCGGTCCGCTGCTCGGGCTGCACCGCTCGGTGCACTGCTGGCGCAATCTGTGGCGGGCCACCGACCCGATCGGCGGGCCCGTCCGCATCTGCGCCGAACCCGACCCGGGCGTCGACCGGGGCCCCCTGAAGGACCCGCTGGCCTACGGGCGGACCACGGAACTCCCGTTGCCCGAACCGATCCTCGGGCACTCCGACTACCAGGCCGACCCGGCCTTCGCCGAGGAGCGGGCCGCGCTCCTCGACGAACTGGGGCCGCTGGTGCCCCGGCAGGCCGGGGCCGGCCTGCCGCAGCCGGAGGGAGGACCTCAGAGGGGCAGCTCGGGAAGGTCCTCCGGATAGAGCAGGGTCAGGTCGTCCGTGCTCGTCTCGGCGAGCTGGGCGACCCGGCCCGCGTGCCGCTCCACCATCGACTCGAAGGTCTGGCGGGCGGTGCGGCCGTTGCCGAAGGCGGGGCCTTTGGGGAGCGCCGTGAAGTACTTCAGGAGCGCCTCCCCGGCACCCTCCGCCAGGCTGTACTCGTGCTCCTCGGCCTGCTGCTCGACGATCCGCAGCAGCTCCTCGGGCAGATAGTCATGGAAGGTGATGGTCCGGGAGAACCGCGAGGCCACCCCGGGGTTGACGGTGAGGAACCGCTCCATCTCGTGGGTGTAGCCCGCGACGATCACGACCACCGCGTCCCGGTGGTCCTCCATCAGCTTCACCAGCGTGTCGATGGCCTCCCGCCCGAAGTCCCGGCCGGAGTCCTCGGGGGAGAGGGCGTACGCCTCGTCGACGAACAGCACCCCGCCGCGCGCCCGGTCGAACGCCTCCTGCGTCCGGATCGCCGTCGAGCCGATGTGCTCCCCGACCAGGTCCACCCGGGACACCTCGACCAGATGGCCGCGCTCCAGCACCCCGAGCGAGGCCAGGATCTCCCCGTACAGCCGGGCGACCGTGGTCTTACCCGTACCGGGAGAGCCGGTGAAGACGAGGTGGCGGCGGACGGACGCGGCCTTGAGCCCGGCCTCCTGACGGCGGCGGCCCACCTCGATCATGTCCGTGAGCGCCCGCACCTCGCGCTTGACGCTGTCCAGGCCCACGAGCGCGTCCAGCTCGCCGAGGACGGCGGCGGCGTCCCGGGCCGGTTCCGCCGGGACGACCGGCTCCGGAGCGGGTTCGACCACGCGCTGTCCGGGCAGCGCGCCCAGCAGGCCGGGCGTGGACCGGGTTTCCGTCAGCACGGCGGGCGGCGGGGCCAAAGCCGTACGCAGACCGCTCTCGTCGCTCGTGCAGTCCGTGGCCACCGGGCCGGCCGCGGCGCCGTTGTCGCCCTCGGGGAACTCGTACCCGCCCCGGGCGCACCGCTCGGTACGGCAGCGGGTGAGCGTGGTGCGACAGCCGTCCATGATGTGGAAGCCGTAGCCCTCGCTGCCGGTCACCCGGCAGCTGTCGAAGGTGCCCCGGCCCTCCGCCGAGACGTAGAACCCCGCCTCGGCCGGAGAGGTGACCGCGCACCGCTCGATGGTGGGGTCGGCGCCCTTGGTGACGATGACCCCGGTCTGCGCCGCGTCGATGGTGCAGTTGTTCAGCGTGCCGCCGCTGCCGTGGTCACGGAACCAGGCGCCCGTGGACGCCTCCCGGATCCGGCAGTCGTCCAGCTGGGCGGTCGCCCCGTCGCTCACGGAGACGGCGGTGTTGCGGATCTGGGAGAGGTCGCTGTCCACGACGTCGGCGCGCGACCCCCGGTCGAGGACGAAGAGCGCGTCGGGCACGTCGTGCACCCGGCAGGCGTCCAGTATCACCGTCGCGCCGTCGCTGACCCAGACCGCCGGGTAGTCGCCCGTACTGTCGTGGATCTCGCACTGGTTGGCGTCGACCCGGGTCCCCGGATCCCAGACCGAGAGCCCGTTGCGGCCGAATCGGCGGACCGTGGAGCGGGTCAGCGTGAGCACCGAACGCGACCGCAGGTCGATCGCGTTCTCCGGGATGTCGTGGATGTCGCAGTCGGCGAGCGTCAGCACCGCGTCGGTATCCAGCGTGACGCCGTCCGCCGAGGTGCGGTGCACCGTGCAGTCGGTCAGCTGGGCCGAGGCGCGGGCGGTGATCTGGATACCGCTGCCCTTGATCTCGTACACCTCGCAGCCGAACGCCTCCAGGCCGCTGCCCTCGCCGGTGACGCCGATGCCCGCCCCGGACGCGTGGTGGATCCGGCAGCGGTCCAGGCGCGGATGCCCGCCGTCGCGGACCGAGACCCCGGACTGGCCCGAGGAGAGGACCTCGCACTCCTCGAACACGCCGCCCGCTCCGTCCAGCACGGCGATCCCGACTCCGGCCGGATTGTCGACCGCGCAGCGCCGCACGGTGGGCCGGGCCGCGCCGCGCACCTCGATGCCCGCGGCGGACCGCGTCACGATCCGCAGGTCCGTCAGCTCCGCTGTGCCCTCCTCGACCAGCAGCGCGGGCGCCGCCGAGTCCTGGCCCTCGACATGGAGGTCCTGGATCACCGCGGAGGCGCGCACGGTCAGCGGTACGCCGTCGACCGGCGCGATCCGTACGGAACCGGCCGAACCCTCGGGGCCGCGCAGCGTCACCGCGCGATGGACGACGAGATTCTCCCGGTAGGTCCCGGGCGCGACGGTGAGCACGTCGCCGTCGGCTGCCGCCTCCAGGGCCGCGGAGAGGGAGGCGTACTCGCCCGTGCGGCGGCGCCATCGCGATGTGCCGGTGTGCGTCACCTGGACCGTGCCCTGTGCCATGGAGTTGCTCTGCCCCCACCTCGTGCTGTGCGATGCCTCGGGTCCGTCCGTCGCCGGGGAGGCGGACGGGGTCGGACCACCGTAGCGCGCGTGCGGGCCGGGAGTTGACGATCGGCCCCGCCGAGCGAGATCGCCGCCGGCCGCTCCGGCCGGGGGAGACCGTGGTCAGCCGCCCGTTCCGGCCCTGCCCCAGTCCGGGCCCACAGCGGCCCACTCCCGGTCCAGCCGTGCGTACCGCCGCCGCGCCATGCGTCTCACGGTCAGCCGGCGGCCCGCCTCGACGCAGGCGGCGGCGAGCAGGAACGTGCCGATGCCGCCCAGCACCGCGTGCGTCCGGGCGGTGCGCCCGTCCATCGGCGGCTCCACCGGGTAGCCCGCCGCGTCCGTCCAGATCCGCACCGGGGACCCCGGGCCGCCCGGCCGCGACGCGGTGGCCACCTTTCCGGTGCGCGGACTGCCGTCCGGGGCCTGCCAGGACGCCACCACCCAGGTGCGCGCGACCCGTTCGACGCCGCTCCCGGGATCACTGGCGAACCGTCCCCGCCCCGCCGGACCCACCACGACCGCGTCGACGGGGTGACGTTCCTCGTGCTGGGCCCGCACCGACCGCTGGAGGGCGGCGTCGGCGGCCGTCCCGCCCGCCCAGCCCGCGGCCGGGGCGCCGATCACGAGGAGCACCAGCGCTCCGAGCGCCACCCAGGCCTCGCGGCGGTCGGTGGCGCGGCGCAGCGGACTGCCCCGCCCGCGCAGCAGCGCCCACAGCACCCACACGCCCGCGCCCCCCTGCTCGTTCCGTCGATCTGTCGATCTGTTGGTTCTTCGATCTGTTGGTCTGTCGGTCCGGCGGTCTATCGGTCCAGCGGGTCGAGGATCCGGACGGGGTCCCCGACCCTGATCACTCCCGTTCCCTCCGGGATCAGATTCTGGCCGAAGACCAACTGCTTGCCGAACCGGCGGTGGCGGGCCAGCGTGAGCAGCGGTTCCCGGCCCCGCTCGGCGGTGCGCTGGTCGGTCGTCGTGATCACGCAGCGGCCGCAGGGCTTGGCCACCGTGAAGGCGACCTCGCCGATGGCGATCCGCCGCCAGCCGTCCTCCGCCCACGCCTCGGTCTCCCCGATCACCACATTGGGCCGGAAACGGTCCATCGGCAGCGGACCCTCCCCGGGCCGGTCGCCCGCGGCGATCAGGGCGTTGAGCGCGTCGAGCGACGACGTGGTGGTCACCAGCAGCGGGAAGCCGTCGGCGAGGGAGACCATGTCCCCGGGCCGGGCGAAGAGCGGGTCGACGGGCCTGCGGTGCGACGGCTCGTCGAGATGCACGAGCCGGACCTCCGTACCGAGGACCGCGCTCAGCCAGTCATGGACGTCGCCCGGCGCCTCCTCCACCACCACGGTGTCCCGGTGCAGCTCCACGGTGAGCAGACGGCCGGACCGGGGCCCCTCGACGCGCCGGGGCGGAAAGCCCGGCGCGGACAGGAGTACGCCACCGTCCGGCAGCGGCTCGGCCGCGATCCGCGCCATGGACGGCTGCTGACGCTGTGTGACGGCCTTGGACGCCTTGTCGACCAGCATCCAGCGGCGGTCGCCGACGAGTCCCCATGGCTCGACGGCGACCGTGTCGCAGGCGCGGGCGGCAAGCGACTTGACCGGATAGACGTGGGCGGAACGGAGCACGGGAAAGCTCATGCGCCCATCCTGCCAGCACCCCCGGACCCCGTACGAGCGGGCTGTCGGGCGTCAGCGGCACCCCTGTGCCCGGGATGTGCCTGATGCCCGGTGCGTCCCCCGGCGCACCTCGCCGCACGGAGTCGCGGTTCAGTACCCCCGGCTCTGGTACGGCCGGTTGTACGGGTCCTCGTACGGCGACTGCGCCGGCGCGGGCCGCGGCGAGGCCGGGCGCATCGACTCGTACCCGGTGGCGGGCGCGGGGCGCGGCGGCTGGGGCTGCTGCGGGTAGCCGCGGACCGCCGCGGGCTGCTGCGGGATGTACGGCGCGGGCGCGTGCTGCAGCTGGGCGGGCTGCATCGGCGCGTGCGGCGCCGGAGCCTGCTGGTACTGCGGCATCGGCTGCTGCTGCGGGTAGCCGTAACCGGACTGCTGCGACGGGGCCGCGGGCAGGGCGGGCAGCGCCGACGGCAGGGCCGGCAGGTAGCTGTTGCCGGTGTCATAGGCGGCCGGCACCCGGATGGGCGCGATCTGAGGGGTTCCCCGCTCCGCGACCAAGGAGTCGTAGATCGGAGTGTCGGGGAACGACGCGGCGTAGTAGCCGCCGCCGAAGGTGGAGCGGGGGGACGTCATGCCACCTAAGTTAAGCCCACGATGTGCTGTATGGGGAGCCCCAATCTTTGGGTAATCCGTTTTACGCGGGTTCTGCGCGCCCGACCCGCCTAAGCATCGTTAAAGCTTTCGTTAACAGCAGGGACCTTTCCGCTGGTGGGCGATGGCTTCGGCCCGCGCTCCCGACCGTGAAGGTGAACGGCGCCGACGCATCCGGGAGGCAAGCGAATAGCGTTTGGCCAAAGCGCGATGCGCACGGTTCGACGTCGCGGAGATCGTCCGCCGCCCCGAAAGGCCCCGCCTTCCCCCGCCCCGCCTCCGTCCCCGTACGGCTTTCGGCGCTGCCCTCACCCGTGCCGCCCGGTGGGACCGGCCGTACGCGGTGCGCGGCGCGGGAACCGGCCGGCCACCGGCAGGACCAACAGGGCGGCGAGCCCGCCCGCCAGAGCCAGTGCCGGGTAGCCGTCCCGCGCGACGACCAGGCCCGACGCCAGGCTTCCGACCGCTCCGGCGACCGCGAGGCCCACGTCCACCAGCCCCTGTGCCGTGCCGCGTCGGTCCGGGGCCAGGGCGTCGGTGACGATCGCGGTGCCGCTGATCAGACCGAAGTTCCAGCCCAGGCCGAGGAGTACGAGAGCGACGCCGAGCGCGGGCGCCGAGCCGGCGGGCGACAGGGCGGCCAGGACACCCGCCGCCAGCAGCAGCGGCCCGGAGGCGCGGGCGACCCACCGTCTGCCGACCCGGTCGACGAGCAGCCCGGTGAGCGGGGAGGGCAGGAACATCGCCGCGACGTGCAGGGAGATCACGAGCCCCGCGGCCTGGGCGGTATGACCGTGCGCCAGCATGTGCACCGGGGCCATCGTCATGATTCCGATCATCACGACCTGGGTCAGGATAATCACGGTGGTGCCGACCGCCACGTCGTGACGCCCGGCGGGCGCCGCTGCCCCGGCGCGGGACCCGTCCGTACCCGCGTCCCCCTCCACGCCCGTGCCCGTGCCCGTGCCCGTGCCCGTGCCCGCGCCCGCATCCCGGGCGGCCAGCGCCCGGGCGAGCCGGAGCGGGTCGGGCCGCAACAGACAGGCGAGGACGACCGAGGTGGCGGCGAACGCCGCGGCCGCCAGCAGGAAGGGCCCGGCGAGACGCGGCACGCCGCAGGCGTGCGCGACCTCGCCGGCCGGCGTCACCAGCATGGGCCCGACGACCGCCCCCAGGGTGGTGGCGAAGAGCACCGCGCTCACGGCCCGGCCGCGCCGGGCGGGGGAAGCGAGGTCCGCGCCGGCGTAGCGCGCCATGAGGCCGGTCGCCGTTCCCATTCCGTACACCACGAGGGCGGGGAAGAGCAGCGCCACGCTTCCGGTGGCGGCGGCCACCACCACACCGACACTGCCGAGCGCACCGGTCGCGTAGCCCAGGGCCAGTCCGGGGCGACGGCCCCAGCGGGCGCAGAGCCGGCCGATGCCGAACGCGCCGAGTGCGGCCCCGGCGGTGAAGAGCGCGCTCGGCACGCCCGCGAGGCCGGTGGAGCCGAGCATCTCCTCGGCGAGCAGGGCCCCTACGGTTATCCCCGCCGTGAGTCCGGCACCGCTCATGATCTGGGCCAGCACCAGCACCGTCAGAATGCGCCGCTGTTCCGGAACTTCCCCCGTGGCAACCGGATTTCTGCTGCGAGTCGACAAGGGAGGGATTCCGATCCTCGTACGAGCGTAGAGAGTTCTGCTCAGGCAACGGCCACGGGTTCCAGATCAGCGATGTCCGCGAGGGAAATGCCCATCTGCTCATGAAGGAACCGCACCACGGTCCAGTGCGGCAGCGCGCCTTCGTCGAACGGTCCGAATTCCCGGCAGTACAAAGGGATCCAGCGCAATGCCTCTTCCAAAGCCTGTTCGCGCCCCGGCTCCTCCTGGTAGTCCTCGTAGGCGATGCTGCGATGGTGGATGAAGAAACGCCCGGGGAGTCGCTCCTCGCACAGCACGCGGTATTCGCGGGTCTGCAGGATGAGGTAGTGCCATATCTCGTCGATGTCCTGTTCGACCGGCAGGAAGAGCCCACTGAGCCGGTCGCGGTACCGGGAGACGAGATAGAGGTACCGCAGGCATTCGGTGACCTGGCGCTCCACGAAGTCCTGGGGCGTGTCCGGCGCCTTGTCACAGAAATGCCGCATCACCTCGGTGTGCAGAGCGTCCCCGAGAAGACGCTTCAGGTCGTCGGCGGAGCGTGTCTGTCCGGTGGTCATGGCACTCCGATTTCCGAGGGGGGGAGGGTGATGGCGCGTCAGGTGTCGTCGGTGGCGAGCCAGGCGTACTTGCCGGAGCGGCCGATGGGGATATGGGTGCGGTGTTCGGTCCGGCAGTGCCGCCCGGTCAGTTCGCCGACGCTCTGTCGCAACACGGCGGCCTCCGCGGCTTCGAGGGGTTCGCCGGTGAACGTCGTGTACAGCAGGGAGGCCTCGGCGTCGCCCTGGAGGCGGAGTTGATGCAGGAAGATCCGGGGGGAAGCGTTCGCGATGTGCCGGTCGAGGTCGCCCTGGGCGACCGGGCCGTTCGGTGTGCTCAGCAATTCCTTCTGGCGGCCGCAGAACTGGGTGATGGCCGCGGGATCCGGCGAGCCGTCCAGGGTGCGCACACAATCGCCCGACCGGTAGCGGACGAGCGGCATGTAGGGATTGCGCACACTGGTGACGATGAGTTGGTGGATCGTGCTTCCGGGGGCCACCGGCAGGAGCTCGACGCTCATCCCGGCCAGGTGCGGCCAGTACCGGCCCTCCCGGTCGCTGTAGTAGAGGTAGCCCAACTCCGTGCTGCCGAACAGGTCGATGACCGGGCAGGCGAAGTGCCGGCGCAGGAACCGGCGGACGTTCCCCGGGGTGTACTCGTAGGCGTGGATGATGCTGGCCGGCGCGGGGAACGCGTCCATCAGGCCCCAGGCCTCCGCCTTCCGTACCAGGTGCGCCAAGTGGTAGCCGGAACAGTCGAGGTGGTACTGGCCCCGCGGGTGCGTGCTCCGCGCTCGGTCGATCTCGCGCAGCATCCGCACCACGTCCTCGCGGTCCCACCGAGCCGGGTCCAGCCGCAGGTTGACGTAGCAGGTGCGCTCGTCCAGCCAACGGTCGGCCAGGGCGGGAGTCGGGTCGGGCTCCACGCCGCGTCGGGCGGCGTTGACCCGGGCCACGTGCTCCGTCGCGAGCACTGTGGTCAGGGAGACGCGGCGGCAGCCGGACTCCCAGGTCCCGCCGATGTCGGGGTGGTTCCGCCACAGCTCGTAGTAGGAGCGCAGCAGGAAGTACGGAGGCCGGATGATCTGCATCCGGGCGTGGTTGGTCCCGGTGGACAGGACGAACTCCGCCTCGCCGGTCTCCAGCGCCGTCGCCAGCCGGGGCGTCATCCAGTTGTCGGGGAACCCGCGGGCGATCTCGGGCTTGTCGAGCAGGGGGAAGTGGCCCTTCGTCAGGGACTCCTGGTAGATCGGTATGTCGCGAATATGCTCGATGACATCGCTGCTCGGCTGGCCCTTCATTAATTCCTTCTCATGCTTCGCTCAGCTGAAGAAATGTGGGCTGTGCGGGAGTCGGGACCGGGGCGCCCGGAAACACGCTGCGGTGGGGGAGGAAGCTTTCGCGGAGCTGTTCCCCGGCGCCCCTGAGGCCGATCAGGAGATACAGCCCGCCTTCGGCGCGGCGCTGATGCATCCGCTCTTCGGTGCGGCGCTGATGCACCCGTTCTTTGCGGCCTGCTGGGCCGAGTTGGCGGCGAGCCAATTCTGCCAGACATGGTCCTGTGCCATCTTCTTGATCAGGTGTTCCATGAGGTCCTCCGGTGATAGTGCGGAAGGTACTCCCTGAGGCAGGACGACGGGGGTCGGATTTCTCCTCGCCCTGCCAGCTGAATGTAAAAGGGGGGTTGAGTGACTGTCAACGAACAGTAATGCCGAGCCATGAGAAGCGGCCCCGGCGAGCCCGGTTTGGTGGGATTCCGGTCCCCTGCGTCGCGGCGGCGGCCGCTCGGGGCGCGGTTCGCGCACACGGCCGCGTCATCCGCGGAGCCCCTGATGGAAGCGGGTGGCCCGGCCCGTTCGGGGGGTGTCGGTCCGGCACCCGACGCGGTGGCGGGCCCCGAAGATGAGAATGCTCTCCTCATGTCCGTTCCCGGGCCCCCGCGAAGGCAGACTGGTCCGATGCTGTGGCGTGGGTGGTCGGTATTGGCAGGATGTGGAGCAGGGGCACTGGTGCTATTGGTCGTATCGATGTGGCCCAGGCAGAATGTGCCGCCCTCCATGGGGCCCGTGGTCGTCGTGCCCTTCCTGCCCGGCCCCACGCCGTCGGCCACCGCCCCGTCCGTACCCGGCCGCCCCGCGGTGACACCGACACCGTCCCCCGCTTCGCCCAGCCCGTCAGGCACCTGCTTGGGCGGCCGGCCCGTGCAGCCCCCGCCGCCGCCCGAGTCCGACGACAGGAAAGCCGACGCCCCGGGCGTCCCGGGCGTCGGGGCCGGCGGAGTGTCACGGGTCACCGGTGACGACGAGAAGGCGTCGCGCGTTCCCAGGGGCGACGCGGGCCACGTGGGCCACGCGGACGACCTGGACGACGAAGAGGATGAGCTGGACGAAGAGGACGAGCCCGAGGAAGAAGACGGGGAAGCGTCACTCGACAGTCGGAGGGATGCGGGCGACGAGTGGGACGACTGATGCTCAGGCGCTCGACCAGCGCCCGGTCCCGGATCGTCGGCTGGATGCTCCTGCTTCTCAGTGCGGCCCTGGCCGTACCCACCTTCGGGATCACGATCGTCTGGCAGGAGGAGCTGGACCGGCAGGTCGACGCCCAACTGCTGTCCGACGCCGACAAGTTGCGCACGTTCGCCCGCACGTCGCGCGACCCGTACAGCGGTGAGCGTTTCTCCACGGGCGCCTCGCTGCTCACGGCGTTCATGGCGGTCCACCGGCCCGAGCACAACGCCGCCTTCTTCAGCGTCGTCAACGGACGGGCGGACCGCCGCAGCCCGGGCCCGGTCCCGGCCCGTCTGGACCGGGACCCGGAGGTCGTGGCCCTGATGGCACGGACGGCCGACACCCGCATCCGGTGGCTGGACACCCCGGCCGGCAAGGTCCGTTACGGTGTCGTCCCGGTACAGATGGCGGGCGACCACACCGACACCCGGCTCGTCCTGGTGGCCTTCCGGGACCGGGAACTGCGGCAGGAGCGCCACATGGCGCGGCTGCTGCTGGCCTCGGGAAGCTTCGCCCTGGTGGTGGCGGGACTGGCGAGCTGGCTGGTCGCGGGCCGGGTGCTGGCTCCGATCCGGCTGGTCAGGCAGACCGCCGAGCGGATCAGCGAGACGGACCTGACCCAGCGGCTGCCGGTGCGGGGCAACGACGACGTGGCGGAACTGGCCGAGACCTTCAACCACATGCTCGACCGCCTGTCGGGCGCCTTCACCGCGCAACGCCAGTTCCTGGACGAGGTGGCGCACGAACTGCGGACCCCCATCACGGTCCTGCGCGGACATCTGGAGCTGATGGACGAGGACCCCGACAGCCAGCGCGGCCAGACCCGGGCCCTGCTCTTCGACGAACTGGACCGGATGCGGCGGATCGTGGAGGACCTGCTGCTCCTGGCCCGGGCCGAGCGCCCCGACTTCCTCACCCTCGGCCAGACCAGTCTGACCGACCTGGTGGTCGACACGGCGGCCAAGGCCCAGGCGCTGGGGCGCAGGCGCTGGACGGTGGCCGAGGTCGCCGACGTCAGCGTGCACCTGGACGAACAGCGGGTCACCCAGGCGCTGATGCAGCTCGCGGCCAACGCGGTCAGCCACACCGGAGAAGGGGACGCCATCGAGATAGGGTCACGCCTGTGGCGCGGCCGGGCGCAGCTGTGGGTGTCGGACACCGGGCCCGGCGTGGCTCCGGAGGACCGCGAACGGATCTTCCAGTGCTTCTACCAGGGGGGCACCGCGGTCCCCGGCCGGGCCGCTCCCGGCATCGGGCTCGGCCTGGCGCTGGTCCGCGAGATCGCCCAGGCACACGACGGCGTCGCCCGCGTCGAGGAGGCCCCCGAGGGCGGCGCGAGATTCGTCATCGACCTTCCCGCACTGCACCCCACGACGGAAGGAACCTATGGTGAGCAGGATCTTGATAGCCGAGGACGAGGAAAGAATCGCCGCCTTCGTCGAAAAAGGCCTGCGCCGTAGCGGGTACGTCACCCGGGTCGTCGCCGACGGGGTCTCCGCCTACGAGCACGCCCGCGGCCGGGACTTCGACCTCCTGATCCTCGACCTCGGCCTGCCCGGCGACGACGGGCTGACGGTGCTGCGCAAGCTGCGGAAAGCGCGCATCACCCTGCCCGTCGTCATCCTCACCGCACGCGACAGCGTGAGCGACATCGTGGCCGGACTGGAGAGCGGCGCCGACGACTACATGGTCAAACCCTTCGCCTTCGACGAGTTACTGGCCCGGGTACGACTGCGTCTGCGCCGTGAGGAGCCGCCGGAGAACTTCCTGCTGCGGGTCGGCGATCTGATCCTCGACCTCCGCACCCGCCGGGCCCAGGTGGGCGAGCGGGTCTCCGACCTGTCCGCCCGGGAGTTCGCCCTCGCCGAGATCCTCATGCGCAACCCCGACCGGGTGCTGTCCCGGGAGCAACTGCTGAGCCAGGTATGGGGGTTCGACTACGACCCCGGGTCGAACATCGTCGACGTCTACATCCGCTATCTGCGGCGTAAGATCGGCGCCGACCGGGTCCAGACCGTGCGGGGAGTCGGCTACCGGCTCCGGGCCTGACCACCGGGGCGAGCGGCCCTCACCCGGCGGCGGACGCACACCGCCGTAACCGATGAGAGACGCACGTCCGCCGTAACCGATGAGAACAGTCTCACCCCTGTCTCACCGCCAGCTCATAGCCCTCCCCGAGACTCCTCCTTACGGGTCATCGGTGACGCGAGGCCCGTGAGCGGCGCAGACGGTCACAGCGGCCCCGCCCGAAAACAGGGCGCCGTCGTCACACCGGCAGCAGGTAACGAGGCGAACCCCCCGCCTGCCCCTGCGACGCGAACACCCGCACCTGATCCCCCGTGGTACCCGGCCACCCGTGTGCCACGAAGGCCCGGTTGTGGGCGGGGTGAGAGCCCGCCCAGCGTGACGAGCCACACGCCACTTCCGTATGGAGGACACTCCTGTGCGACGACTCATCGACCATGCCCGCACCTTCCGTTCCCGCTGTGGCGGAGAGGGCCGTGATCTCCAGAGCTTCGAGGACGGCCAGCGGCCCTCCACCATGTTCATCACCTGCTCCGACTCCCGTGTGGTCCCCACCCTGCTGACCGACTCCGGCCCGGGCGAACTGTTCGAGATGCGCACGGCCGGGAACATCGTCCCGCCCTATGATCCGGACGCGCCCACGAGCGAGATGGCGACGATCGAGTACGCCGTCAGCGTGCTGGAGGTGTCCGACATCATCCTCTGCGGGCACTCCCACTGCGGTGCCGTCGGAGCCCTGGCCCGGGGCGACGATCTGCGGACCCTGCCGGCGGTACGCGGCTGGCTCGGCAGATGCGCCCCGGCCGGCGGTCCTCCTCAGGATCCCGACGAATTCGGCCCCGACTGCGAAAAGCCGGTACAGCGCCATGTGGTGGCGCAGCTGGACGCGCTGCGCGACTACCCGTGCGTGAGCCGGGCCGTCCGCGAGGGCCGGCTCGGCCTGCACGCCTGGTACTACGAGGTCCACACCGGCGCCGTGCAGGCACACCGGCTCTCCACCGGAACCTTCTCCTCCCTGTGACAGCGACCCACCGGTGAGTACGCGGGCCGCTCCCGCCGCCACCTGCTGTCTCCCCCCACTCCTCTAGGAGCTGAAGTTCTCATGTCGTCTCCACAACTCCGGTTACGCCCGGACACCATGTCCCGCGACATCCTCGCCTCGATCGTGGTGTTCCTCGTCGCCGTCCCCCTCTGCGTCGGTATCGCGGTCGCCTCCGGCGTCCCCGCCGAACTGGGCCTGGTCACCGGCATCGTCGGCGGCCTGATCGCCGGCGCGATGCCGGGCAGCTCGCTCCAGGTCAGCGGCCCGGCCGCCGGGCTCACCGTCCTGGTGTACGAGGCCGTCACCACCCACGGCGTCGCGGCGCTCGGCGTCCTCGTCCTGTGCACGGGACTCCTCCAGGTCGGACTCGGCCTGATCGGCTTCGGCCGGTGGTTCCGCGCCATATCGACCGCCGTCGTCCACGGCATGCTCGCCGGGATCGGTCTCGTCCTGATCGGCAGCCAGCTCTACGCCATGGCCGGGGCCAGCGCCCCGGGGAACGGCCTGGACAACCTGGCCGGGCTGCCGGAACTGTTCACGCAGATCACAGGGGCCGCGGCGATCTCCTCCACCGCGATCGGCGTCGGCACCATCGTCGTACTGATCCTCTGGAAGCGGCTTCCCGGACGGCTGCCCCAGGTGCTCCCCGGGCCGCTGGTGGCCGTGGGACTGGCCACCGCCGCGGTGGCCCTGTTCAACCTGCCCGTCGCTCCCATCAAGGTCCAGGGACTGATCGACTCCCTGCGGCTGACGGGCCTGGACGACTTCGGCCTCCTGGCAGACGTCAGCCTCCTGGGCGTCATCCTCGCCTTCACGCTCATCGCCTCGGCCGAATCCCTCTTCAGCGCCGCCGCCGTGGACCGGATGCACGACGGCCCGCGCACGCAGTACAACAAGGAACTCATCGCCCAGGGAACGGGCAACACCATCTGCGGCCTCGTCGGCGCACTGCCCATGACCGCCGTCATCGTGCGCAGTGCGGCCAACGTGCAGGCAGGTGCGCGCACCAAGGCCTCCCGGATCATGCACGGGGTGTGGCTGCTGCTGTTCGCGGCCCTGTTCCCCGCCGTACTCGGGCTGATCCCCGTGGCCGCCCTCGCCGGGATCCTCGTCCACGCCGGCGCGAAGCTCATCCCCGTCGCCACCATCCGCCCGCTCTGGCGTGAACACCGGGGCGAGGCCGTGGTCCTGGTGGTGACCGCGCTGGCGATCGTCTTCACGGACATGTTCATGGGCGTGCTGCTCGGCATCGGGCTGGCCGTGATCAAGACGGCCTGGGAGACCTCCGCCGTCCGCCTCGACATCGACGAGCAGGACGACCGCACCACGGTCTCCCTCAGCGGCAGCGCCACCTTCCTGCGCCTGCCGCTGATCCTCGACACCCTGGAGGCCCTGCCGAAGGACCGGCCGGTGGAGCTCGACCTCTCACGGCTCCGCCACGTGGACCACGCCTGCCGCACCGCCCTGGAGGCGTGGAGCACACACAGCGGCACCGTCCATGGCCCGGACCCGGCGACGGAGGACACACCCCGCGAGGCCGCCCTGGCGGGCGCCGCTCCGGACGGTGAAGGACCTCCGCGCACCGGGGGCCGCTGAGGACTGTCCCGCGGCCCCTCCGGTCCGCCGGACACGCCCTCGTCCGCCACGGTCCCGGTGCCCGCAGGCGTTCCCGCCACATGCCGTTAGGTTGTGGGGGGAAAGCCTGCGGGCAGCCGGATGTGTGATGGGGGCGAGAGCATGACCATGCAAAAGGGAAGCAACGTCGCGGTGCCGGCCGGCACGGTGCGCGTCGAACTGGGCCGGCACGCCGCGGCGGGCGCCCCGGACGTCGACGCCTCCGCTCTCCTGCTGGTGGCGGGCAAGGTCCGCAGCGACGCGGACTTCGTCTTCTACAACCAGCCGGCCCACGCGTCCGGTGCGGTCAGGCACGAGGGCAAGCGGACCACTCCCGACCACGTCACCGACACCCTCGTCGTCGACTTCGGCAAGGTCGAGCCCGGGATCGAGCGCATCGTCGTCGCCGCCTCGGCGGACGGCGGGAGCTTCGGCCGGGTGAGCGGACTGTACGTGCGGGTCACCGACGCGGTGAGCGGGGCGGAGCTGGCCCGCTTCGACAGTACGGACGCCACGGTCGAGACCGCCTTCATCCTCGGCGAGCTGTACCTGCGACAGGGCGCCTGGAAGTTCCGCGCGGTCGGACAGGGCTACAGCACCGGCCTCGAAGGCCTGGCGACGGACTTCGGTATCTCCGTGGACGAACCGCAGCAGGCCCCGCCCGCCGCGTCCGCCCCGCAGCCACCAGCGACCCCGGTCACCCCGTCGCGACCCCGCCCCGCCGCCCAGGCTCCCGCACCCGCCGCCCCGGCTCCCGCACCGGCCGCCCCGCCCGCCGCCCCCGTTCCGCCGCCTGCCCCCGCCGCCCCCGTGGCCCCGCCCGCCGCGACGCCCGTACGGCTGACCAAGGTCACGCTGACGAAGAGCGCGCCGTCCGTCTCGCTCGCCAAACAGGGCGGCACCTCCGGCGCGCTGCGTGTCAACCTCAACTGGGAGACACGCAAGCAGTTCAAGAGCTGGGGAGCGAAGCTCGGCCGGGCCGTGGCCCTGCACGCCGACCTCGATCTCGACCTCTGCGCCCTGTACGAACTCGCCGACGGCCGGAAGGGAGTCGTGCAGTCGCTCGGGAACGCGTTCGGCTCCCTGGACAGGCCGCCCTTCATCCATCTCGACGGCGACGACCGCACCGGGGCGCTCTCCACCGGCGAGAACATGACCATCAACCTCGACCACAAGGACCTGCTGCGGCGCGTACTGATCTTCGTCACCATCTACGAAGGCGCCCGGAGCTTCGCCGACCTCCACGCCACGGTCACCCTCCAGCCGCAGAACGGCGCGGCCATCGACTTCTCCCTCGACGAATGCACCGTGCCCTCCACCGTCTGCGCCCTGGCCCTGATCACCAACAACGGCGGCGACCTCACCGTGCAGCGCGAGGCCCGCTACCTCGTCCCGGACCGGGGCGTGAGCCCGCAGCGCACCATCGACGCGGCCTACGGCTGGGGCATGAACTGGACGCCCGGCCGCAAGTGACCCGCCCCGCGGGACGCGCCCGCCCGCCCTCATCACGGCGTCACCGGTCGGGCGCGGCCTCCGGGCGCGCGTACGTGCGGCCCTTCCAGGCAGCGCCCCGCCCCCGGTAGTGCTGGACGGCCGAGTCCACCGTCATCAGCAGGTACAGCACCGCCGTCAGCGGCAGCAGCGGCCCCAGCCACAGCGACTGACGGTAGTACGCGAGCATCGGCAGATACGTCGCCGTCATCACCGCCCACGCCGCGCCGCCCGCCCAGGCCGCCGCCCCGTCACCCGCCAGCAGCCCCGCCGCCAGCGTCGCGGGCGGCGCCGCGTAGACGAGCAGCAGCCCCGGCACCGTCCCCGCCAGCAGCAGCGGACTGTGCCGCAGCTGGGCGTAGGCGCTCCGCGCGACCATCCGCCACAGGTCGGCCAGCCGCGGATACGGCCGCACGCTGTCCACCCGGTCCGCGAGCCCCAGCCAGATCCGGCCGCCGCTGCGCCGCACCTCACGCGCCAGCGACACGTCGTCGATCACCGCCTGCCGGATCGAGTCCGGGATCCGGGCCCGCTCGGCCGCGTCGGTGCGCAGGAGGACGCAGCCCCCCGCGGCCGCCGCCGTCCGTGACCGGGCCCGGTTCACCCGGCGGAACGGGTAGAGCTGCCCGAAGAAGTAGACGAACGCGGGCACCACAAGACGCTCCCAGACGCTCTCCACCCGCAGTCGCGCCATCTGCGACACCAGGTCGAAGCCGCCCTCGCCCCCGGAGCCGGCCGCGGCCACCAGTTCGCGCAGGCTGTCCGGCTCGTGTGCGATGTCCGCGTCGGTCAGCAACAGGAAATCCGGCTTGTCCCGCCGGGCCACGGCGATCCCGTGCCGCAGGGCCCAGAGCTTGCCCGTCCAGCCCCGCTCCGGCTCCCCGGGCGTCACCACGGTCAGCGGGAGCCCGCCGTACCGGGCGGCCAGCTCCCGGGCCAGCTGCCCGGTGCCGTCGCTGCTGCAGTCGTCGACGAGGACGATCCGGACGTCTCCCGGGTAGTCCTGGACCAGCAGTGACGGCAGGCTCACCGGCAGCATCTCCGCCTCGTCGCGGGCCGGCACCACCACCGCCACCGACGGCCAGCGCGCCGGGTCGGTGCGCCGGGGGAGCCGCTGGTCCGTCCGCCAGTAGAAGCCCTGCCCCAGCAGCAGCCACACCCACGCGATCAGGGAACCCACGGCGATCCAGGCAACGGCGCTCATCCGCCGCAGTCTGCCCCACTGAGCCCGGTCCGCAAGGGCTGTCGGCTAGGGTGACCGGGTGAAGATCGCGCTCATGGACTCCGGAATCGGCCTGCTGGCGGCAGCGGCCGCGGTACGCCGCCTGCGGCCCGACGCCGAACTCGTCCTCTCCTCGGACCCCGGTTCCATGCCCTGGGGGCCCCGCACCCCCGAGGACATCACCGCGCTCGCCCTGGACGTCGCCCGCGCCGCCGCCGCCCACCGGCCGGACGCGCTGATCGTCGCCTGCAACACCGCCTCCGTCCACGCCCTGCCGGCGCTCCGCGCCGAGCTGGAGCCCGCGCTGCCCGTCATCGGCACGGTCCCCGCGATCAAGCCGGCCGCGGCGGGCGGCGGCTCCGTCGCCATCTGGGCCACCCCGGCCACCACCGGCAGCCCCTACCAGCGCGGGCTGATCGCGGACTTCGGCGGGCCCGCCGACGTCACCGAGGTCCCGTGCCCCGGGCTCGCCGACGCGTTGGAGCACGGTGACGAGGCCGGGATCGACCGGGCCGTCGCGGCTGCCGCCGCCCTCACCCCGGCCGACGTGCGGGCCGTCGTCCTCGGCTGCACCCACTACGAGCTGGTCGCGGCCCGGATCCGCGAGGCCGTGCAGCGGCCCGGCCGCCCGCCGCTCGCCCTGCACGGGTCCGCCGGAGCGGTCGCCGCCCAGGCGCTGCGCCGGATCGGAGCGGGCTCCGCCCCGGTGGCCGGGCCCTCCGGCAGGCTCACCGTGCTCCGGGCCGGCCGCCCCGCCGCCCTCCCGGAGGCCGCCCTGACCTACGCCGAGGGCCGGATGCTGGCCGCCGCGGTACCCGTCCGCTGACCCGGCCCGCCGGGAGCGCCCGGGGGATCAGGGCCGGGTAGCCCGATCGGCCCCCGTGGCCCCGGCCGGGAGCCCGGAACGCGGCTACGCTGCTGCCTATGACGGACCACCCCGAGCGTACGAGGCACGGGTCGAGCCGGCCGCCGCCCACGGAGTGGAACGGCCGCGCCACCAACCGGCTCCAGTGGCTGCTGGCCCTCGCGGGCGCGGGCTGCGTGGCCCTCGGCATCGAGCTGGCCGTCGACGGCGCGTGGACCTCGGGCATCGCCCCGCTGCTCATGTCGGTGATCGGCTGCCTCGCCGCCGGACTGCTGATCCTCTTCGGAACACTCGCCTTCGTCCATGTGACCGTCAAGGTCGACGGGGACAGCCTGGAGGTGCGCTGCGGCCACGCCGGCCTGCCGCGCCGCCGGATCCTGCTCAGCCATGTGACGGGCGCGGAGTTCGTCCCCCATATCCATCCGCGCCAGTGGGGCGGCTGGGGCTACCGCTGGCGTCCCGAGCAGGGCACCGCCGTCGTGGTCCGCAAGGGCGAGGGCATGGCCCTGCGCCTCGGCGACGGCCGCGTCTTCACCATCACGGTCGACGACGCGGAGACGGCCGTACGGTTCATCCGGCAACGCCTGCGGCTGCCGGCCTCCGGCAAACGGCCCGGCGACTGACCGGGCCACCGGCCCGGGCAGCGTCGGCCACGGGCCACCGTCCCGGCGACCGGCCGCGCTGCCGTCGGCGAGCCACCCCGAAGCCGCCGCCGTCCCCGCCCCACGCAGGTCAACGCCGCCGCTCCCCGCCGCCCACCGTAGACTCCGCCGGGTGAGCGCCACCATGACTCCCGTCGACGACCCGCCGCCCGCCACAGCCTCCCCGGCCGCCGGACCGCTGCCGCGGCTCCTCCGCCCGGCCGCCGCCGTGCTGTCCGGACTGCTGCTCTACGCGAGCTTCCCGCCCCGGCCCCTGTGGTGGCTCGTGCTGCCCGGATTCGCGCTGCTGGGATGGGTGCTGCACGGGCGCAGGCTCCGGGCCGCCCTCGGCCTGGGCCTCCTGTCCGGCCTCGGCTTCATGCTCCCGCTGCTGCACTGGACCGGCGAGGACGTCGGACCGGTGCCATGGCTGGCCCTGGCCGCCGCGGAAGCGCTCTTCATCGCGGTGGGGTGCCTCGGGATCGCCGCCGTGACCCGGCTCGCGTACTGGCCCGTGTGGGCGGCCGCGGTCTGGACGCTGGACGAGGCGGTCCGTGCCCGGATCCCGTTCGGCGGCTTCCCCTGGGGCAAGATCGCCTTCGGCCAGTCCGAGAGCCTCTTCCTGCCGCTCGCCGCGCTCGGCGGCACCCCGCTGCTCTCCTTCGCCGTCGTGCTGTGCGGCTTCGGGCTCTACGAGGCCGTGCGCCGGTTCGTCGCGTACCGCAGGACCGGAAAGGTTCCGCGCGCGGCCGTCGTCGGCGCCGCCGTGAGCGTCCTCGTGCCGGTCGCCGGGGCGCTCGCCGCGCTGCCCCTGGTCGACGGATCGGCGGAGAACGGCACGGCCACCGTCGCCGCGATCCAGGGCAACGTGCCGCGCCTGGGCCTGGACTTCAACGCCCAGCGCCGCGCGGTCCTCGACAACCACGCCCGGCGCACCGAGCAGCTGGCCGAGGACGTGAAGGCCGGCAAGGAGAAGCAGCCCGACTTCGTGCTGTGGCCGGAGAACTCCTCCGACCTCGACCCCTACCTCAACGCGGACGCCCGCCAGGTCATCGACGACGCCGTCAAGGCGATCGGCGCCCCCACGGTCGTCGGCTCGGTGGTCGAGAAGGGCTCCGAGAGCCTCCGCAACACCCTGATCGAGTGGGACCCCGACCAGGGTCCCGTCGACACCTACGACAAGCGGCACATCCAGCCGTTCGGCGAGTACATGCCGATGCGCACCGTCGCCCGCTTCTTCAGCGAGGACGTCGACCGGGTGCAGCGCGAGTTCGTCCCCGGCACCGAGGTCGGAGTCTTCGACCTCGCGGGGACGCGGGTGGGGCTCGTGACCTGTTACGAGGCCGCCTTCGACGACGCCGTACGCGACACCGTCAAGCACGGCGGCCAGATGATCGCCGTGCCGAGCAACAACGCGACGTTCGGCCGCAGCGAGATGACCTACCAGCAGCTGGCCATGTCGCAGGTGCGGGCCGTCGAGCACGGCCGGGCCGTCGTCGTCCCCGTCACCAGCGGGGTCAGCGCGGTGATCCGCCCGGACGGCACGATCGTCGAGAAGAGCGGGATGTTCACCCCCGACGCACTCGTGGACGAGGTCCCACTGCGCTCCTCGCTCACCCCCGCCACCCGGATGGGCCCGCTGCCCGAGGGCGTCATCGCGCTGCTGGCCCTGGCGGGCCTGGGCTGGGTGAGCGTCTCGGCGTTCCGCGCACGCCGGAGCGGGGCCACCGCGCGGTAGCACCTGACCCGGCCACGTAGGCTCGGATGCATGGCTACCCCCGACTTCATCCGTGACATCCGCGCCACCGCCGGGCACCAGTTGCTCCTGCTGCCCGGGGTGACGGCCGTCGTCCTCGACGACGAGGGCCGCGTGCTGCTCGGGCGGCGCGCGGACACCGGGAAGTGGTCGGTCATCGGCGGGATCTCCGAACCGGGGGAGGAGCCGGCGGCGACGGCGGAGCGCGAGGTGCTGGAGGAGACCGGCGTGCACTGCGTGGCCGAGCGGGTGGTGCTCACGCAGGCGCTGAAGCCCGTGCAGTACGCCAACGGCGACATCTGTCAGTACCTCGACGTCACCTTCCGCTGCCGGGCGACCGGCGGCGAGGCGCGGGTCAACGACGACGAGTCGCTGGAGGTGGGCTGGTTCCCGCTGGACGGGCTCCCGCCGCTCGGCGAGTTCGCCCTGTTCCGGATCAAGCAGTCCCTCACCGAGGGCCCCGCCTGGTTCCAGCCCACCCCGCGCACCCCCGTAGCCCTCAGTTGACCGTGAAGGACCCCGTCGCCCCGGTGAACGGCGTGATCCTCCCGAGCAGGCTCTTGGCGTCCCCGTGGTGCACGATCCGGTAGGTGCCGGGTGCGGTGTCCGCCGCGATGTCCCAGGTGATGGTGGCCTTCGAAGTGCCGGTCAGACCGTTCAGCCGCGTCCAGCGGTAGGCGGTCTCCCAGTCGCCGTCGTCCAGCACCCGCCGCCAGGTGCCGTTCTCCAGCCGCTGCACCTCCAGGAAGGTGGAGCCCCGGCGGACGTCGTTCTTCGGATGTCCGGTGGCGAACTCGACGGTCGCGGTGGTGCCCCGCGCGTACGAGGTCTCCGGGGCCTTCAGGACGCCGCCGAACGCCTTGCCGGCGGGCGGGTTGTCGTACACGACCCCCGTCTGGAAGGTGAACTGCCGGCCCGACTCGTCCGGAGGCGTCGCGCCCTGCTCCAGCGGGGTGCCCTCGCGGAGGGAATCAGCGATCCGGGCGTACTCCTGCTGGTAGGCGGGCAAGGTGTAGCGGCCGTACAGCGTGGAGCCGCCCTCGTAGTTCTGGGTGTCGTACTCCTCCGGCGTCGTGACGTACTGGCTGTAGGCGTTGGCGTACCCCTGGAGCAGGACGCGGTCCAGCGGGACGCCCAGCCGCTCGGCCACCGTACGGCGTACGCGGAGGCCGGAGGTGATCGTGAACTCGCCCGGGGCGGCCACCAGGTGCAGCTCGCCGATCTTCATGATCTGGAGCGGGAGGCGTTTCGGGGTGACCGGGTGGACGTTGCTCAGCAGCCCCGTGGGGATCAGGCTCGCCTTGGGGTACTGGCAGGTCGCGAGCCAGGACGGGGTGTCGACGCGCAACGCGTCGATGATGCCCGCGACCGGGGTGCGCGTGCCTTCCTCGAAGCCGGGGATCGCGGGACCGTCCTCGACGCTGCCCGCGAGCGTGGACGCGCCCACGACGGCGGGGCAGGTGCGGTGCTCCTCGCCGTCCGGGGTGTACTCGGGGCGTACGGTCACGTTCTCCATGTCGACGTAGGCGAGCCGGGAATCGACTCCTCCGGAGACGGGCCGTGTGTCGTCGTAGATCTCGCGGGCCTTGTCGAGCTGGCGCTCGCCGATGACGCGCGTGTTCTCGAACTCGTCCTCGGTGGGCCCGGACCCCGGCTTCAGGTTGAGGTTCGGAGACATGTCGCCGGCGTTGGTGTTGGGGAAGGCCGCGACGAACCCGGGGGCGTCGTCGAGGTACCGCACGCCCTCGTGGTCGTGCTCCCAGGCGTAGGCGGCGTAGCCCTTGTTGTCGGGGCTGATGAGCGTGTTCTTGTTGGTGATCGAGGTGTTGTGGGTGGCGAACCAGCTGATCGCGCCCGCTTCCCTGTCGCCCTGCTGGAAGCGCAGCACGGTCATCGCCGGGTCGATCGCGTCGGGGAAGGCCGCCCGGTCGGCGGCGGGATTGCGGTCGAACGCCTCCCGGGAGCGGTTGACGCTGGCGTTGGTGAGGGCTCCCGTGCCCAGGCTCATCGTGCCGGGTTTCAGGTCCTCGTGGGCCTTGGTGACGGAGTCCGTGATGCCGTCGACGACGGCCCGGTAGGTCTCCTTCTGGAAGCCGAGGACGGACAGGTTGTAGGCGACGTGGTGGGAGTATCCACCGGGCCCCGAGTGGGTGTGGGTGGCCGAGAGGAGGACGTTCTCCTCGCCGTACAGGCTGCCGTAACGCTCCTTCAACCGGGCCATGACGCCCTGCCGGACCGACTGGAAGATCATCGCGAGGTCGGCGTTGACGTACACCACGCGCTTGCCGCTCGCCCGGTCGACGACGACGAAGGCGCGCGACCTCTGCCGCTGGTGGATGCCCGAGGTCTTCTGGTCGAAGCTGGAGTAGCCCATCATCCCGGTCTCGGCGGCCTCGCCCGTGACATCGGCGATGCCGCGCCCGACGAGGTAGTCCCCTTCGGCGGCGGTGTTCGACGCCGATGCGGGGGAGGGGGCTCCGAGGGCGACCGCTCCGAGGGTGGCGGCGAGCAGGGCGCCGGGAAGCCTGCGCCAGGAGCGGCGGGCGGCGGGGGGTGGCATGGGACCTCCTGGGGCGGGAGACAGGGGTTGCCCGGGCCGGGTCGGCGGCTCGCCGAGGTGGAGGGGCCCGGGCAGTGCCCCGACCGTAGAGGAGTGTGACCTGCGTCGCATAGACGGCTACCGGCCAGTAAAGCGGTGCGTCGGTGACCCACCCCCGCTGCGTGCCGCCGGGCGGCGGGGTACGGTCACCTCCAGGGCCCCGGCCAGCGGGAATGCGGTCAACGGCCTTGTACGGACAGTGAGTAGAGGAGAGACATGAGCGTCGACAACGACGATTTCCGCCGCCGGATCCGGTCCGACATTCCCCACTCCGCGCGCGTCTGGAACGCATGGCTGGGCGGCAAGGACCACTACCCGGTGGACCGGGAGCTGGCCGACGTGGTGAGCGCGGCCTACCCGCAGATGGTCGACATCGCCCGTGCCTCGCGCGCCTTCCAGATCCGCGCGATCCACCACCTGGCCTCGGCCGGGGTGCGCCAGTTCCTGGACGTCGGGACCGGGCTTCCGGTGGCGAACAGCACGCACGAGGTGGCGCAGAGCATCGCGCCCGAGTCGCGGATCGTCTACGTGGACAACGACCCGATCGTCCTGGCCCACGCCGAGGCGCTCCTGACCAGCGCTCCGGAGGGCCGCACGGCCTACGTGGACGCCGATCTGTCCGATGTGGACGCGGTCGTGGACGAGGCGGCCAAGACGCTCGACCTGTCCGAACCCGTCGCCGTTCTCCTGCTCTCGACCCTGGGGCACCTCGTTCCGGCCGAGGGCGTCGAGGTCGTCCAGCGGTACCTGTCCCGGATGCCGTCGGGGAGCTACCTGGTGCTCTGCGACACGGTGACGACGCCTCAGACGCTGGCCGCCCAGGAGGCGTACGCGTCGGGGGACAACCCGCCCTACCTCGTCCGGAAGCCGGAGGAGATCACCGACTGCGCCAAGGGCCTGGAGCTGGTCGAGCCGGGATTCGTCTCGATCGACCGCTGGAGGCCCGAGGAGGACGACGCGGTGCCGGTCGACCAGTGGGGGCTCGTCGCCCGCAAGCCGTAGCCGTACGGCGGGGCGGGGAGCCGCACATGCACCCCTGTGGGTCCGGGAGGCCAGGACCCGCAGGGGTGTCGTTCATTCGCTCCGTCGTTTGACGGCCGTGTCCTCGCGCAGCCGGCTGGTGTGCCGGGCGAGTGAACCCACCCGGTCCGCCAACTTCCGGTGCTCCGGCGTGAGATGGGGGCCGAGCGCGGTCAGCGGGCCGACCAGGGCGGCGGCGTCGTCCGCGCCGAGAGCCTGTCGCAGCCGGTCCAGGGAAGGGTCGGCCGAGGCGGGGAGGTCGGCCAGCGCGGTGATCTGGCCGGCGAGGGACCGGAGGTCGGCCGCGTTCTGCCGTGCCCAAGCCGTGATCGAGCGGTCGCCGGCGCGGCGGTCCCGGGTCGCCCGGACCCGTTGCTCCCCGGTGCTGCCCTCCGTGCCGGGGCGCAGGCGCAGGTAACGTCGCTCGGCCGCCTGACGGCTGGCCACGCCCAGCGGGTCTGCCAGGTCGGCCCAGCTCGCGCCGGCCGCGCGGGCCGTCTCGATCAGCCCCGTCTCCCAGCCCGCGAGCCGCTCCCGCACCTCGCGCAACAGCTGGAGCGAGGCCAGGGCCTGGGCCCGATCGGTAGTCGGTGCGGGGCCGGAGTCGGTGTCCGCGGTGCCGGCGTGGGCGCCGCGGAGCGCCTCGTCGATGTCCTTGAGGGCCGCTGCCGCCGCGAGGAGGGACACGGCGTCCGGGGCGGGGTGCGGGAACGGCTCGGGCCTGTCTCGTGGGGACACGGGAGCTCCCTCGCTCTCTCGGAGATTGGTCATCCTTTCGGCGACACGGCCAGTTGTCATCGAATGGATGACATGCTACAACGGTCTCAGGTGAAAAGCACGGGCCCGTCCGCCCGATCGACTGGAGGTGTTTCCGTCATGCTGATGCGTACCGACCCCTTCCGTGAACTCGACCGGATCACCGAGCAGCTCCTGCGCCCCGGCACCTGGTCGCGGCCCTCGGCGATGCCGATGGACGCGTACCGCGACGGCGACGAGTACGTGGTGGCGTTCGATCTCCCCGGCGTCCCGCCGGACGCGATCGACATCGACGTCGAGCGGAACATGCTGACCGTCAAGGCCGAGCGCCGCCCCGCCGCCAACGCCGACCATGTGCAGATGGAGCTCTCCGAGCGCCCGCTGGGCGTCTTCTCCCGGCAGATTGTGCTCGCCGACGCGCTCGACACCGAACAGATCGACGCCGATTACGAGGCAGGGGTGCTGACGCTGCGCATCCCGATCGCCGAACGCGCCAAGCCCCGCAAGATCGCCATCGGCGGGGAGTCCCGGCGCAAGCAGATCAAGGGCTGACCCCGGTCGGCCCACGACAGCGGCGAGGGCCGGGACGGATTCCCCTTCCTTTCCCCGCTCCCGGCCCCGCCCGGCACGACCCGAGGGGGTAGCTGAGGTGACCCTGCGATGGGAGGCGTTCCTGGACCGGATCCGGGAGCGCGGCGAGTACGGGACGCGGACGGAGGCCGAACGCGCCGCGCGCGTCGTCCTGGCCCTCCTCGGCGCTCATCTGGTCGGCGGAGAACGGGCCGAACTGGCCGCCCGGCTGCCGGAGACGATGGCCCTGATTCTGCTCAACCCGCTTCAGGCTGCCGAACCGCTCTCGCCGGAGCGCTTCGTGCGTGCCACCGCGGCCTGGATCGAGGGAGCCGGCGAACAGACCGCCCGCTGGGACGTCGGCGCTGTTCTGAGCGTCGCCGCGGAGGCGGCGGGCGAGGAACTCACCCGGCGCATCCTGCTTCAACTGCCGCCCGGGTATGACGTGCTCTTCGGCGGGCATCCGAAGAACGCGTGAGCGTGATCCACCCCGCTGCCCGCCCCTTCCGCGCCGCCGTGACGGTGAGCGGCCGGAGTGGGCAGCGCCCCGATGCGAACAGCACTGAGATGCGAACAGCACTGACGAGAAAGGCTGCCGCCACGATGATCCATGAGCCTTCCAGCGCCGCCGCACCGACGGTCGACCGGCTGCTGGAGAAGATCCGTTACGAGGGCGCGTACCCGACGCGCGAACGGGCCGAGGCGAGCCTCCGCGCCGTGCTGGGCGCCCTCGGTCGGCAGGTCACCGGCGACGAGCGCGTCGCGCTCGCCGCGGCGCTGCCCAGGGAGGCCGCCCTGGTGTTCACCTCCGAAGTGCCCGCTGTGAAGCAGCTCTCCGGTGCGGCCTTCGTCCGTGACCTCGCCGAGCACACCGGCGGCACCCCGGCGACCGCCCGGTGGGACGCCGGCGTCGTCCTGAGCCAGATCGCCGTTCTGCTGGGCGATGATCTCGTCACCCGGGTCGTCAGCAGCCTGCCGCCCGGCTACGCGCTCCTCTTCGGCCGCGCCGAACTCCTCGCCCAGGCCGCCTGATCCCAAAACTTCGCGGCGGCCCCCGTCCGGGGCCGCCGCGAAGTCGTGGGGCGGCGGGGCCGTACGGCTGCCCGGACCCCGCCCCCCCGGGCTACCGGCGGATCGTCACCGGCTCGATCTCCGCGTTGTTGTGCCGGCGCGCCCAGTTCTCCAGGGCGACCCGGCAGGCGTGGTCGAGGTGGCGCAGACCGGTCAGGTCCAGCTCTATGGGCTGGTTCTGCGGGAGCTTCTCCAACTGCTCCAGGATGCGGGGCAGCCGCAGGAAGGTGGCGTTCCCGGTGAGGGTCACCACGACCCGGCCGCCGGTGAGCCGGCGGGTGGTGAGCTGGACGTGCGAGGTCTCCCAGGCCGACTTGACCACCGCCAGCAGCAGGCCGAACACGACCCCCTCGAACAGGTTGGTCACCACGATGGCGATCGCGGTGACCGCCAGCAGCAGGGCCTCCCCGCGGTGTTCGCGCCACAGCGGACCGAACTCCCTGGCGGGCACCAGCTTGCACCCGGCGTGGACGAGGATTCCGGCCAGCGCGGCCAGCGGGATGATTCCGACGACGGCGGGCAGCAGCGCGGCCAGGAGCAGCAGCCACAGGCCGTGGGCGATCCGGGAGAGCGCGGTGGTCGCCCCGGCCTGGACGTTGGTAGTGCTGCGGACGATGACCGCTGCCATCGGGAGCGCGCCGAGCGCCCCGCAGAGGGTGTTGCCGACGCCTTGGGCCACCAGCTCCTTGTCGTAGTGGGTGCGTGGGCCGTCCTGCATCCGGTCGACGGCCGCCGCGCTGAACAGGCTCTCGGCCGAGGCGATGAGTGCGATGGCCAGGACGGTGCCGATGATCGTCACATCGGCGAGCCGCGCGAACTCCGCCCCGCCGGGCGGGGCGATGGCCTGCAGCAGCCCGTTCACATCGGCCACCGCCGGCCGCAGCCCGGCCAGGGAGGCGATGGCGGTGGCCAGGACGACCGCGACGAGGGGCGCCGGGACGCGGCGTACGGCGGCCGGGAGCTTCGGCCACAGCAGTAGCACGGCGACCGTTCCGGCGCCGAGGCCGAAGGCGGTCAGGGCCTCGTGGTTCGTGACGATCTCAACGGCGAGACCTGGCAGTCCGGCCAGCGTGGCGAGATTGCTGCCCGGCTGTTCGGTGTCGGCCATGGCGTACACCTGGCCGAAGACGATGATCAGGCCGATGCCGCCGAGCATGCCCTGCACCACGGAGACGGAGATGGCGCGGAACCAGCGGCCGAAGCGCGCCAGACCGAGCACCACCTGGAGCAGTCCGGCGGCCAGCACGATCGGGCCGAGCGTGCTGAGGCCGAATTCCGTGATCGCCTCGTAGACGAGCACGGTGAGGCCTGCGGTCGGACCGCTGACCTGGAGTCTGCTGCCCGGCAGGAAGCCGACGACCAGCCCGCCGACGATGCCGGTGACCAGCCCCAGCTCCGCCGGTACTCCGGAGGCGACGGCGACGCCGACGCACATCGGCAGCGCGACCAGGAAGACGACGAGTGACGCCAGCAGGTCACGCCGTACGACGTGGGGGTTCTTGAGTTCCTTCGCGGAAATCACGGTGGGTTTCCCTTGTGGGTACGGTCGCGCCCGGCCCGGGGGCCGGGCGCGCGAGCGTGGGGGGAGGGAAAACCGTCAAAGGCGGGCGAACTCGGTCCCGCGTTCCGGTCGGTGAACGCTGACGGAGCCGGTGTGCACTTCGTAGTACCAGGCGTGCAGGCCGAGGGTTCCCTCGGCGAGCCGCTCGCGCACCGCGGGGTAGCCCCGCAGGGTGTTGAGCTGGGCGAGGGCGTGGGCCTGGATCGCCAGGGGGAGGTCGCCGGGGTCCGCCGCCGGGTCCCGGCCGTCCGTGGAGTGCTCCAGCCAGTGACGTACGGCGGGCATGGCGGAGAGGTCGTCACCGCGGAACACGGCGCCCACGGCGCCGCAGTGGGAGTGCCCGCACACGATGATGTCGCGCACCTGGAGCGCGCGCAGCGCGTACTCGATGGTCGCGGCCTCGCCCGTGGGGCGGTCCTCCGCCGGATAGGACGGAACGATGTTGCCCGCGGTGCGGAGTTCGAAGAGCTGACCCGGGCGGGCGCCGGTGATCAGTGAGGGGACGACACGTGAATCCGAGCACGTGACGAAGAGTGCTTCGGGGGTCTGGCCGTCCGCGAGATGTTCGAATTGCTTTGCGTTCGCGGCGACGTGCTCGGTGAATGTCCGGGCGTGTTCTACGAGGGACTGCATGGTGGCCTGCCTCCTGCATCCGGCGGTGCCGGGAGCGGTGTGGTCGGGTCATATTGACGAATGTGCTGTGTGAAACCGGATGAATGTTCGGAATGGTGAAGGTGCCTCACCTCGCCGTATGCCGGAAGGCAGGCGCCGGGAAGCCCATTCGATCGCTCCTCGCGGATGCGACTGGAGCTGAGCATATAGACAAGAACTTTGCTATCGCATTACCTTCTCGTGAAGGAACACAAATGCGCCACCCATGTCATTCATTCGGCTTGTTCTTTGTGATAGCCAATGGGTGGGGAGGGTCGCGTGGAAAGGCCGCGCCGTCAGCTGCGGCGGCCGTGCAGGAAAAGCTGCGGCTCGGGTGCGCCGGCCGGGTGGTCCGGGATGAACAGCGCGCTGTGCTCCCACTCCACGGTGACCCCCGCCCGAGCGAACAGGGCGGCGAACTCCTCGGCGCCGAAGCTGGAGACCCGGACCGGCTGCCCCATGAACACCGCGTCGACGCCCGCGGCGTCCACCGGCACCGTCGCGGCGACCAGCAGTCCGCCCGGCCGCAGCGACCGCGCGAGCCGCTCCAGCAGCTCGCGCTGCTCCTCGCGCTCCATCTGCAGCAGCGAGAAGTACACGCAGACCGCGTCGAACGCGCCCTCCGGCAGGGGGAGATCACGGACGTCCGCACACCGGAACTCCGCCTCCGGCACCTGCCGGGCAGCGAGCGCCGTCATCACCGGCGACACGTCGACGCCCAGCACCCGGTGCCCCGCGTCCGCCAGGGTTCGTGCCGTGGGCCGGCCCGTCCCGCTGCCCACGTCCAGGACCCGGCTCCCCGGGGCCAGGTCCGCCAGCAGCCTCTCCAGCGACTCGCGGTGGGCGGCCGAAGCGGCGAAGGCCCGTTCGTACTCCGCTCCCAGCGCGTCGAACACCGCCGCGGCCGGACTCCCGCCGCCGGCGTCCGCGCCCGGAAGCTCCTGGCTGTCACGGGGCTCCCCGCTGTCGCCGGGTCCCTGGCTGTCACCCATCGAGGCGCTCCCTCCGTGGTCCGGCGGCCCGGCCGGGATCCGTGTACCCGGCCGCTGTGAGCGTCCCCCCGCGGGCGGCTGAGTATGCCCGTCCCGCGCCCCTGAGTACGTTCCCCGATGTCCGGGCGTCCGGGCCGCTGTTCGATGACCGCATGACCTCCGAAGCGCCGCGCCGCCTTTGCGTCCAGCACGTCACCACCGCCGGCTCCGCCCTGGCCGTCACGCTGCTCCCGCTGGTGGTCGGCGTGCTGCTGGCCAAGACCATGGCGGCGGACCCGATGACGTCGGTGAACGCGCTCGTCACCAACGGCGGGCACCGGCCGCGGGTGTCGCCCAAGGAGTGGCGCCGGTGCGGAGGCCACGCCCTGCGACGGCTGCGGACCGCCGAGCGGGCGTCCCTCGCCCGGGTCGGCATGCGCTGACGCCGTCCGGCCGGTGAGGTCCGGCCGGACGGCGTGGGGGCGTGCGGCCGGTGAGGTCCGGCCGGACGGGGTGGGGCGTGCGCCGGGTCAGCGGGCCGCCTGGACCGGCCTCTCCCCGTCCGATGCCGGCCGCTCGAACTGGGTGCGGTACAGCTCCTCGTACCGCCCGCCGGCGGCCAGCAGCTCGGTGTGCGTGCCGTTCTCGACGATCCGGCCCGCCTCCACCACCAGGATCCGGTCGGCCGCCCGTACGGTCGAGAGCCGGTGGGCGATCACCAGTGCGGTCCGGCCCGTCAGCGCTTCGGTCAGCGCCTCCTGGACGGCGGCCTCCGAGGTGGAGTCGAGGTGCGCGGTCGCCTCGTCGAGGATCACGACCCGCTGGCGGGCCAGCAGCAGACGGGCGATGGTGAGGCGCTGGCGCTCCCCGCCGGAGAGCCGGTAGCCGCGCTCGCCCACCACCGTGTCGAGCCCGTCCGGCAGCGAGGCGATCAGACCGTCGAGCCGGGAGCGGCGCAGGGCGTCCCAGACCTCGTCCTCGGAGGCGTCGGGCCGGGCGAGCAGCAGGTTGGCCCGCACCGACTCGTGGAAGAGGTGCCCGTCCTGGGTGACCATGCCGAGCGTGTCCCGGATCGAGTCCGCGCTCAGATCGCGTACGTCGACACCGTTCAGCCGTACGGCGCCGGAGTCCGTGTCGTACAGCCGGGGCAGCAGCTGCGCGATGGTCGACTTGCCCGCGCCGGAGGAGCCCACCAGGGCGATCATCTGGCCGGGTTCGGCGCGGAAGGAGACCTCGTGCAGGACCGGTGTACCGCCCCGCTCGTCGAGCGTGGCGACCTCCTCCAGCGAGGCGAGGGAGACCTTCTCGGCGGAGGGGTAGCCGAAGGACACCTTGTCGAACTCCACGGAGACCGGGCCCTCCGGCACCCGGGTGGCGTCCGGCTTCTGTTCGATCAGCGGCTTGAGGTCCAGGATCTCGAAGACCCGCTCGAAGCTGACGAGCGCGCTCATCACCTCGACCCGGGCCCCGGCCAGCGCGGTGAGCGGCGCGTACAGCCGGGTCAGCAGCAGCGCCAACGCCACGACGGCCCCCGGCTCCAGGCTGCCGCGCAGGGCGTAGTAGCCGCCGAGCCCGTAGACCAGGGCCAGTGCCAGGGCGGAGACCAGGGTGAGGGCGGTGATGAACGCCGACTGGGCCATCGCCGTACGGACGCCGATGTCACGTACCCGGTCGGCGCGGGCGGCGAACTCGGCCGACTCGTCGGAGGGGCGCCCGAAGAGTTTGACCAGCGTCGCGCCGGGGGCGGAGAACCGCTCGGTCATCTGGGTGCCCATCGCGGCGTTGTGGTCGGCCGCCTCCCGCTGGAGCCCCGCCATCCGGGCCCCCATCCGGCGGGCCGGCACGACGAACACCGGCAGCAGCACCAGGGAGAGCAGCGTGATCTGCCAGGAGATCGTGAGCATCACGGCGAGCGTCAGCAGCAGCGTGACGACGTTGGAGACGACGCCGGAGAGCGTATTGCTGAAGGCCCGCTGCGCGCCGATCACATCGTTGTTGAGGCGGCTGACCAGGGCGCCGGTCCGGGTCCGGGTGAAGAAGGCCACCGGCATCTTCTGCACATGGTCGAAGACGGCGGTGCGCAGGTCCAGGATCAGGCCTTCGCCCAGGGTCGATGACAGCCAGCGGGTGAGGAGGCCGAGACCGGCCTCGACGACGGCGATGAGCGCGATGAGCAGGGCGATCCGGGTGACCGTCCCGGTGTCCGCGCCGTTCACGATCGCGTCGACGACCTTGCCGGCCAGCAGGGGGGTGGCCACCGCGAGCAGCGCGGTCAGGACGCTCAGCAGCAGGAAACGGTAGATCCGCCGCCGGTGGGGCCGGGCAAAGGCCATGATGCGGCGCAACGCCTTCCGGGAGAAGGGCCGGCGATCCTGCTGGGCGTTCATCGCACTGTGCAGCGAATGCCACGCCGTGACTTCCATGTCCATGGGACGCTCCGAGGTCTGACGGCCCCCGGTTCCCCCGACGGCCTGCGGATCCCGTGGGCCGTGCGGCCCCGGGTTCACTCGGAGGCTATGACCTCAGGTTTGGTTGAGGTCAACGGCGGCGGTGGGGGGGCGTCGGGCCCGACCGGCCGCGCGGCCGGTCGGGCCGGTCATGCGGGGCTGGCATGATCAAGGGATGAACGAGTGCATCATCGCCGCGTGTGACGGGGCGTCGAAGGGAAATCCGGGTCCGGCCGCCTGGGCGTGGGTCGTCGCCGACGCGCAGGGGAGCCCCGTGCGCTGGGAGGCCGGCCCGCTCGGCACCGCGACGAACAACGTCGCCGAGCTGACGGCGCTGGCGGAGCTGCTGGAGTCCACCGGTCCGGCGGCGCGCGTCGAGGTGCGGATGGACTCGCAGTACGCCATGAACGCCGTGACCAAGTGGCTGCCGGGCTGGAAGCGCAACGGCTGGAAGACCTCCGGCGGCAAGCCCGTCGCCAACCGTGAGCTGGTCACCCGCATCGACGCCCTGCTGGCCGACCGCTCGGTGACGTTCCGCTACGTCCCCGCACACCAGGTGAACGGGGACCCGCTCAACGCGATCGCCGACCAGGCCGCCAGCGAGGCGGCCGTGGCCCAGTGCCCGGCCGGTACGGCGCACGGCGCCACGGCTCTGCCGGTCCCCGCGCCCGCGCGGTCCACGAAGGGGCGATCGGAGGCGTCCGGGGCGTCGGGCGGCGCGAAGGGGCGGAGCGCCGCGGGCGCTTCGCGGGGCGGACGGTCCACCGGCACGATCGCGGCGCGCTTCGCGGGCCGGTGCCACTGCGGAAAGCCGTACGCGGCCAAGGAGCCGATCGCGAAGAACCCGAACGGCTGGGGCCACCCGGAGTGCCGTACCGCTCCCGCCTGAGCACGCGAGGGCCGAGGGAGGAGTAGGAGACGCCCGGACGGGCGGTCCCATCGGTCGCGGAGGTCCGCGGAGGTCCGCGGAGGTCCGCGGAGGTTCGTGGAGGTCCGCGGAGGTTCGTGGAGGTTCGTGGAGACGTCGTCGCGGAGATGTCGCGAGACGGGGTGTCGTGGGGAGGCTCAGACGTCGGCCCAGACGAGGCGGCCCGCCAGTGCGGCGCGCGTGCCCCAGCGGGCCGCCAGCGCGTCGACGAGCAGGAGGCCCCTGCCGTCCTCCGCCAGGCGGTCGAGTGCGTCGTCGTCCTCGTGGCCGCCCATCGCCGGTACCCCGCCGACGGGAAGGCCCGCCGAGTCACCCGGGGTGGCCGGTGCCGGGATCCGGGCCCGGCCGCGATTCCATACGCAGATGCGCACGCCGTCCGCGGAGCGCAGGAGCCGGCAGCGGATCCGCCGGGTGCTGGTGTGCTGCACGGCGTTGGTGACCAGTTCGGTCACGATCAGAGCCGCCGCCTCGACCCGGTCGGCCGGTTCGCCCCAGGCCCGCATGGCCTCCTGGACCCGATGGCGGGCCTCCGGAGCACCCCCGGGCAATCGGGGAACCCACCAGCTGTGTGCACCTCGGACACCTCCGTCATCGGGGGCGCGTTCCGCGCAACTGACTATTTCCGACATGTATGCACTCTCGGTGTAAATCGCATACTTTGCAAGCGACAGAGTGTGGGCTCCGCTCCGGGGCCCGACGAGGAAGGCAGGCGCATGCGGGCCCGATCCGGTCCCACCGTGGAGCACCGCGTCCTCGCGGTCCGCCTCCGCATGCTGCGGGAACGCGCGGGAATCAGTCTGCGGGCCGCGGCCGAGGCGCTGGACGCCCACCCCGCCACCGTCCGGCGCATCGAACGCGCCGAGACCGGACTCGACGCCCGGCAGGTCGGCGAGCTGCTGCGCTGCTACGGCGTTCCGCCCGCCGCGGCCGAGCCCATCATGGCCGGGCTCGGAGCCGCGAACCTGCCCGGCTGGTGGCACGGGTGGCGGGACGCGATGGAGGGCTGGCAGCAGGACGTCATCGGAGTGGAATCCTCGGCGAGCCTCGTGCGGACCTGGCACCCGGCGCTGGTGCCCGAACTGCTGCGCACCCCCGCGTACGCCGCCGCGCTCCTGCGCACGCAGCACCCCGAGGACACCCCCGCCCGCCGGGAACGCCGCGTCGAGCTGCTGCGGGAGCGTCGGCGCCGCATGCGCGAGCGCGGGGCCGACCTGTGGGCCCTCTTCCCCGCAGCGGCCCTCCACACGCGGGTCGGCGACCGGGAGACCATGGACGGACAGCGGGCAGCGCTGACCGAGGCGATGAAGGAGCGGCACGTCACCATCCAGGTGGTGCCCATGGATCACCCGCCGCACCCCTTGACCGGTATGCCGCCCCTGCACATCCTCCGGGTGCCCACACCCGAGATCGGGGACCAGGCGGTGCTGGAGACCCCGGGGGTCCGGGTCGACGTCATCGACGATCCCGAGGCCGTGATGGCCCACCGCATCCGGCTGGACGCCGCGTGCGCCGCCGCACCCGGCCCCGGGGCCCCGCTGCCGGACTGACCCGGCCTCCGGCCCGGCATGGCCGGCCGCCGCCCGGGATGCGGCGGACCCCGGCGCCGTGGAGCGTGGGGGAGTGGTGCAGCTGCGCAGGGCCAAGTGGATCCCGCTGGGGGTCGTGGTGCTGGCCGTCGTGCTGGACCTGGTGACCCCCGCGGGGGTCACATCCGCGCCCCTGCTGATCGCGGCTCCCGTCGCCGCCGCACCGCTGCTGACCCTGCCCGGCATCGTCGCGATCGGCGTCCTCTCGATGGCTGTCCACGCGGCCCTCGCGAAGTACGACGGCACCTTCGGCTGGCAGCGGGGCGTCGCCAACCAGCTCACCCTTCTGGCCGTAACCGTGCTGGCCGTACTCATCCACCGTGCCCTGGAGGGCCAGGACGCCCGGACCCGCCGCGCCCGCCATATCGCCGCCGTGGCCCAGAGCGCCGTCCTGCCCAGGCCCCCCTCGCGCATCGGCGAGCTCAGGATCGCCGCCCGGTACGTGCCCGCCGAGAACGAGGCCATGATCGGCGGCGACCTCTACGTCGTCCAGGACACCCCGCACGGGGTGCGCGTGATGGTCGGGGACGTCCGCGGCAAGGGGCTGGGCGCGGTCAGCGCGGTCGGCGCGGACCTGGGGGCCTTCCGGTACGCGGCGGACGAGGCGGAGGACCTGCCCGCCCTCGTGACCGCGCTGGAACGCGCCCTCCTGCGCGAGGGCGGCCGACGCGGCGGCCAGGAACGGGACGAGGGGTTCACCACCGCGCTGATCGCCGAGTTCGCCGAGGACCTCGGCGCCGTACGCGTGGCCAACCGGGGGCATCCGCCGCCGGTGCTGCTGGACGCCGAGGGCCGGGCCACCGTCCTCGGGCCCTCCGAGGAGGCGCCCCCGCTCGGCATGAGCGCCCTGGGGACATGGGAGTGCCCGGTCGACACGTTCCCGTTCCCGCCCGGCGCCACCCTCATCTGCTACACGGACGGGGTCACCGAGGCCCGCGACGAGTCCGGGGTCTTCTACGACCCGTCCGTCCGGCTGCCCTTCCTCTTCCACCACCGCGCGCTGATCGGCGACCCGGCCACCCCGGCGCAGATCCTCCACCTGCTGATCGAGGACGTGGGGCATCACACCGGCGGCCGGATCCAGGACGACCAGGCGCTCCTCGCCCTGCACCGCCCGCACGCGTGACGGCCGCCGCGCGTCGCCACGCCCCGGGCGACCGTCCGTGTCGTCCGCCGGGGCACGAGCTGGACCGGACTTCCGTGTCGGGTGTCGGGAAGCCAACCGCGGCCCCGGGCCGTGGCCCCTCGTCGACGTTCGATTCCCTGTGCCGCGACATCGTCCTGAACGAGCCCCTCGTCCGCACCTCCGTACTGCACGGGGGAGACGATCTCGCGGCCTCGTCGTTCCAGCGCCGACCTGCCGAACACCGGTGATGTTTGAGGAGCCGATCGTCGGTCACCCGCACGGAAGACACGTACGGCAAGCGACCTACGAGGTATCGACATCGGGAGTGAGCGGAGTTGAGCAGCATGGAGAACTGGCGCCTGCACGCCGCCTGTCGCGAGGAGGACCCGGACCTGTTCTTCCCCATCGGGAGCACGGGCCCCGCCCTCGTCCAGACCAAGGAGGCCAAAGCCGTCTGCCGGACCTGCCCGGTACAGGCAGCCTGCCTGGAGTGGGCCCTGGAGAACAAGCAGGACTCAGGCATCTGGGGAGGCCTCTCCGAGGATGAGCGGCGTGCTCTGAAGCGCCGCAGCCGCCGACGGGCGGAGGCTCGGGGGCGCGGCACGGCCTGACCCGCACCCGGCAATTCCCCGGTCCGGAACGCCGGCACCGTCGCCACGGGTTCGTCATCCGCGTGCGAATGGGTACACGATGAGCCATGGACACCACCGCTTGGCTCGTTCTCGGCGCCGTGGCCGCACTGATCATGATGGCCGCGGCCATCGTCCTTCTGGTGCGCGTCTTCAAGGCCAGGAAGCTGCTGGTCGACGCCGGAATCCCGCTGCGCAGCAAGGCGCTTGTCTGGGCGGCCGTCATCTACACTGTGTCACCGGTGGACCTGCTGCCCGACCCCGTCTACCTCGACGACATCGGCTTCCTGCTGGTCGCCCTGCGTTCCCTCCACTCGGCGGCGTCGGCCGCCGGAGTGCGCACCGGTACACAGGCGAAGAACCCTCCGTCGGAGAGCAGCCCCGACGCCGTGGGCCGGGACCGGGCCCGCGGCGCCGATCCGCGCCGCGCGGACCCCGACCTCTCCAGCTGAACGCGGGGGCTTCCTGCTGGGTCGGCCGCCACCGGATCCGGGGAAACGGGCCCGGGAGGCTGCGGGCCCGACTGTGAGTCACGACGACGAGGGGCGTGGGCAGTCGGATCCGGCGCGGACAGGAAGGGGAAGCGGACGCGTCCTTCGGGGGATCGGTCTGCTGGTCGCCTTCGCCGGTGTCGCCGGCCGGCCGCTCGAACCCGTCGCCGTTCTCCGGGGCGATACCGTCACGCACTCCTTCAGCGGCTTCTTCGACGGCTCCACCACGGCCATATCGGAGCCCGGTCACCCGGGCCGGACCTCGCCCGTCCGCCGCGGAGTTTCCTCCCGGGCGACGGGCGACGGGCGACGGGCGACGACGGGCTACAGGCGACGGACGGCGGCAGCGATTTCCCGCAGGCCCCGCACACCCGGGCACGCTCCGGTCGTCCAGAGCACCGCCGTACCCGCCTGGAGCATCGCCTGGTAGGCGGTCGCCTCGCCGTCCTCCTGGAGGCCGAAGGGCTCAGCGCGGCACGGTGGCGAGGATGACCTTCCCGCCGCCCGCCGTCTCGCGGACCCGTACCTCCTGGGCCAGCCGCTGGACCATCGGCCAGCCGAATCCGCCGGTCAGGCCGGTCAGGTCGGGCGTCCGGTCCTGCGGGTGCGCCGGGCTCGGGTCGGTGACCCGGACCTGGACAACCTCGCGGTCCGCGGTCAGCCACAGCGCGGTGACGGCCCCCGCGTGCTGGAAGGCGTTGGTGACCAGTTCGCTCACGAGGATCAGGAGGTTCTGCACCGTGTGCGAGGTCGGTGCGGGGTGCAGCCGTGCCACGAAGGTGCTGACCGCGTCCCGCGCGTCGGCGGCCTTCTCCGGCCGGCAGACGAAGTCGGTACGGGTCTCACCGTCCGGTGAAAACGTCATCAGAATGCGGTCGTTCATGGTTTCCACCCCGTCGCGTGAGCGTTCTGGCTGGAGTGCGGGTACCCCCGAAACGGCATTTCATGGACGTCGGCTGTCAGGGAACGTCATCGCTCACGTACCGCCCTTGATGGCCGTGGCATTCCGTCCCCGTCAGGCGGGGCGGGGCTCCTCGCTCTTCCGGGCGAACGAGATCAGCAGCCAGGCGAAGATGAGAGGGACCGCGCCGAAGAACACGCACAGGCCGACCGGCAGGATTCGGTCGGCGACACCTGGAGGGCTCATCTCGGCGTAGTGCCGGGGGAAGGGGCGGCCGGGCTCGTCGCCCCGGTGCGCGATACGAAGGGCATCGCCCACGCGCAGCGTGCGCCCCTTCGGTGTGCCGCGCAGCCGGGATGTGTAGCGGATGCCCTCGACTTCGTAGGTCACCCGGGGAGCGGACCGGCTGCCGATCGGCCCTCCGCCGGACCGGATCCGCACGAAATCGGTCACCACCGCGTCGGCCTCGCGGTCCGGCGCGGTCTTTTCGTCGAGTCCGATCCCGAACGCGATCATCGTGGCGATCACCATCAGCAGGCCGCCGAGTGCGACGCACATCAGCCCGCCCGCCCAGGCGGCCGCCCGCGCGCAAGTCAACGCGAGTCCCGACATGGGTGTTGCCCCCCTCCGCTCCGCGCCTTCCCGAGGTCGCGGGCGTCAAACCCGGGGGTTCCATCGCCGATGAGGCCGGCCGGATCCCGGTGGCGCCGGCGGGCCGTGCTCCGTGGCGGGGTCTCCGATCCCGGCCGCTGCCCGCCCGCCGGCCACCCTGACCGCCCGTCCGCTACCCCGGTCGGCCGTCCGCTACCCCGGTCGGCCGGAGGTCGTCACCCAGAGGGCTCGGGCCAGGTTTTCTATCGTTGAAAATTCTGCGTGCACGACCGTTGTGCAGTGTTTGGTGTTGTGGCTCAATGTTCGACTATGTGCAGTGCCTCGCTGGTTCGAGGTACCCCCGGCTCTTCGACGAGGATGACGCCTTGAGACGACAACACCCGCGCCCCCGCGCCCTGTTCAGGGCCCTGACCTGCGCTGCGGCGCTGCTCGTACCGGTCGGTGCCACTCTGGTCCCGACGGCGGCCGCCGCACCGGCCGCACCGGCCGAAGCCGCCGCCAAGGCCTTCACGGCCGAGGATCCGGTCACCGATGTCCATGGGCTGAAGGGCGAGTACTTCAGCATGTCCGCCCCGGGCGCCCGTGACTTCGCCGAACTCGGCGCCACCTCCCTCGACCCCGAGATCAACTTCCCTGGTCTCACCGGGACGTTCGAGTCGGCTACCGGCAAGACCGAGCACACGACGGCCCGTTGGACGGGACAGCTGGAAGCCCCCGAGACCGGGGAGTACACCTTCTCCGCCATCGGCGACAACGGCTTCCGGCTCTTCCTCGACGGCAACGTTGTCATCGACCACTGGCAGCCGGACTGGGACAAGGAGCAGCACAGCGCTCCGATCGCCCTGAAGGCCGGTGAGAAGCACGACTTCAAGCTGGAGATGTTCCAGGACGTCGGCGGTGCCAGCATGTTCCTGCGCTGGGGGAGCGACACCCTGGAGAAGCAGATCGTGCCCGAGTCGGCGTTCACCCCGCCCGCCGACTTCGAGGTCTACCCGGTCGCCCTGAGCGTCGCGGAGAACGGCAAGCGCCTCCAGGCCACCTTCAGGGACCGCGTCTCGGACTACCGGAAGGTGAAGGAGCACCTCAAGATCGAGGTCGACACCTCGCCGATGCCGGTGAAGTCGGTGAACCGGGCCTCGGACGACCCGAGGGCGCTGGTCATCGATCTCGCCGCACCGGTCCAGAAGGACCAGCGCGTCAAGGTCGTCTACGACGGCCGGGGCGGCCTGAAGTCGGGCTCCGAAACCGTCCCGGAGATCGGCCGCACCGCCAAGAACCTCTCCACGCACCGCCTCACCACCCCCTGGGGCGACAGGCTGGACAGGAATCACCCGCTGCCCGAGTACCCACGGCCGCAACAGGTCCGCGACCAGTGGAAGAACCTCAACGGTCCCTGGGAGTTCGCCGGGGCGGCCGAGGGCGAGCAGCCGGTCTTCGGCAAGAAACTCGACGAGAAGATCATCGTGCCGTTCCCGGTCGAATCGCAGCTCTCCGGCCTGGAGCGCGACGAGGACCACATGTTCTACCGGAAGCTCGTCACCGTGCCGAAGAACTGGTCGGTCGGCAAGGGGAACAAGGGCGCGGCCCAGCGGCTGAAGCTCAACTTCGACGCCGTCGACTACCAGTCCACCGTCTGGGTCAACGGCACCAAGGTCGCCGAGCACACCGGCGGCTACACCGGGTTCACCGCCGACATCACCGACGCGCTGCGAGGCGGCGGCCCCCAGGAGATCGTCGTCGCGGTCACCGACAGGACCGGCCCGAACCAGCCCAAGGGCAAGCAGTCCACCAACCCCGGCGGCATCGTCTACACCCCGACCTCCGGCATCTGGCAGACCGTGTGGATGGAGCCGGTCGCGCCCGCCGCCATCGACTCCCTGACCACCACACCGGACATCGACGCCGGCCGCCTCGCGGTCACCGTCAACTCCGCCAAGGCCTCCGCCGACGCCCGGATCACCGCCGTCGCCCGCGACCGCAAGGGCAAGGTCGTCGGTACGGTCACCGGACCGGCCAACCGCAAGCTGAGCCTGCCGGTCAAGAACCAGCACCTCTGGTCGCCGGACGATCCCTACCTGTACGACCTCGACGTCTCCCTCGCCGACGGCCGCTCCAAGGACAGGGTCGAGAGCTACTTCGGAATGCGCCAGCTGAAGATCGACAAGGTGGGCGGCTACCAGAAGCTCGTTCTCAACGGGAAGCCCTTCTTCTCCCTCGCCATGCTCGACCAGGGCTTCTGGCCCGACGGGCTGTACACCCAGCCCAGCGACGCCGCCCTCACCTTCGACCTGAAGGCCCAGAAGGACCTCGGCTTCAACGCCGTACGCAAGCACATCAAGGTGGAGTCGCCGCGCTGGTACTACCACGCCGACCGGCTCGGGCTGCTCGTGTGGCAGGACTTCGTCAACGCCGACATCGACAACGACGCGGGCAGGAACGCCTTCCTCACCCAGGGGAAGGAGATGATGAAGCAGTTCCACAACTACCCCTCGATCAGCGGCTGGATTGTCTTCAACGAGGGCTGGGGCGAGTGGGACCGCACCGAGACCGGCAAGATCGCCGAGGACGTCAAGGCGCTCGACCCGTCCCGCGTGGTCAACGCGCACAGTGGCGTCAACTGCTGCGCCTCCAAGGGTGATTCCGGCAAGGGCGAGATCATCGACCATCACGACTACGTGAACAACGACCCGGCCTTCCCGGACGACCGTCGCGCCGCGATGGATGGCGAGCACGGCGGCTTCACGCTCCGGACTCCGGGACACATGTGGCCCGGTGCGCCTGCCAACATCTACAGCGGGGTCGCGGACAAGGACGCCCTGACCGCCAAGTACGTCGACAACACTCGTACGTACTACCTCGCCGCCGCCGGCGCCGAGCTGTCCGGCTCCGTCTACACCCAGGTCAGCGATCTGGAGAACGAGCTGAACGGTCTGTGGACGTACGACCGGCGCGAGATCAAGGTCGACCCGAAGAAGGTGCGGGAGATCAACCGGCAGGTGATCGCCGCCGGGGCGAACGCCGGTGAGCGCGACGAGCTGAAGGGCGGTGGCTCCTGGTCGCTCGACGAGAACAAGGGCGCCACCGCCCGCGACAGCGGCCCCAACAAGGCCCATCTCGCCCTGGAGGGCGGCACGTCCTGGACCCCGGGCGTCGCGGGCTCGGCGCTGAAGTTCGACGGCGAGGGGCAGTACGCGCAGAGCGCCGGACCGGTCGTGGACACCACGAAGGACTACACGGTCTCCGCGTGGGCCTCGCTGGACGCCGTGCCGGGCAACTACGCCACCGTCGTCAGCCAGGACGGCCGACGCACCGAGAACCCCTTCTATCTCCAGTACGGGCAGGGCGCGTTCGCCTTCTCCACCCCGGGCGGCAAGCGTGCCCGCCAGGAGATCACCCCGGAGACCGGTAAGTGGTACCACCTGGTCGGGGTCCGCAGGGGCGACACGATCACGCTGTACGTGGACGGGAAGCCCGCCGCCACCACGGAGGCCGGGCCGGCCGAGGTGAGCACCGGCCCGCTCTCCGTCGGGCGTGCCCAGTACGACGGTGCCCGGGTCGACTTCTGGAACGGCTCCGTCGATCAGGTCGCGGTGTACGACAAGGCCCTGACCGCCGAGGAGGTGTCCGCGCTCCACGGCCGTCAGAAGCCGTAACGGGACACGGACCCAGGTCCGCCTCCCCCGCGCCGGACCGCCCGGCGCGGGGGAGCGGGCCTCCGTCCTGTCCTCGGCTTCTCCAACTCGCGGACCACCCCGTCCGGTTGCGTCACTCCCAAGGTGGAGACGAGTGGCAGCCCGGTGGGGGATCCGTACGCCCGGCCCCTTCCTGGATGATCCTTCCTGTCCGAACATCTGACCGGAAGGATCGATATCGTGCGCAGCAGACGACGTCTCGTGCCCCTGTTAGCGGTAAGCGTCACAGCAACGCTCTCCCCCGCGCTGGTCACCTCCACGGCCGCCGCCGCTCCGGCCGCCTCCGTGTCGGCGTCCGTCCCGTCGAGCGCGTCCTCGTACGCCGGCAAGGGCGCGCTGGACCGCTACGCGAAGCAGAAGCCGCGCTGGAAGCGGTGCGAGGCCGCCGCTCCCGCGGAGTTCCAGTGCGCCACGATCAAGGTCCCACTGGACTACCGGGCTCCCGGGGGCGAACGGATCGACCTGGCCATATCCCGGATCAAGACCACCGCACCCGGCAAGCGCCACGGTGTCCTGCTCTCCAACCCCGGCGGCCCGGGCGGCGAGGGCCTGTACATGCCGCTGTCGATGGCCGAGTCGCTCCCCGCGTCCGCGCGGCAGAAGTACGACCTCGTCGGCTTCGACCCGCGCGGTGTGGGACGGAGCAGCCCGGTCTCCTGCGGCCTGGAGCCGGAGGAGCAGGACTGGCTGAGGCCGTACAAGGAGGAGACGTTCGACGACGACGTCGCCTGGGCGCGGACGGTCGCGGACAAGTGCGAGGAGAAGGCGGGCGACGTGCTCCCGCACATCACCACGCGCAACACCGCACGCGACATGGACCTGCTCCGGGCGGTCCTCGGCGAGAAGAAGATCAGCTACGTGGGTTACTCGTACGGCACCTACCTCGGGGCCGTCTACACCCAGCTCTTCCCGCGACGCGCCGACCGGTTCGTACTGGACAGCGCGGTCGACCCGGAACGCGCCTGGCGGGGGATGATCCAGTGGTGGGCGGAGGGCGCCGAGCCCGCGTTCGACCGGTGGACCGAGTGGGCCGCCGAGCGTTCGGAGCGGTACGGCCTCGGCGAGACCCCGAAGAAGGTCGAGGGGACCTTCTGGGACCTGGTCGCGCAGGCCGGCGAGGAGCCCATCGACCTGGACGGGCAACTGGTCACCGGCGACGACATCCGCAGCGGAATGCGGGGGGCGGTCTTCAGCCCGCTGTCCGCCACCGAGGCGTTCGTGGAGCTGAAGAAGGCGGCAGACGGCAAGCCCGCCGCGACGGAGAAGCTCAAGGCGTTCACCCGATCCGAACAGCTCAAGGCGTTCACCGGATCCGAGGAGCGCGGAACGGCGGGCGCGGCGGTCGAGACGCCGGCCGACAACGTGTTCGCGAGCTTCTGGTCCGTGGTGTGCGGTGACAACTCGGCCGCCTGGTCCCGCAACCCCGAGAGCTACCGGCGGGACGCCATCGCGGACAGGGCGCGCTACCCGCTCTTCGGAGACTTCGCGTCCAGCGTCAAGCCCTGCGCCTTCTGGGACCGGTCCGCGGAGCGGGCGACCGAGGTGAACAACAAGGCCGGATCCCTGGTCGTCCAGAACGAGTGGGACTCGCAGACGCCGCTTCCCAGCGGTCAGGCCCTGCGCCGGCAGCTGAGGGGGTCGAAGATGGTCACCGTCCTCGGCGGCGAGGGCCACGGCGTCTACCCCAGCGGCAACGCGTGCACCGACGGCGCGGTCAACCGCTATCTGCTCACCGGCAAGCTCCCGGCGAAGGACCTGACCTGCGAGGCAACGGCCGAGTCGAACGCCAAGGCGCGGCAGAACCAGCAGGAGGGCGTGCTCCCCGGGTCCCCGCTCCCGGACCGCGCCCCTGACCGGTTCTGACCCCACCGCGCATCTCCCCCCGCACACAGCCGGCCCGGCCGCGACGGAAGACCCTCTCCGTCGCGACCGGGCCGGCCGGTCGTTCCCCCGCTCATCGTCATCGGTCCCCGGGAATCATGGGGTCCGGGGCGCTCCCGCCGCCCAGGCGGTGTCCTCGGCGAAGGAGACTGGACTGCCTCCGGGACGCCCGGAGCAGGGCCTGGGCGGCGGCCTCGACCCGGGCGGTGTCGGCCTTGGCCACCTGGCGGTCGTGGGTCGGCAGTCCGTTCGCCGCGGTCTCGACGTCCGTGATCTCCGTGCAGCCCGACGAGCAGAGCCCGCCGAGCAGAGCCCGACGAGCAGAGCCCGACGAGCAGAGCCCGACGAGCAGAGCCCGCCCAGCCCGCCCAGCCCGGCACCCCGGGTGGCGCTCGGCGCGGCGTTGCCGGGGCCGACGTCCAGACCTCGCGCAGGGCCTTCGCCGGAGAGCGGGCTGTTGACCGCGGACGAGCTCCGGCGGTCTGCCGACACATTTTGGAAACGCGTCGACATCACCCTTGCCGCCCGTGCCGCGCCGCATATATAACGTTGTAAACCGAGCCGCCGACAGGCCGCGCAGGCTCTCACGACCACTGTTCCCGCAGTACGGAGCAGGGGTGTGAGGAATGCAGTGGCATCAGCCGCAGAGCTGCTGATGCCTCGTCCCGCATGCCCCGACCGCACGCCGATCAGCGTGCCGTCAACCGCCAAGGAGCGTTCCGCGCATGATGATCCAGCGTCGATCCCGTACTCTCGCCGTGGCCTGCGTCCTCGCCGCCACCACGCTGGCCGCCGCCGGCTGCGCCAAGTCGGAGACCTCCACCAGCGCGGGCGGCGACAGTGCCCAGGGGGTGCAGGAGGCCAAGACCCCTGACTCCTCGTCCGGTCCGGGCTGCAAGCTGGAGACCTACGGCGCGCCGAAACTGGACCTGAAGGACGCCGTGGTCGGCTTCTCCCAGTCGGAGAAGGAGGCCAACCCGTTCCGGATCGCCGAGACCCAGTCCATCAAGGACGAGGCGAAGAAGGTCGGCGTCAAGAAGCTCCTCACCACCAACGCCCAGTCCCAGCTGTCCAAGCAGATCAGCGACATCCAGGACATGCTGTCCCAGGGGGCCCAGTTCCTCATCGTCGCCCCGCTCAACTCCGACGGGCTGGAGCCCGCGTTGAAGGCGGCGGCCGCCAAGAAGGTCCCCGTCCTCACCATCGACCGCAAGGTCAACTCCACCGCCTGCGAGGACTACGTCGCCTTCCTCGGCTCCGACTTCGTCGAGCAGGGCAAGCGCGCCGCCGACGCGATGATCAAGGTCACGGGAGGCAAGGGCAAGGTCGCCATCCTGCTCGGCGCCTCCGGCAACAACGTCACCACCGACCGCACCAAGGGCTTCGTCGACCAGGTGAAGGCCGAGGCCCCCGGCCTGGAGATCGTCGCCCAGCAGACCGGCGAGTTCGCCCGCGACAAGGGCCAGCAGGTCATGGAGCAGCTCATCCAGTCCAAGCCCGACATCACCGCCGTCTACGCCGAGAACGACGAGATGGGCCTCGGAGCGGTCACCGCGCTGAAGGCGGCCGGCAAGAAGCCCGGCAAGGACGTCAAGATCGTCTCCGTCGACGGCACCCGCAACGCCGTCCAGGCCCTCGTCAACGGCGAATACAACGCCGTCATCGAGTCCAACCCGCGCTTCGGCCCGCTCGCCTTCGCCACCGCGCAGAAGTTCTACGCCGGTGAGGAGATCCCCGAGAACGTGATCATCACCGACCGCGCGTACGACGAGGCCAACGCGAAGGAATCGCTCGGCGGAGCCTACTGACCCCGTCGGCCGGCCGGCCGCCGCGACGCCCGGGCACCCCGGGGCGGCCGGCGGCCCGGCCCCACTCCCGTAACACCGGAAGGCCAGGATTCATGGCACCAACCCCAGCGACACCCCAGCGCCCGGAGCTCCCCGGGGCCGGAGCCGCCGCCGTGGCGGAACCCGTTCTCGAAGCCCGCTCGGTGAGCAAGCGCTTCCCGGGCGTCGTCGCCCTGGACGACGTCTCCTTCGCCCTGCGCGCGGGCGAGGTCCACGCGCTCGTCGGCGAGAACGGGGCCGGCAAGTCCACCCTCATCAAGGTGCTCACCGGCGTCTACCGGAGCGACGAGGGCGAGGTGTGCGTGAGAGGCGAACCGGTCCGCTTCGCCCGCCCGTTCGAGGCGCAGCAGGCCGGGATCTCCACCATCTACCAGGAGGTGAACCTGGTCCCGCTGATGAGCGTGGCGCGCAACATCTTCCTGGGCCGGGAACCGAAGAACCGCTTCGGGCTCATCGACTTCGCCCGGATGAACCGCGAGACCACCGAACTCCTCGACGGCTTCGGCGTCCGCGTCGACCCCAAGCGGCCCCTGCACACCCTGGGCATCGGCACCCAGCAGATGGTGGCGCTCGCCCGCGCCGTCTCCGTACGGGCCCAGGTCGTCATCATGGACGAACCCACCTCGTCGCTGGAGCCCCGCGAGGTCGAGACCCTCTTCAGGGTCATCGAGAACCTGCGCGGCCAGGGCATCGCCGTCCTCTACGTCAGCCACCGCATGGACGAGCTCTACCGCATCTGCGACCGGGTCACCGTCCTGCGCGACGGCCGGCACATCCACACCGGCGAACTGGCCCCGCTGGACCGCATGCGACTGGTGTCGATGATGCTCGGCCGCGACATGTCCGAAGTCCGGCGCGACGGCCTCACCGGTTTCGCTACCGAAGGGCACGACCCGGCCCGCGCACCCGTCCTCACCGCGACCGGCCTCGACCGTCGTCACCAACTGCACGACATCTCGGTGGAGTTGTACGCCGGTGAGGTGCTGGGACTCGGTGGACTGCTGGGCTCCGGCCGCAGCGAGACCGCGAAAGCGCTGACCGGCGCACTGCCCCTGGACGCCGGGGAGATCACCGTCGACGGCAAGCGCGTCGGACGCCCCACCCCGGCCGCCGCGATCCGCGCGGGGATCAGCATGCTCCCCGAGGACCGCAAGGCCGAGGGCATCATCCCCGGCCTCTCCGTCCGCGAGAACATCGTCCTCGCCGCCATGCCCCGGCTCTCCAGGGGCGGCATCGTCTCCCGCGCCCGACAGGACCGCGTCGTCGACGTCTTCATGAAACGGCTGCGGATCAAGGCCTCCAGCCCCGAGCAGAAGGTCGGCGAACTCTCCGGCGGCAACCAGCAGAAGGTGCTGCTCGCCCGCTGGCTCTGCCTGGAACCCAAGGTGCTGCTGCTCGACGAGCCCACCCGGGGCATCGACGTGGGCGCCAAGGCCGAGGTGCAGTCCCTCATCGACGAACTCGCCCGCGAGGGACTCGCCGTACTGCTGATCTCCTCCGACATCGAGGAGCTGATCGAGGGTGCCGACCGCATCGTCGTCCTGCGCGGCGGCGCGGTCGCCGGTGAGCTCGCCGGCGACGAGGTGGACGAGAGCCGCCTCCTCGCGGTGCTCGCCGACCACACGCCGGAGACCGCGCCGACCGACCACACGCCCGACACCGGTGGGAAGGCCCCGGCCGCCCAGGAGGACCCCCGATGACCACCCAGGCCACCCTGCCACGCCCCGCCGCGAAGCCACTGGCCCGGCTGCGCGACCCCGCCTGGTACCAGGAGTACGGGGTGTACGCGGCCGTCGCCGTCGTGCTGCTGTTCAACGCGCTGTTCACCGAGCACTTCATGACGGCCGACAACCTGCGCACCCAGCTCGTCCAGGTCGCGCCCATCGTGATCGTCGCGCTCGGCATGGCCCTGGTCATCGGCACCGAGGGCATCGACCTCTCCGTCGGCTCCACCATGGCGCTCGCCGCCGCCCTGCTGCCGCTCTACCTCGGTTACGGGCTGGTCCCCGCGCTCCTGATCGCCCTGCTCGCCGGGGCGGTGGTCGGCGCGGTCAACGGAACGCTCGTCTCGCTCGTCGGGCTGCAACCCATCGTCGCCACGCTCGCCCTGTTCGTCGGCGGCCGGGGGCTCGCCCTCGTCATGGCGGACGGTCAGCTCAAGCAGATCGTCAACCCGGACATCCTCGCCCTCGGCACCGGCTCCTTCCTCGGCATCCCGACGGTCGTCCTCATCGCGGGCGTCCTCGCGCTCGCCGTCGCGTTCCTGGTGCAGCGCACCACCTTCGGCCGCCAGATCGTCGCCATCGGCGGCAACCGCTCGGCCGCCGCGCTGTCCGGCCTGCCCGTCAAGCGCGTCCTGATCGGCGTCTACATCCTGTGCGGGGTGATGGCCGCCCTCGCCGGCATCCTCGCGACCGCCCGGCTCACCGCCAGCGACCCCTCCTCGCTCGGCACCCTCATGGAGCTCTCCGCCATCACGGCCGTCGTCGTCGGCGGCACCCCGCTGAACGGCGGCTCCATCCGGGTGCTCGGCACCGTCGCGGGCGCCCTGCTCATGCAGCTGCTGCGCGCGACCCTCGTCAAGCACGACCTGCCCGACTCCACCGCACAGATCGCCCAGGCGGCCATCATCATCGCCGCCGTCTACGTAGCCCGGGAGCGTAGGTCCCGATGAACCACACCCCACCGGCCACCGTGCCCGCGCCCGAGGCCCCGGCGCCCCTCAAGAGCGCCCCCTCGCGCCCCGAACCCCGCCCCGGGCGCTCCACCGGATCCCGTATCGCCGAACTCCTCCAGGGCCAGGGCGTCCTCGCGGTCCTGCTGACCGTGATCCTCGTGTCCTCGTTCGTCTACCCGACGTTCGCCAGCCTCGACAACGCCCGGGGCGTCACCGTCCAGGCCTCGTTCCTCGCGATCGTCGCCCTCGGGATGACGCTGGTCATCATCACCGGCGGCATCGACCTCTCCGTCGGCTCCGTCTTCGCCCTCGGCGGCGTGCTGGCCGCCTGGGCCTCCCAGTGGGGCTTCTTCGCCGCCCTGCTCGTACCCCTGGTGGTCTGCGGCGCGATCGGACTGGTCAACGGCCTGCTCATCGCCCGCGGGAACATGGCGCCCTTCATCGTCACGCTCGCCACCCTCCTCGCCGCGCGCGGCATGCTCCTCGCCTTCACCGACGAGGGCGCCACCACCTACCTGGTGCCCAAGGACTCCGCCTTCGCCGAGCTCGGCCAGGGCAGCGTCTGGGGGTTCGGACACCCGATCCTCGTCGCCCTGGCGCTCTTCGGAGCGGGCGGACTCCTGCTCCAGCGGACCTCGTTCGGCCAGACGCTGTTCGCCGTCGGCGGCAGCAGCGACGCGGCCACCCTGATGGGCCTGCCGGTCGCCCGGACGAAGATCCTCGTCTACACCCTCAGCGGACTGCTCGCCGGGCTCGCCGGAGCGCTCAACGCCGCCCGCCTCTCCTCCGGCGTCACCATCGTCGGCGTCGGCATGGAGCTCGACGCGATCTCCGCCGTCGTCATCGGCGGCACCCTCCTCATCGGTGGCGCGGGATCGATCAGCGGCACACTCTGGGGCGTGCTGCTGCTCGCGGTGATCCAGAACCTCATCAACCAGATCGGCTCTCTCAACTCCTCGTACCAGTCGGTGGTCAGCGGCGGCTTCCTTATCGTTGTCGTGGTGGCGCAGCGTTACCTCGCGCGCAGCCGGAGATCCACCTGAACCGTACGGATCGGTCCGAGTCGAACCAAGCAACAAGGAGTGCCGTGGGCGTCAGCCTCAAGGACGTGGCTCAACGGGCGGGCGTGTCCATCAAGACCGTGTCGAACGTGGTCAACAACTATCAGCACGTGACCCCGAAGATGCGGGCCAAGGTGCAGCAGGCGATCGACGAGCTCGGCTACCGGCCGAACCTCACCGCCCGCCATCTCCGCAAGGGCCGCACCGGCATCATCGCCCTCGCCGTCCCCGAATTCGGCAACCCGTACTTCGCGGAGCTGGCCGGCGAGGTCGTCGACGCGGCGGCCCGGCACGACTACACCGTCCTGGTCGACCACACGGCGGGCCTGCGGGAGAAGGAGTTGCTGGTCTGCCAGGGATTCCGCTCCCATGTCATCGACGGCCTCATCCTCAGCCCCATCCACCTGGAGACCGAGGACCTGATGGCCCGCGCCGAGACCGCGCCGCTGGTGCTGCTCGGCGAGCGCGAGTACGAGGCTCCCTACGACCACATCGCCATCGACAACGTGGCCGCCGCCCGTGAGGCCGTCGCCCACCTCGTCGCCCTCGGCCACCGCAGGATCGCCTTCCTCGGCTCCCGTACCGGCCAGGAGCGCCAGCCCGCCCACCTCCGGCTGCGCGGCTGGCGCGAGGAGCTGACCGCATCCGGCATCGAACCGGACGAATCCCTGGTCGTCGTCACCGACGGCTACGGCCGTGAGGACGGGGCCGCCGCCATGGCCTCCCTCCTCGACCGGGGCGAGCGGCCCGACGCCGTGTTCGCGTACAACGACATGATCGCGACCGGAGCCATGCGCACCATCACCGAACGCGGCCTCGCCATCCCGGACGACATCGCCGTCGTCGGCTTCGACGACATCGAGGAGAGCCGGTACGGGGCCACCACCCTCACCACCATCGCGCCGGACAAGGCGGCCATCGCCCGGCTCGCCGTCGACAGCCTCGTCGAACGCCTCGCGGGAACCCCCGTCGCCGAACCCCGGCGGCCCCGCCCCGGCTACCGGCTCGTCGTCCGCGAATCCACCACGCCCCACGAGGCCTCCGGACCGCCTCGCTAACGGTCCCTGGGGCTGCCGCCCAACCGCGCCCCGAAAGGCGGCGGTTGGGCGGCGGCCCCCGGCGAGGCCCCCTCCCGCATCCCCAAGGAACTCCTCATGCCCACCGTGCACCGCAAACCGTTCGGCCGCGCCCACGGGCAGAGCGAGATCGACCTCTGGACCCTCGACTCCGGCACCGGCGTCCGGGCCGAGGTCCTCACCTACGGCGGTGTCCTGCACAGCCTCACCGTGCCGGACACCGCGGGCGAGCCCGGCCCGGTCGTCCGCTCACTGCCCGCGCTCGACGACTACACCGACAAGAACCCCTACTTCGGGGCCATCGTCGGCCGGTACGCCAACCGCATCGCCCACGGCCGCTTCACCCTCGACGGGGCCACGCACCACATCCCCGCCAACGACCGGGGGCATGCCCTCCACGGAGGCCCCGACGGTTTCCACACCAAGGTCTGGGAGGCCACCGGGGACCGTACGGACACCGCCGCCGTCCTCCGGCTCACCCTGCACAGCCCCGACGGCGACATGGGCTTCCCCGGAGCGCTCGACGTCACCGCCACCTACACCCTGGACACCACCGGGACCCTCGCCGTCGCCTACACGGCCACCACCGACCGGCCCACCGTCGTCAACCTCACCAACCACGCCTACCTCAACCTCGGCGACGACGACATCCTCGGCCACACCCTCCAGGTCGACGCCGACACCTACCTCCCCGTCGACCCCGGCTCCATCCCCGAAGGCCCGCCCGCCCCGGTGACCGGAACCCCCTTCGACCTGACCACCCCACGGCGCATCGGCGAACGCCTCGACCACACGCACGCCCAACTGCGGCGGGCCGGCGGCTTCGACCACTGCTGGGTCCTGCGCCCCACCGCCCCCGGGACCCTGCGCCGGGCAGCCCGCCTCACCGCCCCCGGCGACCGGCGGACCCTGGAACTCTGGACCACCGAACCCGGCCTCCAGGTCTACACCGCCAACCAGCTCGACGGCGCGTTCACCGACGGCACCGGGCGCCGCCACCGGCGCCACGGCTCGCTCTGCCTGGAGACCCAGCACCTGCCGGACTCGCCCAACCGCCCCGGCCACCCCACCACCGTGCTGCGCCCCGGCGAGACCCTGCGCAGCCGCAGCGAATGGCGCTTCCCGCACCTGCGCGCCGCGGACAACCGGTTGCCGCCCCGGGCGGCCCCCTGATCCACTCCCCGCAGCCCACCGGAGTCGCCGGCATCCTGGACCTGTCCGAACGCCGGCTCGTCCCGGACCCGCAGGGCCGGCTGGCCGCGCTGGCCGGCAACCCCGACCTGCTGAGCGGCTGACCTGCTGACCTCGCGAGCAAGCGGGGCAAGCGGGCGCGTTGCCCGGAGCCGGAGCCGGAGCCGGAACCGGGGCCGGAGCCGGAGCCGGAACCGGAACCCCCGGCCTCTAGTCTGGACGGATGCGCGCCCCGTCCGCCGCGAGCGGCCCCCGTACGAGACAGGTCCACCGTCCATGACCAGGGAGACCCGGACGCTGCCCGCGTTCGCTCCCGGTTCGGTGGACACCTCCTTCGTCATCGCGGGCTACGACGAGGTCGTCACCCACGACACCCTCTGGGACGCGCACTCCCACCCCTTCCACGAGCTGCTCTGGAACGAGCGCGGCGCCTCCACGGCGGTGGTCGGCAGCCGGATCTGGACGATCACCCCGACCCTGGGCCTGTGGATGCCCGCGGGGACCCTGCACACCGGATCGGCGACCGCCGGAACCTGGTTCCGGGCGAGCTTCTTCGGCTTCCGCACCACCGCGTCGATCTCCGCCACGCCCGTCGCCGTCGAGATCACCCCGCTGTTGCGCCTGCTGCTGGAACGGCTCGGCGACCCCGGCCTCCCGGCCGCCTCGCGCACCGCGACCGAGGCGCTGGTGCTCGACGTCCTCGTTCCCTCGCCCCGCGAGCTGCTCGTCCGGATCCCGGTCTCCGGACTGCTGCGCCCGATCGCCGACGCGGTGCGCGAGGACCCGGCCGACCGGCGGACGCTGGCGGACTGGGCGTCCGCCCTCGGTGTCAGCGCCCGCACGATCGCCCGGGCGTTCACCGCCGAGACGGGCACGAGCTTCGTGCGCTGGGTGGCCGCGGTCCGCGCCCAGCACGCCATCGGCCTGCTGACCCGGGGATGGGACGTGGAGGCGGTGGCCGAACAGGTCGGCTACCGCTCGGCGAGCGCGTTCGGCGCCGCCTTCCGGCGTACGACGGGCCTCACCCCGGGAGCCTTCCGGCCGGAGTGATCGCCGGATCGAGCTGTCCGTATCGCTACAGGGCATGTCTCAAACGGTTGATTGCGACAGCGGGGGCGATTCTCATAAGGTGCGAAGGCAAGCCTTACCTAAGCCGATGACGCACAGGCCGCGCACCGATCCATGACGGCCGCGCATGCCCGAATGTGCGAGAAGCGGCACCCCGACATCCGGAAAGCCGGGTACACACCCATGTCTTCACACCGCCTCCGCCTGCTCGTCGTGGCGGCCGCCCTCGTCGGCGTCTCCGCCTGCGGCGGGACCACCGACGCCGGGAACGCCGGGAACAAGGACGACGAAAGCCGTTCCGGCGGCTTCCCCCTGACCGTCGAGCACGCCCTGGGCACGACCACCATCCCGGCGAAGCCGAAGCGCGTCGCGACCGTCAACTGGGCCAACCACGAAGTGCCGCTCGCGCTCGGCGTCGTGCCCGTCGGCATGGCCGCGGCCACCTTCGGCGACGACAACGACGACGGCGTGCTGCCCTGGGTCGAGGAGAAGCTCGACGAGCTGAAGGCGAAGACGCCGGTGCTCTTCGACGAGGCCGACGGCATCGACTTCGAGGCCGTGGCGGACACGAAGCCGGACGTCATCCTGGCCGCGTACTCGGGTCTCACCAAGAAGGACTACGAGACCCTCAGCGAGATCGCCCCCGTCGTCGCCTACCCGGAAGCCGCCTGGGCGACCCCGTGGCGCGAGATCGTCCGGACGAACAGCGAGGCGATCGGGCTGGCCGACGAGGGCGAGAAGCTGATCAAGAAGCTCGACGGTGACATAGCGAAGACCGCCGCCAAGTACCCGCAGCTCAAGGGCAAGTCGGCGATGTTCATGACGCACGTCGACCCCAACGATGTCAGCCAGGTCGGCTTCTACACCGCCCACGACACCCGCACGCAGTTCTTCCAGGACCTCGGGATGAAGATCCCCGGCTCCATCGCGAAGGCATCCGAGGGCACGAAGAAGTTCGCCCTCACCAAGAGCGCCGAGCAGGTCGACGCGTTCGACGACGTCGACATCATCACCGGTTACGGCGACGACACCGGCGAGCTGCTGAAGACGGTCACCAAGGACCCGCTGCTCTCGAAGATCCCCGCCGTCGAGCGCGGTTCCGTCTACCTGCTGCCCGGCACCAGCCCGCTGGCCACCGCCGCGAACCCGACGCCGCTGTCGATCAGCTACGTGCTGGACGACTACGCCGCCGCGCTCGCCGAGGCCGCGGACAAGGTCAAGTGACCGAGCCCGACACCCGTACCCCGCCGGACGTCGTCACCAGGCGCCCGGCGGGCGTGCGCCTGCTGTGGGTCCTGCTCTCCGTACTCGCCCTGGCCGCGGTCATGGTCGCGTCCGTGGCCCTCGGCTCGCGCGACGTCCCCTGGTCCGACGTCGTCGCGGCGCTCGGCGGGGCGGACGACACCCTGGGACGGGCGGCGGCGACGAAGCGGATCCCCCGTACCGTCCTCGCCGTCGTCATCGGCGCCGCACTCGGCCTCGCCGGCGGCGTGATGCAGGGCGTGACCCGTAACCCGCTGGCCGACCCGGGCATCCTCGGGGTCAACATGGGCGCCTCGCTCGCCGTCGTCACGGCGGTCGCGTTCTTCGGGCTCACCTCGCCGACCGGATACATCTGGGCCGCCATCGTGGGCGCGACCCTGTCCGCCCTGTTCGTCCACACCGTCGGTACGCTCGGCAGGGGAGGGGCCACGCCCCTGAAGCTGGCCCTCGCCGGGGCCGCCACATCGGCCGCCTTCGCCTCGCTCGTCAGCGCGGTCATCCTGCCGCGCAACGACATCGCCGGAAGCTTCAAGCTCTGGCAGATCGGCGGTGTCGGCGGCGCGTCCTTCGAACGCATCGGCCAGGTCATGCCGTTCCTCGCGGTCGGCTTCGCCGTCTGCCTGCTCTCGGCCCGCGCCCTCAACTCTCTGGCCCTGGGCGACGAGTTGGCGGCAGGACTCGGTGAACGGGTCGCCGTGGCGCGCGCCGTGGCCGCCCTCGGCGCCGTACTGCTCTGCGGCGCGGCCACCGCCGTCGCCGGGCCGATCGGCTTCGTCGGCCTCGTGGTCCCGCACACCTGCCGGCTCATCGTGGGCGTCGACCACCGCTGGCTCCTGCCGCTCTCGGCCGTGCTCGGCGCGGTCCTGCTCACCGCCGCCGACATCGTCGGCCGGATCGTGGCACGCCCCTCGGAGATCGACGTCGGCATCGTGACCGCCCTGATCGGCGCCCCCTTCTTCATCTACATCGTCCGCCGACAGAAGGTACGTGCCCTGTGAGCGCCCCTGTTCTCACCCGGCGGCCGTCGTCCGTCGAGGCCGCCACCCGCCGCCGCGTGCGCGGCGCCTCGCGCCGCCGCCGGGTCGTCCTGGCGCTGATGGTCCTCGTCCTCGCCGCGTTCGCCGTGACGCTCATGGCGGGCCGGACCTTCTACCCGCCCGGCGACGTGTTCCGGGTGATCCTCGGGGAGCAGGTACCGGGCGCGTCGTTCACGGTGGGCCGGCTGCGGCTGCCCCGCGCGGTCCTCGCCCTGGTGGCCGGATTCAGCTTCGGCCTGGCCGGGGTCACCTTCCAGACGATGCTCCGCAACCCGCTCGCCAGCCCCGACATCATCGGCATCAGCTCCGGTGCGAGCGCCGCCGCGGCCATCGCCATCGTCACCCTGTCGCTCGGCGAGTTCCAGGTCTCCGTCCTCGCCATCGCCGCCGGCCTCGGGGTGGCCCTGCTGGTGTACTCCCTCGCGTTCAAGGGCGGTGTCGTCGGCACCCGGCTCATCCTGATCGGCATCGGGATCTCCGCCATGCTCGACAGCATCACCTCCTACGTCCTGTCCCGGGCCGCCGAGTGGGACCTCCAGGAGGCGATGCGCTGGCTGACCGGCAGCCTCAACGGGGCCACCTGGGACCAGGTCCTCCCCGCGCTCCTCGCGGCGGCCGTCCTCACCCCGCTGCTGCTGGGCCAGGCCCGTAACCTCTCCGCGCTCCAGCTCGGCGACGACACCGCCTCCGCCCTCGGCGTACGCGTGGAGCGCACCCGGATCACGGTGATCGTCGCCGCCGTCGGGCTGATCGCCTTCGCGACCGCCGCGGCCGGCCCCATCGCGTTCGTGGCGTTCCTCTCCGGCCCCATCGCGGCCCGGATCACCGGAGCGGGCGGCTCCCTGCTGGTGCCCGCCGGACTCGTCGGCTCGCTGCTCGTCCTCGTCGCCGACTTCACCGGCCAGTTCGCCTTCGGCGAGCGCTACCCGGTCGGCGTCGTCACCGGCGTGCTCGGAGCCCCCTACCTCGTCTACCTGATCATCCGCACCAACCGGGCGGGAGGCTCGCTATGACCACGCACCACCGACTGACCGCCGAAGGACTCACCCTCGGCTACGGCGACCGCACCGTCGTCGACTCCCTCGACCTGGCCGTACCGCCCGGCCGGATCACCGTGATCGTCGGCGCCAACGCCTGCGGGAAGTCGACGCTGCTGCGTTCCATGTCCCGGCTGCTCGCCCCCCGGGCCGGCCGGGTCGTCCTGGACGGCAAGGAGGTGCACCGGCTGCCCGCCAAGGAGCTGGCCCGCACCCTCGGCCTGCTGCCGCAGTCGCCCGTCGCGCCCGAGGGCATCACCGTCTCCGACCTCGTCGGCCGCGGCCGCCACCCCCACCAGTCCGTCTTCTCCCGCTGGAACGAGAAGGACGACGCCGCCGTCGCCGCCGCGCTGGAGGCCACCCACACCGAGCCGCTCGCCGAGCGCGCGGTGGACGAGCTCTCCGGCGGCCAGCGCCAGCGCGTGTGGATCGCGATGGCCCTCGCCCAGCAGACCGACCTGCTGCTGCTCGACGAGCCGACCACCTTCCTCGACGCCAGCCACCAGATCGAGGTCCTGGACCTCCTGACCGACCTGAACCGCTCGCGCGGTACCACCATCGTGATGGTCCTGCACGACCTCAACCTCGCCGCCCGCTACGCGGACCATCTGATCGCCCTGGCCGACGGCGGCCTCCACGCGTCCGGCACCCCGGCCGAGGTGCTGACGGAGCAGACCGTACGGGCGGTGTTCGACCTCGACAGCCGCATCATCGAGGACCCCGTGTCGGGCCGGCCCCTGATGCTCCCGATCGGCCGCCATCACGTCCTGGACCGGGCCGAGGCGCTGCCCGTCGGGGAGGCGACCGCGTGAACGCGGGGGCGCACACCCCCTGATCGGCTGACTGCTGTATGTCACTGACATGTTTCGAAGAGTGACGGGGCACACAGGGTAGGTCGGGCGCCGGGCCACGGTCCGGCACACGCCCTTTTCCTCGAAGCGGTCATTGGGAGAACCTCGGTGGAGAACACCTCGGTGCAGAACTCGGTGCAGAACAAGGAAACCGTCCGGAACTGTCCGTTCGACTACGCCCAGCAGCTGGAGTTCGACCCCCAGCTGAGGCAATTGCTGACCGAGGAGCCGGTGTCCCGCATCCGTATGGCGTACGGAGAGGGCGAGGCCTGGCTGGTCACCCGTTACGAGGACGTCCGGACGGTCACCACCGACCGGCGGTTCAGCCGCAGCGCCGTCCTCGGCCGTGACTTCCCCCGGATGACGCCGGAGCCCATCGTGCAGGCGGAGTCCATCAACCTCATGGACCCGCCCGCCAGCAGCCGGCTGCGGGGCCTGGTCGCCAAGAGCTTCACCCCGCGTCGCGTCGAGCAGATGCGCGGCGGGACCCAGCGTGTGGTGGACCGGCTGCTGGACGAGATGGAGGAGGAGGGGTCACCGGCCGACTTCGTCGCCCGGGTCTCCGCGCCGCTGCCGCTGATCACCATCTGCGAGGCCCTCGACATCCCCGAGGCCGACCGCCCCTGGCTCCGGGCCCACGCCATGACCATGATGAACGTCGGGGCCGCGGGCAAGCAGGACGCGGTACGCGCCAAGGCGGAGCTGCGCGGCTACTTCCAGGAGCTGACCGCCGACCGGCGCCGCTCCCCGGGCGATGACCTCATCAGCACCCTGGCCACCGCCCGGGACGGCGACGAACTGCTGGACGACGACGAGTTGGCCGTCATGGCGATGGTCCTGCTCATCACCGGTCAGGACACCACGACCTATCAACTCGGCAACATCGCCTACACCCTGCTCACCCGCCCGGACCTCATGCGGTCCCTCCGGGCCGAACCGCGGCGGCTGCCCCGCACCCTGGAGGAGCTGCTGCGTCACATTCCCTTCCGCAAGGGCGTCGGCATCCCGCGCGTCGCCATGGAGGACGTGGAGCTCTCCGGCGTCCTCATCAAGGCCGGCGACGTGGTGCACGTGTCCTATCTGACGGCCAACCGGGACGCCGCCAAGTTCGACCGTCCCGACGAGCTGGATCCCGACCGGCCGACCATCCCCCACATGACGTTCGGCTGGGGCGCCCACCACTGCCTGGGCGCGCCGCTGGCCACCATGGAACTGGAAGTGGCCTTCTCCACGCTGCTGACCCGCTTCCCGGCCCTGCGTCTGGACGTGCCGCCCGCGGACGTCTCGTGGAACACGACGTCCATCTGGCGTTACCCGCTCGCCCTGCCCGTCACATGGTGACGAGAGCCTTCGCTCCAGAGAACGAGGAGAACCCATGGCGACCCTGTGCCGACCGGCCATCGCTGTGCCCGAGCACGTCATCACGATGCAGCAGACGCTGGACCTGGCCCGGGAGACCCACGCCGGGCACCCGCAGCGCGACCTCGTCCTGAGGCTCATCCAGAACACCGGCGTCCAGACCCGGCACCTTGTACAGCCCATCGAGAAGACCCTCGCGCATCCCGGTTTCGAGGTGCGCAACCAGGTCTACGAGGCCGAGGCCAGGGCCCGGGTCCCCGAAGTCGTCCGGCAGGCGCTGGCCCACGCCGAGACCGACCCGTCCGAGATCGACCTGATCGTCTACGTCTCCTGCACGGGCTTCATGATGCCCTCGCTGACCGCGTGGATCATCAACAGCATGGGCTTCAGGTCCGAGACCCGCCAACTGCCCATCGCCCAGCTCGGCTGCGCGGCGGGCGGCGCGGCGATCAACCGCGCGCACGACTTCTGCCTGGCCTACCCCGAGTCCAACGTCCTCATCGTGTCCTGCGAGTTCTGCTCGCTGTGCTACCAGCCCACCGACATCGGGGTCGGCTCGCTGCTCTCCAACGGGCTCTTCGGCGACGCCCTCTCCGCGGCCGTCGTACGGGGACAGGGCGGCACCGGCATGCGCCTGGAGCGCAACGGCTCCCACCTGGTGCCCGACACCGAGGACTGGATCTCCTACGCGGTCCGCGACACCGGCTTCCACTTCCAGTTGGACAAGCGGGTTCCCGGCACCATGGAGATGCTCGCCCCGGTGCTCCTGGACCTGGTCCACCTGCACGGCTGGTCCGTCCCGAACATGGACTTCTTCATCGTCCACGCGGGCGGACCGCGCATCCTGGACGACCTCTGCCACTTCCTGCGGCTGCCGCCCGAGATGTTCCGCTACAGCCGGGCCACCCTCACCGAACGCGGCAACATCGCCAGCTCCGTCGTCTTCGACGCGCTGGCGCGGCTCTTCGACGACGGCGGAGCCGCCGAGTCCGCGCAGGGGCTCATCGCCGGCTTCGGGCCCGGCATCACCGCCGAGGTGGCCGTGGGCAGCTGGGCGAAGGACGACCTCCGGGCGGGCGCCGGACACGACCTCGACGAGCTGGAGTTGACCGCCGGCGTTGCGCTGTCCGGCTGAACCCGCTAAGGCGACCGACGGGCGCGGACGAAGGAACGGGTGTTCGCGATGCGCGGACCCACTCGCTCCGTGACCGGATCCCCACCCCGAGGAGAACGCATGCGCCTGCCCGCCCGATGGGCTTCGGCCGCCCTGCTGCTGATCGCACCGCTGATCGGCGCACCCGCCACGGCCTCGGCCGACAGCGGACCGGGAGGGGTCCTGGTGGAGCAGTCCGCCCGGGCCGTACCCGGGCAGTACATCGTCACCCTGGAACCCGACCTCTCGCCGGACACCTTCCTGCGGGAGTTCGGGCTCAGCCCGTTGTTCACGTACGGGAAGGCTCTGCACGGCTTCGCCGCCGCGCTCAGCGCCTCCGAACTCCAATCGGTGCGGGCCGTTCCCGGTGTCCTCGCCGTCGAGGAGAACGCCGAGGTGACGGTCCCCGAGCCCACCGCCGCGAATCCGCTGCGGGCCCCGGCGGCCGGCTGGGGCACCGACCGCATCGACCAGCGCACCCTGCCGCTGGACGACACCTTCACCACCACGGCCACCGGCAAGGGAGTGAAGGCGTACGTCGTCGACACCGGGATCGACGCCGGGCACAGCGAGTTCGGCGGCCGGGTCGTGAACGGGTACGACGCCGTCGGGGACGGCCGCGGGGGCATGGACTGCAACGGACACGGCACGCACGTGGCGGGCACGGTCGGCGGCGCGACGTCCGGTGTGGCGAAGGGCGCCTCGCTGGTCAACGTGCGCGTCCTGGACTGCGAGGGCCGGGGCACCTGGGCCGGCATCCTCGCCGGGTTCGACTGGGTCGCGAAGGACGCCGAGCGCGGCGGCGTCCCCGCCGTGCTGAACGCCTCGCTCGGCGGCGAACGCTCCACCTCGGTCGACGCCGCGGTCGAGGCGGTCGCCGACGCGGGCGTGCTGCCCGTCGTGGCGGCGGGCAATGACGACCGGGACGCCTGTGACGTCTCCCCGGCCGCGGCGGACGGAGTGGTCACGGTCGGGGCGAGCGACCGGCAGGACAAGGAGACCTCGTTCAGCAACTGGGGTTCCTGCCTCTCGCTGTACGCCCCCGGCGCCGACATCGTCTCCGCCCGCCTCGGCGGCGGCACCGTCTCGCTGAACGGCACCTCCATGGCCAGCCCGCACGTCGCGGGCGTCGCGGCGCTCTACAAGGAGGGGAACCCCTCGGCCTCTCCCGCCGCCGTCTCGCGGTGGCTGACGGACACGGCCACCCCGGACGTGCTCTCCGGACTCGGCCAGGGATCGCCCGACCTGCTGCTGTACACCGGCGGTATCTGACGGACGGCCGGACGGCCGGACCGGCGGGCCGTCCGGCGGGGCGGGGGCGGTGACCGCGCGGCGGAACCCGCCCCCGGTTCATGAACTGCACCGAACCCCCGCTGACCACGATCCGCCGGCCCATCGAGGCCATGGGCCGGGCCGCCGTCGAACTGCTCCGCACGGGCATCCAGGGCGGAACGGCCCCCCGGACGAGCTGCTGTTCGAGCCCGGAGCCGGTCGTACGGGGCTCCACCGCGAAAACGCCCCGCTGGTCCCGCGGATCGCGGCGCTGTCACGGCTGCGGCACAGTGGGCACATGGACGACCTGAACGCACTCGCCGAGGAACACCTGACCGCCGCCCGCGCCTCCGCGCACGGCCGCAGCGCCCACCTCCTGCTCCAGCAGCACCCCTTGCGACAGACCGTGATCGCCCTCACCGAGGGGACGGCGCTCGACGAGCACAACGCGCCGCCCGCCGCCTCGCTCCTCGTCCTGCGCGGCAGCGTCCGCCTCACCGCCGCCTCCGGGGACGCCGAGCTGCCGTCCGGGACCCTGCACCCGATCCCGCAGGAACGGCACGGGCTGCTGGCCCTCCAGGACGCCGTGGTCCTGCTCACGGCCGTCAACGACTGATCGTCCCGGAGCACACCGGCCCCGCCGGCCGGGGAGGGGGTGTGTGCTCCGGCCGCGACGTGGCAGGAGAGGATCGAGCGGAGTCGGCGCGTCCGGAAACGGACAGGTCACGCCGCCCCCGCGTGTCCGCCCACGTCCTCGGAGTACCAGCTTGCCCACCCAGACCGCGTCCGCCGCGGAAAGCACCGCCCCCGCCGCCCTGCCCCGCCGCTGGGGCATCGCCCTGCGCCGCACGCCGGTCTCGCTGTGGAACGACGACATCACCGACTGGGCCGCCGCCCTGACGTACTACGCCATCCTCGCCCTGCTCCCGGCGCTCCTGGCCACCGTCTCGGTGATCGGACTGGCCAGCCCCGACGCGACCGGCGCCCTGATCGCCGACATCACCGCGTTCGCCCCGGCCGAGTCCGGTGAGGCGCTGCGCAGGCCGCTGGAGGCGGCGACCGAACAGCGCTCCGCCGTCTGGCTGCTCGTCGCCACCGGGTCCGTGAGCGCCGTGTGGTCCGCGTGCAGCTACCTCGCGGTCTTCCGCCGGGCGATGCACGCCATGCACGGCGTCCGGGACACGCGCCCGCCCCTGCGGCAGGCACACATCATCGTCGTCTCCGCGATCGGCCTGCTCCTCCTGCTGATGACCAGCGCCTTCGCCATCGTCATGACCGGCCCGTCGGCCCGCTGGCTGGGCCGCCGGATCGGCCTGCCGCACGAGGGGGAGACCCTGTGGGCGGCGTTGAAGTGGCCGCTGCTGGTCTTCCTCGTGGCCTGCCTGATCATGGTCCTCTTCAGTACCGGACCCCGCTCCGCGCGCGGTGTCCGCCGCAGCCTGCCCGGCGGGATCCTCGCCGCGCTCTGCTGGCTCACCGCGTCGGCGCTGTTCGCTCTCTACGCGACCCAGGTCGGCAGCTACAGCAGGCTGTACGGATCGCTCGCCGGGCTCGTCGTCTTCCTCATCTGGATCTGGTTCGCCAACCTCTCGCTGCTGGCCGGAGCCCAGTTCAACGTGGAGCTGCGGCGGGCCCAACCGGAGCGGGAGACCGGCTCCGACGGCGGGGAGCCCGTCACGGCCGCGGAAGGATCCTGAGTCGTAGCGGCCGGGGGGATCCGGTGCCGGAGGGAGCGGAACAGCGGATCGCCGGTGGCGGTCACCGCCGCCCGGGGCGTCGGACAGCGCGGCCGACCGGTCGACGGTGTCGCGCGGTTCGTCGACGGACGGGCCGGGGTCCGGCTCAGCGCTTGTCGCGGTATCCGGCGACGATCGGCATGGTCTCGCGCAGCACCCGTACCCCGTCGTTGTCCGCGTCGCCCAGCCGGTGGCCCTTCCAGGTCCCCGTCGCGCTGGAGAACCGGCTGATCCGCCGGCAGTGGTCCCCGCACGCGGAGCGGTACGCCATGATCGTGTAGTGCTCGCCGTCCTCGGTGATCCAGCCGGTGTTGTACGGACGGTTGTGGCTCACGCTCATCGCCCCGTCCGTGGTGCCCGCCAGTGTCGTGCGGTCGTGGGCGAGGCCCAGATTGTGGCCGATCTCGTGGCTCGCCGAATCCAGGCCGATGCCGTCGACCTCGACGACCGCGTACGCGTACTCGTCCGTGGAACGGTCGAGCGCGGGCGTGTAGTCCGCCGTGCCGCCGCCGCGCTCCGGCCGGTCCACGACGAGCGTGACCAGATCGGCGCCGTACCGCGCCCGCTGTTCGTGCACCTGTCGTCCGAGCCCCGCCGAGTGGTCCTTGAGGGTGGAGTGCGCGGCGTGGAACTCCTCCGAGCCCTCGTAACCCGTCGCCGTGTACGGGTGGACGACGCGGACGGCGCCGCAGAGTCCGCCCGCCGCCAGGGACCGGTTCATCCGTGCCGCGATCCGTCGGGCCGACGAGGACACCCGGTGTTCGCCGCCGGCCCGCTTCGCCGCCTTCGGCGTGTAGACGGTCAGCACATCGACCACGGGGCACCGCGCAGCCCTCGCCGCTTCCGCCGCCGGGCGTGCCGATGCCCCGTCGCCGACCGAGGCCGCACAGAGCGACGCGCCGACGCCGATGGCCAGGGCTGCCTTCACAAGGGTCGCGCGCATGGGGAGTTGGCTCCGTCCGAAAGGGGGGCGGCGGAGGTGGCCGCCCGGTGACTGAGAGGTGCTCATTTCTAACACTCCGTGATGCGGGTCACCGGTATGGGCGAAACCGGTTGACGACCGTTTGTTCCCCGGTCGGAGGGGTGTGGCGGCGAGGAGGTGGGCAGGTACACGTGTACGAACTCGCACGGGCAAAACGGCAGTCGGCGGCAGAGGAGCGTGTGTGACGTGACGGGGCAGAGCGCATGGCGGTTCTCCGACGACCGGGGTCAGCAGTCGACGGCTCCCCGGCCGCCCGGGCGGGTGCTGGCCTATGTTCAGGCCGGGGCCACTCTGTGGGACCTCGGAATCCGGCCGGTGGGAATATTCGGCTCCGACCACGACGGACCGGACCCCGACGTGGCGAAGACCGGGAGCCTGCCGCTGGACGAGGTCGAGTACGCCGGTGCGGGTGGGGCCCTGGACGTCGAACGGCTGCTGAGCACCGGGCCGGACCTCGTCGTGGCCGTCAGCTACGGCGGCGGTCATGTCTACGGGCTGCCCCCCGAGACGGCCAAGCCCCTGGAGGAGCGGGTCCCGGTGGTCGTCATCGACGTCAGCCAGGCCCGTACGTTCGGTGAGATCGGCGACCGGTTCGCCGAACTGGCCCGCTCGCTCGGCGCCACGGCCCGACCGGGCGCCGACCGGGACCTGGGCGCCGCGCGGGAGCGGTTGCGTGCCGTGGTCGCCGCCACGTCCGCCGACGCGCCGCGGGTGCTCGCCCTCTCCCCGGCCGGCCCGGACCAGGCGCATGTCGCGCGCCCCGGGATGTGGCCCGAGCTGCGGGTGCTCACCGAACTGGGCGTCCGGGTCGTGGAGCCGGCCCCGGGCCCCGGGGCCAACTGGTCCACGCTCGGCCGCTCCGACGCCTTCGCGTTGCGCCCCGAGGTGCTCCTGACCGACATTCGCGCCCACGCGGCCCCGCTGGAAGAGCTGCGGGGGAGCGAGGGCGTGCCGACGCCCGTCGTCCCGTGGAACCCCGAGCCCCTCTACGGACCCCGCGACCACGCCCGGTTCCTGGGGCTGGTCGCGGACGCCCTGGAGGCGGCGCGGGCGAGCTGATCGAGCGGCTCACCGAACGGCTCGCGAGTTTCCCAAAAATATTCTGCAAAAATACTTTGGGAAAGTGTTCCGTTCGTTCTACGCTGTGGCCATGGACAGCGAAGACGGCCCTCGCGTACTCGATCCCGCGCAGGACGGGGCAGCCCTGAAGGCCCTCACACACCCCCTGCGCCTCACCCTGCTCGGACTGCTGCGTCAGCACGGCCCGGCCACCGCCAGCGAGCTCGCGGCCAGGACGGGGGAGTCCTCGGCCTCCACCAGTTACCACCTGAGGGTGCTCGCCAAGTACGCCTTCGTCGCCGAGGCCGAACACCGCGACAGCCGGGAACGGCGCTGGAAGTCCGTACACGACATGACCTCGTGGAGCAACGAGGCGCTGCGTCGCAGCCCCGGCGGCAGCACGATCCTCAGCGTCCTGCACCGCCGCCAGATCGAGCACCTCCAGCTGTCGCTGGACCGTCACGAGGCGGACCTGGAGAGCGGCCGACTGGGCCAGGAGTGGCAGGAGCCGTCGGGCGTCAGCGACTCGATGCCCCGGCTGACCCCCGAGTCGCTCGCCGAGTTGTGGGAGGCGATCCAGGCGAAGACGGACGAGCTGACCGCCCGCGACGCGGAGAATCCCCGCGCCGAGCAGGTCGTCCTGTTCACCGCCGGGCTGCCGCTGGCCCCGGAGCCGGTGGCCGGTCAGGACCGTGCGGACGACCCCGCCGGACCTGAAGCGACGGACGCCGGAGCCCCGGACGCCCCCGCTGCCGGGAACGTCTCATGACCGGCCGCCCGGCCGTCGCCGCCCTCGCCTCCGGGCGGGGCCCGGACGAGGCGACCGCGCGCCGCCGGTTCGCCACGGTCTCCTTCCTCTTCTGGTTCCCCATCGGCATGTCCATCGCGACGGGAGTGCTGCTCTTCACCGAACGGGGCATGGGCCTCGCCGCCATCGCCGCCTTCTACGCCGTGCACTCCCTCACGGCCGCCGCGATGGAACTGCCCACCGGCGGCCTCTCCGACGTCATCGGGCGGCGCCCCGTCCTGGTCATCGCCGGGCTGCTCAACCTGACCGCCTTCACCCTCATCGGCCTCGGTGCGGCCGGCTGGGCCATCGCTCTCGGCATGGGGCTGATGGGCCTGGCCCGCGCCCTGTCCAGCGGTCCCGCCGAGGCCTGGTACGTCGACACCGTCCACGCCCACGCGGGACCCGACGCCGATCTGCGTACGGGGCTGGCGCGCGGCGGCTCCGCCACCTCGGCCGCCCTCGCGCTCGGAACCCTGCTCGGCGGCGGGCTGCCCTGGCTGCTCGGCCTCGCTCCCGGTTCGGCGGAGTGGCTGGCCGACGCCACCGGCGGGCTCGTGATCCTGCTCTCCGTACCCGCCCTGCTCGGCGCACTGGTCGAGGTCGTCTTCGTGCTCTATGTGCTGAGCGCGCTGACCGAACCGCCCCGGCCCCGGGCAGGCGTACGAGGTGTCGTGGGTGGTGTGCCCGCCGCCGTCGCCGCCGGGCTCCGGCTCGGCGCCCGGGACGCCCTGATCCGGCGCATCCTGCTGACCGCGAGCGCCGCCGGCGCCGCGCTCGCGGCCGTCGAACTGCTCACCCCGGGCCGGGCCGCCGCCCTCATGGGGGCGGCCGAATCCGGAGCCCTGGTCTTCGCGGGGCTCGCCTGCGCCGGATTCCTCTGCTCCGCCCTGGGCAGTCAACTCGCCCCGCTCGTAGCCCGGTTCGCGGGCGGAAGTGAGCGTGCGGTGCTGGTGAGCCTCGGGCTGGTGACGCTGGGGCTGACGCTCCTCGGCCTCACCGCGCACTCGATGAGCGCCCTCGCCACGACGACCGCCGTCACCGGCTACGGGCTGGTGTACCTGGGCCTCGGAGTCGCGGGCCCCAACGAGAACGACCTGCTGCACCGCCGGGTCGACGCCTCGGGCCGCGCCACCGCCCTCTCCGTCCAGTCGCTCTCCCTGCAACTGGTCGCCGCCGGCGCCGGACTGGTGGCCGGCGCCCTGCCGCCGGGCCCGCTGCCCTGGCTGCTGGCCGCCACGGCCGTGCTGGCCGGAGCCCTCCTCTGGATCCGCCGGGCCGCCCCCGCGAAGCCGTTCCCCGGGCCGGACCGACGCGGCCACGACGAACTCCTCCGGGAGGCCGCGCCCTCACCGGCACCGGCCTCCGCGCCGGCGGCCGCCGGCACCACCGAACAACTCCACGCCCCGGCAACCCAGGAGACCCGCTCCCATGCTCGATCGATGTGATCCGCTGGTCATCGGTGAATGTGTCGCCGACATCGTCCGGCAGCCGGGCGAGGCCGACCGCGTCCACCCGGGCGGCAGCCCCGCGAACGTCGCGTACGGCCTGGCCCGGCTCGGCCATGACACCACCCTCCTCACCCAGCTGGGACCGGACGCCCACGGGCGGCTCATCCGGGACCATCTGGCCGCCGCCGGGGTCGAGGTCCGCACCGACGGCGCCACCGGGCCCACCCCGTCGGCGGCCGTCACCCTCGACGACCGCGGGCACGCCACGTACGCCTTCGAGGTGGGCTGGGCTCTGGGCCCGGTGGTGCTCGACCGGGTGCCGCGGCATGTGCACACCGGCTCGATCGCGGCCGTCGTCGAGCCCGGGGCCGCGACGGTCCTGGCCGCCGTGGAGTCGCTGCGGGCCGGCGCCACCGTCAGCTATGACCCCAACGTGCGGCCCGAGTTGATGGGAGAGCGCACCCGGGCCAGGGACCGCGTCGAGCGCTGCGTCGCGCTGAGCGACGTGGTGAAGGCCAGCGACGAGGACCTGCGGTGGCTGTACCCGGACGAGGAGCCGGAGCAGGTGGCCGAGCGGTGGCTCGCCGCCGGCCCCGCGCTCGTCCTCGTCACCCGGGGCGGGGCCGGCGCGTTCGCCCTGTTCACCGGCGGCCGGGCCGTCGCCGAAGCGCTGCCGGTCGACGTCGTCGACACCGTCGGCGCGGGCGACGCGTTCATGTCGGGAACACTCCACGCCCTCGCCGCACACGGCCTCCTCGGCCCCGGGGCCCGTGACCGGCTGCACGCCGTGGGCCGGGACGCCGTCACCGACGTCCTGCGCCACGCGGTCGCCTCCGCCGCCGTGACCGTCTCCCGGGCCGGAGCCAACCCGCCCGGCGCGGACGAGCTCCGCGAGGCGCTCGCCCACAACTGACGCCACGTCATGACCCGTTCGGCGCAGTCGAACGCATCCTCGTGAGACGTTCCGCCGTTCGTCAACCGGATGCGGTACGACAACGGGATCGGGGCAACGGGTGGCGAGGAGACGGACGGCCGACAGCGGTACGGAGCCGGGGACGCGGGCAGGCGTCTTAGCGGCCGGGACGCGCACGGCGGTGCTGGAGAGCGTGGCGGGATGGGTGCCGGGGGAGCCGGTCGGCAACGACCGGCTCCCCGCGGACTGGGCCGTCGACGACGCCTGGATCCGCCGCCGCACCGGCATCGGCAGCCGGCACCGCGCCGGACCGGGCGTCGCCACCGGGGACCTCGCCTACGAGGCGGCCTCCCGGCTGCTGGCCCGTGCCCCGGCGGCGGGCGAGGTGGACGCGGTGGTCCTCGCCACCGCCACCCCCGACCACCTCTGTCCGGGCACCGCTCCCGCACTGGCGGCCCGGCTCGGGCTCGGCACCGTCCCGGCCCTGGACATCGCCGCCGTGTGCAGCGGCTTCGTCTACGGACTCGCCGTCTGCCACGGGCTGGTCGCCTCGGGTCTCTACGGGCGAATCCTGCTGGTCGGCGCCGACGTCTACTCCACCTGGCTCGACCCGGCCGACCGCTCCGCGGGCGTCGTCTTCGGCGACGGGGCGGGCGCCGCCCTGGTGGCCGCCGGGCGCTCGGGCGATCCCGGGGAGCTGCTCGCGTTCGACCTGGGCAGCGACGGCTCGGGCTACGACCTGATCACCGTCCCCGGCGGCGGCGCCCGCGCACGGGCGAACGGAGCGCCGCCGGCCCCGGACGACGGCTTCTTCCGTATGCAGGGCGGCACCGTCTACCAGCACGCCGTCGAGCGGATGACCGGCTCCTGCCGGACACTCCTGGACCGGGTCGGCTGGGACCCGGCCGAGGTCGACCGCTTCGTGCCGCACCAGGCCAACGCCCGGATCCTGCACGCCGTCGCGGAGCGGGTCGGCATCGCGCCGCAGCGCTGCGTGACCCATGTGGAGCGGGTCGGCAACACCGGCGCCGCCTCCATCCCGCTGGCCCTGGCCGACGCGGCGGGCCGGGGCCGCCTGCGCTCCGGCGACCGGGTGCTGCTCACCGCCTTCGGGGGCGGACTCACCTGGGGGTCGGCGGCGCTCCGCTGGCCGGGGGCCCCGGGGACCATTTCCACGGATTCTACGGAAGGAACACAGCATGTCGCTCCCCGCTGACCAGGGCACCGAGGCCGGAACCGGCACCGCCATCGCGGTGACGGGGGTCGGCCTGGTGACACCCGCAGGGGCGGACGAGCACAGCTTCTGGGAGAGGCTGTGCTCCGGGCACTCCACTGCCCGGCGGTGCGAGGAACTCGCCGGTCTGCCGGTCGACTTCGCCTGTCCGGTCGACGGCATCGACCTGGACGCCGCGGTGGGCGGCCGGTCGGTGTGGCGGATGGCCCGGTTCGTGAAGCTGGCGCTGGTGGCCGCCCGGCAGGCCGTCGCCGACGCCGGCCTCGACCCGGCACGATGGGACGGCAGCAGGGTCGGGGTGGTCCTCGGCGTGGGCGTCGGCGGTGTCTCCGTCCTGGTGGACAACGCGGCCAAGCTGGCCGCCTCGGGCCCCGAGGCGGTGTCCCCCCTGCTCGTCCCGATGATGATTCCCAACGCGGCGGCGGGAGAGGTCGCCATCGCGCTGAAGGCGGGCGGACCGAGCCTCGCCCCCGCCACCGCCTGCGCCTCCGGCGCCACCGCCGTCGCCGTCGCCCGTGACCTCCTGCTCGGCGGCAGCTGCGACGTGGTGGTGGCGGGCGGTGCGGAGTCGGTGCTGACCCCGCTGGTGGTCACCGCCTTCGCCCGGATGGGCGCGCTCTCCACCCGCACCGGCGACCCGGCGGGCGCGTCCCGCCCGTTCGCCGCCGACCGGGACGGCTTCGTCATCGGCGAGGGCGCCGCCATGCTCGTCCTGGAACGCGAGGGTGCCGCCCGCTCCCGGGGCGGCCGCCCGCGCGCCCTGCTCACCGGGGCCGGGTCCAGCACCGACGCCCACCACCCCACCGCCCCGGCCCCCGACGGGTACGGCGCCGAGCGGGCGGTCCGGGCGGCGCTGGACCAGGCGGGCTGGACACCGTCGGACGTCGACCACATCAACGCCCACGGCACCTCCACACCCCTCAACGACGCCATGGAGACCACCCTCATCTCCCGGCTCTTTCCGCACCGGCCGCCGGTGACCGCGCCCAAGGGTGTCGTCGGGCACACCCTGGCGGCGGCGGGGGCGATCGAGGCGGTGGCCACCGTCCTGACGCTGGAACGTTCCGCCATCCCGCCGATCGCCAACCTGGACGCGCTCCCCGACGCCTTCCCGCTCGACTGCGTGACCAAGGAGCCCCGTCGGCAGCGGGTCGAGACGGCCGTGAGCCACTCCTTCGGCTTCGGTGGCCACAACGTCGCCCTGGCTTTCCAACGCGCCTGATTCCCAGGGGCATTTCGGGACGGCGGGGGTGTCCTCGCCGTTCCTTGATCGTTACTTTGTTGTGACCGTAATCATGAACGACGCGGCCCCGCCGTCCACGAACGACCTCCTCACCGCGGTGCTTTTCGGGCCCAACTTCCGTCAGGAGCACGGGTTCTGGCGCCGGCTGCTGACAACGGAACCCTTCCGCCGACCCGGTGGCGGCACCCCCGACGAGCGACTCGCCCTCTCCTACCACCGCCTGCGCATCCTCAACAGCGCGCTCGACAGCGGCGCGAGACTGGCCGCCGACCCCCGGGCGCTGGCCGCCCTGCACGAGTGGCTCGGCCCCGTCGACCCGGCGCTGACCACCGTGGCGGGCATCCACTACAACCTCTTCCTCGGCAGCCTCCTCGACCACGACGCGGGCACACTCCGCGACTTGTCGGACTTCCTCGCGCTGCGGCGCGTGGGCACCTTCCTCTGTACAGAGGTGGCGCACGGCAACGACGCGGCGGCCATCGAGACGACCGCGACGTACGACCGTGAACGCGACGGCTTCGTGCTGCACACCCCGCACGCCGGTGCGCAGAAGTTCATGCCCAACACCAGCCCCGCCGGAGGCCCCAAGTCCGGTGTGGTCGCGGCCCGGCTGCTCGTCGACGGCGCCGACCACGGGGTCTTCCTCTTCCTCGTCCCGCTCACCGACGCCCACCGCGCCCTGCCCGGCGTCCGGGTGCGGCGGCTGCCCGCCCGGATGGGCTCCCCGGTCGACCACTGCCTGACCTCCTTCGACCGCCGCTTCGTGCCGCGCGACGCGCTGCTCGCCGGACAGCAGGGGTGGATCGGCGACGACGGGCACGTGCACAGCGAAGTCCCCAACCGCAGAAGGCGGTTCCTCGCCTCCATCGGCCGGGTCGTCCCCGGCAAGCTCTCCATGAGCGCCTGCGCGGTCGGCTCCGCCCGGGTCACCCTGGCCATCGCCGTCCGCTACGCGGGCCACCGGATGATCTCCGGGTCGCGCACCGCGCGGCGGATCCCGGTGTACGCGCACCGCACCCACCACGGGCCACTGGCCGGAGCGATGGCCACCGTCTACGCGATGAGCCTGCTGCACCGCAGGGCCCTGGACCGCTGGGAGTCGGCCCCGGAGGCCGACCGGGGCGAGGCGGAGCGTCTGGTGGCCGTCGCCAAGGGGTGGATCACCTGGCAGGCGCGCGCCGTCATCGTCGAATGCCGCGAACGGTGCGGCGCGCAGGGGCTCCTGGAGAACAACGGCATGACCGAGCTGTTCACCGGCATCGAGGGTGCGATTACCGCCGAGGGCGACAACCTCGCCGTGCACGCCAAGGCCGCCGCGGAGATGCTGTTCAGCGCCACCGGCCGGGAACCGGCCCCGCACGGCCCCGGCGACACGGACGGCCCCGGCGACACGGGCGACCCCGCCTTCCTCGGACGGCTGTTCGCGGCCGTGGAGGACCTCTGGTTCGCCCGCGCCCGCGAGCGGATGGGCGCCGCCCCGCCCGGCGACCCGCTCGGCCGGTGGAACGCGGCCTCCTCGGCCGCGCTGCGCGGCGTCGAGGCGCACGCCTACCGACAGGCGGACGAGGCGTACGCCGAGGCCGTCGCCTCCCTGCCCGAGGGGCCGGCGCGCGAACGGCTGGCCGAGCTGCGCAGGCTCTTCGCGCTGCGGTGGGTCGCCGTCAACAGCGGCGACCTGCTCGCGTCCGGACGGCTGACCGCCGATCAGGTCACCCTGCTGCCCGACGCGGTGGAGGACGCGGTCGCCGTGGTGGCCCAGCACACTCCCGCCCTGGTGGAGTCCTTCGCGCTCCCCGAGCGCCTGATGTCGGACTGGCCGATCGCCGGACCCGGTTACGTGGACGTCTACGACGACCCGGAGGGGCCCTGGCACCGGGCTCGCAGGACGGGAATCCGGGGCCGAGCGGCGGAGTTCAAGCGTCCCGTCTGCGGCAGCAGGAGGCGCCCGCTGCGCGAGAAGGTGGCGGCGCTCGGTTCTCGCGGGGTGCTGCTGGCGTACTGGGGAACCACATCCATGCTCGCCCGGTGGTTCGAGAAGCCGCAGGTGAGCGTAGACGAATCGGTTCGCCCGAAGGCGTAACCGGAAGATGGCCATCCAGTTAATTCCGGCGGTGGGCCGCCGCGTTCAGGCACCCGCCGCGCAGGACGCGACCACGTCGATGAGACGCCGATGAGAGGAACCACCATGAAGAGCATCCACCCCAAGATCACCGAGGTGCTGACCGGGACGTTCAAGGTACCCGCCGGCGAGATCCTGCCGGAGTCCACGATGGACAGCCTGGAGATGGACTCCCTCGCGGTCGCCGAGTTCGCCGTCGTCATCAAGGAGACCCTGGGCGTCGACGCGGACTCGGAGAAGCTGTACAAGGACGCCACGCTGGCCGACATCTCCGCGTACATCGACGCCGCCGTCGGCAGCGCGGCGGCCGAGGCCACGGTTCCGGTGAGCAACACCCGATGAAGCGACCAGCCATCGCCGTCACCGGGCTGGGGATGATCACTCCGGTCGGCAACACCACCGACACCACCTGGGACGGGGTCTGCGCGGGTCTGTCGACCGCTCGCACCGTCCCCGACCTGCTGGGCTGCGAAATCGACTTCGCCTGTACGGTCTCCGGCATCGACCTCGAAGAAGCGGTCGGCGGCCGGACCGCGTTCCGGATGGGCCGGTACGTCAAGTTCGCCCTCCTGGCCGCCAGGGAAGCGGTCGCCGACGCCGGGCTCGACCCGGCGCACTGGGACAGCGCCCGGGTCGCCGTCGTCGTCGGTACCAGCAGCGGAGGATCCGCCGGACTCACCGAACAGGCCGTCGTCCTGGAGCGGCGGGGCCCCGCGGCCACCTCGCCCTCGGGCATCCTGCTGACCATCCCGAACATGCCCGCCGCCGAGATCGCCATCCGGATGAGGGCCACCGGCCCCAGCCTGGCGCCGTGCACGGCCTGTTCGTCCGGGGTGACCGCGCTGTCGGTGGCCCGGGACATGCTGACGCTGGGCCAGTGCGACATCGCCATCGCCGGGGCCACCGAGTCGATCGTGTTCCCGGTCGCCATGACCGGCTTCGCCCGCTCCGGCGCGGCAGCGGTGCGGGACGGCGACCCCGCCCGCCTCTGCCGCCCCTTCGCCGCGGACCGGGCGGGCATCGTCATGGGCGAGGGCGCGGCCATCATGGTCCTGGAGCGAGCGGAGGACGCCCGGGCGCGAGGAGCCGCCCCCAGGGCGCTGATCGCGGGCGCGGGCGCCACCACCGACGCCCATCACCCCACCAGCCCCCACCCGTCCGGGGAGGTCGCACGGGCGGCGGTCGACGCCGCGCTGCGCGACGCGGGCTGGCGTGCCGAGGACGTCGACCACGTCAACGCGCACGGCACGTCGACCCCCCTCAACGACGCCACCGAAGCCGCCCTCATCGGCCGTTGCTATCCGCACCGGCCGCCCGTGACCGCCCCCAAGGGGGTGCTGGGCCACTGCATGGGGGCGGCCGGCGCTATCGAAGCGGGGCTGACGGTCCTCACTCTCCAGCACGGTGTGGTCCCCCCGATCGCGAACCTGGACACCCCCGAGCCCGGGTTCGACATCGACTGCGTCACCAAGGCCCCGCGCGAGGTGCCCGTACGGCGGGCCGTCAGCCACTCCTTCGGCTTCGGCGGCCAGAACGCGGTGATCGCCCTCCAGGCTCCGTAAACCCCGGCTGTTCGACCCAGGCCGCACCCCCGGGGGCGCCGAAGCCCGGGCCGGATCCGCCCGGGCCGGTGCGACAGGCTGAGCGCACCCCGCGTCGGCCCCGCGCGCAGCCGTACGCCGCGGCGCCCCGGCCGAGGTCATCACCGAGGATGTCCCCGCGGCCCGTGCGGTCGCCCCGCCGGACAGCCCGCCGGACAGCCCGCCGGACAGCCCGCCGGACAGCCCGCCGGGCGGGCCCGTTGAACGAGCCCGCCCGGCGGCCGAGGACGTGGGAGCGGCCGTGTGGCCACCTGACTGAGGACGTGCGCGTCAGCGGCGACGCCCCTGGCCGAACTCGCCACCGGCGTCCTTGCCCGTGCCCATGTCCTTGCCGTCCGCGTAGTCGATCTTCTCCTTGCGGACCTCGGCGGAGACTTCCTTCTGCTCGGTGACCCGGTTGGTCTCCAGCCGGACCCGCTCCACCGGCACGGCCTCCTTGCGTACGGTGGCGCGCTCCGCGTGCAGCGTGACCTCGACGTCCTGCTCGCCGAAGTCCGTCGTCCCGGTGGTCTTCTCACCGGGCCGGAGCGGTTCGCGGACCACCCGGACCTCTTCGTGGGACACGGGCACGGTCCGGGTGACCTCCTCGGTCACCACGTACTTGTGCAGCCGTGCCCTGCCGCTCTCGTACTCCTCCTTGCCGACGTGCAGCTGCTCCTCGGAGCGGATCATCTCCTCCCGGCCGCCCATGTCGGCCGACCGGGACGTGCCCGCGCCGGCGCCCGCCATCGGGCGTGCCGTGGTGGAGGCGTCCGTGTCGCGGTGCCTGCCCGTACCGCTGCCTGCTCCTGCCATGCCCGCTCCCGTCGTTCCCGCACCGGTGGTCCCGGCGCCCGTGCCCGCCTTCCCGGTCGCCTTCGCGCCGGGGGCCGTTCCGGTGCCACGGGCCGCGCCCGCCGTGCCGGCGGCGCCCGCCGCACCCATCGCACCGGTCCCGGCGACGGTCGGCGCGTCCATGCCCGCCGACCGGTTCTCACCGAGATTCCCGCCGGATTTCCTGGTCAGGCCGTAGTGCCGGTACAGCTCCTCCTCCTCGGCCACGGAGAGGTGCGCGTCCGCATCGACGCGCGGAGCGTCCTTGACGCTGTCCTTCGGATGCGCCACGTGCAGGTCGGAGCCCACCCGACGGGCTCCGGCGAGCGGAACGAAGCTCTCCTTCATGCCGAACAGGCCGGTTTTGACCGTGACCCAGTCGGGCTTGCCGGTGTCGTCGTCGACGTACACCCGGCCCACACTGCCGACCTTCTCGCCGTCGTTGTCGTACACGGTCAGACCGTCGAGTTCTCCGGAATCCGTGAAACCGTCAGCGGCTCCCATAACCGATTCCTCCTCTCGGGCACGCCCTGTGGGTGGCTCCACCAGAGGTGGCGCGTCCGGATTCCATCGCGCCTCACCCGCATGGACGCTGCAACCGGCCGCCCGCCCGGATCAGGGCTCCCGGAAGCCCGGTGCGGGGCCCCGGGCCCGTGCCACGGCACTGTGCCGCCCTGGAACCCGTTAGGCCAATCGGGTGAGATCCCGGGTCCCGATATGATCGGCGGACCGTGACGGCCGAAGGCCGGACCACCGCCGACCCGCCGAGCCACCAGGGGTGCGCCATCTCTTCCGTACGCCTCCGGCCGCCCGCGCAACGCGGCGAACTGCGCGACCGGCACGAGGACGGGCACCGGCTCCACCAGCTTCTATGGCGGCTGGGACCCGGCGTCCGGGTCTGCAGCAGCGCGGTCCTCGGCGGTGGCATCGGCCCCCGGGGCTGGATCCTCAACGCCCAGGTTCCCGGTGGCTACCCGCGCCTCGACCCGGACCGACACCTCGCGGAGATCGCCGCCGCGGAGGGGCTCACCGGGCCGGGCGCCGGGCTGATGACCGCTGCCGACGTCGGCGCGTACACGACCGGCCACGACGGTGGTGTCGCCGCGACCGTCACCACCGGCCTCGGAGTACGGGGCTGGGCGGCGGCCCCCGACACCGTCACCCGGGCGGCGCCGCACCGGCCGGGCTCCGCGGAAGCGCCGGAGCCCCCGTTCCGGCCGGGAACGGTCAACATCGTCGTCACGCTGCCCGTCGCGCTCTCCGACGCGGCCCTCGTCAACGCCGTCGCCACCGCCACGGAGGCCAAGGTCCAGGCCCTCCTGGACGCCGGACTCGACTGCTCGGGCACCCCCACGGACGCCGTGTGCGTAGCCGCCCCCGAACCGGGGCCGGACGGCGGGGTGCCCTTTGCCGGACCCCGTTCCCCCTGGGGCGCGCGGATCGCCCGCGCCGTGCACACCGCCGTACTGGCGGGAGCCCGCACGACGGTGTGACGGGGCTCGGTCGGCTCGGTCCACGGTCACCGGATGCCGCACCACGGCGTCGTACGGGCGGAACCCCCGGGTCGCGGGCGGCGGGCACCGGTCGTCTCCGCCCGGAGGGTCCGCCGCCCGCCCGGGGCCAGGACGGCTCAGCGGGCCGCCGGGACCTCGGCGATCGAGCGGCCCGCCCACGCGGGCGCCGGCTCGACGAGCGCGGCCAGCCGTTCCCGGACGGAATCCGGGAACGGGGCGGTACGGCCCGCCCGCTGGTCCACGTGGAGCGCCAGTAGCTCGCTCGTCGCCACCGGCGTGGCCTCCGGCTCCGGGAGGCCGTCCGGTGCGCCGACCGCGTACATCTCGTGGCTGAAGCGCGCCTTCTTCGCGTCCACTCCCAACAGGCGGGTGCGGACGGCCAGATGGGCACCCTCGGCCACGTCGCGGAGATAGCGCAGATGCGACTCGACGGTGTAGAGCGAGCAGCCGGTGCTCTCGCGGTATCCGGCGTGCAGACCGGTCTCGATCATCATCGCGTCGGTGGCGTACCCGAAGACCAGGACGTAGAACGCCTCGCTCATGTGGCCGTTGTAGTCGATCCACTCGGGCCGTACCGTCCGGTGGACCAGGGGGAGCGCCATGGTCTCCTCGGCGGCTGCGGTGTGTCCGACGTCCGCGGTGCCCAGGGGGCCGGTGGTGTCCGCGCCCGCGATGTGCTCGTCGGGCGTCCGCTGCTCGCTCATCGGGTCGCCTCCTCGGCGGTCAGGGGCAGGCGGCCCGTCGCCCGCAGGACGTCGATGACGCCCCGGTCCCGTTCGGCGACCAGATCGGCGATGCTCCGGCCGTCCGCGGCCTCCTCACAGCCGGCCACCACCGCCTCGTAGAGCGTACGGTCCAGTTCGGGCGCTTCGAGCCGGGTCCAGGGCGACTTCAGCGACGGGCCGAAGTGGTCGAGCATGTGGGCCATCCCGCCCTCGCCGCCCGCGAGCGCGAAGGTCAACATCGGTCCCATGACCGCCCAGCGGAGCCCGGGGCCCTCGGTGATCGACGCGTCGATCTCGGCCACCGTGGCCTCGCCGTTGGCGACCATGTGCAGGGCTTCGCGCCAGAGGGCCTCCTGGAGCCGGTTGGCGATGAAGCCGGGCACCTCGCGGTCCATGGTGATCACGGACTTGCCCGCGACGGCGTAGAAGCGCGAGGCCCAGTCGACCGCGGCGGGTGCGGTCCGTTCACCGCCGACGACCTCGACCAGGGGGATGAGGTAGGGCGGGTTGAAGGGATGCCCGACGACGAGTCGGCCGGGGTCGGCGGCCTCCGTCTGCATGTCCGTCATCGGATAGCCGGAGGTCGACGAGGCGATCACCGTGCCGACGGGCGCGGCGGCGTCCAGCCTGGCCAGCAGGTCACGCTTCAGGTCCAGCTTTTCGGGGGCGCTCTCCTGGACGAACTGGGCGTCGGCCACGGCCTCTTCGAGGGTCGCGGTGACGGTCAGCCGGTCCTGCGAGGCTCCGGCGGCCAGGCCGAGCCGCTCCAGGGCGGGCCAGGCGGCGGCGATGAGCCGGCGCAGCCGGACGGCCGCGTCGGGGGCCGGGTCCCAGGCGGTGACGTCGTAGCCGCGGGCGAGGAAGTGGGCCGCCCAGCCTCCGCCGATCACCCCGGCCCCGACACACGCCACACGGCGTACGTCCTCCGGGGCACAGGGGGCGGCGGGGCCGTCGGGCGCGGCGGCAGAGGGGGTGACAGTCACGGGCGGTACTCCAGAAGGGTGGGGTGGGGGGAGGGGACGAACGGGGGAGGGGGGGAGGGGGAGGTGGAAGGCGTGCGTGGTCAGGCGCGCGGGCGCAGGCCGAGCTTCGCGCGTGCCTCGTCGGGCGTGGCGACCCGGGAGCCCAGGGATTCGGTGATCCGCACGGCGCGCTCCACCAACTGGCCGTTGGTGGCCTTGACGCCCTTGCCCAGATAGAGGTTGTCCTCCAGGCCGACCCGGACGTGTCCGCCGAGCAGGATCGACTGGGCGGCCCAGGGCATCTGCATCCGGCCGAGCGAGAAGCTCGCCCACTGGGCGCCCGGCGGAAGCATGTTGACCATCGCCTGGAGGACTCCCGGGTCGGCGGGCGCGCCCCACGGAATGCCCATGCAGAGCTGGAAGACCGTGGGGTCGTCGAGCAGCCCCTCGGCGAGGAGCTGTTTGGCGAACCACAGTTGCCCGGTGTCGAAGATCTCCAGCTCGGGCCGGACCCCGAGCTCCTGGATGCGCTTCGCGCCGGTGCGCAGCATGTCGGGGGTCGAGACGTAGAGGTTGCTGCCGTCGCCGAAGTTGAGCGAACCGCAGTCGAGGGTGCAGATGTCCGGCAGCAGGTCCTCCACGTGCGGCAGCCGTTCGAGACCGCTGACCAGATCGGTGCCCGGCAGCTGACGGAGCGGGGCCTCCGGGTCGATGACGAGGTCCCCGCCCATTCCGGCCGTCAGGTTGATGACCACATCGGTGCCGGTCTCCCGGATCCGCTCGACGACCTCCCGGTAGAGCCGCGGATCGCGGGAGGGCGCGCCGCTCTCCGGGTCGCGGACATGGATGTGGACCACAGCGGCCCCGGCGCCGGCGGCCTCGACGGCGGAGGCGGCGATCTGCTCGGGCGTCACCGGGACATGGGGGCTGCGGCCGACGGTGTCGCCGGCTCCGGTGAGGGCGCAGGTGATGATGACGTCCTGGTTCACGGGCATGCGGGAACGTCTCCTCTCGGGGAGTGCGGGGAGTGAGTCCGGGGGAATGAGTCCGGGGGAATGAGGGGGGTCCGGGTAGTTCGGGGATTCGGGAAGTTCGGTTCAGGGGTCAGGGGGTACACGGGATGTACGGGGCGGGTGCGGGTGTCAGCCGGGCGCGGGTGCCATCAGGCAGTCGTCCACGTGGGCGATGAGCGCGTCGTGCATCGCCTGTGCATCGGTGCCCGGGAGGCCGGGTTCGGTGGCCAGGACCTGGGAGGCCAGTCCGTCGATCAGCGCGGTGAGGGCGAGGGCCGTGCTCTCCGCGTCGACCGGACGGAACACGCCTTGTTCGACGCCGCGACGGATCACGGCGGCGACCGTTCCGCGCCACTGGCGGTAGTACTCCACGTGGAGCCGTCCGACCGTGGTGGACCGGGCGGCCTCGGCCCACAGGTCGAGCCAGACGCACCACTGCCGCCGCTGCTGTTCGGTGCGGGGCGTCTGGAGCTCGATCAGCAGCCGCAGCTCGTCCCCGGCGTGACGGGTATCGGCCGTGGCGTCGGCACGACGGCGGGTGTCCTCGTCCATGCACCAGCGGACCGCCGCTTCGAGGAGTTCGTCACGGCCGGGGAAGTGGTAGTGGATCGCCGCCGTGCTGGTGTGGCAGGCCGCGGCGATGTCCGCGACCCGGACGGAGTGGAAACCACGTTCGGCGATGAGCCGGACCGTCTCCCGCACGATCTGCAAGGGCCTGCCGCCCTCCGGTGAGGGGACGGGCGGGCGCGAGGGAGACGCGGAGCGCGTGGTCGACGGCGTGGACGCCGCCCGGAAAGGCCCATCGCCCGCCGTCCCGGCAGTCGTACCTTCCGCGCCGGTCGTCGTACCGATCAGCCGACTGACGTCCACGCCGCCGATGTCCGCGATCCGGGCCAGTTCGGCGGCGGTGAAGCGCCGTGTGCCGTTCAGGGAACGGGACAGCTTCGACGGATCGATGACGATCCGCCGCGCGAACTCGCGCGCGCTCACCCCCGTCGCGTCGATCACCTGCCGGACCCGTGCGGCCACCTCGTCCTGCTGCATGGTCAGCCACCGTAGCCATGTGTTGAGAAAACCTCAACATCAGCGGACGTAGACCCCCAACGAGCAGAGCGTTGCGGTTCTGACTGATGCATCAGTCAGAACCGCAACGCTTCGTCACCCGCTCTCCGCCGCCCAAACGGGGTGGCTCGCGACCGTCACTCCTGGACGAGCATGCCGTTCCGCAGCTTGCCCAGCATCCGGCTCAGCAGCCGGGACACATGCATCTGCGATATCCCGAGCTCCGCCCCGATCTGCGCCTGGGTCATCTCCTGGCCGAAGCGCATGTCGATGATCCGGCGTTCCCGCTCGTCCAGTTCGCCCAGAAGGGGCGCGAGTGCGTGGAGATTCTCCACGGCCTCCATGGCGGGGTCCGGCTCGCCCAGCACATCGGCGAAGGTCCGCCCGGCGGCCTGGCGGGGCCCGCTCTCCGCGCTGTCGGTCGGCATGTCCAGGGAACCCGCCGTGTAGCCGTTGGAGGCGACGATCCCCTCCGTGACCTCGGACTCCTCGATCCCCAGGGTCTCTGCCAGCTCCCGCACCGTGGGGTCCCGGTCGAGGTCGCCCGCCAGGGACTCCTTCGCCTTGGCGAGGTCGACCCGAAGCTCCTGGAGGCGCCGCGGCACGTGCACGGCCCAGCTCGTGTCACGGAAGAACCGCTTGATCTCCCCGACGATGTACGGCACCGCGAAGGAGGTGAACTCGACCTCCCGCGAGAGGTCGAAACGGTCGATCGCCTTGATCAGCCCGATGGTGCCGACCTGGATGATGTCCTCCATGTCGCCACTGCCCCGGTTGCGGAAGCGGTTGGCGGCGAAGCGGACGAGGGACAGGTTCATCTCGATGAGGGTGTTGCGCGCGTACTGGTACTCGTGCGTGCCCTCCTCCAGGACCTGAAGGCGGTCGAAGAAAGGGCGTGAGAGCCGGCGCGCGTCGAGCGGAGCGATCTTTCCGGCATCCTCGATCCACGGAAGTTCCTCGGTGGCGCCCGCCTGCTCCGTACCCGCCGTCTGCGCGGTCTGCGCGGTCTGCGCGGTCATGTCGCTTCACGCTCCCTGGTTCGTAGGCCCTGAGGTCTGTTCGCCTTCCCAGGGGTGCGGGTCTCATGCGTGGCGGAAGGAGTTGGTCCGGTCGTGCGGTACGAGTTGACCCGAAATGGGCCGGGTTCGGTGCTGAATCACCGTCACCCGGGCGGCGCCGACCGAGGGGGAGTCGAGGGGGACCCGAGGGGGAGCCGAGGGGGAGCCGAGGGGGCGCGCGAAGGAGGCGGGTGAGGAGGCGCGCGAAGGAGGCGCGGGAAAGGTGCGCGCGAAGGAGGCGCGGGAAGGGCGCCGGCAATGAATGCGCAAACAACCGCCCCACCGGTACGGGGGAGCCCGGTGGGGCGGTCGCCACCAGAGTGCCACAGCCAGGGGGCCGTTGGGGGCGGACCGGCTCTTATTGGCCTACGGATGAGTCGATTTCGCCGCTCGCCGGTGCGGGCGCCCGTCAGGGCATCGGGGCGTCGGGGTGCCGTAGGGCCGACGGCCCCGGCGGTGCCGGGCCGGACGGCCCGCGCCCCGGTGATCGCGGCGCCATGAACAGATGGGCCCGGCGGAATACCTGTCGTATCCACCGGCTTTTCCTGCCTGGCGGGTGCGCCGCTCCCGACCCCGATGACCCGCTGCCGAGAACCGCGCGGGACGGAACGAGAACGAGGAAGACCATGCCCCAGAACCACGCCATGAGCCGTACCCGGATCGATGCGCCTTCCCCGCTCCACCCGTTGGACAACCCCATCCGGTCCTCGCTCACCGGCCCGCACGCGCACTTCGCCGAGAGCCGGGGGCGGATCCTGCGCTATCCCGCCGAGGTCACTCCCTGGCTCGCGCTCCCCGACGCCCCGGACGCCCCGGACTGGGCCGATGTCGCGGCGCTCGCCGGGCCGGGCGGTTCCGTCGCCCTGGCCGCGTTCCAGGAGCCGCCGCCACGGGACTGGGAGATCGTCTTCCGGGCCGAGGGCGTCCAGCTGGTCGACGCGTCGGTGGACGCCGCGCCCGATCCGGAGGCGGTCCCGCTGGGCCCCCGGGACGTGCCGGAGATGCTGGACCTGGTGGCACGCACCCGCCCCGGCCCCTTCCTGCCGCGCACGGTCGAGCTGGGCACGTATCTGGGAATCCGCCGGGGCGGCGCCCTGGTCGCGATGGCGGGGGAGCGGCTGCACCCGCCCGGCTGGACCGAGATCAGCGGCGTCTGCACGGACGAGTCCGTTCGGGGGCAGGGGCTGGCGAGCCGCCTGCTCCTGGCGGTCGCGCACGGGATCCGGGAGCGCGGTGAGACTCCGTTCCTGCATGCCGCCGCCGCCAACACCGGGGCCGTCCGGCTCTACGAGTCCCTCGGCTTCCGGCTTCGCCGCCGTACGGAATTCCTCACCGCCCTCGTCCCCGCCACGGTCCCGTCGGCCGGCGGGACCGGGACGTGAGGCACTCCGCGTACGGGACCGGAGTCCGGGCCGGAAGTCCCGTGCGGGACCTTCGGCAGCCGCTCGGGGCCCTAAGCCCTCCTGCGCGGACGCCCGCCACCCGGTCAACTGGAAGGACCGGCCGCAACCGCGGGCGGCACCGGAAGATCAGCGGGAGGACAGGCCGTGCCCATGAGGTTGCTGGACATGGCGCAGAAGCGGAACGGGGTACGGCACCGAGGCGGTGGTGTGCCCGGTGCGGACGCGGGCGTCGCGGCGGTGTCCCAGAGCCGGATCGGCAACTGGGCGCTGGCCGGCGGCCTTGCGCTGCTGACCGTGCTGGTCGTGCTCCTCGACGACACGACCGGCGACGACCTGCGGGTCGTGCCGCTGCTCGTGGTCGTCCCCGCGCTGGCCTCGGTCTACTGCAGCCTCCGCCAGACGATCTGGGTCGCGGTGTGGATCACCACGGTCGTCGTCGGGTTCCGGGTCGGCGCGGACGGCACCTTCTGGGACTTCGTCTTCGGCATCGGATTCGCCGTACTGGCCTGTGCTCTCGGGGTCGCCGCCTGCGCGGCGCGCATCCGGCACGGCACCGAGATGGCGCGGCTGCGGTCCGCCGCCGTCGCCCTGCAGCGCCAGATCCTGCGGCCGCTGCCGCTCGCGACCGGTGACATCTTCGCGGACGGGCTCTACGAGCCGATGGAGGAGGACCGCTTCGTCGGCGGAGACATCTACGAGGTCGTCGAGTCGCCCTACGGAACCCGGGTGATCATCGGGGACGTCCAGGGCAAGGGGCTCGCGGCCATCGGCGCCGGATTCGCGGCCATCGCCGCGTTCCGTGAGGCGGCCATCCGTGAACCCACGCTGACGGGAGTCGTGGACGCGCTGGAGGACGCCGTCGTCCGGCACAACGTGTTCTCCGCCCAGACCGGTGAGGCCGAACGCTTCGTGACCGCGCTCGTGCTCGGGTTCGACGAGGGGGGCCGGGTGGCGGCCGTGAACTGCGGACACCTGCCGCCGCTTCTGCTGCACGACGGCCGGGCCTCGGCCGTCACGCTCCACCGGACGTACGTGCCCCTCGGCCTCGCCGGCCTCAGCCAGGAGACCCGGACGACCGAATCCTTCGACTTCCCGCCGGGCGCGACGCTCCTCGCCGTCACCGACGGGGTGACCGAGGCCCGCGACGCCGCCGGCGCCTTCTACCCGCTGGACGAGCGGATCGGGGCCTGGGCCCGGCACGGACCGCGCGAACTGCTCGACGCGCTCCACGCCGATCTGGAGGACTTCTCCGGAGGCGTCCGGCGCGACGACATCGCCGCGCTCGCCTTGCGGCGCGCCCCCGCCGGCAGCGGGCGGCCCGCCGTTTCCAGCGACGCGGTTCCTGGTGTCACCGCTCTCCAAGACCCGGTTCCCGGTGTCGCCGTTCCCCGCGATGCCACCGACGCGGGCGAGGGCGAGCGGCGGACCGCCGCGGTCTGAGCGCCGCGTCCGCGTCGGCCCGGCTCTGGGCCCACCCCAGGGCCGGGCCCAGAGCCACCCCCACGGCCGGGCCCTCCGGGCAGCCCCCTGATGTCCCTACGAGACGAATGTCGCGTAGGGACATTTTCAGGTGTACGGTGCACGTATGACTCCGGAACGGAAGATCCCGGAACGGCGCAGCCGCAAGGCGCGCCGCACCCGCGACACCCTGGCCCAGGCCGCGTTCGAGCTGGTGCTCGACCGGGGACTGCGGAACGTGACGGTCGAGGAGATCGCGGAAGCCGCGGACGTCGACCGCCGCACGTTCAGCCGGTACTTCCCGAGCAAGGAGGCCGCCGCCCTCGACTCCCTGCGGGGCGACGGCGACCGCATCAACGCGGCCCTGCGCGCCCGCCCGGCCCCGGAACCTCCGCTCCTCGCCTACCGGCGGGCCGTTCTCGACTGGCTCGCCGATCCCGGGGCGGAGCCCTGGCACCGCCGCCCCCGGATCTTCGACCTGCTGGTCGTCGCCGAGGAGGAGCCGACTCTCTACGCCGTCTTCCATCACATCCGGGTGGACGCACAGGAGGACTCGGTCGCCATCGTCGCGGACCGGCTCGGCGTCGACCCGCGGCGGGACATCCGGCCCGCCGTGACCGTCGCCGCGGGAGCGGGAGCGCTGCTCGCCGCCCAGGCCGCCTGGGTGCGCGGAGGGCAGCCGGACGCCCTGCCCGGACTGGTCGCCGAGGCGTTCGACGCGCTCGCCGCCGACCTGCTCGGCGAGCCGCGCCTCGCTCCGGGCCGGCACAGCGGCGCTCCGGAGCAGCACACCAGCACCACCAGCACCACAGAAGAAGCAGAAAGAACCGAGGCAACCTCATGAGCACCGAGACGAGCACCGAGCACAGCTCCACCCCCGCGGCCGAGGCGAAGGCCGAAGCCCGGGCCGAGTTCGCGGGCCGCACCGCCCTCGTCACCGGCGGCGCCTCCGGCATCGGCCTCGCCCTGGCCCGGCGGCTCGCCGCCGGCGGCGCGGCTGTCGTCGTCGCCGACTACGACGAGGAGAGCGCGCGCAAGACCGCGGCCGAGCTTGAGAGCACCGGAGCCAGGGCCGCCGCCGTCGCGATGGACGTCACCGACCCGGCCTCCGTCGAAGCGGGGGTGCGGTTCGCGGTGGACACCTTCGGCGCCCTCCACCTGGCCGTCAACAACGCCGGCATCGCGGGCCCCAGCAGTCCCACCGGCGAGTACCCGGTCGAGGACTGGAACCGCGTCGTCGCCACCAACCTCAGCGGCGTCTTCCACTCGATGCGCTACGAACTGCCCGCCATCGTCGCGGCGGGCGGCGGCGCGATCGTCAACATGTCCTCCATCCTCGGCACCAACGGCTTCGCCGGGTCGCCCGCCTACGTCGCGGCCAAGCACGGCGTCGTCGGCCTCACCAAGACCGCCGCGCTCGAATACGCCGGGCAGAACGTCCGGATCAACGCGGTCGGCCCCGGCTTCATCGACACCCCGCTCCTGCGGGACACCGACCCGGAGGCCCGCGAGCACCTGATCTCCCGGCACCCGGCCGGACGGCTCGGCACCGCCGAGGAAGTCGCCGAACTCGCCGCCTTCCTGCTCTCGGACAAGGCTTCCTTCATCCACGGCAGCTATCACCTGGTGGACGGCGGCTACTCCGCCCCGTGACGGAGCCCGAGTGGCGCGCGGGGGACACGGGGGCGACAAAGAGAGTCAAGAGAGAAGCGAGGAGACCTCATGAAAGCCGTTCAGTACCGAGCCGTCGGCGCCGCCCCCGAGGTGGTCACCGTTCCGGACCCCGAGCCCGGCCCCGGCCAGGTCCTGCTGAAGGTCACCGCCGCCGGTGTCTGCCACTCCGACATCGCCGTGATGAGCTGGCCCGCCGACCAGATCCCCTTCCCGCTGCCCCTCACCCTGGGACACGAGGGTGTCGGCACGGTCGCCGCCCTCGGCGACGGCGTCGACGGCTTCGCCCCCGGCGACTCCGTCGCGGTGTACGGGCCCTGGGGCTGCGGCACCTGTGTGAACTGCGCCGAAGGCAAGGAGAACTACTGCCTGCGCGCCAAGGAGCTCGGCATCATGCCGCCCGGACTCGGCGCACCCGGCGCGATGGCCGAGTACATGATCGTCGACGACCCCCGTCATCTGATCCCGATCGGCGACCTCGACCCGGTGAAGACGGTGCCCCTCACGGACGCCGGACTCACCCCGTACCACGCGATCGTCCGCTCGCGGGCGAAGCTGGTGCCCGGTTCCACCGCCGTCGTCATCGGCACCGGCGGCCTCGGCCACGTCGCGATCCAGCTGCTGCGCGCCATGACGGCCGCCCGGGTGATCGCCCTGGACGTCACCGAGGACAAGCTCGCCCTGGCCAGGACCGTCGGCGCACACGAAACCGTCCTCTCCGACGAGAAGGCGGCCGCCCGCGTCATGGAACTGACCGGCGGACTCGGCGCGCACGTGGTCCTCGACTTCGTCGGAGCACCGCCCACCGTGGCGACCGCCGGAGCCGCCGCCCGCGTCGACGGCGACGTCACCATCGTCGGCATCGGCGGCGGCGCGCTCCCGGTCGGCTTCGGGGCCCTCCCGTACGGCACCAACGTCAGCGCGCCCTACTGGGGCTCGCGCAAGGAACTCGCCGAGGTCCTCGACCTGGCCCACGCCGGGGCGGTCGACGTGCACGTGGAGACGTACTCCCTCGACGAGGCACCGCTCGCCTACGAGCGCCTCCACGACGGCAGGATCAACGGCCGGGCCGTCATCCTCCCGGGCGGCTGAACCCCTCCCGCACCCGCGGCTGGACCCCTCCCGCACCCGCGCTGAACCTTCCCGTTCTCGCGGCTGAACCCCTCCCGCACCCGGCGGCGACCTCCGGCTCCTCCTCCCCGCCGCCGGGGAGGAGGGCGAAAAACTCCCGACGCCGGGGGCCGGCCGCCGTTAGAATGGCCGGCATGGGTTCGTACCGCTACTACTTCTTCCGCTGATTCCCGGCCCGGACGGCCGCAGCGCGCCACACCGCGCGTCCCTCTGAGACGCCCCGGTGACGTCGACGTCACCCCGCGCGCCCGCCGCCGTCCCCTCCGCCGTCCGGCATCCACGCCCCGCCGCCGCGCCTCCGCGCGCGCCTTCGCGGGCCGTCACCCAGGGAAAAGGCACCCATGCACCCCCAGCGCGACCGCGCTCAACTTGCCATGAAGGACGTCTCCAAGGCGTACGGGGACCGATCCGTACTCGACCAGGTGACCCTCACCGTCCGGCCCGGTGAGAAGACCGCCGTCATCGGCGAGAACGGCTCCGGAAAGTCCACCCTGCTCCGGCTGCTGGCCGGAGTGGAGCACCCGGACACCGGGGAGATCACCGTCCGCTTCCCCGGCGGCACCGGCTATCTCGCCCAGACCCTCGACCTCGGTCCGGCCGACACCGTGCAGGACGCCGTCGACGCGGCCCTCGCCGAACTGCGCGACCTCGAACACCGTATCCGTGAGGCGGAGGCCGGCCTCTCGGACCGCGAGCCCGGCGACGCGGGGCCCACCGACGCGGAGCTCGCCGCGTACGGAGACCTCCTCACCGCCTACGAGGACCGCGACGGCTACCGGGCGGACGCCCGCACCGAAGCGGCTCTGCACGGCCTCGGTCTCGCCCACCTCACCCGCGACCGCGCGCTCGCCACGCTCTCCGGCGGCGAGCAGTCCCGCCTCGCCCTCGCCTGCGTCCTGGCGGCCGCCCCCGAACTGCTGCTGCTCGACGAGCCGACCAACCACCTCGACGCACGCGCCGTCGGCTGGCTGGAGGACCACCTGCGCGCCCATCGGGGCACCGTCGTGGCGATCACCCACGACCGGGCGTTCCTGGAGCGCGTCACCTCGGTGATCCTGGAGGTCGACCGGGACCTGCGCACGGTCACCCGGTACGGGGACGGCTGGGACGGCTACCGCACCGCCAAGGCCGCCGCCCGCCGCCGCTGGGCCCAGGAGCACGAGGAGTACCTGACGGACCTGGCCCGCACCGAGGAACTCGTCGAAGCGGCCGGGGCGCGGCTCGCGGCCACCGGGAGAGACCCGAAACAGGGCTTCGGCAAACACCGCCGCTCGCACGAGGCCAAACTGTCCGGCCAGGTCAGAGCCGCCCGGACCCGGCTGGACGCCCTGCGCAGGTCACCCGTGCCGCCCCCGCCCCGCCCGCTCGCCTTCACCGGCCGCCCGACCGTCACCGACGGGACCGGTACGGCGGGCCCTGACGAAACCGCTGCCGGGACCGGTACGGCGGGCCGCGACGGAACCGCTGCCGGGGCCGGCGTGGCGGACCGCGACGGGACCATGCCCGTGACCGGCGCGGCGGGCGGCGCGAGGTCCCTCGTGGAGCTGGACGACGTCTCCGTCGGGGACCGCCTCCGCCTCCCCTCCCTGCGCGTGGAGTCGGGAGCCCGCCTTCTGGTGACCGGCGAGAACGGGGCCGGGAAGACCACCCTGCTGCGGGTCCTCGCGGGAGACCTCACCCCCGACGCGGGCACGGTCACCCGCCGCGCCCGCATCGGCTACCTCCCGCAGGAACTGCCCGCGCGCCCGACCCGGCGCACCCTGCTCGCCACCTTCGCGGCGGGCCGCCCCGGCTTCCCCGACGAGTACGCCGACGAACTCCTGGCCCTCGGCCTGTTCCGCCCCGAGGACCTCGACGTGCCCGTGGCGTCCCTCTCCGTCGGTCAGCAACGGAGGCTGGCCCTGGCCCGTCTGGTGACCCGACCGGCCGATCTGCTGGTACTCGACGAGCCGACGAACCACATCGCGCTGAGCCTGGTGGAGGAGCTGGAACAGGCCCTCGACCAGTACCGGGGCGCGGTCGTCGTCGTCTCGCACGACCGCAGCTTCCGGGCCCGTTTCACCGGCGACGTACTGGAACTGCGGGCAGGCCGCCCGGCCTACGCGTCGGGGGAGGCGGCCGTCCCGAGCACCTGAGCGCGCAGCCGGCCGACGAACACCCGCTGGCCGACGATCAGCCGCTCGGCGGCCAGCTCCGGCGTGCACCAGGCGAACCGGTCCATCTCCGGGAACTCCCGCTGCACGCCGGACCCGCGCGGCCACTCCATCGAGAAGGTCCCGGGCACGACGGACGTCACGTCCAGCTCCGCCTCCAGCGCCCAGACGGTCACCGTCTTGCCGCTGCGCTGCCGTGACTCGCCCAGCGCGATCCACTCACCCGGCGGGACCGGCACGCCCAGCTCCTCCACGAACTCCCGCCGGGCGGCCGTCTCCGCGTCCTCCTCCGGTCCGTACTCGCCCTTCGGCACCGACCAGGCGGCCGTCTCCCGTCCCGCCCAGAACGGACCGCCCATGTGCCCGATCAGCACCTCGACATCCCGCTCGCCCACGCCCTCCACGACCCGGAAGAGAAGAAGCCCCGCACTGCGCCTGCCTGTCGACATGTCGTCAGTCTGCTGCGGCGCGGTGCGGGGCGCCACGCGGGCCCCGGCATGATCCGGAAGGAGGCGCTACGCCTTGCGGTAGCCGTACGCCTCCGAGGCCGCGGCCTCCACCGCCGCGAGGTCGCCGCCCGCCGAGGCGGTCACCACGGCGGCCACCGCGCCCTCCACGAACGGCGCGTCCACCAGCCGCGTGCCCTCGGGCAGCTCATCGCCCTCGGCGAGCATGGCCTTCACCGTGAGGACCGCGCTCCCCAGGTCCACCAGGACCGCGACACCCGCACCCCGGTCCACCGAGGCGGCGGCCCGGCCGATCAGTTCCGCGCTCGTCCCGAGCCCGCCGCCCGGCAGCCCGCCGGCCGGGGCCACCGGCGCGGTCACACCCCCGGCTGCCAGGCCCCGGGCCAGCTCGGCGACCGAAGCGGCGACCGCACCGCTGTGGGAGACCAGCACGATGCCCACCTGCCGTTCGCCGCTCACGCGCCCGCTCCGTCCGCCGCCGTCGCCGCCAGGGCCTCGACGAGCAGCGCCGCCGAGGTCGCGCCCGGGTCCTGATGCCCGATGCTGCGCTCGCCGAGATAGCTGGCCCGGCCCTTGCGCGCCTGCAGCGGCACCGTCGCCCCGGCGCCCGCACGAGCCGCCTCCGCGGCACCGTCGAACGAGGTGGCGAGCGCCTCCGCCGCGGGCAGCAGCGCGTCGAGCATCGTCTTGTCCCCGGCCTGGGCGCCGCCCAGCTGCCCCACCGCGGCGACCCCGGCCGCGAACGCCTGGGCGAGCTGGTCCTGCGTCACCTCGCCCTCGTCCCCGAGAGCCTTGCCCGTACGGCGCAGCAGGGTCCCGTACAGCGGTCCGGACGCCCCGCCGACGGTGGAGATGAGCTGCCGCCCGGCCAGGGTGAGCACGGCACCGGGGGTGGCGGGGGCCTCCTTCTCCAGCGCCGCTGTCACCGCCGTGAAGCCCCGCTGGAGGTTGCTGCCGTGATCGGCGTCCCCGATCGCCGAGTCCAGCTCGGTCAGATGGTTCGCCTCGCGCTCCACGGACGCCGCGACAGCGGCCATCCAGCGGCGGAAGAAGTCGGTGTCGAGCACATGATCTCCTGTTCCTCGGTCCCACCCGGACCGATCGTCCCGGCGGCACGGGCTGTACGGTCGCCCCCCCCGGGCCCCGCACGGTCACGGAACCCGGTCGGGGCTCAACAGCCCCAGCGGAGCGCGGCCGTCCGCACGGGCGCGTCCCACAGGCGCAGCAGCTCCTCGTCGACCTGGCACAGCGTCACCGAACAGCCTGCCATGTCGAGCGACGTCACATAGTTCCCCACGAGCGTACGGGCCACCGGGACACCCCGCTCGGACAGGACCCGATGGACCTCGGCATGGAATCCGTACAGCTCCAGCAGCGGTGTCGCCCCCATGCCGTTCACCAGCGCGAGTACCGGGCCGGTGGGGCGCAGGTCCTCCAGCACCGCGTTCACGGCGAAGTCGGCGATCTCCCCGGACGTCATCATCGGCCGCCGCTCACGCCCCGGCTCCCCGTGGATGCCGATACCCAACTCCAGTTCCCCGGCCGGCAGATCGAAGGTGGGGCTGCCCTTGGCCGGAGTGGTGACGGCGCCGAGCGCCACCCCGAAGCTGCGCGAGGCCCCGTTCACCTGCCGCGCGACGGCGGCCACCCGCTCCAGCGGAGCGCCCTCGTCCGCCAGGGCTCCGGCGATCTTCTCGACGAACAGCGTCGCTCCCGTACCGCGCCGCCCGGCGGTGAACGTACTGTCGCTCACGGCCACGTCGTCGTCCACCACCACCTGGGCGACCTGGATCCCCTCGTCGTCGGCGAGCTCGGCGGCCATCTCGAAGTTGAGCACGTCACCGGTGTAGTTCTTGACGACGAACAGCACGCCCGCCCCGCTGTCGACGGCTGCCGCAGCCCGCAGCATCTGGTCCGGCACGGGGGAGGTGAACACCTCTCCGGGACAGGCGGCCGACAGCATCCCGGGACCGACGAACCCGGCGTGCAGCGGCTCGTGCCCCGAACCGCCCCCGGAGACGAGGCCCACCTTCCCCGCCACGGGCGCGTCCCGCCGTACGACGACCCGGTTCTCCACATCGACGGTCAGCTCGGGATGCGCGGCCGCGATGCCCCGCAGAGCATCGGCGACCACGGTCTCGGGAACGTTGATGAGCATCTTCATGCCGATCTCCTGGTGAGCGTAGTAGAGGGCTTCGCGACCTGCGTTTTTCCAGGTCAGTAAGGGTGTATCCAGTTGTGGATCTTGGCGGTCAGCGGCGGCTTGCCGCGCCTTGTGGCGGTACTGATGCCGCCTGGTTGCTGCGCATTGTGACTGCTCGTCAGCTTATGGGTGCGGCGCTTTTTGATCTTGAGGGACGGCTTTTGGGTACTCCGACGTGATGATGCCAACGTGGCGTGGCCGATGCCACCGCGAAGGCGTCCTGAAAGCCCCAGGCTCAAACGGCGGAGCCTGAGATCGCCGGCCTGGATCGGGCCGAAGGCGTGTGACGCATGGAGCAGTATCTGAAGCTGGGTGCATAACCACCGTGGCCTCCGGAGAGCCGCCTGATTTCACCGTTTCGGTCAACCTGGAGGTTCGCGGTTTCCTACGCGAAGGCTCGGTCGGACTCGTCATCGTGGAGTGCTGCGGCCTTTCGGGACGTATGGCCGGGGCGGTGGGAAACTCTCCCCCAACGGCAGTGCGGGCTGAAGAGCATGCCACCTTGGCCGTTAGCCCCTGTGGGAGCGGACCGCTCCGTTGTTGCCGAGGATCGCACAGGAGACGGCATCCACCACGCCGTATCCACCATGCATAACCTCGCTATGGCATGCTCAACCACCAGGTCAAACACCACTTCGACCTGCCCGCGCTTGCCCTTCTGCAACGACCTTTGGGGCTGTTTTCTTGGTCGGAGTTGGGCCCAGCTGAGGATCGCGGCGAAGCCGGGGTGCCGTTCGCCCGTCTGCAGTCCTCGAACGGAGAACCAGGTCGCCTGGACTGACGGCCCGTCCGGAAACTCACACGCATGATGATCGCCGTGATCGCCGACAACGGCGCCTTGGTCGCGCTGCAACGCCGTTATGGCTTCACCGGCGTGGGCCGGCTGTCCGGCGTCGGCCACGAGCAAGACCGCTGCATCGACACCTTGCTGATGCAAGGAACGCTCGGCCGCGCAGCGGCGGGCACCGCAGGTCTGAATCAGTGACCTGCGAAGTACGGGGCTGGCGAGCCGGCTCTCCTCGAGATCCGGCCGAGCTCGGCGAGAGTCTTCACCTTCAGCTCGGCGCGGAGCCGAGGGCGAACATGAAGCGCGGGGTGGGGTACTTCGGGGCGACCTTGCCGCCGCGGGTGCTGCAGGCGCTTCCCGCAGAAGCGGAACAGGTGGGGTAGTCGAACTGCTCGACGGCGGAGGCCGGTTCGGCGAGCTGGAACATGTCGCAGAACCTATCGCGAGGGGCATGGTGCGAATGCTGTTTTGCGAGAGGTTGTGAGAACGAAGATCAAGGGCAGAACGGATGTGGTCGGGCGAGGGTCCGAGGTATCTCAGGACTACCTTTCTGCGAAAGGAGTCCATCGGACAGGCCGAGATGACGGCGGAGTGCCTGTCGGCCGAGGAGGGTGACTGCGACGGCGCGCGTGGTTCCTATGGAAGTGATCCAGCCCGTGTCGAACGCGTGACGGCACAGGGCGGCGCCGACGGCGCCGGCCAGGTGGGGGCGGCGTTCGGTCCAGTCCAGGCACGACCGTACCGATGGTCGGCGCGTGCCGGTCGGGACGGTGATGCCGAGATCTTCGAGCCAGGTCGCTCCGGCGCTGGTGAGCCCGAGTCCGCGCTCCAGGTCCAGCAGCCTTCGGTCGAGCATCGCATCGGTGATGGCGACTCCGACGGTCCCGGCGAGGTGGTCGTAGCAGGTACGGGCGTGGGTGAGGGCCTGACGGCGGCCAGACGCCGACAGGGAGCGGGGTGCCGGGGTGCGCTCGGGTGCCATGGAGGCGAGGCTCTCGATCAGCTCGGCTACGTGCGGACCGGCCAGACGCACGTAGCGGTGGCGGCCCTGCCGTTCCTCAGCCAGCAGGTTTCCGCGGACGAGCGCGTGCAGGTGCTCAGTCGCGGTCGAGGGCGCCACCCCCATGTGACGCGCCAGTTCCGTCGCTGTCCAAGCCCGGCCGTCGAGCAGGGCCAGACAGAAACCTGCCCGCGTGCCATCGGCCAGAAGCTTTGCCACGGTAGCCAGGCCCGTACCGGCTACATGTGCACGCTGCGTGTCCATGCGGTCCATTGTCCCCTATGACACTTCGGCCCCGGCCGAAACGACCGGACCTTAGCCTTCTGGCCATGAACACGGCACTCCCCAGCACCCTGCCCGCACAGACAGTCGCCTCCCACCTGGAGATCGAGCCGAGCATCCTGTACTTCGGGACGCCGGTGGTGCTCCTGTCGACAGAGAATCAGGACGGCTCGTTCAACCTTGCCCCGATATCATCCGCCTGGGCCCTCGGGAAGACGGTTGTGATCGGACTGGGCCGTGAGGGGCAGACCGCGTACAACCTCGGCAGCCGCCCCGACCTGGTCATCAACCTGCCGGCCCCCGCCCAGTGGCCGGCCGTGGAGCGGCTGGCGCCACTGACCGGCCGGGATCCAGTGCCCTGCAGCAAGCCCGAGGGCTGCCGCTTCGAGCCCGACAAGTTCGCCGCCGCAGGCATGACCAGCGAGCCCTCCCATCGGGTCCGGCCGCCTCGCGTCGCCGGATGCCCGATTCAACTGGAGGCCCGTGCCGAACGGGTACAGCCGGACGTCTCCGGGGACTTCGTCATCGTCGAGGCAGTCGTGTGCAAGGTGCACGCCGACTCCCGGATCGTCGTTCCGGGCACCGACCACATCGACCCCGCCGCATGGAGTCCCCTTATTTACAACTTCCGCCACTACTTCGGACTCGGCCCGGAACTCGGTCACTCCTACCGCACCCAGACACCCCGCAGATCCGAGGGGCCTGCCGCAGAGCCCGCCCTCGCCGGCTCCGCGACCCACTGAGATCAGGCGGCCTGGCCGAAGCCGATGGCTGCAGGGCCCTGGCCCCGCAGCGGAGTGAAGCCGACGTCCAGGGCGTTGTGGAAGATCACCGCGTTCGTGAGCAGGGCGTTGAATTTCATCGCCTTCTCCTGCTCGACGGGGTCGTTGTCGGCGATGCCGCCTCATGGTCTCGCGTGACCTTGCCCAGGAAGGAATCCATGGCCCATCCGCCGAGAAGCCACACCTCGACCTCAAGAAATCCGGCAACCTGCACGGTCTCAGTGATCAGGCGAAGCTGTTGATCAGCACGTCCCATGTCCACAGTTGGAGCCGCCGACGCGCCAGGGTTTCAGAGGAACTGCACTGCTACGACACGCTTCTGTGGTCGGTGCAGGAACTCGAATACACCAACAACGCCCTATGGGAACAGCTTGCCAACGGTCCGTCCGCCGCCCCCTCTTCGCCCCGGCCCGGCAAGAGGCGTCGCCGGCCACTGCTGGCCCCCAACCGGACACGCGAGCACCACTTCTCGCGTACGCAGAGCCTGCCGTCGCGATCGGGGCCAGGAGGGAGTGGCTCCCGCTTCCCGCACGGGTTTCGAGCCGGCAGCCCGCCACGAGGCGTGCGGGCGCCGCTGGCGGACTACGGAGATGGCGAAGCGTTCTCGACCGACTCGCCGCCGTCCCCACTCACTGGCAGTCGTGCCGTGACACCTCCTTCTGACCCGTCCGTGTCACGGGGTGGCAAGATCGTTGCCCTCCCTGGAGCCCGTCGGGGAGCTGCAGGCCAGGGCGATTTCAACGTGCTCCGTCTTGACGGTGAGCGCGAGGACCTGCCCCGCAGCGCTCCGGGTGTACAGCAGGTCCGCGTTGCTGACGGCCGGTGCCATCTCGCTCAGTTCTTCCGGGAGGTCCTCGGGTGGGATGGAGAAGCAGCGGGCGAGGTCAGCGAGCCGGATCGGCTCCGGTGCGGCCAGGGAGGCCGTCAGATCCCAACCGTCGGTTGCGGTATGGATGAGGGCTCCGGACAGCAGGAGCGGATCGGCCTCGGGATCGTCCTGATTTCGCAGTGCGAGGTATGCCGCCAATGCCACCGCGCGACCTGTGGCGCACTCCAGGGTCACGACCGCGTCCGCCGTCATGCCGGAGACGTCCATCGCCACGCCCAGGCTGACTTTCCAGGACGTCCACTGATCGCTCACCACGCTCTCGAACGCCACCTCGCGTAGCTTCAGGTTCCGTACCCAGTCCGGTAGTTCGACCGGGATCTTCCAGGTCTCGCTTGCCCAGCTCAGGAGGCCGGCCATCTCCACCCCATGGGCGCTCCCGAGGTAACGGCGGTAGTCGCAGCCGCCGTCGTTCCATGTGGCGTCGACGGTAAGGGGCACTACCGTGTTGCCGATCGTGACGCTCGACGGCGTTGGGGAGGTGGCCGGGAGTGTCTGGAACGAGGTCCTGTCGCGAGGAATTTTCGCGCTGACAGGGCAGTTCCTGCTTCTGCTCGCGGCCTGCCGCAGGGTGTTTCCCGTTGTGTTCCTGACGTAGTCGTTTTTGGAGGGGGTCCCGTTTTTTCCGATGGCTCTCCGCACGTAGGCCCAATCAGGGGGGATTTTTGTCCAGGCTGTGTCCGCGACTTTCTGGGGATAGCTGACGGCTGCGGATCCGTATTCGAACAGCCGGCGGTAGTTCTGGAAGAAAATCTCGAGCCTCGGGACGTATTGCGGCTTGAGCGTACGTTCCGTTCCGTTGATGTTCTGCCCAGGCACGAGGAGCTCACGGCACGTCAGCAGCTGGCTGACTGCGGGTGGCTTTGCTTCGTCGGCCAGGTAGATCTCGGGATCGTCTTGTGGATCGTCCACGCGGCCGGCTCGGTTGTCGGCCACTCGGTATGGTTCCGGGCCGATGATCAGGTTTCCCGGACACCAGGCGAAGACCTGGCGAAACTCTTCCTTCTGCTCCACGTATTCACCTGCCGCGCCTCCCTCGTGGGAGATCTTCTTGTCCTTCAGTGCGCGCAGGAAATTCACGAGTGCCCCTTTGTCCCCAATGGCGGCCAGCGGGGCAGCGTTGACGTATTTGATCAAAGAGTCGAAGAATTTCTCCACGGATTTGGGTAGTTGGTCCGTGTCGCTTCCATAGAAATGGTCGACTGCGAAATTCCAGTAGTGGAGGATGTCTTTGCAGGGGAGGAGGTGGTGCCGTGCGAGCGTCACGCCTGTTCCCGCGGCGCCGACGCTGCGCGCTCTGTACAGATTCTGCTGATCACGCTCCGCCATGACGGCGGGAACGGAGGTCTCGTCGAGGTACGGGTATCCAGGTCGGCCCGTGCCGAATCTGAGGTCCATCGATGGCAAGGTCGCTCCTTGCGGCGGGAGACCCGGCGCGCCGGGTCCGTGGCTGAGGGGGAATACGGGACGCGGTCCGAAGCCGTGGGGCTCTGCGGGGCAGACCCGCTCACAGACGCTCTTCGCCTTCGTGCGGCGGTGTCCGGGGCTGCGGCACGAGCGTCTCCGGCTGGTCCGGACCTCTGGGGCCGAGGCTGCCGCGCACCGCGCCCGCTCCACCGGGCCGTCCGGTCCTGTGGGAGGGGCGGCGCCAACCCTCCCACAGGGGCCGTGGACGCACGGCACGGCGCGCCGGTCTCCCCGCACGGTCTGACCACCCTCGCAGTCCGGGGTACGGCCTGGGGACACCGCTGCACCGGGGCGAAGACCCTCCCTTCCCGGCCCTCGGCCCCAGCGCACGGGCACGCATGGCGCGCGCCCTCTCCGCGCTACTGGGCGCCGCCCGGTGATCGGGTGATCTCCTCCGTAGCCGTGGCGCTCGCGGCACGGGGCGCGAGGGTGTGCTGCACAGTGTGGCCACGAAACAGGGCGGTCCGCACGGGCCGCCGCCGTGCCTGGCCGGGCACGGTGTGGTCATCAGGAGGCCGAGGGCCGTGGACGAGCGGGGCGAGCGTCGAGCCGTGGAGGCGGGTGGAGGGGGCGGGGGTACACCGCGCGCGTGGGCGGTGCTGGTGCGGGTCGATCTGAAGGCCGGGCTGAGGGGTGTTCCGGTCGTGGGGGATCTGGTGCCTGTCGACGCGGATGTACGGCTGGAGGCGCTGTCGGCCGCGGCCATGAGCCAGGGCCAGGGACCGGACGAGGTACGGAATCTGAACGAGGCGCTCGCCCGAATCGGTTCGGGCGACCTGCTGGTTCCCACCGGCCTGAAGTCGCGCGTGGCGCTGGGTGTGACGGCATCGCTGGCGGGCAGGCGCGAAGACCTGTGGGCGATGCGGAGCGCCTCAGGCAGAAGCCTCACGGCCACCGACGGGCATCCGCGCGACGGCACCGCGGGGGCGATCGTGTGGGTCCCGGTGGGACGCGGGCTGGGGCCGGTGCGCCTGGAGCGCCTCGGCGTGCAGTACAAGGCGCCCCCGGCCACCGTGTGGGTGCTCGCGGACGCCTCGGTCGAACTCGCTGGGCTCACGTTCGCTGCTGACGGGATGGGCCTGGGCATCCCGGTGAAGGACCCCGCTCACGTGACGGCGCGGCTGGACGGCTTGGGTCTGGCCTGGGACCGGCCGCCGCTGAAGGTCGCGGGCTCGTTCCTGCTACGTGACAAGCCCGGGTACAGCGTGATGATCGACGGCGCGGCCGCTGTCGAGACGCCGGCGCTGGCGCTGGTTGCGGTGGGCGGGTACGCGCAGAAGATCGGAGAGGGACCGTCGGTGTTCGTCTTCGGTCGCCTCGCGCTGAAGAACGGTCAGGGAGTGGGGCCGCCGCCGTTCCGTATCACCGGCGCCGCAGCCGGATTCGGCTTCAACAGCACGGTGCGTGTCCCCGGGGCGGAGGAGATCTGCGACTTCCCGCTGATGCCGGCGGGCGCAGACCATCTGCTGTCCGCGCCGCTGGCCTACCTGGAGAAGCTGACCGGCGCCACGGGCTCCGGCAGGCCGTGGATCAGCCCGGCTCCGGGACGGGCGTGGCTGGCCGCCGGCATCGACTTCGACTCCTTCAAGTTCCTCAAGGGGAGCGCCCTGGCTCTGGTGGACTTCGGCACCGGGGCGGACAAGGACTTCACCCTCGCTCTGCTCGGTCACTTGGAAGCGGAGTTCCCCAACAGCTCCCAACCGTTCGCCAAGGTCGGCTTGGACCTCGCCGCCTCCTACTCCTCGCGCACCGACATGCTGGGTGTCTTCGCGAAAATCTCACCCGGCTCGTTCGTCGTGCACGAGTCGTGCCGGCTCTCCGGCGGCGCGGCGCTGTGCGTGTGGTTCGGCGCCAGCGCGCATCCCGGGGATTTCGTCGCCACGGTCGGCGGCTACCACCAGGACTTCAGCAGACCGTCGCACTACCCCGACGTAGGCCGCCTGGAGCTGTCCTGGTCGGTGTCGGACAATGTGTCGATGCGCGGATCCTGCTACGCCGCGTTGACACCGGCGGCGTTCATGGTCGGCACGGAGGTGAAGGTCAGTTTCCACGCGGGGCCGATCAGCGCGGGCTGCGAGGTGGGCATCGACGCGCTGATCCAGTGGGATCCGTTCTTCTTCGAGGTCACCGCGCACGCTGACATCTGGGTGGAGCTGGACGTCTTGTTCACGTTGCGGGGGACCTTCGGGGTCGGCGTGGACTTCTGGGGGCCGCCCACCGGCGGTATCGCCACCGTGCATGCCCTGGGCTGCAGCTTCGACATCTCCTTCGGCGAGGACCGCCCCCGTAAGCGCCCGCTGCTCAGTTGGAAAGAGTTCACCGAACGCCGTCTGCACGACCCGGTGGTCGAGGTCCATCCGGTCACCGGCCTGCTGCCCGCCGGCGGCACCGGCGAGGACGCGATCTGGCAGATGTCCCACGACGCGTTCAGCCTCACCACCCGCAGCGCCGTGCCCGTCACCCACGCCAGGCTGCGCAACGGCCAGGAGCACCGGGCGCCGGCCGGCTGGAAGGACAGCGGCCCCATCCCGGTCAGACCGGTGGGCCTGGACGCGGTGACCTCCACGCACACCGTGGAGGTCACCCACAACGGGCAACCGTACGATGTCGAGAAGAACCGGTGGCAGGTCGACAGGATCACCGGCCCGGTTCCTCTGGGGCTGTGGGGCACTCCGCTCGGCGACGACGAGCCGTCCCTGCCGTCCGGCGAGGAGACCACCGAAGCGGTCACGGGCCTGAGGCTGACCGTGCCGCCCGCCCCCCAGGACGACGCCGGCCTGGCCACCACCGAGAAGACCCTGGCCTTCGAAGACACCGACGGCCCCGTTCTTGCGCTGCCCGTCCGGGCGAGTCCCGTCCCCGCGGCCGTGGAACGACCCGGCGTGCGGGCCATGATCGCCGCCGACGTCGCGGGTGCGGGAGCCACCGGGCGCACTGCGCTTGTCGACCAGCTCGCCCAGTGGGGCCTGGCGCCCACCAGCCAGGGACAGCCCTGTCCGCAGGACGCCCTGTGCGAGTACTCCGACCACTTGTGGGTGTACCTGCGCAGTGAGCCGTTGCTGTGCCAGGACAAGAAAGGCGCCTCGTGACCCTGACCGCCCCCTCCCCGCTGGACGCAACCGACCGACGCCTGCTGCTGCAGAACGAGGCGTCCGTAGCGGTGCAGGCGGGAACCTACAAGGTGGCCGTCGCCACCGAAGTCGCCGGCCACGGCGTCAGCGGTGCCCGTAGGGACGCCTCGCACGAGTTGACGGTAGCCGGCCCGCGCTTCGCCTTGGAGGCCGCCGCTGTCGAATCGCTCTATCCCCCGCCCGGTTCCTCTGCCGACTACCGCCAGACGATGGCCCACCTCGCGCTCGCCGAACCGTCACTGCCGTGGCAGCGGTCCGCGGACGCCGGCTCCACGCCATGGCTGGCCCTGGTCGTCCTCAGTGCGACAGACCTGCGCGCCGATCCGGTCACGGGCAAGACCTGGGTTGAGTGCGAGATCAAGGACTTCCTGGCCGAGTGCGCCGCCCCGAAGGACGGGGTGCTGCTTCCCACACTGGGGCCCGAAGAACTCCCGAAGGGGGTGACCCTGTGCCGGACCGTCGAGATGTCGGCCGAGGTGTTCACCGACGTCCTGCCACGCCTGGGCGAGACGGCCAAGCTGGTGTTCGTGCGGCGCGTACGCGAGGACGCCGACCGTGCGTGGGCCGACGGTACGACAGGCCCCGGCAAGGCCACCGAACACGCCACTTCCGTCGTACTGTCCGCGCGTCTGCCCCACACCGCGGGCGACTACAGCGCCCACCTCATCTCCCTGGAAGGAATGGGCGCTCACCTCCACGGCACCTGGCCCCTGACCCACCGGAACACGACCGTGCGCACGGTGAAGATGCTGTCGCTGTACTCGTGGTCCTTCCACCACGACCCCGATGCCAAGGGCTCCTTCGAGGACGCCGTCAAAGAGCTGGCCACCCGAAGCGGCAACGACCTCCTGCTGCGCCTGCCCGTGCCCGGCGGATCCCACCAGGACACCACTGCCGGCGCCGCCGCCCGCAAGCGGCTCAGCGCGGGATGCGTACCCGTCGCCCACCGGCTGCCGACCGGGGAGCGAACCGTGGCCTGGTACCGCGGACCGTTCACCCCCGTCCTGCCTGCTCCGCCGCCCTTCACGGCGGAGAAGCTGACCTGTGAGACGAACGCTCTGGCCTATGAGCCGGAACACGGCATGTTCGACGTCAGCTACTCCAGCGCGTTCGCCCTCGGCCGCTTCCTCACCCTGGCCGACCCCGCCCTCAACCAGGCCCTGACCTTGCTGCGCAAGGATGCCCTCGCCACCGTGCACACGGCTGTCGTTCAGGGCGCCGCTCGCCACGGGCCTGACGGGCCCGCCGCCCGCGAGGCCCTTGCCCGGGCCCGTACGGCACCCGCTCCGTCCGGGCCCGGCAGCTCCCCGCGAGTGGCCCGCCACCTGCGGGCCACCGGCAGCGCCAGGCGCGACCTCGAAGCGCTCCTCGCGGCCCGCATGACCCGCGCTGCCTCCGCGCCCACCCCCGTTCCGGCCCTGGAAGCGGACGGCGAGGCAGCGCAGGAGCGAGCAGACGTGCGCGCCGAGCTGCGGGCGGTGCTGCGGGCCCCGCAGGGATCAGCGCTGGCCGGTTTCGTCTCCCACGTGGTGGACGTGCACGCCGCGGTCATCGACGACTCGCTGTGCGCGCGCAAACTGCTCCAGGCCGTGCCGCTGGACCACCTGGTGCCCGACCCGCGTCTGCTGCCCGAGGAGAGCATCCGGTTGTTCGCCGTGGACGGCACGTGGCTGTCCACCATGGTCGCCGGCGCCGTCCAGATGGGCCAGGCCACCTCCCTCGATCACAGTGTCGGCCAGCATCTGCGCAGAAGGCTCCTGAGCACCTTCGCCCTGCCGAAGTACGGCATGCTGGTGCGCTCCCGTGTCGTACGGGACTGGCCCGCGCTCATCATCGAGGCCGTCGACGGCACGCTCGCGAGACCGGTTCTCTTCAGCCCTCCACGCCGTCTCGCGCCCGATCTGCTGCTCGCCCACTTCACCGCCGCGCCTGGCCGCATCGTCCTGCGCCGGCCCGCCGAACAGCCGCACTACGGCCTGGACGGCGAGGACACCGTCAAGCTGCGCAACCTCGCCGACGCCCGCCACCTCGGGCAGACCCTGCACAATCACGACTGCGGCGGCATCCTCGACTTGCGGCGCACCGGCTGCGCCACCGGACAGCCGACCGAAACGCTGACCGTTCTCACCGAAGACGCCACGCGGAAGTGCCTCAACCGGGCCCTGCGCAACGCCCTGTCCGACCAAGGCCAGTGGTACACCGACGAGGCGAACAAGAACCGGCAGGAACTGACCGCGGCCGAGATGGGGCTGCAGCTCCTGGACACCACCGCCCGCCTGGTCCTCTCCCGTGCCGACGATGCGAGCGACCTCGACGTATCCACCACGGAGGCCACATCGTGACCGGCGCTGACACCACGCTGATCGTGCCCGTCCAGACCAGTGCTCTGGCTGTCAACGACCAGGTGCGCACCGAACGCTTCCACCGCATGCCGCCCGCCTTCCCCCAGCCCGGGCAAATGCGCGAGGACCCCGTGGGCAACCTCGCCTCCCAGGACACCCGCTGGTCCAACAGCCCTCGCAGCAACGGCGTCTACCTGCAATGGGACGTGCCACACGCCCTCACTCGCGCCCGCGCGGACCTCACCACGACCGCACAAGACCCCCACCAGGAGGCGGGACTGGCCCGCCTGACCTACCCTCTGGTCCCCAACCGGTGGCTGATCGTGCGCATCCACCGCACTCCCGCCCCCGACAGCGGCACCGCCCCGCCTCCAGCCGCCGCCGCATGGCTGGTGCAGAGCGACTACCTCGACTTCGACGCCTCTGACCCCCTCAATCCGGGCACGCCTTATCTGTGGCAGGGGCGTGAGGTGGCCATCGGCGCCGCCCGCGACCTGGACAAGGACGGATGGCAGGCGGTCGAACAGGCCCAGCTCAGCGGCGCCCGGTTCCTCACCGCCGACGGCTGTGGTCTGCCCGCCTTCCACCTCCTGCAGCACTACAACCAGAACGTCTTCTCCGTCCACGACCCCCTCACCGGCGTCAACGGCAAACCGCTGCCGGACGGCACCGTCAGCTACCTCGTCGCCGGCTGGTACTCACACTCCGCCGACGACCCCCTCACCTCGACGTCGCAGGGAACCGGCCCGCTGGACGCACTACTGAAATTCCACGGCCTGTACACGGACGCCCTCGATCAGCGGGCCAAAACCGCGGCCGGACTGCGCCTGCTGGGCTGGACGGCACCCGACGCCCGCCACCTCACCCACACCCTGTACACCGGCACGGTGCTGGCCCTCACCTGGAAGAACAAGGACGACTGGCCCTCGGCCAAACCCGGTAACAACACCGGCCAGGTCCACGTCGCCCTGGGCATCAACACCGCCGACGCCCGCGACGCCCTGCGCGCCCAGCAGGGGCTGCCCGCCACCGAACGGCTCCTGCACCGTGCCTTCGACAGCGCCCGCCTGGAGATCCTGGACCAGGTCCTCGACGACGGCAGCGACGCCTTGCGCGACATCGAGCATGACGCCTGCTTCACCGCGAGCCCGGCCGGCTGCCACTGGACGATCGCTGAGACCCCCGTCGCCGACGGCAGCAAGGCCGGTGCGCGCCCGCCCACCGCGCTGACCGACGGGCAGCGTGCCGCGTTGGACGAACTCAACGCCGAGCAGCTCGCTCACGACCAGACGGCCCGTGAACTCGCCGACGCCCAGCGCCGTCTGTACGACCTGTGGTGGCTGGCCGGCCTGTCCGCCTGCGCCGATCCCGAGCTGCGTGACCCCCGCGCGTGTCCGGACGCCCTGTTGCCCAGGCTGGACGCCCACTTGAACCCCGACCGAGACGGCCTCGCCGCCCAGGTCCGCGATCTGCGCGGCAAGCTCGCCGCGCTGCGGGCCAAGGTCCCGTCCGGAGCCCGGACCAAAGACCTCATCGACGCCATCGCGGCCCGCGCCCAGCGCATGAAACTCACGGCCGGACAGCGTCTGCAGTGCGTCATCCACCCCCCGTACCACCGTCCTCAGGACCCTGTGGTCCTTCTCCAGGGCGCGGGCACCGGCCCCGAACTCGCACCGCGCACCACCGTCGAATGCCGTTTCCACGAGCACCTCGTCGACAGAATTGAACCGCGTGAGGCCGGCCTGCCGCTCGCGCCGACGCTCCTGGCCGCCACGGCCGAGCCCGGCGATCCAGCCGGCCCCTGGCAGCCGATCACCTCCACCGAGGACTGGGCGCCACTGCTGCCCGTCCTGCGCGAGTTCCACGCCCTGGAGCAGGCCGCCGGCGACGCCCTGATCGCCACGCCCACCCCCACCGACGTGCACTCCTGGGCCAAGGCACACCAGCACCGAGCCCACACCATGACGGGCTCCACCGACCCGATCTGGCCCTCGACGAACCTGTGGAACCAGCCGTGGGCCCCGCTGTTCCTGCTGTGGACCGCCCGCATCCGCGCACTTCCCGCGCACCCCCAAAAACCCGACCCCGCCGCACCCGGATGGCCAGGATGGCACTACGACGGACGCCACTGGCACCTGGACGTCGGCACCGAATGGCACCAAGGCACAAGCGGCCAATGGGAACTGGACGGTAAGGGCACAACCACGCCGGAAGACCTGGTCGGCCGCGCCCTCCTGACCCCCTTGCCGGACTTCCTGGTGAGCGGTCGCATCAGGGACTATCTGCACCGCCACCAGGACGCCGACCACGCCGTGCTGAACACCCTCCGGGACCAGGCCACCACCTCTCAGATCTGCCAGACCCTGGGCGGCCTCGGCGCCTACCTCGCCCAGTACCGAGCCGTGCCGCACAGCGACCCGCCCGAACCGCGCCAAGACCTGTCCGCCCTCCTGCGCCCCACATGGGCCGTGCCCAGCCCCGGCCCTGACACGCCCCCGTGGGGCCGACCGGTCGCGGCAGGGCAGTTCGTACTCACCGAACTCGTCATCGTCGACCGCTTCGGCCGCGGCTACGACCACATCAACCCCCACACCCTCCACCGCTCCACGCCGGCCCGCTCCACCGACCTGGCACCCAACACCGCCCACCCCGCAGGACACACACCCCGCCCCGGCGACCACGACGGCAAGCTCCTGGCCCTCGACGAGACCCACCCAGGTGCCTGCATCCAGCTCCAACCCCGCATCCAGCAGCCCGCGCGCACCCGCTTCGAACTCGTCAGCCCCACCGACGACCACCTCGTTCTGTCCGCCGAAGCCGCCCCCACCCCCGCCGGCACCCCCGACAGCGGGCCCGTCTGCGGCTGGCTCGTCCCCGACCACCGCAACAACACGCTCGCCGTCTACGCAGCCGACGGCACCGGACTCGGTGAAATCCTCATCACCGGCCCGGACGACGCCCCCCGCCCGGACTGGCGCCCCCTCCCCGGCTCCCCCTGGCTGACGACCGACCACCTGCGGCACGCCGACTTCGCCCACCGCCACCCCCACCTCGGCCCCCTCATCCAGGAGCTGTTCGCCGGCAGTCCCACCGATGTCCTGCACGCCTGCACCGACCTGCGCCACGTGATCGACGAAGCGCTCCTGGCCACCCACGCCCCCGACGACAGCCACACCACCCCCTGGACCCTCCTCGCCGGACGTCCCGTGGCCGTCGTCCGCGCCCGCCTGCGCATCGAACTGGCCGACACCCCCCACCCCCAGCCCACCTGGGAACACCTCCTGGACGGCCCGCTCCCCACCGACGCCAACCCCCTCCGCAGCACCACGTGGCCCATCCGCCTCGGCGACGCCGCACACCCCGGCGACGGTCTCATCGGCTACTACACCGCCCCGGACGGCAAACCCACCGACTACACCCGCCTGAACACCCCCTACACCGAGCCCACCGCCCATCACTACGCACGCCCCATCACCCCGCAGGCGTTCCCGACGGTCGTCGCCGAGAACACCCCGCACGGCGCCCGCCCCTCACCCGCGGCCACCGCCTGGGTGACCATGCTGGTCAACCCCTTCGTCCCGCTCAGCGCGCGCACCGGCATACTGCCCGCCGCCACCACCCGCGTCCCCGACAACGCCATCCGCGGCTCCCTGGCCCGCATCGCCCTGTGCGTTCCCACCGGCCCCCTCCTGGCCACCCTCGCCCCGCAGACCACCGACCCCGACCAGCCCCAACACCCCGAGTCGGCCACCGCCCTGGCGCTACCTTCGCCAGGCTCATGGCACGGCACCTGGACCTGGTGCGAACGCACCCCGCCCGGCGACAGCGCCCCCTGGGCACACCTGGACATCGGACACACCGACGCCCTCGCCCACCCACCCGGCACCGTCCCCGACGTCCGCACCGGCTACCTCACCCTCACCCGCCCCACCACGAACAATGAGACTGGCCAATGACTACGCCAACCGCCCTCACGTGCACGCTCGCCCCCCACGCCGACACACGGGCCCTGCGTCTGACGCTGATCAACACCACCGCCCAGCACGCCACCTGCACCCAGATCACCCTCACCCGCCACACCACCACCGTCGACTCCCCGGCCGCCCACGCCGAACCGGCCCCAGAAGTCACCGCGACCGACGGTTCCGTCTGGGAACCGCACCCCGACGGACAGCACCGCCACCACCTCCGCCCCAGCGCACCCACCGTCCTGGCCCCCGGCGCACGACTCCACCTCCTTCTCGACGGCCTGCGCCCCAGCCAGGGCAGTGCCCGCATCAGCGCCACCCCCTACACCCCCGACGGGGCCGCCCCGCAATCGGACCCGCACACCGTCACCTCCGGCACCGAGACCATCACCGGCTTCTGGAGCGACACCGCCCACGTCGCCCCCGGCAAAGACTTCACCCTCAACTGGACCGCCGCCCTACCACTCCCACCCGGCCTGAAGTTCCACCTGTGTTACGGCGATCAACTTCCCATCGACGTCACTCACCAGACGAAACCTGACAAGGGCGCGGCGAAAGGGACCTGGACCTGCAAAGAAGGCGTCCAGGACACAACCGCCTTCGCGTTGCTGGCCACCCACACCCTCAACAACGACACCATCACCAGCGGGCGCACCATGGCCATCAGCGTCAGCACACCCAACCTGACCACCGGCCAACTGCGCGCGGACGGGAAAGTCGCTCTCCTCACCGAACCCGTCACGCTGATCGACGACACCAAGGCATTGGGCACGCCGCAGAGTGTCGAGAAGAAGGCGGGTACCGACGGCTTCATTGCCGCACGCATCCGCCCGGTCACCGGTGGCGCCAACGCCTTCGCTGCCGTCCAGGTCACCGCGCCCAACAAAGTCGCCCACCGTGCCGAAGCACTCTCTCCCGAGGCCACCACCCCGCGGAACCTGCTCGTCCCCGTCCCCCAGGGCTCCACACTCAACGTCCAGACCAGAACGGAGAAGGGCGACTACCTCGCCCAGGTCACCTGGTACCCCATGGGCCGCGGCAGCCTCGCATGACACAGCCCCCAGCCCCACCACCCCGCCACCGGACTCGACCCACCTCACGTCAGGAGAACCGCATGACCGAGACCACGCCCGGGTCCATCGACGCGTGGAACAAGGTTCCCACCCCCGATGCCCCCGGCCTGACCGGCGTCGTCTCCCGCCCCGACAAGAGCCTGTGGCTCTTCCGCGGCACCTTCATCGCCGACCTCGCGGACCCCACCCCGCACTGGCAGCATCTCAACGTCCGCTGGCCGGAACTGCGCTTCACCGCCGGCCGACACCCCTACAGGGCACCCTTCGTCGCTGAAGGCCGACTGTGGATGTTCCGCGGCGACCGCTACCTGAAGCTCGACCTCACCACCGGCCAGGTCGTCACCCCCGCCGACGCCGACCCCGCCAAGGAAATCAACCTGGACAAGACCTTCGTCCACGGCATCACCGCCGCCACCGCCATCAGCGACACCGAGGTCTACCTCTTCAACGGCGCCACCTACTACCTCTACAACTTCGAACACGGCGCCGCCACCACCTCCTCCCGCACACTGGACCTCGCCCCCTTCCGCAAAGTGCTCCCGGAAGGCTTCTCCCCCCGTATCGACGCCGTCGGCGCGACATCAGGGCCTTCCGACCCACCGAGTCTCCTCGTCACGTCCTTCTCTTCCAGCTGCAAAGCAACAGCGCACGAAAAGGACGCGCAGCTGCAACTCGGCGACGCTTCCAAAGAATCCCAGTACAACTGGTCCTTCGGCCCTGTTCCTACTTTCTGTATCCCGCTGTACAAGGTGATCGGTTACGGCAGCTTCGCACGGATCGAGATGCGTCCGGTCGACCTCTCCGGAAGCACGGTCGACACCAAAGAACCCGCGCACGTGCGTTCCGAGAACCGGTTGGACACCGTGGCCTTCGGACAAAATTCCAGCACGGGTTTCTTTCTGATTCAAGATCACCGGATCTACCCGAAGAAGGAACTCTTCAGTTCTCGCGCCTCCATGGCCCTGGATTTGAAGAAATCAGTGTCCCTGAAAGTGGAGAAAATGAACTACACCAGGGCCTGCCTCATTGCCGGAGAAACGCGCCTTCTCATTACCAGCAGGGACGATATCGTGGGAGGGGTAGGAGGGTTCATCGCTGTACCCAGGGTCGCTGACCTTCATAAGCTGGGGCCACTCGACGACAAGGACACCTATCCCCACATCGAACCGGGGGGCGACACCCCGTTCGTCGCCGTGCCCTGCGTCGGGGACGACTTCTACGTCGTCACCAGGGAATGGAAGACGGAAGCGGCCATGATGCACTGGTTCAACGCACCCAAGGACGGAGCGGTGGAGCTGAAAGGCCACAAGGTGTGGCCGTGGTTGCGGGCGCTCGGGATCTCTTTCGACGGCACCACCATCTATTACGTCTCCGGGGACGGGAAGTGTCTGTACCAGTCTCAGGCAAAAAAATGGGGCTACCCTGTCGAGCTGCTGAAGTATCCCGAGGACACCCTCTGGTACGCCGATCCGGTCGCCACCCCGGACGGTCGCGCCGTTGCTGTAGGGCGACGAAGCGCCAAGGTCGAGATCGTCTATACGGAATCAAAAGAACACAAAACTGTCACCCTCCCCGACTCTGGCTCCGCCGAAAACTGCCGCATCCAGTCACTTTTCGCAGATCCGAACGGGAATCTCCTCTTCGTGTTCCAGGCGTACGACAACGAACCACCCGAGGTTTTCGTCATCGACATCGACACGGCCGCCCTCGTGGATGTCGGGAAGCTCGACCTCAAATCCAAAGGCTTTGAAGGCCGTAGCTCCGTGGTCGCTGTGCCGTACTGGAACGACGCGGGATGATGACGAAGTCGCGGGCCGGATCGTACGTGCCGCCGTCGCCTCCACGATGGAGTCGCCCGTGGCCTCCCCGGCTCACAGGCCGTTCATGTGGGCAAGCCGGAGGATGCCGGTTCCACAACGGCGCGATGAACCAGCCTCGAACCGGTGCGCTCCGCCGCAGTCCTGCCCGCCGAGGCCGCGTATTCCTTTCACGCACCCAGGAGGCCGACGTGTCCGCCCACCCCCGCCCGCGCCCACCCATGACACCTCCGCCAGGCGCCGGTGTGCTCGCGGAGCCCACAGCGGCACACAACACGTCGGCCCCAGGGCTCCTCACAGGCAGCGGGCTCGTCCGATGACGCCGGCTGGCGCACGCCCCCAGCGTGTACGCGTCTCGGGCACGGACGACGGGACGCAACTGCTCGACTACGACGTCTACACCGCGCCCAACCCGCTGGACGCGTCCGAGAAGAGCGGCGCTGCACGGATCGGTTCCGTGAGCGTCAAGGTCTCCCTCGCTGCCGGAACACCCGTCGTCTGCAAACAGCTGACGTTCACTTTCCCGGTCGGGGACAAGGATACCGACCTCATTCCCGAGAACCACATCCGCGTCATCCATCCCGGATACCCCGGAACTTGGACCATCCGCCCCACGAAGACCTACGGTTGCTTCCTGGCCAAGCCGAAGAACACCAGTTACGGCACCATCTCCGCCGGCGACATTCCCCTGGAGTTCACCTTTCCCAACGTGGAGATCAACTCCGCTCACGGAACCGCCACCCTCGCCATCGAAGAAGTCGTCAACGACGTCACCAACCGCCCACCGCTCTTCGCCCTTCCCAAGGTTCCCGCCGGCATCGAGTTCCGCGACTTCCGGCCCGACGAATCAAGCGTGCACGCCGGTGCGGAGATCCATCTGTCCTGGAGAGCCCAACTACCCAAAGGGCACCAGGTCTACCTCCTCTGGAGCGGTCACCAGGAGAACGTCACCGGCAGGAACTCCTACGACGTGCACATCTACCGGACAACAGTCTTCCAACTCTGGGACTGTCCCCCCGAAACCCCCTCCACACCGCATCTGATCCAGCAGACCGTCGCCACCGTCTGCCACCCCTGGCTCTGGGCCGGGAACCTGACCGTCGGCGGCCCGGCCGACATCCTCCAGCCCGACCCCGCCCCGCACAGTCCACACGCTGATGACACCCCGCCGCTGGAGCTCCTCCAGAGCGAGATGTACGGCTCCACCGTCTCCCGTACCTACACAGCCGAAACCGACGGCCTGCTCACCGGCACCCTCCGCAGCTGCACCGACAGCGCGGACGGCACGCTCGCCATCGATGTCACCCCGCCGCACAGCAAGCTCGGGCATCATTACAAGATCAGGTGCCATGGCGCCGGCCACAAGGACCCGCGTAAGCCCGGCGACAACCTCGAAGCCCTCGTCCTCGCCGACAGCACCGTCAGGATCACCTGGACCCTGACCGACAACAAGCGCACCACCGACAAGGAAGGCGGCATTCCGGACTCCTTCCTCACCAGCCTCCACTGGCGCCCATGGGGCATCGGCTCACTCACCCCCACGTCTTGAACGCCTCATCCCGCCCCCCCCGCACCAGGTCCACGCCACTGCCGAGCGTGATTGATCGCTTCCGCCACCACCACCCACCCCTGAGCGGCGCGGACTGGCTTCCGTAGCTGACCGGCGCAAGGGGCAGCCCGCGCCGCCGGCCTGCACCCGCGCCGAGGACGGCGGCGCCGAATGGGTCTGAGCCACGCCCGATAGCGCCGGTTCTGGGAGAGGCGCACGCCCGTCGGCCCGTAAGTCCCGTTGAGGTCAGCGGAGTTGGCAACGGAGTTGGCGGAGCCGTGCGGGCGGCGGGCACTTTGTCCCCCCAGAGAATAAAGTTCTGGCCTGTGTCGTCAAAGGGGTTTCTGGTTGATGAAAAAGCCATTACCTTCCTGACCTGTACCGGACAACAGCGACGTGTGCCTCCCTCCCTCCAGGGCGCCCACGTCCCCCCGGCGCGACGGCGCGCGCCTGTGCCAGACCCCCCGCCCCGTTGACCCACGGAGGATGCGCGTGCACAGGAGACTCACCCGGCCCCTCGCGGCGCTCGCCAGCGCTCTGCTCGCCGCCGCGGGCGCCCTCACCTTCCAGCAGAGATCGGCCGAAGCCGCCCCCGCGGCACCGGAGTTCCAACAGGTCACCCTTGCCAAGGGGGTGGCCGAGACCGGCGAGCCGATGACGCTCGCCGTCCTGCCGGACCGGTCCGTCCTGCACACCTCGCGGGACGGCACCCTGCGCCGCACCGACGCCGGCGGCACCACCAAGGTCGCCGGCAAGCTGGACGTCTACTCGCACGACGAGGAGGGACTCCAAGGCGTCGGAGTCGACCCCGCCTTCACCACCAACCGCTTCGTCTACCTCTACTACGCCCCGAAGCTGAACACCCCCGCCGGGGACGCCCCCGCGACCGGCTCGGCCGCCGACTTCGCCCCCTTCGACGGGGTCAACCGGCTCTCCCGATTCGTCCTCAGGACGGACGGCACCCTGGACACCGCCAGCGAGAAGCGGGTCCTGGACGTCCCCGCCAGCCGAGGCCTGTGCTGCCACGTCGGCGGCGACATCGACTTCGACGCGCAGGGCAACCTGTACCTCTCCACCGGCGACGACAGCAACCCCTTCGCCTCCGACGGCTACACCCCCATCGACGAGCGGGCGAACCGCAACCCCGCCTACGACGCCCAGCGTTCGTCGGGCAACACCAACGACCTGCGCGGCAAGGTGCTCCGGATCAAGGTCAACGCCGACGGAGGCTACTCCATACCGGCGGGCAACCTCTTCGCCCCCGGCACCGCGAAGACCCGGCCCGAGATCTACGCCATGGGATTCCGCAACCCCTTCCGGATGACCGTCGACAAGCCCACCGGCACGGTCTACCTCGGCGACTACGGCCCCGACGCGGGTACCGCGAGCACCACCCGCGGCCCCGCCGGACAGGTCGAGTTCAACCGGATCACCAAGGCCGGCAACTACGGCTGGCCCTACTGCACCGGCAAGAACAACGCCTACGTCGACTACGACTTCGCCAACTCGACGTCCGGATCCGCCTTCTCCTGTTCCGCGCCGAGGAACACCTCGCCCAACAACACCGGCCTGACCGACCTCCCCGCGGCTCAGCCCGCCTGGGTCCCGTACGACGGCGGCTCGGTCCCGGAGTTCGGCAGCGGCTCCGAATCCCCCATGGGAGGCCCGGTCTACCGCTACGACGCGGCCTCGACCTCCCCGGTCAAGTTCCCCGAGAGCTTCGACGGGGACTTCTTCGCGGGCGAGTTCGGCCGCAAGTGGATCAAGCGCATCGAGCAGGCCGACGACGGCACCGTGCAGTCCATCAACGCCTTCCCCTGGCAGGGCACCCAGGTCATGGACATGGCCTTCGGACCCGACGGCGCGCTGTACGTGCTCGACTACGGCACCGGCTACTTCAACGGGGACGCGAACAGCGCGGTCTACCGCATCGAGAACGTGTCCGGCGGGCGCTCCCCACTCGCCGAGGCCAAGGCCGATCGCACCTCCGGCCAGGCCCCGCTCGCCGTGCGGTTCTCCTCGGCGGGGACCTCCGACCCCGACGGCGACCCCCTGAGCTACGCCTGGAAGTTCGGTGACGGCGGTACGTCGACGTCGCCCGACCCCACGCACACCTACACGGCCAACGGCCAGTACACCGCGGAGCTGACCGTCTCCGACGGTACCGGCCTGACCGCCACAGCCTCCGTCACCGTGACCGTGGGCAACACCGCACCCTCCGTGAAGCTGGAACTGCCCGTCGACGGCCGCATCATCGACCCGGGCGCCGCCGTTCCGTTCGAGGTGACCGTCACCGACCCGGAGGACGGCACCATCGACTGCTCGAAGGTCAAGGTCACCTTCATCATCGGTCACGACAGCCATGGCCACCCGCAGACCTCGGCCACCGGCTGCTCCGGAACCGTACAGACCATCGCCGACGGCGAGCACGACCCCAACGCCAATATCTTCGGCGTCTGGGACGCCGAGTACACCGACAAGGGAGCTGGTGGGCAGCCCGCCCTGACCACGCACGACGAGCACATCAGCCAGCCCAGCCACCGCCAGGCCGAGCACTACGGCGGCTCCGCCGGCGTGACGGTCGTCGACCACGCCGCGGCCCGGGGCGGCAAGACCGTGGGCAACATCGAGAACGGCGACTGGATCTCCTTCACGCCCTACGCCCTCGACAACGCCACCGAACTGACCGCCCGCGTCTCCTCCGCCGGAGCCGGCGGCACACTGGAGGTACGTGCCGGATCACCCACCGGCGCCCTGCTCGGCTCCGTGGCCGTCCCCGTCACCGGAGGCTGGGAGACGTTCCAGGACGTCTCCACGAACCTGACCAACCGCCCGGCCGGCACCACCACGCTCCACCTCGTCTTCAAGGGCGGCGGCGGAGCCCTCTTCGACGTGGACGAGTTCACCGTCACCACCTCCGGTTCGACGGGGCCGAGGGAGGGTGCTGTCACCGGTATCGGTGGCAAGTGTGTGGACGTGGCGGGTGGTGTGTCGGCGGACGGGACGCAGATCCAGCTGTTCACGTGCAATCAGTCGGCTGCCCAGAAGTGGACGGTGGGCACGGACAGTACGCTGCGGGCGCTCGGCAAGTGCATGGATGTCAGTGGTGCCGGTACGGCGAACGGGACCAGGATCCAGTTGTACGGGTGCAATGACACCGGGGCGCAGAAGTGGGTCCCGCAGAGCGACGGGACGCTGAAGAACCCCGCTTCCGGCAAGTGCCTCGACGCCGAGGGCGTCTCCTCGGCCGACCGCACCAGGCTGCATCTGTGGACCTGCGGGACCGGCGCCAACCAGAAATGGATCCTGCCATGAGCCGACGACCGCTCCGACCTCTCGGACACCTCGCCACCTGGGGCGCCTGCGGCCTGCTCGCCGCCACCGCCCTGCCCGCCGCCGTCTCCACGGCCGCGACTCCCGACACCCCCGCCCGCGTGGCGGCCGCCGCCGACCCCGCGTACGACGTCCTGGTCTTCTCCAAGACCGCCGGATTCCGCCACTCCTCCATCGACGAAGGCGTCACCGCCCTGCGCGACCTGGGTGCCGCCAACAACTTCACCGTCACCGCCACCGAGGACGCCGCCGCCTTCACCCCCTCGAACCTCGCCGGATACGAGGCCGTCGTCTTCCTCTCCACCACCGGCGACGTCCTCAACGCCACCCAGCAGACCGCCTTCGAGGGATACATCGCGGCAGGCGGCGGCTACGTCGGCATCCACGCGGCGGCCGACACCGAATACGACTGGGCCTGGTACGGAGGTCTGGCCGGGGCGCTGTTCAAGTCCCACCCGCACATTCAGCAGGCCACGGTCAACGTGGAGGACCGCGCCCACGACGCCACCGCCCACCTCGGCCCCAACTGGCAGCGGACCGACGAGTGGTACGACTACCGGAGCAACCCGCGCACCACCGCGCACGTCCTGGCCTCGCTCGACGAGTCCACCTACAGCGGCGGCACCATGGGCGCCGACCATCCCATCGCCTGGTGCAAGGACTACGCCGGCGGGCGTGCCTTCTACACCGGCGGCGGCCACACCGAGGACTCCTACACCGACCCCGCCTTCCGTCGGCACCTCCTCGGCGGCATCCGCTGGGCCGCGGAGCTGACGGAGGCCGACTGCCGCCCCGAGACCGGCTACATCACGCTCTTCGGCTCCTCGGGCACCACCGGCTGGAAGCAGGCCGGGCCCGGCTCCTTCACCCACGCCGACGCCACCCTCACCTCCCAGGGCGGTCTGGGCCTGTACTGGTACCAGGCCAAGGAGTACCGGTCGTACTCCCTCAAGCTCGACTGGCGGCAGAGCGGGGACGACAACAGTGGTGTCTTCGTGGGCTTCCCGGCCTCCGACGACCCGTGGTCGGCCGTCGACAACGGCTACGAGATCCAGATCGACGCCACCGACAGCCCCGACCGCACCACCGGCTCCGTCTACGGCTTCAAGTCAGCCGACCTCGCCGTCCGGGACGCGGCCCTGAATCCGCCGGGGGAGTGGAACACCTACGAGATCCGGGTCGAGGGCGAGCGCCTCCAGCTCTTCCTCAACGGCCGTAAGATCAACGACTTCACCAACACCGACCCCGCCCGCAGCCTCCAGCAGGGCCATATCGGCCTGCAGAACCACGGCGACGGCGACGACGTGTCCTTCCGCAACGTCCGGATCAAGGAACTCGGCGGTTCGACGGGGCCGAGGGAGGGTGCTGTCACCGGTATCGGTGGCAAGTGTGTGGACGTGGCGGGTGGTGTGTCGGCGGACGGGACGCAGATCCAGCTGTTCACGTGCAATCAGTCGGCTGCCCAGAAGTGGACGGTGGGCACGGACAGTACGCTGCGGGCGCTCGGCAAGTGCATGGATGTCAGTGGTGCCGGTACGGCGAACGGGACCAGGATCCAGTTGTACGGGTGCAATGACACCGGGGCGCAGAAGTGGGTCCCGCAGAGTGACGGGACGCTGAAGAACCCCGCTTCCGGCAAGTGCCTCGACGCCGAGGGCGTCTCCTCGGCCGACCGCACCAGGCTGCATCTGTGGACCTGCGGGACCGGCGCCAACCAGAAATGGGTCCTCCCCGGCTGAGTGACCCCTTGACACCGTCATCGGCGCGGAGGGCGACGGTGACGGGACCGGCCGTCTCCACCGGGCCGGTGACGGCGGCGGGGCGCGACGCCGAAGCGCCCCGCCGCCGTCCTTCGTGATCACCGTCGTCGCACGAAGGACGAAGCCCGTCGCGGACACCTGACGAATGGCGCGGACCCATGAATGGTGCTGAGAATGTGGTGGGGGTTCGAGAACCCGCACGGCGACCCAGCCCGCAGTGGGCATGGAGGTAGGCATGCCGAGGCCTTTGTGGACCGGTGCGATCAGCTTCGGCCTGGTCACCATCCCGGTGAAGGTCGTCTCCGCGACCCAGGACCACTCGATCCACTTCCGCCAGGTCCACCTGGAGGACCTCGGACGTGTGCGCACCCGGAAGGTCTGCGAGCTGGACGGCGAAGCACTGTCGCAGGACGAGATCGGCAAGGGCTACGAGCTCTCCAAGGAGCAGACGGTTCCGATCACGGACGAGGAACTGGACCGGATTCCGCTGCCCACCGCGAAAGCCATCGAGATCGTCGCCTTCGTGGACGCCGACAGCGTCGATCCGATCCGGATCAGCGACTCCTACTACCTCGCGATCGACGGAAAGGTCGCCGAGAAGCCCTACACGCTGCTGCGCCGGGCGCTGGAACGCTCGGACAAGGTGGCCGTCGCGAAGTTCGCCTGGCACAACCGTGAGCGGCTGGGGCTGCTGCGGGTCAGGGAAGGGGCGATCGTGCTGCACTCGATGCGCTGGCCGGACGAGATCCGCAGCCCCGAGTCCCTGGCCCCGAGGCAGGTGGAGCTGGACGACGACGAGATCGAGAGGGCTGTCCAGCTGACCGACACCATGGCCCTGGACAGCATCAGCGGGTTCCGGGACACCTACCGGGACGCCCTGGAGGAACTGCTCACGGCGAAGTCGGAGGGCAAGGAGCTTCCGGAGCCCGCCGAGGGCGAGGAGCCGGAGGAGGGCAAGGTCGTGGACCTGATGGCCGCGCTGAACGCGTCGGTCGAGGCGGCGAAGGAGAGCCGCGGGGAGCGTGGGGGAGGGGAGGCCACGGTGCACGAGATGCGGCCCCGGAAGAAGACCGCGTCGAAGAAGGCCGCCCCGTCCGGAAGGACGACCACCGGCCGCAGGACCGGCGCGTCGAAGAAGACCACCGGCCGGCAGGCGGGCGCCGGGAAGACCGCCGGGACGAAGAAGACAGCCGCGGCGAAGAGGACGACGGCGAAGAAGACGGCCGGCACCCAGCGCACGGCGAGGAAACGGAGCGCCTCCTGACCGAGGGCCGGGACAGTGCCGTGGCGCGTCTGCCCCGCATCGCACCGATGCTCGCGACCCCCGGGCGGCTGCCCCCGCCCTCGGAGGACACCTCGTACGCGTACGAGGTGAAGCAGGACGGTCAGCGGTGCGTGATCTACCTCCCCGGTGACGGTTCGCTGCAGCTGCGCTCCCGCTCCGGCGCCGACATCACCCCCGCCTACCCCGAGCTCGCGGGGCTGGGGCCGGTGCTGGGCTCCCGCCCCGCCGTGCTGGACGGGGAGATCGTCGCCCTGGACGACGAGGGGCGCGGCGACTTCCAGCGGCTGCAGCCCCGGATGGGACTTGCCGGCTCCCGGGCCAGGGCGGCCCGGATGGCCGCGAAGACGCCTGTGCACCTGATGCTCTTCGACGTCGTGTTCCTCGGCACGAGCCGGCTCACCCGCACCCCGTACTCCGAGCGCCGCGCCGTCCTGGAATCCCTGGACCTGGGCGGACCCGCGTGGTCGACCCCGGCGGCGGTCGTCGGGCACGGTCAGCAGGCTCTGGAGATGACGCGGTCCGCCGGTTTCGAGGGACTCGTCGCCAAACGGCGCACCTCCCTCTACGAACCGGGTGTCCGCTCCCGGGCGTGGATCAAGATCCGGCACGTGCGGACAGAGGACATCGTCGTCGGCGGCTGGCTGCCCGGCCACGGCCGCCTCGCCCCCCTGCCCGGCGCCCTCCTCATGGGCCGGCCGGCCCCCGGCGGGAGGCTCCGCTACGTCGGTGGCGTCGGCACCGGCTGGAGCGACGCCGAACGCACCACCCTCGCAGCCCTCCTCCACGCCACGGCGTCCGACACCTGCCCGTTCACCGAGCGGCCCGCGGTGACCGGGGCCCGGTGGGTGGAGCCCCGGCTGGTCGGAGAGGTCCGCTACACGGCCCGCACCAGGGCCGGGCGCCTGCGCCAGCCCTCCTGGCACCGCCTGCGCCCCGACCTCACACCCGATGACCTCCACTGAGCCGCGGGACGGATGCCCGTCCTGAGTGGAGCAAGCGCCGTACGGGCTCCGCCACCGGCCCCCGCGCCGTGGGCGGCATGCGTTACGCGCGGAGATCAGGGGGTACCTCTATGCGGACAAAGCGGCCATGACGCATGCGGAGCGAGGAATCACATGCAGGTGGGATACAAGCTGGCGGCGGAGGCTTTCGGCCCGGCGGAGCTGGTCAGGCAGGCCGTGCTCGCCGAGGAGGCGGGCTTCGACTTCGTGGAGATCAGCGATCATTACCACCCCTGGCTCGACAACCAGGGGCATTCGCCGTTCGCCTGGACGGTGCTGGGAAGCATCGCGGCCAGGACGTCACGGATCGGTCTGGCGACCGGGGTGACGTGCCCCACCGTGCGCTACCACCCCGCCGTCATCGCTCAGGCGGCGGCGACGCTCGCGCTGCTCGCGGAGGGCCGCTTCGTCCTGGGCGTCGGCTCGGGGGAGCGGCTCAACGAACACGTCGTCGGTCCCGGCTTCCCCGACGCGGTCAGCACCCGCCACGAAATGCTCAGGGAAGCCCTGGAGATCATCCGACTGCTGTGGCGCGGGGGCTATCAGTCCTACGAGGGAAAGCATCTGCGGCTGCGGGACGCCCGGGTCTTCGACCTCCCCGACGAGCTGCCCCTGATCGCGGTGGCGGCCAGCGGCCGGGAGTCGACCCGCATCGCGGCCGAGCTGGGCGACGGCCTGTTCGCCACGGAGGACAAGCCGGGCATCGTCCGCCACTACCGGGACGCCGGCGGCAGCGGCCCGTGCTACGGGGAGGTCCCGATGGCCTGGGCGCCGGACGCGCACATCGCCGCGCGCGCCGCTCTGGAGACTTCGCGGTGGGCGCTGACCGGGTGGAAGGTGATGAGCGAGCTGCCCAATCCGGTCAACTTCGATGCCGCGACCACCACCGTGCGCGAGGAGGACATCCTGGAGAGGTTCGCCTGCGGGGCGGACCCCGGACGGTACGTCGAGGTGGTCCAGCAGTTCGTCGACGCGGGCTTCGACAGGCTGGTCATGCAGAACGCGGGCCCCGACCCCGACGGCTTCATCGACTTCTACCGGCGTGAACTCGACGGGCGTCTCCGACAGCTCAAGCCGGACAGCACGCGGGTCTGAAGGGCGCCTTGTTACGCTCGGCCGCATGTTGAGACTCGGAATGCCTGTCGTCGGTGTCACGGACCTCCCGCGAGCGGTGGCCTTCTGGACCGCGGCGCTGAACCTGGTCGACAGTCCGCAGTGGGCGAGCGAAACATGGCGAACGCTCGACCACGCCGACGGCTCCGGCCGGGCGCTTGGCCTGCTGCGCAGCGACTCCCCGGCCGAGCCGCACCCTCGTATCCACCTGGACCTGTTCACGGATTCGGCCGAGGAACAGCAGAGGGAGGTCCGGCGACTGCTCGGCCTCGGCGCGCAGAGCGTCGAGTGGGACCTCTACCCGCCCGAGCCGGACTTCGTTGTTCTGGCCGACCCGGACGACAACATCTTCTGCGTCGTGGACCTGAGCCGCGCACCCAGCGGCGGGAGCCGTACGGCGACGACCTGACCTGACCGGATTCGCCGGAAGGGCGACCTGGCCGGCCTGGCCGCGGGGCTCGCGCACCGACCTCGCGGCGGCCGTGCCATGCCGGCGACGAGCGTCCACAGGACGCCGCCGCGCTGACGGCCGGGCAGAACGAGACGCCCCAGCGGGCCCACTGCCGCGGCCGACGACCGGGCAGAACGAGACGCCCCAGCGGGCCCACCGCCGCGGCCGACGACCGGGGCTCTGACGAGTCCGCGGATGTGCGTGTCCGGCCCCTCCACGGCCGACGCCTCCGCGGGCGCGTACCCCGGGGCGATGCGGACCCCCGGTCGGTACGCGAGGCACGCCGGCTCTCCACGACACCCCCCAATTCCCCGCCGTACAGGGGAATCCGCGTCATTCGACGCGCCCATCGCCACCATCGGCCACATCATCCGTGCATACGTCCGGATCGCAGGGGCAGGCGAATGTCAGCCATGGACGACGGAGGCCGATTGCCAGCGGCCATCCCCGGCGACAGGTGGAGGATGAGTACCGAGAAGAAGACCGATGAAGAGCACGACGGAAAGCGCGTCGATGTTCCTACCGCCATGCGGCAGGCCTCCGCGCAGCTCACGGAATTGCTCCAGTGCGAGCCGGGTTCCGTTTCCGCGATGAAGGCCACCGAGGAAGGCTGGTCGGCGGACGTGGAAGTGGTCGAGCTGGAAAGAGTGCCGGACACCATGAGCGTGATGGCCTCCTACCGGGTTCAACTCGACCCGCGCGGAACGCTGCTGTCCTACGAGCGACTGCACCGCTATGCCAGGGGCCAGATCGATCGGCGCTGAAATTCCGTCGTCAGACGTAATAAGGATCACCGAAAGGAGTTCCCCATGACTCTCGTTCAGCAGAGCAATGCGACGTCCGGTGGGAGCGGCGGTTCGGGAAATCTCTACGACGTTCTTGAACTCATACTCGACCGCGGCCTGGTCATCGACGCATTCGTCCGCGTCTCCCTGGTCGGTATCGAGATTCTCAAAATCGACGTCCGGGTGGTGGTCGCGAGTGTCGACACCTATCTGCGATTCGCCGAAGCCTGCAACCGGCTCGATCTCGAGTCCGGACGCAAGGCGCCGAGTCAACTCACCGACCTGGTCGGCGACATGACGGAGAACGGTGCCAAGGGCAAGTCCAAGGGCGCACTGAGCGGCGCCGTCGAGGCGGTCAGCGAGTCCTTGCAGGGCAAGCGCGAGGAGCCCGAGGAGGAGCCGCGCAAGCGGCCCGCCCGCAAGTCGACATCCAGCCGCCAGGCCCAGCGAGGGGAGGAGTGACGGTGCCCACCTACATCTACGCCATCACCGGCGCCGACCACCCGCTGTTCCTGAACGGCCTGCACGGCGTGGGCGATCCGCCCTCCGCGCTGCGCACTCTGCGCACCGAGCGGCTGGCCGCCGTGGTCAGCGACGCCCCTTCCGGTCTCCGCGCCAAGCGGCGGGACGTGATGGCCCATCAGGGAGTGCTGGAATCCCTCATGACGGGGGGTGCGACCCTGCCCATGCGGTTCGGCCTGGTGGGGCCCGGCGACGACGAGGTCACCGCCGCCCTGGAGCGGGAGGCCGACGCGTACCAGGAGCGGCTGGCGGAGCTGGACGGCCGGGTCGAGTACAACCTCAAGGCCGGCCGCGACGAGGACGACCTCCTGCGGGAGATCATGACCGACTCCCCTGACCTGCGGGAACTCAATGAACGGACACGTTCCGGGGGCGGCCACGACGACCGGGTCGCCCTGGGAGAGCTGGTGGCCCGCGAGGTGACCGCCCGTCACCAGCGGGAGGCGGAGGATGTCGCCGCCCGGCTGGCGGACGTCGCCGCCCGCAGCTCGCACGCGGAGCCGGCCCCGCAGCAGTTCCTCAACCTGTCCTTCCTCGTGTCCCGGGCGGAGACCGACGCCTTCGTGGCCGCGGTCCGACGCGAGGCGGAGCAGCGCGGCGACGCGTACACGTTCACCCTGACCGGACCGCTGCCGCCGTACAGCTTCGTCTGACCGCCGGGGCCCGGCCGCCCGGCCCCCGGGAGCGGAGGTGATCTGTCCGCCATGGGCCTCATCAGCAGCATCCTGACCCTGCCACTGGCCCCCGTACGCGGGACGGTCTGGGTCCTCGACCAGGTCGTCCAGGCCGCCGAGGACGAGTACTACGACCCCGAGCCGGTACGCGCCCGGCTCGCCCGGTTGGAACAGGACCTGGTCAACGGCCTCATCGACGCCGAGGAGTTCGACCGGCGAGAGGACGAACTCCTCGACCGGCTCGACGAGATCGAGGAGTACCGCGACAGCACACGGCACGCGCAATGACCATCAACCACGACACACGAGACATGTGACCGGGGGGAGAGCAGAGGTGCATCGCAGATGACGAAGAACGCCAAGATAGGCGCGGCTCTGGTGGGGGGATACCTGCTGGGGCGTACCAAGAAGGCCAAACTCGCCCTGGGGTTCGGGATGTTCCTCCTCGGCAAGAAGATCGACCTCGACCCGCGGCAGATCGGCAGGTTGCTGGCCGACTCACCGGTCCTGGGCTCTCTCAACGACCAGGTGCGCAAGGAACTGGTCGACGCCACCAGGACGGCGGCCACCAAGGCCGTCACGCAGCGGGCTGGCAGCCTGGCCGACTCCCTGCAGCAGCGCACTCAGGCGCTGGGGGCCGGCCCCGGGGCCGACGAGGAGGAGCGGGACGAGGACGACGAGCCCAGGACGTCCGCCGACGACGGAGCCGAGGCGGACCGGGACGAGGACACGGAAGGGGGCGGGGCCGCGAAGCGCGCTCCCCGAAAGGCCGCCGCCGCCTCCGAGTCCGCGCCCGCTTCCAGGAACCGGTCCTCGTCCGGCCGCAGCCGGTCCGGGAGCGGGAGCGGGAGCAAGTCCGCCCCCGCCCGCAAACGCGGCGGAACAGCCCGGAAGACCGCGGCCTCCGGCGCCCGCAAGACCCGGGGAGGCGACGATGCCTGACTCCGCACTCGGCGGCATCAAGGACGACGTGGTCAGGAGCCCGGCCACCGACCGTCTCAAGGACGAACTGCGGAACTACCTCCGGGCCCGAGCCGAACACGCGGTGACCCAGCTGGGACACCGGCTCGGCGACTCGGTGTCCCAGCTGGCGGAGCCGGGCGGCGGGGGCGGCGCCCTCAAGAGCCTGGCCAAGGGCGGCCAAGCCCTCGGCGAAGGCGCGTCACCCGGTCAGGCCGCTCTGAGCGCGGGTGCCTCGCATCTCAAGGACACCGTCAAGGACAAGGTCAAGGGATTGTTCGGCAAGGGGCGCGCGTCCGGTGGGGGCAAGTCCAAGAGTGTCGTCATCGTCGAGGACATTGATGTCGGCGTGCCGGTCCGCGAGGCGTACGACCAGTGGACCCAGTTCCAGGAGTTCAGCTCGTTCGCCAAGGGCGTCGTGAGCGTGGAGCAGACGGGCGACACCACCAGCAACTGGAAGGTGAAGGTCGCCAAGTCGACCCGCAGCTGGAAGGCGAACGTCACCGAGCAGGTACCCGACGAACGCATCTCCTGGACCACCGAAGGGGCCAAGGGCACCGTCAAGGGCGTGGTCACCTTCCACGCGATCACCGACGGTCTCACCCGTGTCCTTCTGGTGCTCGAATACTTCCCCAAGGGACTGTTCGAGAAGACCGGCAACATCTGGCGCGCCCAGGGCCGCCGCGCCCGGCTCGACCTCAAGCTCTACCGCAAGTTCATCATGATGCGCGGCGAGGCGACCGACAGCTGGCGGGGCGAGATCAGGGACGGAGAAGTCGTCGTCGGCCACGACGAAGCGCTCGACGAGGAGGAGGCGCGGAACGACGAGGGCGCCGAGTCCGATGACGGCGCGCCCGACGACGCGTACGAGGACGAGCGGCCCTCCGAAGAGGAAGACGACCCCGAGGACGACGACCCCGAGGAAGTCGGCCCCGAGGAGGAGGATCCCGCGTACGACGACGAAGAGCCGCAGGACGAGGAGTTCGTCGACGAGGAAGACGACGACGAGGAACCTGACGAGGACGAGGAAGACGACGAGGACGCCGTGCCGGTGGACGAGTCGGAGCAGCCCGCCGTCCGGTGACCGGGCCCGCGCACAGAGCCGCACCGAGACCCACGGAAAGGCGTGAGACACCGTGTCCGATTCACTCGCCGGCCGTATGCCGGCCCCGCCCCGAGGGACCGGCCCGGCATACGGGCAGCAGGGCTCGTCGGCCAATCTCGCCGATATCCTGGAAAGGGTGCTGGACAAGGGCATCGTCATCGCCGGTGACATCCAGATCAATCTGCTCGACATCGAGCTGCTCACCATCAAGCTCCGCCTGCTCGTCGCCTCCGTCGACAAGGCCAAGGAGATGGGCATCGACTGGTGGGAGCACGATCCCTCGCTCTCCTCACGGGCCCGCCCCGCGCGTGAGACCGGGGCCGGCCCCGGACGTGACGCGCTGGCCGACGAGAACGAGCGGCTGCGTGCCGAACTGGCCCACCTGCGGTCGGCGGTCGGGGCCCCGGGTTCCGGGGCGGCCGGAGACCGGGCCGCCCCGGCGGAACAGGAGGAGGAACGATGAACACCGGACCGAACGCACCCGTCCGCGTTCCGGGTGAGGGCGCCGGGGAGATGAGTTACGTCTACGCCGTCGGCCGTCAGGGTCCGGCCCTGGACGGGCTCGCCACCCGGCTGCCGGGCGTGGACGGCCGCCCCCTGCGCCCCGTCGAAGGAGGCGGGCTGTGCGCACTCGTCTCCCCCGTACCGGCCGACACGTTCGGCGCGCAGGGTCTCACCGCGCAGATGGAGGACCTGGAGCGGCTCGAAGCGGTGGCCCGCGCCCACCACGCCGTGGTGGACGCCGCGTTCGCGGAGACCTCCGTCCTGCCGATGCGGCTGGCCACGGTCTATCTGGACGACGCCCGGGTGGCCGACATGCTGGTCCGGCAACGCAGCGATTTCCAGGAGCTGTTGGGTCGCCTGGAGGGGCACGTCGAACTGGGGGTGAAGGTCTACGCCGATCCCCGCACCGCCGCCGCGCCGCCGCGGCCCGCCGCGCCGCCGACGGGAGCCGGAGCGGGCCGCGCCTATCTGCGCAGGCGCCAGGAGCAGCAGCGCGACAGCCAGGACGTCTACCGGGCGGCATCCGACGTGGCCGCCCGTGCCGCGCGGTTGGCGGAGACGGTGGCTGCCTCACGGGCGGTGCACCGCCCCCAGCAGGGGCAGCTCGCCTCCCGGCCCGGGGTGAACGTGGCCAACGAGGCCTGCCTCGTGCCCCGGGAGCACCTGGAGCGGCTCCGCCGGGAACTCTCCGCACTGGCCGACGACGTCCCCGGGGTCTCGATCGAGGTGACCGGGCCGTGGGCGCCCTACTCGTTCGCCACCGCCGTGGTGGCGGAGGGCGCGGACGGCGGTGGTCCACGGTGAGCACGGACATCATCGGCGGCGTTCTCGGTGAGACCGAGCCCCGGGGAGGTCCGCCCGTCGCGCTGATCGACCTCCTGGACCGCCTGCTGAACGGCGGGGCCGTGCTCACCGGAGACCTCGTCCTGTCCATCGCCGACGTGGATCTCGTCCACATCAACCTTCGAGCGGTGATCAGGTCGGTCACCGGTGAGGAGCCGGGGCCGTGGTGAGGCAGCCCGCCCCCGGGCGCGAACGGGGAAGCAGGCCGGCGAGCGAGGAGGCTGAGGAGGTGGACACGGTGGCCGAGGACGACCCCGCTGTGCCCTCCGCGGCGGCCGAAGAGGTGGCACGCGCCGCGGCCAGGGCGTTCGGGCTCAGCCCCGCGCAACCGGACGACCGCGGTCCCTCGGCGGCGGCCCAGCGGCTGCACACCGACCCGGACACCGTGGAGCGGGATCTCATCAAGCTGGTGCTCACCATCGTCGAGCTGCTTCGCCAGCTCATGGAGCGTACGGCGATCCACCGCGTCGATCAGGGCGATCTGAGCGAGCTCCAGGAGGAGCGGATCGGCATGACGCTGATGATCCTGCACGAACGCATGACGGAGCTGTGCGACCGCTACGACCTGACGATGGACGACCTCAATCTCGACCTCGGGCCGCTCGGCTCACTGCTGCCGCACCACGGCGCATGAGCGGGCAGAGCCCAGGTTTCACCGCATCACCCAAGGCAAGGAGGAGGCCATGACCACTGACGACAAGGACGCGAAGAACTCGACCCCGAACAAGGGCAGGACCACCACCGCCGACAAGTCGGCATCGGCCCGCAAGGCGGCCGGAGCCACGGCCGAGCGGGCCGGTAAGCGGGCCGACGCGACGGCCGACGAGGCGCTGTCGACCGGGAGCGCCAAGGATGCGACCGGGAGCGCCAAGGACGCGGCGGGGAGCGCCAAGGATGCGGCCGGGAGCGGCAAGGACGCGGCCTCGGACGGTGCCCGGGCGGCCGGTGAGACCACCCGCCGCGTCGGCCGTGCCGCCGCCGCGGGTCTCCAGAGCGGGCAGCACGCCGTGACCGCCAACGCGGCGAAGGCCGCGAGCGCGGCCACCACGGCCTGGACCGTCCTCAAGCACCGTAAGGCGGTCGCCGCCGGGGCCGCGGCGGGGGTGGCCGGTGTCGCCGGGGCGGCGTTCGCCATCGGCCGTTCGACCGCCAGGCCTCCGACGGGCCCGCTGACCCGACTGGCGCGCGGGCGGATCTGACCGCGGAACGGAGAACGCCGGGCTCGGCACGGGCCAGGACATGGGGCGGGGCCGGAGAGGATTCTCCGGCCCCGCCCCATGTGCGTACACCGGCCGCGTCCTCCGTAGCCGCGCCGCCGCCCCGAGTGCGCCCCTGCCCGCCGTGTCCCTGCCGCCAGATGCCTGGCTTGAATTATTCGAACGTTCGAGCGAATATCGAAAGGTGTGGACAGGTCAGCAGGTAGTCGAGGAGCGGGGCGCGGGAGCCGGTGCGGTGGCGTCGCCACTTTCCGGCCTGCTGCCGGGAGGAGGCATTCGTCCTGGTACCGCAGTGGGTACGGGCGGAGACCTGCCCCTGCTGCTGGCGCTGGCCGCTCTGGCGGCAGCGGATTCGGTGGCATGGGCTGCGGTGGGAGTGCCGGAGCTGGGCGGGCTGGCGGCGGCGCAGGCAGGTCTGGATCTGGCCACCGGCCTGGTGGTGAGCGATCCGGGGCCGCGCGCGGCCCAGGTGCTCGCCGTGCTGCTGGAGTCGGTGCCGGTGGTCCTCGTCGGCGCCTCGGTACGGGTGCCGGAGCGGGCGGTACGGCGGCTGCGGGCGGTGATGCGGCGCAGCGGAGCGGTGCTGCTGGCGGCGGGCCGGTGGCCGGGAGCGGACGTGCAGCTCCGGGTGGTGCCGGTGGGCTGGGCAGGGGTGGGCCGGGGACACGGCCTGTTGCGCGGCCGCCGGGTGACGGTGACGGCGGGCGGGCGCGGCGCGGCCGCCGCGCCCCGGAGCGCGGAGCTGTGGCTGCCCGGCCCGGACGGCCTGGTGGGCATGGTGGAGCGGGGGACGGCGGAGGCCGTGGTGAGCGGGGCGCGGGCGGATCTCCGCGTCGTCGGATGACCGGGGCGACCGATTCCGTGCGGGTGGCCGTGGTCTGGGTGCCCGACTTCCCGGTGCTGGCGTGCGGTGCGGAGGACGGCGCGCCGGTGGCGGTGGTGCACCGGGGCGCGGTGGTGGCCTGCTCCGCGTCCGCGCGGGCGGCCGGGGTCCGGCGGCACATGCGGCTGCGGACCGCGCAGGCCAGATGCCCCGGGCTGCGGGTCGTCGAGCGGGATCTCGCCGCCGAGGTGAGGCTGTTCGAGCAGGTGGTGCACCGCGTGGAAACGGACGTGGTGCCCAGGCTGGAGGTGATCCGTCCCGGGCTGCTGGCGGCACCGGCGCGCGGGGCCGCGCGGTACTGGGGCGGCGAGCGGCAGCTGTCCGTACGGCTGGTGGACACCGTCGCCGAACTGGGGCTGCCCGCCCGTGCCGGGATCGCCGACAACACGTTCGTGGCGGCGCTCGCGGCCCGCCGGGGCGACGGGGTGATCGTCCCGGCGGGCGGGAACGCCGCGTTCCTGTCCCCGTATCCGGTGGGCGTGCTGGGCGTGCCCCGCCTGTCCGAGCTTCTGAAGCAGCTCGGTATGCGTACCGTCGGGGACTTCGCGCGGCTGCCGGCGGGCCGGGTCGCGGAGCGGCTCGGCGCGGAGGGGATCGGCGCGCACCGTGTCGCCCGCGGGGGGTCGGCCCGGCCGGTGTCCGTACGGACCGCCGTCCAGGACCACACGGTGCGGCGGCTGTTCGAGGTCGCCGAGGGGCGGCTGGACGCGGTCGTGTTCGTGGCGGTCGCGCTCGCGGACGAGCTCCACGAGCGCCTGGCGGCGGCGGGAGTGGTGTGCGGGCGGGTGGAGGCCGCGGTCGAGACGGCCGACGGCCGGATTCTGACGCGGACCTTCCGGCACGAGGGGCGGCTGTCCTCCCTGGCGGTCGCCGAGCGGGTGCGCGGCGTGCTGGCCGCCTGGTCCGAGACGGGCCTGCTGGACGCCGGCGACGGTGAACCGGGAATCCGCCGCCTCGCCCTGCGCCCCGACGGGATCGCTCCGGACACCGGCTCGCAGGGCGCGTTCGACGGAGAACGCGACACTCCGGTGGAGGTGGAGCGGGCCGCCGCCCGGGTACAGGCGGTGCTCGGGCACCGGGCGGTCGCGCGGATCGTCGAGGCCGGCGGCCGGGGGCCGGGCGACCGGATCCGGCTCGTCCCGGTCGGCGACGTCCCCGACGACGGTGCGGGTGCCGCGGGCGGCCCGTGGCCTGGACTGCTGCCCGCCCCGCACCCGGCCGCGGTCTACCCGGTCCGGCGTCCGGCCCGGCTGACCGGGACCGACGGCGTGCCGGTCGGCGTGGCCGGGCGGCTGGAGCTGTCGGCCGAGCCCGCGTTCCTCTCGGTCGACGGGCGGAGCCGGGCCGGAGTGAGCGGGTGGGCCGGCCCGTGGCCGGTGCTGGAGCGGTGGTGGGCGCCGGACGGCGGCCGGCGGGTCGCCCGGATGCAGGTCACCACCGACGACGGGCACGCCTGGCTGCTGCTCGTCGACCGGAGCCGGTGGTGGGCGGAGGCCCACTATGGGTGAACTCCTGCGTCTCCCCACCGCCGACCACCCGGAAGAGGGGGACGGCTGGGCCGAGCTGCACGCGCACAGCGCGTTCTCCTTCCTCCGGGGGGCGAGCCGGCCGGAGGACCTGGTCGCCGAGGCCGCCCGGCTCGGCATCGGCGTGCTGGCGGTGACGGACAGGGACGGCCTGCACGCCGCACGCCGCCTGCACGCCGCCGCCCGCGACCACGGGATCGGTGCGGTCCATGGCGCCGAACTCACCCTCGGCGACCCCGTACTGGGAACGCCGGTGGTGCTCGCCCGCTCGGTGGAGGGGTTCCGGCTGCTGTCGTCGGTGATCACCGACGCGCAGCTCGCCGGTTCCAAGAACGCCCCGGTCTACGACCTGGAAGCGGTGGCCCGGGCAGCGGCCGCAGGGCACTGGGCCGTCCTGCCCGGCTGTCCGCCGCCGGGCACGGACCGGTGCGACGTCGCCGCCGTCGCCCACCGGCTGGCCCGGCTGACCGACGTCTTCGGTACGAGCGGTACGCACGCCGAGCTGGTCGACCACCGGCTTCCGGAGGACTCGGTCGCCGCCGACGTGATGTGGGTGGCCGCCCGCCGGGCCGGGATCCCCGTGGTGGCCACCGGCGCCGTGCACTACGCGGCTCCCCGCCAGGCCCGCGTGGCGCAGGCGCTCACCGCGCTGCGCCGCCGCGAGACCCTGGACCGGGCCGCCGGGCATCTGATGGCCGCCCCGACCGCGCACCTGCGCCCCCGGGCCGAGCGGGCGGCGTTCCTGTCACGGTATCCGGGCGTCGCGGACGCCACCGTCTCCCTGGGCCGCGCCTGTGTCATCGACCTCGACGAACTGCGCCCCGAACTGCCGGAGTTCGCCGTACCCGCAGGGCATACGCAGGACTCGTGGCTGCGGCACCGGGCCGAGGCCGCCTGCACCGGCCGCTACGGGCTCCGCACCGACCCGGCGGCGGGGGCGGCCTGGCGGCAGCTCGACCACGAACTGGGCCTCGTCGCCGGACTGGGACTCGCGGGCTACTTCCTGATCGTCCACGACATCGTCCGGCACGCAGCCGAACAGGGGATCTGGTGCCAGGGCCGGGGCTCCGCCGCCAGCAGCGTGATCTGCTACGTCCTCGGCATCACCGCCGTCGACCCCCTCCGGCACGGCCTGCTCTTCGAACGGTTCCTCTCCCTGGAGAAGGCGGGCCCGCCGGACATCGACCTCGACCTGGAGTCCGGCCGCCGCGAGGAAGTCATCCAGTACGTCTACACCCGTTACGGCCGCCCGCACGCCGCCCAGGTCGCCAACATGATCACGTATCAACCGCGGCTCGCGATCCGCGACGCCGCCCGGGTCCTCGGCTACCCGGAAGCGCAGACCCGGGAGATGACCCGGCACATCCATCACGCCCCGCCCGGCCCCGGCACCGACCTGCCCGGCGACGTCCGCGACCTCGCCGCCCAACTCCACACCCTCCCGAGACATCTCGGGGTGCACTCGGGCGGCATGGTCCTCACCCGGCAGCCCATCGGCGAGATCATGCCCGTGGAGTGGGCGACCGCCGAGGGCCGCAGCGTCCTCCAGGGTGACAAGGACGACGTCGCCGCCGCCGGACTCGTCAAGATCGACCTGCTGGGTCTCGGCATGCTGTCGGCCCTCCACACCGCCTGCGACCTCATCCACGCCTACCACGGCGTCCGCTACGACCTCACGTCCATCCCCCAGGACGACCCGGACGTCTACGGGATGATCGCCCGGGGGGACACCATCGGCGTCTTCCAGGTCGAGTCCCGGGCCCAGATCTCCACCCTTCCCCAACTGCGGCCGACGAAGTTCGAGGACCTGGCCGTCGCCGCGTCGATCATCCGCCCCGGCCCCATCCAGGCCGGCAGCAAGCACCCCCTGCTCCGCCGACGGCGCGGCGAGGAGACGGTGACGTATCCCCACCCGCTCGCGAAGGCCGCGCTGGAGCCGACCCTCGGCGTCGCCCTCTGGCAGGAACAGGCCATGCAACTCGCGATCGACTGCGCGGGGTTCAGCCCCGGCGAGGCCGACCGGCTCAGGAAGGCGATGGCGGCCAAGCACGCTCCGGAGAAGGTCGCCGCGATGCGCGACCGCCTGCTGACCGGCATGGCCGGGCGCGGCATCCCCCCGGCCGCCGCCGAGAAGATCGTCTCGATGATCGAGGCCTTCTCCGACTACGGGTTCCCCCAGTCCCACGCCCAGTCGATGGCCGGACTCATCTACGCCAGCGCCTGGATCAAGCACCACCACCCCGCCGCGCTCATCGCGGCGATCATGGCGCACCAGCCGATGGGCTTCTACGACACCCAGACCCTCATCGGCGACGCGGAACGCCACGGCATCACCGTCCGAGGACCCGATGTACGGACCTCCCGTGTCCACGCCACCCTCGAACCCGGCCCGACACCGGACTGGAAGCCGGGCTCGAAGCCGGGCCCGACACCGGACTCGAAGCCGGGCCCCACGGCGGGCTCCACGCCCGGCTCGCCGTCCGGCCCGATGCCCGGATCGCCGTCAGGGGCGCGCCCCCCGGCGATCCGTCGCGGGCTGACCAGCGTCACCGGCCTGGGCGAACAGGCCGCCGAGCAGATCGTCGCCCTCCGCGCGCAGCGGCCGTTCACCGACCTGGACGACTTCGCCGCCCGCACCCGCCTGCCGGCCCGGGTCCTGGAGCAGTTGGCCACCGCGGGCGCGCTCGACGGCCTGGGCGGGCACCGTCGCACCGCCCTGTGGAGCGCCGGCACCGCGCCCGGCCGCAGCCACCAGGCCCCGCTGCCCGGACTCGCCACCCCCGCGACCGCACCCGAACTCACCTCCATGACCGCCGCCGAGGAGACCACCGCCGACGTCACCGTCACCGGCGCCAGCGCCACCGCCCACCCCGTCCAGCACATCCGCCCCCACCTGGACCGCCTCGGCACGCTCGCCGCGGCCACCGCCCGCACGCTCGCCGACGGGGCCCCGGTCCGGATCGGCGGGCTGCCGAAGTACCTCCAACGCCCGCCGACCGCGCACGGCGTGGCCTTCGGGGCGATCGAGGACGAGACCGGCATGGTCAACCTCGTCTTCGCCCCGCACGTCTGGGACCGCTGCCACCGCACCCTCCTCGACGCCCCCGCCGTCATCATCACCGGCCGGGTCGAGCGCTCCGACGGCACGGTCAACGTGGCCGTCGGCCGAGTGGAGGCGCTCACCGTGGCCGGGCCCGTTCCCCGGCGCCACGTCGGGCGGCGTTAGGCCGTGGCCGCGACGTCTCGTCCGGCCCGTGACGAGGGCGGACGACGGTACTTTGCGGCCACTTTCTCGCCCTGTCGTCACACGCCCGCCCTTCGGGCGACGACGGAAGGGAGACGACAGGACCTGGAGCACCTGCCGGACGCACCGCACCCGACTTCCGGTCATGATCACCAGATGTGGTGAACCCTCCCGCTTCCCGGGGGGACGCGTCCATATCGCCCACCATGATGAGGTCGTCCCACCCACCTCCTCCAGGAGATACGACGATGTCAGAGACGTCCGAGCCCAATGTCGGTGCCTTCACCCTCGGGGGCCCGCTCACCGCTGGACCGGCCGAGCCCATCGAGGTGCCGAAGCACGAGGAGTGGCCCCTGCCGAACGGCTTCGCGTGGGTCTTCCCCGGCGAGGGCAACCGGGGCGGCCTCGCCAGGCCCGTGATCATGGCCGACGGTTTCAACCTCGGCCGGAGCAAGCTCGACGTGCTTTACCACGGGCTGGAGAACGGCAGCTTCCCGTTCATCAGCGAGCTGCGCCGGCGCGGCAGGGACGTGATCCTCCTCGGCTTCGAGGAGCGCAGCGCCTCGATCCTGGACAACGCGGAGGCAGCGGTGGCCGCCATCCTGCGGGCGACCGCCGAACAGGTGGGCGACGTCCCTCTGGTCGTCGGCGGCTTCAGCATGGGAGGCATCGTCACCCGCTACGCACTCGCCAAGCTGGAGGTGCAGCGGCTGGACCACAGGACCGCGCTGTACTTCTCCTACGACAGCCCGCACCGCGGCGCTTCCATCCCGGTGGGCGTCCAGGCGTTCTCCCACTTCATTCCGTTCCCGAACGACTTCGCGAGGCAGATGGACAGCCAGGCCGCGCGTCAGATGCTGTGGCAGCACTACGACAAGGACACCGAGAAGATCACGGTGGCCCCGGAGCGCGCGGAGTTCCTGGCCGCCCTGGACCAGGTCGGCTCCTGGCCGCGGATCCCGATGAAGATCGCCGTGGCCAACGGCCGCGCCGACGGCATCGGTCTGCCGGACGTGAAGCCCGGCGAGGTCGCGCTGCGGATCGACCGGATCTACCCCGGCACCACCTTCTACACCCAGGCCCAGGGTGACGACGTGACGGCCGCGTACCTGAACCGCAGGTTCCCCAAGGCCGAGAAGACCATCGCGACCGACGGCTTCCCGGAACTGGACGGCGCACCGGGCGGAACCCTGCACACGTACGCGATCCTCTCCGGGGCGATGGAGAAGCTCGGCGGCAAGGTCGACCTGCGGCACGAGAACATCTGCTTCGTCCCCACCGTCAGCGCGGTCGCGATCCGCGACATCGAGAAGCAGGACGACCTGTACGCGAACGTCGACGACCTGGACCCGCAGGAGAGTGAGCTCGACGCGTTCCTCTGCTCGTCCACGACCACCGAGCACACGGGCATCACCGAGGAGCTGTGCACCTGGATCATGGACCGGCTCCCCGGCTGATCCTCGTCCCGCGCCCGGGAGGCTCCGGGCGGCCGACGGCTCGATTGCCCGGCGTCGTCGACCGGGCCATCAGGCACTTCGCCCTGTCCGACGTCGAGCACTGGCTCGACCTCGCCGCACAGGGCCTGAGCTGACAGGTGTCGAGGAAGCGCCCGGCCGGGGGTGCTTCCTCAGCCGCCGAGGTGTTCGGCCCGATGCGCGGCCCAACGCTCCATCATCGACCCGAGCTCCTTCTCCAGGAACCGGAAGAACTCCAGGGACTCGTTGACCCGGCGTCCCTGCGGGCTGTCGAGGCCGAACCGGTCCACACCCTCCCGCATCGTGGCCTGCAAGTTCTGCAGGGGGGTGTCCCGCTCCAGCAGAGCGTTGTACCACTGGTCGCCCTGCACGCGATAGCGCTCGCGCCGGGACCCCGGCTCCCGCTCGCGGCTGACCATGTTGACCTGGGCGAGATAGCGGACGGCCCCCGACACGGCCGCAGGGCTGATCTTCAGCTGCTCGCTCAGCTCGGCGGAGGTGAGCACTCCCCGCTCCGACGAGAGCAGGGCGGCGAAGACCCTGGCCGGCATGCGCGCCATGCCCGCCTGGACCAGCTGGGCGGCGAAACGCTCCACGAAACGGGAGACGGCCGCCTCGTCGTCGCCGTCCACGCGGCTCTCTTCCCGCCGCTCATCCATGCTCCGACCCCGGTCCGTGTGGTTCCTGACGCCCGTGCGCGCCCGCGCTTTCGGTCAGTCTATCCAGCGATTCATACGCTTTCTTAACTTCACACACTTCTGAAAGAAGCGTACTTTCGGAATATGAAGAAGGCAATCACTGTCGCCGGACTGCACAAGTCGTTCGGTCGGACGCATGCCCTCGCCGGCCTCGACCTCTCCGTCGAGGCAGGGGAGGTCCACGGCTTCCTCGGACCCAACGGGGCCGGCAAGTCCACGACGATCCGCATCCTGCTGGGGCTGTTGCGGGCCGACTCCGGCGGCGCGCAACTCCTCGGCAAGGACCCGTGGAGGGACGCGGTCGAGCTGCACCGGCGGCTCGCCTACGTCCCCGGAGACGTGGAGCTGTGGCCGGGCCTCACCGGAGGAGAGGCCATCGACCTGCTGGCGAAGCTGCGTGGCGGCCTCGACCGGCGGCGGCGCGACGAACTCATCGAACGGTTCGACCTCGATCCGGTCAAGAAGGGCCGCGCCTACTCCAAGGGCAACCGGCAGAAGGTCGCCATCGTCGCCGCGCTCGCCTCCGACGCCGAACTGCTCCTCCTCGACGAGCCCACGGCCGGCCTCGACCCCCTGATGGAGGTCGTCTTCCAGGACGTCATCCTCCAGGCGAAGGCGGCGGGGAAGACCGTGCTGCTCTCCAGCCACATCCTGGCCCAGGTCGAGAAGCTCTGCGACCGCGTCAGCATCGTCCGCCAGGGCCGCACCGTGCAGTCCGGCACGCTCGGCGAGATGCGCCACCTCACGCGCACGACCGTCGAGGCCGAGACCGAGCGCCCGGCCACCGGGCTCGACGCGATGCCCGGTGTGCACGAACTGAAGGTGACGGACCGGAGGGTGAACTTCGCCGTGGACGGCGCACACCTCGACGCCGCGATCCGCAGGCTCGGCGAGTTCGGCATCCGGAGCCTGACCAGCCACCCGCCGACGCTCGAAGAGCTGATGCTGCGTCATTACGGTGACGAGCTCACGTCCAACGGCCGGACGGGCAACGGCGACCCAGCGTCCTCCGGCACGGCCCCCTCCACCACCACCGGCGGAAAGGGCGGCGTTCCCCGATGACCAGCACCCTCGCGCCGCCCGACGCCTCCGGAAGGCCCGCGCCCGCCAGGACCGCTTCCGTCGCCTTCACCGGCACCGGGACCCTGGTCCGGTTCGGCCTGCGCCGGGACCGCGTCCGCATGTCCGTGTGGCTGCTCGCCCTCACCCTGGGCACGCTGGCCACGGCGGCCCAGTACAAGGAGCTGTACTCCACCCCCGAAGAGCGTGCCGCGGCCGTCAGCTCCATGGACAGCCCGGCCGCGCTCGCCATGACCGGCCCGCGTCACTATCTCTCCGACTACACCGCCGGAGCGATGCTCGGTCACCAGATGCTCGGCTTCATGGCCGTCCTGGTCGGCCTGATGAGCATCCTGATCATCACCCGGCACACCCGCGACGAGGAGGAGACCGGCCGCGCCGAACTGGTCCGCTCCACCGTCGTGGGACACCACGCGCACCTCGCCTCCGCACTGGCGCTCGCCGTCGTGGCCAACCTCGCGCTCGCCCTGCTGCTGGCCCTGGGCCTCACCGCGATGGGCATCGACGGAATCGGCCCCGGCGGGGCGCTGCTGTACGGCCTCACGCACGCCGCGATCGGACTCGTCTTCGCCGGGGTCGCCGCCGTCACCGCACAGATCACGGCGCACACCCGGGGCGCCTCGGGCATGGCGCTCGCGGCGATCGGCGTCGCCTACGTACTGCGGGCCTCCGGCGACGTGGGCAACGACGCACTGTCCTGGCTGAGCCCGATCGGCTGGATCCAGCGCACCTACGTCTTCGTCGACGACCGGTGGTGGCCGCTCGCGCTCTGCCTGGCCCTCGCCGCGCTGACCGCGGCGTACGGCTTCGTGCTGAGCACCCGACGCGATGTCGGCGCGGGCCTGCGCGCCGCGCGGCTCGGCCGGCGTACGGCGTCCGACGCGCTCACCCGGCCCTTCGGCCTCGCCCTGCGGCTGCACCGGGCGACCCTGCTGGGCTTCGGCGCCGGGCTGTGCCTGATGGGCGTCATGTACGGCTCGATCCTCGGCGAGGCCGCCGACATGGTGAAGGACATCGAACAGATCCAGGAGGCGCTGGCGCGGATCGGCGGCGCCACGGTGGCCGAGTCCTTCGCGTCCATGGTGATGGTGGTCGTCGCGGTCGTCGCCGCCGTGTACGTGGTGATGGCCGCGCTGCGACCGCGTGCCGAGGAGAGCGCCGGCCGTGCCGAACCGCTCCTGGCGACCGGCCTCTCCCGCAACCGCTGGCTCGGGAGCCATGTCGCCGTCGCCCTGGCCGGCGGAACGGCGCTGCTGGTCCTCGCCGGGCTGGGCTTCGGCCTCTCGGGCGCGGCGTCGGCGGGGGACGGGGGCCTGGTACTCGAACTGGTCGGAGCGGCCGTCGCGTACGCCCCCGCCCTGTGGGTGACCGTCGGCGTGGCCGTCCTGCTCTTCGGCTGGTTCCCGCGTGCGGGAGCGGTGGCCTGGATCGTGCCCGTGTACGCGTTCCTCGTCGGCTATCTGGGGCCGATCCTCCAGCTGCCGGGCTGGACGGAGAACCTGTCGCCCTTCGGCCACGTGCCCCAGCTCCCGGCCGCCGGGATGAACTGGGTCCCGCTGCTCGTCCTGACCGCCGTCGCCGCCGGTCTCATCCTGCTGGGGCTGACGGGCTTCCGCCGCCGGGATCTGGATACCAAGTGACGGACGGGGGACCGGTGCCGGTGGCCTCTCACCATCCGGTCCACAGAAGGTGGTTGATCAATAGCGCCGGAAGCGCCGACGCGGCCAGCCACCAGCGCACACCCCGGCGGGGGAGCAGCGCCGTCGCCGGCAGCAGCCACAGCAGGAACGGCTGCCAGATGCGTTCGGTCTCCGCCTTGCTCATGCCGGAGAGGTCCGCGGCGAGCAGCGCCGCCAGCGCCGCCAGGACGAGCAGCGCGAGCCTCGCTTCCGGGGAGGCCGCCGTGGAGCCGTCCCGCAGGGCCCGTACGGCGCCGGGCGCGGCCACCGCGCTCCGGCGCAGCCCGGCGACGGCGGCGAGTCCGGCCGCGAGGGTCGCACAGGCCAGATTGGCCCAGACCCAGTAGCCGTACGGACGGACACCGCCCGCGCCCTGGTAGTAGCGCTCGACCAACAGGTGATAGGCGGTCCACCAGTTGAACCCGGCGAGGGTGAACGCCACCGGGACCACCAGGGCGCCGCACAGGAACAACGGCACCGGGCGGGCGGTCCGGGCGAGCGCCGGCACGGCCAGCAGGACGGTCGCCATCAGCCCCAGCCCGTAACTCAGGTAGCAGGTCCACCCGAACAGCAGACCCCCGCCGGCCGCCGCCACCGCCGGGAAGCGGACCCGGCGGGTGGCGGCCAGCGCGAGCAGCGCCACCGACCAGGCGGCCACAGCCGTGAAGTAGCCGTCGGCGGAGACGCCCGCCCAGACGGCCGCCGGGGCGAGGACGAGGAAGGGCGCGGCCCGCCGGGCCAGACGCTCGTCGGCCAGCACCCGCACGGTGATCAGGGCGGCCAGCACCGCCGAACTGCCCACGACGACGCAGAAGACGGCCGCCCAGGCGCCGCCGCCGAGGCCGACGCGGTCCAGCCACACGAAGGTCAGCGTCGCGCCCGGCGGATGCCCGGCGACGTGCGCGGGCCAGTTGCCGGGCTCGCCGATCACGATGTGGTTGGTGAAGTCGCGGAGGGTGGCGGGGATGTCCTCGAAGCGGTCGATGACCCGCAGGTACTCGTGCTTCGTGGTGAGCCGCTTCGCGACGCCCCGGTGCCAGCCGTCGATCAACGCCATCGAGAGGACCCAGGCCGTCGACCCGGCCCAGGCCGCCGCCAGCAGCCCGCGCCAGGGCAGCCGGGCGGCGAGCGCCGGGCCGTGAGCGACCACCAGGACCGCCATGATCAGCGCGGCCGGGGTGCCGGGACCCAGGTGGGGGTCCCAGGAGGCCAGCAGCGGCGGCCACTGGGCGCGCAGGCTCCCGTCCCGGTTCTGGATGACATGGCCGACGACCACCGCGGCCGTGACCAGCAGCACGCCCGCGGCGGCGGCGACCAGGTCGGCCCGCCCCGCGCGCCGGGCGCGGTCGTGGTGGAGGCCCGGCGGCGCGGGCGGGCCGTGCCCCGTGCCGTCGGCGGTGTCCGTGGGGGTGGCGTCCTCGGTCTTCACGCTGGCACGCTATGCACACCGGGCGGCGATCGGGCGGTACGGCAGGGCCGCGTCACCGAACCGTCAGATTCGCTCTCCCGGCGGCGATGCCCGTCCCCCGGCCCGACCGCGACGTCAGAGTTTCGTCAGGAGTCGCGTCCGCCCGCCGGCGCCGTTCCCCGCTTAGCGTCGGCCTCATGCCCGAACGTCGCCGCATCCGCTCCCTCCCCGGCTCCCTCCGCGTCCCGCGCACGCCCGCCGACCCGGCCTTCTGGCGCAGCCCCGTGCGCGGAGCGCGCTTCACCGCCGTGCTCGGCGTCATCCTGCTCGCCGGACTCACGCTGCTGTTCGTCACCGGTCTGCTCTCGTACGCCGCCTACAACCCGGACCTGAACCGGGTCAACGACAAGACCCCCGGCAAGGGGTGGCTCGGCTTCTACCTGTTCTCCTGGCCGACCGGCCCGCACTGGCTCTACCGGCTGACCCAGGGGCTGCACGTCACCGTCGGCATCGTGCTCGTGCCCGTCCTGCTCGCCAAACTCTGGTCGGTGATCCCCCGGCTCTTCGCGCTGCCGCCCGCCCGTTCCGTGGGCCACGCCCTGGAGCGGATCTCGCTCCTGCTGCTCGTGGGCGGAGCGCTGTTCGAGTTCCTCACCGGGCTGCTCAACATCCAGCTGGACTACCTCTTCCCCGGGTCCTTCTACACCCTGCACTTCTACGGGGCCTGGGTCTTCCTCGCCGGGTTCGTCACCCATGTGGCGCTCAAGGCGCCCGCGGCCGTACGGGTGTTGCGCAACGGCGTCCCGCGCGGCGGACCGGACACCCTCGCCGCCCCCGACCCGCTGCCCGCCACCCTGTCCCGGCGCGGTGCGCTGGCCCTCGTGGGGGCCGGGTCGCTCCTTCTGCTGGTCACCTCGGCCGGCCGCAGCTTCGACGGGCCGCTGCGCCGCATCGCGCTGCTCACCCCGCGCGGCGGCACCGACCCGGGGCCGGGGCCGAACGCCTTCCAGATCAACAAGACCGCCGCCGCCGTACGGGTCACACCGGACGACACCGGTGAGCGCTGGCGGCTGACGGTACGGGGGCCGGCCGGGGAGTTCCGCTTCTCCCGGGCCGAGCTGCTGGCCATGGAACAGCACAGCGCCGCGCTCCCGATCGCCTGCGTGGAGGGCTGGTCGACCTCGGACCAGCGGTGGCGCGGGGTACGGCTCTCGGATCTGGCGGCGCTCGCCGGATACCCGGACCGGCCGCCGGGCGTGTTCGTCGAGTCGCTCCAGCGCAGCGGCTCGTTCCGCAAGGCCGCGCTGCGCGACAACCAGGTCCGCGACGGCCGCTCGCTGCTGGCGCTGGAGGTGAACGGCGCACCGTTGTCGCCCGACCACGGCTACCCGGCCCGCGTCATCGTCCCCGCCGCGCCCGGGGTGCTGAACACCAAGTGGGTCGAGACCCTGACGTTCGGAGAGCTGTGATGTCCACCCGAGCCGTACCGCCCGCACCCCGCCGCTCGCGGTTCTCGCCGCGCCGCGCGTACGGGGAGGGCCCGCTGCACCTGCTGCTGCTCGCCGTCACGTTCTGCCTGGCCGGCTACGCGGGCGTACGGCTGCTGGACGGTGACACCGTCGGCGTGCTGCTCTGGCTCGCCGGGTCGGCGCTCCTGCACGACCTGGTGCTGCTGCCGGTGTACGCGGGGGCCGACCGGGCGCTGCGCGCCGCGCTCGGCCCCCGGACGGCCCTGGTGAACTTCGTCCGGGTGCCGGCGTTGCTCTCCGGGCTGCTCCTGCTGATCTGGTTCCCGCTGATCGCCCGGCGGACCGAACGGCGGTACGAGGCCGCCGCCGGCACCTCCCCGGACGTCTACTTCGGCAACTGGCTGCTGATCACCGGCGTGCTGTTCGCGCTGTCCGCGCTCTGGCTGCTGGTCCGGGCGCTCCGCTCCCGTGCGGGCCGGCGCAGCGAGACGAAGGTCCGCCCCTCCGCACCCCATTGATCGGCCGTACGCCAGCCGCCCGCGCGGGCGTGCCGCAGCAGGGCCGGCGTCCCGATCCGCGCCCAGGGGAACGGCTCGGCGTCGCGTGCGGCGGGGGCGGCCCTCCCGCCCGGGCCGTTCCGGCCGTCGTCGAGACGGACCCGGACCCTTTCGTCGACGTCGACGGGGGCGGTCTCGGCGATCAGCAGCCCGCCGGCGCCGAGGAGATCGGCCGCCCGGCCCAGCAGCGCGGCCGGATCACCACCGATGCCGATGTTGCCGTCGAGGAGCAGGAGAGTGCCCCAACGGCCCTCCCCGGGCAGCGGGTCGAACACGCTGCGGAGCAGAGCCGCGCCGCCCAGCCCGCGGGTACGGGCCACCGCCGCCTCGCTGACGTCGATGCCCAGCGCCCGGTGTCCGAGCGAGGACAGCTCCGCCACCAGCCGCCCCGGCCCGCAGCCGATGTCCAGCACCGGCCCCTCGCACCGGTGCAGCGCGGACAGGTCGGCGGAGCCCGCGTCGGAGCACCAGCGTTCCACGTCCAGGGGGAGCAGCCAGCCGTCGCTGCGGCGGAGGAAGAGCGGCCCGCGGCCGGTACGCAGGGCGTTGGCGTACGGGTCGGCCTCCCACGGCGCGGTGCGGATCGGCGCGGCGCCGGTGGCGTCCGCGGAGCCGACGGCCGCTTCGCGGGTGTCCGGGGCCTCGACGCGGTCGGCCGGGGCCGGGGCGGCGAGCCCGGACGAGGGCACCGTCGTACTCATCGCACCCCCGCCCCGGTCAGCCGGCCGAGCGCCGCGGCGAACCGGCCGCCCGGCGCTGCCGACGCGACCCGGTGGGCGTCGGCGGCGGTGTCCACGTCGACCAGTACCGGCAGATCCCGCACGGCGAGCCCTGCCCCCACCAGCCTGCGCCGCTGCACCGCACCCGTCTCCGGGACGGACATCGGGACCCCGCGCAGCAGGGCCGGATCGGGATCCGCCAGGCCCAGGGCCCAGAAGCCGCCGTCCTCCGCCGGACCGAACCAGGCCCCGACACCGTCCCAGGCGCCCGGGGCGAGAGCGGGGGCGAGCAGCGCGGCCGTGATCTGCGGGGTGTCCATGCCGACCAGGAGGGCCGGCCCCGTACACCCGCCGAAGGCCGCGGCGAGACGTTCGTCGAGACCGCCCGCGCTCTGCGGCACCACGTCGAAGCCCGGGGGAACCCAGGGGCCGGGCCGCCCGTCGAGTACCAGGACGTGTCGCCGGGCGGGGAGGGCGAGCACGGCGTCCAGGGTGTCCGCGAGGGACGCGGCGGCGAGTTCGGCGGCCTCGGCGGGGGAGAAGGGCGGGCAGAGCCGGGTCTTGACCCGCCCCGCCACCGGTTCCTTCGCGATGACCAGCAGCTCCGTGGGCCCGCACGCGCCCGCCCGGCGGTCCCCGCCCCCGGACGCGCCCGTCCAGCGGCCCCCGCCCTCGTACGCGCTCATCGGACGGCCCCCGTCCCCGCGCGCGCGATCCGGCCGGACGTGCGGTCCGCCGGTGGTTCCCGCAGCACGCCCCGCATGTCGCGTACCGCCTGCCAGGTCCCGCGCCAGGTGCCCGTCACCTTCGACTTCCCGGTGCGCGGCCGGTAGGGGACATCGCTCTCGGCGACCCGCAGCCCGGCGTCCGAGGCCCGGACCACCATCTGGAGCGGATAGCCGCTGCGCCGGTCGGTGAGGTCCAGGGCGAGCAGATCGCTCCGGCGGGCCGCCCGCAGCGGGCCCAGGTCGTGCAGGCGCAGGCCGGTGCGGCGGCGCAGCATCCGGGCCAGTGCCAGATTGCCGGCGCGCGCGTGCGGCGGCCAGGCGCCCCGGCCCTCGGGGCGGCGGCGGCCGAGCAGCAGATCGCACTCGCCGTCCGCGATCCGGCGCACGAAGCCGGTCAGCAGAGCGGGGTCCAGCGAGCCGTCGCAGTCGCAGAAGCAGACGAACTCGGCTTCGGCGGCGAGCAGTCCGGCGTGGCAGGCGGCGCCGAACCCGCGCCGTTCCTCCGTGACGACGTGCGCGCCGAGGGACCGGGCGAGCTCGGCCGAACCGTCGGTCGAGCCGTTGTCGACCACGATCGCGCGCCAGCCGTCGGGGACGCGATCGAGTACCCAGGGCAGCGCGGCAACCTCGTCGAGGCAGGGCAGAACGATGTCGGCCCGGGGGAGGCCGGTGTGCGGGGCGGGCGGGAACGGAAGAGCGGCAGAAGAATCGGTCACCCGCATCACCCTACGGAGACAACTCCGGCATTTAGGTCATCAGGTTCTTACGAAACATGGACATCGGCCGGATGGGGGCGCTCGGGCTCCCGGAGTCCCGGGGCGGGGGTGCCACAGTGGAGGCCATGGAGAACACCCCGCCCGTCCGGCAGCCGGCCCCCCTCCCGCAGGGGGCACGCGGCCGGGTCCTCGTCGTGGACGACGACCCGACCGTCGCCGAGGTCGTCGTCGGCTATCTGCACCGCGCCGGTTACACCGTCGAGCAGGCCGGCGACGGCCCCGCCGCGCTGGCGCGGTTCGCGGCACACCGGCCCGACCTCGTCGTCCTGGATCTGATGCTGCCCGCCATGGACGGGTTCGAGGTCTGCCGCCGGATGCGTGAACACGGACCCGTCCCCGTCATCATGCTCACCGCCCGCGGCGACGAGGAGGACCGCGTCCTCGGACTGGAGACCGGCGCCGACGACTACGTCACCAAGCCGTTCAGCCCCCGCGAGCTGGTCCTGCGGGTCGACTCCGTGCTGCGCCGCGCCCGGGCCACCGTACCGGCGGACGGGGCCGGCCCGCTGTCCGGCGGCGGTCTGATCCTTGACCCGGCGGCCCGGCAGGCCTCCCGCGACGGGCGCGGACTGGCCCTGACGCTCCGGGAGTTCGACCTGCTCGCCTTTCTCCTGCGGCACCCCGGGAAGGCGTTCGGGCGGGAGGAGCTGATGCGGGAGGTCTGGGGATGGGACTTCGGCGACCTCTCGACGGTCACCGTCCACATCCGCAGACTGCGCGGCAAGGTCGAGACGGATCCGGCCCGCCCCCGGCTGATCCGCACCGTGTGGGGCGTGGGGTACCGCCTGGACCTGGACGAGGAGGGCCCGGACGTACGGGCGGACGCCGGCCGGGCCGCAACCGAGGACCCTCGCGGCGGGACGGACCCGCAGGGCCCGGGAGCGCATCCGGGCCGTACGGGTGCCGGCCCGGCCGGTACGGGAGCGGACCGGGCCGGTACGGACGCCGGCCCGGCCACCGTGCGCGTCGTGCCGCCGGCCGAGGACCGGTCGCGGTGAAAGACGTCCTGCTCATCGCGCTCTTCGCCTTTCTGGGTGCGGCGGCCGCCGGGCTCCTCGGCGCCGGCGTCCTGCGCCTGCTGCGGCACCGTTCGCTGGTGATCTCGCTGAGCGTCGTCGCCGGGGTCGCGGTCACGGCGATGCTCGCCGGGACGCTGTCGGTCGCCTGGGCGATGTTCCTCTCGTCCCACGATCTCTACGTCGTCACGACCGTCGTCGCCATGGCCGCCCTGGTCTCCCTGGCCACCGCCGTCGTGCTGGGCCGCTGGGTGGCCGCCCGGAGCCGTGAACTGACCCTCGCCACCCGGTCGTTCGGCGACGGCGGCACCTTCGCCGCGCCCGCCGGGCAGCCCACCGCCGAGCTGGCCGCGCTCGCCCGCGAACTCGCCGCCACCAGCGCCAAACTGGACAGCTCCAGGGAACGGGAACGCGCCCTGGAGACCTCGCGGCGCGAACTCGTCGCGTGGATCTCGCACGACCTGCGGACCCCGCTCGCCGGGCTGCGCGCGATGGCCGAGGCGCTGGAGGACGGCATGGCCGCCGACTCCGGACGTTATCTCCGGCAGATAAGGACCGAGGTCGAGCGGATGAACGCCATGGTCGGCGACCTCTTCGAACTCTCCCGCATCCAGGCCGGTTCGCTCGCCCTGACACGAGCCCGGATCTCTCTCTACGACCTGGTCGGCGACGCGCTGGCCGGGGTCGATCCGCTGGCCCGGGAGCACGGGGTGCGGCTGATCGGCGACCGGATCGACGAGGTGCCGGTGGAGGTCGACGGCAAGGAGATGAGCCGGGTCCTGGGCAACCTCCTGATCAACGCCATCCGCCGCACCCCGCCCGACGGCACCGTGGCCGTCGCGGCGCACCGCTCGGACGGCGGCGTCGTGCTGTCGGTGACCGACGGCTGCGGCGGCATCCCGGAGGAGGACCTGCCCCGGGTCTTCGACACCGGCTGGCGCGGCACCCACGCCCGCACCCCGCCGGCCGGGGCGGGCCTCGGGCTCGCCATCGTGCGCGGCATCGTCGAGGCGCACGCCGGGCGCGCCGAGGTGCGCAACGTACAGGGCGGCTGCTGCTTCTCGGTCACGCTCCCGACAGCGTGACGGCGTCCGCCGCCCGGCGGCTCCCCGAACCGCGCAGGGGGGCCACCGCGAAGTCCCGCATCCCTCCGGCGAACGGGACCCGGGGCCGCCAGCCCAGCTCCTCGCGCAGCGCCCGCGAGTCCGCCGTGACATGGCGTACGTCCCCGAGGCGGTACTCCCCGGTGACCACCGGGTCCGGCCCGCCGTGCGCGCCGGCCAGCGCGGCGGCCATCTCCCCGATGGTGTGCGGCTCGCCGCTGCCGGTGTTGTACGCGGCGAAGGACCCGGGCCGCCGCTGCCGCACCGCCTCCAGGGCCACCGTGTTCGCCGCCGCCACATCACGGACGTGGACGAAGTCGCGCCGCTGGCCCCCGTCCTCGTACACCCGGGGGGCCTCACCGCGCGCCAGGGCCGAGCGGAAGAACGAGGCGACACCGGCGTACGGGGTGTCGCGCGGCATCCCCGGCCCGTACACGTTGTGGTAGCGCAGGGACACCGCGCGGCCGCCCGTCGCCCGTGCCCACGCGGCGGCCAGGTGCTCCTGGGCCAGCTTGGTCGACGCGTACACGTTGCGCGGGTCCACGGGCGCGTCCTCGGCCACCAGGCCGGGCGTCAGTTCCGCCCCGCAGTCCGGGCAGCGCGGCTCGAACCTCCCCGCCCGGAGATCGGCCTCCGCGCGCGGCCCGGGACGGACCGTGCCGTGCCGGGGGCACTCGTAGCGGCCCTCGCCGTAGACCACCATCGACCCGGCCAGCACCAGGTCCCGGATCCCGGCCGCGGCCATCTCCGCCAGCAGCACCGCCGTACCGAGGTCGTTGCACCCCACGTACAGCGGGGCGTCCGCGAAGTCCTTGCCGAGGCCGACCATGGCCGCCTGGTGGCACACGGCGTCCACCCCCGCCAGCGCGTCCGCCACCGCTCCCCGGTCCCGGACATCCCCCACGATCACCCGGTCGCCCGGCGGCTCCGGGGGAGTGCCGCCGGGGTGGGCCGAGGGCAGCTGGGCGTCCAGCACCACGCTCTCGTGCCCGGCCGCGGCGAGTGCGGCGACGACATGTGACCCGATGAACCCGGCTCCGCCGGTGACCAGTACGCGCATGACCGCCACGCTAGGGCCCGGCGCGCCGACCGGCCCGGCGCGGCGCGCACACGTCACGGGTCCGTAAGGACGTGGGCGAGCGGACGGTCAGCGCACCCGCTGGCCGGGGGCCGCTTCGAGACGCACGAAGGGGATGCGGCGGCCGGCCCGCCGATAGGAGTCGGCGCTGCCGTCGACGTCGAAGCCCATGAAGGCGCACAGCCGACGGGCCGTGCGCGGGCGGGCGGGCGCGTAGCGGGCCATGATCTCGCCGCCCTCGTCGGCGCTCAGGAAGTGGGCGGTGACGGCGTAGTGGTGGTTGCCGAACTGGATCGTCGTCTTCGGCGAGGCGAGCAGGTTGCGGTACCAGGCGGCCTCGGGGCCGAAACCGGAGGCCAGGAACCAGGTTCCCTCCCCGCGGTCGTACGCGACGACCTCCAGGGCCACCCGTCGGTCCAGGCCGCTGTTGCGGCCGGTGTGGTGCAGGAGCAGCAGGCGCCGGCCGAAGACCGGGCCGAGGCCCACGCGGTAGAACGCTATGGGCAGGCGGGCGAGGCGCCGCCGCCAGCCGCGCGGCAGGGGCGGGCGGCCGCGCCCGGCGTTCTGTTGTGACGTCATCACAACCCTCCTCTGGACGCGAACGGGAGTCGACGGCACAGCGGGTCCCGGTTCGACTCTTAGATTGTGCAATCTTTGCACAATCTAAAACTTGGGGCCGTGGAAGGCCGGGGGGTGGGGCGCGCCGTGCCGGGAACAGGGTAGAAAGGTGCCATGGCCAGGAAGGCGGCTCCTGCGGAGCGCATGGACGATGTGGACGCGGTGACGGGGGCGGTGCTGACGGCTTCCCGGTTGCTGGTCGCGGTGTCGGCGCGTTCGCTGGCGGAGGTCGAGGACCGGGTGACGCTGCCGCAGTTCCGGATGCTGGTGGTGCTCTCCTCGCGGGGGGCCACCAAGCTCGTGACGCTGGCGGAGTTGCTGGGGGTGGCGCCGTCGACGGCGATGCGCATGGTCGACCGGCTGATCGCGGCGGGCCTCGCGGACCGGCAGACCAACCCGGACAACCGCCGGGAGACGCTGCTCCGGCTCACGGAGGAGGGGCGTCGTACGGTCGGACACGTCACCGCGCGCCGCCGTCAGGAGATCGCGTCGATCGTCGAGCGGCTTGCTCCGCACCAGCGGACGGCGCTCATCGAAGCCCTCACCGACTTCAACGAGGCGGGCGGGGAGCCCCCGGCCCCGCTGCCGGACGAGGGTGCCGGACCGCATCCCCTGGGCTGGGGCGAGGCGACGACGGCGGGCTGACCGGGCGGCCGGGACGCCCCGCCGACGCCGGGCCCGGCCGGGCGGGAAGGCGCGGTGCGGTCACCGGTCGGCGGCCGTCAGGATCTCCACACCGAGCGCGGTGAGCTGCCCGACGACCGGGTCGCGGGCGTCGGCGTCGGTGATCAGCCCGTCGACCTTCTCCCAGGGCAGGACGCGGAACCGGGAGGCTGTGCCGATTTTCTCGGCGGAGGCCAGGACACAGGTCTCCGCGGCTCGTGCCGACAGGGCGCGCTTCATGGCCGCTTCCTCGGCGTCCGCGGTGGTCAGCCCGGCCTCGGGGTGCACGCCGGTGACGCCGAGCAGGCAGAGGTCGGCGGAGACGTTCTGGGCCGCTTCGACGGCGGCGGCACCGCAGGCGACCGCGGAGTGTTTGAAGATCCGCCCGCCGAGCAGGAAGAGCTCCGCCTGCTGATGGTCGAGCAGCGCCGCGACAACCGTCGGGCTGTGGGTGATCACGGTGCAGGCGAGGTCCCGCGGGAGCGCGCGGGCGACGGCTAGGGCGGTGGTGCCGCCGTCGAGGATCACCGAACTGCCCGGCCGTACCAGACCGGCGGCCACCGCCGCGACCTTCCGCTTGCCGTCCGGGGCGACGGTCAGCCGTGCCGCGTGGCCGACCACCGCCGGCGAGACGGGCAGGGCGCCGCCGTAGACCCGCTGGCACAGGCCCTCGGAGGCGAGGTCGCGCAGATCGCGCCGCACGCTGTCCTCGGAGATCGCCAGGCCGGCGGCGACGTCCTTGGCGACGATCTTGCCCTCGCGGGCGAGCAGGCCGAGCAGGTGGTCGCGCCGTTCAGCAGCCAGCATGCGCAGTCTCTCCTGTTCTTGCACGTTTCCGCCTGTAGTGTAGCCGTTCATGACCGACCGAGATTCCTCGCCGTACTCCGCAGAGGGCCGTGTGACCGGCCGACCCGGCATCGACACCCCCGACCACCGTGGACGCACGGGCCTCGACCGGGCCGGACGCGGCCTGGACCGCAATCGCGACATCGTGATCCGCGACGTCGAACTCACCTCCCAGGGCTGGCACGTCCTGCGGCGCACCACCTTCGACCGCCGCCGCCGCGACGGCCGCTGGGAGACCCAGCAGCGGGAGACGTACGACCGGGGCGACGGCGCCGTCGTCCTGCCCCACGACACCGCGCGCGGCGTCGTCCTGCTCACCCGGCAGTTCCGCTACCCCGCCTATGTCAACGACCACCCCGACGGCATGCTCGTCGAAGCGGCCGCGGGGCTGCTCGACGCCGACGACCCGCCGGCCGCCGTCCGACGGGAGAGCGCCGAGGAGCTCGGCGTCACGCTCGGCCCCCTCACCCGGGTCCTCACGGCCTATATGAGCCCCGGGTCCGTCACCGAACGTCTTCACTTCTTCGCCGCCCCCTACACCCCGGCCGACCGGACCGGGCCCGGCGGCGGGCTGGAGGAGGACGGTGAGGACATCGAAGTCCTGGAGCTGCCCTTCGCCGAAGCGCTCGCCATGACCCGCGACGGGCGCATCGCCGACGGCAAGACCATCCTGCTGCTGCAATGGGCCGCTCTGGACGGGCCGTTCGCCCCGGCGGCGGACGGTCGCTGAGGCCGCCGCCCCTTCGCCGCGGACCGGTGGCGTGCGTGCGGTCGCGCTCCGGTGCCGGTCGGCCGCGGGCGTTCGGTGCCGCGGTGGGCAGCGGGGCCGGGGTGGCCGTTCACGCGGTGCCGGGTCGAGCGGCCGCCGACCCGCGGCGAGTTCGGCGCTCGGCCCGCCCGGCCCCCGTGGGGCGGGCGGAGCGCGAGTGATCCGATCGTAGGGATATCGTTCCTCGACATGTTCACCACCGCAGTGGAGCACCCCGCGCCAGGGGGGACGACGGACGCCCGGCGGCGGCGCGTCGTGGGGCTGGGCGTCCTCACGGTGGCGCTGGTGATCGCGGCGACGGTCTCGTTGGCCGTCGGGGCCCGCGCGTTGAGCCCCGGCGAGGTCTGGCACGGGTTGTTCGCGGAGCCCGACCCCGACCGCAAGCTCACCGAGATCCGGCTCATCGTGCGGACCGTGCGCCTGCCCCGGACGGTCCTCGCGATCGTGGCGGGCCTGGCCCTGGGGGTCGGCGGGGCGCTGATCCAGGGGTACACGCGCAACCCCATCGCCGACACCGGACTGCTGGGGGTGAACGCCGGAGCCTCCTTCGCGGTGGTGTCGGCCATCGCCCTGTTCGGGTTCACCGACCCGTTCCAGTACGTCTGGTTCGCCTTCGTGGGCGCGGGCGTCGCCGGCGTCGTCGTCTTTGGCCTGGCGAGCCTCGGCAGGGGCGCGGGCAACCCGCTGACCCTCGCCCTGGCCGGGCAGGGCGTCACCGTGTTCCTCGCCGCGATGACCACGGCGGTCGCCCTGTCCGACCAGAAGTCCCTCAACGCGCTGCGGTTCTGGAACGCGGGCTCCGTGACGGGTGTCGGATTCGATGTCATCTGGCCGGTGGCGGGATTCGTGGCCGTCGGCCTGGTCCTGGCTCTGATCACCCTGCCCGCCCTCAACCTGCTCAACCTGGGCGACGACGTGGCGCGGGCGCTCGGGGTGAACATCGCGGGGAGCCGCACGATCGGCATCGTCGCCATCACCCTGCTGGCGGGAGCCGCCACGGCGGCCTGCGGCCCCATCGCCTTCCTCGGACTGATGGTGGCCCATGTGGCCCGGTACCTGACCGGCCCCGACTACCGCTGGCTGGTGCCGTACGCAGGTCTGCTCGGAGCCGGTGTCCTGCTGGTCTGCGACATCGTGGGCCGCCTGGTCGTGCGGCCGGGCGAGCTGGAAGCGGGCATCGTGGTCGCCCTCCTCGGGGCCCCCTTCTTCGCGGCCCTGGTGTGGCGAGGGAAGTTCAGGAGCGCATGAACGGGACCGAAGTGAAAGCGCCGATGCCGCCGGGTGCGCGGCTCGGGCGGGTGTCGTTCGTCTGGCGGCCCCGGCTCGTACTGGTCACGCTGGTGCTCGCGGCGGCGGTCTTCCTCGTCCTCTGCCTCTCCATCAGCATCGGGGACTTCCCCATCGCCCTCTCCCGGGTGATCGCCACCATCCTCGGCCAGGGCGAACAGGTCGACGCCTTCGTGGTCATGGACCTCCGGATGCCCCGGGCGCTGGCCGGCCTCGTCGTGGGGGTCGCCCTGGGCGTGTCCGGCGCGATCACCCAGTCCGTGGCACGCAACCCGCTCGCCAGCCCGGACGTCCTCGGGATCACCGCCGGAGCCGGAGCCGGCGCGGTGTTCCTGGTGACGGCCACGGGCGGGACCGCCGCGGCCGCCGGCTCGGTCGGGCTGCCCGCGGCGGCCCTCCTGGGCGGCCTCGGCACGGGGCTGCTGGTGTACTTCCTCGCCTGGCGGCGCGGCGTCGACGGTTTCCGGCTCATCCTCATCGGTATCTCGGTGACCGCCATGATGCAGGCGATCACGACCTGGCTACTGGCCTCGGCCGACATCCGGGACGTGGCGCGCGCCCAGGTGTGGCTGGTCGGCTCGCTGGACAACCGGTCCTGGGACGAGGTGCGCGCGGCGTTCTGGTGCACGCTCGTCCTGCTGGCCGTCGTGGCCGTCGTGGCCTTCCCGTTCAAGCCGATGCACCTCGGCGACGACGTGGCCGCCGGGCTCGGCGTACGGGTCGGCCGGGTGCGGGCCCTCCTGCTGCTCTGTGCGGTCCTGCTGGCCGCCGTGGGGGTGAGCGCGGCGGGGCCGGTCCCGTTCGTCGCGCTGGTGGCGCCCCAGGTGGCGATGCGCCTGGCGAGATGGCCGACGCCGCCGGTCATCGCCTCCGGCCTGGTGGGCGCGTCGCTGCTGATCGGCTCGGACCTGGTGGCCCGCGCGGTCCTGCCGATCGGCCTGCCGGTCGGCGTGGTCACCGCCCTGATCGGCGGTCCGTTCCTCGTCTACCTGCTGGTGCGGGCGAACCGCCGGTAGATGGTAGAAGTAAGACGAACCTCGACAAGGGGGGCTTGTGGCCGCTCAGTTCACCGCCAGGACCGATGCCGACGCCGGGGACGTCCCACGGCTGGCCGCCAGGGGCATCACCGTCGGATACGGCGACCGCACGGTCATCGACCAGCTCGACGTGGCCATTCCCCCCGGGGTGATCACCACGATCATCGGCCCCAACGGCTGTGGCAAATCCACCCTGTTGCGCACTCTGGCCCGGCTCCTCAGACCGGCCGGCGGCACCGTCGTGCTGGACGGCGAGGACATCGGCGGGCTCCGGACCAGGGACGTGGCGAAGAAGCTCGGACTGCTGCCGCAGGCGCCGGTCGCCCCGGAGGGGCTGACCGTGGCCGACCTGGTCGCCCGCGGACGGCATCCGCACCAGAGCTGGCTGCGGCAGTGGTCCTCGGACGACGTCGACGTGGTGCGGCGCGCGCTGGCCATGACCGGGGTGGCGGACCTGGCCGACCGGCCCGTCGACTCGCTGTCCGGCGGACAGCGCCAGCGCGTCTGGATATCGATGGCCCTGGCCCAGGGCACCGACCTGCTGCTGCTGGACGAGCCGACCACCTATCTGGACCTGGCCCACGCGATCGACGTACTCGACCTGGTCGACGATCTGCACGAGTCGGGCCGCACCGTGGTCATGGTGCTGCACGACCTCAACCTGGCCACGCGCTACAGCGACCACCTCATCGTCATGCGGGCGGGAGCCGTCCTGGCGCAGGGGCACCCCCGGGACGTGATCACCGCCGAGCTGCTGCACGAGGCGTTCGGACTGCGGGCCGAGGTGATCGACGACCCGGTGGGCGCCCGGCCGCTCATCGTGCCGATCGGCCGGGCGCACGTCCGGCCCGGACCGCGGGTGGCGCCCGGCGGGCCGTCGGCGCCCGACGGGCGGATCAATCCACCCTGCCCAGAAGAAAGTTGACAAGTAAGGTTAGGCTGGCCTCACGACTTACGGTACAGTCCGGCTGCCTCCCACCCGGGGCGGCGGACAGCGCGAAAGCAAGGGATTCCGGATGTCTCTCCAACGAACGACGCCGCTGAAGCGGTGGCGGCGGCCGGCCGCCGCGGTGTCCGCCGCCACCCTCGGCATCGGTCTCCTCGCGGGATGCGGCAGCGACTCGGCGGACGGGAGGAACGACGGCGCCCCGGCCGCGACCGGCGGCGCGTTCCCGGTCACCGTGGAGCACGCGTTCGGAACCACCGAGGTCGCCCAGGCCCCCCAGCGGGTCGTCACCGTCGGCTACACCGACGACCAGGCCGTCCTGGCGTTCGGCGTCAAGCCGGTCGGGATGGTCGACCAGTACCCGAACCCGGCCGGCCGGACGCCCGACATCAACACACAGTGGCCCTGGGTGAAGGACCAGTGGGGCGACACCCGCCCCGAGGTCGTCATGAAGAACGGCGACGCGGGCCCCAACTTCGAGAAGATCGCCTCCCTGCGCCCCGACCTGATCATCGCGGTGTACTCCGAGGTCGACAGGGCGGCATACGAGAAGCTCTCCAGGATCGCCCCGACCGTGGGCCGCACCAAGGGCGAGAAGGAACTCTTCAGCGCCCCGTGGCAGGACAACGCGGTGCACATCGCCAAGGCTCTCGGCAAGGAGAAGGAGGGCGCCGACCTGGTGAAGGGCATTCAGGGCAGGCTGAACGCCGCGAAGAAGGCCCACCCCGAGTTCGGCGGGCAGAAGGCCGTCGCGCTGTCCTGGTACAAGGACTCGATCTCGGCCTTCACCTCCACCGACGTACGCGGACGGCTCGTCACCGGCACCGGATTCACCTACCAGACCGAGATCGACAAGATCGCCGACGGCGGCTTCTTCACCGAGCTTTCCCCCGAGCGCGTCGATCTGGTGGACGTCGACCACATCTTCGTCATCAACGACAAGGCGGACACGGAGGCGCTCAAGAAGTTCGAGCTGTTCACCAACCTGCCGGCCGTCAAGAACGGCAAGGTCTCCTACCTGCTGGACAGCGAGGGCCCGGCGGTCGGGGCGGCGATGTCCCAGGGCACCCTGCTCTCCCTGCCGTACGCGATCGACGAGCTCGTCGCGTCGGTCAAGTAGAGACGCCCGCCACCCGGTGATGACGACCCACCGCCCCGTTCCCCGGCGAGAACCGGTCTTCGAGTGACGGCCACCGACACTCCCGCCGCCCCGGCGGCCCTCGGCACGGCGACCGGGGGAGAGGCCGCCCGCTGGGTGGCCGGGCACTGCCGACGGGCCCCCTGGCTGACCGCCTCCACCGTCCTCACCACGGTGGCCGGGGCCGCGCTCCAGGTACTCCCGGTGCTGCTGCTCGGCCGGATCGTCGACGGGGTCGTCGGGGGCGAGTCACGCTCGATACTGCTCACCGTCGGCGTCCTGATGGTGGCCGCCGCGCTGTTCGGCGCCGCGGCCACCGCGGCCTCCACCTTCCTGACCGGGAAGCTCGGGGCCGAACTGCTCGCGCGGCTCCGCGAGGAAGCCGTCCGCGCCGTGCTGGGAATGCCCAGCGCCCGCGTCGAAGAGGTCGGCCGGGGGGACGTGCTGTCCCGCGTCGGCGACGACGTGGCCGTGATCTCCAAGGGCATCCGGACCGCCGTCCCCACCGTGTTCTCGGCGGGCGTCCTGGTCGGCATCGCGACGCTCGCCATGTTCGGTCTCGACTGGCGGCTCGGCCTGGCCGGCGCCTGCGCCCTGCCCGCGTACGCGCTGGCGCTGCGCTGGTACCTGCCCCGCTCGGCACCCCTCTACCGGAGGCAGCGGGAGGCCCAGGCCGACCGCGCCCAGGCGCTGATCAGCGGACTGAACGGCATCGACACGGTCCGGGCGTACCGCCTGGAGGACGCCGTGAGCGACAAGGTCACCAGCGAGTCGTGGCGGGTGCGCGACCTCGGCGTCGAGGTGTTCCGCTTCTTCGGCCGGTTCGTCGGCCGGGAGAACCGGGCCGAGTTCATCGGGCTCGTCCTCATCCTGCTCGTCGGGTACGCCCTCCTGGAGGCGGACGCCGCCACCCTGGGCGAGGTGTCGGCCGCCCCGTTGATGTTCCACCGCCTGTTCACCCCGCTGGGCGCCATCATGTTCACCTTCGACGAGGCGCAGAAGTCCGGAGCGAGCCTCGCCCGTCTCGTCGGCGTGTTCCAGGAGCCGTCCGAGCAGCGGCTGGTGGGCGACGGATCCGTCCTGCCCGCGGCCGTCGCACCGTACCCGGTCAGGGTGGAGGGGCTGACCTTCAGCTATCCCGGGGCCGGGGAACCGGTGCTGCGGGAGGTCTCCCTGTCCGTCCCGGCCGGTGGTTCGCTCGCCCTGGTCGGGGCGACGGGCGCCGGCAAGTCGACGCTGGCCGCGCTCATCGCCGGCATCGGGAGACCGCAGGCCGGGTCCGTGCGCATCGGGACGTACGACCTCGCGGACACGGACGAGGCCGGGGCACGCGCCCTGGTGAGCATCCTGACCCAGGAGACCCATGTGTTCTCCGGTCCGCTCGCCGACGACCTGCGGCTCGCCGCACCCGACGCGAGCGACGACGAGCTGTGGGACGCGCTGCGCACGGTCGGCGCCGGAGGCTGGGCCGAACTCCTTCCCGAGGGTCTGAACGCCGTGGTCGGCGAGGGCGGCGAGCGGCTGGACGGCACCAAGGTCGCCCAGATCGCGCTGGCCCGGCTGGTGTTGAGCCGGTCCCCGGTGGTCGTGCTCGACGAGTCGACCGCGGAGGCGGGCAGCGAGGGCGCCGCCGAACTGGAACGTGCCGTGCTGGCCGCCTGCTCCGGCCGGACCACGCTGTTCGTGGCCCACCGCCTGACCCAGGCGATGGCCGCGGACCGGATCGCCGTGCTGTCCGCGGGACGGGTGGTGGAGGAGGGAACCCACAGCGAACTGGTCGAGCTGGGCGGCCAGTACGCCCGGCTGTGGCGCGCGTGGCGAGAAGGCAGTTAGGGAGTGTCCGCGAAGGATCGTCGTCCGACCTCGGGCCGGACGGGACCGCGCGGACACGACCCTGGGTCTTTGGTTCGGGCCGTGCCGGCACCGGCCGGGGCACCCGGCGCGCCCGCCCCGGGGTGGCCGGAGCCGCCCGGACACGGGAGGGGCCGGGGTTCGCGAGTACGGTCCTGTCAGCACCCTCCGCGATCTGTTCACCCCGCGACCCCCGGAAGCGATCGACCGCCACCTTGATGAAGAACTCCCACACCCAGCGGCCCCGCCCGGGGGCCGCCATCCTGCTCACGGCGCTGCGCCGCAACAAGGGCGCCATGATCCTGGGCACCGTGCTCATGGGCCTGTACCAGGCGGCGGAGACCGCGTTTCCCATCGCGCTCGGCCTCATCGTCGAGCACACGATGCAGGACCGCGACCTCGGCTCGCTCGCCGTCGCTGTCGGCTCGCTCGCCGTGATCATCACGACGGTCTCCCTGTCGTGGCGGTTCGGTATGCGCGTGCTGCAGAAGGCCAACACCACCGAAGCGCACCGCTGGCGGGTGCGGGTGGCCGCCTGCGGGCTGCAGCCGGTCGCCAGGGACGTGGACCTCAAGTCCGGCGAGATCCTGACCATCGCCACCGAGGACGCCGACCAGACCGCCGACATCATCGAGGTGGTGCCGCTGCTGATCAGCTCGCTGGTCGCGGTGGCCGTCGCGGCGGTCGCCCTGGGCCTCGCCGACCTCCGGCTCGGCCTGCTGGTGATCGTGGGGACCGTCGCGATCCTGTCGGTCCTCGCCGTGATGTCCAGACGGATCGGGGCCGGCACGCGGGAACAGCAGGCCAGGGTGGCCCGGGCGGGCGCCAAGGTCGCCGACCTGATCGTCGGCCTGCGCCCGCTGCACGGGTTCGGCGGCAACCACGCCGCCTTCGGGGCCTACCGCCGGGTCAGTACGGACGCGAAGCGCCAGGCGATCACCGTCGCCCGCGTGAACGGCGCCTACGCGGGCACCGCGCTGGCCCTCAACGCGGCCCTCGCCGCGGCCGTCTCCCTGACGGCCGGCCTGCTGGCGTTCGAGGGCCGGATCACCATCGGCGAACTCGTCATGGCCGTGGGCCTCGCGCAGTTCATCATGGAACCGCTCAGGTTGTTCGCCGAGATGCCCAAGTACGTGATGACGGCCCGCGCTTCGGCCGAGCGCATGGCTCTCGTCCTCTCCGCGCGACCGGTGACGACACCGGGGACGGGGCGCCCGGAGCCCGGCGGAAGCCTCGAGGTCGAAGGCGTACGCCACGGGACGCTCCAGGGGGTCACGTTCTCGGTGGCGGCCGGTGAGTTCGTGGCGATCGCCGCCTATCAGCCGCGTGCGGCGGCCGACCTCGCCTCCGTCCTCGCGGTGAACGCCGCCCCCCACACGTACGGGGGAGTGGTGCGGGTCGGGGGCCGGGAGATCGCCGACCTGTCGATCGAGGCGGTCCGCGAACACCTGCTGGTGAACCCGTACGACGGAGAGATCTTCGCCGGCACGCTCCGTACGAACATCGACCCGTCGGGCACCGGCCGGGCGATCGCGGACGCCGTCGAGGCGTCCATGCTCACCGACGTCGTCGCCCTGCACCGGGAAGGGCTCGACCACGCGGTACGCGACCGGGGCGCGAACCTCTCCGGCGGCCAGCGCCAACGGCTGTCCCTGGCCCGAGCGTTGGCCGCCGACAGCGAGATACTGGTGCTGCGCGATCCCACGACGGCCGTCGACGCGGTCACCGAACAGCTCATCGCGCGCAACATCGCGAAGCTGCGCCGGGGCCGTACCACTGTCGTGATGACCAGCAGCCCGGCGCTCCTGGACGCCGCGGACCGGGTGCTCGTCCTGGACGGGGGCGTCGTCACCGCCGAGGACACCCACCGCGGCCTCCTCGCCGGCGACGAGGCCTACTGCCGGGCCGTGGCCAGGTGAACCGGAACGGGGGCCGGCGCCACGGCGGCCCGGTCAGCCCGGGGACGCCGCGCGCACCATCCGGAGCTGCCCGATCTCCGCGACGTTCTTCATCAGCTCGGCGTTGACCCACGCGGCCAGGTGCGCGACGGTGTGGTCCGGCCCCTGCTCCCAGGGAGACGACGGGGCGGGGGCGTCGAGAGCCGCGTCGTCCAGGCCGTCCAGCACCCCCAGCCACTCCTCCCGGAGCCCGCGCAGCCAGCCGATTGTCTTCTCGGCGTCGCCCGGCCACGCGACGTCCTCCCGGTCCCGGGGCCTGCGGCCCAGGGAGAGGTCGAGCGTCGTGCCCCACCACCAGCCGATGTGCCAGCTGAGCCAGCCGATCGACGGGACCGGAACGGGATCGGGCTCCGTCTCGGCCCAGTCCGGCGTCCACCGGCCGTCGGCCCGCAGGCGCACCGTCCAGCACAACGGCGCCGGCTGCCAGAGGAAGTCCTCGGTGTCGAGCCGCTCGAGGTGGTACTCGAACAGCGACCAGGTCAGATCGAACTGGCGGCGCAGAAGGTCACATCGCGAAGCGTTCACCGGGCGACCCTGACACACCCACGCGTCCCCGACAACGCGCTTTTCCGTGGTCCGGGCTCTCCGGCCCGGACGGAGATCCCGGGTTCTAGTAAGCGGCGAGCCGCTCCATCAGGGCGGCACCGCGCGCGAGCGTCTCCTGCTCGTCCTCGCCGAGTTCGAGGTCGATGGCCCGGGCGAGCCAGTCGGCGCGGCGGTCGCGCTCCGCCTCCAGTGCCGCCCTTCCCACGTCGGAGAGGTCGACGAGGGACTTGCGGCCGTCCGTCGGGTGCGCCCGGCGGACGACGAGACCCTGGTCCATGAGGAGCCCGACCGCGCGGGCCATCGACTGGGGGCGCACACGCTGGTCCGCCGCGAGATCGCTGGTGGTCATGGCCCCGTCCCGGTCGAGGACGCCCAGTACGGCGACCTGACCGTGCGGGATCCGGTCCTCCTGCTTCACGCGTCGCGCGAGTTTGCCCATGGCGACGCGCAGATCGGCGGCGACGGTGGCGGGCTCGGGGGTGGGCATAGGGCACTTTAACCCGGCGACCGTCGGTGGATCCCCGCAGATGGCCCGCGGAGGCATCTGAACAGCGCATCTGAACAGCGCATCTGAACAGCGCGACTGAACAGCGCGACTGAACAGTGAGGCTACGCAGCTGACCTGAACAGCATATCTGAACAGCCTTGCTGTAGAGTTGCCTCGTCGTGGCTCGCGCCGGCGTTGTCGCAAGAGTGCCGCGGCATGTGACTTCGGAAGGACCTCGCATGGCCCCCAAGGCAGTTGAGCCCACCGTCATCCAGTCCGTCACCGCCCGCCGGATCATCGACAGCCGGGGCAACCCCACCGTCGAGGTCGATGTCCGTCTCGCCGACGGCTCCCTCGGCCGCGCGGCGGTTCCCTCCGGTGCCTCCACCGGCGCCCGGGAGGCCCTGGAGCTGCGTGACGGGGACGCCGGGCAGTGGCACGGCAAGGGTGTCGACCGGGCGGTCGCCCACGTCAACGAGGACATCGCGGCCGCGGTCGTGGGCCGCGACGCGGACGACCAGGCGGGCCTGGACGCCGCGCTCGTCGCGCTCGACGGCACGCCCGACAAGTCCCGGCTCGGTGCGAACGCGATCCTCGGTGTCTCCCTCGCCGCCGCGAAGGCCGCCGCGGCGGCTCACCGCCAGCCGCTCTACCGCCATCTCGGCGGATCCGACGCCCGCCTTCTCCCGCTGCCGATGATGAACATCATCAACGGCGGCGCGCACGCCGACAACCCGCTGGACTTCCAGGAGTTCATGATCGCGCCGGTGGGTGCGGAGACCTTCGCGGAAGCCGTCCGCATGGGCTCCGAGATCTTCCACACCCTGCGGCGTGACCTGCTCGCCGCCGGACACGCCACCGGTGTCGGCGACGAGGGCGGCTTCGCGCCCGCGCTGCGCACGGCGGAGGAAGCGCTCGACTTCGTCATGAGCGCCGTCGAACGCACCGGGTACCGGCCCGGGGCGGACATCGGCCTGATCATGGACCCGGCCTCGTCGGAGTTCTTCCGTGACGGCGCGTACGTGTACGAGGGCGAGGGCGTGCGCCGCACCCCTTCCGAACAGGTCGACTACCTGGTCAAGCTGATCGACGCGTATCCGGTCGTCTCCATCGAGGACCCGATGGCCGAGGACGACATGGACGGCTGGCGCGAACTGACCACCCGCGTCGGGCACCGCTGCCAGCTCACCGGCGACGACGTGTTCTGTACCGACGAGGCGCAGGTGCGCGAGGGGATCCGGACCGGTGTCGGCAACTCGGTCCTGGTGAAGGTCAACCAGATCGGGACCCTGACCGAAGCCCTCGCCACGGTCGCCACCGCCCGTCGTGCGGGCTGGAGCGCCGTGATGTCCCACCGCTCCGGCGAGACGGAGGACACCACGATCGCGGACCTGGCGGTCGCGACGGGCTGCGGCCAGATCAAGACCGGCTCGCTGTCCCGCTCCGACCGCACGGCCAAGTACAACCAGCTCATCCGGATCGAGGAGGAGCTGGGCGCATCGGCCCAGTACGCGGGCGGGGCGCTGCTGTCCCGCTCCCGATAGCCGGGCGGGGAGACTCCCGCGCACGCTTCCCCGTGCGCGCGGAACGTGTGGCTCCCGGCGGACGGTCGCGCCCGCCGGGAGCCGCCCTCGGCTCACGGTGGCCCGGTCCGGGCAAGGAGCCGGACACCAGGTACCCGACGCCGCACGCACGCGCCGGCAGCGGCGCGGCCGGCCACGGAACCCCGGCCCGCTGCCCGGGGGCGCGAACTCCGCCGACGGCGTCCCCACCTTCGCCGTGGACCGGAACAGCGGAGGCACGGCGCTCCGGCGAGCTCTCGCTCAGCCGCCACCGCGCGGCGCGTACAGGATCCACAGCGGCCCTTCGGCGAGATCGACACGCTGTCCGTCGGGGGCGGTGTACACCGTGTCCGCGTCGGCCGCGCTCCGCGTCCACCGGGCCTCGTACGCCCGGCCGTCCCGCAGGACCACCGCGCTCCCCGATCCGACGGTCTCGGTGAACGGACTGGTGTTCCCGGACCGGTCGCGGAAGTCCGACGGCCGTACGGTCACGTCCTGGACGATGACCGTACCGGCCCCGAGCCGCCCGCCCTCGGTGGCGCGGGCGGGGGAGCCGTCCAGCGAGACGAGCCACCGATCCCGTTCGGCGGACCACCTGAACGTCACGGAAGCGGACGGATAGCGAACCGTGCGGCTGTCCTCCGGCTCCCCGCCGGGAGGCGGCGCGCCGACCTCGAGCCCCAGCTCCCCTACGGCGTTCACCCCGGAGGCCTCGAACGGGATCCGCTCCGGCCGCAGATAGAGATTGTGCGGCGCGGGCCGCTCCGGACCCCGGAAGTACGCCCCCGGCGCCTTCGAGGGCGGCACGGCGTCCAGCCGCGCGCGGTCGATGAGGGGCAGCAGCCTGCTCTGGGCCCCCGAGAAGGCCAGCGTCGGCCGGTCGAACTGCCGCAGCAGCTCCAGATCGGTCTCCCGCGCGCTGCGCACCGGGCCGACGACCGGCGGCAGAACGGAGGAGTACACGGCAAGGATCCGGCTCAGGCCGGCCTCCACCTGCTCGACGTAGACGATGTCGGCCCGCTCCAGACCGGTGTGGGGGCGCGCGGGCGCCACATTGTCGATCTTCACGGCGAGTACGTCGGTGGCCCGGCCCGCCCCGGAGGGAGAGCTGTCACGGGGCGAGGGGCCGTCCCCGCCCGCGCACGCGGCCGTGACGGCCAGTACGAGTGCGGTGAACAGCACTGCGGCCGAGGTCCTGGCTCCGGCTGCGGACATGGCGACCGCCCTTCCGGGGCGTCGGCCGACGGTGTCGGCGCAACGCCGTCGTGTCGCGGCCCCTCATCCATCATCACGCATCCGGCGCGCGCATGGTTGCGCGACCGCCGGTCCGGGCGGAAACGGCCCCGAACGGCCCCGAACAGCTGCGCGGCGAACGCCGCCCCCGCACGGACCGGCCGACTTGGCCGGAACTGCTCTGCGCCGCGCCCCTGATTCCGCTTCCGTGGTGGCGGTTGGCTCTCTACGGTTGCACCAGCGACGGGTTCCGCGCCCGGACCAGTACGACACGCCCGGACCAGTACGACAGACGAGGCAGAGGGGGTTCGGTGGAAGCCGAGTTGACGGCACTGGCGGCATCGGGGGCCACGGCCTTCGTGGGGCTGATGGTGACCGAGGCCTGGACGCAGGCGCGCGGGCGGGTGGCCCGGTTCCTGGGCGGAGGCGAGGACGACGAGGCGGTCGACGCGGAGCTGGAGGCGTCCCGCGCGGAGCTGACGGCCGCACGCGCCGCGGCCGACGACGAAGCGGTCGCCGACGTCGAGGAGGAGTGGCGCATCAGGCTCCGCCGTGCCCTGCGCGCCAACCCCGGGGCGGCGGACGAGCTGCGGGCCCTGCTCGACGAACTGTCCCCCCACGCGCCCGCGGGCCCCGCGGTGTCCGTCACCAACACCATCAGCGGAGGGACCCAGAACGGTCCGGTCATCCAGGGGCAGAACTTCTCCGCCCTGACGTTCAACAGCGGTCGCGGTGCCGACGCCCCGGAGCAGCGGCCGGGCACGGCGTGACGAGCGGGGACCGGAGCGGCCCCGACCGGACGACCGCGCGCAACGAGCTGTCCGGCGTCGTCAACGGCCCGGTCGTGCAGGCCGGCACGATCCACGGCGGCATCACGTTCCACGTCGGGGCGACCGCCCCGGCCGGGGAGTGGGCCGCCCCCGACGAGATCCCGCCACTGACCGTGCGGTTCCGGAACCGGGACGGGATGCTCGACCTGCTCGACGGCTTGTTCGCTCCCGACCCCGAAGGCGCGAGCATCGGCTTCGCCGCGCTGTACGGACTGCCGGGCGTCGGCAAGACCACGTTGGCGTCCCGCTGGGCGGAACGGGGACGGGAGCGGTTCCCCGACGGGCAGATCTACGTGGACTTCGCCACCCTGCGGGGAGAGACGGCGGGCGCCGACGTCTCCGAGGCCGCGTGGAGCTGCCTGAAGTCCCTGGGCGTCGACGCGGCGTACATCCCCACCTCGCTCGCCGACCGGGCCCGCCTCCTGCGGACCCGGACGGCGGGCAGACGGCTGCTGCTCTTCCTGGACAACATCTCCGACCCCGCCCACGCGGCCGCGCTCCTGCCGAAGGGCAGGGGCAGTGTGCTGCTCGTGGCAAGCGGTTCACGGCTGGGGGAACTCGCCATGGACGGCGCGCGGATGGTGCCGGTGGAGCCGCTCGACCGCGAGAGCAGCCTGCAGGTGCTCGCCGACCGGTGCGGCGCCGAGACCGTCGCGGCGGACCCGGACGCGGCGGACGAGGTGGTGCGGCTCTGCGGCGGGCTGCCGGTGGCGTTGCACGTGGCCGCCGCCCGGCTGACGACGGAGACGCGTCTGACGTTTCCCGCGCTCGCGGCGGAGCTGGCCGACGAGTCGCGCCGACTGGCAGGAATGTCCCTGGGAAAGGAACGGTCCGTGGCCGCCGCGTTCGACCTCGCCTACCGTGAACTCGCCCCCGAGCCGGCCCGGCTCCACCGCCTGATGGGCTGGTACCCGGGAGCCACCTTCGACGCCGGAGTCGCCGCGGTGGCGGCGGACCTGGACCCGCGACGTACCGCGGACGCGCTGGACGCGCTGACCCGGGCCGGTCTGCTGGAGGAGACGCCGGACGGGCGCTTCCGCTTCCACGATCTCGTGCGCCTGCACGCCCGTGAGCGCGCGACGGAGGAAGAGCCCCCGGGCGAGCGCCCCGCTCTCGTACGGCGTGTGACGCAGCACTACCTGGCCCTCACCGCGCTCGCCGACCGGGCCGTCCGGCTGGACCGGCTGCGGATCGCCGACCACACCGGCCTGCTCACCGACGTACCGGACCCCTTCGCGGCCGAGGGCGGCCCGGAGCCGCTGGCCTGGCTGGAGGCCGAACACCGCAACATCCTCGGCGTGCTGCGTGCCGCCGCGCGCGAGGGAACGCTGCACACGGAGGTCTGGCAGCTCGCCGAGGCGTTCACGGTCCTGTTCCTCCACCACCGGCACCTCGGTGACTGGCGGGAATCGCTCGAACTCGGAGCGAACGCCGCCGCGGAGGCCGTGGTCCCGGCCGCCGAGGCGCGCTTGCGCAGCCTGCTGTCGCGCCCGCTGATGGACCTGGGCGAGTACGCGGCCGCCCGGCGTGAGCTCGACACCGCGCAGGCCTGCGCCGAGGTGGCGGATCATCTGGTCGTCCGTGCCTCCGTTCAGGAGTTCTCCGGACGCTACTGGGACCGTATCGACCCCTCCCGGGCCATGGCGGCCTACCGGAGCGCGCTCGCCCTCAACACGGCGGCGAAGGAGTACCGCGGCGCCGCCATCGCCTCCTACTTCCTCGGCTGTGCCCAGGACGCCGCCGGCGACTCCCGTGAGGCGCTCGACACCCTGCGCGGCGCCCACGAACAGCTCACCGCACGCGAGGATCCGAGGATGGCGGCCCGGGTCCTGATGGCCATCGGTCTCGCCCACGACCACCTCGACGAGACGCGGGAGGCGATCACCGCCCTCGGTGAGGCCGCCGCCGTCCTCCGCACGCAGGAGGCCACCCATTACGAGGCGCAGGCCCTCGTGGCACTGGCGGACATTCAGGAACGCTCCCACGGCGACCCCCGCGAGGTGCGGGCCCGTCTTGAGCGCGCCCTGGAGATCTACGAGGCCGGTGGCAGCCCTCGCGCGGAAGAGCTGCGGGAGCGGCTGGAGGAAGGACCGGAGGAAGAGCCGACGAGCGGGTGACGCACGGCGGGCGTGTGCCCGCGCGCAGCTTCGCTCAGCCCGCGCCGCTGCCCGCCGACGGTGCGCGCAGTCGCAGGGCCACGGCCTCGTCGCGCGCGCCGATCCGCAGCGTCACGAGCACGCCGTCCAGCGGAGCGGCGGCGCGCAGCAGTGAGTAGACGACCGCGGCGGTCGGACCCGGGGTGGCCGGAGGCCCGGTCATGGACGCCTCCACGATCCGCCCGTCGCGGAGCCCCACCAGGCAGCCCCCATCGCTCAGCGCGGCCGCCGCGAGCCGACATCCCGGCAGACGTGCCAGGGCGTTCCCGATCCATCGGAGCGCGGCCGTGGAGGAAGGAGCCGGAGCCCCGCGCAGCAGTACCGAAGCGCTCTCCACCAGCCTCCGGTCCTGCTCGCGTTCGTCGCAGGCGAGATGACGGAAGCGCCCGACGGTCTCGTCCTCCTCCCCGAACCCGCGCGCGTCCTTGTCCACGCTTCCGCCGGCGTTCCCGTACGGTGCCACCGCCACAGGCCGTCGGCGTACGGTGACGGTGTCCGGTTCCGCACCCGGGGAGACGGTGCTGACGACCGTCCAGGCGGTCACCTCCGCTCCGGCCGCGTCGGGCTCGTCCAGATACAGCGCGGGCGGGGGATCGGGCCTGGGTTCCGTGAGGTCCAGCAGGTGGTAGAGCGCGGCGCGCAGCCGGGCCAGAGCCTGCCCCGGCCGGTCGAACGCTCCCTCGGCGATCGCGGCGAACCGGCCCGGGGTCTGCTCCGCCAGGGCGGACATGATCTGTTCACGTACGTCACCGTCGGCGTCCAGGCGGGGAGCGGTCCGCCCGAGCGCGGCCGCGGCGGTGCCGTCGACGCTCTCGCTGCCGAAGGCCCCCAACAGGACCGGCTTGCCGAGCGCCGCCCCGTACAGCGTCACCGAGCCGTGATCGCCCACCACCACGTCCGCCGCGACCAGCGCGGGGCGCCAGGCGTGGATGTGCGGGACGAGCATCAGCCCGGCTTCCAGCGCCGGGGCCAGGAGGGTGCGGATCTGCCAGGAACCGTGGCCGGACCAGACGTTGGGGTGGACGATCGCCGCGACGCGGAACTCGTCGTACGGGAGTGCGGCCAGGGTCCGGGCCGCCAGCTCCGGGTCCTGCCCGATCAGCGAGGTGCGGCCCCAGGTGGAGCTGAGCACCACGAGCCGGTGCCCGGCGGGTACCCCGAGCGCCCGCCGGTAGGTGTCCGCCCGTCCGGCGCTGACGAGCAGTTCGTCGTAGCAGGGGTCACCCACGAGCAGCGTGCGACCGGCCGCCTTCGGATGGGAGGAGAGCAGCTGTTCCTCCTGGCTCGGATGCGAGATCGCCAGCCAGGCACGCCCGGACTCCAGGAGACGGTCCGGCACCACTCCGGACAGCCGGTCACGCGGACCGCGGGAATCCGGTACCTGCTTCTGGAAGCCGATGCCGTGCGGCAGCACGAGGACCGGGCAGGGCCCTTCCGGCACATCGACGTTCTCGCTGGCCGTGAGGATCAGATCGGGCTCGGCGTGCCGCACCTGCGCCCAGGGGATGACCCGGCAGCCTGCGTCGTGCAGCAGCTCCAGCACGCCGTCGCCGAACGCGGAAGTGGGGTCATGGGCGAAGACCACGGTCACCCGTGCGTCCCCGCGCAGCAGGGCGGGCAGGCATTCGAGGACCCGTACGGTCGAGGTCACCGTACGGGCCGCTACGACCAGGGTCTTCTCACCGTGAAAGGTGCTCCATCGTCCGGCGTCGGCGCCGACGGGGACGCGGAGGGGCTGGCTAGCGTGCATGGCCACCCCGAAAGGCTACGGGCACACCGTGCCGACGCGGCTCGCGGCTCGCGGCTCGCGGCTCGCGGCTCGCGGCTCGCGGCTCGCGGCTCGCGGCTCGCGGCTCGCGGCTATGGTCGACTTATCGCTTTTCAAGCGGTAGGGCAATCCTCTCGGGGTTCGAACTGGACCTCGAACTGGGGGCGCGGGGCGGTCATATCGTACGGGAGTCGTCACCGGTCGGGCCGTGGGTCGACCGGCCCCCGACGGTGCGGCTCCTGACGGACGGTCTGGTCCAGACCTCTTGACCGAAGGTCTGGACCATTCTACGGTTTGGCAGGGTCACGACACAGGGCGGGGCGGGGCGAACCTTTCGCCCTGTCGGCGGCGGACCCGGGCAGGAAGGACGTACGGATCATGGGGCGTACATCACGGTTGCTGGGCCTCGGCCTGGCCGCGGCGCTCGTTGTACCGATGCTGGTCGGAGCCGCTCCGCCGAAGTCCGCGGAGACGAACATCGCGGCCGCCGAGACCTGCGCGGTCAAGTCGAAGCCCACGGGCAAGGTGCTCCAGGGGTACTGGGAGAACTGGGACGGGGCGGCCAACGGCGTGCACCCGCCGCTCGGCTGGATCCCGATCACCGACCCCCGCATCACCCAGCACGGCTACAACGTCATCAACGCGGCCTTCCCCGTCATCCGCTCCGACGGCACCGTCCTCTGGGAGGACGGCATGGACAGGACCGTCAAGGTCGCGACCCCCGCCGAGATGTGCCAGGCCAAGGCCAACGGCCTCACCACCCTCATGTCGATCGGCGGAGCCGCGGCAGGGATCGATCTCAGCTCCAGCGCGGTGGCCGACCGGTTCGTCGCGACGATCGTCCCGATCCTGAAGAAGTACAACTTCGACGGCATCGACATCGACATCGAGACCGGCCTCGTCGGCAGCGGCAACATCAACCAGCTGTCCGCGTCGCAGTCCAACCTCATCCGCATCATCGACGGCGTCCTCGCCGCGATGCCGCCGAACTTCGGCCTCACCATGGCGCCCGAGACGGCGTACGTCACCGGCGGCAGCGTCGTCTACGGCTCGATCTGGGGCTCGTACCTGCCCATCATCAAGAAGTACGCCGACAACGGCCGCCTGTGGTGGCTGAACATGCAGTACTACAACGGCAGCATGTACGGCTGCTCCGGTGACTCCTACGCCGCCGGCACCGTCGCGGGCTTCACCGCCCAGACCGACTGTCTGAACAAGGGGCTCGTCATCCAGGGCACCACCATCAAGGTGCCCTACGACAAGCAGGTCCCCGGCCTCCCCGCCCAGCCCGGCGCCGGCGGCGGCCACATGTCCACCGGACTCGTCTCACAGGCCTGGAACCACTACAACGGCTCCCTCAAGGGGCTGATGACCTGGTCCCTGAACTGGGACGGCTCCAGGGGCTGGACCTTCGGCGACAACGTGAGGTCCCTCCAGGGCCGTTGAGCCCCCGCCCGTACGGTTCCGCGCCCCCGGTCCGCTCCGGACCCGGGGCGCGGCGCCGCTCCGGCCGGGCCGCGACACGAGGAAGGCGTGAACCGGTCGCGCGCCGGGGCGGCCGGGAGAGCAGAATCGGGTACGGACCGGTGTGATCGTTTCCCCGGTGCGCCGGGCCCGTCTCCCCGCGGGCCGGCCCGACGACGAGAACGTACGAGGAGACCCGATGGTGCACGAACGGGCCGGTCACCCGGCGCAGCCCGCAGACCTGGTCGACGTGGCCCGGCTGGTGACGGCCTATTACGCACTCCACCCCGATCCGGCCGAGCCCGCGCAACGGGTGGCCTTCGGGACCTCCGGCCACCGGGGCTCCGCGTTCAACGCCGCGTTCAACGAGGACCACATCGCCGCGACCACCCAGGCGATCTGCGACTACCGCACCCGCCAGGGCACCGACGGACCCCTGTTCCTCGGCGCGGACACCCACGCCCTGTCCGAACCCGCCCGGGTCACCGCCCTGGAGGTGCTCGCGGCCAACGGGGCCACCGTCCTCATCGACAGCGAGGACGGCTACACCCCGACCCCCGCCGTCTCGCACGCCATCCTCACGTACAACCGGGGCCGCACCGCGCACCTGGCCGACGGGATCGTGATCACCCCCTCGCACAACCCGCCCGCCGACGGCGGCTTCAAGTACAACCCGCCGAACGGGGGACCGGCCGCCTCCGACGCCACCTCCTGGATCCAGGACCGGGCCAACGCCCTGATCGAGTCCGGGCTCGGAGAGGTCCGCCGGATCCCGTACGCCCGCGCCCTGGCCGCCGACACCACCCGCCGGCACGATTTCCTGACCGCGTACGTCGACGACCTGCCCTCCGTCCTCGACCTCGACCCGGTACGGGACGCGGGGATCCGCATCGGGGCCGACCCGCTCGGTGGCGCGTCCGTCGCCTACTGGGGGCGGATCGCCGAACGCCACCGCATCGACCTCACCGTCGTCAACCCGCTCGCCGACCCCACCTGGCGGTTCATGACGCTGGACTGGGACGGCAGGATCCGCATGGACTGCTCGTCCCCGCACGCCATGGCCTCGCTGATCGCCCAGCGCGACGCGTACGCCATCGCCACCGGGAACGACGCCGACGCCGACCGGCACGGCATCGTCACCCCCGACGGCGGCCTGATGAACCCCAACCACTATCTGGCCGTCGCCATCGACTACCTCTACACCCACCGCGAGGGCTGGGCCGCCGGGACCGGCATCGGCAAGACCCTGGTCTCCTCGTCCATGATCGACCGGGTCGCCCACGACCTCGGCCGTCCCCTGGTGGAGGTCCCGGTCGGCTTCAAGTGGTTCGTCGACGGCCTCTTCGAGGGCCGTCTCGGCTTCGGCGGCGAGGAGTCCGCCGGGGCCTCCTTCCTGCGCCGCGACGGCCGGGTCTGGACCACGGACAAGGACGGCATCCTGCTGGCCCTCCTCGCCTCCGAGATCACCGCCGTCACCGGCTCCACCCCCTCCCAGCACTACGCGCGGCTCACCGGCCGCTTCGGCGACCCGGCGTACGCCCGCGTCGACGCACCCGCCACCCGCGAGGAGAAGGCCGTCCTGGCCCGGCTCTCCCCGCAGCAGGTCAAGGCCGACAGCCTGGCCGGAGAGCCCGTCACCGCCGTGCTCACCGAGGCCCCCGGCAACGGTGCGGCGATCGGCGGCCTCAAGGTCTGCACCGACAGCGCCTGGTTCGCCGCCCGCCCCTCGGGCACCGAGGACGTCTACAAGGTGTACGCGGAGAGCTTCCAGGGCCCCGGCCATCTCGCCCGGGTCCAGGAGGAGGCCCGGGCTCTGGTCTCCGAAGCACTCGGCGACGCCTGAGCCGACCGGGATGCCGTCCGGGGGTGGGGCGGCCCGTCCCCGGGCGGCACGCGCTCGGCTCGGGTGGGCGCGCGCGTGGCCGCCGTGGACCGGTCCCGCCGATCCCCGGTCAACTCGGTGAGGGATGGCTGAACTCCCTGATCAGGGGGCTTGTGGCACCCGCAGTAGGGGCACGCTCTCGGTCCTCCCGTCACTGGGACCGTGCCACCCGCCGCCCCCGCGTCCCGGCGACGTGCCCCTGGACGGCCGCAGCGTCAGCCGGTCACACCCAGCAGCAAGGCCCAGGACTCCAGGGCGGGCTGCTCGGCGAGGTCGGCGAAGGCCACCTCGACGCCGTGGTCGCGGCGCCAGGCGGCGACCAGTGACATGAGGCGGACGGAGTCGAGGCCGTAGTCGACGAGGTTCTCGTCGAGCGGGATCTCCTCCGGGTCCTCGCCCAGGACGTCCGCGACATCGGCACGGAGCTGTTCGAGCGTGAGCGCCACCGCGGTCACTTCCCTTCGAAGACGGTCCGGGCGGTCGTGACGACGGCGCACCTGCCCGCGGCCCAGCGCAGCGCCATCGCATGGTCATCCGCCGAGAAGTCCGCCACAGCGTCGGCCACCACGAACGCCTGGATGTCCCGCATCCAGGCGTCGCACGCGGTCATGAGCACACCGATGTGGGCGTAGACGCCGGTGATGACGATCTGGTCGCGGCCCTGCCCGCGCAGCCGCTCCAGCAGATCGGTGCGGACGAACCCGCTGTACTTCCACTTGGTGAGCACGGTGTCGCCCGCGTCGGGTGCGACCTCGTCCGCGATGGCCGCCAGGTGCTCGTCGGCGGGGAGTCCGGGGCCCCAGAAGTCCTGCTGGAGACCGCGCTCCTCCGCGCTCTGGCCGCCGGGCTGCGCGGTGTAGAGGACCGGCACGCCGAGCCGCGTCGCGCTCTTCTTCAACTCGGCCACGTGAGCGAGGAGTTCGGGCACCGGTTCGGCCCGGCGGTCGTACGCCGACAGGAAATGGTTCTGCAGGTCGTGGACGAGGAGCACCGCACGCGCGGGGTCGACGGTCCAGCCGACCCGGTTGGCGGGCAGCTCGTCGGCGGCCGGCATGGGATAGGGAGCGATGGCGGGCAGAGCCATGGTGGAGAGGTTCCGTTCGGGGAGGCGTTCAGCGGGAGGGGGAAGGAGAGGCGGTGCGAGCCGCGGCGTGGCGCAGGTCCTTCTTGGAGACCTTGCCCACACCGGTCTGCGGGAAGGCGTCGACGAACTCGACCCGGTCCGGCACCTTGTAGGAGGCCAGGCCCCGTTCGCGTACGAACCGCTTGACGGCCACCGCCTTCAGCGGACCGGCGCCCGAGCGCAGGATCACGTAGGCGCAGACGCGTTCGCCCAGGTACGGGTCGGGCTCGGCCACCACGTTGGCGTCGTGCACGGCGGGGTGGGCGAGGATGTGGTTCTCGACCTCCTCGGCGGCGATCTTCTCGCCGCCCCGGTTGATCTGGTCCTTGGCCCGCCCCTCGACGACGATGTGTCCGGTGGCGGTGGTCCGCACGATGTCGCCGGTGCGGTAGAAACCGTCCTCGGTGAAGGAACGGGCGTTGTGCTCGGGGGCGTTCCAGTAGCCGCGGATCGTGTACGGCCCCCGGGTCAGCAGATGACCGGTCCGGCCCGGGGCGACCTCCTGATCGTCGTCGTCGACGACGAGAATCTCGTCGTCGGGCGAGATGGGCCGCCCCTGCGTGGTGACGATGGTCTCGACGGGGTCGTCCAGCCGGGTGTAGTTGACGAGCCCCTCGGCCATGCCGAAGACCTGTTGGAGCGTGCAGCCGAGAGCGGGGCGGACCCGGCGGGCCGCCTCCTCGCTGAACTTGGCGCCCCCCACGAGCAGCACGTCCAGGCTGCCGAGGTCGTGCGCGGTGCCGGGCGCCGCCTCCGTCCACAACAGGGCCAGCGGTGGCACGAGTCCGGTGATGGTGACGCCCTCACGCTCGATCAGTGGGAACGCCACCTCCGGCGAGGGCCCCGGGCACAGCACCACACGGCCGCCGGCGTACAGCGTGCCGAGTGAACCGGGCGATGAGAGCGGGAAGTTGTGGGCCGCCGGCAGCACGCACAGATACACGCTCGTCGCGTCGACGGCGCAGATCTCGTTGGAGCCCCGCAGCGAGTAGATGTAGTCGTCGTGGGTGCGCGGGATCAGCTTCGGTACGCCGGTGCTGCCGCCGGAGAGCTGTAGGAAGGCGAGGTCGTCCGGGCGGGGGCCGCCGTAGCCGACCGGCTCCTCGGCGACCTCGGCCAGCGCCTCGAACTCGCCGGGGTCCCCCTGGGCGACGAAGACATGGCGCAGGGTCCCCACGTTGGCGCGGGCCTTCGACGCCAGCTCACGGTAGTCGTAGCCGCCGTGCTCGGCCGCGATGACGTAGGCCACCGCCCCGGTGAACTCGCAGAAGTAGGTGATCTCGCTCTCCCGGTGCGCGGGCAGTGCGAAGACGGGCAGCGCGCCGATCCGGAACAGCGCGAAGATCACCTCGAAGAACTCGGCGATGTTGGGGAGTTGCACCACCACCCTGTCGCCCTTGGCGATGTCGCGGGCGAGGAACCCCGCCGCCAGCCGGTCGGCGCGCCGGTCGAGATCGGCGTACGTCCACCGGCTTCCCGCCGCCGGATCGACGACGGCGACCCGGTCCGGGTGGTCCTCGGCGCGCTGCCGCAGCATCTCCCCGAACGTCTCCCCGCGCCACCAGCCGGCCGCCCGGTACTTCTCCGCGAACTCGGCGGGCCAGGTGGGCGCCGCGTCCGTGCTCACAGCTCGGCTCCCACGGCGCTCAGGAAGGTGCGGAACTTGGCGGCGGTCTCGGCGGCCTCCGCCTCGGGCTCGGAGGCGGCGACGATTCCCGCTCCCGCGTACAGCCGCAGCGTGCGCTCCTCGGCGTCGGCGCAGCGGATCGTGACGACCCATTCGCCGTCGCCCTCGGCGTTGCCCCAGCCGACCACGCCGGTGAAGAACCCGCGGTCGAACGGTTCGGTCTCCCTGATGACCTGACGGGCGGTCGGCGTCGGTGTGCCGCAGACGGCGGGCGTCGGGTGCAGCGCGCAGGCCAGCTCCAGTGCCGAGGCGTCGGGGGAGGCGAGGGCGCCGGTGACCGTGGTGGACAGGTGCCACATGGTGGCGGTGCGGATGAGCGTCGGCCGGGCCGGGACGGTCAGGTCCGTGCAGTGCGGGGCGAGTGCCTGGTGGACGGCGTCCACGACGACGGCGTGCTCGTGCAGGTCCTTGACGGATTCCAGCAGGGCGGCCGCCCGGCGCACGTCCTCGGCGAGGTCGGTGCTGCGGGGGGTCGACCCGGCGAGCGGATTGGCGACGACCTGCCGCCCGTGGCGGGAGACCAGCAGTTCGGGGCTGGCGCCGATGAGAGTGCGCCCGGGACCGGTCGGCAGGGCGAAGGTGTAGCCGGAGGGGTCACGGCGGGCGAGGCGCTGGAGCATCGCCGGCAGGTCGAGCGGGGCCTCGGAGGAGAGTTCGAGGGTGCGGGCCAGCACGACCTTGCTGAACTCGCCGCGCCACATGCGCTCCACGGCGGCTGCGACGCCCTTGCCGTAGGTCTCCGGTTCGGGCACCGGGCGTATCCGCCAGCCGCCCGCGGCGGGTGCGCTCGCGGGCAGGGCTATGAGCGGGTCGGAGGCGAGCGGCGGCGCGCAGAGCACCAATTCCGGGACGCTCAGGGCGGCCGGGGCCGCGTGGTCGAAGGGGATGGCGCCCATGACCACCGGCGCATCCTGACCGGCGGCGACCGCCTCGGCGAGCGTGAGGCCCACCCGCGCGGTCAACGGTCTCTCGTCGTGCGGGACGTGGCGCCCGGCGCCTGGTGCGAGCAGGGTGCGTCCGGGGGTGGCGAGGAAGTGGGCGCCCGGTGTGTAGGCGTCCAGCAGTGAGGTGGCCGCTCCTACGGCCGGATGGGCCGGATCGGCCGGGGCGGTGTGCGTGGCGACCTGGGATGCCGTCGACACGGGGACTCCATTCTCGATGATCCCGTCAGCGGGTGCGGGGGCTTGACGGGAGGTGAGGGAAAGGGGGGAGGGATGGTCGGGCCGGTCAGCGCAGGGTCGCGCCGCCGTCGACGTACAGCTCCTGCATGGTGATGTGGCGGGCACGGTCCGAGGCGAGGAACGCCACCGTCTCCGCGATGTCCCCGGGGTCGGCGATCCGGCCGAGCGGGATGCCGGTGCGGTAGGTCGAGGGGTCCCCGTCGATGACACGCTGTTCAGCGCCCGGGCCGGCCCACAGCGCGCGTTGCATCGGCGTATCGGTGGAGCCGGGTGCGACGACGTTGCAGCGAACGCCGCTGCGGGCGAGTTCGAGCCCCAGGCACTTGGTGAACATGGCGGCGGCCGCCTTGGAAGCGGCGTAGGCGGCCATGCCGGTGCGGGGGATGCCGGCGGCGTTGGAGCCGACGGTGACGACCGCGCCGGATCCGCGGGCCGCCATGAGCGGGGCGACGGCCTGGCAGACGTGGAAGACGCCGGTGGCGTTCACCGCGAACGTCTCCGCCCAGTCCTGCGCGGAGAGCACCGCCGCCGGGCCGGTGCGCAGGATGCCCGCCACGTTCACCAGGACGTCGATCGGGCCGAGTTCGCGTTCGACCCGGGCCACGGTGCTCTCCACCGAAGTCCGGTCGGTGACGTCCATCACGTACGGGGTCGGGCTGCCCCCCGAACGTTCGACGCCGGGCGGTCTCTCCTGGGTCAGGGGCCGCTCGGCGGCCGACGCCCCGCCGTTCGGCCGGGCGCGATCGGTGGCGGCCACGCGGGCGCCGAGGGCGGCGAGCAGGTCGGCGACCGCCGCGCCGATGCCTTGTGCGGCACCGGTGACCAGGGCGGTGCGGCCGGTGAACTCGCCACTTCTGCCCGGTATGTGCTCAGGCATGAGTGACCTCCTCCGGATGCTTGGTAAGGGTAACCTAACTTGAATCGACCGCTCAGGAGGTGTCGAGCCGTCGACTTCTAATTAGGTTAGCCTCACCTTATGCATACGCCGCACACGGGGACCACGGCCTCGGCTCCCGAACATGACTCCGCGACCGTTCAGTTGGATGGAAGCGGAAGCGACCGGGTGGTGAAGGCCGTGCCCGCCGGGCGCGCGGAGGCATCCCGGAAAACCGGGCACGGAGCAACCCCGGACACCGGACGGCCCACCGCCCTGGCCGGGGAACCCCGCTCCACCGCCGACCCGCGGGGCCGGACCGTGGCGGCGGCCGTGGGCGGACTGGCCCTCGCCGTCCTGCTGTTGACGGCGCTCTCCCTCTCGATCGGCGCGGGCGAGGTCGGCCCCGGCGGCGTCCTGGACTACCTGCTGGGCCGGGACGGCGCACGCCACAATGCCCGGCTCTCCCTCGTCGTCGGCGACCTGCGCCTGCCGCGCACCTTCACCGCGCTGCTCGTCGGAGCCGCCCTGGGCGTCGCCGGGTGCCTCCTCCAGGCGGTCACCCGGAACCCGCTGGCCGAGACCGGACTGCTCGGCGTCAACGCGGGTGCCTCGCTCGGCGTCGTCGCCGGCATCGCACTCCTCGGCTTCGATTCCGGTTACGCCTATCTCGTCTGTGCGTTCGTCGGCGCGGTGGTCGCCAGCGGCCTCGTCCTCCTCATCTCCGGAAGGCGCGGCGGCGGCTCTCCCATGCGCCTGGTCCTCGCCGGAGCGGCACTCGGTGCGACCTTCGGCGGGCTCACCAGTGTCATTGTCGTCAACTCCGCGGAAACCTACGACAGATTCCGCTTCTGGGTCCTCGGCTCCCTCGCCGGGGTCGAGGGATTCGGTGAACTCGGCCGCCTCGCCCCGGTGCTCGCCCTCGGATTCCTCGTCGCCCTCCTGGTCGCCCGCCCGCTCTCCGCCCTCGCCCTCGGCGACGACCTGGCCCGCAGCCTCGGCCACCGGCCACCCGTGATCCGTACGGTCGTCGCCGTCGGAGTCACCCTCCTCACCGCCGCCGCCGTGGCGCTCGCGGGACCCATCTCCTTCCTCGGCCTGCTCGCCGGATTCCTCGCCCGCGCCCTGGCCGGCACCCGGCTCACGGCCCGGCTGCTGCTCGCCGGGCTCATCGGCGCCTGCGTCCTCACGGTCTCCGACATCGCCGCCCGCGTGGTCTCCCGGCCCTTCGAGGCGCCCGTCTCCGTCATCGTCGCCCTCATCGGAGCCCCCGTCCTCATCGCCATCGTCCGCTCCAGGCAGCTGGCCTCGATGGGCATGACGGAACCGGCCACCGAGGAGCGCGCCCCCGACCGCCCCCGCCGCTTCCGGATCGCCCTGCCCCGTCCCGCCCTCCGCACGCCGAGGACCAGGACGCTCCGGGTCCGCCCGGCCGACACCCTCGTCCTGCGGTGCGGCCCGCTGTCGCTGCTCGTCACGCGGCGCGCAGCGCTCTCCGCACTCGCCCTCACCGGTGCCCTGCTGCTCGCCGTCGTCCTCTCCGCGTACGCCGGCCAGAGCGACATGGGCGTCGGCCGCACCTTCCGCGCGGTGCTCGGCCAGGGCGACCGCTTCGACGTCCTGCTTGTGCGGGAGTTCCGCCTCGGCCGCATCGTCGCCGGACTCACCGCGGGCGCCGCCCTCGGCCTCGCGGGCTGCCTCACCCAGACCCTGGCCCGCAACCGCCTGGCCACCCCCGAACTCCTCGGCGTCAACGACGGGGCGACCGCCGCCGTCCTGCTCTCCGTCACCCTCAGCGCCACCGGCTCCTTCGGCGCCTGGTGGGCCGGACCGCTCGGCGCGCTCGCCGCCGTCATCGTCGTCACCACCGTGTCCGGAGGCCTCGGCCAACGCGGCTACCGCGTCCTCGTCGTCGGCCTCGCCATGTCCGCTCTGGCCTCAGCGGTGACCCAGGTCGTCCTGTCCCGCAGGTCCCTCTCCTCCGCGAGTTCGCTGTACGTATGGACCTCCGGCAGCCTCAACGGGCGCAGTTACTCCGTCGCCGTCCCCGTTCTCATCGGCCTCGCGCTCCTCGTCCCGGTCGCCCTCGCCGTCGCACGCCACCTGGGTGTCCTGCGCTTCGACGACTCGACCGCCTCCTCACTCGGCTCCGCCCCCGGCCGGGTCCGGGCCCTCTCCCTGCTCCTGGCCGTCGCCCTCGCGGGCCTCGCGGTCGGCATCTGCGGCCCCGTCGGCTTCGTGGCGCTGGCCTCCCCGGTCATCGCCTCCAGGCTCGCCGGCCCCCTGCGGGTACCGCTCGTCGGCTCGATGCTCACCGGGGCCGTCCTCGTGGTCGCCGCCGACACCCTCGGCCGCATCGCCTTCGACGGCGTCGAACTTCCCGTCGGCATCGTCACCACCGTCCTCGGGGGCCCGTTCCTGCTGTGGGTGCTGCTCGGCCGCTCCGCCGCCACCCGCGTGTGAAGGGCGGCCCGCACATGACCGGTTCACAGCACCGCGACCCGCCCACCCCTCCCGCCCCCGCGGGACCGACCGGAACCGAGGCGCACACCGTGCGAAGCCCCCTCCTGCGCAGACTCCTCGACGACGTGACCACGGGCAGCCCCGACGCCGAGGAGGCGTTCTGGAGCCACGTGGGCACCATCGGCACCCCGCTCGTCGAACCCGACCCCGAGGGCGACCCCGGCCACCGGCTCGTCACTTTCCTCCGCCGTGAGGACCCCGAGCGCCCCGCCACCCATGTCCTGGCCATCGTCCACACCGTCACCGACAGGGACCGGCACGCGGGCGACCTCGCCCCGCACCTGATGGAACGCGTCCGAGGCACCGGCGTCTGGGCCATCAGCCACCGGCTGCGGGCCGACCACCGCGCCTCGTACCAGTTCCACGCCACCGAGGGAACGCGCGAGGACGCGCTGCGCGCGGACCGGGCCGCCTGGCTCCGGGTCCTCGACCACGCCGAAGCCGACCCGTTCAACGACCGCGCCCCGCTGCCCTCCCGGGACGGCCGCAACCCCGCCTCCGTGCTCGAACTCCCCGAAGCCCCCGCCCAGTCATGTACCCGGCGGCGAGACGACGTGGACCGGGGGCAGACGCTCGACGCCGAGGTGGACGGCCGCCGGATCACGGTCCACCTGCCGCCCGGCCACAGCCCGGACGGCGGCCCATACGCCCTCGCCGTCCTCCTCGACGGCGAGATGTGGGGCCCGGTCCTCGGCATCGGCGACATCCTCGACAACCTCCACGCCGACGGGGACCTGCCCCCCACCGTGGCGGTCCTGGTCGACACCATGGGCCGGCGCATGGAGGACCTGGCCTGCAGCGCGCCGTTTGTCGACTGGCTGGCCGACACCTTGCTGCCCTGGGCCGGACGGGAGTACGGGGCGGGGGCCGACTCCGCACGGACCGTCGTCGCCGGACAGAGCGCGGGCGGCCTCACCGCCGCGTTCGCCGCCTTCCGACGCCCCGACCGCTTCGGCCTCGCCCTCTCCCAGTCCGGCTCCTTCTGGTGGCCCGACGACGAACGCGGCGGGGAATGGCTCACCGGGCAGTACGCCCGGGCGGAACGCAGACCGGTGACCCTCCACCTGGAGGTCGGCCTCCAGGAGTGGATGCTCCTCGCGGAGAACCGCAGACTCCGCAATGTGCTGCGCGCCCGCGGATACGACGTCCGCTACCGCGAGTTCAACGGCGGCCACGACTACGCCTGCTGGCGCGGCGGCCTCGCGGACGGCCTGGCGGAGCTGCTCGGCGGTCGCACAGCGGTGCCCCCGCGCCGTTGACCGGCGGGAAAGGAGGGCGGGGCGGCATCCTCCCCGGATGCCGCCCCGCCCCTCCTCTCTTCGCGCTCTCAGCCCTTGGCGCCCGGAGCCCCGGTCGCCGCCAGGCCCTCGCCGGGGCCGGGCCCCCCGTCCTCGTCGTCGAACGGCGGCGGCTGGGGGGCCTCGCGCGGCAGCCGCAGTGCGATCAGCGCCCCGACCGCGACGAGCGCCGCCGTCACCCAGACCGCGGTGCGGTACGGGCCCGGATCGGCGGCCCCCGTCCCGTGACCGCCGCCGATCACCGCCGCACAGGCGGCGATGCCCACCGCGCCGCCCAGCGTGCGGACGATCTGGAACAGGCCCATGGCCTGCCCCAGGTCGGGCGGCGCGATCGACCCGAACCCGGAGATCTGCACGGTGAGCACCGCCGTGCCGAGCACCAGGCCGATCAGGAACATCAGCCCGCGCACGGTCCACGCGTTCTCCGCGACCCCCGGCACGGCGAGCGTCGCGAAGACCGCGGCGGCGACCAGCAGCGCCGGTACGGTCAGCAGCCGCGGGCCGAGCCGCGGCAGCAACCGGTCCACCACCTGAGAGGCGAGCATCAGCCCGACCGCCTCCGGGAACACACTCAGCCCGGCATCGAGCGCAGACGCTCCCAGGCTCGCCTGGTAGAGCAGCGGGAAGACGAACAGCACGCCCATCAGCCCGGCGGCCGTCACCCCGGCCAGCGCGGAGGCCGGCCCGTACACCCGGTCGGTGAGCAGCCGCAGCCTCAGCAACGGCGTCCCCGCACGCATCTGGTGCAGGACGGCGGCCACCAACAGGACGGACCCCAGGGCCGCGCTCACGGCGACGGCCGGCCGGGTCCAGCCCTGCGAGGGGCCGAAGCCGAGTGCGTACGTCAGCAGCCCCAGCGCCGGAGTGGCCAGCCAGAAACCGACCGTGTCGAACCTCCCCTCCGGGCCCTCGACATGCTCCCGCAGACCGAGAACGCCCAGCAGTACGGCGGCCGCCCCGATCGGCACGTTCACGAAGAACAGCCAGTGCCAGGAGAGGTGTTCGGTGAGCAGGCCGCCCAGCGGCGGACCGAGCGCCGGCATCAGCGCCGTCGGCACGATCAGCACCTTGGCCAGCTTCATCCGCTCGTGCGGCGGGAACGCCCGGAACAGCAACGTCATCCCGACCGGTGTCAACAACCCGCCCGCCAGGCCCTGTACAGCACGGGCGACCACGAGCGTGGTGAGGTCCGGAGCCAGTCCGCAGACCGCGGAGGCGACCGTGAACGCGGTCAGCGCGCCGAGGAACACCCGCTTCGTTCCCCACCGGTCACCCAGCCACCCCGCCACCGGCAGGCCCACCGCGAGCGCGACGAGGAAGGCCGTCTCCACGGTGTTCGCCGCCGACAGCGGACGCCCGAAGTCACCCGCGATCGTGTAGAGCGCCGGGTTCACGATCGTCGAGTCCAGGCCGTTCATGCACATCGCGGCCGTGTAGACGAGGACGACCGCGACCCGGGGACGTATCCGGGGCCGGATCAGCAGTCCGCTCACCGGGCGGAGCCGGGGACGGGACCGGCCCAGTGCGCGGAGATCCAGTCCAGCGCCTCCTGTCGCGCGCACGGGCCGTGCGCCGTCGACCAGCCCTCGGGCACCGCGGCGAACAGCGGCCACAGCGAGTGCTGCCCCTCCGCGTTGGTCAGGACGAGGAACTCCCCTTCGCCGTCGAAGGGGTTGGCGGATGCGTCGCTCATCGGTGTCACTTCTCCAGCTCGGTCAGTCGGTCGGCGACCACGCGCGCGATGTGCGCGATCGGCTCGGGCAGGGTCATGTCCTTGTGGGAGCAGGCGACGTTCGTGTTGTCGACGCGCCCGCTCACGTACGGGGCCCAGGTGTCCGGCGTCAGGGTGTCGTCGATGGTGTCCACCGTGGCCCGGAAGAACAGCACATCGCCCCGGAACACCCGGTGGTCGTAGGCCCGTACGAGGTCGTTGGTGTTGAGGTACACCTCGCCGAGCGCCTCGATCCTCGCGGCGGGGAGCGCCGCCAGCGGGGAGCCCTCGCGGCGCAGCACCTCCACGACGTTCGCCGTGTTCAGCTCCCTGTCTCCGAGGCTCTCGGGGCCGTAACCACCCATGGTGAGCAGCGATTCGAGGGCCTCGGCCCGGTCGGGAACCGGAAGGTCGCGGAAACCCTCGGCGGGGTAGGCGTCCAGGATCGCCAGCAACTCCACCTCCTGGCCGCCCTCTTGCAGGACCGCCGCGATCGCGTGCGCGATGATGCCGCCGGTCGACCAGCCGAGCAGCCGGTACGGCCCCTCCGGCTGGACCTCGCGGATCCGGGAGGCGTAGTGCGTGGCCAGCTCCTCCAGCGTGGTCGGCAGAGGCTCGTCCGCCGTCGCCCCGCCGACGCCCTGGGCCTGGAGCCCGTAGATCGGCACATCGACCGGTAGATGGCGGATCAGGCCCGCGTAGCACCAGCTGAGACCGCCCGCCGGGTGCACACAGTGGACCGGTGCGCGATCGCCGGGACGGGCGGGCCGCAGCGGAAGCAGCACATCGAGCGGGTCCTCCTCGCGCGAGACGTCCAGCGCCGCGTCCAGCGCGGCGGGCGTCGGGGCCTGGAACACCGTGCCGATCGACACCTCGATGCCGAACGCCGACCTGATCCGGCCGGCGAGGCGCACCGCGAGCAGCGAATGGCCGCCCAGGTCGAAGAAGTTGTCCTCCACCCCGGCGGACGGCAGCCCCAGCACCTCCGCGAAGACCGCGCAGAGCTGCTCCTCGCGTACCGTGCGCGGCGCGCGGCCACCGGCGCTCACCGGAGCGCCCGGCGCCGGCAGCGCCTTGCGGTCCAGCTTGCCGTTGCCGGTCAGCGGCAGCCGCTCCAGGACCACCACCGCCGAGGGCGTCATGTGCACCGGCAGCATGGCGGCGGCGTGCTCGCGCAGGGCCGCCGACACCGGGTCGGAGCCGGGCGCGGGGACGACGTAACCGACCAGCCGCTTGTCGCCGGGCATGTCCTCACGGACCACGACCGCCACATCCGCGACTTCCGGATGTGCGGCCAACACCGCCTCGATCTCCCCGAGTTCGATACGGAACCCGCGGATCTTGACCTGTTGGTCGCTCCGGCCGAAGTACTCCAGCGTGCCGTCCACGCGCCGCCGGGCGAGGTCGCCCGAGCGGTACATCCGCCGGCCGCTCTCCCCGAAGAGACGCGCGAACGGATCGGCGACGAAGCGCCCGGCCGTCAGGTCCGGACGGCCCAGATAGCCGAGCGCCACCCCCTCACCGGCGACATACATCTCGCCGGTGACCCCCGGCGGCACCGGCTGCAGGCGGTCGTCCAGCACATAGACGCGCAGATCGGGAATGTTCACCCCGATGGCGCTGGAGACCGCGGCGGCGGCGGTCGCCCGGTCCAGCGCCAGATGGGAGACATGGACGGTCGTCTCGGTGATGCCGTACATGTTGACGAGCGTCGGCGCGTTCTCCTGGTGGCGGGTGTACCAGTCCGCGAGCCGCCCCAGCTCCAGCGCCTCGCCGCCGAACACCACGTACCGCAGAGCCAGTTCGCGTCCCGGAGCCTCCCGGTCGGCGGCGGCCAGCTGGTAGAAGGCGGACGGCGTCTGGTTGAGGACGGTCACCCCCTCGTCCGCCAGCAGCCGCAGGAACGCCCGCGGGTCCCGGCTGGTCGCGTACGGGACGACGACGACGCGCCCGCCGTACAACAGCGCACCCCACAGCTCCCACACCGAGAAGTCGAAGGCGTAGGAGTGGAACAGCGTCCACACGTCGTCGGGCCCGAACGAGAACCAGTGTTCGGTGGCCGTCAGCAGCCGCGTCACGTTGTGCTGGGTGACCACGACTCCCTTCGGGCGGCCGGTGGACCCCGAGGTGTAGATGACGTACGCCGGGTCATCAGGGCCCAGCGGCCGGGTGCGGTCCGCCTGGCCGAGGGGTCCGTCCGGGAAGCCGGCAGCCTCGTCGACCGTGATCAGCGGCAGCTCGTGCGCGGGCAGCAGTCCGGCGGTCGCGGCGTCGGTGATCAGCGCCGCCGGACGGGCGTCGTCCAGCATGTACGCGAGCCGGTCCGCCGGGTAGTCCGGGTCCATCGGCAGATACGCCGCCCCGGCCAGCGACACCGCGAGCAGCCCGGCCACCAGGTCCGTGGAGCGCGGTAGCGCGAGCGCCACGATCGAACCGGGACCGATTCCCCGGCCGGCCAGCAGCCGTGCCAGGGACCGGGCCCGGGAGGACAGTTCGGCGTACGTCAGCGACGCGTTCCCACAGCTCACCGCCGTCCGGTCCGGGTGGCGGCGCGCCGCCACCCCGTAGACCTCGGCGAGGGTGAGCGGCACCGTCCGGTCGTGGTGGACGCCGTTGGCCCCGACCACGGCACGGTGGATCTCGGCCTCGTCGAGGACCGGCAGCAGGCCGACCGGGGTCCCGGGCCGCCGGGCCGCCGCGGAGAGGAGCCGGGACAGCCGGTCCGCGAGGGCCTGGGCGGTCGACCGGTCGAAGAGGTCGGTGCGGAACTCCAGGAAGCCCCCGATCCCGCCGCCGGGCAGTTCGCCCGCGTTCAGGGTCAGGTCGAACTTCGCGGTGCCGGACGGCACGGCGGTCAGCCGGGCAGTGGTGTCCGGGCCGAGGGAGACGGGTCCGTCCGGCAGCGACTGCCAGGCCAGCATGGTCTGGAACAGTGGATGCCGGGCCAGTGAACGCGGCGGGTTCAGCGCCTCGACGAGGTGGTCGAAGGGCAGCGCGTCGTGCTCGTACGCGGCGAGCGTGACCGTCCGTACCCGGTCCAGCAGATCGCCGAAGGAGGGGTCGCCGGAGGTGTCGGTGCGCAGGACCACGGTGTTGGTGAAGAAGCCGACGAGCCCGGCGGTGGCATCGTCGTCGCGGCCCGCGACGGGGGTACCGACGGGGATATCGGTGCCGCAGCCGTGCCGGGTCAGCAGGGCCGCGAGCCCGGCCTGCACCGTCATGAACACGGTCGCCCCGTGCGCCCGTGCGAGCCGGCGCAGCGCCTCGTGCGTGGTGGCGTCCAGGGCGAAGGGCACGGTGTCGCCCGCAGAGGTGGCCACGGGCGGCCGGGGCCGGTCGGTGGGCAGCTCCAGCTGGTCCGGCAGCCCGGCGAGCGCGTCGCGCCAGTGCGCGAGCTGGGCCTCGGCGAGCGGGGTCGGCTCGGCGGGGGTGCCCAGGAGCCGCTGGAGCCGGGCCGCGTGGTCCACGTACTGGCCGCTCAGTGGGGTGAACTCCGGTGCGCGGCCCCGGGCGCGGGCGGTGTAGGCGACGGCCAGGTCCCGCGCGAGGGGAGTGGTGGAGGCTCCGTCGCCCGCGATGTGGTGCAGCAGGAGAAGCAGGGTGTGGTGGTCGGGCGACTCGCTGAACAGGACCGTGCGCAGCGGCGGTTCGGTGGCGAGGTCGAAGTGGTGGCGCACGGCCTCGGTGAGATCGCTGCCCGGCTCCGCCAGGTGCAGCACCGGGCGGGCGGCCGGGTCGTCGGGGGCGAGGATCCGCTGGTGGGGCATGTCGTGCGAGGCGCCCGCGCCCTCGCCGTCGGCGGTGGCGACGGGGGCGTTGTCAGTGGACGGGTATACCGTCCGTAGTGTCTCGTGACGCTCCGCCAGGTCGTACAGGGCGAGCTGGAGCGTGTCGCGGTCGACCGGACCGTTGACGTTCAGGACGAGCGGGATGTTGTAGGTGGGGCTGGGGCCTTCGAGGCGGTGGAGGAACCACAGCCGCTGCTGGGCCGGGGACAGGGGGAGGGGGCCGGTGCGAGGTACGGGGGAGAGCGGGACGGACGCGGTGGCCGCGCCGCCGCGCGTGCGGACCAGTGCCGCCAGGGCGGCGGGCGTGGTGTGGCGGAAGACGTCGGCGATGCCCATCGGCACGCCGAAGTGCTCCCGCACGCGGGCGGCCAGCCGGGCGGCGAGCAGCGAATGCCCGCCGAGGTCGAGGAAGCCCGCGTCGGCGGCCGGGGGTTCGGCGATACCGAGCACGTCGGCGAAGAGCCCGCGCACGATCTCGGCGTGCGGCCCGCCGCCGGCGCCGTCCGGGCCACCCGCTACGGGCGGGAGAGGTTCGGGATCGGGCAGCGCGCGGTGGTCGAGCTTGTCGTTCGCGGTACGGGGCAGCGCGTCCAGGAGCGTCACGGTCGCGGGGACCATGTGCTCGGGCAGGGCTCCGGCCAGGTGGTCGCGGAGCTCGGCGGGGGTGAGCGGCGCGCTGGCGGCGGCCGGCGTGCCCTCGGGCCCCGCCGGGAGGGCGTTCCTCTCCTTTGCCGGGACCGCGTAGGCCAGCAGCCGCTTGCCGTGACCGGTGTCGCGGGCGATGACCGCTGCCGCCGCGACCCGCGGGTGCGCGGCCAGCCGTGCCTGGATCTCACCGAGTTCGATCCGGAAGCCGCGGATCTTCACCTGGTCGTCGCCGCGCCCCAGGAACTCCAGCGTGTGGTCCTCGCGGCGACGCACCAGGTCGCCGGTGCGGTACATCCGGCCCCCGGGAGCGCCGTTCGGCGCGCCGAACGGGTCGGCGACGAACCGCTCGGCCGTCAGGTCGGGGCGGCCCAGATAGCCGAGGGCCAGGCAGGCCCCCGCGACGTACAGTTCCCCCGTCACGCCGACGGGCACGGGACGGAGGGAGGAGTCCAGGACGTAGACGCGTGAGCCGCGTACGGGGCGGCCGTCGGGCCGGGCGGCCGAGGACCCGGGCACCCAGTAGTACGCGTCGACCGTCGTCTCGGTCGGCCCGTAGAGGTTGACCGGGTGCACGGACCCGGCCTCGGTCAGCCGTTCCCACAACGGCGGGGGGACGGTCTCCCCGCCGACCACCAGATGGGCCGGGTGGTGGCGGCCCTCGTCCAGCAGGCCTTCGGCGATGAGCGCTTCGGCGTAGGAGGGGGTGACGTCGAGATAGTCGACCAGATGCCTGTCGACGTACGCGGTGAGCGCCGCGGGATCCCGGTAGGCGGCGTCGTCCAGCAGGTGCAGCTCGTGCCCGTGGACCATCCACAGCAGCGGGTCCCAGGACGCGTCGAAGGCGAACGAGGCGCTGTGCGTGACCCGGAGACGTTCCCGGCCGGCCCGGGCGACGGCCGGGGCGATGTGGTCCGTGCCGTGCCCGGCGCAGAGGTTGGCGAGCGAGGCGTGGCCGACGAGGACGCCTTTGGGACGGCCCGTGGAACCGGAGGTGTGGATGAGGTAGGCGGGGTCCGCGAGCGTCGGCCCGGTGGGCAGCGGCCCGTCGGGGCAGGCGGCCAGGGCGTCGGCCGTGGCGGGAGCATCGAGCGCGACGGCCGGCAACCCGTGGTCGGGCAGCGAGGCGAGCGTGGCGGCTGTGCCGATCACGCACATCGGCCGCGCGTCCTCCAGGACGGCCAGGGTCCGGGCGGCGGGATGGCCGAGGTCCAACGGCTGGCAGACCAGGCCCGCCTTGAGCACGGCCAGCAGTGCGACGACCATGTCGGCGGTCCGCGGCAGCGCGAGGGCCACCGTGCCGCGCCTCCCTTCGCCTGCGGCGCGAGCGCCGGTGCCGGCCAGCAGGTGGGCCAGTCGGTCGGAGACGGCGTCCAGCTCGGCGAACGTGAGCCGGACCCCGGGCTCGGCGGCCTCATCCGAGCCCGCAGATGTGTCCGTAGCGGATATCGCCCCCCGGAAGGTGCCGGCCACCGTGGAGCGCACGGCGACGGCGTCCGGCGTCCGGGCCGCTTGCGCGGTGAACGAACGGGGAAGGGGGAGCGGGGCGGCGGGCTCGGAGCGGCCGTACGTCATGGCCTCGCGCACCTGGTCGCCGGGGAGCAGGTCCAGGGTGCCGATCGCGCGGTCCGGGTCGGTCAGCAGCAGTTCGGTCAGGCCGTCCAGGTAGTGCAGCCAGGTGTCCTCGTGGGCGGCGAGGTCCTCCGGCCCGTACGCCGCGGGGTCGGCGTCCAGGGTGAGCCGCAGGCCACCGCCCGGGCCGGGGGCCGCGCCGACCGCGAGGCCTTCCACCGGTCCGGCGGCGAGATTGCGCACGGTGCCCGTGGCCCCGGCGAAGTCCAGGCCGCCGTCGAACGGCCTGATGTTGACCATCGGACCGGTCAGCGGGATGTCGGCCGACTCAAGGGCCAGGTCGCGCCGCAGGTCGGCCTGCGGATAGCGCTGGTGGCGGCGGACCGCGCGGATCTCCAGCACCACGCGGCGCAGCAGTTCGGCTCCGGTGTCACCCGGGCGCACGGAGATCCGCAGCGGCAGCACGTTCACGGTCATGGCCGGGGTCCGCAGCGCCGCCGGACCCCGGCGGTTGGTCAACGGCAGGCCCAGCACGACGTCCTCGGCACCGGTGAGCCGGTGCAGATGACCGGCGGTCGCGGCCACCACCAGCTCGGCCCACGTCGCCTTCGCCACGCGCGCCGCACCGGACAGCCGCTGAAGGGACTCGGCGGGGAGGCCGGTGGTCCGGTGGACCGGGCCGTCACCCGACGGGTCCGACGGGGCGGGGGAGCGAGGGAGCGGGATGACGGAGGAGCCCGCCGTGCGCGCGGCCCAGAAGACCCGGTCCGCCGTGTACTCCTCCCCGGCCAGATAGGCGGCCTCCTGCTCGGTCAGCTCGCTCAGCGGCGCGAACCGGCTCTCGGGCAGCGGCTGTCCGGCCACCAGGGCCCGGTAGAGCTCGGCGACGCGCTGCCCGATGAGGGACAGCGCGTAGGCGTCGACGGCTATGTGGTGCACGCGCTGGTACCACAGGTGGCGTCCCTCGCCGATCCGGATGAGGGCCTGCGTCATCAGCGCGCCGTCGACGGAGAGATCAACCGGCCGGGCCAGGTCCTCCCGCATCCACGCCTCGGCCTGCTCCTCCGTCAACTCCAGTCGCCGCACCACGGGTCGGGCGGCGGGAGCGATCCGCTGCACCGGTACGCCGTCGGCCTCGTACACCCGCAGGGCAAGGGTCTCCGCCTCACCGACCGTCCGTCTCAGCGCCTCCGCGAACAGGTCCCCGTCCAGCGGCCCGTCGATCTCCACACAGTCCGCGGTGTTCAGCTCGGTGCCGAGAGGGGCCAGCTGGTGCGCGTAGTAGATGCCCGACTGGGCGGTCAGGAGGGGGAGTCCGGGGGATGGCGCGCCGTCGGGGTGCGCTGCCGAAGAGCTGGTCGGGCGGTTCGGACGCTCATGCATGGGTGTGACGACTCCCCTGAAGGACAACGGACACCGGGCCCACGGGCTCGGCGAGCACTTAGGTAAGGCTAAGTTAACCTACCTTTGACTGTGCAGGCGACCGCCCCGGGGCGGTCCAGAACGCAAGGAGAGCCCATGACCGTTCCCGCAGCCCCACGCCCCGGGACGCGCCCCGGGACCCGGGCCGACGAGCAGGCCGACGAGCGGATCCGTGCCCTCAGGGCCGCCGTGCGGGAGACGGTCCGCTCCAGCGCCCCGGCCCTGCTCGGCCTGAGCCGACGTCTGCACGCCGAACCCGAGACCGCGTTCGAGGAGCACAAGGCCGCCGCCCTCTGCCATGAACTCCTCGCCTCGCACGGCTTCGAGGTCACCGCACCCGCGCACGGTCTGGACACGGCGTTCAGCGCCACGACCGGCTCCGGCCCCGTCACCGTGGCCATCGCCTGCGAGTACGACGCCCTGCCGGGACTGGGACATGCCTGCGGGCACAACCTCATCGCCGCGGCCGGAGTGGGCGCGGCCCTCGGACTCGCTCCGTACGCGGACGAACTCGGCCTGACCGTCCGGGTCATCGGCACTCCCGCCGAGGAGCGGGGTGCGGGCAAGGCGCTGCTGCTGGAGGCCGGCGCGTTCGACGGGGCCGACGCCGCGATGATGGTGCACCCCTGCCCCTTCGAGATGGCAGACTTCCGCTCCTTCGCGCTCGGCACCCTCGACGTCGTCTACACCGGCCGCGCCGCGCACCCCAGCCTCAATCCTCACGAGGGCCGCAACGCCGCCGACGCGCTGACCGTCGCCCAGGTCGCCCTCGGCCTCCTGCGCCAGCAACTGCCCCCGCAGTGGCGGGTGCACGGCATCACCACCGCCGCCGGGACCGCGCCCAACGCGATACCCGACCGGGCCACCGCCACGTACGAGATCCGGGCGCTGGCCGCCGAGGACCTGCGCGAACTGCGACAGCGGGTCGAGGACTGCTTCCGTGCCGGGGCGCTCGCCACCGGCTGCGAAGTGACCCTGGAGCGGCCCGAGCCCGACTACCTCGACTTCCGGGGCGACCCGGAGCTGATCCGGCTCTGGACCGCCAACGCCCGCGAGCTGGGCCGCTCCGAACCCGTCGAGCGCCCGCCGTTCGCCTGTACCGACATGGGCAACGTCTCGCACGTGGTGCCGTCCATCCACCCGGTGCTCGACATCAGCGGCGGGGCCTGTGGCCCGCACGAGGCGGCGTTCGCCGAGGCGGCGGTCTCCCCGGCGGCCGAACAGGCCCTGCTCGACGGGGCGGTGGGCATGGCTTGGACGGCTGCCGACTTCGCGGCTTCCCGGGTCCCGGGCCGGCCGTCCGCCTGACGGGGCCGGCCGGGCCTCCGGAAGCCGTGCGGCCCGGGCCGGAACCGCCGGTCCGGGCCGCACGACGCGGGAGTCACCCGGAGGTCACTCGGCCGAGAGCGCCTCGACGTAGTCGTTCAGGACGACGCCCGCCGCGAGCGGGCCACCGCGGGTGGACCACACCGAGCCGTCGACGGTCACCGCGTGACCGTTCTTGACGGCGTCCAGCTCCTTGTAGGCCGGCTTGGACTGGACGTCCTTGAGCGCCTTTTCGCCGTCCGAGGTGAGCGTCGACAGGAACAGCCAGTCGCCGTCGATCTCGTCGATCTTCTCCAGGCTCAGCGACGGCGTGTGCGCGTTGCCGTCCTTGTTCTGGGACGAGGGCCGCTTCAGTCCCATCTCCAGGGCGACACCGCTGGCGAACTGCTTGTTCTCCATCCAGCTCGGGCCGTCCGGGTTCCAGCGGACGATCGACACCTCGGCGCCCTTGTGTGCGCCGAGCTTCTCCCCGGCGGCCTTGGCGGCGGCCTCGTGGCCGGTGATGAACTTGTTCGCGTCGTCGAGCTTGTTGACGGCGTTGCCGACACCCCGGAAGAACAGCTTCCAGTCGTCGGCCGGCGCCATCGTCACCAGCGTGGCGGGGGTGATCTCCCGCAACTGCTTCAGCACCTGCTCGTCCTGCATGTCGCCGGCGAGGATCAGGTCGGGCTTCGCGGCGACGACCTTGTCCATGACCGGCTGGAGCAGGTTGCCCACGACGTCGATGCCCTCGACCTTGTCGGCAAGGTAGGCCGGCGGCTTGTCGAGGCCCTGCCCGTTGGTGATGCCGACCGGCTTGATGTCCAACGCCAGTACGGCGTCCAGGTCTTCCTGGGTCAGGGTGACGATGCGCTTCGGCTCCGCCGGTATCTCCACCGCCTTGCCGGTGGCGTCCTTGACCGTGCGGGTCGCGGAGGAGGTGTCCGCCTTGCCGGCCTTGTCCCCGGAGGACTTGCCCGATTCGGAGTCCGTTCCGCAGGCCGTCAGGAGCAGGGCGGCGGCGCCGAGCGTGGCGACGGCGCGTGCCGCTCTTCGGGCGGCGGTGCGGGTGGGGCGGTGGTGCAGGATCATCAAGGGCTCCGGGTTCAACGGGACATGAAGCGGTGACGGTCGCGCGGATGCGACCGTCGGCTCGTGAGCGAGATAAGGTTAGCCTTACTTTAGTCGCTTCGGGCAAGGTGATGCCCTGTCCTTCGGAAAGGCCGGTCTTCGTGGACATCCGTGTGGAACAGCTCGTCGCTGGATACGCCGGTCGTACGGTCGTGGACCAGGTCGACCTGGCGGTGCCCTCCGGGCAGGTCGTGGCGATCGTGGGCCCCAACGGCTGTGGCAAATCGACCCTCCTGCGCACCATGGCCCGGCTCCACCAGCCCCGTTCCGGCCGGGTGTTCGTCGGCGAGGCCGACGTCTGGCGACTGCGTCAGCGCGACGCCGCCCACCGGATCGCCCTGCTGCCCCAGGCCCCGCAGGCGCCGGAGTCGGTCACCGTCGCCGGACTCGTACGGTACGGACGCCACCCGCACCAGGGGCTGTTCCGTCAGTGGTCCCGGGAGGACGAGAACGCGGTCGCCCATGCCCTGGAGGCCACCGGCACGGCCGCACTGGCCGGCCGCCGGCTCGACCAGCTCTCCGGCGGTCAGCGCCAACGCTGCTGGCTCGCCATGTCCCTCGCCCAGGAGACCCCCGTCGTCCTGCTCGACGAGCCCACCAGCGCCCTCGACATCGGCCACGCCGTGGAGGTGCTGGACCTGGTCCGCGAAGTCGCCGCGCAGGGCCGCACCATCGTGATGGTGCTCCACGACCTCGCCGCCGCCGCACGGTACGCCGACCTCCTGATCGCGATGCGCGACGGGCGGATCGTCGCCTCGGGGCCGCCCCGGGAGACCGTGGACACCGCCCTGGTCCAGGAGCTCTACGGCATCGAGGCGGAGATCCTCACCGCGACCTCCGACGGGGCGCCCGTCGTCGTACCGGCCGTCCGCGTGCCGGCGGCCGGCGTGTGAGCCGGTCTAATCGGTGATCGTTTCCGCCGGGGAGAGACCCGAGGGGGCGGACGGCTTCTCGTGGGCGGTCGGTGTCCGGTAGGCGCGCAGGGGTTGGTTGGTGGCGTACACCACGGCGACCGCGAGGACGGCTGACAGCCCTCCGGAGACCAGCGAGAAGGAGGCCGAGGTGGCCGACGCCACCAGGCCGCCGCGGAAGTTGCCGAGCTCGGGTCCCGCGACACCGATCACGTGTTCCACCGAGGAGACCCGCCCCCGGTAGGCGTCCGGGGTCTCCAGTTGCACCAGGGCGCTGCGAGTGACGACGGACACGGTGTCGGCGGCGCCCGCCACCGCCAGGCACCCCAGCGCCAGCCACAACGGACCCGCCAGACCGAAACAGGCCAGCGCCAGGCCCCAGGCGCCGGCCGCGTACAGCTGCACCAGGCCGCCACGGCGCCGGCGCGTCACCGTGCCGGAGAGCAGACCGGCCGTGATCCCCCCGACCGCGACGGACGAGAGGAACAGGCCGAGGGTCTGCGGGTTTCCGCCGAAGCGAACCTCGTTGACCAGGGGGAAGAGCGCGATGGGCATGGCGAGCAGTGTCGCGGACAGGTCAGTGGCCATCGAGCCCCACAGCGTCGGGCGGCGCAGGACGATCCGCCAACCGCCACGCTCCGGCCGGCGCCCGCCCCCCGCCGCGTCGGTGCCCAGGGGCCGCGTGGCAGGCAGACGGATCGCGGTCAGCATCGCGACTGCCACCGCCACGGCCTGGGCCGCGTACGCGGCGGGAAGATCCCAGCGCGCGATGATCAGCCCAGCCACCGCGGGGCCGGTCAGCATCGCCGCCTGGAAGGAGACGTTGGTCAGCGCGAGACCGGCCGCGACCTGGTCGGCCGGCAACAGCCGGACCGGGAAGGCGCGCCGGGCGGGCGCTCCGAGGGCGCCGCAGCTCGTCCCCGCGGCCACCAGGGCGAGCAGGAGCAGCACGTCGCGGTTGCCCGCCAGGGCCTGCGCGCACAGCCCCGTGGCGGCCAGGAGTTGGCCCGCGGTGGTGGCCCGCACCACCGCACGGCGGTCGAAGGTGTCGGCCAAGGTGCCGCCGAGCAGCCCGAACAGCACCATCGGCAGGCCGGTGGCGAGTCCGATGGCTCCGGTGCCCACGGGGCTCCGGGTCAGCTCCCAGACCTGGGCCAGCACCGCCACGTTGGCTATCTGTCCACCGAGCTGAGAGGCGGAGGTGCCGATCCACAGGTCGCGAAACGGCTGACTGCGGCGCAGGGGGCGAGTGTCGAGGAAACGAACGCGTCCGCGCCACGTCATCGGGGTGGCTCGACAAGGTGGTGCGTGATCCGCTGTCGCATCGACCGGCGTTCCAGGGCCCGCCGCACCTCCTGGACGACCGCGGTCATCGCGTACGGGACCTCGCCGTCCAGCTCGGCGACCGCCTCGTGGGTGGCGCGCCACTCCGCCTCCAGGAACGGCACCAACGAGCGGCCGTGCTCGGTCAGGTCGATGCGCCGGGTGCGGGCGTCGGGCCCCGGCTCGGAGGTGACGAGACCCTCCTTGCGCATGGCGGCGACGGTCTGACTGATCGCGGAGTGCGAGCGGTCCAGGGACTTCGCGAGCTCGCGGATGGTCAGCGGTCCGGTGTGGGCGAGCCGGATCAGCGGATAGGCGAACCGAGGGCGCACCCCCTCGATGCCTCGTTCGATGTAGAGCCGCTCGATCTCCGCGTCCATGGCTGCCAGAAGCTCGTGCAGGGAGTGCCAGGGGTCGGGTCGCGCCGTGGGGTCCGAAAATGTCACAGCGCTAATATAACAGCGCTGCGATAATTGTCCGTGCCGCCTCGGCGTCATCTCCGGCCAGGGGGAGTCGCGCCGGTGTCCGCACAGCACCGAGGGGCCCCGCGGCAAACTCCAGGGCCCCTCGGTACGTATCCACCTCGGCGTGCGACGCCGACGCGCTCAGCCGGACTCCGCCGCGCCGCCCTCGCGGGGCCCGCCCCCGCGGTAGACCCCGAGGATCTCCTCGGCGGCCAGCGTCGCCGTCAACGTGCCCTCCCGCACCCGCTGTTCGAGCTCCGGTGCGAGCTTCCGCACCGCCGGATGGCTGTGCAGGCCGTCCAGCAACGCGTCGCGGACCATCGTCCACGTCCAGTCCACCTGCTGGTCGCGGCGCTTGGCCGCCAGCCGGCCGGTCGACTCCAGGAGCGTCCGGTGCTGCTCCAGCCGCTCCCACAGGGTGTCGAGACCGCTCGACTCACGCGCGCTGCACGTGAGCACCGGGGGCGTCCAGGCCGCGTCCGCCGGATGCATCAGCCGTAGCGCGCCCGCCAGTTCGCGCGCGGCCGACCGGGCGTCACGTTCGTGCGGACCGTCCGCCTTGTTGACCGCGATGGCGTCCGCCAGCTCCAGGACGCCCTTCTTGATGCCCTGCAGCTGGTCGCCGGTACGGGCCAGCGTCAGCAGCAGGAACGTGTCGACCATGTTGGCCACCGCCGTCTCCGACTGCCCGACGCCCACCGTCTCCACCAGCACCACGTCGTAACCCGCCGCCTCCATCACCATGATGGACTCCCGGGTCGCCTTGGCCACCCCGCCCAGGGTGCCCGCCGTGGGGGAGGGGCGGACGAAGGCGGCCGGATCCACCGCGAGGCGCTCCATCCGGGTCTTGTCGCCCAGGATGGAGCCGCCCGTACGGCTGGAGGACGGGTCGACCGCCAGCACCGCCACCCGGTGCCCGAGACCCGTGAGCATCGTGCCGAGCGCGTCGATGAACGTGGACTTGCCCACGCCCGGCACCCCGCTGATCCCGATCCGCCGGGCCGACCCCGCGTGCGGCAGCAACCGGCTCAGCAACTCCTGCGCCAGCACCCGGTGTTCGGCCCGGGTCGACTCGACGAGCGTGATCGCGCGCGCCACGAACGCCCGCTTCCCGTCGAGAACTCCCCGCACATAACCGTCGATGTCGATCTTCACTGCCATCCGTCAGCGGCTCACAGCTCGTGGCCGAGCGCGGCGCCGAGCCGCGTCACCAGGTCGTGGGCCGCGTCCGGGATCACCGTCCCCGGCGGGAAGACGGATGCCGCGCCGGCCTCGTGCAGCGCCTCGATGTCCTGCGGCGGAATCACCCCGCCCACCACGATCATGATGTCCTCGCGCCCCTCGGCGGCCAGCTCCTCGCGCAGCGCCGGCACCAGGGTCAGGTGCCCCGCCGCCAGCGACGAGACGCCCACGATGTGCACATCGGCCTCGACGGCCTGCCGCGCCACCTCGCCCGGCGTCTGGAACAGCGGGCCGACGTCCACGTCGAAGCCCAGGTCGGCGAAGGCCGTGGCGATCACCTTCTGGCCCCGGTCGTGCCCGTCCTGCCCCATCTTGGCGACCAGGATGCGCGGCCGGCGGCCCTCCGCCTCCTCGAAGGCCTCGACCAGTGCGCGGGTGCGGTCCACCGAAGGGGACTCTCCTGCCTCTTTGCGGTACACACCGGAGATCGTACGGATCTGCCCGGCGTGCCGCCCGTACACCTTCTCCAGTGCGTCCGAGATCTCCCCGACCGTGGCCATCGCCCGCGCCGCGTCGACCGCCAGCGCCAGCAGGTTGCCCTCCAGGCCCGGCCCCGGGTCGCGCTCGGCGGCGGCCGTCAGCGCGCGCAGCGCCTCCTGGCACGCCATCTCGTCGCGCTCCTCGCGCAGCCGGCGCAGCTTCTCGATCTGCTGGGTGCGCACCGAGGAGTTGTCGACCTTGAGGACGTCGATCTTCTCGTCGGTCTCCACCCGGTACTTGTTCACCCCGATCACCGGCTGCCGCCCGGAGTCGATCCGCGCCTGTGTGCGGGCGGCGGCCTCCTCCACCCGGAGCTTGGGGATGCCCGCGTCGATGGCCTTCGCCATGCCGCCGGCGGCCTCGACCTCCTCGATGTGCTGCCAGGCCCGGTCCGCCAGGTCCCGCGTCAGCTTCTCCACGTACGCGCTGCCGCCCCACGGGTCGATGACCCGGCAGGTGCCGGACTCCTGCTGGAGGAGGAGCTGCGTGTTACGGGCGATGCGGGCGGAGAAATCGGTGGGCAGCGCCAACGCCTCGTCCAGCGCGTTGGTGTGCAGCGACTGGGTGTGCCCCTGCGTCGCGGCCATCGCCTCCACGCACGTACGCGTCACATTGTTGAACACGTCCTGCGCGGTGAGCGACCACCCCGAGGTCTGCGAATGGGTGCGCAGGGAAAGCGACTTGGGGTTCTTCGGGTCGAACTGCTTCACCAGGCGCGCCCAGAGGAGCCGGGCCGCCCGCAACTTGGCGACCTCCATGAAGAAGTTCATGCCGATCGCCCAGAAGAACGACAGCCGCGGCGCGAACGCGTCGACGTCCAGGCCGGCTTCCTGACCGGCGCGCAGATACTCCACCCCGTCGGCGAGCGTGTACGCCAGTTCCAGATCGGCCGTCGCCCCGGCCTCCTGGATGTGATAGCCGGAGATCGAGATGGAGTTGTAGCGTGGCATCTTCTGCGAGGTGAACGCGAAGATGTCGGAGATGATCCGCATCGAGGGCGACGGCGGATAGATGTAGGTGTTGCGGACCATGAACTCCTTCAGAATGTCGTTCTGAATGGTCCCGGTCAGCTTCTCGGGCGGTACGCCCTGTTCCTCGGCGGCCACGATGTACAGCGCCAGCACGGGGAGCACCGCGCCGTTCATCGTCATCGACACCGACATCCGGTCCAGCGGAATGCCGTCGAACAGCTGGCGCATGTCGTAGATCGAGTCGATCGCCACCCCGGCCATGCCGACGTCGCCGGTCACCCGGGGGTGGTCGCTGTCGTACCCCCGGTGGGTCGGCAGGTCGAAGGCGACGGAGAGCCCCTTCTGCCCGGCGGCCAGGTTGCGCCGGTAGAAGGCGTTGGACTCCTCGGCCGTGGAGAACCCGGCGTACTGACGGATCGTCCAGGGCTGGTTGACGTACATCGTCGGGTAGGGCCCGCGCAGATACGGGGCGATCCCCGGATACGAGTGCAGCGCGTCCAGACCCTCCAGGTCCTCACCGGTGTAGAGCGGCTTGACCGTGATGCCCTCGGGCGTCTCCCAGAGCGGGGCCTCGGCGCCGTCGGCGGCTTCGGTCACGGCCGTCCGCCACTGCGCGGCGGAGCCGGCGGGCGGTGCGGCGGACGTGAGCGGCACGTCGGAGAAGTCGGGAACGGAGGGTTCCTGATCCGTGGGCGGTGTCGGCATCACGCCACTCCCATGCGGTCGAGTACGGAGGTGAGAACGGCGACCGCGTCGCAGCCGGCGAAGACGTAGGCGTCGACGTCGGCGTACTCGCCGGGCCGGCCGGCGAGGAACACCCGCTCCGCTCCCGCCGACTTCAGCGCCCCGGCCACCTGCTCCGCCCGCTCGGCGTACAGCGCGTCCGACGAGCACAGGACAGCGACCGTCGCCCCGGAGGCGGTCAGGGAGTCGGCGGCGGTGTCCGCTTCCACCGACACCGGCTCGTGGACCGCCTCGATCCCGCCCGCCCCGAAGAGGTTGACGGCGAAGGAGACCCGCGCGGTGTGCGCGGCGGCCGGACCGAGCGCGGCGACGAACACCTTCGGGCGGCTCCCGGTCGCCGCGAGGTGCGCGTCCGACCGGGCGCGCAGCGCCTCGAACGCCTCGTCGCGCCGGACCCGGGGCAGACCGCCCGGAGCCCCGGCGTACGCGTCGGGCGCGGGCTCGCGCTCCACCGGGCGCTCGCCCGGCTGCGGGAACTCGCTCACCCCGGTGATCGGCTCCGTGCGACGGGCCAGCTTCGCACTGCGCGCCGCCCAGGTGGCGGCGAGCCGCTCCGCGACCATCCCGGAGCGCAGCGCGGCGGGCAGACCGCCCGCCCGCTCGGTCTCCTGGAAGAACGCCCAGGCGGCCGAGGCGAGTTCGTCGGTCAGCCGCTCCACGTACCAGGAGCCGCCCGCCGGGTCGATGACCCGCGCCAGGTGGGACTCCTCCATGAGGATCGTCGAGGTGTTGCGGGCGATGCGCCGCGCGAACGCGTCGGGCAGGCCCAGCGCGTGATCGAACGGCAGCACGGTCACGGAGTCCGCGCCGCCCACCCCCGCGCCCAGCGTGGCCAGCGTGGTGCGCAGCATGTTCACCCACGGGTCGCGGCGCGTCATCATCACCGGCGAGGTGACGGCGTGCTGCCGTTGGGCCCCGGCGGCGGGGGCTCCGGAGGCCTCGGCGACCCGCGCCCACAGCCGGCGTGCCGCGCGCAGCTTGGCGATGGTCAGGAACTGGTCGGCGGTGGCCGCGTAGCGGAACTCCAGCTGCCCACAGGCGGCTTCCACGCTCATCCCGGCACCGGTCAGGGCCCGCAGATAGGCGACCCCGGAGGCCAGGGAGAGCCCCAGCTCCTCGCCCGCCGAACCGCCCGCCTCGTGGTACGGCAACGCGTCCACGGCGACGGCCCGCAACCCCGGGTACTCCGCGTCGCACACCCGCGCCCAGCGCACGGCGGAGGTGAGGTCGGCCTCGACGCCCGTCCGGGCCTCGTGGCCGAGCGGGTCGGCGCCCAGCGTGCCGCGCGCCCCGTCCTTGGCGACGCCGCGCTCCCCGTACAGCCGCAGCAGCTCCGTCGCGGCGGAGTCCAGGTCGGCCGGGGCGTCGAGGACGATGGGCGCGAGGTCGAGGTAGACCCCCTCCAGCGCCCGGGCGAGCCCGTCGACGGGGACGCCCACCGGGCCGCCCACGGTGAGCCAGAGGGAGGTGGCCCCGTTCTCCAGATCGCCGAGCACCGCCTCGTTGAGCCGTGCGGGGTCGGTCAGGGTGTGGCGTTGGCGCACGTCCCAGCCGCCTGCCGCGTTCCCCTCGGCCCTGCTGCCCCGGGTGAAGGGGGCGAAGCCGGGGAAACCGGTGTCCGGCGACTCGTCGTGTGCGGTGTAGAGGGGGCGGGTGGTGAGCCCGTCCTCCAGTGTGGTGGACAGCGCTTCCTCGGCGGCCGAGCCCGAGACTTCCTTGCCCGACTTGCGCAGTACGCCCTCGACGAGGGTCTGCCACTGGTCATGGGAGGGGTCGGGGAACACGGCGGCCGGAGAGAGCCCGTCAGCAGGCTGGACCGTCATGCTCAGATGCTAGGGCAGCGCGCTCAGCCAGCAGCAGGGGCACGTGCTGTGACCTTGCCCTCTCGGATATGCACTTGATCCTTTACACACGGTCGCGTAATCGGCGTGGCGGGCGGACAGTGGCAACACGACGGTTCCCGAGATCGGGATGAATCCGGACAGCGATGCATATTATGTGCGAAGTTTCCCGATTCTCTATGTCATCACTCGAATGCCGTATCCACCCCGGCGCCCCGTGGCCGCCGGGATAGGGAGAGGACGCGACCGTGGCCGTCGGACCTGTGGAGTACCTCGTCATCGCCTTCCCCGGCAGTCGCTTCACCGGGTCGGTCGCCCCCGTGCTCGCCGACGCCATGTCGTCCGGAGCCGTACGGGCCGGAGATCTGGCATTCGTCCGCAGGGGCGAGGGCGGCGCGGCGGCCCCGGTGGAACTGCGGGAGCTGGACCCCGGGGGAGTGGTTCCCGCCGATACGGCGGAGGGCGCGGCGGCGGTGCTCACCCCCGAGGACGTGGAGAAGCTCGACCGGCGAGTACCGGCGGGCGATGTGGTGGCGATCGTCGTCCGGGAGGACCTGTGGACCACGCGGCTCGCCCGCGCGGCCCGCGAGGCCGGCGGCGCGTTCGTCGCGCACGAGCGCCTGGGGGGCGGCGGGCCGGCCGGGCCCGGCGAGGAGGGTGCCGCGGGGGACGACATCATCACTCGTCTGGAGCGACTCGCCGAACTGTGGAAACGGGACATCCTCACCGACGCCGAGTTCGTGGAGCAGAAGACGAGGCTCCTGTCGGACTGACGCGCGTCGACGCCCCGGGGTGCCTCCGGCGTTCTCCGGTGGTGCTTTCCCCGCTGCGTGCGATGTTGGTCCTGATATGTGGAATTCCTGGAATTCATCGGGGAAAGAGGCAGTTCATCGTGCAGACCGCCCGGACCGTTCCGGCCGCCACCGTTGTCAATCTGCGCGACCTGGGCGGCATCGCGTTGGGCCGTGACCGCCGGGTGCGGCAGGGCGTCCTGTTCCGCTCGGGTCAGCTGAGCGAGCTGGACCCGGAGAGCGACCGTGCGGTGCGCGCGCTCGGTATCCGCACCGTCGTGGACCTGCGCACCGCCGACGAGCGCCAGTGGGCCCCGGACCGGCTGCCGGACCGGGCCAGGCTCTTCGTCGCCGACGTTCTGGGCGACCACCCGGGCGTGGCGCCCGCCAGGCTGCGGTCCCTGCTCGCGGACCCGGTCGAGGCGGAGCGGACGCTGGGGGGCGGCCGGGCCGAGGAACTGTTCGCCGAGACCTACCGGAAGATGGTCCTCTCGCCGGGCGCCGCGGCCGCCTACCGGGCCTTCCTGGAGACGGCCGCCGACCCCGCTGCACGCCCGCTGCTCTTCCACTGCACGGCGGGCAAGGACCGTACCGGCTGGGCGGCAGCCGTCCTGCTGATGCTCCTGGGGGCGGCCCGTGCGACGGTGCGGTCGGACTTCCTCGCGGTCAATCCCGCCGTACGGGCGGCCTTCGCCCCGTACGTGGCGAAGTTCCTGGACGGCGGCGGCGACCCCGCCGTCGCCGCGGCGATCATCGAGGTCCGCCCCCGCTACCTGGACGTGGCGCTCGACGCCATGGACGAGCGCTGGGGCGGCCTCGACGGCTACGTGCGCGACGGGCTGCGCGTGCCCGGCGCCGCCCTGGAGCGGCTGCGCGACGGCCTGGTGATGCGCGGCTGAACCGACAGGGGCGACAGGGGGGAGGGAGATGAGGGAGTGAGGGAAGCGTCGAGACGCGGAGCGGGGGCCGGTCGGGCCGGGAGTCTCCCGGCCCGACCGGCCCCCGGACGTCCGGGGTGAGACCCGGCTACAGACGTACGAGGCGCTCCGTCAGGTCCCGGTAGTGCTGGAGGGCGATCCGCAGATCCTCGGTCTCCGCACCGGTGGCGGGGCCGCTCCCGTCCCTCCCCGCGCGCAGTCGCCGCCCGCGTTCCTCCAGGGCCGCCCCGAGGCCGGCGACGACCTCGTCGAAGGTGGCGTCGGCCTCGCGCACCGCCCGGTGCGGGTCTTCCACGAACCCGGTCACCGCCTGCTGGATCCGGGCGGCGAACGCCTCCTGCTCCTCGGGGGCGAACAGCGGCCTGCCGGGACGCGGGCCGTCCTCGACGCTGCCCGGGAGCCCGGCCTGCCCTGCCGTGGAGGCGGTGGGGGCGGTGGGCCCAGGGGCGGTGGGCCCGGGGGAGGTGCGAAGGTCCGTCCCGGTACGGTCCGCCGGCTCCTTGCCCGTGACCGTCCTCGGAGCCGTCAGGGGAGCGCCCTGTCCCCTGACGGGTGTGCCCGGGCCCCTCACGGGTGTGCCCGTGTCGATGGGTTCGGCGCCTTCGGGCAGGTCCACGCCGCCGGCCAGCGGCGCCTTTCCGTTCGGTGTCCGCGTCATGATGTACCGCGTCCCTTCACCAGATGCCTGTTGCCGTGCTCACGCCCCGACGGGCCGCCCACGAGCAGCTCGTCGAAGAGCCCGCGGGCCTCGATCAGGGCCTCGCGCATCTCCTCGGTGCTCGCGTCCCCGCGACGGGCGGCGTGCACCCGGCGGTAGCCGTCGACGTGCGCGGCGTGGTGCACGGAGAGCGCGTCCGTACGGTCCTCGAAGTCCTCGCCGTCCGGGAAGCCGCGTTCGCGTGAAAGATCGGCCAGCAGCGCGTCGGCCTCGATGAGCGCCCGCTCCGGGGATTCCACGAACAGTTCCTGGGCGCTCGCCCAGCGGGCGGCGTACCGTGCGCGCGCCTCCTCGGCCAACGGCCGCTCGTCGAGGTGCCCGTGCCGCTTCACTCGATCGCCGAGCTCCCGCTCGGCTGCCGCGGTGTCGCCGCCGTGCCGGGCGACCACGCGGTGGTACTCCGGTCCGAAGCGGTCGCGCAGCCCTCCGCCGCCGACCTGACGTCCACGAAGAAGGAAGAACGCGGCGACGGCCGCCACGGCGACCACGGCGATGATGATGATCGTTGTCGTCACGGCTACCGCCCCCGACGTTCATCGGCCGGTACGTAGCTCTGCTGTCGCACAGTGGTCAACCCCTTTCGATCCGAGCCCGGCGTAACCGCCGGGTGATGTGCAGGAGTTCGTGTACCCCAGGATCCCGGTTCGAGGCAGCGGCCCTCCGGAAGGAAGCTCCGCGCGACGCTCTGTGTAGGGTGAAAACGTCGAATCGGCGGCAGGTCGGAGGGACACGCGATGACGGAGCGCAAACCACCGGGAGTCAGTTTCGATTCCTGGGTCGACCGGCAGATCCACGAGGCGGAACAGCGCGGTGACTTCTCCGCGCTCCCGGGCTTCGGCAAGCCGATCGCCGGCCTGGAACGCCCGTACGACGAGGCCTGGTGGATCAAGCAGAAGATGCAGCGGGAGGGCGTGTCGATGCTGCCGCCCGCGCTGGCCCTGCGCAAAGAGGCGGAAGACGTCCCCCGCGCGGTGTCCGCGGCTCGCACCGAGGCCGAGGTGCGGCGCATCCTGACCGAAGTGAACGACAAGATCGAACGGGCGATCCGGATGCCTCCCGAGGGCCCGCCGCTGCGGCTGACCCCCTTCGACGTGGACGGGACCGTCCGCCGCTGGCACGAGGAACGCCGCCCGGCCTGAAAGCCGCCACCCCGGTGCCGCATACTCACCGTATGGGATCGGGCAGGGAAGGGCGGCGGCGCGGGCGCGCACCGCAGCGCGCCGAGGTGACGGTCCGCAGGGCAGCGGCGGGCGACGCCGGCCGCCTGACCCGGCTGGTCCGCTCATCAGGCGCCTACGAGGGCCCGTACGCCCCGATGGTCGAGGGCTACCGGGTCGGGCCGGACTACATCGAGGCGCACCGGGTCTTCGTCGCCGCGGACGGCGATACGGGCCGGATCCTCGGCTTCTACGCGCTGCTCCTCGACCCGCCGGAACTGGACCTGATGTTCGTCGCCGACTCCGCCCAGGGGCTCGGCATCGGCCGACTGCTCGCCGCACATCTGCGCGAGGAGGCCCGGAGCGCCGGGCTCACGGGCGTCCGGATCGTTTCCCACCCGCCCGCCGAGGGCTTCTACCGGAGCATCGGCGCCGAACCCGTCGGCACGGTGCGGGCCGTCCCGCCGACGGTGATGTGGGACCGCCCCGAACTCCTGCTCCGCATCGGCTGAGACGCGCACTTCCGGGGAGGGGCACTGCCGGGAACGGCCGGATCCCGGCCGCGCACGGCGGCCGGGCTCCGGGGCGGGTCGTTCCGGGCGGCGATCAGCCGCCGTACGGGCGGGTGATCAACTCCATGCCATGACCGCTCGGATCGGGGAAGTACACGCCCCGTCCGCCGTCGTTGTGGTTGATCTCGCCGGGAATCTTCTGATGGGGATCGGCGAAATAGTCGATCCCCAGCGCCTGGATCTTCGCGAACGCGGTGTCGAACTCCGCCTCCGAAATGAGGAAGGCGTAGTGCTGCGGGGTGATCGAAGCGGCGGGAACCGTCGCGAAATCCAGCGTGACGCTGTTCGCGAGAACGACCGGAATGAACGGACCCCACTCGTCTCCGACCGTCAGGCCCAGCAGATCCGCCAGGAACTCCGCGGACTCGCGCTTGTCCCGGCAATGGACGATGGTGTGGTTCAACTCGACTGACACGGTGGAATGCCTCCCACGGGCATCTCACGGGCCACCTCCACGCCTCACCCGGCCGGTGACCGACGCGCGATGCCCTGTCGTGATCATAGGCGGGCCGCACACACCGGTCCACGGGGTTACGCCCGAGGCCGTGGGGAACCTGTGAGATCCGGCCATCGGCACGGCATGGTCCCCGCCGGGCCCTCAAGGAGAAGGGGAGGCCACGTGACAGCCAGCAGAGGCCGTCAGGAGACCCAGGAGGAGCGGGCGGACCGGCAGTGGTCCGAACTGCTCCAGGAGCTGCGCGTCGCACAGACCGGGGTGCAGATCCTTTTCGGTTTCCTGCTCGCGGTGGTCTTCCAGTCGCGGTTCGAGGACCTGGGGGAGACCGACCGGAACATCTACGTCGTCACGGTGATGCTGGGCTCGGCGACCGCGGCGGCGCTCATCGGCCCCGTGTCGTACCACCGGCTGCTCACCGGCCGCCGGATGAAGCCCGAGACGGTCATCTGGGCCTCCCGGATGACCGTGCTCGGCCTGGTGCTGCTGTTCTGCACGATGTGCTCGGTGCTTCTGCTGATCCTGCGCGTCGCCCTGCACAACCAGCTGGCCCTGTGGCTCGTCGGAGCCATGGCCCTGTGGTTCGTCGCCTGCTGGTTCGTCTTCCCGGTATGGGCCCTGGCCCGGGGGCGCTCCGGCCGACGGGACCCCGACGACGAGGAGGACGAGAACGAGGAGGACGGGAGCACGGACGGGAACGGGAACGGGACCAGGGGAGGGTCCCCCGATCGGGGGAGCGGCACCGCCTGAGGAGGGTCAGGCCGGGCTGCGCACATCGGTCACCGCGAACAGCGCGCCGTCCGGATCCCGCAGGGTGACCTCGGTGCCCCCGAAGCCGGTGCGCTCCTCGACGAGGGCGCCACCGTGCCGCCCGGCCGCGGAGACCGTCGCCGCGAGGTCCGCCGCCGGGAACTGGACCTGCCAGTGCGGGCGCACCATCGGATCGACAGCCGCCTCCACGGCCCCCGAGCTGATCCGGGCCAGCGCGTGCCCCTCGCACCGCACGATGACCTCGTCGCCCTCGTACGCGACATCGCAGCACCCCGGCCGCCCACTCGCCCAGTCGAGCACCTCGCCGTAGAAGATCGCCGCGTCGAAGGCGTCACGGGTCCGCAGGCGCAGCCAGGCGTGCGCGTGGTCGGCCGGGGCCGGCGGCGAGGCGGAGGCTTCGGTGCGCTCCCAGAGACCGAAGGACGCCCCGTCCCGGTCCGACGCCAGCACCCCGCGCCCCTTGCCGAGCGTCAGCGGCCCCACCGCCACGGTCCCGCTGCGCTCGCGCACCCGGGCGGCGGCCACGTCCGCGTCCTCCACCGCGAAGTACGGCGTCCAGGCCACCGCGACCCGGTGCGCCGAGGAGACGGCGAAGACGCCGGCGACCGGCACCTCTCCGCGGTAGGCCACGGCGAAGTCCGCCCCGAGCCGCCCGGGGCGGAACGACCAGCCCAGGACCTGTGCGTAGAACCGCTCGGCGGTCTCCAGGTTCCGGGTCATCAGGGTGACCCAGCACGGCGCGGCCGGCCCCGTCAGCGGTGCTGCCGAGGCCGTGCGGGGGTCGCTTCCGGTCATGGTGGTCCACTGCCTTCGTCGAGGAGCGGCGTCCTGCCCGGCCGCTGCGGTCCAGAACCCACCCTCGACCGGCCCGCCCGGTCCCGCAACGCGGGCCCCGGCCACCGCCCGGCGCGCGGCGGGCCCGTCAGCCGCGCGGGGGCTCCTCGTCGGGCGGCAGCGGACCGTTGCCGTGGTCCTTCAGCTCGTACGGGGACAGGGCGTGGCCGTCCGCGGGGAACCGGTCGGAGGAGTGCGGGTCGTGCTGCTCGATGTGGGTGCGCCCCGCCGGCTTCTCCGGCTGCTCATGGGGCTGCGGCGGTGGCGGCTCCGCGTCGTGCTTGCGCTTGGTGAGGATGAAGCCGCCGATCAGCAGGGCGACGACGGCCACCGCCACGATGGGCAGGACCAGCCCGAGAGCCCCCGTGCCGTCCGCGAGGGGGACCGCGGCGGACGCCTTGGCCGCGTTGACTGCATTCAGAACATCCATGTCATGCGCATACCCCGGTAGAAGGGCATCAGTCAGCTATTCACAGCAATTCATGTTTTATGGGTATCTCAGGGGAAACGCGTTTCAAGACCGTGGGTCAGGACCGCCCTCCTGCCCGCTCTTCGCGAGATCCAGACCTCTTTCGGACATGTCCCGTGTCGCCGTCGGCCCGATGCGGGGTCAGCCTGGAGTGGTCCCGAAGGCCGGCGCCCCCAGCGGAAGGAATCACGGTGAACAGCACCCCTGAGCAGAGCGGTGAGAAGCACCCGGCGGGCCGGGAGGTCGTGGTCTCGCTCAGCCGCTGCGACACACAGGACGCACGGACCGTCTTCGATGTGCTCGCCACCGCCTTCGCCTCCGACCACCCGATGGGTGAGACGCCCACGTCGGCCTCGGGCCCCCGTCCGACCGTCTGGGTCACCACCGTCGACGTGTCCGAACCGAGGGCGGACGCCACCCCCGCCCGCCTCACCGCACCGGTCACGGTGGACGCACAGGGCGGCTACTGGGCCGTCGACCGGCTGCGTACCCATCTCACCGGGGCCTTCGCGGTGAGCGTCGTCGGCACGGCGGCCGGCGACCAGGAGGAGGAGGTCAGGCTGCGGCTGGAGAGCCGCTGACGGCACGGACGAGAACACGACCGGGGTGACCCGCCCCGCGGCGAAGCGAAAGGCGCGCGCATGGATTCACTCGCTCTGGGAGCCGACCTCGAACCGGAACCGGTCGTCGACGAACACTCCGCCGTGACCCTGCACGTCAACGGCGACCCGACGACGCTGAACGTCGACCACCGCACCACGGTCCTGGAGACGCTGCGGGAGAGCCTGGGCCTCACCGGGGCCAAGAAGGGCTGCGACCACGGCCAGTGCGGGGCCTGCACGGTCCTCGTCGACGGGCGGCGGGTCAACAGCTGCCTGCTGCTCGCCGTCGCCCAGGACGGCGCCACGATCACCACCGTGGAGGGGCTCGCCGAGGGCGAGAGCCTGCACCCGGTGCAGCGGGCGTTCATCGACCGGGACGCACTCCAGTGCGGCTTCTGCACCCCGGGCCAGATCTGCTCCGCCGTCGGCATGCTCCGCGAGGCCGCGGACGGCCACCCCTCGCACGCCACCGGACCGGACGCCCCCGCCACCGGACGGGGCGGCCCCGTCGCACTCGACGCCGACGAGATCCGGGAGCGGATGAGCGGCAACCTGTGCCGGTGCGGGGCCTACCCCCGGATCGTCGAAGCCATCGAGGACGTGATCGAGTGAAACCGTTCGGCTATGTGCGCCCCGCCTCCACCGACGAGGCCGTCCGGCTCTGCGCGGAAGGCGCCGGCGCCCGCTTCCTCGGCGGCGGCACCAATCTGGTGGACCTGATGAAACTCGGCGTGGAGACGCCCCGGGTCCTCATCGACGTCGCCGGGCTGCCACTGGACCGGGTGACCCGGACGGCCGACGGCGGCCTGAGCATCGGCGCGACCGTGCGCAACAGCGACCTCGCCGCCCACCCCGACGTGACGGAGAGCTACCCCGTGCTGTCCCAGGCGCTGCTGGCCGGGGCCTCCGGCCAGCTCCGCAACGCCGCCACCACCGGCGGCAATCTTCTCCAGCGCACCCGGTGCCGCTACTTCCAGGACGTCTCCAAGCCCTGCAACAAGAGACTCCCCGGCTCGGGCTGCCCCGCACGCGAGGGCACCCACCGCGACCTCGCGATCCTCGGGCACTCCCCGGAGTGCGTGGCCACCAACCCGTCGGACATGGCCGTGGCCCTCGCCGCCCTCGACGCGACCGTGGTGCTGCTGGGCCCCGAGGGCGAACGGGCCGTCCCCCTCACCGAGTTCCACCGCCTGCCGGGGGAGAACCCCGACCAGGACACCGTCATCAGGCCCGGTGAGCTGATCACCGAGGTGGTGCTCCCGCCGCCGACGCCCGGGGCGGCCTCCCGCTACCGAAAGGCCCGCGACCGCGCCAGCTTCGCCTTCGCGCTCGTCTCCGTCGCCGCCACGCTCCGGGTGGAAGCCGGCCACGTGGAGCACGCCACGCTCGCGTTCGGGGGCGTCGCCCACCGGCCGTGGCGCGCCCGCCGGGCCGAGACCGAAATGCGCGGGGCGCCGGCCACGCCCGCGGTGTTCCAGCACGCCCTGATCGCCGAACTGGCCGAGGCGCGGCCACTGCGCGACAACGCGTTCAAGGTGGACCTCGCCCGTCGGCTCGCCCTCGACCTGCTCGGCGAACTCACCGAGAGGCAGCCCGCCCGGAGCGGCTGAACCCCGCCCCGAGCGCTCTCCGCGTCCGCCCCCCTCCGCACCACCGACCCCGAGGACCCATCGCCATGACCACGCAAGCCGCGCAGTTCCCCGGTGCGCCCGTCGTCCGCAGAGAGGCCCGGGACAAGGTCACCGGCACCGCCCGCTACGCGGCCGACCGCGCGCCCGACGGCTGCCTGTACGCCTGGACCGTCCCGGCCACCGTCGCGGCCGGACGCGTCACCGCCGTACGGGCCGTCGACGCCCTCGCCGTACCCGGCGTCCACTGCGTCCTCACCCATGACAACGCGCCCGCGCTCCACGAGCCCGACGACCCGATTCTCGCCGTGCTCCAGGACGACCGGGTCCCGCACCACGGCTGGCCGATCGCCCTCGTGATCGCGGAGTCCCTGGAGGCCGCCCGGACGGGTGCCGGGGAACTCCTCGTCGAGTACGAACGCGATCAGCACGACGTCACCCTCACCGAGGACCACTTCGGCCTCTACACGCCCGACGAGGCCAACGGCGGTGAACCCGCCGTCCGGGTGCGGGGCGACGTGGAACGCGCCCTGGCCGCCTCGCCCGTCCAGGTCGACGCCACCTACCGGATGGTCGCGCTGCACAACCACCCCATGGAGCCGCACGCCGCCACCGCGGTGTGGGAGGACGGACACCTCACCGTCCACGACTCCAGCCAGGGTTCCACCAAGGTCCGCGAGAGCCTGGCCCAGGCGTTCGGCCTGGACCAGGACCGGATCACCGTCGTCTCCGAGCACGTCGGCGGCGGGTTCGGCTCGAAGGGCACCACCCGCCCCCAGGGGATCCTGGCCGCGATGGCGGCCCGGCACACCGGCCGTCCGGTCAAACTCGCCTTCCCCCGGGCCCAGCTGGCGGAGGTCGTCGGCCACCGCGCCCCCACGATCCAGCGGGTCCGGCTCGGCGCGGAGCTGGACGGGGTGCTCACCGCGGTCAGTCACGAGGTCGTCACCCAGACCTCCACCGTGAAGGAGTTCGTCGAGCAGGCCGCCGTGCCCGCCCGCGTCATGTACGCCTCGCCGCACAGCCGGACCGCGCACCGGGTGGCCGCCCTCGACGTCCCCAGCCCGTCCTGGATGCGCGCTCCGGGGGAGGCCTCGGGGATGTACGCCCTGGAGTCCGCCATGGACGAGCTGGCCTCGGCGCTCGGCCTGGACCCCGTGGAGCTGCGGCTGCGCAACGAGCCGGAGACCGAACCGGACAGCGGCCTCCCCTTCAGCAGCCGCGGCCTCGCCGCCTGCCTGCGCGACGGCGCGGCCCGGTTCGGCTGGCAGGACCGCGACCCCCGGCCCGCCACCCACCAGGACGGCCGCTGGCTCATCGGTACGGGCGTGGCCTCGGCGACGTACCCCGTCCTGGTCTCCCGGTCCTCCGCGAGCGCCCACGCCGCGCGGGACGGCGGCCTGAGCGTCGAGGTCAACGCCACCGACATCGGCACCGGGGCCCGCACCGTCCTGGCCCAGATCGCCGCCGACGCGCTCGGCGTCGCCCCGGAGGCCGTACGCGTCGACATCGGCTCCACCGCGCTGCCCGCCGCCCCGCTGGCCGGCGGCTCCTCCGGCACCGCCTCCTGGGGCTGGGCCGTGCACAAGGCGGCGTCCGGCCTCGCCGCCCGCCTCGCGGAGCACAACGGCCCCCTGCCCGCCGACGGGATCACCACCACCGCCGACACCGAACGGGAGGCCGGGGAGGAGTCCCCGTACGCCCGGCACGCCTTCGGCGCGCACTTCGCCGAGACGGCCGTCGACGCCGTCACGGGCGAGGTGCGCGTACGCCGCCTCCTCGGCGTGTACGCCGCCGGGCGGATCCTCAACGCGCGCACCGCACGCTCCCAGTTCACCGGCGCCATGGTGATGGGCATCGGCATGGCCCTCACCGAGGGCTGCGGCATCGACCCGGACTTCGGCGACTTCACCGCCAAGGACCTCGCCTCCTACCACGTGCCCGTCTGCGCCGACACGGCCGACATCCAGGCGCACTGGATCGAGGAGGACGACCGCCACCTCAACCCGATGGGCAGCAAGGGCATCGGCGAGATCGGGATCGTCGGCACCGCCGCCGCCATCGGGAACGCGGTCCGTCATGCCACCGGCGCCCGGCTGCGCGAACTGCCCCTCACCCCGGACACCTTGCTGCCCTACCTGCTCTGACCGTGTCGCGACCGGACACCTCCCCACCGGACACCCCCCCCACCGGCCCGGACGGCCCACCTGTTGCGCGTCCGGCCTACTCGGCGCACCCTGATGAGTGACCCAGAAGTGATCAATGCTCACGCTTCGTGTTCGGGGGTCGTTCGTACGACGGGGTGAAGTACGACGGGGTGAAACACGTGGGCCTCGTGGTGAGGAGCCTCGACGATGACCGTTCCACTCGACCGGCACTGCTCGGTCGAACTGCAGGTGTCGGCAGCGCGCGTTTCCCAGGTGCGGCGGATCGTCGCCGCACACCTTCGCCACTGGAGTCTCGACCTGCACGTCCGCCCGGTGTGCCGGGCCCTGGACGAGCTCCTGACCAACGTCCACCGGCATGTCGGCGACGGCCACGCCTGCGTCGTCGAACTCCGCTGGACCGGGCGGCACGTGACCGTGTCCGTCGCGGACGACAGTGCCCGGATGCCCCGGCTGCTGCCGGCCGGCGGCGGGCTGAGCCGGGTCATGGCCCTGAGCGACAGCTGGGGAACCTGCCGGACCACCGACGGAAAAGTGGTCTGGTTCACCCGCTACGCCGAGGCGCCGCGGACCGCGGACCTGCTCCCGTACGCCCCGCTGCCCGGCGTCCGCACCGCCCGCCCCCTTCCCCTGGCGGTGCTCGCGTAACCGCCCCGCAAAGGCCGCGCGCTCACCCGGCCGACGCGGAACGTGCCGCCCCCGGCACGCATGATCCGCGTCGGCCGGGTACGTGCGGGGGAGGGGAGGGCCGCGTTGCGCGGACCGGTGCGGCGCGGCACGGTCGGAGTACCGATGCAAGGAGGCCACTGCCATGCCCATCGCGACGGTCAATCCCGCGAACGGCGAACTGATCAGGTCTTTCGACGCCCACGGCGAGGAGGAGACGACACGCAGGATCGCCGCCGCCGCGGAGACCTTCCGCCAGTACCGCACCACCCCCTTCGAGCAACGGGCCGCCTGGCTGAACCGGGCCGCCGACCTCCTCGACGAGGACCGCGACACCATCGCCCGCACGATGACCGTCGAGATGGGCAAGCCCGTCACGGCGGCCCGCGCGGAGGCGGCCAAGTGCGCGAAGGCGATGCGCTGGTACGCCGCCCACGCGGAGGGGCTGCTCGCCGACGAACACCCGGACCCCGGCGACGTGAAGGACTCCGGCGCCTCCCGTGCGCTGGTCCGCTACCGTCCGCTCGGCGTGGTCCTCGCCGTGATGCCGTGGAACTTCCCGCTCTGGCAAGTGGTGCGCTTCGCCGCCCCCGCGCTGATGGCGGGCAACGTCGGACTGCTCAAGCACGCCTCGAACGTCCCGCAGACCGCCCTCTACCTGGAGGACCTCTTCCACCGCGCGGGCTTCCCCGCCGGATGCTTCCGTACGCTCCTGATCGGCTCGGGCGACGTCGAGGCGGTCCTGCGCGATCCGCGCGTCGCCGCCGCCACCCTCACCGGCAGCGAACCGGCCGGGCGCGCCGTCGCCGCCACCGCCGGGGACGAGGTGAAGAAGACCGTGCTGGAACTCGGAGGCAGCGACCCGTATCTCGTCCTGCCGTCGGCGGACGTGGATAAGGCCGCCGCCACCGCCGTCACCGCCCGCGTCCAGAACAACGGCCAGTCCTGCATCGCCGCCAAGCGCTTCATCGTGCACGCCGACGTGTACGACGCGTTCGCCGAGCGGTTCACGGCGGGCATGCGCGCCCTGACCGTCGGCGACCCACTGGAGGAGGGCACCGACATCGGACCGCTCTCCACCGAACAGGGCCGCACCGACCTGGAGGAACTCGTCGACGACGCCGTCGAACGGGGAGCCGGGGTCCTGTGCGGCGGACGCCGTCCCGACAAGCTCGGCGGCGGCCTGGAGAACGGCTGGTACTACGAGCCCACCGTGCTCGCCTCCATCACCACCGCCATGCGGATCCACCGCGAGGAGGCCTTCGGCCCGGTCGCCACCCTCTACCGGGTCGCCGACCTCGACGAGGCGATCCACCTGGCCAACGACACCCCCTTCGGCCTCAGCTCCAACGTCTGGACCCGCGACCCGGGCGACCAGGAACGCTGCGCCCGCGACCTGGAGGCCGGCGGGGTCTTCTTCAACGGGATGACCGCCTCGCACCCGGCCCTGCCCTTCGGCGGCGTCAAGCGCTCCGGCTACGGCCGTGAGCTGGCCGGACACGGCATCCGCGAGTTCTGCAACGCCACCACGCTCTGGTACGGGACCGAGGCGCCCTGACACCCCCGCCCGTGTGCCGTCACCCGATGAGGAGACCCGCTCCGTGAGCGACCCCCGTACGCCCTCCGCTCCCTCCGCCCTCTCCGACGACGAACTCGCCGCGCTCGACGCGCACTGGCGCGCGGCCAACTACCTCGCCGTCGGCCAGATCTACCTCATGGCCAACCCGCTGCTGACCCGGCCGCTCGTCCCCGAGGACATCAAGCCGCGGCTGCTCGGCCACTGGGGCACCTCGCCGGGGCTCAACCTCGTCCACACCCACCTCAACCGGGTGATCAGGTCCCGGGGCCTGAGCGCCCTGTGCGTGTGGGGGCCCGGCCACGGGGGACCGGCCGTCCTCGCCAACTCCTGGCTGGAAGGCAGCTACTCCGAGACCTACCCGGACGTCGGCCGGGACGCCGAGGGGATGGGGCTGCTCTTCAGACAGTTCTCGTTCCCCGGCGGGGTCCCCAGCCACGTCGCCCCCGAGACGCCCGGCTCCATCCACGAGGGCGGCGAACTCGGCTACGCCCTCGCCCACGCCTACGGAGCCGCCTTCGACCACCCGGACCTGACGGTGGCCTGCGTGATCGGTGACGGCGAGGCCGAGACGGGGCCGCTCGCCGCCTCCTGGCACGCCAACAAGTTCCTCGACCCGGTCCACGACGGGGCCGTCCTGCCCATCCTCCACCTCAACGGCTACAAGATCGCCAACCCGACGGTCCTCGCCCGCATCCCCGAGGACGAGCTGGACCGGCTGCTGCGCGGCTACGGGCACGACCCCCTGTACGTCACCGGCGACGACCCGGCCGCCGTCCACCGGGCGCTGGCCGCCGCCATGGACACCGCCCTGGACCGCATCGACGCCTGCCGGCGGGCCGCCCGCGAGAACGGCGCGACCGAACGCCCCCGCTGGCCCATGATCGTGCTGCGCACCCCCAAGGGATGGACGGGACCCGAAGAGGTCGACGGACTGCCCGTCGAGAACACCTGGCGCTCCCACCAGGTCCCGCTCTCCGGCGTCCGCGACGACCCCGGGCACCTGCGGCAGCTGGAAGCCTGGCTGCGCTCCTACCGGCCCGCCGAACTCTTCGACGCCGACGGCCGCCCCACCGAACAGGTCCTCGCCTGTGTGCCCGAGGGAACGGCCCGGCTCGGCTCCACCCCGTACGCCAACGGCGGGATGCTCCTGCGCGACCTCCCGCTGCCCGACCTGGCGGACCACGCAGTACGGGTCGACAAGCCCGGCACCGGCCTCCACGAGCCCACCAAGGTGCTCGGCGGCCTCCTGGAGAGCGTCATGGCCGCCACCGACGGCCGCAGGGACTTCCGCGTCGTCGGCCCCGACGAGACCGCCTCCAACCGGCTGGACGCCCTCTACCGGGCCACCGGCAAGGCCTGGCAGGCCGGCACCCTGCCCACCGACGAACACCTCGCCCACGACGGCCGGGTGATGGAGGTGCTCTCCGAACACCTCTGCCAGGGCTGGCTGGAGGGCTATCTCCTCACCGGGCGGCACGGGCTCTTCTCCTGTTACGAGGCGTTCGCCCACATCGTCGACTCCATGGTCAACCAGCACATCAAATGGCTGCGCACCTCGCGCCGGCTGCCCTGGCGGCGGCCCATCGCCTCGCTCAACTACCTCCTCACCTCGCACGTCTGGCGCCAGGACCACAACGGCTTCTCGCACCAGGACCCCGGCTTCGTCGACCACATCCTCAACAAGAGTCCCGAGGTCGTGCGCGTCTACCTCCCGCCGGACGCCAACACCCTGCTCTCCGTCACCGACCACGCGCTGCGCAGCCGGGACCACGTCAACGTGATCGTCGCCGGGAAGCAGCCGACCTTCGACTGGCTCACCCTGGACGAGGCCCGCGCCCACTGCGCGCGCGGGGCCGGCGTCTGGGAGTGGGCCGGGACCGAGGATGGCGGCCGGGAGGTGGACGTGGTCCTCGCCTGCGCCGGGGACGTGCCCACCCAGGAGACGCTGGCCGCCGCCGGCCTGATCCGCCGCCACCTGCCGGAGCTGGCCGTGCGCGTGGTCAACGTCGTCGACATCGCCCGCCTGATGCCGAACGCGGAGCATCCGCACGGCATGCCGGACGCCGAGTACGACGCCCTCTTCACCCGCGACAGGCCGGTCATCTTCGCCTACCACGGCTATCCGTGGCTGATCCACCGGCTCGCCTACCGCCGCAACGGCCACGCCCACCTCCATGTGCGCGGCTACAAGGAGGAAGGCACCACGACCACGCCGTTCGACATGGTCGTCCGCAACGACCTCGACCGCTACCGGCTGGTCATGGACGTCATCGACCGGGTACCGGGTCTCGGCGTCCGCGCCGTCGCCGTACGCCAGCAGATGGCGGACGTCCGCACCCGCCACCACGCCTGGATCCGCGAGCACGGCACGGACCTTCCGGAGGTCGTGGACTGGACGTGGGGCGACTGACAGGGCCTCGCACCGGCCGCCGCCCCTCCGGACCGGCCGATGAGCGATCATGGGCGGCGACCCGAGACCCACCGGAGAGGCCGCCATGAAGCCGCGCTGCGCCGTGATCGAGGACTACCAGTCCGTCGCCACCACCGTCGTCGACTGGTCGTCCGTGACCGCCGACATCGAGGTGGTGACCTTCACCGAGCACCTCGCCACCGAGGACGAAGCGGCCGCCGCCCTCGCCGACTTCGACATCGTGGTCACGCTGCGCGAACGGGTGCCCTTCCCGGCGGAGCTGCTGGCCCGGCTGCCCCGGCTGCGGCTCCTCGTCGCCTCCGGCATGCGCAACTCCGTCATCGACTTCGAGGCCGCGAAGCGGCACGGCGTGGTCGTCTGCGGAACCGCCAGCTCCTCCACCCCGCCCGTCGAACTGACCTGGGCGCTGCTCCTGGGCCTGGCGCGCGGGATCGTCCCCGAGGCGGAGGCCCTGCGTGCGGGCGGGCCCTGGCAGTCCACCCTCGGGGCCGATCTGCACGGGCGGCGGCTCGGTCTGCTGGGGCTCGGGAAGATCGGCGGCCGGGTGGCGCGGGTGGGCCTGGCCTTCGGCATGGACGTCCTGGCCTGGAGTCAGAACCTCACGGCGGAACGCGCCGACGAGGTCGGGGCCACGCTCGCCGCCTCCAAGGAAGAACTGCTGGCCTCCAGCGACTTCGTCTCCGTCCACCTGGCACTCGGCGAGCGGACCAGGGGCCTGATCGGAGCCGCCGAACTCGCCCTCATGCGCCCGACCGCGTACCTGATCAACACCTCCAGGGCGGCCCTCGTCGACACGGACGCCCTGCTCGCCGCCCTGGACACCGGCGTGATCGCCGGGGCCGCGACCGATGTGTTCGACACCGAGCCGCTCCCGGCCGGCCACCGGGCCCGTACGGCCCCGCGTCTGCTGGCCACCCCGCACCTGGGCTATGTGTCGCGCGCCAACTACGAGACGTACTACGGCCAGGCCGTGGAGAACATCAGGGCCTTCCTCGACGGGCGGCCGGTCCGCCGTCTGGGCTGACGGCGGCGGGCACCGTCAGCGGCTCCGGTCAGTAGCGCAGCGCCGCCGCGATCCGGCCGTGGTCCGCGAGCGAACCGTCCTCGACGAAGACCACATCGGCGCCGCTGTCCAGCGCCGCTTCGGCCAGTTCGTCGACGATGTCCTCGCGGACCGTGCCGTCCGCACCCTGCGAGCTGCCCTCGGGCACCGGTTCCAGGTGCTCGTCGGTCACCTGAACGGTCGCCTGGAAGTGTTCCTCCACCGCGACCAGACCCGCCCGGCCCTCACGGACGGCGGCCCACACCTCGTCGAGCCCACCGGCGAAGGAGTGGGCGCTGCGGGCGTTGTCGAGACGGGTCGCGACCTCCGAGGCCGCCCGGCGAGCGCCCTCGTCGAGGGCGGGCCGCAGCTCTTTGAGGACCTCGGCGGGCGTCAGGTCGGCCGGCGCGCCCTTGGTGACCCGGCCGACGGCGGCCCCGGAGCTCTCGCCGACCTCGTCCAGCAGGGCGAGGGCGGGGGCGAGGCCCATCAGATACAGCGGGCGCGGGTCGTCGGCGAGCACCGCGCGCAGCTTCTCGTCGACATCGCGGAAGAAGTTCCGCGTCTCCTCGTCGGTGAAGGTGCTCGGCGTGTCCCCGATCCGCTCCTCGCGCTGCGGGTTCGGCGGTTCCTCCGGCGCGGTCAGCGGGAAGCCGCCCGCCTTCTCCGGACGGATGCCGTCGCCCGTGCCGATCCACAACGTGGCGTGGTCGGCGGCGATCGTCAGCGCCCGGAAGGGCCGGGTCTGGGCTTTGGCGGCGACGAGGTTGCGGGTGAGGTAGGTGTCGCTGAGCACCACCCGTTCGGGTGCGGTGCGCGGAAGCTGCCAGATCCAGAACTCGTCGGTGGTGGCGAGGAGCACCAGGGAGTCCATCGCCCCCCGCGGGTCCACCTCGCCCGCCGCCCGCTCCAGCTGGTGCATGAGGGCGGCCCGGACCTCGCGGCTGACCTGCGGATCGGCGTCGAGGCGGTGTCCGGCGTCGGCCACCAGGTTCCGCAGGCGGACCGGGTCCTGGGCGTTGTCCGGGGCCGTGCGGTGGGTCGGCATGGTCAGGGACAGGGCCGGATAGGGCCGGGTCGCCCGCAGCTCCCGCAACAGGTCGGCGGTCAGGGCGTCCGTATCCATCGTTCCCTCCCGGGGCTCGAACCCGCTCCCGTATGAAGCGGATGCTTCGACGAGTCAATTCATACCTTTTGATCCTCATGTGAGCGAGTTGTTGCCCTCGGACCGCGGGAGGTCGCGCGATGTCCACGCTCACGGTGGGGAAGCCCCGGACAGCCGAAGGCGCGGAAGGCGTCGAGGAGGCGCTCGACACCGAGCGCGAGGCGAAGCTCCGCGATATCTTCGGCGACGGGACGGCGTGATGCGCGCACCGCCCGTCACCCCTCACGTCCCCCCTCTCCAGGATTGGACGGACCGTCCGTGCGAGCGAATCTCCCCGACACCAGCGGCGAAGGCGCCGGGCCGTGAGCGCCGCCGACGCGGTGACCGACTCCCTCCAGAACCTGCGCGCCAGGTTCGTCGACGTACGGGAGGGGAAGCCGGCCGACTACATTCCCCAACTGGCCCTCGCCGATCCGGACGCCTTCGGCCTCGCGCTGGTGAGTATGGACGGACACCGCTACATCGCGGGCGAGGCCGAGGTCCCCTTCACCCTCCAGTCGGTCTCCAAACCGTTCGTCTACGCCCTCGCGCTCTCCCTGCTCGGCCTCGACGAGGTGAGCCGCTGGGTCGGCGCCGAGCCGAGCGGTGAGGCGTTCAACGCCATCAGCCTCGAACCCGGTACGGGCAGGCCCGCCAACGCCATGGTCAACGCCGGCGCGATCGTCACCACCGCCCTGGTCCCCGACACCCCGGACGAACCCGCCTTCGACCGGATCCTGCACTGTCTCGGCTGTTTCGCCGGGCGTGAACTGGACGTCGACGAAGAGGTGTTCAGCTCGGAGTCGGTGACCGGGGACCGCAACCGGGCGCTGGCGTACCTGATCCGCTCCACCGGCACCATGCCCGTCGACCTGGTCCTGGCGGTCGACCGCTACTTCCGCCAGTGCGCGATCCGCGTCACCGCCGTCGACCTCGCCACGATGGCCGCGACCCTCGCCTACGGCGGCGTGAACCCGGTGACCCGCGAGAGGGTCGTCTCCGCGGAGGTCGCCGCCCGGGTCCTCGCCGTCATGGCGACCTGCGGCATGTACGACGGCTCCGGCGAATGGCTGCTGCGCGTCGGCCTCCCCGCCAAGAGCGGGGTGTCCGGCGGCCTCATCGCGGTGGGTCCCGCCCGCTTCGGAGTGGCGACGTACAGCCCGCCGCTGGACGCCACCGGCGGATCGGTACGCGGACACGCCGCGCTGGAGGCGATGTCGGACCGCTACGGGCTCCACCTCATGCTCAACCCCGCGCTCCCCGGCTCCACCGTCACCCTTGTCACCACCGCGGACGACCTGCCGTCGGCGCCCTCGGCCGGGAGCGAACGGGTGCTCCACGAGCAGGTCGGCGTCGTCGTCGCCCAGGGGTCCATCGACTTCACGGCCGCGGAGCGCGTGCTGTACGCACTGGACGAGTCCGGGCCGGACGGGGGTTCGGTGGTGCTCGACCTGCACGACGTCACGGCCGTCGACTCCGTGGCCCTGGCGATGCTGCACACCGGACTCGCCCGGCTCGCCGCCGACGGGCGGCGCGCGGCGGTCGTGGATCCGAACGACCTGCTGGGCCCGCCCGACCTCGTGCGGGAACGGACCGGCCAGGACCTGCCGCGCTACGCCACCCGTGAGGGCGCCGTCGAAGGCTGCGCGCAGGCCCTGGCCGGGGAGGACTGAGCCGGTACCGCCGGGTGGGCCGGGACTACCAGATGGCGCCGACCCACTCCGGGTGGTCTATGAACGGGTTCCGGTTGTGCTGGAACCGGTCGAATATGACGTCGTTGCGGCGCTTCTCGAAGGTGTCCGGCGGGTCTTCCTGGCTCCACTGCTTCAGGACGGACAGCCGGCCCATCTTCGGTGCGGACCCGTTGTTCACCTGGTCGTTGGGTTCGAGGTCGGCGAAGGAGTCGTGGCCCTCGTAGCGCACCGCCATGTAGAGGATCATACGGGCGACGTCGCCCTTGACCTCGTCGCGCGGCTCGAAGGAGTCGCCGTCGGTGAAGTTGCCTGGCGCGTTGCTCAGTTGGCTTCCTCCGTTGTCGAAGTCCTTGTTGCCGCGCGTGGAGTTGACCTGGACGTCGGTGGGCCGCAGATGGTGGACGTCGGTGCCCGGACCCGTCGCCGTGCCGAAGTCGCCGTGCGACTTGGCCCAGACGTGCTCCCGGTTCCAGTCGCCCGAGTTGCCGCCGTTGTCGTTCTTGGACTGGGAGCGCCCGGTGTACAGCAGGACGACGTTGGAGGGGTTGGCGGGATCTTCGTCGGTGGCCTTGAGGGCGTCCCACACCTGACTGTAGGAGAGCTTGGTCTGGTCGCTGATGATCGTGTTCAGGGCGGATTTCAGCTCGGCGCCGGTCTTGCCGAGCGCGTCCTGGTAGTAGGTCTCGTCGAGGGCCGCCGAAGTGGCGGCGTAACGGCCGGGCGAGCCGTCCGACGGGGCCGCGGCGGCGGTGCCGGCGAGCACGGTGACGGCTGCGACCGCGGCGAGCAGTGGACGCGCGTAGAACGAGTGACGACGGGACATGTGGGGGTGTCCTCTCCGGAACGCGGGCGTCGCGACGGGCCCCTGGAGGATGCTCGCGCGGCGGCCGTGCGGTAGGTGGTCAGGCGGAGCCTTCCACACGCACCGTGCCCCACGTGTGAACACGGCGTATCTATCATGTGCAGGTCAAGAGTGACTCCTCGGGGCGCGGGAAGGAGCAGCCCGGGGGCGCAGCCCGGACGGCGGCCGCGCCTTACCGCCACTCAGGTAGGAGCGGCAGGTCAGACCGGGTGGTAGCGGGCACAGCGGGATACGGTCGCCTGGCACGCGTCCCGCGCGGGGGCCGGGGTGGGAAGACATCGGCTTCCGCCACACCGCGGGGGCTCGTACCTGTCCGACCGAGAGGAAAGCCGTGCCCGTCGACTTCGACGTCGTCATCGTGGGGGCCGGCGCGGCCGGGCTGAGCCTGGCCCACCACCTCTGCGCGCCGGACAGCCCCGTACCGCTGTCGGTGGCCCTCGTCGACGCCCCGCCGGGTCCTCTGAGGCCGCCCCCGCGGACCTGGTGCTTCTGGGAGCCGCCGGGCGGGCCCTACGATCCGAGCCTGACCGCCTCCTGGCACCGGCTGCGGGTCCGGGCGGCCGACGGGGCCCGCACGGTGACCCGGCTCTCGGCGCTGCGCTACAAGATGTTGCGCTCGGACGCCTTCGAAGCACTGGTCGAGCAGCGGTTGTCCCGTGCGCCGGCGCTGTGCCGGATGGAGGCGACGGTGAGCGAGGTGCGCGCGGTCCCGTCCGGCGGCGGCGAGGTCCACGCCCGGGGCGCCCGGGGCGAACGGATCCTCGTCCGGGGCCGTCTCGTCTTCGACTCCCGGCCGCCCCGCCGCCTGCCGCCCGCACGCACCACACTGCTCCAGCACTTCACCGGCTGGTTCGTCCGCACCGAGCGTCCCGTGTTCGATCCGGCGACCGCGGACCTGATGGACTTCCGCACGCCGCAGCCCGCTCGCGGGCTCTCCTTCGGCTATGTCCTGCCGCTGGACCCGCACACCGCGCTGGTCGAGTACACCGAGTTCTCGCCCGCCCCGCTGGACGCCGACGGCTACCGGCGTGCCCTGCGCCACTACACCCACGAGGTGTTGAGGCTCGGACCGTTCCACGTCACGGCACAGGAGCACGGGGTCATCCCCATGACGGACGGTCGCTTTCCGCACAAGCGGGGGCGTTCGGTGTATCGCATCGGCACCGCCGGAGGCGCGACCCGTGCCTCGACCGGCTACACCTTCGCCGCCGTACAGCGACAGAGCCGGTCCATCGCCGCGCAGCTGCGCGGCGGACGACCGCTGCGCGTGCCTCCGCCGCACGGGTGGCGGGCGCGTGCGATGGACGCGGTGATGCTGCGGGCTCTGGACAGCGGCCGGGTGGACGGCGCGGACTTCTTCGGCCGTCTCTTCCGCGGTGTGCCCGGCGACCGGCTGCTGAACTTCATGGACGGCCGTACGCGGCTGCACGAGGACCTGCTCATCGGCTCGCGGACCCCGGTGGTCCCCATGCTGCGGACCGTCGTCGAACTCCCCTTCCGACCACGGCGTGAACTCCCCGGGGCTCCGCCCCCTCCCACACCGACCGACCACGAAGAGAGCACTTCATGAGCGTGTTGCGCGGTGACGCACTGTCCGCGGCCTTCGACCACGGCTCGGCCGCCTACGACCGCCTCGTCGCGGCCAGCCCCGGCTACCACGCCCACCTGCGCCGCTCCGCACGCCGCCTGGGCCTGCCGGAGGGCGGACGCGGGCTGCGCGTGCTCGACCTGGGATGTGGCACGGGTGCTTCCACGGCCGCGCTCCTCGCCGCCGCCCCGCACGCCCGGATCACCGGGGTCGACGCGTCGGCGGGCATGCTGGACCGCGCGGCGGCCAAGAGCTGGCCCCGCGGCGTCGACTTCGTGCACCGCCCGGTCGAGGAGCTGGCCGGGCGGCTGGAGAACGGGGCCTACGACGCGGTGTTCGCCGGGTACCTTTTCCGCAACCTGACCGACCCCGACATGACCCTCGACATGGTGCGCGGTCTGCTCGCACCGGGCGGCCGTCTCGCCGTCCACGAGTACACGCTCGGCGGATCCCGCGTTCACCGTTGCGTGTGGAACACGGTCTGCGCCGCGATCGTCCAGCCCGCCGGCCGCCTCGCCGGGGACACCGAGCTGTACCGCCATCTGAGGCGCAGCGTCATCGAGTTCGACACGGCCCCCGCCTTCGCCGGCCGCCTGCGGCGGGCCGGATTCACCGACGTACGGGCCCTCCCGCTGCCCGGCTGGCAGACCGGGATCACCCACACGTTCACCGGCCGCGCGGGGGAGCCGGCATGAGGCTCCCGAGGGACGGCGGAACAGGCCCGCGGCGGGGCCGTGACCGGCGGGCGGCCGTGATCCCCGCCCCTGCCGGCCGTGCCCGGTTCACCGGCCGGGCCCCTGCCGTGGCGGTCGTCGGCGGCGGCATCGCCGGGATCGCGGCGGCCACCCTCCTGGCCGAGCGAGGCGTACGCGTCACCCTCCACGAGAGCGAACGGAGCCTGGGCGGACGGCTGGCGGGCTGGCCCACCGAGCTCGCCGACGGAGCGACCGTCACCATGAGCCGCGGCTTCCACGCCTTCTTCCGCCAGTACTACAACCTGCGCGGCCTGCTGCGCCGTGTCGACCCGGGGCTCCACTCGCTGACCCGGCTGCCCGACTACCCCCTGCGGCACAGCTCAGGTCTGCACGACAGCTTCGCCCGGGTACCCCGCACCCCTCCCCTCAGCGCCCTGGGGTTCGTCGCCCTCAGCCCGACATTCGGGGTGCGGGACCTCGCCCGGATGAACCCGCGGGCCGCCCTGCCCCTGCTGGACGTGCGCGTGCCCGACGTCTACGACCGGCTCGACGGCGTCAGCGCCCATGACTTCCTCACCCGCATCCGGTTCCCGGAAGCCGCCCACCACCTCGCGTTCGAGGTGTTCTCCCGCAGCTTTTTCTCCGATCCGCGGGAACTGTCGGCGGCCGAACTGGCGCTGATGTTCCACATCTACTTCCTCGGCTCCAGCGAGGGCCTGCTCTTCGACGTTCCCGGCGAACCGTTTCCCGCTGCCCTGTGGGACCCGCTGCACCGCTACCTGGAAGCCCACGGCGTCGACGTACGGACCCGGACGCCGGTCCGCCAGGCACACCCCCTGCCCGACGGCGGGCTGGACCTCACCACCGACGACCGCACCACCCGCTACGACGCCCTCGTCCTCGCCCTGGACAGCGGCGGCCTGCGCCGACTCGTCGCCGCCTCGCCCCGCCTGGGCGACGCCGGCTGGCGCGCCCGGATCGCACGGCTGCGCACCGCGCCGCCGTTCCTCGTCTCACGGCTCTGGCTGGACCGGCCCGTGGCACACGACCGGCCGGGCTTCCTGGGCACCAGCGGCTACGGGCCGCTGGACAACGTGAGCGTCCTGGACCGGTGGGAGGGCGAAGCCGCCCGCTGGGCCGCCCGCACCAGGGGATCGGTCCTCGAACTCCACGCCTACGCCGTCGCCCCGGACGCCGACCGGTCCGCCGTACAGCACGAGACGCTGCGCCAACTGCGCCGGATCTACCCGGAGACGCGGAGCGCCCGCGTCATCGACGAGCGCCACGCGTGGCGGTCGGACTGCCCGATGTTCCCCGTGGGCGGCTACCGCGACCGGCCGGGGGTACGCAGCCCCGACCCCGCCGTCACCGTGGCCGGGGACCTGGTCCGCACCGAGCTGCCCGTGGCGCTGATGGAGCGCGCCGCGACCAGCGGATTCCTCGCCGCGAACGCCCTCCTGCAACGGTGGGGCGTACGCGGGCAGACGCTCTGGACGGTGCCGCGCACCGGACGCTCGGCAGCTCTGCGCCGGCTCGCCGCGCTGGGGACCGACTGACGGAGGCGTGCGCGGGCTCACGAAAGGCCCGCGCCTCTCAACCCGGGAATCGTCCCTCGGCGCGGAGCTGCCAGCGCCGCTCCGCGTACGCCAGGTCGTCCCGCCACAGCCGGCCGGCCGAGGCGCGCATCAGGGGACGCAGCAGCGGCGCTGCCGCGCGGGCCACCCTGAACCCGCGACGGTCCGACGCCGCGACCAGTGCCTCCGTCACAGCGGTACGGGGCCGTCCCCGATCGTCCGGAGCCAGGGGAGTGGCGTGCGTCTCCACCACGGACCCCGCGCCCTCGCCCTCCACGATGTGCATGACGACCGTACGGGGCCCGGGCGCGGTGAACCGGGCCCGGACCGGCACCACCAGCCGCCCGGCCACCTTGAAGGACACGTCGACCGTGAACGCGTCGTCGTCTCCCGGGCCGTCGCCGGGTGTTCCCGTCACGGTCAGGTCCACGAAGGAGTACGGGTGGAACCACGCGCCGTGCCACGGGTCGAGGCGGTTGGCCACCACGTCCTCCGGCTCGCAGCGGCCGATACCGCGGAAGACCGCCTCCACACCGTCCCGCAGCCTCGGCCGAACCGGCACGTAGGGCCTCTCCGACGGGGGTTCGCCCCCCGTCCGGTCGAGCCGCACCCAGAGAAGGACCCCGTCGTCGAAGGCCGGAAAGGGCTCCCATCCCGCGCACGGACCGCCGTCCAGAGCCAGCCCGTGCCAGTGGCAGACCAGCGTGCCGCGGCGTACCGGGCTGTCGCGCAGCGGCGCCCCCAGATGAGGGCAGGCTCCCGGGCCCGTGCGGAGCTTCCCCCGGCCGTCGCGCCACGCCACCACTTCGGTGGAACCGACGGTGACCCCGAGAGGCCGCCCGGGAGGAAGGTCGCGCGAGGCGCCGATGACGTACCAGTTGCCGGAAGGCCGGCTCCGCGCACGCCCCAGGGCCCGCGCGATCAGCGCCGGCTTCGCCTCCCGCCACGTCGGCGCCTGCCGCTCCCACGGCACGGGCGCGCGGCGCAGCCGTAGCGGAACGCGCCGGGGGGACCCTGCCGCGCGGCTCACACCGCCTCCTTCCGCGCCCAGCGTGCGGCGCCGGACACCCGGAGGCGGGACGCCGCCAGGCCGCGCGCCGGCGAGACCTGCCTCTCCCGGCGGCGGCCCACCGTACGCACGGCGACCGCTCGGGCCAGCCCGTCCAGCGCCACGGCGGCCCGTCGTCGGCGAGGGACGACCGCCCGCCGGTGCAGGGCGGCGTACCCGTCCGCCTCGATGGCGTCGAGAATGCCGCTGTACAGCACGAACGCCGTACGGATGCAGGGTCGCGAGACCGGGGCGAGCATCGCGACGCCGGGCAGGGCGGCCCGGTACACGGTCCGGTTGTGGGCCGCGGCGGCCCGCAGGACGTCGGTGATCCGGCTGTCCCGCGCCCCCGTGCGCCGGCTCCACTCGAAGCGCTCCCGGTCCACCCCGTAAGCCTCCAGCAGCTCGGCCGGCAGATAGAGCCGCCCCCGGTCGAGGTCCTCGCCCACGTCCCGCAGGAAGTTGGTCAGCTGGAAGGCGACACCGAGCGCGGCCGCGTGCGGTGCCGCCTCCTCGCGCGGCCCCACCGTCCCGAGCACCGGCAGCATCTGAAGGCCGATCACCGCCGCCGACCCGTGCATGTAGCGGCCGAGCTCCTCGTACGAGGCGTACCCGCCGACCGTCAGATCGCTGCGCATGGAGGACAGGAAATCGGTGAAGTGCCGATGATCGATGCCGTACCTCCCCGCCGTGTCCGCGAGCGCGCGGATCACCGGCTCGGCCGCCCGGTTCCCCCACAGCCCCGCCTCCAGCTCGGCCTCCAGCGCCAACAGGGCGCGGGCGCGCTCCCCGGGCGTGGCCGTGGTGTCCAGATCGTCGACGATGTCGTCGGCCCAGCGGGCGAAGCCGTACAGGGCGTGGACGGCCGGCCGCCGGTCGACGGGGAGGAGCCGTGTCGCGAGGAAGTACGTCTTGCCGTGACGGGCGTTGAGCCCGCGGCAGCGGGTGTACGCGGCACGGAGGGCGGGGTCGTGGATACCCGCCGCGTCGAGTTCGCGAACGGTCATACGCGCATGCCTCCCGGAGCAGAGTGCGGGGCGGCCCGGGGGCCGGTGATCCTCTCCGCCGCCAGCTTCCCGGAGATCAGGACGGTCGGCACCCCGACGCCGGGCGTCGTACCGCAGCCGGCGAGGACGGCGTTGACCGTGCCCCGCACCAGGTTGCGCGGGCGGAAGGGGCCGGTCTGGGGGAAGGTGTGGGCCACCGAGAAGGGGGTCCCCGCCGCATGGCCCCGCGCGGTCCAGTCGAGCGGCGTGACCAGCCCCTCCTCCTCGATCGCCGCGCCGAGACCGGGCATCTCGCGGCGCTCCAGCTCGGCCAGCAGCTCGTCCCGGTAGCGGGGCCCCAGCTCCCGCCACTCCCGCACCCCGGGCCCGACCCGGGTGTTCGGACAGGGCGCCAGCACGTAGTGGAGGTGCTTGCCCGGCGGTGCGAGGGAGGGGTCGCTCGCGGTGGGCCGGGTGATGAGGAGCGAGGGATCCGACATCAGCTTCCCGGTGCGGGTGAGTTCGTGGAAGGTGCTCTTCCAGGCCCCGCCGAACGAGATGGTGTGGTGCGCCAGATCCGGCCAGGTGCGGTCCGTGCCCGCGTGCAGGACCACCGCGGACGGCGAGTGCCGGAGAGGGAGGAGCCGCCGCGGGTCGCGGCCGAGCAGCCGGTAGCTGACCGGCAGATCGGGGGTCAGCACGACCGCGTCGCAGGGAATGCGCCCCTGGTCGGTGACGACGGCGGTGACACGGTCGCCCGAACGCTCCAGCCGCGTCACGCTCTGTCCGTAGCGGAGGCAGGCTCCGGCGTCGGCGGCCGCGTCCGCCATCGCGCGGGGCAGCGCGTGCATGCCGCCCCGGGGGAAGTACACCCCGGCCACCGTGTCCATGTAGGCGATGACCGCGTACGCGGCCAGCGCCCGCGCCGGAGGCACACCCGCGTACAGCGCCTGGAAGGAGAAGACCCTGCGCAGCCGTTCGTCCGGGACGAAACGTGCGATGCGCGCGTCGAGCCGCCCGAAACCGCCGAGCGCGGCCAGACGGGCGAGGTCGGGGTGGGCGAGCTGGAGCGGTGAGTCGAAGTTGGTGTCGATGAAACGGCGCATCTGCACCCGGTAGAGCCGCTCCAGCCAGCTGCGCAGCCGCCGGTAGCCGGCCGCCTGCCGGGCCCCCGCGAACTGTTCGACGGCGGCCTCCATCGCGGCGCCGTCGGTGTGCACGTCGAGCTGGGAGCCGTCGGCGAAACGGGCCCGGTAGGCGGGGTCCAGCCGCATCAGCTCCAGCCGGTCGGCCATCCGCTCGCCGACGGCGGCGAAGGCCTCCTCCACCAGATCGGGCATCGTCAGCACGGTCGGCCCGGTGTCGATGCGAAATCCGCCCGCTTCCAGCAGCCCGGCCCGGCCCCCGGGCCCGCCGTCCCGCTCGACGACCGTGACGCCGCGGCCCGCGCCGAGCAGATGGAGCGTGGCGGCCAGTCCCGCCAGACCGGCGCCGACCACGACCACGTGGTCGACGGGCCCCTTGACCGTGATCACCTGGTGTCGCCTCCTTCGGCCGACGTCAGGACCCGTGTGGCGGCCGCCGACCCGCCGTCGTGGCGCGTCCCGCCGGGAGCGGCGCCGAAGTGGCCGGACCGGTCTCCGGAGACCGTGCGCAGCAGACCGAGCAGCTGGCGGCCGCCGTGCGCGTCCACGTCGACGGCCTGTCCCAGACGACGTACGGCGCGGTGGTGAAGGCGCTCCGCCGCCCGCTCCACATGGGCGCGCGCCCCCGTCGCGTCGAGGACGCCGCGTACGTCCACGAGATCCTCCTCGGTGAGGTCGGCGTCGCCCGTGACACGACCGAGGACGGCCAGCGCCTGTTCGTCGCCCGCGGCTTCGGCCCACGTCCGGGCGACCGCCAGCAGGTAGGTCGGCTTGCCCTCGCGGACGTCATCGCCGGACGGCTTCCCCGTCAGCGCCGGGTCGCCGAAGACCCCGAGCAGATCGTCGCGCAGCTGAAAGGCGATACCGGCGGACCGGCCTGCGGCACGCAGGGCGTCCGTGGTCCGCTCGTCGGCGCCCGCGAGGGCGGCACCGAGCGCCAGAGGCCGCTCGACGGAATACGAGGCGCTCTTGAGCCGGGCGGTCCGCAGGGCCCGCGCCGTCGAGGAGCCACCGCTGACCTGACCGCGCAGGTCCAGGTACTGTCCGGCGACCATCTCGGTCCGCATGGCCCGCCAGAGAGTGCCGACGCGCCGGCGTTGGTCGGCGGACAGCACGGTCTCCGCCACCGTGTCGTCGGCCCAGACCAGCGCGAGATCCCCCGCCAGAACGGCGGCGGAGGAACCGAACGCGAAACCCCGCCCCGACTCCGGCCGAAGCCCCGCGCGCTCGGCCAGACCGATGTGCATGGCGGGCCTCCCCCGGCGAAGCCGCGAGCGGTCCATCACATCGTCATGGATCAGCGCGCAGGTCTGGATCAGCTCCAGCGCCACCCCGAGCCGCAGAGCGGCCGTGGTCTCCGCCGCACCGCACGCGCGCATCGCCCACCACAGGAGGCGGGGCCGTGTCCGCTTGCCGCCGTCGAGCGTGAAGTCGGCGACCCGCCGCGCCAGCTCCTCGGAGAACAGGGCGTCGCTCCGCGAGGCCTCAAGGACCCGTTCCGCCAGCACGGCCCGTGCGGTGCGCAGGAGAGCATCGGCCACATCCGGGTCGACGACCCGCGGGTCCTCGGCCGACGGGACAGGGTGGCGGTGCCCGTCCCGCTCGTGGGCCGACGGTGAGGGCTCGCCGAACGAGTGCTCCGTGGGCTGGGGACGGTCCATCTCACGCCCTTCCGAATCAGTGATGGTGACGAACGACTCGTCACTCCGCACGGACGCGTACCCCGATCGCGTGCGTACTCGCACGGGGACCAGAAGTTCGTGCCGAGCGGAAGCAGGCACTGACACAGAGACGATCACGTCTGCCGCGCACTCCCGGGGGAGAAACACCCCGGACACGTCATGGCGGCGCCCACCACGCCCGTATGGCCCACGTGAACGGGGCGCACCGGCCCGCCCCGGCGGGCCGCCCGACGACGATCGTCCGCGGCGGCCGCCGGGGCACCGGGCCCGTCACCTCATCCGGCCGCCCAGTCGCGCAGGGCGCGGGCCGAGCCGAAGTCGGCCACGTTCCGGTCGAGGGGATCGTCGGTGTACTGGTGAATGCGCCAGTCCGCCTCGATGCGGGGCTTGCCCGCGGTGCCGTAGTCGGCGATCCACAGCCCGTCGCCGGCGTAGCCGGTGGTGTCGTGGTCGAGCCAGAAGGTGCGGTTGCAGTACAGCAGGACCCGGTGGTCGGGCCGCTCCCGCTTCACCGCGCGGATGAACCGGTCCTTGTCCGCGTTGCTCGCGCGCGTACCGCCCCCGGTCTGTTCCCAGTCGACCGCGAGCAGGTCACCTGCCTTCTCCGGGGTCTTGCTCAGGAAGTAGTCCACCTGGTCCGCCACGTCTCCCGGCCAGAGGAAGTGGTAGAAGCCGACGACGCACTCGGCGTCCCTGGCCCGCTTCACCTGTGCGGCCAGACGCGGATTGACATAGGTGCGGCCTTCGGTGGACTTGACGATGACGAAGTCGAGTCCGTCCGTGTCGTAGGAGGGCTGATAGGCGCTGACGTCGACACCGTGGAGCATGGGCACCGCCTCGGAGAATGGGGCAACGACCTCCCTCTCCTGCCCACTCCCCGGGTGCCCCAAGGGCCGATTCACCCTCCCGGGTAGGCGTGCGCGGGCTCTTCGGATGCGGCCGGGTCCGCGGGGGGCGAGAATTGCCGCAAGGACGAGGAGGCGGCATGAGCGAAGAGTCCGAACCCGTATCCGCGACCATGTCCGGGCCGGAGGGCGTCACGCCCGACCGGCTCCTGCACACGGGCGCGAGCGACCGGCCGAGCGCGGAGGACCTGGTGCTCGCCTCCGGGCGGGACCTGACGCCGGAGACCCTGGAATGGGCGCGGCGCAAGCTGGCCGCCGAGGGGCGATCGGCCATCGACAAACAACTGCCCTGACGGTCCGACGGCCCGCGGGTGCCCCCGGTGGGCGACCGTGCGGAGCCGTGCGCCGGGGCGGAGGCGCGGGGAGCCGGGGAGCGGGTGGGTCGCGCCCCGGCTCCCTCGGCTAGCCTGAGTGACATATGAACCGTTTGACGACCTCACAGGGCACTTTCGAGCTCGCCCGCTTCCCCGAGCACCCGCGCGACCCCTTCCGTGCGTGGGACGCCGCCGACGAATACCTGCTCCGGCAGCTGACGGACCCCGAGACGGGCTCGGTCGACCTCTCGGGGACGGTCGCGGTCGTGGGGGACAGGTGGGGGGCGCTCGCCACCGCGCTGGCCGCACACCGGCCCGTCCAGATCAGCGACTCCTATCTGGCCCGGCGCGCGACCCTCGCCAACCTCGCCCGTAACGGTCTCGACCAGGACGCGGTCCGGCTGCTGTCCTCGCGCGACACCCCGCCGGACCGGATCGACGTACTCATCGTCCGGGTGCCCAAGTCCCTGGCGTTCCTGGAGGACCAGCTCCACCGGATCGCCCCCGCCGTCCACCCCGGCACCGTGATCATCGGCACCGGCATGGTCAAGGAGATCCACACCTCCACGCTCAAGCTCTTCGAGCGGATCATCGGCCCGACCCGCACCTCCCTGGCGGTGCGCAAGGCGCGGCTCATCTTCTGCACCCCGGACCCCGCTCTGCCGCGTACGCCGAGCCCGTGGCCGTACCGCTACGAGCTGCCCGCCGACGTGGGCCCGGTAGCGGGCCTGACCGCCGTCAACCACGCGGGGATCTTCTGCGCGGAGCGCCTCGACATCGGCACCCGCTTCTTCCTGAAGCACCTGCCCACCCGGGGCGGGGCGGTCCGGGTCGTCGACCTGGGATGCGGCAACGGTGTCCTCGGGCTCTCCGCCGCCATCGCCAACCCCGACGCGCACGTCACCTTCGTCGACGAGTCCTACGGGGCGGTCGCCTCCGCCGAGGAGACCTTCCGGGCCGGTGCGCCCGACGGCGCGAAGGCCGACTTCCTGGTCGGCGACGGTCTCGGCGACCTCGACCCGGGAAGCGTGGACCTGGTGCTGAACAACCCGCCCTTCCACTCGCACACGGCGACCACCGACGCGACGGCCCGCACGATGTTCGCCGGGGCCCGGACCGCCCTGCGCCAGGGTGGTGAGCTCTGGGTCGTGGGCAACCGGCACCTCTCGTACCACACCCACCTGCGCCGGATCTTCGGGAACTGCACCACGGTCGCGGGCGACCCGAAGTTCGTGGTGCTGCGCGCCGTCAAGCGCTGACCGCGAGGCACCGCACCGCACTGCGCCCGCGACCGGCCGCCGGTCCACGCCCTGCCCGCCCGCAGCCACACCCGCCTCGACGCGATGAGACTGCTCGACCGGCAGATGGCCGCGGCCCCCCAGAACGGCACGCTCACCCCCCAGGGCGCCTCGGCGGTCGAGGTCCACGGCTCCGAGGCCCGCCGGGACGCGTACGCCCGGCTGATGGAGATCGTCGGCTCCGGGGACGCGCTGAAGGAGGGGTAGGCCGGTGCGGTGCTCCACGGTGAACCGGAACGCGGATACCGGTGGGCCGTGACCCTCACCTTCGGCGGCGGCGACACGAGATCCAGCGGGAGATCAGCTCCTGGATCGGGCTGGGCACGCCGCGCGTGCGGCGGTGAGGGGACCGACCGCCGATCTGACCGGAACGGCCCGTCACAGAACGCGGTGGTCTGCCGTTCACTTCTCGGAAGCGGAACAACGGACGAGAGGTGCTCACAGTGCGGCGAACCTTGCGGTACCTGCTGCTCGCGGTCGGGGCCGGCCTCTCCGTCCTCGCGGCGACCGCCGCGCACGGCGCGGCCACCCTGCCGCTCGCGGTCGTCGTGTACGTCGACGCCGTCCTCGGTCTGTGCTGGCTCGTCGCCGTCACGCTGCTGCTTCGCGGCCGGGCCGCGAACTCCGGGGCGGACACGGACGGCGGCGATGCTCCGGGACCCCGCGACCATCGCGCCGTGCGGTACTCCACCGACAGTGAACCTCTCGCCCGTTCCTGCGGGGGAACCCGCCACCGCCACTGATCCGGCCAAAATCGTGGGCCGCCCCGCTCCGGTCGCCCAAGCTTTGCGACCATGGCCGGCGACCATCTCTGCCGAGGAGCGCAGCGTGCCCGACGTAAGCAGTCTTCCTGTGAGCTCGTCCGTCATGACTCATCCTGTACGCCTCGCCCAGGCCCAGGACCTCGCAGCCCGATTACGGCTCGACGGCCTCGCGCTCGACCCGGACCCCCAGGGCCCGCCCTCGGCGTTGCGCACCGCCCTGGTCGCCTGGTCGGCCGTGGCCCCGGGGGCCCGCCACCACCTCGTCGTCCAGGACGACGTCGACGCCCCGGTCGAGCTCCTGGAGATCGTCGCCCGGGCCGCCGCCCGGTTCCCCGACGAGGCACTGGTGTTCTACACCAACTGGCACGCACGCAACGGCGCCGCCGCCCGGCTGGCCGCTCTCGCGGGCGCCTCCTGGGTCCGGGCGGTGCCGGACGAGTTCACGCCGTCCCTGGGCGTCTGCCTTCCGGCCGAGACGGCCGCCGCCTTCCGGGAGGAGGCCCGCGAGAGTCCCGAACGCCATGACGACGAACAGCTCTCCGTCTTCTTCCGCGCACGCGGCCGGATGAGTCTGCTCGCCGTACCGAACATCGTCGAGCACGTAGGCACCAGCAGTATCAACGGCCACGCCGCGCAGGGCATCCGCCGTGCCGCCTGCCCCACCTCCGCCGCCGACGCCGCCTGCCTGCTGAGCCGGGGCCGCGTCCTGGAGGAGCCGGGCTGGATTCCGTACATGCGGTACGGAGAGGGCTACATCCGGCTCGTCGGGCAGGAGCACGGCCCCGACGGTGGCCGCGGCCACCACCGGTGGCGCGATGCCCTGCCCTCGACCGGGCTCACCGAGGGGGCGGTGCTCGCCGCACAGGAGGCGCACCTGCCGCCGGAGCTCGCGGCGGAGGTGGCCGGGGCCTTCGGCGGCGCGTTCGCGGAGGAGCTGTGGACACACTGCCTGCTGCTCGGCCGGCAGGCGGCCCACGCCTCCCGGCGCCTCGGCCCGGCGCCGGGAGAGATCCCCGGCGACGTCCTCGACCGGCTGCGGCGTTCCGCCGTCGCCACCGCCGGGATCGCCGGACTCCCGCCGGAACGCCGCCCGGAGGCGGGTCCGGACGAGGTCCGCACCATGGCCGTGTTCGCCTGGACCGCGATCCACGCGGGGGAGTCGCTCGGCTAGGGAGCGCCGGGCGGGGCGCCGTGCCAGGCGTCGTGGATCCGGTCAGGATCCGCCTGGCACCCCCTGAACCCGGTGGGTGATCCACACCCCCGGCTCCCAGTAGGCGGCCACGTCCCGCGCCCGGTCCACGTGGAGCGGGGCGAGCCCGCCGGGGAAGACGTACTCCCCGTCCTCCGGGAAGGCGAGCCCCGTCCAGCGCTCCCAGTCGGCGACCGTGCTCGTGATCCGCGAGGACCGCGCGGACGCCGCGGCGACCGTGCCGCCCGCGCCCACCTGGGTCCGGATCCAGGGGTCGAACGGGGTGCCGTCGTCCCGGGTCCACGCGGCGTACCGCTCGATCGGGACCAGCGGGTAGCGGTCCTTCCAGGTGGGCCGCACCGGCACCAGGACCGTCGGGAGCCCGGCGTTCCGCGCGGTCCGTGCCATCGCGTCGAGCAGCACCTTGGACAGGCCGCGGCCCCGGTGGTCCTCGGCGACCTCGATGCCGAGCGCGCAGAGCGCGCCCGGGGCGCGTCCCGCGTCGCGGTCCGTGAAGGCCCGCTCGATCGAGTCGTCGAGGCCCGGCCCCAGGTCGGCCGTGGTGCCGTCCCAGGTGCGGGGCAGCGAACGGCCGACCCCCGCGATCACGTCGCGCTCGTCGTCGTACAGGACGAACTGGAACTCCGGGAAGTCCTCGAACAACCGGTTCCAGTAGTCGCCGTTGATGTCTCCGTGCAGGTTGTACTCGGGCACCACACCCGCGAAACGCTCGGGGATGCGGTCCCACAGCTCGGGCCGCTCCGAATGACGTACCAGTGCCAGGGTCATCGGGTCTACTTTCCGGGCGGGGCAGCCCTCAGGCGGGGACTTCGACGTCCCAGACGACGACGATCGGCAGACCGTTCCAGGCGGCGCGGGCCGCGTCCGCGATGAACTCCTCGTAACCTCCGGGCGCCAGACGCCCGTTGAACAGGGGTTCCCGGCAGCCGAGCACCCGGAGCCCGGCCCGTTTGAACGCCTCCAGGTAGGCACCGGGCAGATGGACGTGGTTGCGTACGAACGCGAGCTCCTCGGAGTCACGGACGAAGAGGCACTGCCCCTGAAGGGCGATCACGAACGGATGAATGTCCGTGACCACGATCCGCCCGCCCGGCCGGACCACCCGCGCCAGCTCCGCCACGCCCGGGGCGAGGTCCGGAAGGTGCGTCATGGCCAGCGAGCAGACCGCGACGTCGACGGAGTCGTCCTCCAGCGGCAGCCGCTCCATACGCCCCACCCGGAAGTCGGCCTCCGGAGTGTGCTCGCGGGCCTTGGCCAGCATCTCCGGTGACTGGTCCACACCGATGACCCGGTGGCCGCGCGCGGCCAGCGCGCGGGTCTGCCTGCCGGTGCCGCAGGCGGCGTCGAGTGCCACCCCCGGCGCGAGCCCGTCGAGGATCGCGTGGACGGCCGGCTCCTCCACCTCGATGTAGGAGCTGGGCAGCGAGTCGTACACCGCTGACCAGGACGCGTAGCCCGCCGCCGCGTCGAGCTCGCTGACCAGGGCCCCGCCGTCCGGCAGCTTCTCCTCGTCCTCGTCCGTGAGGTCCGCCCGGGCGAAGCGGCGTATCTCCGCCACCCGCTCCTTCAGGAACGCCTCGTCCCCGTCGACCGCGTGGCGCAGCAGCGCGAGCCCCTCGATCCCCAATACCAGTTCCCTTACGCGGAATTCACCGCGGAATGCTCCGCTCATGCGAGCCCCTCACCGATCGGTGGACGGTCCTGTGTCCATATCGGATGCCGCACTACCCGGAAATAGGGACAGGAATTCCGGACCCACTCGCCGTGTCCGAAAAACGAGGATGAATGGCTGATTGAAGGCGCCGTTGTCGCCCGTCTGACCGCTGCCTAGCATGAGCGCCATGATAGAAGGCTATATCGGACGTGAAAGCGTCACGGTCGGGGACGCTTTATCGGTCCATGTCTCGACCGATGCCCCCCGATTCCGTCTCCGTTTCTACCGGCTCGGCCAGGAACTCGCACTCGTGGGGGAAACAGGGGAGTACCAGGGCGCCGAACACCCCCCGCCCGCCCATCCCGATGGGACGGCCGGCCGCGCTTCGCCCTCCGACGACTGGAACTGGCCGCCGCTCTCCCACGCCGTACCGGAGGGCTGGCAGCCGGGAGTCCATCTGGTCGAATTCGTCGAATGCGGCCCGGGGCGCGCCGCGCAGCCGCCTCTGCTCGACGCGGAGCACCTCGAAGGGCACGGGCGGGAGTTCTTCATCGTGCGCCCCCGCGTCGCCGGCGGCCACTCCCGCGTCCTCTACAAGAAGTCCACCTTCACGCGGCATGCCTACAACCGCTCCGACCGGCCCGGTTTGGAGCGCGCCGTCAGCCTCTACGACCACCCCGTCCACCGCGCCGGCGCCACCGACGGGCCCCGAGGCCACAAGGTCAGCTTCCACCGCCCCGGCGGCGTCATCGACCTCGCGTACTGGGACGCCCCGTTCATCGCATGGCTCGACCGCCATGAGTACCCCGTGGAGTTCTGCACCGACCTGGATCTGCACGAGAACCCCGAACTGCTCTCCTCGTACGACCTCCTCCTCAGCGTCGGGCACGACGAATACTGGAGCGCCGCGATGCGTGACCAGGCGGAACGATTCGTCCGCGACGGCGGAAACATCGCCTTTCTCAGCGCCAACACCTGCTGGTGGCGCGTGCATCCGACGGACGGCAACACGGCCTTCGTGTCCGACACCGACCACCATGTCGGTGAGGAGTACCCCCACCTCCCCGCGACCGACCAATGGTGGGCCCCGGCGCCCGACGGCGTCGGAATTCCGGAGAACGCCCTCACCGGTGTGAGTTTCCGCAACGGCGGAATGTGGCCCGCCACCGAGTGGCCCGGCGACCGCCCCCGGGTCGGATACACCGTGCAGCACGCCGACCACTGGATCTACGAAGGCACCGGCCTGCGCGACGGATCCGGCGGAGGCGAAGCGGACCGGCTGGGGGCCGGAACACCCCTCATCGGATATGAATGCGACGGCGCCGCGTTCTTCTACGACGCGGACGGAACAGCCCACGCCACCGGGGAGGACGGAACTCCGGAATCCTTCCTCATTCTGGGAATTCATGTCCTCGAACCGGTGCACGAGGATTTCCACCACTTCAAGTGGGGGCACTGGAACGCCGTCGTGCGGGAGAAGACCATCTCCAGCCCGCGCGCCGCCACCATGGGCATCTACACCGCGGGCGGCACCGTCTTCACCGCGGGCACCACGGACTGGCCCGTGGTCTGCGGACACGAACAGGATCCCGCCGTCGTCCGCGTCACCCGCAACCTCCTCGACCGACTGAGCCGTCGAAGTGACCGGACCCGCCCGTCGCGATGAGCTCCCGCAGGCCGAAGACCCGCGCCGCCCGCTCCGGCAGGGGCGGCGCGGTGCCCTGTACCGCCCGGTCCGGGCGGTACAGATGCACCGCCCGCATTCCCGCCGCCAGCGGACCGAGCACGTCGGGCGCCCACATGTCCCCGACGAACAGCACCCGCTCCGCCGGCAGCGCGCACCGGTCGAGCAGCGTCCGGTAGATCAGCGGATGCGGCTTGCGCGCGCCCGTGCGCGCGGAGCCCACCACCACGTCCACGGCCCCGGCGAGTCCGACCGCCGCGACGCACTCCTCCAGGTTCCAGAACCAGTTGGAGCACACCCCGACGAGCAGGCCCCGCGCCCGGAGCGCGGCGAGCACTCCGGGCACGTCCGCGTAGGGCTCGAGCCTGACCGCCTTCATCGCCCGGTCGAGCTCGGTGACCAGGCCGTCGAGCTCCGGCTCCGGTACGCCACAGGCCCGCGCACGGCGCCTCAGCCGGTCACGCTCCCACGTCACGTACGTGATCTCGTCGACCGAGTGCGCGGCGTGCTCCTCGCCCTCGCCGGGGCCCACCGACCACTGGTCTCCCCAGCGTTCACCCTGGTCGGCAAGGCCGCGGCGCGCGAAGATGCCGCGATGGTCGGGCGGCAGCGGCTGGACCATCCGTACGAGCGTCCCGTAGAAGTCGAAGACGACCGCTTCGATCCCGTCCGGCACCACCGTCACGGGGGCCCCTAGAACCGGCCGTACCGGCGGGGGAAGTAGTCCTGCAGATCGCCGTCCCGTTCGATGTCGACGGTCGCGCAGTGCAGCCCGCCGCCGAACGGCCCGACCGCCCGGAAGGGCACCGGCACGATCTCGAAGCCGTACGAGGACAACTGCTCGGCCAGACGCACCTCGTTCTCCTCGACACACAGCGTGTTCTCGTCGAGGTTCAGCATGTTCCCGGCGAGCCAGGGGCTGCAGAACGACAGCTTCGGCGGATGGTCCCAGCTGGCCGGCTGGACGGCCTCGACGATCTCCCAGTCGTTGAGCTTGAAGAACTCCATCAGCTCGGCGTCCGCGAGCCGCTCACCGCAGTGCAGCACCAGCCCGGGCCGCAGCGGCACCCAGGTCGCGTCGATGTGCAGCGGATGGGTGTTGGTCGAGGTCACCGCGTGCACCCGATGGTCGGGGAAGTGGCGGCGCAGCCAGTCGTAGCCGCTCCTGTTGGTGACGAACGACAGCTGTACGAAGAGGTCCTTGCCGAAACGCGCCACGTCGGCGGCGTCGAAGAGCGGCTCGGCCTCGGTGAGCACCAGGTCGTAGTCGCGGACCCGCGCCAGCTGCTCCGCCGTCGGGAGGTCGTTGTACGTGTCCCAGAACCCGGTGTTGTACGAGGCGTCCGTGAGCCGCGGTTTGGGCGCCGCCTCCCAGCGCATCCGCCGGTCGTGATCGAAGAGTTCCTGGAGCACCGGCCGGTAGCAGAGGTACTCGAACCAGCGGCTGCGGTAGGACATGGTCGCTTCGAGGACCTCGTTGCCGACCGTGAGCAGCAGGTCCCGGGGCGGCATGCAGCCGAACATCGACTCATGGGTCCACTCCGGCGTGGACACCTCTTGGGAGAAGTCGATCGGGGTGGGGCGATCCACGCGGATGCCGCGCCGCCGCAGCATGGCGGAGAAGTCGTCGAGCTGCTGCTCGGCCTCGGCGACCATGTCCGCCGGCATGGGCCCGTACGTCCCCAGCGGAAAGCCGTCGTCCGGGTAGGCGCGGCGCACCGCGTGCTCGGGGGCCTGCACCACCGTGCCCTCCGCACGGCCGACGATCACATGGCGCAGCGGGTCCCAGCCGTTCCACGAGTTGACCCGCACGGGGCGTTCGGGCGCGGCGGGGGCGGTCGTCCTCTGGTCGGTCACGTACAAGCCCTTCGATCGGGGTCGTGGAGTACCGCAGGGGCCAAACTGCGGGTGCGGAGCCATCACCGTCAAGAGCCCCTCCGCTACCCACCGTGCTGTTCACGTCAGCGTGGCCTGAGTGCGTCCGCCGCCCCTCCGGCCGCGGACGGCATCCGCGCAGCACAGCGGGTGCGTGCCGCACCGTTCGGAGGGACGCCCACCGTCGCCTTCCGGCCGAAACTCCGTGTCGCCGCTGAGTAGCGCGGTCAGCGGGGTAGTGAATGGACCGTTGCCCGAGCCCGGTACGCCCTTGACCCACCACGTCCGGAGGAATTCATGGCCCTGACCCGATCGCGCCGACCCGTCGCCCTGGGAGTCATGCTGCTTCTCGCGGCGGTGGGATGCGGCTCGGGTGGACAGGACACATCAGGTGAACGGGGCAACAGCAGGCTGACGGTGTGGCTGACGGTGGACGCACGCGAGAGCTGGCCGGAGCTGGTGGCCTCCGCCAACGCCCGGTTCACGAAGAAGCACCCCGGTGTGGAGGTCGATGTCCAGTACCAGCAGTGGACGACGAAGAACCAGAAGCTCGACGCCGTCCTCGCGGGCCGTAACGCGCCCGACGTGGTGGAGATGGGGAACAGCGAGACCACCAACTACATCGTCAACGACGCCTTCGCCACGGTCGACCCGAAGACCTTCGACCAGTCCGAGCAGTGGCTGCCGGCGCTCGCCGACGCCTGCCGGCTCGACGGCAGGACGTACTGCGTGCCGTACTACGTGGGGGCGCGCGTCGGTGTCTACCGCACCGACTACTTCGAGCGCACCGGCCTGGCCGCCGCCCCGCGCACGTACCCCGAGCTGATCGCCGCCCTCGACCGGCTCAAGAAGGAGTACGGCACCGAGGACCCCGCCTTCTCCGCCCTCTACATGCCCGGCCGCTACTGGTACGCCGCCATGGCCTTCGTCAAGGACGCCGGCGGCGAGATGGCGGTCGAGAAGGACGGCCGCTGGCACGGCGACCTCTCCTCACCGAAGTCCGTCGCCGGGCTCACCGCCTGGAAGAAGCTCCTGGACGACTACTACGTCGGCGACCGGGCGAAGGACAACGGCGACCAGCCGGCGGTCGTCGGACAGGGCAAGGTCGGCGTCTTCTACGGCAACACCTGGGAGGCCCAGGCCGCCGCCGACGCCCGCTCCGGCGGCGATCCGCGGCTCAAGGGCAAGTTCGCGACCTTCCCCTTCCCCGGCCCGTCCGGAGAACTGCTCCCGCCGTTCCTCGGCGGCTCCACCCTGGCCGTACCCGCCAAGTCGCGGAACCAGGACCTGGCCTCCGACTGGATCCGCCTCTTCACCGACCGGAAGTCGCAGCAGCGGCTCATCGACGCGAACACCCTCCCCAACAACACCGTCCAGCTCCGCGAAGTCGCCGCCGACGGCATCAACGGCGCGGCCGCCCAGGCCGCCGCCCGCGGCTGGGTCACGCCTCTCGCTCCCGGCTGGACCTCGGTGGAGAAGTCCAACATCCTGCCGGAGATGCTGGAACGCATCGCCACCGGAAAGGACTCCGTCCAGGACGCCGCCCGCGAGGCCGACCGCAGGATCGACGCCGTGATCAATGAGCGCTGATCCGGCCCGGCGCTCACCGCGCCCCGTCCTGCCCTACCTCCTGATCGCCCCCGCCCTGATCGCGCTCCTCGTCGTTCTCGCCTATCCGCTGGTCGACATGGTCACCCTGGCGTTCCAGGACATGACGCGCAAGGAGCTGTTCAGCGGCGAGACCCCGCCCTGGGCCGGGCTCGACCAGTTCCGCACGATCCTCGGCGACAGGTTCTTCTGGACCGTGACGGGCCGCACGGCCCTGTTCACCGTCGTCTGCGTGACCCTCACGATGGGCTGCGCTCTCCTCGTCGCCCTGCTGATGCGGCGGGCCGCGCCGTGGGCCCGGGCGGTCCTCGCCGGGGTGCTCGTCGCCGTGTGGGCGATGCCGGTGATGGTCGCGGCAGCCGTGTTCCGCTGGCTCTTCGACGCCGATTACGGCGTCGTGAACTGGTTCCTCTCGGCCCTGCCGGGAATCGACCTCGCACGGCACAACTGGTTCACCGACCCGTGGCAGGGGTTCGCCGTGATCACCGGGGTGGTCGTCTGGGGCGCGCTGCCCTTCGCCGCGATCAGTCTGCACGCGGCGCTCGCCCAGGTGCCGCCGGAGCTGGAGGAGTCCGCCGTCATCGACGGAGCCCGACCGTTCCAGGTCTTCCGCTACGTCACCTTCCCCGTGGTCAAACCGCTGTTCGTGATGGTCACCACCCTGATGGCCATCTGGGACTTCGGCGTCTTCAACCAGATCTGGCTGATGCGCGGTGGCCAGCCGGAGCGCGAGTACTACCTGCTCGGCGTGCACGCCTTCATCGAGTCCTTCGCCGTCAACCGCTACAGCGTCGGTGCCGCCATCGCCCTGGTCACCGTCGTCCTGATGCTCGCGGGCGCCGTGGTCTACCTGCGGCAGATGATGAAACTGGGAGAGACCGAGTGAGCCGGGGACGCAGGCACAGGAAGAACTCCCGGCACCGGCGCCGCTACGATCTCCTCACGCTCCTCGTGGCCGCTGTCATCGGCTTCCCCGTCTACTGGATGGTCCTCACCGCGTTCCGGCCGGCGAGCGAGATCCTCAGCCTTCCGCCCGCGTTCTGGCCGAGCAGCCCCACCCTCGCCAACTTCACCCGCGCGATGAGCACCGAGACCTTCTGGGCCAACGTCCGCTCCAGCGCCGTCATCGGGCTCGGCACCGTCCTCGTCTCCCTGGTGGTGGGCACCCTCGCGGCGTTCGCCCTCGCACGCTTCCGCTTCGCCGGCCGCAAGGCGTTCGTCGTCGTGATCCTCACCGTTCAGATGATCCCCCTGGCCGCCCTGGTGATCCCCGTCTACCTGCTGCTCAACGAGGCCGGGCTCACCGACAGCCTCGGCGGTGTGATCCTCGTCTACCTCGTCTTCACCCTGCCGTTCACCGTGTGGATGCTGCACGGCTTCATCGCCACGATCCCGGTGGAGCTCGAAGAGGCCGCGATGGTCGACGGCTGCGGCCGGCTCACCGCGTTCGTCCGCGTCGTCCTGCCGCTGCTCGCCCCCGGGCTCGTCGCCACCTCCGTGTTCGCGATGGTCCAGGCGTGGAACGAGTACGTCCTCGTCTACGTGCTGCTCTCCACCCCGGAGAAACAGACGCTCAGCATCTGGCTGGTCTCCTTCCAGACCAGCTTCGGCACCGACTACGGCGGACTGATGGCGGGTGCCACGCTCACCGCCCTGCCCGTCGTCGTGTTCTTTCTGGCCGTCCATCGCAAGATTGCCGCGGGGCTCGCCACCGGAGCGGTCAAGGGCTGACACGCCTGCCTGCCCGCACCGGAACGACATGTCGGCACAACCCTGTTCACCCGCAGAGGAGAACCCTGTGACGCACGACCGCCTCGACCTCGTCTCCAAGCTGTACCAGCCCACGGACTGGCCTCGGGTCCTTGAGGCCGCCACCGGCAAACCCTCCAGTGCCCCGCTCGTCGTGGACCTCGACCCGACCACGTTCTGCGACCTGGCCTGCCCCGAGTGCATCAGCGGAAAGCTCCTCAACCAGGGCCGGTTCACCCCCGAGCGGCTCGCCGCCCTCGCCGAGGAACTCGTCACCATGTCCGTCAGGGGCGTGGTCCTCATCGGCGGCGGCGAACCCCTGGCCCATCGCGGCACACGGAACGTCTTACGCATACTCGGCGAAGCGGGCCTGTCCATAGGGGTCGTCACCAACGGCACCATGATCCGGCAGAACCTCACCGAGCTCGCCCGGTACGCCACCTGGGTCCGCGTCTCCATGGACGCCGGCACCGCCGAGACGTACGGTCTGTTCCGGCCCGACCGCAAGGGCCGCAGCGTGTTCGACAAAGTGGTCGAGAACATGCGGCTGCTCGCCGCCGAGAAGACCGGGTCGCTGGGCTACTCCTTCCTGGTGATGTCTCGACGGGAACCCGACGGGCGGACCGTCACCAACCACCACGAGGTGCTGCGCGCCGCCGAACTCGCGCACGACATCGGCTGTGACTACTTCGAGACCAAGGCCATGTTCGACGACGACCACCACATCGTTCAGGTCCCCGAGGAGGTGGTGGAATCCGTCGACCGGCAGCTCGCCGAGGCCGCCCGCCTGGAGAGCGACACCTTCCAGCTCGTCAACTCCTCCACCCTCACCGCCCTGCGCAACCACGTGGGGCCTGTCCAGCCCAAGGAGTACGACCGCTGCAGGGTCTCCGAACTCCGCACCCTGGTCACCCCGTCCGGGGTGTACGTCTGCGCCTACCACCGGGGCAATCCGCTCGCCCGGATCGGCGACGCCGTCACCGACAACCTCGCCGACATCTGGCGGGACTCGGACCGGGGGATGATCGACCCGAGCCGGGACTGCCGGTTCCACTGCGCGCGCCACCGCTCCAACCTGGAGCTGGAGCGCATCGACCGGGGAGCCGGCGAGCTACCGCTCGCGGAGGACTACGACCCGTTCCTCTAAAGGCCTGTCGTCACCCTGCCGCCCGCCGGGCGACAGGGTGACGACACGCTTCGGGCGTGCGGCCCCGATCCGCCGGACGCCTACCGGCCCCTCTCGGCGGGCACCGGCTCCCCGACCGAGCCGGGGGCCGCCGACACGGGTATGACCCGGGCCCGCGGGTGGGAGACGCGCAGCGCCCGCGTGAGCCGCTCCGCCGTCTCCGCCACGGTGCCGGCCGCGCAGACGCCCACCAGCGCACCGCCCCCGCCCGCGCCGCTGAGCTTCAGCGGCAGACCGACGGCCCGCTGCGAGACAGCACGCACCTCCTCCAGCAGCGGTGTCGACATCCGCTGGTGGTCCCGCATGGCCTCGTGGGCGCGGACCATCGCGGCCCCGAGCGCCACCAGGTCCCGGTCGCGCAGCGCTTCCCACACACGCTCCGACGCCTCGTCCGCCACCGCCCGGTAGGCGGCGAGCGCGGGATCGCCGGCCGCGAGCTGCGCCCGTACGTCCCGGATGTGGTGCCGGGTGTCCTTGCGGGTGCCGGAGTCCACGACGACGACCCGCCACGCGTCCGGGAACGGCAGCCGCTCGCGCACGGCCGGGAGGCCACGCTCGCGGCCGTCGAGGAGGAGGGCACCGCCCTCGACGACGGCGAGATGGTCCATGCCGCCGCCGTGGAACACGGCGAACTCGAACTCGTACGCCCACTGGGCGATCGTGCGGTCACCGACGTGCCGACCGGTGAACGACCGGTCCGTGAATGCCCGGAACAGCGCCACGATCTGCGCCGTGGAGGACGACAGGCCGCTCGCCGCCGGAGCATCGCTGTGTACGGTGACGGCCGGCGGCCGCGGGGCGAGACCGGGCAGCCGCTCACGAAGGAACGCCCACACCTCCCCCGGCCAGCCGTCCGCCGCCCCGTCCTCCGGCGCCGGACCGGGGCCCGCCTCCACGGTCGTCATCAGGTCGAGCGCGAGGCTGACCGAGCGGCCTCCGCCGAGCCAGTCCAGGTCCTCGCCGGACAGGCAGGCCCGGCACGGCACCGTCGCTCGTATCGCGTGAATGGCGTTCACCGGGCCTGGAACCTTCCCTCCGTGCGGAAACTCTCGTACATGGACAGCACCACCGCTGTCGGCGGGTGCAGGGGCCGGGGCGGGGCGTCGAGCGGCTGGAACCGGGCCTGCCGCACCTCGTCGGCCCCGGGCGCCAGCGCACCCGACCAGCGTCGGGTGACGAAGCAGAGGGCGAAGCAGTGGGTCACGTCGCCGTTCGGATAGGTCAGGGTGTGCACGCGGGGATCGGAGAGCGACCCGAACGCCACTAGCTCCTCCCTCTCCACCCGCAGGCCGGTCTCCTCGGCGACCTCGCGCACGGCCGCGTCGGCGAAGTCACCGCCCTCCTCGCACGCGCCGGCCGGGAGCTCCCAGAGTCCGTTGTCCGTCCGCTGCTGGAACAGCCCCCGGCCTTCGGCGTCGAGCAGCAGCACCTGGGCGCCGGGCACCAGCAGGGTCCTCGAACCGACCTTCTGGCGCAACGACCAGATGTAGGAACCGATGTAACTCATCCTCGTACGCGTCCTCTTCGTCGTCCCGCGCGTCCCGCCCGCCGCGGGCCCCTCGGTGCGCAGCCTGTCACTCCTCACCGGCCGGGTCGGCGAGCCAGCCGGGCATGGCCTCCGGCGTGGCGAGCAGCCACCGCACATACCGGTCCACGCCCTCCCGGACCTCGATGCCCGCCTCCCAGCGCAGCAGTTCGCGGGACAGCTCGGTCGACGCGTAGCCGCCGAGCGGGTCGCCCTCCGGCCTCGGGGTGGTGATCTGCCGTGCGCCGGGGAAGTACGGGGCGATCAGGTCGGCGACCTCACGGACGGATGTGGGCCTGCCCGTACCCACGTTGACGGTCCGACCGGCCATCTGTTCCTCGATCAGGGCGAGCGCGGTCGCCTCGGCGACGTCGTCGACGTGGATGAGGTCGCGGACCTGGTTCCCCCCTCCGTTGAGCCGCATCGGCCGGCCGAGGCGCGCCTGGAGAGAGAGCCAGGGCACCATCCAGGAGTGGCTGCCCGGCTTGGGGATCTGGGGCTCGCCGTACACGGAGAAGTAGCGCACCACCGCGTGCTCGGTACCGCTGGAGCCGCCGAGCATCAGCCGCGTCTGGTGCTCGGCCCAGAGCTTCGCGTTGGCGTACACCGACACCGGGTGGAGCGGCTGATCCTCGTGAAACACCTGCGGCCCCTCGACGGAGGGCACACCGTCCCCGTACACGGAGGCCGAGGAGACCATCACCAGCCGGCGGACCGGGTGCCTGGCCACCTGCTCCAGGACGACCTGCGTTCCCTCCACATTGGCCCGGAAGGCGATGTCGGGGCGGCGGGTGCAGGCCGCCACATCCGCGTAGGCGGCCGCGTGGACCACGAAGTCGGCCTCACGCAGCAGCCGGCCCAGGGTGTCGGCGTCGCGCACGTCGCCGACGACGAGCCGGGCCCCACTGCGCGCCACCCCGAAGGTCTCGTGCCCGGACTCGGGGTAGGCGTCCATACGGTCCAGGACGGTGACGACCGCGCCCGCGCTGTGTAACAGCGCCGTCAGCCTGCTGCCGACGAGGCCGCCCCCACCGGTCACGACGACGCGGGCATCGCGGAGTTTGCCGAGCCGGGACCGGACGGTCTCGTCCACGGCATCGGTGGTGGTGGCGGTCGAACGGGGTGACGCGGGCATGAAAGCACCTTTCGGGTTTCGGGCATCGGGGGAGAGGTGTGCCGACCGGTCGGGGGTCCCGGCGGGCCAGGCAAGCATCCACGGGCACGTCACCCGTCTGCCAGAGGGCCATTTCGGCACTCTTGCGGGCCGCCGACACCCTCCGTACTGTCCGGATCCGGTTGCTGGGCAAGGGTTCCGACGGACGCCCGACGGGGGGCCGGCGGATCCGGATCGAGGGAGGACGTATGGCACGTCAACGACTCAGCGCGGTGGTCATGACACACCCCAGACGCCGTGCGGCAGCCGAGGAGCTGGCCCGGAGCGCACCTTCCGGATTACTGAGGGTCGTCATGGACCCCGACCCCACCGGCACCCCCTCCGTCCTGCGCACCGCGCTCACCGCGTGGTCGGCGATCGAGGAAGGGGCCACGCATCAACTGGTGGTACAGGACGACATGAGGTTGTCCGAATCCTTCTTCGAGCGGGTCCGGAGCGCGATCGAGGAGCATCCCGACGCGGCGCTCGCCCTGTTCGCCCTCTGGGACTCCCGCAACGGGGCGGCCGTGCGGTTCGGCACGCTGGCGGGCGCCCGCTGGGTCGGCGCCGTCAACGAGTACTTCCCGTGCGTGGCCATCGTACTGCCGCGCCCGGTCGCCGAAGGCTTCGTCACCTACGGCGGAGAACGGCTCGGCGGCTGGCCCGACGACATCCTGATGCACCGCTACCTGCGGAACGAGGGAGTACCACGCTATGTCGCCGCACCCAACCTCACGGAGCACGAGGACCGCGGTTCGATCTCCGGCAACGCCTTCCGCGGCCCGCGCCGCTCGGTCTGCTTCCTGCCGGGCGACCGCGCCGGAGAGGAAGGGCGGACCCTCGACGGCCTGACGGTGCTCCCGTTCTTCAAGTACGGTGCCGCACGCTGCGCGGTCCGGGTCCCGGGCCCGGGACCCGAACGCTGGCTGCACCTGGACGCGGAGCAGTACCTCCAAGGGGCGGGACTACCGGCCGCTCTCCTGCGCCCGCCGGGCCGCCAGCCGGTCGAGCCGGACGTCCGGGGCACCTGGCTCACGGCCCTCACCATGGGGTTCGAGGCGGCCCGCGCCGGACTGCCCGAGCCGTCCCCGACTTCCGAGGCGTACGCGGAGGCGGTCGCGACGATCGGCCCCGGCGGCATCAGCAACACCAGCACCGAGGAGCACATCGCGGAGCGCCGCGCACCGCTGGCCGAGGTGGCGCGACGTGCGCTCCTGGCCGGGCGCGAGGCCGCTTCCGAGCACCGCCCACGCGCCCGACGGCAGGGCGGCCCCGTCTGGCGCGGGGCGGCGACCCCGCTCGGTGAACACCTCGTACGCAGGCTGGCCGACCGGGGCGTGCGGGCCGACGCCGTGATCGACCTGACGCGACTCCACTCCGCCGAAGCCCGGGTGACCGTCCGTCCGCGGAACGACCCCGACCCGTACACGTTGGACGTCGGCGAGGTCTACGGTCCGGGCTGTTCGCACCGCACCCCGATCGGCCGCATGGTGTGGGACGCGTTGCGCAGCCGCCCCGTCACCGTCGAGGGCGACCCCGACGCCGAAGTCCACCCCGTCTACGTCCACGACCTCGCCGACGCGATCGAGGCCGTCCTGCGCACCCGACCGGCCCGGCGGAACCTGGTGGTCGCGCCCGAGAAGCCCTGCACGGCCCTGGAGCTGGCCGGGGCCGTGCACGACTCCGTGCGCCCCGTACCGGTACAGGAGGCGCCGGACGGCGCGGCGCGGTGGCGCATCCCGGCCGCCGCCCCCCGGGTCCCCGGCTGGACGCCCGGGACGGCGATGGGCCGGGGGCTGCACGCCTTCGCCCAGTGGCTCGCCTACGAGGGCATCCTGCTCGACCCGGCTGACGCCCTCTGACGGCCCCTCGCGCCGTCGGCGGACCGGCGGCGCGAGGGGGCGCGAAGGAGACCTCCGCGGCATCGTCCGTGAGCGGGAGCGCGAGGGCGGCTCCCGCTCACGGACGCCCGCGGCGGGTGGCGCCCGCTGAACGGATGCGTGAGAAGGCGGCGGACGAACGCTGGGCGTCAGCCGATCGCGGGTCCCGCGGTGTCCTTGAGCCAGCCCCACGGGGACCAGGTGGAGAAGCCGGTCTGCCAGCGGTGGTAGACCCCGGTGGGATTGGTCCCGAAGACCTCGATCCGGCCGTCGGCGTTGGCCACCGCGGTGATCTCCGTGCCACCGGTGCCGAAGGACTCCCACGGGCCGTAGGAGGCGTTCGCACCGGTCTGCCACATGTGCTGGGCCTCGCCGTCGTTGACGGCGAACACCTCGACCCGCCCGTCGGCGGTGCGCTGACTCGTCAGCTGCGCGTTCGCGAGGCCGCCGGTCTCCTGCCAGCCGGACCAGCTGGTGGGGCCGGTCTGGTAGCGGTGGAAGACGCCGACGGGCCCGGAGGCGAACACTTCGAGCCGGCCGTCCAGGTTGTGGTCGACGGTCACGTCATGACCACCGGTCCCGAAGTCCGCCCAGGAGGACCAGCCACCGTTCACGGATGTCTGGTAGAGATGCTGGAAGACCTCACCGTTGAGGGCGAACACCTCAAGCCGGCCGTCCGGCGCCTTGGCCAGCTCGATACGGCTCTGCCCCGGGCCGCCGCCGGTCCCCTCCCAGCCCGACCAGCCGCTGTTGGGGGCTGTCTGGAACCGGTGGAACACATCCTCGGGGCCGGAGGCGAAGACCTCCAGTCGCCCGTCGCCCTGGGAGCCCACGGCGATGTCACGGCCCCCCTCCCCGAAGTTCTCCCAGCCCGACCAGCCGCCGGAGGGCTGGTTCTGGTAGCGGTGCTGGAGGATCTGGCCGTTGATCGCGAACACCTCGAGCCGGCCGTCGGCGTTCGGCCCGATCGCCAGCTCCGCTCCCTTGGGCCCGGCGGTGAACTCCCACGCCGACCAGGCGCCGTTGACGCTCTCCTGCCAGGCATGGTGCACACCGTCGGCCCCGGCGGCGAAGACCTCGAGACGCCCGTCCGCCGACCGCGCCGACACCACACGACCCGTCTCCGCCGGATACACCAGGGGGGCGGGGCCAGGCCGGCTGCCGGGTATGCAGGGCATGGTGATGCCCCGTTCCGCCAGATAGGGAATCGGGTCGACACGCACGGACGCGCCCGCGTTCCCCCAGACCCGAAGGTGCAGGTGAGGCCCGCTGGACTGGCCCTCGCTGCCCATCAGGGCGATCCGCTGCCCGGCGCTCACCCGGTCGCCCACCTGGACGTCCCGCCGGTACATGTGGCCGTACTCGGTGATCGTGCCGTCGGGGTGCAGAACGCGGATCCACTGCCCGTAGCCGGGTTCGAATCCCGAGATGGTCACCTCGCCGGCGCCGACGGCGTGGATCGGGGTGCCGTAGTCGTTGGCGACGTCGATGCCGTTGTGCTCCCAGCTGTAGTGCTGCGAGATGTAGCCGGCGGCCGGGCAGGCGGCGGCGTAGCCGGAGGCCCGGGCCGGTACCGGGGAGGAAGCGGCCCCGGCCGGTGGGGCGACGGCGAGCCCCGGTGCCAGGATCACGGACAGCGCGAGGAGAAGCCCGAGCACCCGTCCGGGGAACCGCCCGGACAGGCCTCGGGGAAGGGTGGACATCACGCGGGACTCCCCGTCACGCCTTGCGCAGGCGGGCGATGACGCCGTTGATGTCGCGCTCCAGCAGATGCGGGCGGACCCCGTGGCCGCCTTCCACCTCATGCGGCTCGTAGGGGATGCCCGCCCGGTCCAGGTGCCACTTGAACTCCCGCTGGGTGGCGAGAACCGTGGTCTCGTTGGCGTACCCCTGGATGTCCTGGGGGCTGGTGCCGGCGACCAGGAAGACCCGCTTGTTGCGGTAGCTCTCCACGCGCTCGCACGGGTTGTCCGCGCTGACCCGGGCCTGGTCCCAGAAGGGCATGCCGTAGATGCTTCCGCCGCCCAGTTCCACGGCGGCGGAGGAGACGTTGGCCCAGTGGGTCACCAGATCGCCGTTGCCCCCGCGCAGGTTGGCCGGGCCGGAGTGGGCGCTGACCGAGGCGAAGTGTCCGTAGTACTTGGCCGCGTACTTCAGGGCGCCGAAGCCGCCCATGGAGAACCCGGAGACCGCGCGGCCGTCGTACTCCGCGTAGGTGCGGAAGTTGGCGTCGATCCACGGGATCAGCTGCTCGATGTGGAAGTGCTCCCAGTTCCGGGCCCCGACGTTGGTGCTCACCGGGTTGGAGTACCAACCGGCGCGCCCGCCGTCGGGCATCACGACGATGAGGTTCTTCCAGGCGGTCAGGCCCCGGATGTTGTGATGGGCGTCGAAGGTGATGAAGTCCTCCAGGCCCCCGTGGAGCAGGTAGAGAACGGGGTAACGGCGGCCGCTGGTGTGGTAGCCGTCGGGCAGCAGGACGTTGACGGCCGGGGTCCAGCCGCCGATGGCGGAGGTCTGGAACCGGTAGTACCACATCCGGTGATCCTGCTCGCCGCGTTCCGTGATGTGCAGGCCGAATCCGTCGCCGACCGCCAGGGCGGGCGACGCCGACGCGAGAACGCCGCCGGCTCCCAGGGCCGCCGCGGCGGTGAGCCCGCCGGCGGACTTGAGGATGCTTCTGCGGGTGGGATTCTGCGCGGTCAAGATGGCCTCCTGTGAGCGAGCCGGCTGGGGGCCCGGCTGCCGTCCCAGCGACACCGGCGGTTGGGAAGCTAGCCGCCCTCGCCCGTGAGGAGTATCCGGAACCTTACGGGCTGACAAGACCGGTTCGTGTCCCCTAGGGGTGTCCGGCCCGGGGATCGACCGCCCGCGAGGTTCGGGACCGAGGCATCAGACGGGTGGCATCAGGTCGCTGTCGCTGACGGTGTACGTCAGGAGGGGGTAGCTGAAGTCCGTTTCGTTGTTCTCACGGCGTCGCAGCCGGTAGAACTCTTTCCTCTGCTCGTCGTCGGCCGGCAGGAGGCGCGCACCGCGCGGGAGGTGTGCCTGCCCGTCGCGATACCGGACGAAGGTCTTCGACGTTCGAAACGTCACGCCCAGCCAGGGGTTGTCGGCCGTCCGGGACGCGTTCTCCAGCACGATCTTGTGCCTGAGCCGCCTGTTCGAGTCGACGGAGAACACGACGACACCGTGGTGGGTCAGAGGGAGCTCGAACTTCTCGTCACCGGAGTCCTTCGACGCGAAGATCAGCTTCCTCGGCGGGGCCGCTCCGGGGTGCTGATAGCAGGAGAGAACGGCGATGAAGGACTCGTCGGCCAGATCGAGGGCCTGGTCGGAATGGCTGCCCATTTTCGTGTAGGCGCTCGTGTAGCTCTCGATGAGAGCGTTGTTGAAGCCGGCCGGAAGCGCCGCGTGTTCTTGGATGTGTCGCGCCAGCCGTTCGTGCACGGCCCGGAAGCGTTGCGCCGGGCTCGTGTACCGCGTGGTCGTGCGTACGAGCGGTACACCACCCGCCTCGTCCGGCCTGGTGAGCACGGCGCCTCGTCGGCCCTTTCCCACCTCCTCCAGAGGCGTCGACGTGGACAGCTCCGCGAACAGATTCGCCTCGGTGGGCAGGGTGAACGTGAGTATCTCGTCCGAGATCCTAGATGCGGGGGGCAACGTAGTCTCCCGTGTTCATGCTGAAGCGAAAGTCGTCGCCGTAGTCGATGAACGACGACGTCCTGTTCTCCTCGGCGTACAGCTTGCGCAGATCGTCCATGCCGTCCGCTGTGGGGGGTTCCAGCCTCACCAGGTCTCCGGCCCTGTCGAGGAACGTGTGACCGTTCCTGTGCACGGCTTCGGTGCTCGAACAGCGCACCACATACCCCAGGCGGGTCGGGAGCATCGCGGCGTCCAGTGTCGAGGGCCGGATCTCGTGCGTGTAGAGGCGGTTGGTGGACAGCGGCATGAAGAGCACGGAGCCGGGATAGAGGGTCACGTCGAACCGGGAGGGGAGGAGGGCCCCGTGGAGCTCTCCGGCCGAATCCTTGAGACGGAAACGCAGTGCGGTCAGCCCGCTGGTGCCTTTCACGCCGAGGTCGAAGGCGTCATCGGGCAGGGGGCGCAGATGGTCGAGCCGGTCATAGAAAGTACAGAAGGCCATGACGCCGTTGACGGGCATGTCCTTGGTCTTGTCGGCATGGGCCGAGATCTTGGCCTTGGACTGCTTGCGCCCGGCCGTGGCAAGGGTGTTGTGGTAGATCTGGGCCAGGACGTGATTCAGCGGCGCCTGGCCTCGGAAGACGGTGGCCGCCTCGCGGTTCAGGGCCTCGACGACGCGCGTGTCGGTCGTGCGGAAGTTCTCGGTCGGCCCCGAGAGGTTCGTGGAGCACCGGAGCAGGCGGAAACGCAGTGCGTCACCGTTCCGTGTGACGGGCGTCAGATAGATTCCGCTGCGGTGCGCTGTGCCGGGCTTGGTGGACTCCGTCAGGGACTGGAACGTGTGCTCCGCGCGGATGCGGGCGAAGTGGTCGGCGTCGCGTTCGAAGAAGCGGCGGTAGTACACGCCGGCACCGTGTACGCGGATGGGGACGCGGCCGAGGCCGATGAGGGCCCAGCGCTCGTCGATCCCCTCGTGGTAGCCGTGTGACAGCTCCCGGACGACGAACACCCTTGCGGCGGAGCGCAGTCGGCTGCTGATCGCGGATATGTCACCGCACAGATAGACGGTCCTGTGGGTGACGTCGGACGAGCCCGAAGCGAGATCATCAGGGGTGATGACGGAACCGAAGAAGTCCTTGATCGCGTCGGTGCCCTGCGACATCGAGGGGGCGACCAAGATGTTGCTCGTCTCCTCGATGCGGGCTTCCGTCAGCTCTGTGGTGTCCATCAACCGGTACCTGCCCTTTCCGCGGCACTTGATGGTCTGCTCACAACCGGGGTCACGCCAACGGTCCGTCTCCTCTACCGGGCGTCGCCGTCCTTGCGGGCGCGGAGGGTGGCTTCGAAGTCCTCGGCCCGGGCGAGCTGGACCCGGAGCTTCTCGACCTGCTCGGCGGCGGCCTGCTGATAGGAGTGCACCCGGGCCAGCAGCTCCTCGCGCCGGCCGGCGTCGAGCTGGTCGTTCCCGTCGAGCCGGTCCGTGGCATCGAGGAGCTCGCGCATCTGGTCCAGGGTGAAGCCGAGCGGCTTCATCCTCCGGATGACCATGAGGCGGGCGACGTCGGTCTCGGTGTAGAGCCGGAAGCCACCCTGGGACCGGGCGGAAGGGGCGACCAGGCCGGTCTCCTCGTAGTGGCGGATGGTGCGCAGGGAGAGCTCGGTCCGTGCGGCGACCTCGCCGATCTGCATGTGCTTGCCGTCCACGCCCGTGCCTCTGGCCTCTCTCGTTCCCGGAACGCCCCCGGAGCGTCCCCGCCGGTGCCGGCCCCGGGGCGGCTGCCCCACGGCCGATCTCTACCCTAACGTTAGGGTAGAGTTGCCGGAGGCGAGGCCGTGTTCCGCTGCCCGTGCTGCCGTGTCGGGGCCGATGACGCCTCCGGCGAAGTTCCGATTGTCGCAGGAGAAGAGTGTGCGCGAGCCCATGATGCCCGGCGCCGCCCTCTGCCCGCCGTGACGCCCTACTCCCGGACGTGACTCCGGCCGCGCCGAAGCGCGGTTCCCCGTCCGTCCCCACACCGCTCTTCCGGCTCCGCGCTCCCGGAGCCGTCCGCGGGGGGCCGCCCGGCGCCCCGTCACACCTTCGCGCACTCGCTCGCTGACCGAGCGCGCCCGAGCAGGACAGGTCCTTCTTCCTTGTCTTCCGCCTTCTCCGCTGTGTCCCCGGCCGCCCGCCTGCGCGGCCTGAAGCCCGACTGGCTGTCCGACCCGAAGGTCTGGCGTACCGAGGTGCTGGCGGGGCTGGTCGTCGCTCTCGCGCTGATCCCCGAAGCGATCTCGTTCTCGATCATCGCCGGAGTCGATCCCGCGGTCGGTCTGTTCGCCTCCTTCACCATGGCCGTGGTGATCTCCGTCGTCGGCGGGCGCCGGGCCATGATCTCCGCGGCCACCGGCGCCATCGCCCTGGTGATCGCACCGCTGAACCGTGACCACGGTCTCGGCTACCTCATCGCGGCCGTCATCCTCGCGGGCGTCTTCCAGATCGTCCTGGGGGCGCTGGGCGTGGCGAAACTGATGCGGTTCATTCCGAGGTCGGTGATGGTCGGTTTCGTGAACTCCCTGGCCATCCTGATCTTCATGGCCCAGATTCCCGAGATGACCGACGTGCCCTGGCCCGTGTACCCCCTGATCGTCGGTGGTCTGGTGCTCATGGTGTTCTTCCCGAGGATCACCACGGTGGTCCCGGCCCCGCTCGTCTCCATCGTCATCCTCACCGTGATCACCGTCGGCGCCGCCATCGCGGTGCCGACCGTCGGCGACCGGGGCGCCCTGCCCTCCTCGCTGCCGGTGCCGGGCCTGCCCGACGTGCCGTTCACCCTCGACACGCTGACGACGATCGCCCCCTACGCGTTCGCGATGGCGCTGGTCGGCCTGATGGAATCGCTGATGACCGCGAAGCTGGTCGACGACATCACCGACACCCACTCGAACAAGACCCGTGAATCCGTCGGGCAGGGCATCGCGAATATCGTCACCGGCTTCTTCGGCGGCATGGGCGGCTGCGCGATGATCGGCCAGACCATGATCAACGTCAAGGTGTCGGGCGCCCGCACCCGCCTCTCCACGTTCCTGGCGGGCGCGTTCCTGATGGTGCTGTGCATCGTCTTCGGCCCGGTCGTCTCCGACATCCCCATGGCCGCGCTGGTGGCCGTCATGGTCATGGTCTCCTTCGCGACCTTCGACTGGCACTCCATCGCGCCCAAGACCCTGGAGCGGATGCCCGTCGGCGAGATCGCCGTCATGGTGATCACCGTCGCCTGCGTCGTGATCACGCACAACCTCGCCGTCGGCGTGATCGTCGGCTCCGTCACGGCCATGGTCATCTTCGCCCGGCGCGTCGCCCACCTCGCCGAGGTCACGGCCGTCACCGATCCCGACCGCACCACGGTCGTCTACCGGGTCACCGGCGAGCTCTTCTTCGCCTCCTCCAACGACCTCGTCGGCCAGTTCGACTACGCGAACGACCCCGACCGCGTCATCATCGACCTGAGCTCGGCCCACATCTGGGACGCGTCCTCCGTCGCCGCCCTCGACGCCATCGAGACCAAGTACGCCCAGCGCGGCAAAACCGTCGAGATCACCGGCCTCAACGACCCGAGCGCGCACCTCCACGAACGGCTCACCGGAGAACTGGCCGGCGGCCACTGAGCCGCCCCCGGGAACCGGCCGTCGGCGGGCGCGCGGCCGGCCGGACTCCACCGCGCGGTCGGTGGCGTTCCCCGTCGAACCGGTTCGCGATCCCGGCCGGGGGAAGGGATCCGGAGCGCGCGTCGCCCCGCGCGCCCGATCGTCCGCGACCCGGGAGGGCCCGATATGAGCATGCCGCACCGTCTGATCGGTTCCGGAGACCACCGCGTGCTGGTGCTCCACGACTGGTTCGGGACCAGCTCCGGCTGGGGCCCCTTCCTGGACTGCCTGGACGGCGACGTGTTCAGCTACGCCTTCCTCGACTACCGGGGCTACGGCGATCGCACCGGCGTCCCCGGGGCGTACACGCTCGCCGAGATCGCCGCCGACGCCCTCGCCCTGGCCGACGAACTCGGCTGGGAGACGTTCTCCCTCATCGGCCACTCCATGGGAGGCAAGGCGGCCCAGCAGGTGCTGGCCCAGGCTCCGCGAAGGGTTCGCAAGCTGGTCGGTCTGGCCCCCGTCCCCGCCGGGGTCTATCCGCTGGACCGCGACGGGGAGGCGCTGTTCTACGGTGCCGCGCAGGACCGCGACAAGCGACGGGCCATCGTGGACCTGGTCACCGGACGACGTGCGCCCGGGGTGTGGCTCGACCTGATGGTCGACCGCTCGCTGGAGTGGTCGACCCGCGATGCGTTCGGCGGTTACGTGCGGGACTGGGTCACGGCGGACCTCACGGAACGGATCGCCGGCAACCCCGTACCGGTCAAGGTCATCGTCGGCGAGCACGATCTCGCCCTGACGGCCGACGCCATGCGCGCCACGTGGCTCAGCCACTATCCGAACGCCGAACTGGAGGAGATCGCCAACAGCGGCCACTACCCCATGTACGAGACTCCTCTGGCCCTGGCGACCAGCGTCGAGACGTTCCTGCGCGCTTGAGCCCGACCGTCCTCGGCCCGACACCCCGCGGGGGCCGGCCCGCCCGGGCCGACCACCCCGCGGGGGCCGGCCCGCCCGGGCCGACCACCCCGCGGGGTGTCGGACAGTGCCCGCCTAGGCGGGCTGCTTCTCGTCGGGGGCGGAGCCCTGCGAGGGGGCCCCGTGCAGGGTGAGCAGTGACGCGACCGCGCCGACGGCGGCGAGGACCGCCGCGCCGATAAAGGCGGCGGAGAACCCGTTGGTGAGCGCTTCGGGGTTGCCGAGTTCGCGGGCGCCGTACGCCGCTGACACGGCCGTCATCGCGGCCAGTCCGAGAGCGGAGCCGACCTGGTAGCTGGTGTTGACGATGCCGGAGGCCAGGCCGCCTTCCTCGGGGCGCGCACTGGACAGTGCGGTGCCGAGGGAGGGAATGAACGCCAGCGACATGCCGGCCGCGGCCAGCAGGGAGGCGGGCAGGACGTCGACCCAGAAGGTGCCGTCCGCCCGGGCGAACGACAGCCACAGCATGCCTGCCGCGAGGGCCAGCAGGCCGGTGACGATCAGCGGCTTGCTCCCGAAGCGGGCCATCAGGCGGGGCGCCAGGACGATCATCATGATCATGATGGCGACCGTCATGGGCAGCAGGGCCGCGCCCGAGGCGAACGCGCCCAGCCCCAGGACCTGCTGGAGGTACAGGTTGAGGAAGAACCACATGGGGATCCACGCGGCGGCCATGAGCAGCTGGGCGATGTTCGCTCCGGCCAGGCCGGGGGCCCGCCAGATGCCCAGCCGCATCAGCGGCTCACGGCGCTTCGACTGGATGGCGACGAACGCGGCGATCAGCGCCAGGCCGGCCGGCAGGACGAGCCAGGTCTCGGCCGAACCCCAGCCGGTTTCGGGGGCGCGGACGATGGCGTAGACGGCGGTGGCCAGTCCCACGGTGACGGTGGCCGCTCCGGCGAGGTCGACGGATCCTCGGCGGACGGGGGAGGAGGGCATGACCGCCGGGGTGAGGGCCAGCACGACCAGGGCGATCGGGATGTTGATGTAGAACACCCAGGGCCAGCTGGCGTACTCGGTGATCATGCCGCCGAGGAAGACGCCTGCGGTGCCGCCCGCCGGAGCCGCCGCGCCGTACAGGGCCAGCGCCTTGGTCAGCTCCTCGGGGCGGGAGCCGAAGAGCGTCATCAGCAGCGTCAGGGCGGCCGGGGCGATCAGCGCGGCGCCGACGCCCTGGAGGGCGCGCCCGGTCAGTTCGACCCAGATCTGGGAGGCGAGGCCCGCGACCAGGGATCCCGAGGCCATCACGGTCCAGCCGGCGACGAAGATCCGCTTGGCGCCGAACAGGTCGGAGAGCCGCCCGCCGAGCAGGAGGAGCCCGCCGAAGGCGACGACGTAAGCATTGAACACCCAGGACAGGCCTTCGGGGGAGAAGCCCAGATCCACCTGCATCTTGGGGAGAGCCACGCCAATGATGGACGTGTCCATGATGACCGTGAACTGGGCCAGGGCTATGAGGGCGAGCGCTGTCCAGCGGCGTGGACTGGGAGTGGCGGATGGAGCTGACATGACTGTCTCCTATACGGGAGGGGGGTATCTCGTCGAGGATCAAGATACCCACGGGGGGTATGTAAGTCGCGGTCGGGGCCGCGGTCGGGGCCGCGGCCGGGCGGGTCGGGGACTTCCGTACGGGGCTGCCGGGCCCCGCGTCCTGCCGTCTTGCCGTCTTGCCGTCAGGGCGTCCTACGCGGCCCTGGACATGGTTGACCGGTCCGCGGCGGGACGCCCGGCCCCGACGGGTGCCACGGGCCCGGTCGCGGCGCCCCGCCCGTCGTGGCGCGGCCACAGGAGGAGGGCGCCGAGCGCACCCGCCCCGGCGAGCGCCGCGAGGGCGGACCAGGCGGCGGCGAAGCCGGCGTCGCTGCCGAGCCATCCGGCGATGGGGTAGGTGATCAGCCAGGCGAGGTGTGACAGCGAGAACTGGGCCGCGAAGACCCCGGGGACCGCGTTCGGTGCGACCGAGCCGCGCAGGACCTGGCCGGTCGGGGTGATGACCAGCGCCATGCCGATGCCGATCAGGGCCCAGACGATCGCCGTGCCGGTCCAGGTGGTCAGGCCGGCCGCGACGAGTGCCACCGCGGCGGCCGTGCCGCCGACGAGGACTCCGGCACCGGTCACCATGACCGTCCGGGCGGCGACCCGGTCGAGCACCCGGGGCAGCGCGAGGGCGGCCAGAAGCGTTCCGCTGCCGGAGGCGGCGAGCATCCACGCGACGGCCGACTGCGAGCCCCCGAGCTCGTCGCGGACGTAGTTGACGGTACTGACGACGACGATCGACCCCGCCGCCGCGACCGCGAGATTGAGCGCCATGACGCCGCGCAGTCGCGGTGTCCGGAGGAAGGTCCTGATCCCTGCCGTCGCCTTGTCCCATGCCCGGGTATGGGCGGTGGGGCGGGCTTCGGGGATGCGCGCCGACAGCACCAGCAGGGCGGAGAGGAGGAAGCCGGCGGAGGTGCCCAGGAACAGCCGGTCGAAGCTCAGGAACGCCAGGGCGACCGCTGCCAGTACGGGGGAGAGGAGGCTCTCCATGGTCGAGGCGACCTGCGAGGCGGACAGGGCGCGTACGTAGTCGGACTCCTCGGTGACGATGTCGGGTATGACGGCCTGGAACGTCGGGGTGAACGCCGCGGACGCGGCCTGGAGCAGACCGACCAGCAGGTAGATGTGCCAGACCTCCGTGACGAACGGCAGGGCCAGGACCACCACGGCGCGCACCGCGTCGAGGAGGGTCAGGAGGGTTCTTCTGGGGAAGCGGTCGACGTACGCGGCGGCGATCGGCGCTATGACCACGTACATGACCATCTTGACGGTCAGGGCGGTGCCGAGGACGGCGCCGGCGCTCGGACCGGCGAGGTCGTAGGCGAGCAGCCCGAGCGCCACGGTGGCCAGTCCGGTGCCGAAGAGGGCGATGATCTGGGCGCTGAACAGGCGGCGGTAGTCGCGGTTGGCGAACAGGCGCATGACGTGTTCCTTCCAGGTCCGTACGGCGGGGCGCGGCCTCGCGCCGGAGGCCGCGTCCCGCGGAGGGAGGCGGGGATGTCGCTGGGCATCGGCGCCGCTCGCCGGAGTGAGGCCGGCGAGCAGGTTGAAGGCACCGGTGAGGACGTTGATCGCGACGAGGCCGACGGCGCCGGCTGTCGCGCGGTCGCTGTGGCCGTGCTCGCGCTCCGCGATGACCTGCGCGTCGAGACGGAGCCGGCAGCCGCGTCGGGACAGAGCCGACAGCCCTGCCGGGTCCGGACGGCGACCGGGGTCCGTTCGCTGATCGTGCGGCCGGGCTCGGCTCGCCCCACGGCCCGGCCGAGTCGCGGACAGCCGCCCGCAACGGCGGGCGATCGGGCCGTCGTGGAGGCCATGTCCCCGGCCTTGCCGTGCCGGGGGACCGGCTCGGCCAGGAGGTCGCGCGACGCGCCGACCGCTGTAACGGGGGTGAGTCGGGACGGGCGGGGCATGGCAGTCCTTCCGACGGGAGGCTGTGCTGGAGGGATGTCGGGGCGCTCGACGGATCGGGCGCCCCGGCCGGGCCGTGCGGGCGGTGGCCGGCCGATGGCGTTCCTGTGGCCGTCAGTGGTCAGCGGTACGAGGTGTGCGGTGCGCGCTCAGTGGTGTGCGTGGCCGGCGTGGTGGCCCGCGTGCCCGGACGCGGTAGCCCGGGGTGCCGCGCCCGGGCCGGGGGTGGTCGCGGCGGTCCGCACCGTGAACTCGGCCGTCCGGACGACACCGAGGTGCTGGAAGTCCAGGTAGAGGCGGTAGACGCCGCCGGAAGGAGCCGCGGCCATGAAGGTGATACGGGGCCCCGGCTCGGTGACGCCGTCACCGGGCTCACCCTCCGGGTGGACGTGGAGGTAGCCCAGGTCGCCGACCCGCAGAGCCACCAGGTGCCCGTACGCACCCAGGTAGGGCTGCAGATCGGTGACGGGCCGCCCGTTCCGGCTGACGGTGAGCGTCAGGTCGCTCGCCGTGCCGGGCAGGAGTTCCCCGTCGAGGGTGACGGTGTACTCGCCGACGTGAGCGCTGCGCGAGCCCCGGGGAATCGGCCGCGGGTCGTACGGCCCGGCGACGGAGGCGTCGATGCCCAGCGTCATGGTCCCGCCGTGGCCGGTCGGGTGGATGTCGGCGAAGAACCTCCAGTCTCCCGGTTCCAGCGTCAGATCGACGCTCCAGGTGCCCTCCCCGTCCATCACCGGGTGCACGTGCTGGAACCCGGTCGTGTCGCGCCGGACGGCGATGAAGTGCAGCTTCTTCTCGTGCTCGGGCGTGAACTCGGTCACCGGCCGCCCGTCGGGACCGACCACCCGGAAGGTGACCGTCCGTACGCCGGCCGGAAAGACCGTCGAGTCGAGTTCGAGGGTGTACCCGCCCTCGGAGACCGACAGCCCGCCGGGCCGGGCGCCGCCGTGGCCGGTCATGTCGTGGCCGGAGTTGCTGTTCATCGTGACTCCACCTGTGTGTTGTGCCTTCGGGTGCTTTCCGTCCTGGGGACATCCGCCATAACAACATACCCCCAGGGGGTATTCCAAGGGGTGTGTCGAGCAGGGCGCCGAAAAACGGCCCATGAGCTGCTCGGCCACCGTGAACCGGCCCCGATCGGGGCCGGACCCGCCCTGCCGGGATCACCCCTCCCGGGCGTACCATCGGTCCGGGCCCTGGTCCCGATCCGTACGCGTACCGGCGCCGCCCGCCGTGCACCGCCGAGCCGGAGGTACCCGCGGATGAACGACGCTGCTCCCGGACGACCCGACCCCGGGCTCTTCGGGCCCCGGTCGGTCACCTGGCAGATGCACGGCGACCCGATGATGTGGATCGCGGGAATCCGTGCCCTCTACCTCCAGGCACTCCACCCGCGCGCCGTGCGCGGAGTCACCCAGAACTCCGATTTCCGCCGGGACGCCTGGGGACGTCTCATGCGTACGGCCTCCTTCGTCGGCACCATCACCTACGGCACCACCGACGCCGCCGAACAGGCGGGCGCCCGGGTCCGCCGCATCCACCGCGTCCTCAAGGCCACCGACCCGGACACCGGGGAGACATACGGCGTCGACGAACCGGAACTGCTGCTCTGGGTGCACTGTGCCGAGGTCGACTCCTACCTCCGGGTCCAGCGCCGCTCCGGCTTCCCCCTCACCGACGCCCAGGCCGACCGGTACGTCGACGAACACCGCACCGGCGCCCGTCTCGTCGGCCTCGACCCCGCCCGAGTGCCCGCCACCACCGCCGAACTCGCCGCCTACTTCGACCGCGTACGCCCCGAGCTCGCCGCCGGGGCCGAGGCCGCCGACATCGACGCCTTCCTCCGCCGCCCGCCCGTGCGCCCCTGGCTCGTTCCGGCGCGCGCCCTGGTGTGGCGGCGGGTGGCGGCGCTCGCCTACCAGTCCCTGCCTCCGTACGCCCACGAGCTGTACGGCAGGCCGGCCCCGCCGGCGGCCACCGTCGACCGGCGGCTGCGCGCCACCGGCGCCGTGCTGCGCGCGATCCCGGACCGGCTGCGCTGGCAACTGCCGCCCGGCCACATCCTCGGGGCGATGGCACGGCTGGGCCCCGACAGCCGCCCCGCCGCGTACAGACTCCGCCGGCCGGCCGCCATACTGGACGGGCCAGGGAGGGGACAGCGCTAGGGAGGGTCCGCGAGGTATCGTCGTCCGCCCTTCGGGCGGGCCGGACGAGACGTCGCGGACACGACCCGGGTCCTGCCACCGAACTGCCGCCTGCCGGGCGACGGCGGCAGTTCGACGACAGGACCTACCAGCGGGGAACAACGGGGGCGGGAAGCGGCAGATGGCGGACACCAGGCTGATCCAGAGCCGGTACCGACTGCTCGAACTGATCGGGCGCGGCGGCATGGGCGAGGTGTGGCGCGCCCGCGACGAGTCGTTGGGCCGTCAGGTCGCCGTGAAATGCCTCAAACCCATGGGCCCCCAGCACGACCAGGCGTTCACCCGCGTCCTGCGCGAACGCTTCCGGCGCGAGGCCCGGGTGGCGGCCGCCCTCCAGCACCGGGGTGTCACCGTCGTGCACGACTTCGGCGAGCACGACGGCGTGCTCTACCTCGTCATGGAGCTGCTCGACGGGCACAACCTGAGTCAGCTGCTGGAGGAGAACCAACAGCATCCCCTGCCCGTCGACCATGTCGTCGACATCGCGGAGCAGGTCGCCGACGCCCTCGGCTACACCCACCGGCAGGGCATCGTCCACCGCGACCTCAAGCCCGCCAACATCATGCGGCTGACCGACGGCACGGTGAAGATCTGCGACTTCGGCATAGCGCGCCTCGGCCACGACATCGGCATGACCTCCCGCCTCACCACCACCGGCCTCGCCATGGGCACCCCGCACTACATGTCGCCCGAGCAGATCAGCGGCAAGGAGGTCGACCACCGCAGCGACCTCTACTCGCTGGGCTGCGTCCTGTACGAGATCGCCACCGGCGTACCGCCGTTCGACCAGGACGACGCCTGGGCCGTACTCGTCGGACACCGTGACACCCCGCCGGAACCGCTGCGCACCCACCGTGCCGACCTGCCCGGCTTCTTCGACCGCGTCGTCCTCGACCTGCTCGCCAAGGCCCCCGACGAGCGGCCCGTCGACGCGGGCGACCTGCGCCGCCGCATCGTCCTCGGGCGCAGCGGCGAACAGCCCGTGCTCGGACCCGGGCCCCTCGCCCTGTCCGGCCCCGGACGGCCGCCGGCCCCGCGAGAGCGGGCCCTGCCCGCCTGGACCCGGTCCATGACCGCCGGACACCGCGCGACCGGGGCGAGGGGCCCCGGCGCCCAACGGCCGGACCCGGCGGCCGGACTGACGGGCCAGTGGACCACCGGCGCCACAACCGCCCCGCACGCCGTCGCCCCGCACGCCGTCGCCCCGCACGCCGTCGCCCCGCACTCCGCCGCCTCCCCGTACTCCTCCGGCTCCGCCGTCTTCGCGCCGGCCGGGCCCCCCGCCCCGGGCCTCCTGGCCACGCTCGACGGCCGCCACGGCGCGGGCATCGACCTCGCCCGCCTGGGCCGCTGGGAGGAGGCGGGCGAGGTGCACCGGGAGGTCGCCGCCCAGCGGGGCCGCGTCCTCGGCCCCGACCACCCCGACACCCTCGCCAGCCGTTACGAACTCGGCCTCGCCCTCAGCCGTACGGGCCGGGCCGAGGAAGGGCTGCGCGAGTTCACCCGGGCCGCCGAGGGCCGCGAGCGCGCCCTGGGCGCCGACCACCCCCAGACGCTCGCCGCCCGCCAGGCGACCGCCCACGCGCTGGGCCGGCTCGGGCGGCACGCCGAGGCCCACCAGGTGTACGAAGCGGTCCTCGCCGTCCGCGAACGCGTCATGGGCCCCGACCACCCCGACACCCTGCGCTGCCGCCACAACCTGGCGTTCAACCTCAACAGGCTGGGGCGGCCCGAGGAGTCCTGGCAGCTGGCCCGCGAGGTCGCCGACGCCCGCGCCCGGCTGCTCGGCCCGACGCACCCCGACACCCTCACCACCCGCTACGAAGTGGCGTACACCCTGGGCAGGCTGGGCCGCTGGGCCGAGGCGCTGGAAACCTTCCAGGACGTCGCCCGGGCCCGCGCGAGCACCCTCGGGGCCGATCACCCCGACACCTTCGCCGCCCGCTACGAGGCCGGCATCAGCCTCGGCCGGCTCGGCCGCGACGCGGAGGCCCTGGAGCTGTACCGGTCCCTGGTCGCCGACCGCACCCGGACCGCGGGCGCGTCCGACCCCGAGACGCTGCGCGCCCGCCATGGCCTCGGCGTCAACCTGGGGCGGACGGGCCGCTGGGAGGAGGCGCTCGCGGAGGCGCGCGAGGTCTGCGCGCTCCGGGAACGCACCCTGGGGCCCGATCACCCGGACACCGTGATCAGCCGCCGGGAGGTCGCCGCGGGGCTCGGCTGGCTCGGCCGGTGGAGCGAGGCGCTGGTGGCGTACCGGGAGGTCGCCGAGGCGCGCGGCAGGGTGCTCGGCCCCGACCACCCCCAGACGCTGGCGGCCCGCGACGACGAGGCGCACTGCCTGGAACGGCTCGGACGGCCGACGAAGGCCGCCGGACCGGATGGGACCTGATCCACCGGACCGCACGGGGCTCGATGCGCCGGACCGGACGGGGCTTGACGCGCCGGACCGCACGGGGCTCGACGCGCCGAACCGCACCGGACCTGATGCGTCGGGCCGCACCGCCTCCGTCACGACCTCGGTGACCGACCCGCCCGCCCGGGGCGTGCCCCGCCCACCCGGGGTTCGTCACGCCACCCCTGGCCGGGACGGAAGGCGTCGTGTTACGAAGGTGCATGCCCGCACCCCAGTCACCCGCACCCCGGCCCCCCGCAGGTCAGCCCGCCGCCCGGGAGGCCTCCGGCCCCGGCACGCCCGCCCGCGAGCGCTACGACGCCGTGATCGTCGGCGGCGGCCACAACGGCCTGGTCGCCGCCGCCTACCTCGCCCGTGCCGGGCAGTCGGTCCTCGTCCTGGAACGTCTCGACGCCACCGGGGGCGCGGCGATCTCGACCCGCCCCTTCGCCGGGGTCGACGCCCGGCTCTCGCGCTACTCGTACCTGGTGTCCCTGCTGCCCGACAAGATCGTGCGGGACCTCGGCCTCGACTTCGCCGTACGCAAGCGGACCGTCTCCTCCTACACCCCCGCCGTGCGCGACGGACGCCCCACCGGGCTGCTCGTCGCGGGCGACGGGACCCGGGAGTCCTTCGCCGCGCTGACCGGCGGCGAGCGCGAGTACGCGGCCTGGCAGCGGTTCTACGCCATGACCCAGCGACTCGCGACACGGGTCTTCCCGACGCTCACCGAGCCGCTGCCGAGCCGGAACGCGCTGCGCGAGCGGATCGACGACGCCGATGCCTGGCGGATGCTGTTCGAGGAACCGCTCGGGGTGGCCGTCGAGGAGACCTTCACCGACGACCTGGTACGCGGGGTCGTCCTCACCGATGCCCTGATCGGCACCTTCGCCGATGCGCACGACGCCTCGCTGCTCCAGAACCGGTGCTTCCTCTACCACGTGATCGGCGGCGGTACGGGTGACTGGGACGTCCCCGTGGGCGGTATGGGCGCGCTCACCGACGCGCTGGCCGGGGCCGCCAGGGCGGCGGGCGCCGAGATCCGCGTACGGCACGAGGCGACCCGGATCGAGACCGACGGCACCCACGCAGAGGTCACCGTCCGCACCCCGGACGGGGAACACGTCGTCGCCGCCCGCCGGGTGCTCGTCAACGCCTCGCCGCAGGCCCTCGCCACCCTGCTCGGCGACACCCCGCCGCCGCCCGCCGAGGGCGCGCAGCTCAAGGTGAACATGCTGCTCACCCGGCTGCCCAGGCTCCGCGACCGGTCCGTCGACCCGCGGCAGGCCTTCGCCGGTACCTTCCACATCGCCGAGGGGTACGGGCAGCTCGCCGACGCCTACCGGGACGCGGCGGCCGGACGACTGCCCGCCGCCCCGCCCTCGGAGATCTACTGCCACTCGCTGACCGACCCGTCGATCCTCGGGCCCGGCCTCGCCGCGCTCGGCTACCAGACCCTGACCCTCTTCGGCCTGCACGCCCCGGCCCGGCTCTTCGCCGCCGACAACGACGCCGCCCGCGCGGCCCTGTTGCGGGCGACGCTGGCCGAACTGGACGCGCACCTGGAGGAGCCGGTCACCGACTGCCTGGCCCTCGACGCCAACGGCGAACCCTGCATCGAGGCCAAGACCCCGCTCGACCTGGAGCGCGATCTACGGCTGCCCGGCGGCCACATCTTCCACCGCGACCTCTCCTTCCCGTACGCGGACGAGGGCGCCGGGCGCTGGGGCGTGGAGACCGCGCACGCCAATGTGCTGCTCTGCGGGGCGGGCGCGGTGCGCGGCGGTGGGGTCAGTGGGGTTCCCGGCCACAACGCGGCGATGGCCGCGCTGGGCCGCTGACACCGCCGCTCAGGCCTCGAACACCCCCCCCGCAGCGCCGGCCGCTGCCTGCTGGTCCGGCCGCGGCTGGTGGTCCGGGAGTCGACCGCGCCCGTGCCCGAGGTCGTGCCGGTGTCCGGGCCCTCGCCCGCGCAGGCGGGACGCGGTGACTCCGGACGCGGCGGCTCCGGACGCGGTGGCTCCGGTGGGGTGAGGAGGCTGCGGGCTCAGTCCGCCGAGGGTGCCCAGCCCGTCGCCTCGATGCGGCCGGCGTCCCGGGACCGTTCCGCGTCGAAGACCGTGCGGTGGCCGTCGAGGACCCGCAGTCCGTCCACGTACGCGCCGCGTCCCACGTACAGCCGGTCGGTGGCGTAGCGCCAGCGCAGGGTGACGTCCCGGCCGCGCCAGGCCGCCAGGTCCGCCTCCAGCCGGTGCCAGACGCGCCCCGACCAGCCGGTCACCGAGCCCGCCGGGTGCGGCTGCGGGCCCGTGCGGTGGCCGGGGCCCGGCGCCAGCGTGGTGAACGGCACCGGCTGCCACTCCTGCCCCGCCGACGCTTCCAGGAAGAGGCCGTCGGAGGCCGGTTCGGTGTCCCACCACAGCGCGCACTCCAGGCGGGCCCGTGTGGAGTCCAGACGCAGGGCGGGCAGGGTGAGGGTGGCGGTGGTGGCGCTCGCCATCCCGGAGAACCACGCCGTACGCCCCCGTTCGGACCGGACCGGAACGGCCCGCGCCAGCTGGTTGGCGGCCGCCACCCGGGGCGCGCTGCCCGAGCGCCAGCTCCGCACCGGGTGGACGGAGTTGCCCAGCACGATGAGGAAGGTGTCGGTCGACGGGTCGAGCACCAGGCTGGTCCCGGTGAATCCGGTGTGCCCCGCACTGCGCGGCGTCGCCATCGCGCCCATGTACCAGTGCTGGTAGAGCTCGAAGCCGAGCCCGTGTTCGTCGCCCGGGAACGCGGTGTTGAAGTCGGTGAACAGCAGGTCGACCGAGTCCTCGGACAGGATGCGGGAGCGGCCGTAGACCCCGCGGTTGAGGAGGGTCCGGGCCAGGACCGCGAGGTCCCAGGCGCAGGAGAACACCCCGGCGTGGCCCGCCACCCCGTCCAGGCTGAACGCGTTCTCGTCGTGCACCTCGCCCCAGACCAGCCCGCGATCCAGACCGGACCAGGGCAGCCGGGCGTCCTCGGTCGCCGCGATCTTCGGTTTCCAGGAGGCGGGCGGGTTGTAGCGGGTGCGGTGCATCCCGAGCGGGGCGGTGATCTCGTCGCGGAGCAGAACGTCCAGCGGGCGGCCGGTGATCTTCTCCAGGATGAGCTGCAGCGAGATGAGGTTGAGGTCGGAGTAGAGGTACGCGCTGCCCGGAGTGCTCGCCGGGACCTCCTCCCACAGCCGCCGGAGCTTCCCCTCCCGGGTCGGCTCCTGGTAGAGCGGGATCCACGAACGGAAACCCGAGGTGTGCGTGAGCAGGTGACGGACCGTGACGTCCTGCTTCCCGCCGCCCGCGAAGTCCGGGAGGTACGAGGCGACCGGGGCCTGAAGCTCCAGTTCACCGCGCTCGATCTGCTGGACCGCCAGGAGTGAGGTGAACAGCTTGGAGATCGAGGCCAGGTCGAAGACGGTGTCCTCGGCCATCGCGATCTGCTGGTCCGGCGGGAACTCCACCCCGGTGTCGGTCTTCTCGTCGTACGCGGCATAGCGCACCGCCTTGCCGATCGGCCGGTGGAGCGCCACGGTTCCGCCCCGCCCGGCGAGCAGGACCGCGCCCGCGTACCACGGGTGCGCGGGGGAGTCGGCGAGATAGGTTTCGGCGTCCCGGACGAGCTGGTCCAGCGGCCCCTGGAGCAGCCCGGCGCGCGCGGCGCTGCCGCGCCGCAGCGTGGGCCGGTGCGCCCCTGACTCCATGTCCGCTCCCGTGTCCGCGGTTCCGTCCGTCGCCCCTGTGCCGGGCACGGCCGCGGCCGTGCCCGCGAGCGGAAGCGGCGTCAGCGCGAGCGCACCGCCCAGCGCCAGTATCCCGCCGCCCAGCCGCCGCCGGGCGATGCCGCTCCCGTCGGCGCGGGAGCCGGCCGCCGCGTCGCGGTCCGAGGTCCGCCCGGAGCCTCCGCGCGAGTCCAGGCCGTCCGCGGCCCGTCCGTTCTTCCGCATGTCCCCGGTCATCCGCAACTCCTCCCCGCGCCCGACGTCCGGTCACCGGGCCAGGCCCGTACGCCGGAGCCCGCGCGAAAGTAACTTCCGAGATCTCGCCGAGCAGTGAAAGTTCTTGCCGCCGCAGAGATTACTGTCGCCCTCGCGTTCCTGGGTCCCTCCCGGCCCACAAAGAATCTGATGTGGCATCAGGAAAGCTCATTCCCCCGGCCGCTCCGCTGCGGCGTCCTGCCGCTCATGGAGACCGAACTGAGCAGGCAACCGGGAATCGAGCACGCCATCCTCGGCTGCGCGCCGTTTCCCGAGGTCGCCGCAGCCATCACCAGGGCCGGAGGCTTCGGCGTGCTCGGTGAACGGGCCGCCCGGGATCGCCCTCGGCGCAGGGCGTCCGGCCCGGACGAGCCCGCCCTAGCGCCGTTCGCGCACCCGCACCACCCGCAGATCCGGTGAGCGCGCGATGTCCCGCTCGCAGAACCGCGACGTCACCCAGCGCTCCCCCGCGTACAGCCTGGTCTGGTCGCTGTAGTGAGGTGACTTGGGGTTCTCCGACTGGGAGTACGTCAGCAGCGTCCGGGCCACCGGGCAGCGGCTGTCGTCCCAGCCGACCGCCTGGATGTAGCTGGAGCCCGACGACACCTCCGTATAGCCGCCTCCCGCCGCGTCCCACCGCGGCTCGGTCTTGTTCCAGACGCCCAGCGACTCCGTCCCGCCACCGATCGGGAGCCGCTTGCCGTTCCGCACGACGAACTGGTGCTCGCCCAGCGGCGCGTCCAGCGCGATGCCCGCCGCCCGCAGCTCCGCCACGGCGTCCGCCAGGGCCCGGCCCAGGACGGGTGCGGCAGTGTTCAGGTCGCGCGGGGTGCGCACCGGGTCCGCCGGATCGAACGGTGTCCTCCACAGCTCGGCGGCGGGCGCCGCCGACGCCTTCCGCCAGAACCGGTCGAAGAGCAGCGCGCCCCGGCTGTCGCTGTCCACGCTCCGGTCCCAGCGCCGCAGCACCCGGCAGGCCGCCGACACGTCGACCCGCGTCCCGTCCGACCCCACGGCCGTGCCGCCCGGCAGCGCCGCACACCACTTCGCCGCCTCGGACGCCGCCAGATCCCCGGCCGGCGCACGGTTGGCGAGCTGCTGCCGCTGAAGGTCCGCGACCCGGAGCCGGCCCCGGTCCGCCATCGACGCGACGTCCTCGACCGCACCGCGCGTCCGCAGCGACCGGGGCGTCGCGATCGTGCCGAAGACCCGCTCGTACCCGGTCAGCGGCCGCTCCGCGTTGGTCAGCCACGCGCTGTCGTTGGAGTTCTCCACGTACGGCTGGTTCTTCAGCACCGGCATCCGGCCGGGGCCGAAGATCCCCGGCCGCACCGCGTCGGGGTCGCTGCCCAGCGCGCAGTCCGCCCGCGAACCGTCCAGCACCGCGAGACCGGAAGCGGGGTACGTGGCCCGCCCCAGCGGGGTCGAGCAGCGCTCCGCCAGCTCGTCCGTGATCCTCGGCAGCACCTGCGACTGGGCGAAGAACGAGTGCCCCGCCCGGTCCGCCGCGATCGTGTTCACCCACGGCATGCCCTGCGACCGGTGCAGCGCACGCTCGACGTCACCCGTGGAGCGGGCCTTGCCGAAGCCCAGACCGGTGTCCGCCATCCGCATGTTCGTCGCGTTCGGGTCGTTCAGCGCGTACGCCGTGCTCGCCGTCCACGGCAGCGGCAGCGTCGGACCCATCGAGGTGACCACCGGCCCGTAGCGGGTCCACCACTGGGTGCGGGTCACGTCGGCCGCCCCCTTCACCGGGACACTCACCGTCCGCCGTGTCATTCGCTCCCGCTTCCCGTCCACCAGATAGGCGGTCGGGTCGGCCGGATCGAGGGTGAGCTGATGCAAATTCAGCGTGACGCCCGTGGCGACCGTATGGCTCCACGCCACATCGGCGTTGTGCCCGATCGAGATCGTCGTCGAGCCCAGCAGGGACGCGCCCGACACGTTCAGCTCGCCGGGGATCGTCTGCTGAGCCTGCCAGAACCGGCGTCCGCCCTGCCACGGGTAGTGCGGGTTGCCGAGCAGCAGCCCGCGCCCGTTCACCGTGGTGGAGCCGTCGAAGGCCACCGCGTTGGAACCCATGTCCGCGTTCTGCGTCGACAGCAGCCGCTCCGCCGCCGTCGCCGCCTCCTCGGGCGTGACCCCGGCCGCCGGGGGAGCGGCGGTCGGCGGTCGCGCCGCCGTGATGCCGTCGATGCCGCGCCCCTGGCCGCCGAGCACCGCCAGCGCGTAGCCGCGCGCTGCCACGTCCAGGGCCGTCACCGGGCGCACCCAGGAGGCGCCCCGGCAGGCCGGGTCGGTGATCCGGTTCTGCGCGATCCACGCGTTGTACCCGGCGGCGAACCCCCGCATCGTCTCCTTGACGTCCCGGCTCGGACCGGCGGGCGCGGGCTCCTTGAGCAGCTTCTCCACCGTGCCGCTGTCCCGGACGCCCCGGAAGTACAGGTCGCTGGAGAGGTTCGTCGCCGCCGAGGAGAGGGAGTGGTCCGTGGCGGCGTCCGGGCCGAAGAACCTCGACCGCTCCCCGCGCACCGTGAGGAAGCCGTCCGCCAGTGTGCACACCTGGTCGGCGGCCTGGGCCCAACCGGTGCCGAACCCGAGCTCCGCGTAGTCCTTCGCCACGATGTGCGGAATGCCGTACTCCGTGTACCGGATGACGGCGGAGAGACCGCCCCCGGACGGGTGCCGCGACGGCTGAGCCCCGGACGCGGCGGCCGGCGGCAGCGACGCCGTCACGGTGAACAGGGCGAGACCGGCGACCCCGAACAGTCTCAGACGTTTACGTAAGGTCAAGGTGTTCCTCCCAGCGGTGCGGGTGGCGCGGCGGCCTGACCGGACCGTCCGGACAGCCACGCGCCACTCAGCCAGGGAGCCCCGGGACCTGTCAACCGTCCGGTCGGTATCCAGCCTCTTGACCTTCGGGGCCCGGACGCACAGGATCACGCCATGACAGGTGTACGCAGCAGCACGGTCGACGGCGTCCTCACCCGCAGCGCCCGGCGCACCCCCGGAGCGACCGCCGTGCGGTACGCCGGCCGGGCCTGGACCTACCGCTCCCTGGACGCCGCCGTCTCCACGGCCGCCGCCGTCCTCACCGAGGAGCACGCTCTCGCCCCCGGCGACCGGGTGGCCGCCTACGCGCACAACTCCGACGCGTATCTGATCGGCTTCCTCGCCTGCGCACGGGCCGGTCTCGTCCATGTACCGGTCAACCAGAACCTCACCGGCGACGACCTGGCCTACCTCCTCGACCAGTCCGGCTCCTCCCTCGTGCTGACCGACCCGGACCTCGCCGGGCGGCTCCCCGCCGGGCCTCCGGTGCGGGCGCTGCGTGACGCGCCCGGGTCGCTGCTCGACGCCCTGGAGACGGAACGGGCGTTCACCCCGCGGCGCCCGCCCGCCTCCGACGACCTGGTGCAACTCCTGTACACCTCCGGGACCACGGCGCTGCCCAAGGGCGCGATGATGACGCACGGGGCCCTGGTCCACGAGTACGTCAGCGCGATCACCGCGCTCGGCCTCGCCGCGAACGACCGGCCCGTGCACTCCCTGCCGCTCTACCACTCGGCCCAGATGCATGTGTTCCTGCTGCCCTACCTGGCGGTCGGCGCGGAGAACACCATCCTGGACGCCCCGGACGCCGCCACGGTCTTCGACCTCGTCGAAGCGGGCCTGGCCGACAGCCTGTTCGCCCCGCCCACCGTCTGGATCGGTCTCGCCAACCACCCGGAGTTCGCCACCCGCGACCTCGCCGGACTGCGCAAGGCGTTCTACGGGGCCTCGGTCATGCCCGTCCCCGTCCTGGAGCGGCTGCGCGAGCACCTCCCGCACCTGGCCTTCTTCAACTGCTTCGGCCAGAGCGAGATCGGCCCCCTGGCCACCGTGCTGGGCCCCGACGAGCACGAGGGCCGGATGGAGTCCTGCGGCCGGCCGGTCCTGTTCGTGGAGGCCCGGGTCGTCGACGAGAAGGGCGAGGAGGTCGCCGACGGCACCCCCGGCGAGGTCGTCTACCGCTCGCCCCAACTGTGCTCCGGCTACTGGGACAAGCCCGAGGAGACGGCGGAGGCCTTCCGCGACGGCTGGTTCCACTCCGGCGACCTCGCCGTCCGCGACGCCGAGGGCTACCTCACCGTCGTCGACCGGGTCAAGGACGTCATCAACTCCGGTGGCGTCCTCGTCGCCTCCCGCCAGGTCGAGGACGCCCTCTACACCCACCCCGCCGTCGCCGAGACCGCCGTCATCGGCCTTCCCGACGACCGCTGGATCGAGGCCGTCACCGCCGTCGTCGTCCTGCGCGGCGAGGCGGGCGAGAGTGAACTCATCGCCCACGCCCGCGAGAAGCTCACCGCGTTCAAGGCGCCCAAGCGCGTCGTGTTCGTGGAGTCGCTCCCGCGCAACGCCAGCGGGAAGATCCTCAAGCGGCAACTGCGGGACGAGCTGGCCTGAGACCGGCCGCTTCCAGGAACCGGCCGTTTCCAGGAACCGGCCGCTTCCGGTGACCGACCGCATCCCGGAAACCGGACCGCTCCCCGCGACCGGACCGCTTCCCGGAACCGGCCGCCGCAACCGACCCGCATCCACGATCCGCCGCACGAACGGCCGGACACGCTCCCGGCTGTGCTACTCGGTGCCCGACGCCCGAAGATCCACGATCCGCCGGATCTTGCCCACCGAGCGTTCCAGCGACTCCGGGTCCACGATCTCGACCCCCACCGACACCCCGACACCGTCCTTCACCGCCGCCGCGATGGCCAGGGCGGCCTTCTCCCGGTCGGCCGCCGTGGCGTCCGTCCGCGCCTCCGCCCGGACGGTGAGCGCGTCGAGCCGGCCCTGCCGGGTCAGCCGCAGCTGGAAATGCGGAGCGACGGCAGGCGTACGCAGCACGATCTCCTCGATCTGAGTGGGAAAGAGGTTCACCCCGCGCAGGATCACCATGTCGTCGCTGCGTCCGGTGACCTTCTCCATCCGGCGGAACGTCCGCGCCGTCCCCGGCAGCAGCCGCGTCAGGTCCCGGGTACGGTAACGGATCACCGGCATCGCCTCCTTGGTCAGCGAGGTGAAGACGAGCTCCCCCTCCTCGCCGTCGGGAAGCACCTCACCGGTGAGCGGGTCCACGACCTCCGGGTAGAAGTGGTCCTCCCAGATGTGCAGCCCGTCCTTTGTCTCCACGCACTCCTGCGCGACCCCCGGGCCCATCACCTCGGAGAGCCCGTATATGTCGACCGCGTCGATGGCGAACCGGTCCTCGATCTCCCGGCGCATCCCCTCGGTCCACGGCTCCGCGCCGAAGATCCCGACCTTCAGGGACGTCGAACGCGGATCGACGCCCTGCCGCTCGAACTCGTCCAGCAGTGTCAGCATGTACGACGGCGTGATCATGATGATCTCGGGCCGGAAGTCCTGGATCAACCGGACCTGGCGCGCGGTCATGCCCCCGGACGCGGGGATCACGGTGCAGCCGAGCCGCTCCGCCCCGTAGTGCGCCCCGAGTCCGCCGGTGAACAGCCCGTATCCGTACGCCACATGGACCTTGTGGCCGGGCCGCCCGCCCGCGGCCCGGATCGAACGGGCCACCACGTCCGCCCAGGTGTCCAGGTCCCGTTCGGTGTACCCGACGACCGTCGGACGTCCGGTCGTGCCGCTGGAGGCGTGGATCCTGCGCACCTCGTGTTCCGGCACGGCGAACATCCCGAACGGGTAGTTGTCCCGCAGATCGGCCTTCACGGTGAACGGGAACCGGGCCAGGTCCGCGAGCGTCCGGCAGTCGTCGGGCCGCAGCCCCGCGCTGTCGAAGGCGCTCCGGTAGAAGGGGACGGCGTCGTACGCGTGGCGCAGCGTGGACCGGAGCCGCTCCAGTTGCAGGGCCTCCAGTTCGCCACGGCCGAGCCGTTCCGTCGCGTCCAGCATGGCCGTCATCAGGACCCTTCCTTCCGAAACAGGCGACCGGCAGGTGACGAACGGGCCGCGAAGGGGAGGCGACCGATCATTCGGTCGATCTTCCTGGGAGCAGTAATGCAGGCGGCCGGGGGTGCTGGCAAGAGGCGCGCGGTGTTCCCGGCGGATCAGCCCGCGGCCAAGTCCACCGGCGACGCATGTTGTTGCGCCGTCGCTGATGCAAGATCCTGAAGAGCACGGCGGTACGGGACGGGGCCGCGCGGAACGAAAGAGGGGCGGCGTGTGCTGACCGAAGCGGTATTCCGGACCGATGCCCTCCAGCGGAGCGACCGGTTCGCCGGCTGGCAGCAGTGCGTGAACAACGTCATCGCGCCCATGGAGATCACCAGCCCGTACGCCGACGACTTCTGGGCCGACCACCGGCTCCTGCGTGTTGAGGACACCCTGCTGTGGCCCGTCCGCCTGCAGGCGTCCCGCTACCGGCGTACGCCCCGGCTGATCAGACAGTCCGACCCGGGTCTGCTCCACATGACGCTGGTCCGGCCCGGCAGCGGGGCCCTGTACGTCGAACAGGGCGGGCTGCGCAGTACGGCCGAAACGCACGACCTCTATGTCCTCGACATGTCCAGACCCTGTGACGTCCGGACCGCCGACGAGCCGATCGTGGGGGTGGGGGTGGACCTCCCCCGATCGCTGTTGCCCCTTCCGGCGAGCGTGCCCCTGGACGACGTGCTGGGCCGGCGGCTGTCCGGCCGGCACGGCTTCGGCGCGCTGCTCACCCAGTTCGTCACCCATCTGGTGGACCCGGCGGACGTCTACGGCCCCGCCGACGCGGCCCGGCTGCACCGGGTCCTGCTCGATCTGGCGGCCGGACTGCTCGCCGGTGGGCTCGACCGGGAGGCGGCCCTGTCGCCGGAGGCCCGTACCCGCAACCTCGTCCTGACCATCCGCTCCTTCATCGGCCGCAATTTCCACGACCCCAAGCTCACCCCGGCGGCCGTCGCCGCCGCGCACCACATATCGACCCGCCACCTGCACCGGCTGTTCCAGCAGGAGGGCACCACGGTGGCCGCCCTCATCCGGAGCCGACGCCTCGAACGGGCCCGCCGGGACCTCGCCGACCCCCATCTCCTCGACACACCGGTGCAGACGATCGCCGCGCGGTGCGGCTTCGGCGTGCCCGCCCACTTCAGCCGTGTGTTCAGAGCCGACCAGGGCATGTCACCCAGTGACTACCGGCACACCAGGCTCCGGGGGCGGACAGAGCCGGTGGTGCGCTGAGCGGCCGGGGACACGGTCGGTGTCTCGGCACTGCGCTCCGGATCCCCCGTGCCGGCGGCGAACCGACCCTGCTCACCACCTCGTGCGCACACGAAGGTGCGGTGGAGCGGTGGTGTTGGGTCGGGCGCACGGCGCACCCCCGTGGCACCGGGCATCCCGACGCCCATCAGTCTGCGGATCTTTCCCCGCCCTGTCCTTGACGATGGGCGACGGGGCGTTGACGATCAGCGCCGGGCGTCTCCCCGCAGCGGTATCCCAGCACCGAGGGGGTCCGGAGGGCTCCCTCAGCGCCGTTCGGCCCCCCGCCGCCACGAGGGCGAGGGCTGGAAGCTCACCGAGGCGGGCGTCACCGAACTCGCCCTACGGCGGAGGGGCTCGGTTCCTCGCCGTGTGGACCCCCGGAGCGGAGCCCCCGCCCGGCTGAGCGAGCGCGACGGGCCCGGTCCCGCGGGGCCCGGGCCCGGCTCCGCGACGTGAGCCGGGACACGTAACATGGCAGCATGTCCTTCCTCCGCCGCCGTAGCGCCGCAACACCCGCGGGCCCGGACTTCGACGTCCTGGCCATGGACCCCGGGGACTGGCCCGGCAACCTCGGCGCCGGTCTGCTCCCCGCCCCCGACGGCAGCTGTCAGGGCGTCTTCCTCCGTTACGACCTGTACGGCGGCCGGGGCCCGGCGATGATCATCGGCAATCTTCCGGAAGGCTCGCCCGCCCGCGAGACCGAGGAGGGCCAGGTCCCCTTCGAGGTGGCCCAACTGCTCCTCGCCCTGGAGAACGACGAGCCGATCGAGGTCGTCAGCTCCGAGGACGTCCCCGTCATGCAGGGCGACAACCTGCTGATCGTCCGCCGCGTCAAGCTCTCCGAGAGCCGTATCGCCTGCGTCCAGTTCGACCGCAGCGACGGCGTCCTCGTGACCATCGCCAGCTGGGACCGGCCGATCACCGACGACCTGTACACCCTCCTCAAGCCGCTGCCCGCAGAGCTGTTCCAGCAGGGCTGAAACGTCCCTGCGCAAGGCCGTCCGGATCCGTCCGGGCGGCCTTTTCCGTTGCCCGGGGAGGGGGCCGGGCCATTCTTCATAGGGCTGGGTGGGAGGCGGACCGGGGGAGGGCTATGGTAAAAAAACGAAACGAGCGTTCAAATTGTAGCGACCGCTCGATTCGGGCGGCCGTTCCCCGCGAACGGCCGCCTACGTCCGCCCTTCCGGAGGTCCACGCATGGCCAACCCCTATGGCGTCCTGTTCAGGACGCCCGGATCGAGGGCTTTCACCGCCGCCGGGTTCGTCGCCCGCATGCCCCTGTCCATGGCGGGCATCGGCATCATCGCGATGGTGTCCCAGATGCGCGGTGACTACGGCCTCGCCGGAGCCGTCTCCGCCACCTTCACCCTGTCCATGGCCCTCTGCGGTCCGCGGATCTCCCGGGCGGTCGACCGCCGGGGCCAGAGCCGGGTGCTGCCGCCCGTCGCCGGTCTGAGCGTGATGGCGCTCGGCGCGCTGCTGCTCTGCGCCCGGTACGAGGCCCCCGACTGGACCCTGTTCGGCTGCGCGGCGGTGGCCGGCGCGATGCCCAACATGGCGGCGATGGTGCGTGCCCGCTGGACGCACGCGCTCAAGGGCTCGGACCGGCTGCACAGCGCCTACTCGCTCGAATCGGTCGTCGACGAGCTCACCTTCGTCGTGGGCCCCGCGCTCTCGGTGGCCCTGTGTACCGCCCTGTTCCCCGAGGCCGGGCCGCTGGTCGCCGGAGTGCTGCTGGTGCTCGGCGTCCTCATGTTCGTCCCCCAGAAGCGCACCGAACCCCCGGTGGTCCGGCCGGCCGATGGCGACCCGCGAGGCGGCTCGGCGATCCGTGGCGGAGCACTCCGCCTGCTGGCCCTCACCCTGGTGGCCGGCGGCGCCATCGTCGGCACCATCGATGTCGTGAGCGTCTCCTTCGCCGAGCAGCAGGGCTCGCCCGCCGGCGCCGGTGTCGTCCTCTCGGTCTACGCGGCCGGTTCCGCCGTCGCCGGTCTGGTCTTCGGGGCACTCAGGCTCACGACGCCACTGCCCCGGCTGCTCGTCCTCGGCACCGCCGGGACGGCGCTCACGACCCTCCCTCTGCTGCTCGTCGGGGACCTCGTCACGCTGACCGCCGCCGTCTTCCTCCCGGGGCTCTTCTTCGCGCCTACCATGATCGTGGTGATGGGGCTGGTGGAGAGGACGGTGCCACCCGCCGCACTCACCGAGGGCATGACCTGGGCCATCACCGGCCTCAGCGTGGGTGTCGCGTCCGGGGCCGCGGTGTCGGGAGCGATCGTCGACCGCTTCGGTCCCGGCGGTGGCTTCGTCGTCGCCGTCGCCGCGGGCGCGGCCGCTCTGCTGACGGCGCTGTGCGCCCGGCGTCCGCTGGAGCGAAGCCTCCGGAAGCGTGCGGACCGCGACGCCGAGGAGCCGGCCGAGGGGCAGACCGAGGCTCCCGGAAGGTCCGCGCACTGACGGGCCGGAGCCGAAGCGCGCCCGCCGTCCCCACCCGCCACGAAGCCCGGAGGCACCGTGCACGCACCGCAGACCGACGGACGCCTGCGCAAAGGCGAGCGACGGAAGGAGGAACTCATCGAGGCCACGCTGCAGGTGGTCGCCCGGGAAGGGGTCGCCGGCGTCAGTCACCGGGCGGTCGCGCGCGAGGCGGGCCTGCCCGCCACCGCCGCCGCCTACCACTTCACCAGCATCGACGACCTGCTCGTCGCCGCGCTCACCCGCTGTATGGAGCAGGACGCGCACCGCATGCTCCGGCTGGCCGATGAGGCGGACGGCGGCCCCGAGGGCATCACCGCGTTGGCGGAGCTGCTGGCGAAGGTCGTCGAGGGCCCCGGACGGCTGCTCGCGGAGTACGAGTTGTACCTGCTCGCGGCCCGCCGCCCGGAGTTGCGCGGTCCCACCCGGCACTGGCTGGAGGCCATCGCCGCGTACGGCCGCCGCTACACCGACGACCCGGTCCGGGTGCGGGCGCTCAAGGGCGTGATCGACGGCCTGCTGCTCCAGGGGCTGCTGACCGACACCCCGCCGACGGCGGCGGAGTTCGAAGCCGTGCTCCGGCACGTACTTCTCTGACGGCCGGTTCCGCCATCGGTCCCGGCCCGCCGTGCGTTCCTCCGGACGGCGGGCCGAGACCTCACGAACTACGCCGGGCTGCCCGCCAGTTGGGCCATCAGCCTGGTCACCTGCGCGGCCGACGTACCGAGCCCCGTGGGACCGCTGATGTGCCAGGGCGTGCCGTGACCGCGCCGCAGGTCCTCCTCGCGGTAGCGGCGGCAGCCCCGGTGCCAGATCAAGATCCCCGCGATCCAGTGCTCCAGCTCCCGCACATAGCCCGCCAGAATCTCCCGCGCCTCGGCGTCCAGGGCGAAGTCGTCGTACAGCACCGGGAGTTCGACCTCGGCGACATGCAGGAACTGCCGCAGCCGCGAGTTCATCAGGTCGTGCACGATCGCCACGCCCGTCGGATAGTCGACGCCGAAGAAGTTCTGCACGACCAGGACGCCGTTGTGCACCTCGCCCTCGTACTCGATCTCCTTCTGGTACGAGAACAGGTCGTTCATCAGGCACGCGTAGTCCGCCGCCGCGTTCTCCAGGGAACGCATCGGACCGCTGCGGTAGACCTCGTCCGGGACCTTCCTGCCGTGCCCGAGCCGGCACAGGCTCATCGTCAGGTCCGAACCGAACGTGGCCCGCCGCATCTCCACGTAGTCCACCGGGTCGGGGATACGGTTCTGCGCCTGGTTCGCCAGCTCCCACAGCCAGCTCGCGGTCATCGACTCGATCGCGGTCCGGAAGGTGCGCCGACCGCCAGGATCCATCGGACCGGCCGTCCTGCGCCACAGGTCGCCCAGACTCCGCTCCAGGGCGTTCACCGGCTCCGGCGTTCCCTCGCCGTCCAGCGGCATGAACAGCGACAGCCGCTCGTTGGCCAGCCGCGCCCCCGCCAGGTCCCGGGTCCGCCCGTGCACGACCGGGAACCAGTCGTCCCCGTACGTCCCCCAGGCCAGCCACCCCGAGGACAGGTCCAGTTCGTCCGGGGTCGCGTCCGGATCCAGCCCCGCCGCACACAGCGGCAGGTCGATCGCGATGAGCCGCTCCTCGTCCCAGATGTGCGAACCCGGTACGCCCGGCTGGGCCTCCAGGATGCCCATCCGCCGCGCCCAGTCGACGAGCCGGACCCGGGCCCCCTCCAGATGCGGGCTCAGCGTCGTCCCGAACGGCAGGTCGAAGTCCGGCAGCAGCGAGGGGCCCACGTGCTGGTACGGCACATGGCTCTGGCTCCGGGCCCGCGCGGTCTCCGAACGGAGCGTGAACCTGATGGAGGCGGCGGACATGCCGAAGCCGGCGACGGCCTCGCCCGCGCCGCCGCCGTTCATGTAGCGACTGGAGCGCATATGCCATTCGTGGCCGCCGGACTGCCAGTCCTGGAGCCCCTTGACGTACGCCAGCACGGCGGCGGTCTGCGCCGGGTCGAGGCCCTTCTCGGCGCAGAGCGGGCCGAGTTCGGTCAGGGCGGTGTTCTCGAACTGCTGGAGCCGTGAGGTCAGCAGGTCGTTGACCGCGTCGGCGGCCTCCTGCGTGGAGCAGCCGAGGAACTTCTCCATCACCAGCACGCCGTTGCTGTTCTCCCCCTCGTCCTCCACCTCACGCTGGTAGGAGAAGAGGTCGTTGCGCAGATGCACGCCGTCGGAGAACGCGTCCCGCAGCACCCGCAGCGGGCGGGCGTCGGCGACCGACGCGGGCACCTCGGCGGCCGCCGCGTACTCCACCAGACCGGCGGACCAGGGCGCGCCGCCTACCTTGCGGCGCATCTCGATGTACTCGACGGGGTTCGCGATGCGGCCCTCGTGGATGTTGGCGAGCTCCCACAGGGACTCGTTGAGGAGATTCTCCGTCGCCTCCGCGAACCGGGCCCGCCAGGCGTCCGACATCGAAGGGACCGTGCGCGCCCACAGATCGGCGAGCCCCGCCTCGACGGGGTTCGAAGGCGTGGGCGTCGGGGCGCCGCGCTCCATCGGCATGAAGGAGGGCAGGCGGTCCAGATACCGCTTGCCGCCCTCCCGGTCGGGCGTGCGCTTGAACAGTTCCAGGAAGTGGTCGTCGAAGAAGAAGACCCACACGTACCAGTCGGTGACCAGGGAGAGCGCCTCGGCCGAGCAGTCAGGGTGCGTGTAGGCGCACAGAAGGGCGTAGTCGTGCGCCTCCAGGTCCTTCTCCTCCCAGATGCCGGATCCCTCCAGCATCCCCATGGAGCGGGCCCACGCCCGGGTGTGCGTGCGGGCCGCCTCCACATGAGGGTTGAGCCGCGCCGGATACGGAACATAGAAGTCCGGCAGTGAGAAGGGCTGTGCCATGTGCGTCAGGCCTTTCCAGAAGCCTCCGCGCGGGGAAACGCGCGGACCGGTGGTGTCCGCGCAGCACTACCCTTCGGCCATACGGAGCACGCACGACGGCGATTAGTCACATAATCGCGGCGTTGGTGCGTGCTCGGAAGCCGGTCGTTCGGAAGTCGGTCGCTCAGTAGGCGGAGTCGACGTTGTCGATCGAACCGTACCGGTCCGCGGCGTAGTTGGCGGCGGCGGTGATGTTGGCGACCGGGTCGGTGAGGTTCTTCGGGGTGCCCTTGACGTGGTACGCGTCGAAGGTGGGCTGGATCACCTGGAGGAGACCCTTGGAGGGGATGCCGTTACGCGCGTTGATGTCCCAGTCGTTGACGGCGTTCGGGTTGCCGCTGGACTCGCGCATGATGTTGCGGTGCAGCCCCTCGTAGGAGCCGGGGATGTTCTTCTTCTTCATGATGTCGAGCGACTCGCGGATCCAGCCGTCGAGGTTGTTCGCGAACTTCTTGGGCGCGGGGGCCTTGCGCTCGGTGGAGCGGTTGGCGGCCTGCTTCTCGGAGCGCGCCTCTTCGGCGTCCTTCTCCGCGGTCGCCTTGCGGGCGGCCAGGGCCTTCTTCGCCGCGGCTTCCTTGGCGGCGGTCTCCTGGGCGGCCTTCTTGGCCGCCGCGTCCTTCGCCGTGGGGATGCCCGCGGCGGCGACCGGCTCCACGGAGACGGAGGGCCGGGTCGCCGTGGCCTGCGCTTCGCTCGGGGCGCCGGTGGCGGCTATGGCGGTGACGGAACCGGCCGCGACGAGCACGGCGGTGGCGATCTTGTGCGAGCGGGTGATGCGCAGGGTGGAGATGCGGGGCATGCGTGAGCTCTTCCTATGGGGGACGGGCTTCGCGGCCTTCGCGCCGCGTCGGCGGGAACCGGGCGTCCGGGCCGCGATCGCCGATGGGTGATCGACGTCGGCTCGTACTCGGTGCTCGCCGGAATCCATGGTTAGCGCGCACCGACATAGGAAGCAATGACCGCCTTTACTACTCTTCATCGTGAGATGCCAATTTATGAGCCATTTGGGCGGTTCGTTACGCCGCACGGGAGGGCTCGGGCCTACTACCGGAGGCCGTAGGTGATGTGGGTCTCGTGGCGGGCCTCACTCGCGGGGGCCCCGGGGCAGCACAGGGTCAACGCCCGGTCACGAGGAGGCGCGGCTCGGAAGGGGCCTCATGGCCGCCGTACGGAGCATCGGCGACTTCGGCACGGAAGGGCCGGCGTCGGCTCGGCCGGGAGGCGGTGGGCAGGCCTCGCGACGCACAGAAGCGCGCTGCGGGCCCGGTGTGTCGGCACCGGTCCCGCAGCGCGCTTCTTCTTCACAGTGGTCTCATCACTGTGGTTTCTCGGCGGGCGGGCTGTTCGCCCGCGTCCTCCTCCCGTCTCAGCGTGTGCCGACCGCGGCCCGCACGGCCCGCCGCGCCATGGCGCAGTCGTCGTGCAGCCTCCGCAGCAGCAGCCGCTGCTCCTCGCCCGAGGAGAGAGCGCCGGGCCGGTCGGCCCCCGCCCCCGCCGCGGGCGCCTCGCGCATGGCGCGCTGGACCGCCGTCTCGTAATTGCGGATCTCACGGGTCAGCACCAGCATCAGATTCACCAGGAACGCGTCCCGCGCGGCCGGCCCCCTGGCCTGGGCCAGCTGGCTGATCTGACGTCGTGCCACCGGGGCGTCGCCCAGCACCGTCCACAGCGTCGCCAGGTCGTACCCCGGGAGATACCAGCCCGCGTGCTCCCAGTCGACGAGCACCGGACCGGTCGGCGACAGCAGGATGTTCGAGAGCAGGGCGTCCCCGTGGCAGAACTGCCCCATGCCCTGTCTGCCGCCCGCATGCGCCAGACCGTGCAGCAGCTTCTGCAGGTCACCGAGGTCACGGTCGGTGAACAGACCGAGCTCGTGGTAGCGCGCGATCCGCGACGCGTAGTCGAGCGGCGCCTCGAACAGTCCGGGCGGCGGCCGCCAGGCGTTCACCCGGGCGATCGCTCCGAGCGCGGCCCGGATGTCGGCCCGCGGCGGCGCCTCCGCCGGGTGCCGGGTGAGAGCGGCGACCCGGCCGGGCATCCGCTCGATCACCAGCGTGCAGTTCTCCGGGTCCGCCGCGATCAGCCGGGGCGCCCGAACCGGGGGGCGGTGCCGGACGAACGCGCGGTATGCCGCTATTTCGTGCCGGAACCGCTCGGTCCACGCCGGTGAGTGATCCAGTAAACACTTCGCGACGGCGGTGGCCCGCCCGGTCGTTCCGACGATCAGGACCGAACGGCCGCTGCGGCGCAGCACCTGGACCGGGTTGAACTCGGGGCAGATGCGCTGCACGGAGGCGATGGCCATCCGCACCTGCGCCCCCTGGGGCCCGGACAGGTCGATCCTTCCGCTGAGCGGTCCGGCGCCCGGCCCCGGGGCCCGTCGGGCCCGGCCCGGACCCTGCACCGGTGCGCCGGCGTGAGGAGCGAGATAGGGCCCGCCGCCCGCGCCCATCGGGCGGAGCGGACGGGGCGGGGCGGACACGGAGGACGATGCTGTGTACATGGGCGAGACAGATCCCTTCGTGCGCCGACAAGGTACGTGCGCCAACCCGGCCGACGGCCGTTCGGCACCCTGGGGAGTACCTAGGGCTGCCGGGCGGGGTGGCGCTTTCCTACCTGACACCGGAGTGCGGGTGGCAGACCATCTGGCGGACCCTGGCGAACCCTGGCGAATAGTCACAGCGCATCTGACAGGGGGTTAGTGTCAAGTCAGCCGAGAACCTGGGGGCTTGACGTGTCCGGAGAACCCAACACCCGCCTTTCTGACCTGTTCGGCCTGGCCGGCTGGTCCAAGGGCGAACTCGCGAGAATGGTGAACCGGCAGGCGGCGGCCATGGGCCACCCGCAGCTGGCCACCGACACCTCGCGCGTCAGGCGCTGGATCGACATGGGGGAATCCCCCCGAGATCCCGTGCCCGAAGTGCTGGCGGCTCTGTTCACCGAGCGGCTCGGCCGTGTCGTGACCATCGAGGACCTCGGGTTCGGCCGACGCGGGCGTGTGGGGAAGCGGCGTGACTCCGGGACGGAACACCATCCCGACGCACTGCCGTGGGCGCCCGAACGGACGGCAGCGGTCCTCACCGAATTCACGGGAATGGACCTCATGCTCAACCGACGCGGCTTGGTGGGTGCGGGCGCCGCGCTCGCCGCCGGCTCCACCATCGCCGGCCCCATGTACGACTGGCTGCACAGCGACCCCGCTCCGGCGGCCGACGCTCCACGCGCCAACGATCCCCTGCACGCCGATCCCGCCGGTTTCGACCGGTACGAGGCGGCACCGGTCGGCTCCGAGGAGATCGAGGCCCTGGAGCATTCGGTCACGGTGTTCCGCGCCTGGGACGCGTCCCGGGGCGGCGGACTCCAGCGCAAGGCGGTCGTGGGCCAGCTCAACGAGGTGGGCGGCATGCTCGCCTACCGCCACCCCGACCATCTCCAGCGCCGCCTGTGGGGCGTCGCCGCCAACCTCGCCGTCCTGGCGGGCTGGATGTCCCACGACGTCGGCCTCGAACCCACCGCTCAGAAGTACTTCGTCATCGCGGCCCACGCGGCCCGCGAGGGCGGCGACCGGCCGCGCGCCGGAGAGGCGCTCTCCCGGGCGGCACGCCAGATGGTGCACCTGGGCCGCCCCGACGACGCGCTCGACCTGATGAAGCTCGCCAAGTCCGGCTCCGGCGACGAGACCCTGCCCCGCACCCAGGCGATGCTGCGCACCATCGAGGCCTGGGCACAGGCGTCGATGGGCCACGGGCAGGCCATGCGGCGCACCCTCGGCGAGGCCGAGGAGCTCTTCGTCTCGGACAAGAGCGACGTGCCGCCGCCCAGTTGGATGCAGATGTTCGACGAGGCAGATATGCACGGGATGCAGGCGCTCGCCTTCCGTACGCTGGCCGAGCACGACCAGGGGGCCGCGGTCATCGCCCAGCGCCATGCCAAGCAGGCGCTGGAGTTGAGGGACACCGAACGCCAGCGGTCGAAGATCTTCGACTACATCTCGCTGGCCTCGGCCTGCTTCATCGCCAACGACCCCGAACAGGCCGACCGGTACGCACGGCTCGCTCTGGTGTCGATGGGGGAGACCTCCTCGCACCGCACCTGGGACCGGCTCCGCGAAATGTACCGGCTCACCGGTCAGTTCGCCGGACACGCGGGGATCCAGGATCTGCGCGAGCAGATCGAGCTCTCGATGCCGCCGAGCCAGAAGGCCAAGGGCATGCGGATCTGACCCGGCAGCGCCACTCCGCGCTCACTCACGCCCCGACACGTCCGCGCTTCCTCATGCCCCGATTCGGGCGACCAGCACGCACGCGTCGTCCAGGCGATCGGTCCCGCCGAACTCCTCGACGACGCTCCGCACGCACTCCTGTGCCGTACGGGCCTCTGCGAACCGAGGAGCGAGGGCGAGCAGCGCCTCCGGGCCCGCACCCCGGTTGCCGCGTCGGATCAGGCCGTCGGTGTGCAGAACGAGCACGTCACCGGGGTACAGCCGTACCTCGTCCTGCTCGAAGGCGACGTTGGACGCGGCGCCGAGCAGCATCCCGTCCGGCGGGGGCAGGAGCCGTCCCGAACCGTGGCGGAAGAGCAGCGGCGCGGGGTGTCCGGCCTGCGCCCAGGACAGAACGGAGGTGTCGGGGTCGAAGCGGCAGCACAGGGCGCTGCCCAGCGCGGGCTGCATCGACGTCTCGAGTACCTGGTTGAGGTGCCCCATCAGCGCGCCCGGCTCGATGCCGGCGACGGCCATGCCACGCAGCGCGCCCAGCATCATCGCCATGGCCGAGGTGGCGGGGATGCCGTGCCCGGTGAGGTCGCCGACGGTGAGGAGGGTGCGCCCGTCCGGCAGTTCCATCGCGTCGTACCAGTCGCCGCCGATGAGGCCGCTCGCCTGGGAAGGGAGGTAGTGCGCGGCGATGTCCAGGGCGCCGGGTCCCCGCGTCGGGAGCCGCAGAGATCCGCGCCACGGGGGCAGGACGGCCTCCTGGAGCTCCACGGCCATGCGGTGTTCGGTCCGTTCGATGTGCTCCGCGCGCCGCACCGACGCGCGGTTCGCGCTCACGGCCTGCTCGCCGCGCCGCAGCTCGCTGACGTCCCGCAGGACCGCCCACATGGAGGCGGTGCTGCCCTCCCCGTCCAGGACGGGCTCGCCCGTCATGTGCAGCGTGCGCAGACGGCCGTCGGGGCGCACGATGCGGAACTCGCCGTCCATCGGCCGGCCGTCGACGAGGCAGCCCGTCACCATGGCGGTCAGCAGCGGCTGGTCCTCGGCGAGCAGCACGGAAGGCAGGTCGTCCAGGGAGAGAGGGGTGGAGCCGGGCGGCCTGCCGAAGATCTCGTACAGCTCCTCGGACCAGCGGGACTCGTCGGTGAGGAGGTTCCACTCGGCGCTGCCCACCCGGCTGAGCGGAGAACCGGCCCTCGGGTCGTCGGGGACCTCCACCGCCCGGGGGGCGTCGTCGGCACTCCGGTCCGGCAGGCCCGCGCGGAGCTGGCCCAGGTGTTCGTCGAGGTTGTCCAGGTGCTGCACGGCAAGCTCGCACAGGGCGCGCTGCCAGCGCAGCTGGGGGTCGTCCTCGTCGAACACGACGGCGTCCCGCCGCACGGCGTCCACGTCCCCGCGCAGCCGGCGCGTCCGGTGGATCAGGGCGTCGACGGCGTCATGCGCGGGAGGCTGTGGTGCGGGGTGGTCCGCGAAGAGGGGGGACGGCATCTCGTACTCCGATACAGGCGCGGCCCAGGGCCTCTCGTTTCGATCATGTCGGCTCCCGGGTCCGGCCTGATGCGAACGAAAGACTCCACCCGGTTCTGGAGGGTGGACCGCTACGACTGTCGCACAGGCCGCGGCGGTCCGTAAGGGCTTTGGCAACACTCGACGGGTCCTTGCTTCTGGCATATGCCAGCGGCTTTCGGATGCGGAGACGATCCGAACAGGCGTACGTCTGGGGCGAGTTGGCCGCGACGCTTCCGAGGGGGCGGTGGGCAGGGAATGCCGGGCGGGCGGCCCGCGTTACCCCACCAGAACGCAAGCGAACCGGCTGGAGCTCCGCACGTCCGACTCCGCCGACGGCCGGCGCGTTCTGGTCCGCGAGGCCCGCTGACCGTCCGGAAGGGGCCCGTCCCCCCCCGTACGTCACCGCTGTCCGCGGTGAGGAAGGAACGCATCGATGAAGTCCCGCATCCACCCCGTGTCCCGTCCCGTGGTCTTCCGTGACCGCGCGGCCGATGTCGCCTTCCTGACCCGCTCCACCGCCGACTCGGGCGAGCGCGTGGCGTGGGAGGACGGCAATACCTACCCCGTGATCGACGTGGAGACCTCGTCGGCGAGCCACCCGTTCTACACCGGCGGCAGCCAGGTGCACGACACGGCGGGTCGCGTCGAACGGTTCCGCCGCCGCTACGGCCCCGGTGAGACGTCCGCGAGCTGACCGAAGGGGCCCCGACCAGGGGGGAAGCCCGGAATTCCGTGCCGTGGGTCACATGTGCGGGGGTGGATTTCCGGGTGCGGCCCAGGATGGTTTATCGTTCATCTATATGCGGGAACGAGGGGGCGGTGCCCCGGGACTTTCCTGTGGCCCAGGGGGAATGAACGCACTCCCGAAGCCCATGGAGCCGTCCGCCGAGAGGCGATCGCCCTTCCCACCCGCACGCAGACCGCCCCGGCCGGATTCCCCCGATCCGGCCGGGGCTTCCCCTTGCCCGCTCGTAGCGGGCCGCCTCGGCGCCCGCCCGGGTCACACGGTCTCGTCGAGGTCCTTCGCGTAGTGCTCGATCGCCCGCCGGTACTCCTGGACGTACGGGTCCCGGCTTGTCGCGGCAGTCAACTCCAGCAACAGGCGCATCGACTCCTGGTGCTCGTCGACGTTGTACAGGGCCATGGCCAGGAACGTCCGGAGCGAGCCGTCGTCCGGGAACTCCTCGACGCCCCGGCGCAGCGTCTCCACCGCCTGCCCGTACCGGCCGAGGATCCGGTACGTACTGCCCAGCCCCAGGAGCGCCCCGCGCCGGTCCTCCGCGGCCAGCGCCGGATGCGCCAGTGCGCGCTCGTAGTAGGGCACCGCCTCCGACTCCAGCCCCAGCGCGTCATGGATCCACGCCGTCCGGCAGACCACCTCCGCGTCGTCGGGATACTCGGCGGTCAGGGCGAGGAGCAGGTCGCGCGCCTCCCCGGGCCGGCCTTCCGTACGCAACCGGTCGGCCTCGTCCAGCAGGTCCTTCTTCTCTCGTGCGCTCATGCGCACATCGTCGCAGGCGAACGGGGGCGGCCGGGTGAACCTTCGCCCCACGGGGCGGTCCGGGCGTGTGTTCCGGGCGGGCGGGGGCACCCGTCGGCCATGACCGCAGAGGCGAATCCCCGTACACGCCAGGGGACATGGGTACGTGTGCTGGTGCGTGGCGCGATCCTGACGGTGGTGCTGCTGGGGCTGGTGGCCTTCTCCGTCCTGCTGGCCAGGGTGACGCTCACGCCCTCACCGGCCTCCGAGGACCTCGTCACCGCGAATCTCCGCCCCGGCCGCTCGCTGCGCCAGTACGCCGAGGACTACACCTTCCTCGCCGCCTGCAAACAGGCCGGCGGGAACCTGCTGCTCGGCGTGCCGTTCGGACTCCTGCTGCCGTTCTTCGGGCCTCGCCGCCTGCGCATGATCCGGACGACGCTGCTGACAGCCCTCGCCATGGCCACCGTCGAGCTGATCCAGGGGGCCCTGGTCGAGGGGCGCGCCTTCGACATCGACGACGTCATCCTCAACACGGCGGGCGCACTGCTGGGGTACTTCGTGCTCGGCCGCCGGATCAGCCGCCGCTACTACACCTACGCCGACGACGCGGGTTCGCCCGCCCCGGCGGCGGAGAAGCGTGAGGACGGGCCCGAGCGCGTGCCGAGGACGGCCGCCCGCACCCGGGCCGGCGACGCCGCCCGTACGGAGACCGCCCCCACGAAGCTGCGCGACCGCCTCCGCGGGCGCTGACCCGGGCACCCGTTCGGGCCGGGCCGTTTGCGGGCTGCCCGGAGCGGTCGCACGGTGGGGACACGTCCTGCGCGCGGATGCCGTACGGATCCCCTGCCGAGGAGGAGCGACATGGCCGAAGGCCAGTGGAGCCCGGGCCGCAAGGAGACGGACGCGGACGAGTTCCGGCCCGTCCTGGACATCGTGGAACCGGCACGCCAGCGGCGGCTGACCGTCTTCCTGCGGCTGCTGCTGCTCATCCCGCACTTCATCGTGCTGCTCGTCCTGCACATCGCGGCGTTCTTCACCGTCGTCGTGGGCTGGTTCGCGGCCCTGGCGCTGGGACGGCTGCCCGACCCCGTCTTCCGCTTCCTGACCGGCGTCCTCGGCTACGACATGCGCGTCTCGGCGAGCGACATGCTGCTCATCGACCGCTACCCTCCCTTCGCCCTGACCCCGCCGGCGGACTATCCGGCGCAGATCGAGGTGCGGCCCACCCCGCTCAACCGCCTCGCGGTGCTGTTCCGTGTCTTCCTGATGATCCCGGCGGCGATCGTGCAGAGCCTCGCCGTGTACGGGTGGTGGGCGCTGGCCTTCGTCTGGTGGCTGATCACGCTGTGTCTCGGCCGGATGCCCCGGCCGCTGTTCGAGGCGACGGCGGCCACGCTGCGCTACCGGATGCGGTTCTCCGCGTACGCCATGATGCTCACCCCCGCCTACCCCAAGGGCCTGTTCGGCGACGACGACCCGGCCGTGGCCCCGGGCGGGCGGTCGCGCTCCGCCACCCGCCCGCTGGTCCTGAGCAGCGCCGCGAAATGGCTCGTGGTGCTGTTCCTCGTGCTGGGCCTGGCGGGGCACATCACCTCGTCCGTGACCGCCTCGACGGCCGATGACACCTCCGACACGCGTCTCGTCGGTTCCTGAAGCGGGGCTCGTGGCTGTCCCCTGCCAACGAGGGAGACCTGGTCCCGGCTGAGCGGGCTTCGATCCGGTGGTCCTCTCCGACGGGGGAGAGCGATCGCGTGCGGGTGGCGGCCGCGCTGCTCCGAGCGGACCCGGCAACCGGGGAAGCGCCCTCGCGTCTGCCCGGTCGTACCGGAACAGGCCCATTTTGTGCGGGAGTTCGTTCAGGATGAGGGGGTGGTGGACTGAAAGCACCCGGCGCGGGCCACACGCAGAACATGACGTCCAGCGACGTAACCACAGAGTCCGCGCCGCACGGCGACCGAAAAAGCGACGCCCGCCCCTCCCGGTGGTGGCCGAAGGCCCTCGGCGCGGCCGTGGCCGCACTGGCCCTGCTGTTCGTCGGCAGCGGGCTCAGCCTGCTGCCGGGACTCGACGACCTCTTCGGCGAGGAGACCCACGACCGTTCGGGCCCCGCGGTGCTCAAGTCGATCCAGGACATGAGCGCGTACGAGGCCGCCTCGGGCAACTTCCAGGTCGTCGTCGATCTGGAGAAGGACGCGAAGTTCGTCCCCGACGCCCTGCGCGGCACCCGCACCCTGTTCGTCGGGGCGGGCACGGTCGGTGCCTCCGTCGACCTGGGCAAGGTCACCGAGGGCGGCGTCGTGGTGAACGAGGACCGCACCGCCGCCGAACTGCGGCTGCCGCACGCGGTGCTGGGCAGGCCGGCCCTCGATCCCGACCGTTCCTACGCGGTGTCCAAACAGCGCGGTCTCCTCGACCGGCTGGGCGATCTGTTCTCCGACAACCCCGGCAGTGAGCAGGCGGTCAACAAGCTCGCCGCCCAGCACATCTCCGAAGCGGCGAAGGAGAGCGAACTGACCGCTCGGGCGGAGAAGAACACCGCCGACATGCTGAAGGGTCTCCTCGGCTCCCTCGGCTTCGAGCGCGTCACGGTCCGCTACGGGGACGACCAGGGGTGATCGCGTCACCCGGGTGGACGCGCCGGATGCGCGGGGCCGTCCGTGCGCGTCGGACGGGCAGGCCTCCCGCCGCGTACCGCTCTTGACGTGAACGCGTCCATCGGTATGGTCTAGTCCAAGTGCAAGGCCTTTTCGGACACCGTCATCAGGTGTGTCCGGCAAGGGACTTGCGGCCCTTCGCGCCTCTTGGCCCCACACTCGCGAGGTCTCGCCGTCGAAGCCGGGCCCCCCACGGCCCGCCACCGCGCGGTGCGGCCTCATGTGAAGGAGAAGCATGCACGCGAAAAGGAAGACAGCGCTCGCCGTCGGCGCCCTGCTCGCCCCGGTCCTCGCCCTGAGCCTCCCGGCGAGCTCCGCCGGTGCCCACGGCTACATCTCCAACCCGCCGAGCAGGCAGGCGCAGTGCGCCGCGGGCACGGTCAGCTGCGGTGCGATCACGTACGAACCGCAGAGCGTCGAGGGTCCCAAGGGGCTCACCAGCTGCAGCGGCGGGAACAGCGGCTTCGCGGAGCTGGACGACGACTCCAAGGGCTGGGTGGTCACTCCGGTGAACCGTTCCCAGCAGTTCGAGTGGAAGCTCACCGCGCGCCACTCGACCAGCACCTGGCAGTACTTCGTGGGCGGCGAGAAGATCGCCGAGTTCGACGACGGTGGCGCGCGGCCCGGCGCGACCGTGACGCACCAGGTCGACTTCGGCAACAAGACCGGCCGGCAGGAGGTGCTCGCCGTCTGGAACATCGCGGACACCGCGAACGCCTTCTACGCCTGCATCGACGTCAACGTCGGCTAGAGCCCTTCGTCGGGGCCGGGCCGACCGACACGAGGGCCCTGGGCCCCGTACCGGTCGGGTTCTCACCCCTCGGCCCGTCACGCCCCGGTCGCGCATCGTCGCGGGCCGGGGCGTGGTGCTGTCCGCGGTGGCCGGAAAACGGCATGGCGTGGAAGGGGTGGGTAGTCGAGCGGTTACCCTACGTCAGCTGTCCTGATTGATCATCAGTGCTCGAGGGGACTCCTGAATGAACCGCATGCGTACCGTACTCGCCGCGCTCGGCATCACCGCCGGACTGATCTCCGCTCCGGCGGCGAGCGCCGCGCCGGTGTCCGCCCGGCCCGCACCCGCCGCCGAGCGCCACGACCCCTGTACCGGAGAGTTCCGCGGCGACGCCCGCCTGGGCCCCAAGTGGCTGCCGAGCAAGCGGCTCGCCCCGGTGGGCCCGCTCCTGAAGGGCTGGCAGCGCACCGGCGACCTCACGCCGAAGGACTTCCTGAAGAAGTACTGGGAAGGGCCCGCGGACACCGGCAGCTGGAAGTACCCGCCCAACGACGGCTTCGCCGAGGTGAACGGTGAGATCGACAAGGAGCCCGTGAAGCTCCGTACCGGCCAGCGCCTGGACCGCTTCGGCTCGGAGTACGGCGGCTACCTCGCCCCCGCGGGCGACTCCTACGCCGAGCGCGCCCTGCCCCCGCAGAACCTGAACACCCGTGACGCGGCCACCCCGTGCGACTACCGCGTCTACAAGGTCGCCAAGCCCTTCTGGGTCTGGCAGGGCGGCATCGCCCCGTGGTTCGAGCAGCCCGGCGGCGGCCGGCAGATCAAGCTCGACGCGGTCTTCCTCGACCCGGGCGAGGGGCAGCGGCTCAATGTGAAGTGGCTGCTGGACAACGCCTACCTGACGCCCGCGGGCGTGTAACCCTCCATGGACCGCCGGGCGTTGCACGCCGCACTCGTCGAGGCACGGATCCCCGGGGGCTACTACCGGATCGAGGGCGTCCACGAGCCCGTTCCCACCCCGCCGGACTTCCTGTTCGTCCGGCGGGGCGTGACCGGCGGCTGGGAGACCGGGGCGTTCGAGCGTGGAACCCACGAAGTCGTCGCCCGCCACCCGGACGAGGCCACCGCCTGCGCTCACCTGCTGAGTCTGCTCGTCTGAAGCCGTTTTCGCCCCCGGTCTTTTTGCCGGACCGGCAAAGATCCTTGTCCGGGCGGTCGCACCGGCCGAATGATCGTGATGCGGGCGGCCGGGCCGTGGCCCGGCCGCCCTCCGAAGCGTCACGACCGCCCCGCCCGTGCGGGGCGCCCGAGGAGGAGCCATGCCGGAGTCCACCCCCCTACCCACGCCGTCCGCGGACGGAACAGCCCGCCCCTCGGCCCTCCTGCCCGGCGCGACGCACCGGACGGTCGATGTCCCCGGCGGCCGGATCCACTGCGTCGAGCAGGGCACCGGCCCCCTCGTGCTCCTCGTCCACGGCTTCCCCGAGTCCTGGTACTCCTGGCGCCACCAGCTCCCCGCCCTGGCCGCCGCCGGACACCGGGCCGTCGCCATCGACGTACGCGGCTACGGGCGCTCCTCCGCACCCGCCGCCACCGACGCCTATCGCATGCTCGCCCACGTCGCCGACAACACCGCGGTCGTCCACGCCCTCGGCGAGGAGACCGCCACGGTCGTCGGACACGACTGGGGATCGCCCATCGCCGCGAACAGCGCCCTGCTCCGGCCGGACGTCTTCACGGCGGTCGCGCTGCTGAGCGTTCCGTACGCGCCCCGGGGAGGCCCCCGCCCCACCGACGGCTTCGCGGGCATCGGGGGCGAGGAGGAGTTCTACGTCAGCTACTTCCAGACCCCCGGTCGCGCCGAGGCGGAGATCGAACCGGACGTACGCGGCTGGCTCGCCGGCTTCTACGCGGGGCTCTCCGGCGACGCCCCCGCCCCTACGGACCACCCCGGGCTCTTCTTCGTACCGCCGGGCGCGCGCATGGCCGACCGGTTCCCCGCCGGCCGCCTGCCCGGGTGGCTCGACGAACGGGACCTCGACGTCTACAGCGAGGAGTTCGAGCGCACCGGCCTGACCGGCGCACTCAACCGCTACCGCAACATCGACCGGGACTGGGAGGACCTCGCCGCCTGGGACGGAACACCCATCACCCAGCCCTCGATCTTCATCGGCGGCGCCCTGGACGCCTCCACCACCTGGATGTCCGACGCCATCGACGCCTACCCGCGGACCCTCCCCGGCCTGTCCGCCGCCCACATCCTCGAAGACTGCGGCCACTGGATCCAGCAGGAACGCCCCGACGAGGTCAACCGCCTGCTGACCGACTGGCTGCACGGACTGCGCTGAGGGACACCCGGCCCGCGACGCCCCGCGTCAGCGGGCCGGGCCGCGACACACCGCCGGACCGGCGGCGTGTCGCACCCGGGAGCCGCGGACCCCTCGGGCGAAGGTGGACCGATGAACACCGCAGGCATGCTGGCCGAAGCGTTCGACCGGGTCGGGGAAGCGGTCCACGCGGCGGTCGAAGGACTCACGCCCGACATCCTCAACGCCCGCATCGACACGGGGGCGAACTCCATCTCCTGGCTGGTCTGGCATCTCACCCGCGTCCAGGACGACCACATCGCCGACGCCGCCGGAACCGGACAGATCTGGCTCACCGAAGGCTGGTCGGACACCTTCGGCCTCCCGTTCGACGAGACGGCGACCGGCTACGGGCACAGCGCGGATGAGGTCGCCGCCGTCCGCGTGAACTCCGCCGAACCCCTCCTCGGCTACTTCGACGCCGTGCACGAACGGACCCTGGACTTCGTCGCGGGCCTGGAGGGCCACGCCCTCGACCGCATCGTCGACGCGAGCTGGTCGCCCCCGGTGACCCTCGGGGTCCGGCTGATCAGCGTCATCGCCGAGGATCTCCAGCACGCGGGCCAGGCCGCCTTCGTCCGAGGGGTGCTGGAACGCGCCTGAGGACCGGCGGCAGGAGGCCGGCCCGCGTACACCCGTGCGCGGGCCCACCAGCGGTGCCATACTCGGAAGAAGTCGGCCGGACAGGCTTGCCATCGTCCGAAAGGTGACCGTCATGAGCTGGGCATCTTGGACGACCAGCGGTGTCTACGCGGGAACCGGCGGAGTGCGCACGGAAGAAGCGGGCATCCTGAGCGGCGACCTCACGGTGCATACGACCTGGTCCGACGGACAGGCGTCGGTGGCCGTGCAGTACAGCGGCTCGTCGGACTGGTTCACCCTCACCGGCAGCCCCGTGCCGTGCCCCTCCGAGGAGGAGAGCCGCGTCTTCCACCAGAGCGTGGTCGAAGCCGTCCGCGCCGGTGAGGGCGCGACCGTCCCGCCGGTCGGCGCGGGACCCGCCTGACGTCCCGCACCGCTCACCACGCCCCATAGAGTGGATCACCGGATCCGTTCCCCCAGGGACGGGCGGGCGGTACACGGGCGAGGAGCGGTGCGATGGGGCGGGCGGGCACACGGCGGTCGAGGACACGGAAGAACCGGCCGTTCTGGGTGGAGCTGCCGCTCCTCATCGGCGTCGCCCTGGTGCTGGCGCTGCTCATCAAGACGTTCCTGGTGCAGGCCTTCTCCATCCCCTCGGACTCCATGCGGAACACCCTCCAGCAGGGCGACCGGGTCCTCGTCGACAAGCTGACGCCCTGGTTCGGGTCGGAGCCGGAGCGCGGTGAGGTGATCGTCTTCCACGACCCGGCGGACTGGCTCGCCAATGTGCCCGTGGACCCGCCCAACACGGTGCAGAAGGTCCTGAGCTTCGTCGGCGTGATGCCCTCCGCCGAGGAGAAGGACCTCATCAAGCGGGTCATCGGCGTCGGGGGCGACACCGTGGAGTGCGAGGGCGACGGGCCGGTGAAGGTCAACGGCGCCGTCCTCGACGAGCCGTACGTCTTCCCCGGCAACACCCCCTGCAGCGACGACGAGGACGGCGGCCGGTTCAAGGTCACCGTGCCCGACGGCAAGGTCTGGGTGATGGGGGACCACCGTCAGGCCTCCGCGGACTCCCGCTACCACCAGGACGACCCGAACCAGGGGATGGTCCCGGTCGACGAGGTCGTCGGCCGGGCCGTCGTCATCGCCTGGCCGGTCGGCCGCTGGAGCACCCTGCCGGTGCCGGAGACCTTCACGAGCGTGCCCGACAAGTCCTAGGGGCTGTCCCGGCGCGCCGGGAAATTCCGTACGTAGCGGCGCTGCCAGGGTGTCTCCACCGCCCGTGGGTGGTAGCCGGCGCGCACGAACGCCACCGCCTCCTCGGCGGGGACCCCGTCCAGGACGGCCAGGCAGGCCAGCGCCGTCCCGGTGCGGCCCCTCCCGCCGTCGCAGGCCACCTCGACCCGGCTCCCGTCGGCCCGCTCCCACACCTCCTGGAGAAGGTCCCGCGCCGCCGCCCGGTCGGCCGGGAGCCGGAAGTCCGGCCACCGCAGCCACCGGGACTCCCAGGCGACCTGGGGCGGGGTGCGCCCCAGAAGGTGGAGGGCGAAGTCCGGTTCGGGGCCCGCGGGCAAGGGTTCGCGCAGACCCCGGCCGCGCACCAGGCGTCCGGAAGGCAGGGCCAGGACGGCCGGGTCGGAGGCGTTCCATGTCTCGGTCACATGTCCCAACCTAACGACCCGGCAGTCGCCGCGCGTACGCGTCGGGGCGGCCCGCGGAGGTCAGGTGGCGTCGAGATCCCGCGCGAGCAGCTCCGCCAGCTCCGCGACCGCCGCCCGCGCCCCGTCGCCCTCCGCGCTGAGCACCACGGTCTCCCCGCGCGGGGCGGCCAGGGCCAGCACCGCGAGCATGCTGCGGGCGTCGACCGGGTCGCGGCCCTCCCGGGCGATGGTCACCTTGACCGGCTGGCGGGCGGCGGCCTTGACGAACAGCGACGCCGGACGGGCGTGAAGTCCACTGCGGGAGGCTATGGCGACGGTCTGCTGGTGCATGGATCACTCCTTGTGAAGGACGTACGGGAGGGGTGGGTGTGGGGAGTTCAGGCTGTGGCGGTGACCCGGGCTTCGTCGGATTCCACGGACCTGGCGCCCCCGGCGTCCCCGGCCGCCTGCGGCGCCGTCCCGCGCGCGCTCTTGAGCAGGACGACGAGCGCGGTCGCCACCAGCGTCCCGGCGGCGATGGCGAGCAGATAGAGGAACGGCTCGCCGATCAGCGGGACGACGAAGACGCCGCCGTGCGGAGCACGCAGGGTCGCGCCGAAGGCCATCGACAGGGCGCCGGTGACCGCGCCGCCCGCCATCACCGACGGAATGACCCGCAGCGGATCAGCGGCGGCGAACGGGATCGCGCCCTCCGTGATGAACGAGGCGCCCAGCACCCAGGCCGCCCGGCCGTTCTCGCGCTCGGTCTTCGTGAACAGCCTCGTGCGTACGGTGGTGGCCAGCGCCATCGCCAGCGGCGGCACCATCCCGGCCGCCATGACCGCGGCCATCACCTTGAGACTGCCCGGCGTCGGGTCGGCGAGACCGCCGACCGCGAAGGCGTACGCCACCTTGTTCAGCGGGCCGCCCATGTCGAAGCACATCATCAGCCCGAGGACGACGCCGAGGATCACCGCGTTGGAGCCCGACAGACCGTTCAGCCAGTCCGTCAGCGCGTTCTGCAACGAGGCGATGGGCCGGCCGACCACGACGAACATCAGGAACCCCACGACCGCCGACGAGATCAGGGGGATCACCAGGACCGGCATGATGCCGCGCAGGGTCGCGTGGACCGGGACGCGCTGGACGGCCATCACCACCGCACCGGCCAGCAGACCGGCGACCAGGCCCCCGAGGAACCCGGCGTTCACCGTGAGCGCGATGGCCCCGCCGACGAAACCGGGCACCAGCGCCGGCCGGTCCGCCATCCCGTACGCGATGTACCCGGCCAGCACCGGCACCAGGAATCCGAAGGCCGCCGAGCCGATCTGGTTGAGCAGCGCGGCCCAGCTGTCCGCCTCGCCCCAGGCGAAGTGGTCGGCGACCGAAGTGGCGCTCGCTGTCTCGTAGCCGCCGATGGCGAACGACAGAGCGATCAGCAGACCGCCCGCCGCGACGAACGGCACCATGTAACTCACGCCGGACATCAGATACGTACGGAGCCGGACGCCGAAGTGCGCGTGATCCGCACCGGACTTGTCCCCGGCTCCGTCCTCGTCCCCGTCCCCGGAATTCGCCGCCCGGCTGTTCTCGGGCGGGGCGGCCGGCTCCCCGCGTTCCGCCTTGCGGCGGGCCTCGGCGATCAGCTCGGCGGGCCGGTTGATGCCCGCCTTGACCCCGACGTCGACCAGCGGCTTGCCGCGGAAGCGGGACTTCTCCCGGACCTCCACGTCGTGTGCCCAGATCACGGCGTCCGCCGCCGCCACGACGGCGGGGTCCAGCTTCGTGAAGCCGGCCGAGCCCTGGGTCTCCACCGTCACCTCGACCCCCTCGGCGCGACCCGCCGCGGCCAGGGACTCGGCCGCCATGTAGGTGTGGGCGATGCCGGTGGGGCAGGAGGTGACGGCGACGATCCGGAAGGGGACGCTCCCGGCGGCTTCGGAGGCTCCCGCGGCTCCCGTTCCCGCTTCCGCCCGCTCCCGTTCCTGCTCCTGGTTCCGCTCCTGCTCCTGGCCCTGGTCCTCTGTCCCCAGCGGTGCCTGTTCGGGCTCTTCCGGCGGCTCCTCGTCCCGGATCAGCGCGGCCACTTCCCGCCGATCCGTTCCGGCACGCAGAGCGGCGGTGAACCGCGGGTCCATCAGCCTGCGGGCCAGCCCCGACAGGATGGTGAGGTGATCGTCGTCGGCCCCGGCCGGGGCCGCGATGAGGAAGATCAGGTCGGCCGGACCGTCGGCCGCTCCGAAGTCGATGCCCGCCCCGCTGCGCCCGAAGGCCAGCGTCGGGGCGCTCACATGCTCGCTGCGGCAGTGCGGGATGCCGATGCCGCCGTCCAGCCCGGTCGGCATCTGCGCCTCGCGGGCGGCGACGTCGGCCAGGAAGCCGTCGAGATCGGTGACGCGGTGCGCGGCCACCATCCGCTCGGCGAGCGACCTCGCGGCGGCGTCCTTCGTGGTGGCGGACAGATCGAGGTCGACCAGTTCCGCGGTGATCAGCTCACTCATCGCGGTGCTCCTTGCTCGGGGACCGCCGTGCGGCGGCTCGGGGGGACGGGGCGGCGGGCTCGTACGGATCGGGTCCGTACGGACGTCGCGGGAGTTGCGGCGGCGACGGGGGCACGAAGGCGGGTGATGGCGGTGCGGGGGTCATGGGGCGGGCTCCGTCAGCACGCGGTTCAGCGGCACGTCGGAGGTCGTCACGACCGACGGCAGATCGAGGTCGGCCGGGGTGGGCATGAGGCTTCCGGCCAACTGCACGGCGGCGGCACCGTGGGCGACGGCCGCGGTGAGGGCTTCCGGGCCCCGCCCGCCCGCCGTCAGGAAGCCGGCCAGGGAGGCGTCCCCGGCGCCGACGTTGCTGCGCACGGCGGCCACCGGCGCGGTGGCGAAGTACGCGCCCGACGCCTCGACCAGCAGCTGCCCGTCGGCGCCCAGACTCGCCAGCACCGACCGGGCACCGCGCGCACGCAACTCCTCGGCCGCCTTCAGCGCGTCGCCCACGGTGGCGAGCGGCCGGCCGACGGCCTCGGCGAGTTCCTGGGCATTGGGCTTGATCACATCGGGTGCCCGGTCCAGGGCGGCGGTCAGCGCCGCTCCGGAGGTGTCCAGTGCGATCCGGGCGCCGGCGCGGTGGCTCCGCTCGACCAGCTCCGCGTACCACCGCGGCGGCAGTCCGCGCGGCAGGCTCCCGCAGCAGGCGATCCAGTCGGCGGCGGATGAGCGTGCCCGCACCGCTTCCAGGACGTCCTCGGCCTCGGCCGGACTCAGCTCGGGGCCCGCCGCGTTGACCTTGGTGAGGGTGCCGTCGGGTTCGACGAGGGTGACGTTGATCCGGGTGTTCCCGGCGATCGGCACGCCGGCGGCCTCGATGCCCAGGTCCCCGAGCAGCCGGGCGAGCAGGGCGCCCTCCGGGCCCCCCATCGGGGCGACGGCGACGGTGCGGTGTCCGGCCGCCGCGACGGCGCGGGAGACATTGACGCCCTTGCCGCCCGGATCGACGCGGTCCGCCGTGGCACGCAGCACGGTGCCGCGGGTCAGGCCGGGCAGCTCGTAGGTGCGGTCCAGGCTGGGGTTGGGGGTGACGGTCAGGATCATGCGCGTACTACTTCCGTGCCCCGGCTCTCGATGGAGCGGGCGTCGTCGGGGCTGAGCCCCGTGTCGGTGATGAGCAGGTCCACATCGGTGAGATCGCCGAAGCGGGCGAAGTGCTCCTGCCCGAACTTGCCGGAGTCGGCGAGGAGGACGACCCGGCGTGCCGCCTTGATCACGGCCCTCTTCACCGCAGCCTCGGCGAGGTCGGGCGTGGTCAGGCCACTGTCGGGGGAGAAGCCGTTGGTGGCGAGGAAGACCACGTCGGCGTTGATCTCGGCGTACGCGCCCAGCGCCCAGGCGTCGACCGCCGCTCGGGTGCGGTGCCGGACCCGGCCGCCCACCAGATGCAGCGCGATGCCGGGGTGGTCGGCGAGACGCGCGGCCACCGGCAGTGCGTGCGTCACCACGGTCAGCGCCGCCTCGACCGGTACGGCGGCGGCGAGGCGCGCGGTCGTGGTCCCGGCGTCCACGATCACGTTGCCGTCGACGGGCAGTTCGGCGAGGGCGGCCTGCGCGATGCGGTCCTTCTCGTCGGCGGCGACGGTGTCGCGCTCGGCGAGGTCCGGCTCGAAGCCGAGCCGCCCGGCGGGGATCGCCCCACCGTGCACCCGGCGCAGCAGCCCCGCCCGGTCCAGGGCCTTGAGATCGCGCCGGACGGTCTCGGCCGTCACCTGGAACTCCTCGGCCAGGGACAGCACGTCGACCCGCCCGCTCTCCTGGGCGAGGCGGAGGATCTCCTGCTGACGCTCCGGTGCGTACATGTGGTTTCGTATCCGTTTCATGCCCGAGTCTGTTGTTTCGCGCTCAGATTACGAGTGTGGCGCGGGAATGTAAACACAATCGGGCGAAGAGTGGGCACCAGGCGAAGAGTGGGCGTCAACGGGAGGACGGGCTCGCACCTGGACGTGCGGGCACAGGGGAGCGGGGCGCACCGTGCACGGTGCGCCCCGCCCTCCCGCAGTCAGGTCACGGTGTTCCGGGGGAGTCCTCGCTCAGGGGCCGGGCCAGCAGGGGAGCTCCCGGGGCCTGGTGGCCGCCGCTGGCGAGCATGCGGACCTCGCCCCGGTCACTGATCTCGGCGCGCACGATCCCCGTATCGTCCTCGTACACCGGGAATCCGCCGGCCCCCAGGCGGTCGGTGAGCCGGACACGGACCACGTCGTCCGCGGCACCGGACATCTGGAAGATGAGCTCGTAACACTCGGTGTGCACCATGTGATCCATGACGGCCTCCCGGCCGGGCGGAAAGAATACGGCCCTGCCGCCATTGTTTCGCACCTCGGCGTCCACCGCCCGGGGAGCGACGGCCAACGGGCGGACCCGCCCGGTCGATCGGGTGACTCCCCGGTAGGACAACATGACCGATGGCCCGGAGGGCTAGGCATGCGTGCATGAGACTTGAGCCTCGACGCATGAACAGTGCCTCCTCCCGATCCCGCACCCTCAAGACGGTCGGCGCCCTCGGCATGGCCGCCGCCACAGCCGTTCTGATGACCGGATGTGGTCAGAGCTCGGACAGCGCGACAAGCGCCGCCACCTCCGAGGCCGCGAAGGTCGTCCCGCAGAAGCAGACGACGTCGCCCTCGGCCACGGCCCAGCTGACCGAGGACCAGAAGGAGCGCAAGAAGGTGCTCGACGCCACGAAGGTCACCTTCGACGACGCCGCCACCACCGCCTCCGGAGAGGTGGCCGGGGGCAAGCTGATCGATCTGGACCTGGAGGGTGTGGACGACGACGACAGCGACCAGAGCCCCAGCCCGACCGGGTCCGGCAGCCCCACGGGCTCCGCGAGTCCGACCGGAACCGCGAGCCCGACCGGGACCGCGAGCCCGACCGGGACCGGCACATCCAGCCCGAGCGCGAGCCCGGGCTCCGAGGGTCCGGTCTGGGTCGCGGAAGTCGCGGAGAAGGACGGCACGGTCCACACCGTCCGGATCAACGCGGTCGACGGCAAGGTGATCGAGGCCCGTGTCGACGCCGATCAGGACGCGGACGACAAGAAGCAGACGGCCGACCGGCTCGCGCAGGCCACCCAGACCCCGCAGCAGGCGGCCAAGGTCGCCACCGAGAAGAAGAAGGGGACGGTCACCTCCGTCGGCCTCGACGACAAGGAGGGCAACGGCGCCATCTGGCAGGTCGACGTGATCGGCTCGGACTGGAAGAGGACGACCTTCGACGTGGACGCCAAGAACGACACCATCGTCCGCGAAGAGACCGACAAGGACTGACCTCCGCCCCGCCCTGCCCTCGAAGGGGTACGCCGGACGCCCGGCGTACCCCTTTCCCGCCCGATGATGCCCGTCGCCCGCCGCCGCTCCCCTCGGTGGCGGCGCCGCTCAAGGGGCCGGGGGAGCGCCCCCGCTCAGGTCCAGGACGTACCGCCGCCCGGGGCGGTCGCCGAACATGACGTCCTCCAGCGGCTCGAACCCGGAGCGCGCCAGCACCGCGCGGGATCCCGTGTTGTCCAGCGTCGTCTCCGCACGCAGAGCGGTGAGCCCGTACTCCCGGACCGCCAGGACACAGACCTGCTGCACCGCCCAGGTGGCCAGCCCCCGCCCCGCGGCCTTCTCCGCTATCCGGTAGCCCAGCTCGGCCGACCGCTCCCGCACGCCGAGGAGGTTGATCCGGCCAAGGATGCCGCCGTCGTCCTCGATGAGGTGGAAGTGGTGCAGCCCCGCCTCCTGCTCGGCGAGCAGCGCGCGGTGGCGTTCGGCGAATGCGGCGAAGTAGTCGTCGCCCCGGTCGGGAATGGACGCGGCGAAGTAGGCCCGGTTCTCCCGCTCGAAAGCGAGTAGAGCCTCGGCATGGTCGGGACGGAGTCGGCTGATGGACGTCATACGGGGATGCTAAGGCCGTGCCCCACGGGGGGTCGGCGCGTGGGCCCCGACGGGGGGCGGCCGCGTGGAGCCGGATGGCCGCGGACGGGCTGGGGGAGATCGCGGAGCCGCCGATCCCGCCGTCGAGGGCACGGCCGCTCCGCCCCGTCCCCGGGCAGGCGGGCGACCCTGGCCGCGATCCGGGTCGGATCGGCCCGCTCGCACCCTGATCATGATCGTTCCGAGGGGCCGCCGGGCAGCGGAAGCGAGTGACGGAGCAGGCAGGCGCCTACCGTGTTTCGCCCAGCTCAATCGTGTTGATCCTCACTCCGTCAAACGTGATCGATCAGGCTAACTTTCTCGGGTGTGACTGTCTCTCAGATTCCGTATACCGCAACCGACTTTGCCGCACCCGTCGCCGCCGCGCTCGCCGACGTACTGTTCGCCGGTCAGCTGGCCACGACTCACGAACGATGGAGGCGTCTCTTCAGCTCCACCCCGTTCCGCTTCGAGGAGGGACTGACCCACGGAGAACGCATAGCCCTGAGCTACGAACGGCTTCGGCTGGTCAATGAGGCCGCAGAGGCTCCGCAGGCCCTCGCGAGCGATCCGGTCGAACTCACCGCCATCCACGAGTGGGCCGGTGCGGTGGATCCCGGCATGGCCACTGTCGTCGCCATCCACTACAACCTCTTCCTCGGGAGCCTGGTCGATCACGACCCGGCCGGGCGCGACCTCAGCGAGTACATCCGCGCGGACCGCATCGGAACGTTTCTCTGTACCGAGGTTGCCCATGGCAATGACGCCGCGCATATGGAGACCACGGCGACGTTCGACCGGGCGGCGCGCGCATTCGTCCTGCACACCCCGCACGCCGGCGCGCAGAAGTTCATGCCCAACACCGGTCCGGCGGGAGGGGCGAAGGGGGCCGTCGTCGCGGCCCGTCTGATAGTGGACGGCACCGACCAGGGCGTCTTTCTGTTCCTCACGCCGCTCAGCGACAGCGACGGCAGCCCGTTGCCGGGCGTGGAAGTGCGGCCGCTGCCCCAGACGGCCAGCAGCCCGGTCGATCACTGCACCACCCGATTCCACGGTGTCCGGCTTCCGTTCAGCGCACTTCTTCAGGGCGACCACGGCCGCCTCACCCCCGACGGCGAGTTCACCAGCGCGCTCGGCAGCCCCCGCCGACGGTTCCTCCATTCCATCGGGCGGGTCACGATGGGCAAGTTGTGCATGACCGCCCACAGCCTCGGCGTCATGCGGCACGCTCTCGACGTCGCCATGCGCTACGCCCACACACGGGTCACCTCGGGCATGACGAACGGGCAGCGTGTGCCGCTGATCGCCCACCGCGGTCACCACGCGTCCCTGCTGGACGCCGCGGCGACGACCTACGCCGCCACGCTGCTCCAGCGGCAGGTGGTGCGGCAGTGGGACCGGGCCACGGGCGAGGAGCGCGAGGCGTACGAGCGGCTGACGGCGATCAGCAAGGCCTGGATCACCTGGCGGGCCCGGGCGGTCATGACCGAGTGCCGCGAGCGGTGCGGGGCCCAGGGCCTGATCCAGGCCAACGGCATCGCGCTCCAGCTCGCCTCCGTCGAGGGTGCGATCACGGCCGAGGGGGACAACAAGGTCATCATGGAGAAGGCAGGGGGTGAAATGCTGCTCGGCGGCGTCGACCTCAAGCCGGAGAGCGAGCTCGCGGCCGAGGACCGGGAGCTGACCGGCCCCCAGTTCCTCCAGGACCTCCTGGCCGACATCGAGCGCATCGCCCACGGCCGTGCGAAAGCCCGGCTGCGGCAACGCGCCGACTCCCCGCTGGCCCGCTGGAACGCGACGGTGACGCCCGCCGTGGCACTGGCCGACGCCCACGTCCACAGGCTCGCCGCCGAGTCCCTGCTGACCGCGGCGGACCAGGTTCGCTCCGGGCAGGCGGCGGACCTGCTGCGCGGGCTGCATGCCCTGTTCGCGCTGCGCCGGGTCGCCGCGCACAGCGGGGACCTGCTGGCACGGGGGCGGATGACCGTCGATCAGGTCGAGGGCCTGCCCGACGCGGTCGACGCGGTGCTCGGCTTCCTGGAGCCGCACGCGCTGATCCTCACCCGCGCCTTCGGCGTAACCGACGCACTGCTGGAGACGCACCCGATGCTCAGCGCCTGACCAGGACGAAGGGGGAAACGGTCTCCCCGGCCGCCGGACAGGGGCGGCGGCCGGAAGGACGGGTCGGAGGCACAGCGGCCAGCGAGTCACCCCCCCCCAACAGGGCCCAGCCCACGTGGGGTCTCGTCGAGTGTCCCGCTGCCGCCGGTGCGGTGGGCGGACGGGGCCGGTGTCCGGACGGCGGACGCCGGTGCGGAGGCCGCTTCGGCTATCCGGGATTCCCGCGCTCCAGCGCGTGGGCCAGACCGCGTTCGGCGTCGTCGGCCGAGGCGCGCCGGTAGGCCCGCTCGTACGCGGAGTCGCCCGCGACCTGCCGGGCCCGGAGTTCCCACTGCGCGCGGATCGCCCCGAGCTCCGGGGTGCCCCGGTGCGGGTGGCCGATCATGCGCCAGTAGGCGTGCCCGGTACCGGAGGCACGGGCCGCGGCCACTCCGTTCCCCTGCGCGGCGATGGCTCCGGCGAGCAGATCGAGGCCGAGCGCTATGCCGAGGCTGTCGTGGAGCTCGTGCTTGCTCGCGAGCATCGCGCGCGCGTGACTCTCGGCATGACGGGGGCGGCCCTGGAGCAGGTGGATCAGGGCGAGCTGGTGATCGGCGTACGCCCGTGCCCAGTGCTCGCCGAACCGCAGACTGATCCGCTGGAGCCGCATGGCCTCCTCGTACGCCTCGTCGAGCCGGCCGAGCGCGGACAGGGCGAACAGGCGTATCACCCGGCAGCGCAGCTGGGAGGGCGCGTCGGCGGGGTCGCCCTCGTGCTGGCCCAGTGCCTGGTCGCTGACGGCGTACGCGGTGAGCGGTTGGCCCATCATCAGATACGTGAAGCTCATGGAGTGGGCCGCGAGGAGCACCGCCTCCGGGTCCTCGTCGAGGAGTGCCGCGTGCCGGCAGTCCTCGCCGGTGCGGCGGGCCGCCTCGTGGTCGCCCTGCAGGGTCAGCGTGATGCCCAGGGCCCACAGTGCCCGGGTGCGGTGAGGACCGGCGGAGAGCGGCAGGGCGAGCACCCGCTCCAGATACGTACGGGCCTGGTGCAGATGGCCGCAGCAGCTCCAGAAGAGGCCCGCGCACCCGGCCAGCTCCATCGCCATCTCCGGGTCCTCGGCCAGCAGGTGGTCCAGGGCCGCGCACAGGTCCGCGTGGGTGTCGGCGATCCGGTGGTACCAGAGGACCTGTGACGGCCCGAGCCAGCCCGCGTACGCCTGGACGGCGACATGGGCGAAGTGCCGGGCGTGCCGGTCCGCGAGGAGCGCGTCCTCCGCCAGCTCCGCCAGCCACATCGCCCCGTACTCGCGCAGCGTGTCCAGCATCCGGTAACCACTCCCGGTGCGCCGGAGGACGGACTGGTCGGCCAGGCGTTCCAGGGCCTGGCCGATGGCGCCGGCGTCCAGCGGCCCGCCCGCGCACACCGCCTCCGCGTCCGCAGTCGTGATGACGCCGCGGAAGACGGAGAGCCGAGCCCACAGCAGCCGCTCCAGCGGTGCGCAGAGTTCGTGGCTCCAGCCGATCGTGGTGCGCAGCGCACGGTGGCGGCGGGGCCAGAGGGTGTCGTCGGTGAGCTCCTCCATCCGGGAGGCCAGCCGTCCGGTGATCTCCTGCGCGCTGCTCTCGCGGAGCTGCACGCAGGCCAGTTCGAGAGCGAGCGGTATGCCGTCGAGCCGACGGCAGATCTCCTCGACGGCGGCCGAACTCTCCGGGTCGTCGAGCGAGAGACCCGGGGCGACGGCGGCCGCGCGCTCGTGGAAGAGCCGGACGGCCTCGTCACCGTCGTCGCCCGCGGAGAGCGGGGGCACCTCGACGCACTTCTCGTCCGCCGCGCCCAACGGCTCCCGACTGGTGGTGAGGACCGTCAGCCCCGGGGCCGCGGCGAGCAGTTCGGCGACGAGCTGCCCGCAGGGGCCGACGATCCGCTCGCAGCAGTCGAGAACGAGGAGCAGACGTCGGCCGGAGAGCCATTCACCGAGCGCGGCCGCAGGTCGGCGGGGGCTGTGGTCCAGGAGCCCGACGCCGTCGCAGACCGTGGTGGCGAGCAGCTGCGCGTCGTGCAGATGGGAAAGGTCGGCCCACCAGACGCCGTCGGCGTAACGGTCCCGGGTACGCTCGGCGGTGCGCAGGGCCAGCCGGCTCTTGCCGACCCCGCCGGGGCCGGTGAGCGTGACCAGCCGACGTTCTCGAAGTGCCCGTTCGATGTCGGCCAGTTCGTTGTCGCGTCCGACGAAGCTGGTCGTCACGACGGGGAGGTTGCCCATCACGGGGACATCCTGCCTCGCTGCGGCCCGCCGCCTCCGTTCATAGCGAAAAGCAGTCAGAAACGGCTGACAACGCATCCTGTTCGATCGGCAAGTGGCATAGAGCGACGGGGTGGTGGTGTGCCGCCGCCCGTCAGGCGGCGAGGCGACGACGGCCGGCGGGGCAGCGGGGGGCAGGCTCTGTCGTACCCCTGCGCTACGTTGCTGGCATGACGCAATTCGTACTGGTGGCAGGGGCCTGGCTCGGCTCGTGGGCGTGGCAGGACGTGGAGCCCGGCCTGCGCGCGGCCGGCCACGGGGTCCACCCGCTGACCCTGTCGGGCCTCGCCGACAAGCAGGAGGCGGCGGCGGGGCAGCAGACGCACGTCCAGGACATCGTCGAGGAGGTCGAGCGCCTCGGCCTGCGCGACGTGGTGCTGGTCGGCCACAGCTACGCGGGCATTCCGGTCGGGCAGGCCGCCGAGCGGATCGGCGACCGGCTCACCCGCGTCGTGTTCGTCGACTCCAACGTCCCGGCCGACGGCGAGTCCTTCGTCTCCGGCTGGCCGGACGGCCGGGCCGGCGTCGAGGCCGCCATCGCCGCCAACGGGGGCTTCTGGCCGCCGCCGGCCGCCTCCGACTGCGCGGACCAGGGCCTCACCGAGGAACAGCTCGCCCGGTTCCTCGGTGGCTCGACGCCCCACCCCGGCGCCACCCTCACGGATCCCGCCGCCCTGACCCGCCCCCTGGGCCTGCTGCCCGCGACGTACGTCAAGTGCCTGCTCGACCGGCCCGAGCCGAGCCTGGAGGTGGCCGAGCTGCTGACGGGGGAGCGATGGCGGCTGGCCACGATGGACACCGGTCACTGGCCGATGTTCTCGCAGCCGCGCGAGCTCGCCCGGATCCTGCTGGACGCCGCGGGAACGGACGCCGGACGATGACGGCCTCACCCCGCCCGGAGCGGCGCTCCCCGGACGAAGCAGCCACGCAGCACCCGGAGATCACCTACATCGGATGCGCGCGCTGCGGCACCCTGATCGCGGGCCTCGACGGGCGGTACGCCTGTTCGGGCTGCGGCTGGGTCAACGAGTGGACCGAGGGCCACCGACCCCTGCCCGAGGCCCGGAGACGCCGCTCGGCGGACCCGACCTGAAGCTGCCCGGTCCCGCACCCCCGGCCCACCCCCGGGCTCCCGGCCCACCCCGTGCGCCCCGGTTCCCGGCCCCACCTCCGCCCCGTCGAGCTGACCGTGCTCGCCGGCCGTGCGGGCTGTCCCGCGCAGCACCTCGGCACGGGCCGACCCGGCCGGTGACGGAGCGGCCGCCACGCGCCCTCCGGGGCGGGGCGGGGCGCTGTTCCAGCAGATGCGGCGGGGTCCGCGCGCCGGAATGGAATCGCGACCGCTGCCACCCAGCACGTACACTCGCCCCCGCCTCCGCCGACCGGCAGGGGTTTCTCACACACCAGACCGACGGGAAAGAACCGTATGAGTTCCGCAGACAGCACCGAAGCACCGATCTACGCCGGCCTCGTGGAGGAGCACGGCGATGTACCCGCCGAAGTACGCAGGGTGGCCGAGGAGGTCCTGCGCGAGGCAGACCGCGCCATCGACTTCGGCACGGTGCGGACGGCTGCCCCGGCCCGCTAGGGAGCCGCCGGCGAGCCGGAATCCCGGTCGTAGCCGCCTCGGGGCGGTCATGTTCATCACGGGACGATTAACGTCCTGCAACTATTGCCATATTCTTGCGTTCGTGACACGACGGTTTGCCGAAGCCGTCGTCAGGGCGAGCGGGTGAGGCCGCGGCAGGCCGGGCGTCCGACATCGCGCCCGACGCCGCCGCGGCTCCCCGGCCGTCCATCGCGACCGCCCGGGCGGCCGGGCTTCGGTGAGCGGTCCACGCAGCCGCGTGGAGAGCGCTCCCAGCCGGCCGCCGAGCGGCGGCCGGGCCGCCGGGGCCGTGGGTGACACCGGCCGCGCCACCGCCCCCCCCGGGCGGATTCCCGCAGGCTTTTCCCGCCGCGTGCCCCCCGCCGCCGCCCGCCTCTGCGGGGCAGCTCTCGCGGGCGTCGCGCGCCCCGCGAAACCGAACCCCGCCTGTGACCGTCCCTGCTTTCCGCCGCGCGGTCCCCGCCGGCTCCGCCGCTCCCGCGTGCGCGGCGGCCCGGCGGTGACGGGCCCGGTCACAGCGTTCTCGCAGCCCTCGTGCGGCATCTCGTACGGGCCCCGACTCCGCGGTTCTCCCTGGTTCCGTCAGCCGTCACAACCCATGGAGAGCAGAGACTGTCAAAGATTTACGAAATGAACGCGAGATCTTGCGGACATTCGTCGGCGGTGGTTGAGTGTGGCTCGCCACACAGCTCGGGGCTGTGGGCTTCCCGCACTCCTGCCCTAGAGGGGTCCACCGATGAGAAGTTCTGTTCTTCGTCGTACCTGCGTCACCGCCGTCGCCACGGCCCTGACCCTCACCGGCCTGGCGGCCTGCGGCGGCGAGGGCGACAGCCCCGCGGACGGCAGGACACGCATCACGGTCAACTGCTGGCCCCAGCCGAGTGCGAAGATCGACCACCAGCGGTTCGACGAGGACGTCAAGACGTTCGAGAAGCAGAACCCCGACATCGACGTCACCGCGCACGACGCCTTCCCGTGCCAGGACCCCAAGACCTTCGACGCGAAGCTGGCCGGCGGCCAGATGGAAGACGTCTTCTACACGTACTTCACCGACACCGAGCGCGTCGTCTCCATCAACCAGGCCGCCGACATCACCGCGTACGTCAAGGACCTCAAGGCGTACGAGGACATAGCGCGGCCCCTGCGCGACGCCTACACCGTCGACGGCAGGATCTACGGCATCCCGCGCACCAACTACTCCATGGGCCTGCTCTACAGCAAGCCGCTCTTCGTCAAGGCCGGTCTCGACCCGGACAAGCCGCCGGCCACCTGGGAACAGGTCCGGGCCGCGGCCAAGAAGATCGCCGCGCTCGGCGACGGCACCGTCGGCTTCGCCGAGTACAGCGCCCAGAACCAGGGCGGCTGGCACTTCACCGCCTCGATCTACTCCCAGGGCGGCACGGTCGTCAGCGCGGACGGCAAGAAGGCCACGGTCGACACCCCCGAGGGCAAGGCCGTCCTGCAGAACCTCAAGGACATGCGCTGGCGCGACAACTCCATGGGCGCCAAGCAACTGCTCATCATCAACGACACCCTCCAGATGATGGGCTCCGGCAAGCTCGGCATGTACCTGGCCGCTCCCGACAACGTCCCGCGCATCGTCAAGGAGGCCGGCGGCAGGTACCAGGACCTCGCCTTCGCCCCGATGCCCGGCGGCAAGGGCACCCTCATGGGCGGCGACGGCTACATGTTCAACAAGAAGGCCACCCCGGAGCAGATCAAGGCCGGTCTCAAGTGGCTGGAGTGGACCTTCCTCACCCCCGGCCAGGGGTTCATGAACAACTACGCCCGTGCCGCCGAGGACAAGTCCCCGGTCGGCCTGCCCGAGCCGCGCCTGTTCACCGGAGCCACCGACGCCAAGGACCAGGAGCTGAAGAAGGCGTCCGCCAACGTCCCGGTCGCCAATTACCAGGCCTTCATCGACGGCGGCCAGCAGCTCGACATGAAGCTGGAGCCCCGGCACGGCCAGCAGATCTACGCGGTCCTCGACGGTGCCGTCTCGGCGGTCCTGACGAAGAAGGACGCGGACATCGACGCCCTGCTGAAGGACGCCCAGTCCAAGATCGACGGAATCCTGGCCCGGGGCTGAGAGAGCCATGAAGACCACGTCCCAGCCCGCGGCGCGCGTGACGCCGCGGTCCGCCGGCACGACGCCTCCCCCGGGGGACGCGCGCCCGGCGGGCCGCGGGCCCCTCGGCCCGCTGCGCAGGAAGATCGCCGACCAGGCCACCGCCTACGGCTTCCTGACCGGCGGCCTGCTCTGCTTCATCCTGTTCTCCTGGTACCCGGCCGTCCGGTCGGTGATCATCGCGTTCCAGAAGTACACCCCCGGGTCCGACCCCGCATGGGTCGGCACCGCGAACTTCACCCGCCTCTTCCAGGACCCGGAGTTCGCCGCAGCCTGGCGCAACACCCTCACCTTCACCGTGCTCGCCCTGGTCATCGGGTTCGCCGTCCCGTTCCTCATGGCACTCGTCCTCAACGAACTGCGGCACGCCAAGGCCTTCTTCCGGGTCGTCGTCTACCTCCCCGTGATGATCCCGCCGGTGGTCAGCGCCCTGCTGTGGAAGTGGTTCTACGATCCGGGCGCGGGCCTCGCCAACGAGGTGCTCGGCTTCCTCCACCTGCCGACGTCGAACTGGACCAACGGCGCCGACACCGCGCTCGTCTCGCTCGTCGCCGTCGCCACCTGGGCCAACATGGGCGGCACCGTCCTCATCTACCTCGCCGCCCTCCAGGGCATCCCCGGCGAGCTGTACGAGGCCGCCGAGCTGGACGGTGCGTCCGTCTGGCAGCGCGTCCGGCACGTCACGATCCCGCAGACCCGCTTCGTCATCCTCATGCTGATGCTCCTCCAGGTCATCGCGACGATGCAGGTGTTCACCGAACCCTTCGTCATCACCGGCGGCGGCCCGGAGAACTCCACCGTCACCGTGCTCTACCTGATCTACAAGTACGCCTTCCTCTACAACGACTTCGGCGGCGCGTCCGCCCTCAGCGTGCTGCTCCTGCTGGTGCTCAGCGCCTTCTCCGCCCTGTATCTGCGACTCACCCGCACCGACTGACAGGAGCGTCGCCCGCAATGACACAGACAGCTCCGCCCCCCGTACGGAAACCGCCCGCCGTCCGCGCCAGGAAGTCCGGCGACGCCCCGGCCGAGCGGTCCACACGTACCGTCATCTCGCCGCTGGCACTCGCCGGACGCCGTGGCAGGGCCGCCTACTGGTCGGTGTTCTCCCTCGTCGTCCTGCTCTTCGCGTTCGCGTTCCTCTTCCCCGTCTACTGGATGGTCACCGGGGCGATGAAACCGCCCGAGGAAGTGGTGCGCACCCCGCCCACCCTGGTCCCCGAGCAGTGGCGGGCGAGCGGCTACACCGACGCCTGGGACCTGATGCGGCTGCCGACCCACCTGTGGAACACGGTCGTCCAGGCGACCGGCGCCTGGGTGCTGCAGATCGTATTCTGCACGGCCGCCGCCTACGCCCTGTCCAAACTCAAGCCGGCCTTCGGCAACATCATCCTCGGGGGCATCCTCGCCACCCTCATGGTCCCGGTGCAGGCCCTCGTCGTACCCAAGTACCTCACGATCGCGGACATGCCGCTGATCCACGTCAACCTGCTGAACGACCCGCTGGCCATCTGGCTGCCGGCCGTCGCGAACGCCTTCAACCTCTACCTGCTCAAACGGTTCTTCGACCAGATCCCGCGCGATGTCCTGGAAGCCGCCGAGATCGACGGAGCAGGCAAGCTCCGCACCCTGTGGTCCATCGTCCTGCCCCTGTCGAGACCCGTCCTCGGCGTCGTGTCGATCTTCGCGCTGGTCGCCGTGTGGCAGGACTTCCTCTGGCCGCTGATGGTCTTCTCCGACACCGACAAGCAACCGATCAGCGTGGCACTGGTGCAGCTCTCGCAGAACGTCCCGCTGACCGTGCTGATCGGGGCCATGGTCATCGCGAGCATCCCGATGGTCCTGATGTTCCTGGTCTTCCAGCGGCACATCATCGCCGGAATCAGCGCCGGCGGCACCAAAGGCTGACCGCGCCGGACGGCGCCACCTGTGCCGCCCGCCCCGGACCCGCCGCCGCCCCCGGCCATCCCGTCCCGCTCCGGGGCGGCGGCGTCAGAACCTCCCGTCCTCCGTCGCGCGCACCGGCCCACCCCGCCGGCGACCGTGCCCCGCCCGAAAGGAACCCGCCTCATGGAAGGCAGCCAGCTTGCCGCCGCCGACTGGTGGCGCTCGGCCGTCATTTACCAGGTCTACGTCCGCAGCTTCGCCGACGGCGACGGCGACGGCACCGGCGACCTGACGGGCGTGCGGTCCCGGCTGCCCTACCTGGCCGAACTCGGCGTCGACGCGCTCTGGTTCACCCCCTGGTACCGGTCCCCGATGGCGGACGGCGGGTACGACGTGGCCGACTACCGGGCCATCGACCCCTCTTTCGGCGACCTCGCGGAAGCCGAGAAGCTCATCGCCGAAGCCCGCGAGGCGGGGATCCGGACCATCATCGACATCGTTCCCAACCACGTCTCCGACCAGCACGTCTGGTTCCGGGCCGCCCTGGCGGCGGGCCCCGGCAGCGCGGAACGCGAACTCTTCCACTTCCGGCCCGGCCGCGGCGAACACGGCGAACTGCCTCCCAACGACTGGGAGAGCGAGTTCGGCGGAGTGCCCTGGACCCGGGTCGAGGACGGCGAGTGGTACCTGCACCTCTTCGCCACCGAACAGCCCGACCTCAACTGGGCGCACCCGGCCGTACGCCAGGAGCACGAGGCCATCCTGCGTTTCTGGTTCGAACGCGGCGTCGCCGGGGTGCGCATCGACTCCGCGGCCCTCGTCGCCAAGGACCCGGCGCTCCCGGACCTCGACGGGCACCAGGGGCCCCACCCGTACATCGACCGGGACGAGCTGCACGAGATCTACCGGGGCTGGCGGGCCATCGCCGACGCGTTCGGCGGCGTCTTCGTCGGCGAGGTGTGGCTGCCCGACCCGGAGCGCTTCGCCCGCTACCTGCGCCCCGACGAACTGCACACCGCCTTCAACTTCACCTTCCTCAGCTGCCCCTGGGACGGCCGGCTTCTCCGACGTGCCATCGACGGGACACTCGCGGAGCACGCCCCCGTCGGAGCCCCCGCCACCTGGGTCCTCTGCAACCACGACGTCACCCGCACCGTCACCCGCTACGGCCGCGAGGAGACCGGCTTCGCCTTCACGGCCAAGGCGTTCGGCGTCCCCAGCGACCTGGAACTGGGCACCCGGCGCGCCCGCGCCGCAGCCCTCCTCTCGCTCGCCCTGCCCGGCTCCGTCTACCTCTACCAGGGCGAGGAACTGGGCCTGCCCGAGGCCGACGTACCGGTGGACCGCGTCCAGGACCCCATGTACTTCCGCTCCCAGGGCCGGGCCCCCGGCCGCGACGGCTGCCGCACCCCCCTGCCCTGGGCGGCCGGCGAACCGTTCGCCGGCTTCGGTTCCACCGTCGAACCCTGGCTTCCGCTCCCCGCCGACTGGCCTGCCCGCGCGGCGGACCTCCAGGCACAGGACCCCCACTCCATGCTGACCCTCTACCGCGAGGCCCTCCGGCTGCGGCGCACCCTGACCGCGCTGCACACCGAACCGCTGCGCTGGTTGAGCGAAGAGCCCGGCCTCCTGATGTTCGCCCGCGGCGAGGGCCTGGTCTGCGCCGTCAACCTCGCCGCGAGCTCCGCCGGCCTCCCCGCCCACACCGAGGTCCTGCTCACCAGCGGCCCCCTCGACGCCGAGGGCCGGCTGCCCCGGGACACGGCGGTGTGGCTGGCCCTCTGAACCGGCACGGCGCACCGCCCCGGAGAGTTCCGGCAGCCCGGGAGCAAACCGACGCTGGGGAGACCGACCAGGGGGCCTGAGTACGCGCACTCAGGCCCCACGCCCCGGCTGCCACGACGATGAGGCCGTGGCGGGCGAAGCCGGGAGAGGCGGACCCCGCACCCGCACCGCCGTCGCCAGGACGGCCTCGCCCGCCGGACCCCGGGAGAACCGTGCTCAGCCGCCTCGCCGCCGCCGTCGTCCCCTCGCTCGGACGACTCACGGTCACATCCGACCACGCCACGGCTCCGGCCGCCGGCAGCATCATCGTCGCCAACCACACCTCCCTGGCCGACCCGGGCATCGTCCTCGCCGCACTGCTGCGCCTCGGCGTCGAACCCGTCGTCATGGCCACCGCGGGCCTGTGGCGCGTACCGGTACTCGGCCGTCTCCTGGAGCGTGGCGGGCACGTGCCCGTGCACCGGAACACCGACCGGGCCGCGGACGCCCTCGACACGGCGGCGGCCGCGCTCAGGGACGGGCGTCATCTGCTCATCTACGGCGAAGGACGGCTGCCCCGCCGCACGGACGCGGCGGAGGCCCCGCCGGAAAACTTCCGCAGCGGCCTCGCCCGTCTCGCGCACGCGTCCGGCGCGCCCGTCGTGCCGCTCGGCCAGGCGGGAGCCCGCCGCGTGACCTCGGGTTCGTGCGTCAAGCAGATCTCCGGGATCCTCACCGCTCCGGCCCGCCGCCCCCGGCTCCACGTCCACGTCGGCGCCCCGCTGCAGCTCCCGCCGGAGGTGGAGGCGGCGACCGTCACGGCCCGCGAAGCCGTCACCGCCGCCTGGCGCACCGCCGCGCACCGGCTCGGCGAACCCGCGGCGCTCGCCGGACACTGAACGGGCGACGAAACCCGGCGGAACGGCAGTCCGGCCTCCCACGCCCCCGGCTCCGGGCGCTGCCGGCACTTCTCCCACCCCGCGCGGTCGCCCGGCAACTGTGCGGGAGGCCGCCCTCGGCTGCGAGGCGGCCGACCGGGCAGCCTGTCCCGGGCCACTGACCTGCGGGGTCCCGTCCGGGCCGGCCGGGGGCGTGCGCTCCGCACCGTTCCGGGGCGCGGCCCGGGTGGCGGCGGCGACCCCGGCGGCGTAGGTATGGAGGCGTGCCGCTCCGGAGGACGTGCGACGCCACGGAGCGCACCGGCCTGCGACGGCAGGTGACCGACAGGCCCACCCGCCGGACCGGCGTCCACGTCCGGCGGCTCGCCACCCGGGGACGAGGAGACGGATCCCGATGACCGCGGCAGAGCAGAGCACCCCGGTGCACGGGGTTCCGTGCTGGGTCAGTCTCATGACCCGGGACCTGCGGGCCACCAAGGACTTCTACGGGACCGTTCTCGGGTGGACCTTCCGCTCCGGCACCCTCGGCGAGGGCTTCACCGTCGCCCACGCCGACGCCCTGCCGGTCGCCGGGATCGGGCAGATCGCCCACGGTCTGCCCACGGAAGTCAGCTGGACACCGTACTTCGCCGTCGCCGACGTCGACGCCACAGCGGCCCGGATCCGTGAACGGGGTGGCACCATCGCCGTCGGCCCGATCCGGGTGGGCCCCGGACGGGGAGCGGTGGCCGCCGACCGGGAAGGCGCCGGATTCGGCTTCTGGGAAGGCAGGACCCCGCCCTGGTCGTTCGGCCGAGACCACCCTCCCGCCTCCATCGAACTGCGGACCAGCCACGCCTTCGACTGCGCGATCTTCTATGCCGAGGTGTTCGGCTGGGCCTCCGGGGAACCCGGCGGCTGCGAGGTCGGCTACGCGTACCAGCAGGACACGGTCGTCGTACGGCAGGGCGGCCGCACCGTGGCCACCCTGCGCGGAGGCGGCGACGCGTCCTCCCCCGACCCCCGGCTGCGCCCGCGCTGGCACGTCCGCTTCCCGGTCGCGGACCTGGAAGCGGCCACCGAGGCGGCCCGAGCCGCGGGCGGCACGGGTGGACCGCCGGTGGACTCGCCCGCCGACGGGACCGAAGCGGTGATCAGGGACCCCGACGGCGGCATCTTCACCATCTGCGCCCACCCGACGGGCGCCCCCTGAGCCACCCGTCCCCGAAAGAGCCGTTCAACAGGTGCGGAACACGTACCCCGGCTGTCCGGCCGGCCGGACGTCGAGGTCCCGGCGCACCACCGAGACCGTCGTCCCCACGGACGAACACGCCTTCGCGAAGTCGCCGTCGGTGTACTCGACGACGAACACCCTGTCGCCGTACGCGGAGGCGTAGTCGGCACACTCGTCGTACCGGCCGCACTCCTCGGCGACGGCGAAGTCGAAGCCGATCTCCGCCCGCCGCTCCAGCAGACCGGTGGTGTTCTTCTGGCCGATCGCCAGCCCGGCGGCGTGCGCCCGGTGGGCCAGGAGCTCCGCGAACGCCGCGTTGTGCTCCCGGGTCAGCAATCCTTCTGAGCGCTCGAAGGAATCCAGGTTGTCGGGCTCCACCGCCTGGAAGCCCGACTTCGCGCAGCCGTCGACCCAGCCCCCGACGATATCCGCCAGCCGGGCGCGCTTGTCCGCCGTCGAAGTGTCGAGCAGCGCCTCGCCCCAGTCCTCGTCGTTGACCAGCCGGCCGTCGCCGTCGCGCAGCAGCAGATCCGGGTGGTTCTTCTCCCACTGGTCCAGCGCGTCGGGCTGGGTCTGGAAGGCGTTGACGTAGCAGACGTTGTACAGGCCCTCGGCCGGCTCGTCGCGACGGTCGCGGGAGACCGCCCCGACCCCGGCGGGCGGGGAATACCCGCCGCCGATCTGGTAGTCGAAGGTCACGTTCGCCTCGGGCGGCACGACCTCGGGCGCGGCATCGGCCGTGGTGCCCGAGGCGAACGTGTCGGACAGGAGCAGCCCAGCTACCGTCGCGGTCGCGACGCCGACGGCCAGACCGGCGAGGGTGCTCCCACGGCGGAGGAACGGACGGACGGCGGGCTGGGGCATACGTGACTCCCGTGCGTGGACTTCGGAACCTGCCCCCCATCATGGACGGCCGATCATGAGCGAATCGTGCGTGGCCGCACCGCCCCGTGACCGGGCGGTGCGGCGGTCAGTCCGGCCAGTCGCCGTCGAGTGCCTCGGCGGCCTCCGCCACCACCGCCTCGGCGACGGCCGCCAGGGCCGGGGACTCCAGTTTCCACTGCTGCCAGTACAGCGGGACGTCGACGGTGTGGTCCGGGGTGAGCCGCACGAGCCGTCCGCCGCTCAGCAACGGCTCCGCCTGGACCTCGGGCACCATGCCCCAGCCCATGCCCGACGCCACGGCGTGCGCGAACCCCTCCGACGTGGGGACCAGGTGGCGCCGGGGGCTCGGCCGGCGGCCGGGGCCGAGCCGGCGCACGAAAGCGTCCTGAAGGTCGTCGCGCCGGTCGAAGCCGATCACCGGGGCGTCGCCGATCAGTTCACGCAGCGCGGTGCCCTCCCGCCGCCCCAGCCACCGGTCGGCGAAACCGGGGCTCGCCACCGGCAGATACCGCATCCGGCCCAGCGGGCGTACCGAGCAGCCCGTCACCGCCTCCGGCGACGAGGTCACCGCCGCCATCGCGAGCCCCTCCCGCAACAGGGCGGCCGTATGGTCCTGGTCCTCCCGGCGCAGCTCGTAACAGAGCCCCAGCTCCTCGGGCACGCGTCGCAGAGCGGGCAGGAACCAGGTCGCCAGGGAATCGGAGTTCACCGCGATCGGCAGGAGCGTCGGTTCGCCCGGCCCGGACATCCCGAGCTCCGCCTGCGCGTCCTGCTCCAGTCTGGCCAGCTGGCGGGCGAAGCGCACCACCACCTCACCGGACTCGGTGGGCCGCACCGGCTTCGTGCGCATCAGCAGCACGCGGCCCGTGCGCTGCTCCAGCGCCTTCACCCGCTGGCTGACCGCCGACGGCGTCAGCCGCAGGGCGTTCGCCGCGGAGTCGAAGGTGCCTTCGTCGACCACGGCCAGCAGGGTCCGCACCTGGTCGAGAGGAAGCTCGGACATCATGAACACTGATGATACGTAAGAATCTTTAGCTGGACACCAGGTTTCCCCGCTCCGTACCGTCGCCCGCATGACGAACGCCCTGACCACCGCGGCCGCCGGTTTCGGCACCGGCCTCTCGCTCATCGTCGCCATCGGAGCCCAGAACGCCCTGGTGCTGCGCCAGGGCGTCCGCCGCGACGGCGTGCTCGCGGTGGTCGGGATCTGCGCCCTCTCCGACGCTGTGCTCATCGCGCTGGGGGTCGCGGGGGTCGGCGCCCTCGTCGTGGCCTGGCCTTCGGCGCTGACCGTGGTCGGACTGCTCGGCGGCGTGTTCCTGATCGGCTACGGACTGCTCGCCGCACGCCGCGTCCTGCGCCCGTCCGCCCTGCACGCGGGGGACGCCCCGGCCGCCTCGCGCGGGAGCGTGGTGCTGACCTGCCTGGCGATGACCTGGCTCAATCCGCACGTGTACCTCGACACCGTGTTCCTGCTCGGATCCGTCGCAGCCGACCGAGGACCGTTGCGCTGGACCTTCGGCCTCGGCGCGATCCTCGCCAGCGTGTGCTGGTTCGCCGCGCTCGGGTTCGGCGCCCGGCTGCTGAGCGGGGTCCTCGCGCGGCCCTCCGCGTGGCGGGTGCTGGACGGTCTGGTAGCCGTGATGATGATCGGGCTCGGCGCGAAGCTGGCGCTGAACGCCTGAACGCCTGAACGCCTGAACGCCTGAACGCCTGAACGCCGGAACGCCGGAACGCCGGAACGCCGCGAGGGTGAGCGTTCGGCCTTCGCCAGTGCCCAGGGTCCTCCCCGGGCACTCGACACGTCCAGGGTCGAGGGCGCACCCCCGGCGTACCATGCCATGATCGCCATCTTTCGACAGGATCGTGCCATGGGAAGCGTGCAACGGGCCGTCGTTCTCGCCCTGGACGGGGTGCATCCGTCCGAGCCCGGCGTCCCGGGCCGGGCGCCGCTGGGCGCGCGGAAAATTGGAGCGGCCGGCACATTTCGCGGAGTCGGCGCTCCGGCGAATTCCGGCGGACTTCGCGGCCGGGACGACGCGCCTCCTCAATGCCCGCGCCGCCGTCATCCGCATTCCCGGGCGGGGCCCGGAAATGCGGCGGGGCGGACGTGGGGGATTCGTCCCGGGTAAAGGGAAAAAGACCGAGTATTCTCGTCTTATTATACCGATATAAGCATCGCAGGAACGGCTCGCCACTACATGACCCCTGGGGGGAGTTATGCCCGAAGCAGCAGTTTTGATCGATTCGGTGCCGACCATGGATGCGGAGGCCGAGGTGGTGCACTCCGTGGGGATCGACATGGTGCACCGGACCAGGCCGGAGGACGCGTTTCCGCGGAACTGGGTCCGCCTGGAGCACGACCGGTTCTCGGTGGGGGCGGTCCTTCCGCACGATCATCCGTTCTTCGCTCCGGTGGGTGACGACCGGCACGACCCGCTGCTGGTCGCGGAGGCGATGCGGCAGGCGGCCATGCTCGCCTTCCACGCCGGGTACGGGATCCCGCTCGGCTATCAGTTCCTGATGACGGGACTCGACTACGTCTGTCATCAGGAGCACCTGGCCGTGGGGGGCGCACCCACCGAGATCGACGTGGAGGTGTTCTGCTCCGACCTGAAGTGGCGGGGCGGGCTCCCGGCCCAGGGGCGTGTCGGCTGGGCGGTGTACCGCGACGGTCGGCTCGCCGCGACGGGAAGGGGGGAGACCCGTTTCAGCACTCCCAAGGCGTACAGGCGGATGCGCGGCGACGCCCCGGCCGAGGGGATATCCATACCGGAGACCGTGCCGGTCCCGGCCGTCCGGGCGGGCCGTACCCGCGTCGAGGACGTGGTGCTCTCGGAGACCGGGCGGGACGGAGTCTGGGAACTGCGCGTGGACACCCGGCATCCCACCCTGTTCCAGCGCCCCAATGACCATGTCCCGGGCATGTTGCTGCTGGAGGCGGCCCGCCAGGCGGCGTGCCTCGCGGCCGGGCCCGCGGGGATCGTTCCGGCCGAGGCGCGCACCCGCTTCCACCGGTACTCCGAGTTCGGCAGTCCGTGCTGGATCAGGGCGGTGGTCCTGCCGGGGACGGCCGAGGATACGGTGACGGTACAGGTGACAGGCCATCAGGACGGCGAAACGGTGTTCTCCACCGTCCTGTCCGGCCCCCGGGCCCACGGCTGAGAGGTTTCCCGAGTGATTCTCGTGACGGGTGCGACCGGAGCGGTGGGCCGTGAGGTCGCCGGACAGCTGGCGGCGGCCGGCCCCGTGCGGATTCTCGCGCGCCGCCCCGAGCGGCTCACCGTACAGGGGGGAGGGGTCGAAATCGTCGAGGGCGAGTACGGGGACCGCGCCGCTCTCGACCGGGCCCTGCGGGGAGTCGCCTCGGTGTTCCTGGTGACGAACAGCCCCACGGAGCCCGACGACGAGAGGGTCGCGGCGGCGGCGGCCGCGGCGGGCGTACGCCACCTGGTCAAGCTGTCCATGATGGCGGTGGAGGAGCCGGGCGCCGACGACTTCATCACCCGGCGTCAGCGGGAGAACGAACAGGCGGTGAGGGAGTCGGGGGTCCCGTGGACGTTCGTGCGCCCCAGGACGTTCATGTCCAACACCCTTTCCTGGGGGCCCGGCATCCGGTCGGCGGGAGTGGTGCGCGCCCTGTACGGTGACGCTCCGGTCGCGTGCGTCGACCCGCGCGACGTCGCCGCGGTGGCCGTCGCCGTCCTCACCGGTACGGGGCACGAGGGCAGGGCGTACGCCGTGTCGGGCCCGGAGGCGATCACCGCGCGGGAGCAGACGGCCCAGCTCTCCCGGGTGCTGGGGCGGCCGTTGCGCTTCGAGGAACTGGACCTGGACACCGCGCGCACGGCCCTGCTGGCGAAGTATCCGCCGCCCGTCGCGGAGGCCTTCCTGCGGAGCGCGGAGCGGCAGCGGGCGGGAGCGAAGGCAGCCGTGGTGCCCACGGTCCAGGAACTGACGGGCCGCCCGGCGAGGCCGTACCGCGTCTGGTCGGCCGAGCACGCGGAGGCGTTCACGCCGGAATAAGGCCGCATCACCGGCGAGGGGAGGCCCCGCACACTCGCCGACCGCGCACAGGAGCGACGACTCGCGCATTTCCTTTCCGGTCCGTTATGCGGATTCACGGGAGAGGCGTGCACGGAAAGCGCTCACTCTTCTCTGCCGTGATTCCTCCGTTCTCCGAAAAGAAGCCGGAAAGACGGATCTTCGCGCATCCCCGGCCGGCTGCACTCCACGACCCACTCGGACCAGACCGGGGTCCGCTGGACCTACGTGTTCCGGAGCGACGGCCAGGCAGGCAGGTCCTCACCTCCGACTCCACCCTGTGCTTCCGCGGACGTCAGGGGGCCGAGGCGGACCTGGCGGCACAGGGGTTCGTCGTACGTGACGTGCGCGAGGCGCCCGGCCGCCCCGGCAGGGAGCACGTCCTCATCGCTCGCCGGCCGGACCTCGGCCCGCCTCGCTGACAGCGCCGGGCCGGCCCGCGTCCGCTCCCCAGCTCGCCAGCAGACGCAGGGCCTGGTACGACTCCGAACCCGGCTCCGCGTGGTAGGTCACCAGATGCTGCTCCTCGTCGTCCGGGAGGTTCAGCGTCTCGTACGACAGGGTCAGCTCCCCGACGAGCGGATGCCGCAGCACCTTGCTGCCGTGGCCCTTCTCCTTGACGTTGTGCGTGGCCCACAGCCGCCGGAACTCGTCGCTCTTGACGGAGAGTTCGCCCACCAGCGCCGAGAGCTCCGGATCGTCGGGGTGGCAGCCCGCGTACAGCCGCAGATAGCTGACCATGTCCGAGGCCTTGGAGTCCCAGTTCGCGAACAGGTCCCGGTAGTCGGGGGAGAGGAACACCAGCCGCGCCCAGTTGCGCTCGCCCGGCGGCAGCGCGCCCCAGTCGCCGAACACCGCCGCCGCCATCGGATTCCAGGCGAGGACGTCGGAGCGTGCCCCGGTCACGTACGCGGGGATGCCGTCCATGCTGTCGAGCAAGTACAGCAGGCCCTTGCGCACGCGCTGCACCCTGGCCGGGCGGCGCTTCTTCCTGTGCCGCGCGGGCTTGGCCAGGTGCGTCAGATGGGCGCTCTCGGCGTCCGTGAGCCGCAGGGCCCGAGCGATCGCGTCAAGGACCTCGGCCGACACGTTGCGCCCGTTTCCCTGCTCCAGGCGCGTGTAGTACGCCACGGAGACCCCGGCCAGTTGTGCCAGCTCCTCCCGGCGCAGACCGGGCACCCGGCGGTGCCGGCCGAACTCCGGGAGTCCCACGTCGCCCGGCTGGAGCCTGGCCCTGCGGGTGCGCAGGAACTCGCTGAGCTCGGCGCGCCCGTCCAGCGGCTCGGGGGCGGCTCCCTCCGGTCGATCGTCCATGGTTTCCATTATTCCTGTGATCCCAGGTCGTACGAGCCCGAGCCTGTCCCCGTCAGTAGTAGGACCACTGGACGTAGGCAAAGCGGTGACCTGGGTAGACATCCGTCACGGCGTGATGCTGGGAGACGTTCCTACCGCATCACCCAGAGGAGAACCTCCGGCATGACCACCGTTGCCGCCTACGCCGCTCCCCGTGCCAAGGCCCCGCTGGAGCGCACCACGATCGAACGCCGCCCGGTGGGCGAGTTCGACGTCCTGATCGACATCAAGTTCGCCGGGATCTGCCACTCCGACATCCACCAGGCCCGCGACGGCTGGGGCGAGGGCATCTTCCCGATGGTGCCCGGCCACGAGATCGCCGGGATCGTCGCCGAGACCGGCCCCGGGGTCACCCGGTTCAAGGTCGGCGACCGCGTCGGCGTCGGCTGCATGGTCGACTCCTGCGGAACGTGCGACGCCTGCCTGCTGGGCCGCGAGCAGCACTGCGCCGAGGGGAACACCCAGACGTACAACGCTCTCGACCGCGGTGGCGAGCCCACGTACGGCGGCTACTCGACGCACATCGTCGTGGCCGAGACGTTCGCCCTCTCCATCCCCGAGGGCATCGCCCTGGACGAGGCCGCGCCGCTCCTGTGCGCGGGCATCACCACGTACTCCCCGCTCAAGCGCTGGGGCGCGGGCCCCGGCAAGAAGGTCGCCGTCGTCGGTCTCGGCGGACTCGGCCACATGGCCGTCAAAATCGCGCACGCGCTCGGTGCCGAGGTCACGGTCCTCTCCCAGTCGCTGCGGAAGAAGGACGACGGGCTCAAGCTGGGCGCGGACCACTACTACGCGACCAGCGATCCGCGGACCTTCGAGGAGCTGGCCGGCACGTTCGACGTCATCCTCTCCACGGTCTCGGCCCCGCTCGACCTCGGCGCCTACCTCGCTCTGCTGCGCACCGACGGCACGCTGGTCAACGTGGGCGCCCCCGAGGAGCCGATCTCGCTGAACCTCTTCTCCCTGATCCTGGGCAACAAGTCGATCGCGGGTTCGATGATCGGCGGGATCAAGGAGACCCAGGAGATGCTGGACTTCTGCGCCGTGCACGGGCTCGGCGCCGAGATCGAGGTGATCGGCGCGGGCCAGGTCAACGAGGCGTACGAGCGGGTTCTCGCCAGCGACGTCCGCTACCGCTTCGTCATCGACACGGCGACGATCTGAGGCGTCGGCCGCCCCGCCACGCGCACGTCCACCACCCTGCCCCTGCGGGAGTGGACAGGCGGTCCTGGACCCGGGAACCCGACGAAAGGGGGAGGCGACCCCCCGCCGCGTTGGGGTGCCAGCCCCAATGATCCCCAACGGTCCTTCCCCTAGCGTCCATTGATGTGAGTTACGCACAGGACGCAGAGAAGACCATCCGACCCCGGGCGGCCGCCCGCACCACCCCGGCCGCCCGGACGACCGCCAGGGCCGCCGCCGCGGGCCTGGCCCTGGCCCTCGCGGCGGGCATCACGGCGTCACCGGCCCTGGCCACCGCACGGCCCGGGCCGGTACCCCGTACGGTCGCACCGCCGACGACCGCCGGAGCGCTCGACCGCTATTACCACCAACCCCTGGACTGGGGCACCTGTATGAGCTCCCCGCAGGACGAGACGGGCAGAGACCTGGACAGGGCGGGCGTGCAGTGTGCCGACGTCACGGTCCCGCTGGACTACACAGCCCCCGGGGGCCGGACGATCACGGTCGCGATATCCCGTCTGAAGGCCACCGACACCCGCCGCCGCATCGGCGCGATCCTCCTCAACAACGGCGGCCCCGGCGGCCCGGCCGTGGATTCCCCGCCGATCGTCCGCACGGCGATGAAGGAGGTCGGCCCGCGCTACGACATCGTCGGCTTCGACCCGCGCTTCGTCGGCCGGAGCACCCCGCTGGACTGCGGCTGGCCCGTCAGCTTCACCTGGTTCTCGGCCGGTGCGAGCCGGGCCGGCTTCGACCGCCAGGTGGCGCTGAGCAAGAGCCTGGCCGACAAGTGCCGCGCCACGAACGCCTCGGTGCTCCCGCACATCAGCACCCGCAACACAGCCAGGGACATGGACGTGATCCGGGGCGCACTGGGCGAGCGCAAGATCTCCTACCTGGGCTATTCGTACGGCACCTACCTGGGCACGGTCTACACCCAGATGTTCCCCGGCCGCTACGACCGGATGGTCCTGGACGGAGCGGTGGGTCCGGACGACTACAACCCGCGCCTGCTGAAGAACACCGTGCGCGAGAACGAGCAGGCGCTCTCCGCCTGGGCCGCCTGGGCGGCCGCCCGCCACACGACGTACGGCCTGGGCCGCTCCCGTACCGCGGTGCTCTCCACCATCGACCACGTCATGGCGAAGGCGGCCCGCGCCCCGCTGACGCTCGGCACCGGCCCCGACGTCTTCCGGGTCGACGACACCCACATACCGACGCTGCTCTTCATGGGCGTGGCCGACGACGTCGACGGCGCGCGGGACCTCCTTGCCCAGCAGGTGGCGGCACTGTCCCGGGCGTCCAAGGGCCGTGAGGCTCCGTTGCCCCCGGGGTTCGCGGAGACGCTGCGCCTCCTGTTCTCCGGCGCGGGCTCCTCCTTCGGCAGCTCCCAGACGGCGATCATCTGCGGTGACGTACCGGCCCCGCGCGAGACCGAGCGCTACTGGCGCGACATCCAACGGAGCCGTGGCGCACACCCCCTGTTCGGCCCCCTCACCGAGAACATCGGCCCCTGCGCCTTCTGGGACGCGCCACGGGAAGCCCCCACCCGTATCAGCCACGACGCCCGCGTCCTCCTGGTCGCGGCCACGGGCGACCCCCGCACCACCTACCGGAGCACCACCACCCTGCACAGCAGGCTTCCGGGCTCCAGGCTCCTCACCCTGGAGAACGCCAACCGCCACGCCCTGTACGGCGAATACGGGAACGCCTGCGTGGACACCGAGGTCAACCGCTACCTGGCGACGGGGCGGCTCCCGAAGAAGGACGAGACCTGCGTGAAGTGACCCGGGGCAGGAGACCGCCTCCCGTCGGTGTACGGGCGGCCTCCCGTCGGAGGATGCCGGGCACCCGGCCCACTCCGTACCGTCCGAGGAGTCGGGCGAAGTCCGGCCGACGATGTCGGGAGGTCGCGGTGATGAGCACGGCGCGCAAGGTGATCGCATGGGGCGCGGCCCTGCTGCTGCTCGTGCCCGGAACAACGGCGGCAGCGGCCCCGCCCGGGGAACCGCCCCCGGGGATACGGGTGACGGGGGAGCGGTGGATCGGCGACCGGCTCCTCGAACTGACCGTGCGGTCGGCGGCGTTGAAGGGTGCCGCTACGGTCCGCCTGCTCACCCCGGACGGCTGGGAGGATCGCCGGCGGGGCGAGCGGTGGCCGGTCCTGTATCTGCTGGCGGGTGGCCACGGCGACCCCGAGGCCTGGACCGAGGACTACGCGGTGGAGCGGCTCCCGCACCTGCGCGACGTGCTCGTGGTCATGCCGTCGATGCCGCTCTTCGGGTTCTACAGCGACTGGTGGAACGGCGGCGCCGGCGGCGCGCCGCGCGTGGAGACCTTCCACCTCGACGAGGTGCGCCCGCTGCTGGAGCGCTCCTACGGCGCGGGGGACCGGCGGGTCGCGGCGGGGGAGTCGCAGGGCGGTTTCGGCGCGCTGACCTACGCGGCACGCCACCCCGGCCTGTTCCGCGCGGTGGCGGGCCTCAGCGGCTACGTCCATCCGCTCCAGCACCCCCGGGCGGTCCGGGCCGGACTCGACTATCTGGGCCTGGACCGGTCCGCGCTGTGGGGCGACCCGGTGGCCCAGCGGCGGATCTGGCAGGACCACGACCCGTACTACCGGCCGGAGCGACTGCGCGGCGTCGAGGTCCACCTCTCCAGCGGCGACGGCCGGGCGGGCGCGCTCGACCCGCCCGGCACGGAGCCGGACCCGCACGTCCCCGGCCTCGAGGACCCCGACGACCCCTTCCCCGAGGACGTCCTGTCCCCGACCGAGGCCATCATGGGGGCGGAGAACCGGGCGATGGCCTCCCGGCTGCGGGCCCACGGGGTGGCGGTCACCACGCACTTCTACCAGGGCACCCACTCCCCGCCCTACTGGGAGCGCGAGTTGCGCGGGGCGCTGCCGGCGCTGCTGCGCACCCTCGGGCGGTGAGGGGCAGGGCCCTACTCCGACGGGACCGGTGAGCCGGCCCCGTCGGCCGGATCCGCCGCCTCCGGCTGACGCGGCTCCTCCACGAGCTGCTCGCGGAGGTAGTTCCAGACCACCCCGAGCAGCGCCGCCACCGGCACGGCGAGCAGGCTCCCCACCACGCCGGCCAGGCTGCCGCCCAGCGTCACGGCGAGCAGGACCGTCGCCGCGTGCAGTCCCAGCCCACGGCTCTGGATCATGGGCTGGAACACATTGCCCTCCAACTGCTGCACCACGACGATGATCGCCAGCACAAGCAGAGCGTCCATCGGTCCGTTCGAGACCAACGCGATGGCCACCGCCACGAATCCGGCGAACAGCGCCCCCACGATCGGCACGAACGCGCAGACGAAGGTCAGGACCGCCAGCGGCAGCACCAGCGGCACTCCCAGGATCCACAGGCCGAGCCCGATGAAGACCGCGTCCAGCAGACCGACGAACGCCTGGGCCCGCACGAACGCGCCCAGGGTGTCCCAACAGCGGGAAGCCACCTCGGGGATGTCGGTGGCGAGCCGGCCGGGAAGCTGACGGGTGAGCCACGGCAGGAAGCGCGGGCCGTCCTTGAGGAAGAAGAACATCAGGAAGACCGCCAGAACCGCCGTGACCAGCCCGTTGACCACGGTGCTCACCCCGGTGACGGCGGTGGTGACCACGCTGCCGACGCTGTCCTGGAGCTGAGCGGTCGCGGTGTCCAGGGCACCGGTGATCTGGTCGTCGCCGATGTTCAGTGGCGGACCCGCCGCCCACTCACGGACCTTGTCGATACCCGCGATCACCCCGTCGGCCAGCTCCCCGGACTCGCCCGCCACCGGCACCGCGATCAGCGCCACGATGCCCGCCCCCACGAGCAGGGAGAACACCGTCACCACCGAAGCGGCGAGCGAGGGCCACCACCCGAGCCGGCGCAGGAAACGGGCGAGCGGCCAGGTCAGCGTGGTGAGGAAGAGGCCGACTATCAGCGGCCACACGACCGACCACATCCGGCCCAGCACCCACAGCGCGACCGCCGCCGCCACGAGCACCAGCAGCGCCTCTGCGGAGACCCGTGCCGACGTGCGGAGAGCAGCCGCGGTCTTTGTCGAACTCAATGGCGAAGACATGGCGTCACCCTATGGCTTCGCCGACCGTGTTCCGGCCACACCCGCGGCCCGCCGACGCCGAGTGCCACGAGGGCGGGCCGTCCGGCCCCGTCAGCGCAACGCCGGGGGCAGTTCCTCCCGATGGACGATGCCCAGGCGCTGGGTGGCGCGGGTGAGCGCCACGTACAGATCGCTCGTGCCGAACCGGGCGGGCTCCACGACCAGCACATGGTCGAATTCGAGCCCCTTGGCCTGGCGCGGATCCAGCAGCACCACCGGATGCGTGAGGTCGGGGGCCTCACCCGCCACGACACCGTCCAGCGGCGCGGCGATCTCCTCGTGCAGCGCACGCGGCGCGATCACCGCGAGGCGTCCCTCCCGGGGCGTCAGCTCCACGACGGCCCGGGCCACCTCGCCCGCCAGATCCTCTCCGGCATCCCGCGTCCACGGCTTCTCGCCGGTCGACCGCACCGAGACGGGGGCGGTGAACGAGGGGTCCCTCTCCCGCAGGACCCCGGCGGCCAGCTCCATGATCTCCGCGGGCGTACGGTAGTTGACCCCCAGCGTGACGTGCTCGAAGCGGTCCCCGACGTACGGCCAAAGAATCTTCTCCCACGACCCGACACCGGCCTCCTCCGAGGTCTGCGCCGGGTCGCCGACCAGGGTCAGCGAGCGGGTCGGCGCCCGGCGCATCAGCAGCCGCCACGCCATCGGCGACAGCTCCTGCGCCTCGTCGACGATGATGTGCCCGAACGCCCAGGTGCGGTCGGCGGCGGCCCGCTCGGCGGCGGTGCGGTGGTCGGCCTCCTCGTGCCGCTCCGCCATCCGCTCGGCGTCGATGATGTCGTGGGCGGCGAGGACCTCGGACTCCTCGTCCTCGAACTCGTAGCTCTCCGAACCGCGCGACAGCTCCAGCACGCCCTGCGCGTAGCCGACCCGCTCCTGACGGGCTGCCTCGGCAGCCGCCCTCTCCGCGCTGTCGTCGATGCCGAGCAGCTCGGCGGCCTCGTCCAGCAGCGGTACGTCGGCGGGCGTCCACACCGCGGCGGCGCGACGGCGTCGGATCGCGTCGGCGTCCTCGTCCGGTACGTACACCGGGTCGGCCAGATAGTCGGCGAGGAAATCCTCGGGGGTCAGCGGCGGCCACAGCTCGTCCACCGCCGCGTGCACCTCCTTGCTCAGCGCGACGTCCCGGCCGAGCTGGGCCACGTCGTCGGGTCCGAGGAAGTTGGGCCCGCCGTAGGGGTCCGCGCCGATGCGCTCGACGAGCTGCGCGGTGAGCGCGTCGATGACCCGGAAGACGAAGTGGGGGCGGGCGAGATTGTGCGGCAGACGGGTGTCCCTGGCCGCCTGCCGGGCCTCGTACGCGATCTCCCAGTCCAGGACCAGGTCCCCGCCGTCCTCGTGCGGGATGACCATCGCCGCCCCGGGCTCGGGCAGCCGCTGCCGGTCGCGTACGGCCAGGGCCAGCGCCTCGGCCATCGGCTCGCCGCCCTTGACGGCCGCGGCGCGCGAGGAGTCCGTACCGGCGGCACGCACCCCGGGGAACAGCTCCGCCTGCGTCGCCAGCAGCACCCCCGTCTCGCCGAGCGCGGGAAGCACCTCCGCGATGTAGCGCAGGAACGCCGGGTTCGGTCCCACGATGAGCACGGCCCGCTTGGCGAGCAGCTCGCGGTGCTCGTACAGCAGGAAGGCGGCCCGGTGCAGCGCGACGGCCGTCTTGCCGGTGCCGGGTCCGCCCTCGACGACGAGGACGCCCCGGTGCGGTGCCCGGATGATGCCGTCCTGCTCGGCCTGGATGGTCCGCACGATGTCGCCCATGCGGCCGGTGCGCGCGGAATTGAGCGCCGACAGCAGCACGGCGTCGCCGTTCGGATCCTCGAAACCGGTGCGGTCGCGGTCGCCGAGGTCCAGGATCTCGTCATGGAGTTCGGTGACCGTCCGGCCCTCGGTGGTGATGTGCCGCCGCCGGCGAAGCCCCATCGGCGTGTGCCCCGTGGCGAGATAGAAAGGACGCGCCACCGGCGCACGCCAGTCGATCAGAACAGGGGTGTGCTCGGCGTCGTCCTCACGGATCCCGATACGGCCGATATGGTGCGCGAGCCCATCGGAGCGGTCGATGCGACCGAAACACAGTGAACCGTCCACCGCGTTGAGCGCGGCGAGCAGACCGGAGCGCTCCGCGACGAGGATGTCGCGCTCCAGCCGCGCCTGCTGGCCCGTACCGACCGGTGTCAGCGCGTGCTCGACGCCGTCGGCGGCCACCCCGCGCAGGGCGTCGACCCGGGCATGGAGCCGGTCGATGAATTCCTGCTCTTCCCGCAATTCGTCGCTTTCCCGGTTTGACAAAACGGCTCCCCGCCAGATATATTCGTTCTCATAAGGCCTCCGAGTGGGGCCTTTCTGCATGAGCGCAGAAGAATTCAATATACGCGAGGCAATCCCCGGACCGCAATGACGGCCCGGGGATTCTTCGTGCCCGGCGATTACCTCCCGAGTGCGGCGGCCCGCGCCTCCCCGTCCGTGCCGATCGGCTCTCCCGCCGCCAGGTCCCGGGGGGACAGCGCCAGCGACCGGGCGGCGGTCGCGCCCACGTCGGCGAGACTCCGCGCGTCCGGCAGCAGCTCCACCCCGGCCCCGTCGGGGCGGTGGATCAGCACCGGCACATACTCCCGGGTGTGGTGCGCGTGCCCGATCGAGGGGTCGTTGCCGTGGTCGCCGGTGACGATCAGCCGGTCGCCGGGGCCTGTGAGCAGCGCCAGGAGCCCGGCGAGCCCCGAGTCCACCTGCTCCAGCACCTGTCCGTAGCGCCCGCTGTCCTGCTGGTGCCCTGCCAGATCCGTCTCCTGGACGTTCGCGACCACCAGGGCGTCGCCCCCGGCGCGCACCGCGTCCAGGGTGTGCGCCAGGACGTCGGCGGTGCCCACGGCCGGCCGCCGGTCCGCCTGTTCGCACACCAGGATGTCGGCGGCCTTCCCCACCAGGGTGACCGGGATGCCTGCCCGCGCCGCGAGACCGGGGAGCTGACGGGTGTGGTCGAGCGGGGCGCCCAGGTGCTGGACCTCCAGGCCGCCGTTGCGGTAGAAGCCGGTGGCCGGGGTGTCGAGACCGACGGTGCCCCCGTCCCCGCGCCGTACGTAGGAGCCGAGCGGACCGTCCGCGTGCCCGCCCACCGCGATGACCCGGGCGACCGGGGCGACCGCCCGCACCGTACGGGCGACCGCGAGAATCCCGCCCGGACCGTCGAACGGCAGATCCTCCAGGCGCCCCGAGGCGTTCCAGTTGATCCCGGGGTCGGCCTCCAGGTTGTCGTGGACCAGCACCGCCCCGTCGACCAGCAGCAGCGGCTCCCCGTCCAGCCGCTCCACCCGGTGCCCGGCCCCCGTGAGCGCCTCGGCCACCTCGTCGAGATGGTCGGCCAGCCGGGCCACCGTCACCCGGCTGAAGTCCGCGCCCATCATGGTCTGGTGGCCCGCGAAAGTGTCCGCGCCCGGGTAGCCGAGGGCGGCCCGGCCCGCCGCCACGGGCAGCCGGGTGCTCCGCGCCAGATCACGGTGCGGGTGCACCAGACCGAGGCCCAGCGCCCCGAGCACCGGGAGCCGCAGCGGCCGGCCGAACGCGGCACGGGCGTGGTCGAGGACGTGCCCGCAGGTGTCGGCGTCGAGGTCGCCGGGGCGCAGGGCGCCCGCGTCGGGCATGGCGCCGACGCCGAATCCGTCGATGACGACGATGACGGTCCTGGCCATGGAACAGCTCCTTACAGGGCTCGGCCGTGGGCGTCGTAGAGCCCGTTCAGCCGGGGACGACCGGAGGCGAGTCCGGAGACGACGGCGACGGTCGAGCGGGTGACGAAGATCTGGGTGCGGAAGGCGAGCAGCGCGGTGTCGCCCAGCCGGACGTCCGAGCCGGGCGGGGGCGCGTCGAGCAGCCGGTAGTAGTCGATGTTCTCGGCCGGGGCGTCCCGCACGCCCAGACGTGTGCCGGTGCGTGGCAGGAGGGCGCCGCGGATGTGGGAGCGGGCGTAGAAACCGCCACCGAACAGGGCCGGCCGGCCGTCGTCGAGGGTGTGCGCGACCTCGCTGACGTACACGTACGCGGGCTTCTCGGGCTGGGCCGGGTCCAGGGCGTGCAGCGGAGTGGTGCCGGTGAGGGCGTGGCCCGGCTCCCCGTGCGTGGCCCCGCGCTCGGCGAGCAGCGGGAGGGACGCCATCGAGGTGGCGCTGGGCGCGCTCAGTCTCAGGTCCCGGTGCCCGCGCGCCGCCAGCAGGTCACGGGCCTTGAGCGCCAGGTCGAAGGTGGCCGTCGCGGTGGGCAGACCCGTCGCGGGGTCGCACAGCACGCACGGGAAGGCGGTGACACCGGCGATCCGGATGCCCGGCAGCGCCTCGGCCGCCTCGGCGAAGGCGTCCAGCCGCTCCACCGGAACCCCGCCCTCCTGTCCCGGGTAGACGATGCCCCCGGCGCCTTCGAGCCGGATCAGGACGTCCTGGACGAAGCCCAGCTCCCGGGCCGCGTCCGAGACGGCACGGGCGTTGGCCAGGTCGAAGACCGTGACGTTCTCCGGCCGCCACGCCAGCATGCCGGGCAGTTGCCGCCGGGGAATCTGCACGAGGTGGCCGAGGTTGCCCGGCCTCGCCCCGGCCGCGTGCAGGGTCCGGGCCTCGGCCGGATCGATGGCGGCGGAGCGGGGGATGTGCCGGGCGATTGCCCGGATCAGTTCCGGGTTGCGTCCGATCTGTTTGACGACGAACCACAGGCCGAGGCCGAGGTGTTCGGCCTCGGCCGCCAGCAGGGCGGCGTTGGACTCGACGGCGTCGAGGTCCATCACATACGTGTCGGGCGGGATCTCGCCCCGCCGGTGCAGGGCGGCCGCGGCGTCGACGAGCTCGGGGTTGCGGGTGAGCACGGTGTCGAGAAACACGGTCAGTGGTCCTTCGGGTCGGCCATCGCGGCGAGCGAGCGGCGCAGGATGTCGATGACGAGGTCCGCGCCGGCCCGCATCGGGTTGACGCGTACGGTCCAGTCGGCCAGCTCCGGGGCGTCGTCCAGGGCGGAGCTGGACATCCGGTAGAAGAGCGGGGCGATCTCGTAGCGCGAGTTGGAGCCGACGGGGTAGGGCGCGGCGCCGAACCGTGCGGCGACGGACGGCAGTTCGGCGGCGACGGGCCGGTCCAGCCGGATCAGCAGGCAGCGGTCCTGGGCGTTGGCGACGCGTACCTCCGCCACCCCGGCCACCTCACCGGCCGCGAGCCGTTCGGCGACCTCCGTCCCCACCCGGGACTGCGCGGCCCACAGGAGCGGTACGTGGGTGAGGGCGCGCAGCGCGTCCAGCGCCTGGTGGCCCTGGACCTGCCCGCCGCCGGAGTAGTTGTCGCGGCGGACTCCCTCGACCAGGTCGCGGGCGCCCACGACCAGGCCGACGCCCTCGGGCCCGTGAAGTTTGAACAGCGAGAAGCAGGAGGCGTCGGCGCCCAGTTCCACCCCGGCGGCGGGGGTGCGCATGACGGCGTAGTTGTCGTCCACGATCGTGCGGACCCCGGCCGCCCGGCAGGCGGCGATGACCTCGGCCGGATCGTAGGAGTCCGCCAGCCGCTGCCGGGTGTGCTGGACGTACGCCCACCGGTACCGCCCGGACGCCAGAGCGGTGTCGAGCGCCGCCGGGTCGTTGAAGTCCGCCTCCGTGGTGCGTACGCCGATGCCCCGGAAGGTGACCTCGGTGGTGCGGTAGACCGGGGCCCGGTGGATGAGCAGGTCGTCGTCCGCCCGGACGACGGCGTTGAGCGCGGCCCGGATCGCCCCGGTGCCCGCGCCCTGTACGAGGGCGGCGTCCTCGGCGCCGAAGAAGTCGGCGAGGACCGCCTCGACGCGGGCGGTGGTGCGGGGCCGGCCGAGGCCGGGGACGACTCCCGCGTCGGCGCAGAACAGCTGGTCGCCCTCGAAGTGCGCGGCGGTGGCCTCCAGCAGCCGAAACTGCCGGGCCGCGGCGTCCTCCAGGGCCACCGTCGGCAGCGGAAAGGTCACGGGGAGCGCGGGCGGGGGTGCGGGGCTCATGTCAGTTCTCCTCCACGGTCGCGCCGGTCAGGAAGCGCACCGGATTGCGGCGGGTCAGCAGGTCGATCAGGTCGTCGTCGGCCCCGGCCGCCCGCAGCCGGGGCAGGAAGCTCGCGAAGAGGTGCCCGTACCCCTGGCCGCCCTCGTCGCGCAGATAGCCGTGGCGGGAGATGTCACAGCTGAGCAGGGCCCGGTCGGCGTGGCCTGCCTCCAGCAGCGCGAGCAGCAGCCGCAGCCGGGTCTCGTCGCTCTGGTACGCGGCCTTGCCCACGGTGTCGAACGCGACGTACGCACCGCTCGCCGCCAGCTCCCGGTGGACGCAGGGGTCGTCCAGGAGGTCCTGGTGCCCGATGCTCACGCGGTGGGCGGGCAGGCCCTCACCGGTGAGCAGCTCCAACTGGGCGAGGCCGCCCCGGCCGAGCTGGGCGTGGGTGGCGACGGAGAGGCCGGTGGCCAGCGCGGCGCGTGCGCCGGCCCGTAGCACCTTGGCCTCGGCGGCGGTGGGTACGTCGCCGTGGCTGCCGATCTCCCCGAGGACGCCGGGCTTGACGCCGCTCCCGTCGATGCCGTCCTCGATCTCCCGGACGAGGACGCCGGCGAGCGCCGCAACGTCGAGGGCGTCGATCTCCGGCGTGTGGAACGGCTCGTAGTACCAGCCGGTCGCGGCCACGACGGCGACGCCGGTCTCCCGGGCGATGCGGGACAGCGCGCGGATGTCGCGTCCCATGCCCCGGCAGGTCAGCTCGACGAGCAGGGCCAGGCCGTACTTCTCGCGCAGCGTGGCGAGTTCGGCGGCCACGGCCGCCGCGTGGCGTTCCGGTGCGAGGACGGCCGCGCCGTCGCCCACGCGGTCCAGGTCGAGGACGAGGTGTTCGTGGGCGAGGGCGGGGCCGCGTACCGAAGCGGCCCGGAGTTCTCCGGTGACGGTGTGCAGGGTGTGCGGTGCGGGGTGGTTCATCGTGGGGCCTCCTGCTCCAGGTACGGCGCGGCCTTCCGCGTGTACGGCACGGCCGGATCCGGTCGGACCTCAGCCCGTGACCGGGGTGAACAGGTCGAGCCAGTACAGGATGTTGAGGAGGACGCCACCGATGATCACGGCCGCCGGGGCCGCGGCCATCCTCACGACGGGCCGGCCCATCGACTCGTTCAGCAGGTAGAGCCCGCCGACGACGAGGATGCCGAGCCCGCCGCCCATGGCGTTGGCGGCCATCAGCGAACCGAAGAGGATCGCGAGCTGGAGGGTGTCCCCGATGGCGCTGCGCAGATGCTCCGAGGAGTCCCGGACGCTCGGCAGTTTGCCGAGCACCTTGCCGATCCAGGAGAGGGCCAGCACCTCGACGGCGAACACGAGCGCACCGACGACGGCGGCGAGGAACGGGTTGGGCATGAGGTACCCGATCGGGTACACCAGGGTGAAGCCCGCGATGCCGTACGCGCCGGACGCCAGGGCGGTGGTCGCGATCAGCGGGATGAAGCCGAAGACCCGGTAGAAGTCGACCTGTGCCGCCTCCGCGTACTGCCCCTTCGCGATCAGGAAGCTGGTCGCCTCGCCGCCGCCGAACACGTGCATCTGGGCGAGGACGCACACTCCCGCGCCCAGCAGCATGAACAGCGGCAGGTACTTCCGCAGCCGAGCCGCGCTGGCGCTGAAGAGGGACGCCATCGGGTCGTCCCCGGTCACCTCCTCCACGACGCCCGACGCGCGGTCGGCCCGGCGCTGCCGCAGGTCCTTGGAGACGGCGAGGCCGATGAGCATCAGCACGCCCACCGCCATGGCCAGCGCCCCGGCGAACATGTCGGGCCACAGCTTCATCGTCATGACGACCAGGGCCAGTTCGAGGACGCCCGCGATGCCGCCCCACTTGCGGCCGAACTGCTTGGTGATGGCGAGCACCGGGAAGAGCGTGAACAGGAACAGGATCGGCGTCGACATCTGCTGCATCGCGGTCAGGAAGTCGACCGGGAGATCATGGGCGATGTTGTTGGCGCCGTTCAGTCCGAAGACCACCACCGCGCCCCACGCGCCGCCGAGGACCGGGGCCAGCCACTTCTTCGGTGACAGCATTCCGAGGATGTCCGTGGGCAGGAAGAGCAGCCACGGGTTCAGCACGCCGGTGGACAGGGCCATCGGCGCGCCGAGCCCGAAGATGAACCCGGCGGAGAGCCCGAACGAGACAGCCGTCGTCGCGCTGCGGGTGGTGCGCCCCTGGATGAAGTCCAGCAGGAAGGGGCGCACACCGTCGTTGAAGACGGCCAGCGCCATGTGCGCGATGAACGCCGTGAGCGCGCAGAGGGCTATCACGGTCAGTTGCTGGGCCAGCGAGAAGTCGAGTTCCGCGCCGGCGGCGAGGGTGGTGCTCACGAGTCACTCCTTGGTGCCCGGGACGATGAGAAGGCGGCTGTGATCAGCCGCGGGCCGCGATGGCACGGGCCATCAGCGGGGCGATGACGTCGATCTGGTCCATCGAGAAACCGAAGGCCTTCTTGCCGTCGGCGAGCAGGGCGGCGATCGCGTCCTCGGTGGGGACGCTCCGGCCGAAGGTGTGGCAGGAGGCGCTGCCGAGGAGACCGACGAGCACCCCCAGCGACGCGCCCGCGCCGGTGTGGCAGGTGCCCAGGTAGTAGTCGGCCTGGCCGGCCCGCAGCTTCATCGCGGCGTCCATGTCGCTGGAGGGAACGACATCGAGGGAGTCGATGCCGAGCTTGCCGATGGCCTGGGTGACCTCGACCTTGCCGACTCCACCGGTGAGGATCTTCGTCATGGCTGTCCTGCTTTCTGCGTGTTCCCGCGGGGTGTACGGGGAGGGGGCGTACGGGAGAGTGGGCGTACGGGGGGAGGAGCGCGGCGACCGGTCAGGACGCGGGGGCGGGCGGGGACTGCCGGGCGAGTACGGCCAGGTGCATGCCGAGGAAGTTGATCTCGGATCCGGGGAGCGCGGCCCCCAGCTCGCGCTCGGCCCGTGCGGCGACAGCCCGCGCGCGGGCGACCGCTTCCGGATGGTCCGCCAGTTCGGCGGCGACCTGGTCGTCGGTGAGGAACTGCTCGATCGGCTCACCGTTCAGCAGGCGGCCGATGGCCATCATGAGATGGCTGGTCAGTATGGCGGCCGTCGCCTCGGTGATCAGGTGCCCCTCGGCTTCCAGGGCGGCGAGTTCGGCGGCGACGAAATCGGCCACCTCGGGTGTGACCTGACCGCCTTCGCGGAACAGCTGGATCCGCAGCGCGAGCTGGTCGTCCATGACGTCCTCCTCAATCAACAATAACCAGGATTCTGTATTTTCAGGGTACGCGGCGCTCCGGAACCTTCGTGTCGGCGGCCGGGCCCGCGGGTCAGTACGAGGGGACGCGCTCTCCCCGCAGTACCTCACTCTGCAGCCGTGTCACCGTGGACAGGTCGAGCGACTCGCGGACGGCGGCGAGCGACTTCGCTCCCTCGGTCCGGCCGATCACCGCGGCGGTGGAGTTGCGCAGAGCCAGCTCCCGGGTGACCTCGTCCCCGAGCGGCACCACGTCGACGCCGAGCCCGAGCCGGTCCTGCGCCTCGTCGAGGTTCCAGACGGTCGCGTCCACCTCGTTCCGTGCGAACAGGTCGTGCAGTTGCATGTAGGAGGCCTCCCGCCACTCGATGTCGTCCCGGCCGGCGAACACCCGCTCCACGAGCATGCGCAGATCCTCCGAGGCGTGGTCGATCGCCACGCGGAGCCCCGGTGCGGCCAGGTCCGCACCACGCCGGACGAGCATGCCGTGCGCGCCGACATAGGTGGCGGGGCCGAGGTCGGCCACCAGCTCCACCGGATGCTCGGCGATCAGCTGGTCGGCCGCGAAGCGCGACAGCACCACCAGGTCGACCTTGCCCTCCAGCAGGGCGGCGGTGCGGGCTCCGGCGCCCCGCATGAACGTGATCGCGAACGGCGCGCCCGCCTCCTCGAAGGCGCTGCGCAGCCCGGTCGCCAGCCCCTCGTACCTGCGCGAGTAGGGGAGCGGCATGGCCGCGAGCAGGGTCCCCAGCCCGGACAGCCGCCACAGGACGGTGCGGTCCGAGCGGACCAGGAAGGTCCCCAGGTGGCCGCGCGCGGTCGTGGCGATCGCTCCGGCCTCCTCCAGCAGCTGGAGGGCCGCCTGGACGGTTCCGTTCCCGCAGTCCAGCTTCTGGGCGAAGTCGCGCACGCGGGGCAGACGGGTGTCCGGCTCGTGATGCAGGAGCAGGACGGCCAGCTGCCGGGCGGCGAGGCCGTTGCGCGTGAGGAGGCGGTCGTCGAGGTCGTTCACGCATCAAACAGTAAACAGGATTCTGGATACTGGCAAGGGTCGCCGTCGCCGGGACGGAGAAGCCCCCGAGCCGCCTCCCGAGCCGCCTCAGTCCGGCAGGGGGACGCGGATCACGGGGGTGAACGGGTGCTTGTTGAAACCGCTGCGCACATTGCGGCACCCCGGCGCCTGGCACATGAAGAACTCGTCGACGCTCCGGCGGCCCGTCCGGCTGCGGAGCCAGGTCTTCTCGCCGGGGGTGAGCGAACGGTGCTGTTCATCGGAATCGCACGTGGAGCAGTACATGGCACGGGCCGGCACGGAACCTCCTGAAGCGGGCGAACTGGCAGAAGGCGAAGCATATGAGGGCGCGTCGGCCGTGGACGGTGTACGGCGCGCCCGAGCCTGTCGGTGTCGGTGAGCGCGAGGGCATCGTCCGGCTGTACGCGGTGCTCCCGGCGGGGTCCGTCACCGGCGGCCACCCCCGGGGGCGTTCCCGCACGGGCGGTCGTCAAGCGCGACCGTCCCGCTCACCGGGACGAAACGGCCCCCGCCCCGTCCGGTACGCCCCGTCCGGGAGAGACGGCGGCCGGCCCCGGCCGCTCACCCGTGGCCACGCTCCGCGCACCGCCGCGGCCGTCCGTCGCCACCAACTGCGCCTCCAGGGAAGCCAGAAGCCAGTCGTGCGCGGAGCCCGGCGTCGGCTCGGGAGGGCCGCCGGGAGCGCTGATCACCTCGGCCGTCAGGTCCCAGTACCGGTCGATGCGCGGATCGGCCGCGAGCCGGTCCGCCAGCACGCGGCGGAACGCGGGCGTGTCGTGGGCGCCGTACGTGCTCGCGTACACGTCCACGAACGCGTCCAGCGCCTCGCCGGGGGAGGGCTCCGCGCCGCGGCGCAGTTCCCCGCCCGCCAGGTCGTACGCCTCGGCCAGTCCCGCGTACAGCACGGCCGACGCACGGGCCCCCGCGATGCCGTGCGCCCGGGGCTGGCAGGAGCCGCGGCCCCCGCCGTCGCACGGACGGGTCACGTAGGCGTGCAGCCGGGCGAAGGCGAGGACCTGGGTGGGCCGCGGGGTCTCGGGCGGGTGCGGCACCGCCGCTTCCAGGAAGGCGGTGACGGACCGGGCGGGCATGCGGGGCGGCAGCCACGCCCGCCAGAATCGGGCCAGCGAGGCGGTGTTCGGCGGGGCGGCGACCGCGCCGACCAGCCGCAGCCGGCCCGGCCGTTCGGCCGGCGGGCTCTCCTGCACCAGTCTGAGCGCGGCCTCCCGCCAGCGCAGCGCCGCCAGCTCGGACCCCAGCGAGCGCAGCCGCCCGGCCACGGCATTCTCCAGCGCGCCACCCGCCGCGGCCCCGTCGTCCCGCCCATCTTGCGCGTCCTGCTCGTCGAGGACGCGACGCACCTCGGGAACCGACAGGTCGAGGCCGCGCAGAGAGCGGATCATGCCGAGCCGCTGCACGGACTCCGGGGCGTACCTGCGGTGCCCGCCGGCGCTGCGGGACGCCTCCGGAAGCAGCCCTCGGTCCGAATAGAAACGGACGGTCTTGACGCTCACGCCCGCGTGCTCGGCCAGTTCACCGATGGTGCACAGACCGTCGTGCGACGAGAACACTTGAACCTCCACCAGGGGGAGTTCCTACGGTACCGGCGAGCGCTGCCGGGGGATCGGGCCGGTGCGCGCAAGACACCTGACGAGGAGGGACCATGACGGTATTCATCCTGGTGGCCGGGGCGTTCACCGGACCGCACGTGTGGCGGGACACCGCCGCTCGGCTGACCGCGGACGGCGCCGAGGTGCGAACGGTGGCGCTCACCGCGCTCGGCGGGCGCCCCGCGGATCCCGGCGCGGCCGTCGACCTGGAGACCCATGTCGCAGACGTGCTCGCGGTGATCGACGCGGTGGCGGGGGAGGACGGCAGGGAGATCGTGCTCGTCGGCCACGAGTACGGCATCCACCCGGTGCTCGGCGCCGCCGACCGGAGGGCCGGGGCGATCGCCCGGATCGTCTACCTGGACGCCGGGATGCCCAGGGACGGAGTCCCCGCCCTGGCCGCCGTGCCCGACCAGCGCCTGCGCGAGGAAGTGATGGAGCGCGCCGCCGGAGGCGGGGAAGGGGGGTACGGGGGTGAGCTGCCGCCCCCGGCCCGGGACGCGTGGTCCCGCTGGGGGAGCACCGAGGGCCTCTCGGAGGCGGCGCTCGACGGGCTCACCGCTCTCGCGGCGCCGCAGCCGCTCGGAACGCTCCTGCAGCCGCTGCGGCTCACCGGAGCCGTGGCCGAGGTGCCCGTGACCGGGGTGCTCTGCACCGGCAACGGGCCGGGCGTCGCGATGCTCCAGATCCTGGTGGACGTCGGCGACCCCGCCCTCCGGGCCCTGGCCGAGGCCCACGTGCCCTTCTTCGAACTGCCCACGGGGCACTGGCCGATGCTGTCCTGCCCCGCCGAGCTGGCCGCGACCCTGATCGAGGCCGCGGCCGGCGCGGGACACCGGCTCACCGCCGCCGACCCCACCCGTACGCCCGCCCATCTGCGGCCGTTCCTCCTCGATGTGCCCGAACGGCCCCGCGAACGGGCCGGGAACACCGACCTCTATCTGCCGGACGGTCCGGGCCCGCACCCGGCCGTGGTGTTCGTGCACGGCGGACCGGTGCCCGCCGAGGCCAGGCCCACGCCCCGGGACTGGCCGACCCTCACGGGATACGCACGTCACGTCGCGGGGCAGGGCGTCGTGGGCGTGACGCTCGACCACCGTCTGCGCGCCGTCACCGACTACGAGGTGGCCGCCGCGGACGTGGCCGACGTGGTGGAGAGGGTGCGCGCCGATCCGCGGGTGGACGCGGACCGGGTCGCCCTGTGGTTCTTCTCGGGCGGAGGCCCGATGGCGGCGGACTGGCTGACGAACCCGCCGGCGTGGCTGCGCTGCGTGGCCGCGAACTACCCGGTCCTCGCGCCGCTGCCGAGCTGGGGAATGGACGCCACCCGCTTCCACCCGGTCCGGGCGGTCTCCCACGCCGGTCGCCTTCCCTTCGTGCTGGTCCGGGCGGAACGCGAGAGCGCCGAAATCGCCGCGACCGTTGAGGAGTTCCTGGCCGAGGCAGCCCGCTGCGGAGCGAACGTCGAGGTCATCGACGTACCGGAGGGGCGTCACGGCTTCGAGACGCTCGACCTGACCCACGGGGCGCGCGAGGCCGTGCACCGCGCGGTGAGCGCGGTGCTGGGCCACGTGAAGGGGTGACGCCCCCGATGCGGAGGGCCTCCCGGGCGCGACGTGCCCGGGAGGCGGCCGGATGAGGGGGGCGACTACTCGATGACCAGCTCGACGTCGATGTTCCCCCGGGTGGCCCTGGAATACGGGCAGTAGGCGTGGGTGGCCTCGACCAGCTTCCGCCCGGCCTCGCCCGCGAGGGAGTCCGGGAGCTCCACGCGCATGACCACCGAGAGCCCGAAGCCGTCGCCGTCCTTGCCGATGGAGACCTCGGCGGTCACGGAGGCGTCCTTGGTGTCGATCTTCGACTCGCGACCGACAGCGGCCATCGCGCTGGCGAAACAGGCGGCGTAGCCGGCGGCGAACAGCTGCTCGGGGTTGGTGCCCCGGCCGTTGCCGCCGAGGGCCGGGGGCATGGCGAGGGGGAGGTCGATCTGACCGTCCGAGCTTACGGCACGGCCCTCGCGGCCGTTGGCGGTGGCGGCGGCGGTGTACAACGCGTCCATGGGTGACCCTCCACTGGAGCCCCGACCGGGATGGTCGCGGCGACGGAGATAAAGATTGCACACAACTAAGTTGCGCACAACTTAATGGCGTGGCCGACGGTAGGCTGGAACCCATGACCACTGCTCCGGGCGGCTCGCCCGATCTCTCCGGCGTCCCCGACGCGGAGCTGCTGCGACTGGACCACCAGGTCTGCTTCTCGCTGCACGCCGCGTCGCGCGCGTTCGGCGGCTTCTACCGGCAGGCTCTCAAGGACCTGGGTCTCACCTACTCGCAGTACCTGGTCATGCTGGTCCTCTGGGAACACGGCGCCCAGCCGGTCAAGGGCATCGGGGAGCGCCTCCATCTGGAGTCCGGGACCCTCTCGCCGCTGCTGAAGCGGCTGGAGACGGCCGGGCTGGTCCGGCGCGAGCGCAGCCGCGAGGACGAACGCTCCGTTCTGATCGACCTGACCGACGAGGGCGCGCGACTGCGCGACCGCGCGCTGTCCGTCCCCCGTGGCGTGCTGGGCGCCACCGGCCTGTCCCTGGACGAGGTTCTCGGGCTGCAGGAAGTCCTGGGCCGCCTCACCGCGGCCCTGGGTAAGGCCGCCGACGCCTACTGAGCCGCCGGGGGCAAGGTGCCCGGCCGGAAGCGGCTCCGCGCTGGTGCGGGGCGGCTGAAGTCGGCGAGCCGTCCCTCGCGGGTGGACCCGGCCGCCGCGACCAGGTCGGCTTCCCACCGGTCGGCCGGCTGCTGGTGGAGCGCGCTGCTGGTTCCTGTCCCTTCCCGGGTCAGGCGAGCGCGCTGTCCGTTCGCGACATGAATGACAGGAGAAGCTGTCATCGCCACAAGGCGACAAATATACTTGCCGTGCCGCTGGCCGACAGCTAAAGTTGTCGCATGGATGGCATGAAGGTGATTCCGACCCCTGACCAGAACGACGAGAACTTCTGGGCCACGGTCCTGACTCCGGTGGACCCCGCGTGGAACGAGCCCGGCGACGAGGACGCGTTCGCCATGGACAAGCAGGTGCTCGACGCGGCCCGGTCACTGGCGGAACGGATCTCGACACGCGCGCTGGCCTACCGCGCGGCCGGCAAGCCCTTCGACGCGGCCCTCATGGCCGCTCCCGATGTTCAGCTGGCAATGCTGCGGTCCCTCTACGAAACCAAGCGGTCCGTCGACCGGCTGGCCGAGAGCGCGGCCACCGTCGCCGGACGCGGTGGATCCAGCTACGCACAGCTCGGCGCGGCCTGGGGCGGCATCAAGCGCCAGTCGGCCCGCCTCAAGTGGCCCCATGCGGTGCCCAAGAAGTCCGCCAGCGAATCGATTCCGCTCCACTACGCGGGCGGCGACGCCGTCATTCACCACGACCCGGGCGCCGACGCCTGGTGGTACACCGCGACGGGCGCGGACCTGCGGGAGGAGGAGTCGGAAGCCGTCCACGGCACGTCCGCCGAGGCCATCGCGCGGGCGACCGAGTTCCTGCTGGCGCACGACCGGCCCGCGCCGCGCGAAACCGCGTGACGCCGGGCATCACCCGACTCGCTTGATCCCGCACCGCACGACCGCTGTCGATGCGGATCTCTTCCCGCGCTCGGGGACAGCGCTGCGCACGCCGGTCGCTGCCCTTCCCACCGAACGGTCCCGACGACCTACGGGACCGTTTCCGGCACTTCACCCGCGGGCGACGCCGCTCGGCGCACTGACCGTGCGGCCGGCCGCCCACGGCAACCCGGGTCTGCTCACGTTGCACCCCGACGACGCGGGCTCCCCGCGACGGCCGCAGGCAGCTCCGGTCCGTTCAGGTCCCGCTCGCCCCGTGGCGGAAGTCCCAGGCCTCGATGTCGCGGTAGTGGATCGGCCCCGGGCCTCGGCCGAAGTTGCTGCCGACCAGGTGGAGTCGTCCGGCCTCCCAGCTCCGGCCGACGAACGCGGCGAGCCCTTCCGCGGCCTCCGCCGTGGCCGCGTGGTCGCCCCGGCGGGACCGGGCGAGGGTCAGATGGGGCCGGAGCGGCCGCTCCGGGAAGGAGACCCCGCACTCCCTGACGAGGGCGCGTACGTCGGCGGCCAGGTGATGCAGCCCTGCGAGGTCCCCCGTGACCCCGGTCCACAGCACCCGCTCGTCGAAGTGCCCGCCGCCGTGCAGCGCCAGCCGCAGAGGCCGGCGCCGCGCCGCGAGCCCGGCGAGCGGAGGAATGAGGGGCGGGACGGCGGCGACCGGCAGCTCACCGAGGAACGCGAGGGTGATGTGCCAGTCCTCGATACGGTTCCACCGCATGCGGGGGTAGGCGTCGTAGGCCGGGCGCAGCGCCCGCGCCAGCTCTTCCTTCGCGTCGTCGGGCGGGGCGAGCGCCAGGAACACGCGGGTCGTCGAGGCCCGGACGCACTCGTCCGCAGGGGGGCCGGTCACGGCTTCGAGCGGTTCGTTCACCTGCCGTACCGTACGTGCCGGCCGTGCCCCCGCCCCCACGCGGGGCCGACGACGGGATTGGGGGGCGGGCCGACCCCGTACCGTACGGCGCGATGCGGCGGCGGAAAAGTGGCGGGGGTGACTGCGGCAGGGCATCAGGGCATCGGGGCGACCCGCGGCACCGTGAGGCGGCCCGGACGAGGGCCTGAGCCCGCGGCGGTTCGGCGCGGGGGTCAGCCCATATAGTTCGTGCGGCCTTCTTCGTCGAGGTCGAAAGGGCCCTCGGGGATGATGCAGAACTCATTGCCCTCGGGGTCGCCCATCACCAGGAAGCCACCCTCGGCGTATCCCTCCAGCCGGCGCCCGCCGAGCGCCTCGACTCGCTGCTGCTCCGCGGCCGGGTCGGGTGCCGAGATATCGAAGTGCATCCGGTTCTTGGACCGCTTCGGCGCGTCGGTCCGCTGGAATCCCAGTCCCAGGCCGTGCTCGCGCCGCAGCCATACGTAGGGACCGGTACGGCCCACGACCGGCCTGCCGAGCAGCTCGGACCAGAACGCGGCAAGCCGTTCCGGGTCCGAGGCATCGATGATGAGGGCGTTGATCGGCGTCATGGTTTCTTCGCTCCGTTCCTGGAACTTCGGGAATGTCTCGCTCGGCCGGGGCCCCGGCCGCTCACTCCAGCATCGGTTTCCGGCGCGGGCCACGCCATGCGTCGCTCCATGCCCCGGAGGCCGGGGCCGGGCATCCCACGGATCAGGCCGTGGCCCGCGTGCGAGGATGAGCGCATGCGATCGTGACTGCCCTGGGGGGACGGGTTACGGGCAGGGCTGGGCGCTCCGGGGCGCTCCCGGCGGCTGAGCAGCAGCCCGCGCTCACGCGTGTGGCGGGTGGAGACGGCCGGGCGCCCGTGGTGGTGAAGCAGATCGTCGGCGGTCCCGACGCCGAGGAGCGGTACGCCCGTGAACTGGCCGCGTTGCGGCTCGCCGCAGGAGCCGACCCGGCCGTGGTGCCCGCGCTGCTGGGGAGCGTCCCCGGCGACCGGGTGCTGGTCCTGGAGCATCTGGACCACCAACACCCCTCCGGCGACTGGATCGTGGACTACGCGGCGGCACTGGCCCGGCTGCATGCCGTCGCCCGCCCCGAGCACGCCGGAGCGCTGCCCCGCTGGCAGGGCCCGGACGCCGCCGACGCCGCCGCCTTCCTCCGGCTGGCCGAGGCGCTCGGCGCTCCTGTCCCACCCGGAGTGCCCGGCGAGCTCGACGACCTCGTGCACCGGCTGGCCCGAGCGCCCGGGCACGCCCTGCTCCACGGTGACCCGTGCCCCGGCAACGACCTGCACACCACCGGCGGAACCCGGTTCATCGACTTCGAACAGGCCTCGCTGGGCAGCGGGCTGGTGGAACTCGCCTACCTGCGCATCGGCTTCCCGACCTGCTGGTGTGTCACCGCGGCGCCCGCCCCGCTGCTGGAACGGGCGGAGGCCGCCTACCGGACGGCATGGCGTTCCGAGACCGGCGAGGAACTCCACGACGACCTCACCGACTTCTGCGCCGGCTGGCTGATCCGGGGCGACGCCCTGGTCCGGAGAGCCCACCGCGGAGCCACCGATCACCTGGCCCGGGTCCCGGTCCGTGACTGCTAATGGGGCACCGTCACCGCCCGGCAACGCCTCGTCCACCGGCTCGGTGTCGTCGGCAGTATGACTGCCGGCCGCGACGGTCCGAGCGGGCTGAGCACGCTCTGCACGGACATGCGGCGGCGGATGGTCGCCCGCTGGCCCGGACTCGGTCCCGTTCCCTCGCGACGCCCGACCTGATCCATCGGCGCTCGGTCCCCGACCCGCCGGGCCGACCGGGTCCATCCGGGGTGACGTGGTAGTCAACAGGGCGGTTCTCTGCGTGGCGTCGAAGGCGACGGCCAGGTCGGGCAGGGTGACGTTGACGTCGAGCCCCGAGACCGACGCGATCACGGCCATGCTCCGATGGCATACGCTCAGGCGTATGACGCAAGAAGACGGTGAGCTGGACAGCCTGGTGCGCAAACGCATCCGCGCCCTGCGCGTGGCCCAGGGCTGGTCCCTGGAGGAGCTGGCCGGCCGGGCGAAGGTCAGTCAGTCCACGCTCAGCCGCATCGAGAACGGCCGGCGTCGGCTGGCCCTGGACCAGCTGGTCACGCTCGCCCGCGCCCTGGACACCTCCCTCGACCAGTTGGTGGAGACCGCCTCCGACGACGTCGTCTCTTACCCGACGCTCGACGGGGCCCACGGTCAGATGCGGTGGCCCATCAAGGCGGAACCCGGCATGACCGTCATCCGTCAGCGCATGACCGAGCCGCCGCCCGACAACCCCGCCCGGCTGCGCGCGCATCCGGGCCGCGAGTGGCTCGTCGTCCTGTCCGGCACCGCCGTCCTGCTTCTGGGCAACCGGCGCCTGCGGATCGAGACGAACCAGGCGGCGGAGTTCCCCACGATGCTCCCGCACGCGATCGGCGCCGAGGGCGGGCCGTGCGAGCTGCTGGGCATCTTCGACCGGGACGCCCGCCGTGGCCATCAGCGCGGTGAAGGCACGGAGAAGGCGGACTCCCCGGCCCCGCCCGGGCGGAGCCCGCGGTGACGAGCGTGCGGCAGTGAGCCGGTGGTGCCGGCCGCATCGTCAGGACCCGAGCCCCCGGCACGTACGGCGGGACCATGGGACGCGGGCCCGCCGATCACCGTGATCGGCGGGCCCCCGGCGCGGGCCCGCACAGCCGGCCTCTCGCGCGTTTCAGCGGCTCACGCGGGATCGACGCGGGAGATGGCGCCGCCGCTGCCGAGGACGTACAGCTCGCCGTCACCGCCCTCGACGAACGAGATCACCTCGCCGCCGCTGACTCCGAGGTCGCCGACGCCGGTCACCTCGCCGTCCCGCATCTGGAGCGTACGCAGGGTGCCGTCGCAGTAGTCGCTGAACACATAGCTCCCCTGAAGGTCCCCGAGCGCGTCGCCGCGGTAGACGAATCCACCGGTCACCGAGCAGCCGAGGCCCGTACGGTCGTACTCGTGGACCGGCGGGACGTGGTTCGCGGGCTCCGTGCCGCCCCGGAAGGGGTGGGTGCCCTCCATGGAGGACCAGCCGTAGTTCTCACCGCCCTCGCTGTCCGCCGGGGCCCAGTCGATCTCCTCCCAGTCGCTCTGGCCGACATCGCCGATCAGCAGGTCGCCCGTGCCGGCGTCGAAGGAGAACCGCCACGGATTGCGCAGCCCGTACGCCCAGATCTCGTCCTTCGCGTTCGCGTCGTCCACGAACGGATTGTCCGCCGGGATCGCGTACGGCTCGCCTCCGCTCGGGTCGATCCGCAACAGCTTGCCGAGCAGGGTGTCGAGCTTCTGCCCGTTGCCGTGCGGGTCGCCGCCCGCACCGCCGTCACCGAACGCGATGTACAGATAGCCGTCGGGGCCGAACTTGATGTCCCCGCCGTTGTGGTTCGCGTACGGTTGCGTCTGGGTCAGAACGGTCCGCCGGGTGTCCGGCTGGAGCCGGCCGCCCTCCACGGCGAACTCGTCCACCGTGCTGGTGCCTTCGAGATCCGTGAACGAGATGTAGAAGTGCTCGAAGGCCTTGTCGAACGCGACGCCCAGCAGGCCGCGTTCGCCGTCCGTTGTGGTCTCGTCGGAGATGTCGAGCACGGGTGCGCCGAGGCCTTGATCGTCCAGGACCCTTACGGTACCGGCGCGTTCGGCGATCCACAGCGTGTCATCGGGTCCGGCCGCTCCGGCCGACGGCCCCTGGGCCCTGGCCACTTCGGTCAGGGAAGCGCTCACCGGCCGGTCCGGGGCGGCCGGCTCGTGGGCCGATGCCGTGGCCAGCGCCAGTGATGTGACGAGGCAGAGCGTGCCGATGATCGCCGAGCTTCTGGTGCGGAATCTCACCGTGGCCTCCTGGAGGCGGCGAAGGGGGGAGGTCACCCGGCTGCTCGAGCGGAGTTGGGTGGGGGGCACGAGCCGGCAGGCAACCTGGGTGGGGGAGTTGGTGTGGCACCGGCTACGGGTGAGGATAGGGGGACGGGCGTGGCCTGGCCTAGACCAGCGGCGCAACGTTTTCTCGCGCGGTGGCTCTGGCGCGCTCCGCAAGTCGGTAGTCGGCCAATCGTCGACGCGAAGTCGACCGGTGATGTGCTCGTTCCGCCGGTTCCGGCGTTGGTGGGAGCGCTCCAACTCCCACCAACTGCCGCTCCGTTCAACGTTATTGCGCCGTAATGCTTGACAGCCATCGAATGCCACGCCAGTTTGGGAGCGCTCCCACGCACATGCTTCCCCATGCGAATGCCTGACCTCCCGAGCATCACGGACCCCCGAACCCGTCCGTCGTTACCCCCGACGGACGTACGAGAGGAGCACGGAGCCGCAATGAGAATCAGAGGCACCACCCCGCACGCACTCCGCAGGAGGGCGGCCGCCGCACTGTCCGCACTGATGATGGGCGCCGCACTCGCGGTGGCCGTACCCGGACAGGCGTCAGCCGCCGCCGCCCGCGTCGACAACCCCTACACAGGCGCCACCCCGTACGTGAATCCCGACTGGTCCGCCAAGGCCGCCGCCGAGCCCGGCGGCGACGTCATCGCGGACGAGCCGTCGTTCGTCTGGATGGACCGCATCGCCGCGATCGAAGGCACACCCGGCGCGCGAGGCCTGCGCGCGCACCTCGACACGGCCGTGAGCCAGGGAGCCGACCTCTTCCAGGTCGTCATCTACAACCTCCCCGGCCGGGACTGCGCCGCACTCGCCTCCAACGGCGAACTCGGCCCCACCGAGCTGAGCCGTTACAAGAACGACTACATCGACCCCATCGCCGACATCCTCGACGACCCGGCCTACGCGAGCCTGCGCATTGTCACGCTCATCGAACCGGACTCGCTGCCCAACCTCGTCACCAACGCCGGAGGGACCGCCGGCTCCACGCCCGAGTGCGCCACGATGAAGGCCAACGGCAACTACGAGAAGGGCATCGGATACGCCCTGCACACCCTGGGCGCCGTGCCCAACGTCTACAACTACGTCGACGCCGCCCACCACGGCTGGCTCGGCTGGGACTCCAACTTCGTCCCCGCGGCCCAGCAGTTCAAGAAGGCCGCGACGATGGAGGGCGCCACCGTCTCCGACGTGCACGGCTTCATCGTCAACACGGCCAACTACTCGGCGCTCCAGGAGCCGCACTTCGCGGTGACCGACTCCGTGAACGGGACCACGGTGCGCCAGTCGAGCTGGGTGGACTGGAACTACTACGTGGACGAGCTCTCGTTCGCCAAGGCTCTGCGCACGGAACTGGTGCGCCAGGGCTTCGCCTCCGACATCGGCATGCTCATCGACACCGCCCGTAACGGCTGGGGCGGGACCTCCCGGCCCTCCGGGCCCGGGCCGCTGACCAGCGCCGACGCCTATGTCGACGGGAGCCGGACCGACCGTCGCATCCACGCCGGCAACTGGTGCAACCAGAGCGGCGCCGGCATCGGCGAGCGTCCCACGACCGCCCCCGAGCCGGGGATCGACGCCTATGTCTGGGCCAAGCCCCCGGGCGAGTCCGACGGCAGCAGCGAGCCCCGGGACAACGACGAGGGCAAGGGCTTCGACCGGATGTGCGACCCGACGTACACCGGCAACGGCCGCAACGGCTTCAACCTCACAGGTGCCCTGCCGGACTCCCCGGTGGCCGGGCACTGGTTCTCCGCACAGTTCCAGGAACTGCTTCGCAACGCCCACCCGCCGCTGGACGGCGGCAGCGGAGGCGAGGAGGACACCCAGGCGCCGACCGTGCCCACGAACCTGCGGGTGACGGCCAAGTCCAGCAGCAGCGTCACCCTCGCCTGGACGGCGTCCACGGACGACACCGGCGTCACGGGGTATGACGTCCTCCGTGACGGCGTCCGGGTGGGGACGGCGGCCACGGCGACCTATACCGACACCGGCGTGCGTGCCTCGACCGCCTACAGCTACTCGGTCAGGGCCAAGGACGCGGCAGGCAACGTCTCGGCGGGGAGCCCGGCCGCGCAGGTCACCACCGAGGCGGGTGGCGGCACCGGAACAGGAGCGCTCAAGGCCGAGTACCGCAACACCGACGGCTCTCCGACCGACAATCAGATCCGGATGTCCCTCCGCCTGGTCAACACCGGTTCGGCCGCGATCGACCTCTCCACGGTGACGGCCCGCTACTGGTTCACCTCCGACGGCGGTGCGAGCACCTTCGCCACCGCCTGCGACTACGCGGTACTGGGCTGCGGCAACGTGACGCACGGTGTCCGTCCGGTGAGCGCGCCTGCCACGGGCGCAGGCCACTACCTGGAGGTCGGCTTCGGGAGCGGTAGCCTCGCGGCGGGCGCCACGACCGGGGAGATCCAGCTGCGTCTCAACAAGAGCGACTGGTCGGCATTCCAGGAGAGCGACGACTACAGCCGCTCCACCAACACCGCCTTCGCCGACGCCCCGAGGATCGGCGTCTTCACCGGCTCCACCCTCGCCTGGGGCACCGCCCCCTGACCTGCCCCGCGACCGGCACGGCTTCTGCCACTGCCACTGCCGCTGCCCCTCTCACCGGACGACGGGAGAGGGGCAGCGGCGCGGACGGGCCCGGGTCGGCGCACGTCGCCCCGGTCGCCGGAGCCGGTCGTGCCCGGACGGGGTGATATGGCCTTGGACCGCGCGTTTTGGGTACGTCCTTCTTCGCGGTGAGCCCCCTTCGGGAACACGGGCGTGCTGTTGGCGCGTACGGTCGTCGGCTTGCTCCACCCGCTGGAGCCGTCGGCCTTCGACGGGACGACCGCGGACTGCTCGGAGGTGTACTTCCGGGCGCGTCCAACGGCGGGCGCGGCCGGCGTGTTCGATCCATCAACGCCGAAGACGGGCGTTGAGCCGGGCGGCCTGGCGCGTCAGGTGGTCGCGCTCGGCGAGCGTAGGAGCCTTGTGGGCGGCTTCCGCGTACAGCCGAGCCGCCGTCGGCAGGTCGCCGTCGCGCTCGTGGAGATACGCCGCCACCGCCGTGTGACGGGGCAACGTGTCGCTCAGCTCGGCGAGTGCGGCCAGCCCGGCACGCGGCCCGTCGGCCTCACCGACGGCCACCGCCCGGTTGAGCCGGACGACCGGGCTGTCCGTCAGGCCCGCGAGCTCGTCGTACCATTCGACGATCTGCACCCAGTCGGTCTCACCGGCGGTCGGCGCGTCGGCGTGGAGCGCGGCGACGGCGGCCTGGGCCTGGAACTCGCCCAGCCGGTCGCGGGCGAGGGCCGCCTGCAGGATCTCGACGCCCTCGGCGATGGCCACGGTGTCCCAGCGGCCCCGGTCCTGCTCGGCGAGCGGCACCAGGCTCCCGTCGGGCGCGGTCCGGGTGGCGCGGCGGGCATGGTGGAGCAGCATGAGGGCGAGCAGCCCCGCCACCTCCGGGTGGTCGATCGCTGCCGCGAGCTGCCGGGTGAGGCGGATCGCCTCGGCGGCGAGGTCGACGTCGCCGGAATAGCCCTCGTTGAAAACCAGATAGAGGACCCGCAGCACGGTGGCGACATCGCCGGGCCGATCGAACGGCACACCGGAGACGGTGCGCTTCGCCCGGCTGATGCGCTGCGCCATGGTCGCCTCGGGCACCAGATAGGCCCGGGCGATCTGGCGGGTCGTGAGCCCGCCGACGGCGCGCAGCGTGAGCGCGACGGCGGACGACGGTGTCAGCGACGGGTGGGCGCACAGGAAATAGAGCTGGAGCGTGTCGTCCACCGACGGCACGGGCCCGGGCGCCGGCTCCTCGTCGACGAGGCCCTCCCGCCGCCGCCGGGCGGCCTCCGCCCGGGTCGCGTCGAGGAACCGCCGCCAGGCCACGGTGACCAGCCAGCCCTTCGGGTCCCGCGGTTGCTCGTCCGGCCATACACGGACCGCTTCGACCAGGGCGTCCTGCACGGCGTCCTCGGCCGCCGCGAAGTCTGCTCCGCGGCGGACGAGGATTCCGAGAACGCTCGGAGCGAGGCTCCGCAGAAGGGCCTCGTTCATCGTGGCGTCACTCCGTGACGGTGGGCGGCGCGGACAGGAACGGCCGGACCTCCAGCCACTCGTGGATGGGCTTTCCGCCCGCCCCCGGAGCGGCCGACAGCTCCCCGGCCAGCTCGACGGCGCGGTCGTAGCCGTCGACGTCGATGATCATCCAGCCGGCGATGAGGTCCTTGGTCTCGGCGAACGGCCCGTCGGTGACCGGCGGGCGGCCCTCGCCGTCGTACCGCACCCACGCGCCCTCGGGGGCGAGCGCCGAGCCGTCGACGAACTCCCCGGTCTTCTCCAGCCGGTCCGCGAAATCCTGCATGTACCGCATGTGCGCCGAGATCTCCTCGGGCGTCCACCGGTCCATCGGTACGTCATTGACCGCGGCCGGGGCTCCGCGGTAGTGCTTGAGCAGCAGGTACTTGGCCATGGTGTTACTCCTCGGTGCGGTGCGGCCCATTGTGGCCGCTTTCACTACGGGGACGGAGCCGGACTCGGGTTCTCGACATCGTCGCCCGAAAACTTCTGGAAATCTTCTCGGCGTGCCGGGGAGGCGCCCGAGACCCCTGGCCGCCGCCATCGGTGCCGTCGTCACCCGCCTGCGCATGCTGTCGGCCCGACGCCCCCGACTGCTGCCGGGTGTCTTCCGCCCCGCGGCACTCGGTTCGGCGGGCCGACAGCGGACGGATGTCGACAGCGGGCGACATGTTCGGATTTATGCTGACTCGATGCGATCTGCTCCGTGGTGGGCCTTGGTTTCCTCCGGATGCGCGCCCGTCTTTCTGGTCGGCGCCTGGATGATCGCGCAGCTGCGTCAAGGGCCGGAGTACGACCCCGCGAGGCAGACGCTGAGCGTGCTGGCCTCCTACGGCGCCGCCGCCTATTGGCTGATGACGGGGATGCTTCTGGTGCTGGGGACGTCCTACATGGTGACGGCGCACGCGCTCCGGGCGGCGGCGCCCGCCGGACGGGTCGCCCTGGCAGGCGGCGGACTGTCCGCACTGGCCCTGACGCTGGTGCCCGCCCCGAGCAGCGGCGGGGCGTGGGGGCACGGGGCCGTGTCCACCGTGGGCCTCGTGCTGCTGGCGGTGTGGCCTCCGCTGGCCGCCGTCCGGGGAAGGGGGCCGGTGCCGTGGGGGCTGAGGCTCGATGTGTCGCTCGCCGCGAGCGCTTTGATGTGCGCGAGCGCTCTGTGGTTCCTGGCGGAGCTGCAGGGGGCGGGGGCGCCCGGCGTCGCCGAGCGCGTGGTGACGTTCGTCCAGGCGCTGTGGCCGTTCCTGGTGGTCGTCTCCTGCCGGAGAAGCGCGGCCTGAAAGCGAAGTCCGTGGGCGTGCCGGGGGCGCGCCTATGAGTCGTCCGCTTCGTTCCGCAGCCAGGCGTCGATAGCCGTGTAGTCGCTGTCCGCCAGGCCTTGCCGGGGGTCGACCCGGTGGAGCAGGGCGGGGCCCGGGTGATGGGCGGCGACCCAGGCCCGGTCGGTGTCGGTGATCTCGTCGTCGACCCAGACGAAAGGACGCCCGGCGGCCCGTGCGACCAGGGCACGGGTCTTCCAGTGCAGCCCGTCCCGCTCGTCCTGGTCCTCCACTCCGGCCGTGCCGTCGGCCTCGGAGGGCTCCGGCCAGGAAACGACCGGCAACGGCGGCAGGCGGACGCGGGGCGCGACCCACGCGTTCGCGTCCTCCCCCCACGTCGTCGCCCAGACGAGCTCGCAGGGCAGCGCCGCGAGCCGGGGCCCGTGCCGAGGATCGATCCTGGTGAGGAGTGGATTCGCGCCGGCCCCCGGAGTCCCGGGGTCCGTCCCGTAGGTCGGGTGGGGGCGGGACGTCGTGCCGAAGGGGATGAGCGGGCCGTCGACGTCGAGGAACAGCAGCGGACGCTGCACGGTGCCGGTCACGGGAGCACGATAGCGGTGGTCCGGCCCCATCGGGCAGGGCCCCCGGAGCCAGGGCCAGGACCGGTGCGGCGCGCGGCTGGAGCGCCGGTGCCGACGGCACCGGGGTGACAGCCGGCCGCTGCCACCCCGGAACCAGGACATCGAGCCCGGCTCGAACCCAAGATCTTCATCAGCCTTCCAGGTGAGCGGCGCGATCCACACGCTGCGGTAACGGACCTTGCTTCCGTGGTCCTGGAGCCTGATCGCTCAGGCCGTCGGACCCTCGGCCGCTCCACCGCCCGGTCGTGCCGTCGACGGCCACGTCGTCGTGGACGGTGACGCCGTTCCATACGACGGACGGCGACCCGGGCGTCCTCCGTTTTCGCGCCCGAGGCGTCGGAGCGGGCGGCGCGGAAGGTGATGTCGTACGTCTGCCGGGTCTCCGGGGCCGTCGCGGCGTTCACGTCCGGGGCCTTCTCGGTGTAGATCGCCCGGCCTCGTTGTCGGCGAGCGTGGTGTCACCCGTACGAGTCGAGGGCTGCACCTCGTAACGCTTCTGCAGGTACACACCGCTGTTGGCGCGGTCCTGGCCGGTCACGTCCGGCGGGAGGTTCGGCAGCCGGAACCCGACGTGCGCACGGAACACCTGGAAGCCCTGCCTGGTGCGCAGGCCCCCGCTGGCGACCTCCATCTCCCCACCGCTCACCGGCCATGCGGGCGCACGGCCGTCCGGATGCTGCCAGGCCGCCTGGTTGGTGCTGTCGAAGAGCTGGACGCGGGTGCTCGTCGACCAAGTCTTCCAGTCAGTGGTGGAGAGCAGCTTGATCTGCCGGACCTTCTCGCTGTTGCCGTGGACGCTCACCATACTGGTGCCCGGAGCCGGGCCCATTGGAGTGGCACAGGCCCACGTCGTGTTTGCCCGCCTTCGCGGTCTCCACGTCGAAGGCGACGGACGCGCCCTGCTGGCCGAAGTTGTCGACGAAGCCGCCACCCGAGTAGCCCGCGTGCTCGGTGTCAAAGCCCGCGCCCCCGGTCAGTTTGCCCTCCTGGCCCCAGTTGCCGCCCGCGCCGAGGCCGCTGGCGCAGATGGCGCCGTCCGGGCCCGCGCTGATCCGGTTGACGCCCGCCTCCAGGCCCTGGGTGAAGCGGAAGACTGCCCCCTGGCACTCGTCGTCGACCTTCTCCAGGTAGGCGCGCTGGGTGCCCCCATAGGTGACATCACCGAACAGCATCTGCCCGGCGAACCGGCTTTCTTCCAACTGCAGCGGATTGCTGGGGGAGTTGGCTATCTCGTTCTGTGGCAGCCACAGCACCGGCCTGGTCACCGGCTTCGCGTCGAACGGGCCCGAGGGGTTGGTGGAGTGGCTGAAGAAGCGGTCCTGCGTGATGTGGACCAGCTTCGAGGAGGGCAGCCAGCCGCCCTGGTTGTCGAGGACGACCATGTCGCCCTCCGGACCCCAGCCGATGCCGTTGGGTGTACGCAGACCCGGCGATGTCGGTGAGCTCGGTGAGTTCGTGCTTCTGGGACACGTACAACTTGCCGTCGACGGCCTTGATGTCCATCGGCTCCTTGAGCCCTTCGGTCACCATCTTGGCGGTCACCTCACCGGGACCGGTGTCGCCCTGGACGTTGTCGAGGAGGTGGACCTCGCCGGTCGTGTGGTCGGTGCCGCCGAGGCGGTCACGGCGAGTCGGCCGTCGGGCAGCCAGGCCGTCGCGGTGACCTGCGGTTCGAGCCCGTGGGCTGCAGATCGGTGAGCACGTAGTCCGGGTGTGTCCCGGTCAGCGGCAGTCCGTCCCCGGGGGAGTCGAGGGCGCCCTCGCACTCCTTGCGGGCCCGGCGCCCAGGCTGGTGAGATGTATGCGGCAACGGTGGGAGCGGCCATGAACGCATTCTTCCTCCTGGCTCCTCGCGGCGAAGGGCCCGTCGTCGACGGTGGGGTTGGCTGGTGTCGTGGGGGTGAATGTTCGGTTGTGTGGTGGTGTGGTGTTTCGTGTGTGCCGTGTGCCGTGTGCCGTGTGCCGTGTGCCCTGTGCCCTGTGCCGTGTGTTCTGTGTCTGGTTGTCGGGGGCGGGTTCTGGTGGGTGTGGTGTTTTGTGGTGCTGGAGGGGAACTGGGGGTGGGGGGGGCGGGGGTGTTATTGACGTTCGCGGCTTGTGGCGGAGGCGAATCCCAGCCAGGTGTGGCGGTTGCCCCACCAGCACCAGCCGATCTTGGGTGCGTTGCGCCGTTCCCGGCTGTCTCGCCCGGTGCCGTTGCTGATCCAGATGGCCGGGGTGCGCGCGTCCAGGGTGCCGTTCGCTTTGCGTAGCCGGGACCCGATGGTCATGAAGCAGAGGTTCCGCTGGAGTACCGCCGGTTGCTGCAGGACCCAGTGGATGCCCTCGGTGAGTACCAGGGGGGTGCGGCCCTGTTGGGTGAAGGCGGGCAACGCTTCCTCCGGGCTCCAGTTGGACATGTGGTCGCCGCGGTCGGGTCCGGTGATGAAGTAGAGCGGTGTGTCGGGGAGTTCGGCCGTGTTGGGGGTGAACTGGTCGACGTCGGGCATGTCGACGACGACGAAGCCGGGCTTGCCGTCGCGTAGCAGTAGTGGTGCGAGGGTGGAGGCGGGGGCGTGGTCGGGATGGACGGCGAGCAGTATGTCGCGGCCCGGGTCGGCTGTTTCGGCGAACGCGTGGATGTCCTCGGCGGGGATCCCCGCGATCTCGTGCACTCCGAGCTCGATCAGGCGCCGTGCCTGGTCGGCTGGTGACGGGAGCGCGTGTGCAGGGTCGGCAGTGGAAGCGTTGGGCAAGGCAGTTCCTCGGATTCACGTTTCGCCGGTAGTGGGCCGGAGGTCGAACGAGAGAGATCGCCGGAGTGTTCCCGGCGGGGTCACGTTCCCTCGGGTCGGACCCGCACCCCGCGCTGTTGCGGCGGCGTTGGCAGGTGCGTTCATGATCTGCTGTTCGTTCGACGCTCTGGACGTTCCGCAGGGGAGCGCCGGCCGGTGTTGTGGGGTGAATCTGCTGCCGGGTGGTCCAGGGCTGGCCGGCGCTGCCGGACATGCCCCGGGTGCCCCCGTCCGTGTCGCTCTCGGAGGAGCGGCGGGTGAGTGGCTTGGCGTCGATGTCCGCGATGCCCCGGCCACCACGAGTACCACGCACCTGCCGCCGGCCACCTGCCGCCGGCCACCGGCCACCGGCCACCGGCCGTCGGCCAGTGGCCTTGGGGTTCGGACTTCTCGGCCTGATCGAACGGGTCGGGCTGGCCGGCGGAGCGCTCCGTCATTACCTCGCGTCCGACAGCGGCTACGTCCTCAGTGTGCGGCTGCCCTGGCCGGACCCCGCCCGCGAGCTGAGAGCACGCGTGGACAGTGAGCGGGAGCCGGTGCGTGTCGTCATCGTCGTCGGCGGTCAACTGGTGCGGATGGTGCTGCGGCTCGTATCGACGGCGAAGGCGGACCGGGTCTGACTGTGGACTGTCGTCGCGGAGGGGGGCTGACGGGAACGCCGTGGTCATCGGGGCGGGCGAGCAGTGGCCGGGCGTTGTGCTGATGGGCGTACGGATGCCTGGCCTCGGCGGCCTCGGCGGCGTCGGCGGATTCGGCGTGACCCGGGGAGTTCCTGGCCCGGCTGGTGCCGCCCCGGGTGCTCATGCTGGCGACGTTCGGCTCCGACGGCTTGGTGCCCGGCGTCCTGCGGGCCGGAGCGTTGGGGTTCGTCCTCAAGGACATACCCTGCCGCTGCGGTTTCTCGGTGCCGTGCGGGCCGTGGCGGGCGGGAGCCCCGTGCTGTCCCCGGCCGCCGCGGCACGGGTGATCGCCGCAGCCACTGGGCCGCAGTCCTCCCATGCGCGGGAATCGTTCCGTGGGGCCGCGTGGGAACGGCTGTCGCCTCTGAACCGAACGCGAGCGCGAGACCGCCTCGGGCCAGCGCGGACGGACTGGGGAACGCGGAGATTGCCCGGAGGCTGCACGTCAGTGTTGTGACGGTCAAGGCGCGCACCGGCGGTCTGTTCTCCATTCCGGCGGTCCAGAACACCGGGTACAGATCGCTTTGCTGGTCCGCGACGCGGAGGAATGACAGCGCCCCGGGGAAGCCGCAGCAAGACAAAAAAGAAGGCAGAAACGCAAAAACACAAAAACACAGAAGGGCAGAACAAAGGCAAGGAGAGACCCTCTCCTTGCCACTCTCAACTTATAGCTTACCGGGGGGCTTGCGGCAAGCCCCGGGTGACGGCGCAGAATCCTCGGGTCGGTGCCCCCGCCTGCGGAACGGGGCACGACGTGCGCCGGTCGGCCGGGAGTGTCCACCGGGCCATGACGTCAGAGGGAAGAGAACCAGGAATGAGTACGTGCCCGACAAGGGGTTCGGCAGAGGGCGGGGCGGCGGAGACCGGGCCGGCCGCCGCGGTGCGACGGAACACGACCGCCCCGGGGGTGTCGCGGTGACGGCCTCGTACGTGCTGGATCTCAAAGAGGTCGACGAGAGGTGCGTCGCGGCCGTCGGCGGCAAGGGCGCGCACCTGGGCGGACTGTCGCGGCTCGAGGGCGTGCGTGTGCCGGAGGGTTTCTGCGTGACGACGGACGCCTTCCGGCGGGCCATGACAAAGGTCCCGTCGATCGGCGGTCGGCTCGATGAGCTGGCACGCCTGAGCCCGGACGACCGGGAGGCGATTCGCACGCTCAGCGCACAGATGCGCGGCATCATCGAGGATCTCGCCGTTCCGGGCGACCTCGCGGAGACGGTCACCGGTGCGCTCGCCCGGTATGGCGAGCACGCCGCGTACGCCGTCCGGTCCAGTGCGACGGCGGAGGACCTGCCCACGGCCTCTTTCGCCGGCCAGCAGGACACGTATCTGAACGTCCTGGGGGCGGCCGCGGTCCTCCAGCACATCAGCCGGTGCTGGGCTTCGATGTTCACCGAGCGGGCCGTGATCTACCGACAGCGGAACGGTATCGACCACCGTACGGTCCACATGGCCGTGGTCGTTCAGCGGATGGTCTTCCCGCAGGCGTCCGGCGTCCTGTTCACGGCCGACCCCGTCACCGGCAACCGGAAGGTCGCCACCGTGGAAGCCGGTTTCGGCCTCGGCGAGGCACTGGTCTCCGGTCTGGTGAACCCCGACGTCTTCACGGTCCGGGACGGCGAAGTCGTCACGAGAGCCATCGCCGTCAAGGAGCGCGCCGTTCACGCCGTTGCCCGCCGGCGGTACGTGTGACGTGGCGGTCGACGCGCGGCAGCGGGAGCGGCCGGCGCTGACGGACGAGCAGGCCGTCAGCCTCGTGGGGCTCGGCCGCCGGATCGAAGCGTACTTCGGCCGCCCGCAGGACATCGAATGGTGCCTGGTCGATGATGGTTTCCGGATCGTCCAGAGCCGGCCGGTCACCACCCTCTTCCCCCTCCCCGTCATCGACAACGGCGAAGAGGGCAAGGACGGGGGGAACCACGTCTACGTCTCTGTCGGCCACCAGCAGATGATGACCGACCCCATGAAGCCCCTCGGGTTCTCCATGTGGCAGCTGACGGCCATGGTGCCGATGCACGAGGCGGGTGGGCGGCTGTTCGTCGATGTCACCCGGCGACTGGCATCGCCTGCCGGCCGTGATGCTCTCCTGGAGGCCATGGGGAAGGGTGATCCGCTGGTCAGGGACGCGCTGGAGACCGTCCTCGAACGCGAGGGCTTCGTTCCCTTGCTCCCGGACGCGGCTCCCGGCGGCCCGCCGCCCACGGGTGCGCCCGCCCCGATCGACACCGATCCGGCCGTTGTCACGGAACTGATCGAGTACAGCCGGACGTCCATCGCCGCTCTGGAACGTGACATCCGGACGAAGAAGGGTCCGGCACTGTTCGACTTCCTGCTGGAGGCGTTCGAGGAGCACAAGCGGGTACTTGCCGACTCCGCTGAGCATGCAGGCGATCATGGCGGGATGGACGCCACATGGTGGCTCAACGACAGGCTGTGGGAGTGGCTGGGCGAGAAGAACGCCGCGGACACGCTGACACTGTCCGCCCCCGGCAACATCACGTCGGAGATGGGGCTGGCGCTTCTCGACGCTCGCGGACGTGATCCGCCCGCTGCCGGAGGTGCTGGCGTTCCTGCGGGACGCCGGGCACCTCGAGGACGCCACCTTCCTGGACGAGCTGGCGAAGACCGAGGGCCGGGGACGAGGCGCGCGAGGGCCATCGAGGCCTACCTCGACCGGTACGGCATGCGCTGCGTCGGCGAGATCGACATCACCAGGCCACGA